>CAKZRP010000049.1 GCA_937146765.1 uncultured Paracoccaceae bacterium | reverse complement strand
CAGGTGCGGCATATGGGTTAGAATGTTCATCAGATTCCCATACCCAGATCAGATGCGGCCAACAACTTGGCAATACCGCCGCGCGAAATGCCAAAGCTGCCAAGCGCTTCCTTGCGCGACTGATAGCCCGGTTCGGCCAACCGCGTGTCGTCGTGACGGACCAATTGCGCAGTTACATCAAACCGATCCGGGCTCTTACGCCGGAAGCTGATCATCGGGCGCAAAAGGGGCTCAACAACCGCATCGAAAGATCCCATCGACCGACCCGCAACCGAGAGAAGTTGATGGGGCGGTTTAAATCGCCCCGACAGGCACAGCGATTTCTGGCCACCCATGATCAGATCAATGTTGTCTTTCGTCCCCGCGGCTATCAACTCACTACCATCTCATATCGCCACGCCAGAGCCGATGCATTCGACCTTTGCAAAGGCTACGCTGCCGAAATGACCGCCTGACAGGCACTGCTCCCACGCGTCTCAATCAGGCGAGAACTAGTTGGCAATGCCCCAGCCCCTAGACATCAGAGCCGGACAGATACATCTTGAACCCGATCCACCAAATGCCGGGACTGAACCTTTACCTTACCACCGTTTCACCCTGAGCCTGCGAGATCTCCAGGATCTTCTGGCGGAACCCAGCTAATGAGCGCTTGAGTGAAGGGAGTCGCCGAAGGTCGTTATGTGGAGTTTTAAGTAAAAAAACACATCTGAATTGTTTGATTTATCGGTTCCTTAACAAAACCTCCGGCAGGGTTGATAGCGAAGTTCACACCAGTTCATCGGAGTTCCTGCCATGTTTTTCAAAAAATCAATGCTGACCGCCGCTGCGGTTCTGGCATTTCCACTTTTTGCAACTGCCGAACAGGGGATCACTCCGGAGAGTGTGACCTTTGCGCAGGTCGCAGCCTTCGACGGTCCGGCTGCAGCACTTGGTAACGGGATGCGACTTGGGATCACCGCAGCCTTTGAGGAGGCAAATGCGACGGGCGGTGTGCACGGGCGCATGCTGAAGTTGGACAGTATGGACGATGGCTATGAGCCGGATCGATCCGCGGCTCTGGTCAAGACGGTTGTGGATGGCAACAATCACATCGGTCTCATCGGGGCGGTGGGGACGCCGACCTCTTCCGCCACCCAGCCGATTGCGACCGAGGCCAATGTGCCCTTTATCGGCCCGTTCACCGGCGCGGGTTTCTTGCGGGATGCCTCGCATGGCAACATTTTCAACGTGCGCGCCAGCTATTTTGCCGAGACCGAAGCCTGGATCGAATATCTGGTGGATCAAAAGGGCATGAGCTCGATCGCGATCCTGTATCAGGATGACGGGTTTGGCCGCGTTGGTCTTGATGGGGTGACGGCGGCGCTTGAAAAGCGCGGAATGAGCCTCGCGGCCGAGGGCACCTATACCCGTAACACCACAGCGGTCAAAAAGGCTCTGCTGGAAATCCGTAAGGCAAAACCAGATGCCGTCGTGATGGTGGGCGCCTATAAACCGGTGGCCGAATTCATCAAACTCGCGCGCAAGATGAAGCTTGATGCGGAGTATGTGAACATCTCTTTCGTGGGGTCTGACGCGCTGGCACAAGAGCTTGGGGCCGATGGCGAAGGGGTCATCATCAGCCAGGTGGTGCCTTTCCCATGGGATGCGTCGATCCCGGTGGTGGCACAATACACCGAAGCGCTGAAAGCTGTGGATGCCGCCGCAAAACCGGGCTTTGTCTCGCTTGAAGGCTATATCGTGGGCCGACTGGCCATCGCCGGTCTTGAAGCCGCAGGCAAGGATGTGACGCGCGAGACCTACCTCGCCGCGTTGGCCGGGCTGACGAGCGTCGATCTTGGCGGTGTCTCCATGGTCTTTGGGGCAGATGACAATCAGGGCATGGACGACGTCTTTATGACCCGCATCACCGCTGACGGTGCATTCAAGCCGATCGTGGCCGGAGGTGGTTCCTAAGGGCCCCACCTGATCCGCACCGTGGCGGATCTCCTGCGATAGCCAATCTCCTGCCTCTTTCTCTTGGGCAGGAGACCTCGCCAGTCTAAACCCCGTAGGTGTCAATATGTTTCGCAAAATCAGCCAAATGGGATGGAAGCTTCTGCGTCGTCTCAATCTGTTGTCCAGCATTCGTGGCAAGATCACGTTCATTTTGCTGGCACTTACGCTGATGGCAGGCGGGGCAGGGTATCTTACCTATCAGTCGTTTGACCGGGTATCCCGCAGCGTCGGGGATATGACGGTTCGGGACCTGCCGCAGTTGGCTCAGAGCAATGCGTTGATCTTGGCTGCGAACACCACCAAAGACGCCATGATCGCCGTTTTGATGTCGCAGGGCGTCGAGGAGTTGAACGCGGCTGCGAGCCAGGTCGAGGCGGTCGCCGCTGACCTCACCGCCGCGGTCGCCGCAGTGCCAGCGGACCAGCTGGAAGAGTTCGAGGCTGAGCAATCAAAGGTGCTGGAAACGATCCAAACCTTGATCGATGCGCGTGCCAATTCCTTTGCCAATACGGATCGCCTCAACGCGATGACCCTGGATCTGCAACGGCTCGCAGCTGGCTTACAGGTGGTCTTGCTGGAAACCGCGGATGATGCCTATTTCAACATTTCAGTGAAGGGGGAAGACACGATTTCCTCCATCGAAGAGACATTGCTGGACCTGACCGAGGCCAAGTTTGCCACGCTGCAACTGGTCCTGGAGATCCGCGCTGAAATCAACTTTCTGACCGGCCTTTCCCTGGCGATGGCGAATACCACCGACAGCTCCATGCTCTCCATTTTTGGGGACCTGGCGCTGTCGTCTCTCGACCGGCTGAGCGGGGCGATGGCGAGCCTTGAGGAGACGGAAGCGGGCCAGTCCATCGGCGAGGAACTGGGCAGCATCTCTGCAACCCTGTCTGAGGCAGTATCAAACGGACGTGACGGCAAAGGTGTGGAGCGCGATACTGTTTTGGCGACACGCCTGTCGGCGGATACTTTGCTCTCCTCCACCGTGGATGATTTGGTCTTTGAATTGACGATTGCCGCCGATGATGCGGCAACCGGTAACCGGGAGGCCATTCAAGGGCTGCTGGACAATGAAGTCGCCTTTATGAACACTCTGTTGGAGATCAACTCCTGGCTCAGCGCCTTCCAGATCGAAGCGCTCAAGATTGCCTCTGCGCAGACGGTTGAGCAGGCCCAGGCGGCGGCTCAGGCGATGCAGGCGGCCTCCGCCGCCTTGGTGGGCTTTAGCGATTTCGGGGAGGGGGGTCTGGCGGAACAGATCGAAGGCATTTCCCAGTTGGCGCAGCCCGAGACCGGCCTGGCGGCCTTTCGGATCAAATCCTTGGAGGCCAACCAAGCGGCCTCTGACGCGGCATCTGCCACGGTCGAGGCTGTATTGCTGATCGCCGGTCAAGCCTCCTTGCGCGGTTTGGAAAGCCAGACCACCATCACAGATCAGGCCCTTGGCATCGCAGCCGATGCGGCCGAGGTGCAGGGCAATCTGGAGAAAATTGGCTGGATGGCCCTTGCCTTTGTCGGGGCGGCGCTTTTGATGAACCACTTCCTCATCATCCGTCCTTTGAACGCGATCAGCCTGACCACAGAGCGGTTGTCGCAGGGCGATATGAGCCCGGTCAAAGGGTTTGACCGGGCCAGCGATGAAATTGCCCGTATCGCGGGGGCGCTGACGGTGTTCCGCGACGGTTTGGTTGAAAAAGAAGAGCTGACCGCAATCGCCGAACGCGAGCGGGCGGAAAACCAGGCCCGCCAAACCGCAGCGGTGGAGGCCGTTGCCAAGGGATTGGCGCGCCTTGCCCAAGGGGATTTGACCTATCAGATCGAAGAGGAACTGACCGAGGGCTATGCGCAATTGAAGGAAGATTTCAACACCACCGCTCAGAGTCTGAAAATGACGGTGATGGATGTGGTTCAGCTGGCCGACTCGATCCGCAACGGTTCCTCTGAAATCAGTCAGGCCTCTGACGATCTGTCACAGCGCACCGAAAGCCAAGCCGCCACTCTTGAAGAAACCGCCGCCGCTTTGGAAGAGCTGACGACCAGTGTCAAGGCGGCCGCAAGCAATGCACGGGATGTTGAGACCACAACCGTTGAGGCCCGCGAACAGGCCACCGAAAGTGGGCAGATCGTTGGTCGCGCAGTGACGGCGATGAAGGATATCGAAAGCAGTTCCGCCCAGATCGGTCAGATCATTGGCGTGATCGACGATATCGCGTTCCAGACCAACCTGCTGGCATTGAATGCGGGAGTTGAAGCCGCCAGAGCTGGCGAGGCGGGGCGTGGCTTTGCCGTAGTGGCCTCGGAGGTGCGCGGCCTGTCGCAGCGCACAACTGAGGCGGCTCGGGAGATCAAGGCGCTAATTTCCAAAAGCAGCAGGCAGGTCGAGGCAGGAGTGGAGCTTGTTGGTTTGACCGGTCAGGCGCTTGGCGAGATTGTTCAGCGGGTCACGCATATCTCCAGTCTTGTCAGCGTGATCGCGGAATCGACCACCGAACAGGCCACCGGGCTAGGGGAGGCGAATATCGCCGTGTCGCAGTTGGATCAGGTCACGCAACAAAACGCAGCGATGGTGGAAGAGACCAATGCTGCAAGCCAATTGCTGAGCCAGGATTCGCAAAAGCTCGCAACTCTGATGGCAAATTTCACGGTGGAGGCCGCACTGTCTTCCACGGCTTGGCAATCCGATCGCGGGGCATCGGGCAGAGCCGCCTAACGAGCGTCGGCACCTTCCCGAGCATCGCCGCCTAACAGCAGGTTTTGACCCGAGTGTAGCGTGGTCGGGGCCACCTGTTGGATGCATGGTGTCAAAATCGGGTATTGTCGCAAAGTTTTGGGTTTCTTGGCATCCCCGAATATGTGAGCATTGTCAGTAAGTTGGTGAAAAGGCGGTTGACGTGATCGATTTCAAGGGCGTGCATTATCCGAAGTCGGTGATCCTGCATGCGGTGTTCTTTTATGTTCGTTATGCAGTTTCCTACCGGGACCTTGAAGAGATCCTTGCGGAGCGCGGCGTCGCGGTTGACCACGCCACGCTGAACCGATGGGTGGTGAAATTCGCGCCACTCATTGCCGATCGGGCTCAGGCGAGAAAGCGCACGACAGCCAAATCCTGGCAAATTGATGAGACCTACATCAAGGTGAAAGGGCGCTGGACTTATCTCTACCGTGCCGTAGACCGCGATGACCAAACGCTTGATTTTATGCTTTCCGAGCGTCGGGACCTGGCTGCAGCACGGCGCGTCTTCAAACGGGCGATTGGCATCAACGGCGTTCCTTACCGAGTCGTCATGGACAAGAGCGGCGCAAACCTGGCCGGCCTGCAGGCGGTGAACGTGATCCTGAAATTCACCGACGAAGGCCGCACGGTCGAGATCCGACAGGTCAAATACTTGAACAATATTCATGAGCAGGACCATCGCTTCATCAAGCGGTTCACCGCCCCTGTGATGGGCTTCAAGGCGTTCCACTCGGCCGCCGCAACTATTGCTGGTATCGAGGCCGTTCACATGATCCGTAAGGATCAAATCGCGGCCAACGGCGCTTCGACGTTCCAGATCTTTGCGGAGCTGGCAGCATAATCATGTCCGCTGAAAGCCTGTTTGCAGCCATCAGAAAAATATGCGACAGAGCCATCCTGCGTTGCCCCCCTTTAATCCATCGCAAGAGGAACTCCCGCTAGCAGGCCGCTGAAAAACTCCGCTGCGAGGAACGATTTCCCTCTACGCGGATGCAGGTGGTGGGCCGGATCTTGGACAGGTAGGCCCGGCGGCGCTTTCGCTTGTCAGGCTGCAAGCAGTTTCGGCAGCCTTGCCAAATTGCAGGCCGCCATCGTCAGCGTGAAGCGGGCACGCACGCGCTCGATGCCGCGATACATGGTCTGTGCCATGCCACCGACGGTCTTGGCCCAGCCGAAAGACTCTTCGATCTTCTTCCTGCGCCGCTGGGATTTGGCATAGCCCGGGTGTCGGGTGGTCCGACCGTCGATTGCGGAATGCCGCGACTTCTGTGCGACATGAGGCGTCACCACCATCTGGCGCAACTCGGCGACAAAGTCGGCGCTGTCGTAGCCGCGATCCGCAGCCAAGGTCAGGCGCCGCGTTGATCCAGGCGAATGACGGTGGAGCATGTCGATTGCGGCACGGCGTTCGGCGTGACCGTCGGCTTGCGTCAGATCTGCCTGCACGATCAGCCCGGAGCGGTTCTCCATCAGGCTATGCCCCATGAAGCACAGCACCGCCCCGGTGCCGGGAGACTTCTTGAACAGCCGGGCCTCGGGATCAGTCCTCGACGCGTGGGTTGCGTTCGAGCGTCGTTCACCACGGAAGTCGACTTCGGCGTTGCGGCTGCGGCGTGTGGGTCGGGGCATTGGTTCAGGCTCGGTCGCGGAGTGGTCAGGGGAGGATGGTGGCGATACATGGCCATCTGGCGGATCGCCGGGACCCTCGTCCCCGTCGGACGCAGCCCTTTCCTTCGGCTGGAAGCTCTTCATCGAAGCCCAGGCTTTCACCAATGTGCCGTCCACCGAGAAGTGGTCATCGGACAGCAGCGGTGCCACCTCGTTATGCGACAGGATGGCGGCCATGATCTTGCGAGACATGTCCGTCGTCAGCAGCCGGTCGCGGTTCTTCGTGAACACGGTCGGGACCCAGATGGCATCGTCGATCCCGAGGCCCACGAACCAGCGGAACAGCAGGTTATAGTCCATCTGTTCCATCAGCTGACGCTCGGATCGGATCGAGTAGAGGATCTGCAGCAGGCTGGCGCGGATCAAACGTTCCGGCGCAATGGAAGGCCGACCTTCACCGGCGTAGAGCCGGTCGAACTCGGCATCCAGTGAACGCAGCGCATCGTTGACGACGGCCCTGATCTTGCGCAGCGGGTGTCGCGCCGGAATGCGCTCCTCAAGATCGACATAGCTGAACAGCGATCCCGTCACCTCGTCCGATCCGCGCATCCCCACCTCCGTCATACCGTGGTGGCGATGAATCATGTTCTACGATGCCCGTCGAGACCGGAGTTTTTCAGCAGCCTGCTAGAGGTTCTTGAGCCGATGCTTTTCCAGTAGTCCGGTCAAGATTTCGCGGGCCTGCTGGCGATGGGCGCGGTGGATGCGGCGTGCGGTTTCGGGATCCCCACTGAGGATCGCCTGATAAACGGCGCGGTGATCTTCGTTCGATTGTAGGGGCAGGGGGCGAATGAAGAGGGTCGAGGCCTTGGCGCGACGTACTTGATCGCTCATCATCGCAACGATCATCTCGACGCGAGAATTGCCACCCAGGCGTACGAGTTCGGCGTGAAACCGGTCGTCGGCTTCGGCCCAGGCCTCAAGATCCTCCGCTGCGATGGCCGCGTCCATGTCGCTGATCGCGGTATTGAGGGCGGCGAGCTCTGCGTTGGAATAACCGGCGGCTGCGGCGCGCTCGGCCGCGAGGCTTTCGAGTTCGGTCAGCACGTCATAGATTTCGCGCATGTCGCCCGAGGAGACAGGCAGGATGCGAACCCCCTTGCGCGGCCGCATTTCCAGGAGACCCTGACTCTCCAGCAAAAGGGCGGCTTCGCGCACCGGGGTGCGCGACATGCCCAATCTGTCCGCCAGTTCGGTTTCCAGATGGTCGGACCCCGCTGCCAACTCGCCAGAAAAAATCAGCCGCCGCAGTTCCTGCACGGCGCGTTGCGCGTTGGAGTGGGTTTTCTTTTCCATCAGTCCTACCAAGCAGGTTGCTCCAGCGTGATTTTCTGGCCCGTCTCCGAAGACGCATAGATCGCCTGTTCGATCTCGATCACCGTGAGGTAGTCGCGCGCGGTATTCTCCAGCGGGCCAGCGCCTAACAGACCGGAAATCACATGGCTCTGCAAGGCATGGACGCAATCGCCGCCGAAACCTTCCCAGGTGTCTGGCGGCAGAAGCGTGTCTGTTGCCTCTGTGCCGAAGCGACGCAGCCGAACCGTGCCGTCCCCTTCGAGGGTCAAAGTGCCTTCGGTGCCCTCAAACCAGGCCTCCCCCATAGTGCGCCGCAGGTTGTCCGCCGCATGGTCGAGGTGGCGATTGCCGTCGAACAGCGCCCGCACGCCATTGGGGTGATCAAACAGCACAAAGCCCGCATCCTCGCCCCGGATCACCGGATTGATCTGGCGCAGGTCCGCGTAGACACGGATTGGGTTGCCCAGGAGGTAGCGAAAGGTGTCAACCCAATGCACGGCGGTTTCGTGAATGAGAAACCGGTGCATCTGTTGAAAATAGGGCTGCCGGTCGAGATAGGCGTCGGGGCCTTGCCCATCGCCGGGACGCAGGCGGAAGGTCACCTGTTGCAGGGTGCCGAGAAGCCCCTCGGTCAGGGCCGCCTTGATGGTGCGATACCAGGGCTGAAAGCGGAAATTCTCATGCACCACGATCACCGCCCCGGCGGCTTCGGCTTCGACGGTGATCTGACGCGCTTCGTCCAGATCAATGCAGAAGGGCTTTTGGCAGATCATATGGGTGACGCCGTGGGCGAGGGCGGTGCGGATCGTCTCGGCATGGGCGACGGGTGGCAGGATGATGTCCAGAAGGTTCGGTTTCACCTCTGACAGCATCATCGCCAGATCGGTGTAGGCGGGAAGGCCCGTGGCCGCTGCTCGGGTGATGTCGCGGTTGCAGGAGGCAACCGGGATCGCCCCCTCCATCCGCGCCCAGCTTTCGTAGTGAAACCGGCTGAAGTAGCCCGCGCCGACGCAGGCTACTCGGATCGGTGCAGAGAAGGCGCCGTTGCTCATGCCGCAAAGACCGCGCGCATCACCGCGCTTGCGGCCTCTTCGGTGCTGGCGCTGCCGCCAAGATCGCGAGTCAGACTGTCGCCGCGCGCAACCACGTCCTCCACCGCTTCCCGCAGGCGGCGGCCATCTTCCTGAAGAGCGGTATTGTCGTGTTTCAGTCCAAGCCAATCGAGCATCATCGCAGCAGAAAGGATCATCGCATGGGGGTTTGCAACCCCTCGACCGGCGATATCGGGTGCGGAACCGTGGCAAGGCTGGAACACGGCCTGATGCAGGCCGATATCGGCTGAGGGGGCAAGGCCGAGACCGCCCATCAGGCCGGCCCCAAGGTCGGAGAGGATGTCGCCGAACATGTTCTCGGTCACCAGAACGTCAAAATCCCAGGGCTTTTGCACCATCCATAGGGCGGTGGCATCCACATAGGCATGATTGGACGCAAGCTCGGGAAAGTCCTTGGCGATGTCGTCAAAGATCTGCCGGAAAAAGGCAAAGGCACGGAAAACATTCGCCTTGTCCACGCAGGTCACACGTCCCGGTCCACGGCCGGTGGCTTTTCGGCCCTGCGCCAGTTCAAAGGCAAATCGGAACAGTTTTTCCGAGACCTCGCGGGTGATCCGCAGGGTCTCGGTCGCGGCCTCATGGGTGACCTCTCCACGGCCCTGCGAGTAAAACAGGCCTTCGGTGCTTTCGCGGATCAGAACGAAGTCGATCTCGCGTCCCTCGGGCAAATGCAGGGGGCTGGCCTGACCGGGTTTCAGGCGCACCGGGCGCACGCCGGCAAACAGCCCATAGGCCTTGCGCAGTTCGATCTGCGGCGAGATTTCAGTGCCATCCGGGTAGCGCACATCGGGCAGACCCATCGCGGAGAGCAGGATCGCATCCGCCGCGCCCGCGGCCATGAGCGAGGCGGCGGGCAACGACTCGCCTGTCTTGGCATAATGCGCAGCGCCGGCGGGCAGGGTGGAGAATCGCAGATTATATCCGCGCGTGGCTTCCGACAGGCTGCTGAGCAGGGTGACGGTCGGGGTCATGATTTCAGGCCCGATGCCGTCGCCCTCGAATACTGCAATTTCAAACGTCTGGGTCATCTCTGACTGCGCCCCTTCTGTGTTTCCCATGGCCGCGCATCAGGGAGGATGCGTCCGGCATTGACAGTGCGTTTATTAATGAATACATAAATCAATGCAACAACAAACGCAACACAGCTGGGAGGAGCTGACATCATGAACAAACTCATCACCGGAACGCTGGCCGCTTGGGCGGTCGCCGCAGCATTTGGCGGCGCGGCCAACGCGCAGGATTACCCCTATCGCGACATCACCAATGCTGTGGTTTGGGGGGCCGGTGGCGGTACCGACACGATCAACCGCATGATCATGGCGGAGATGGAGAAAAACCTGCCGGTGTCGATCAACGTGATCAACCAGACCGGCGGTGTCGCCGGATCGAACGGGATGGTCTACGTGGCCAACCAGCCTGATGATGGCTACACTTTGGTCGGTCTCTCGGAATCCAACGTCACCGCAGCGGTGCAGGGTGGCTGGGACAAGAAGTTTGACTTCTGGTATCCGTTCATCGTCGGCGGCTCGCCCGACCTGATCTCCGTGCCGGCCAATAGCCCCTATTCCACCCTTACCGAACTGGTTGAGGCTGCGACCGCCGCACCGGGCACCATTCCGGCCGCCGCAGGCGGGGCAGGGTCGATCCACCATCTGAACCTGCTGGCTCTGGAAAAAGGGGCGGCGACCACGTTCAAATTCGTCCCCTACAAAGGCTCTGCACCGGGGCAGGAAGCGGCAATCGCGGGCGAAGTCGCCTTGGTGGTGACCTCGCTTGCTGAACAGGCCGCGCTGATCGAAGGCGGCCAGTTGAAACCGCTGGCGATGCTGACCGCCGACAGCGCAGAGATTGCGGGGATGACGGTGCCCTCTGCCTTTGACAGCTATGCCGCCCTGTCCGACGTGCTGCCGCTCAAGCAAGCGATTGGGTTTGCGATCCACAACTCGGCACCGGAGAGCGTGAAGGCAACCCTCGGCGCGGCCTTTGAAAAAGCCATGGCCTCGGAGACTGTCGTGGAATGGGCCAAGGCCAACAAATACGACATTGGCGGCCAATATGGACCCGAGGCGCAGGCCCTCTTTGCCAATCTCGAAAGCACCTTTGCCTACACGCTGAAGGATCTGGGCGCGGCAACCGTGATGCCAGAAGATCTGGGCATCGCAAAGCCGTAACCACCGGTGCCCCGATCCGTCGGGGCATCCAACCAAAACAGACAAAGGGGCGCGGCGACGCCCCTTTGCCGAGGGGTGCCGAGGGGAGGCAAAACATTTTGGACAGGTTTGAAAAAGAAGAGGCGCTGGCGCTCGCTCAGTTGCGGGCGCGAGATTTCTGGAGCGCTCTGGTCTTGATCGCCGTTGCGCTGTTCTTTTTGTGGAAGACATCCGGCTTGTCGCTGGGGGTCCACAGTGGGGCTGGGGTGAGCAGCGCGGGGTGGTATACCTCTGCGGCTGTTGTGCCCTTTGGAATCTTTGGTGCACTTTTGGCACTGGCACTGGTCCTCTTGACCATTTCCATTCGCGCCGGGGGGGCGGCTCAGGCGATGAGTGCGCTTGGGCTCGGGTGGAACCCGCAAGAGGCGCGTCGGATCGGGGCCATCGGCCTCATTCTGCTGAGTTACATTGTTGGTTTGGTGCCGCGTGTTGATTTCATTCTCGGGTCGGCTTTGCTGATTACCGCGCTGATTTGCGGGTTTCACAGCCGCGCGGGGCGGGGTGCTCTGGTGCCTGTGCTGGCGCTGGTGCTGGCAGGCGGTTTTGCCCTGCTTACCTACCCGAACCAAACGGAGTGGGCGCGGAGTGGTGATGACTGGGTGACGCTGTTGCTGCTGATCGCCCTGACATTCTGGCACCAGCGCACCGGGGGGCGGGACCGGGCTGTGCGCCTGACACCAGTCCTGGCTCTGGGTCTGCCCCTTCTGCTGATCTGCGCGATGGCCTTTGGGTTTCGCCAAAACGTGCCGAACCGAGGCGGTCTGATCTTCTCCAAGATCGAATACACCTACTACGTTCACCTGCGTCCGCTCTGGAGGTCCTGAGATGGAGTTTCTCTTTGGGCAAATGCTCGGCTTTGCCTCCGCCTTTGCGGATCTGGTCGTTGATCCCTGGACTTATGTGTATCTTATAAGTTCCGTTTTCCTTGGGATCGTGTTCGGAGCTCTGCCAGGGCTGACGGCGACTTTGGCTGTTACCATCCTCACCGGCTTTTTCGGCAACAAGATCCCGCTCGACTACGCATTGATTGCGCTGCTAGGGGCCTATGTCGGGGCGATCTATGGCGGCTCTTATCCGTCGATCCTGCTCAACATCCCCGGTACGGCGGCCAGTGCGGCAACGGCCATGGACGGTCATCCCTTGGCCAAACAGGGGCGCGGTGCCGAGGCGCTTGGCCTCACCACCACCGCGAGCTTTATCGGCACGCTTGTGGGGACGGTCGCTCTGTTGATCTTTGTCTGGGTGCTGCTGCTGATCTCGAAGAATATCGCAAGCCCGGAAAAGGCACTGCTGGCGCTGTTCGGGATTCTTTTGTCGGGCACGCTGATGAGCGAGGATCTGGCGATCAAAGGCTGGATCGCCGGCCTGGTCGGGCTTGCGCTGGCGATGGTGGGCATGGACCCGATCCTGAGCGAAGCGCGCTACACCTTTGGCTGGTCCTATCTCCTCAGCGGCATCGCGGTGGTTCCGGTGCTGATGGGCGCCTTTGCGGTGCCACAAATCATCGACGGTCTGCGGCATATGGAGGTTGGCAAAATGATCGAGCTGACCGGGCGCATCCTGCCCAACTTTGCCTCCATTCGGCGGTATCTGCCGACGATCGGCCGTTCTGGCGTGATTGGCACCGGAGTTGGTGCGTTGCCCGGAGTGGGCGAAGACGTAGCCGGCTGGGTCAGCTATGGTGTTGGGAAAGCAGTCTCCGCCGAGGGAGACAAGTTCGGCAAGGGCAGCTTAGAAGGGTTGCTGTGCTCGGAGACCGCAAACAACGCCTGTATCGGCGGCGCTTTGATCCCGCTTCTGGTGCTGGGCATTCCCGGCTCGCCACCCGCGGCAGCTTTGATGGGGGCGTTCAAGATCAACAATGTGATCCCCGGTCCCACCATTGATCCCGCCATCATCCTGCGCGTTGTCGCAATCATGGTGCTGGCGAGCTTCACCATGTTTGTCATGGGTTTGTTCACGGCGCGGGTCTTTATCAAGATCCTTCGAGTGCCGCAGACAGTGTTCCTGCCTTTGATCATGGTGCTGACGACCATCGGCTCGTTTAGCGTGGGGGGCGGCCTGAATGACCTCTATCTTATGCTTGGCGTTGGGGCGGTGGCCTATTTGATGAACCTCCTCAAATATCCCATCGCGCCCTTGGTGATAGGTGTCATCCTCGGCGGCATGTTCGACGAGACCTTCCGGCGGACGTTGCTGCTGTCGGATGGAGATCTCTTGGCCTTTGTCTCTCGTCCGGGGGCTGCCATTCTGGTGACCCTCAACGTCGCCCTCATCCTCGGCCAAATGCCGATTGCAAAACGAGCGCTGACCCGCATGAAAGGGCGCACTGTCTGATGTATGTTGTGACCGTAACCTTCACCCTCCATCCGGGGCGTCTGGCGGAGTTCCTGCCCCTGATGGTGGAAAACGCCCGGCTGTCTCTGGCTGAAGAACCCGGCTGTCACACCTTTGATGTGTGTATGTCGCGGGTTGGCGGGTCTGACGATGAGGTGTTCCTCTATGAACTCTACGCCGATGAAGCAGCCTTTGCCGCGCATCTTGAGAGCGCGCATTTCAAGGCCTTTGATGCGGCGGTCGCAGAGATGATCGCGGCCAAGGACGTGCGGCTGTTCCGAGAGGTTCTGACATGAGCGAGTGGCAGGTCTTCAGCGTCAAATACGCCGAACGCAATACCAGGACGCGGGCGGACAGCTTCTTGTTCGACGACAATCACGACGCGCCGCATGCAATGGACTATTCCATCTGGGTGCTGCGCCGCGGGGTAGAGGTGATCTTGGTTGATACCGGATACGACGCGGTCGAAGCACATCGGCGCGGTCGACCGATCCAGCTGGACCCGCGCGAAGCGTTAAAGCCGCTGGGGATCGCGGCAGAGGAGATCACGCAGGTGATCGTGACCCATCTGCATTACGACCATGCGGGCGGGCTACATCTGTTTCCCAATGCCACCCTGCATATGCAGGCGGCAGAGATGCAGTTCGCGACCGGCCCCTGCATGTGTCACGATCCCCTGCGCGCCCCGTTTAGTGCCGGACATGTCTGCGAGGCGGTGCGGCGGCTCTATTCTGGGAAAGTGGTGTTCTACGAAGGTGATGCCGAGGTGGCGGAGGGCGTCACGGTCCATGCCGTCGGCGGGCACTCACGCGGGTTGCAGTGTGTGCGGGTGCGCACCGCTGCGGGCTGGATGGTGCTGGCCTCAGATGCGGCGCATTACTACGAAAATGTCTTTTCCCGCAAACCCTTCCCCATCGTGGTCGACCTACAAGACATGATGGATGGCTTTGCTACGCTGGAGCGGCTGGCTTCGCATCCCAAGCTGATCGTGCCAGGGCATGATCCTTTGGTTCGGGCGCTGTTTCCTACCGAGATGGCCCCGCATGTTTTCCGCCTTGACCTAGGCCCGATACGAGATCCGAAAGAGGAGGTCGGCACATGAAAATTGGCGTCATTGCGGATGATTTCACCGGGGCATCCGACATTGCCCTCACCCTAGCCGAGGCGGGCATGGCGACAGTTCAATACAACGGTATTCCTCAGGGCGCTGGCGCCACATCGCCGGAGGCCGCCGTAGTCGCGCTGAAATCGCGCACCGCACCTGTGGCTGAGGCGGTGGCGCAGTCTCTGGCCGCGTGTGACTGGTTGCTGTCGCAGGGGGCTGAGCAGATTGTCTTTAAGGTCTGTTCTACCTTTGACAGCACGGCAGAGGGCAATATCGGGCCGGTTCTGGACGCGTTGAGCGCTCGGCTGAACGCCGAAGGCGTCATCGTATGCCCGGCCTTTCCTGAAAATGGCCGCAGCGTTTATCAGGGGCACCTCTTTGTGGGCGATCGCCTGCTGAGCGAGAGCGGGATGCAGGATCACCCGTTGACGCCGATGCGGGACGCGGATTTGCGTCGGGTTCTGGCGGAGCAGACAACCCGACCTGTTGGCCATGTCCCGGCGACCGTGGTTGCGGCTGGAGAAGAGGCTATTCAAGATGCCTTGCCTACAGGGGGCTATGCGATTGTGGATGCCATTTCCGATTACGACCTTCTGACTATCGGTCGGGCCGCGCGGGGGGCGACCTTGATCTGTGGCGGCTCGGGGATTGCTCTGGGCTTGCCGGAAAACTTTGGCGCCACCGCACTCACGCCGCATTGGGAGCCGATCACCGGGCCGGGGGTGGTTCTGTCTGGGTCTTGCAGCCGCGCCACCCGTCACCAGGTCGCGCTCTATCTGGAGGTGGCGCCGGCGCGGGAAATCAGCGCGGAAGACATACTTGAAGGGCGCACATCGGTCGAGCAGCTCTGTGATTGGGTGCTGTCGCAAACTCTCGCGCCCATGGTGTTTTCCTCGGCGGATCCGCAGAGCGTTGCGGAGGTGCAGGAGCGGCTCGGCCGCGCGCGAACTGCGCAGGTTCTTGATGGCACCTTTGCTGAACTGGCTGCGATGTTGCGCCAAGAGGGAGTGCGGCGCATCGTGGTCGCAGGCGGCGAAACCTCCGGCGCAGTGGTGCAGGGGCTTGGCGCGACGGAGTTGGAAATCGGCCCCCGTCTTGCGCCGGGCGTGCCGATGGTGCGCATGGTTGGATCTGAGCCCGTTGCCCTCGCCTTGAAATCCGGCAACTTTGGCACGCCGACCTTCTTTGGGACAGCCCTTGCGCGCATGGAGGGGCGTCATGACTGAAGAATCACACCTGCGGGAGCAAATTTGCCGCCTTGCCAAGAGCATGTTTGACCGTGGGCTAACCTGCGGCAGCTCCGGCAATATTTCTGCGCGCTTGTCGGATGGGTCGCTTCTGGTTACACCGACTGGTCAGTCCATGGGCTTTCTTGATCCGACGCGCATCAGTCGGATGGGGGCGGATATGCGTCACATCTCCGGCGATGCGCCGACCAAGGAAATCCCGCTCCATGCAGCATTTTACGAAACACGAGCCGGAGCCGGTGCGGTGGTGCATCTGCACTCGACCCATTCGGTCGCGTTGTCGATGTTGCCGGACGTTGACCCCGACAATGTATTGCGGCCGCTCACCCCCTATTCGATCATGAAACTGGGCAAGGTGAAGCTATTGCCGGTCTTTATGCCCGGTGATCCGGCGATGGGGGAGGCGGTGCGCGGACTGGCGGGTGAACGCTCGGCCGTTTTGTTGGCGAACCACGGACCTGTCGTTGCCGCGGCAGATCTGGAGGCGGCGGTCTTTGCCATGGAAGAGCTTGAGGAGACCGCAAAGCTCGCGCTGCTGACCCGGGGCCTCAACCCGCGTCTGCTCAGCCCGGATATGATTGCCGCCTTGCTGGCGCGTTTCGGGTAGGGCAGGGCCCATCCCTGTCGACATGTTCAACGCTCTCTCCAGATTTGGAGGGGGCGTTTTTTCATGCTGGTCGTAGGAGGCCTTGTTGCCATCTATCCGTTCGATGGTGCACTTTGCGCCAACATGGCGGACCGCGTTGTGCGGGGTTTGACCAGGCAGGGCCATCTAAGAAAGAGATAGACACTCTCCAGAAGCCATGCTGGCCGCGAGATCCTCCTTCGGAGTTGTCAAGTTAACCGAAGGGGTGGCGGTCAGTGCCATTGATGCGGGCTTCAGGCGATGCTGGCGGCTGTTTTCCACTCGCGGAGAGCTTCCATCCGGTGGTAGCGAATGGTCAGGGCGGCGCGTCGGCGAGGTGGAACGGAGAAACAATTGCGGGTGGCAGAATGGATGGACACGAAGAGTTGCAGGCCGCCGGGTGAGCGATGACCCTGCATCACGCGCTCTCGCTTTCGAAACGGCAAATGGCTGTTTTCGGCGCGATTGTTCAGCCCCTTGTGCGACCAGTGATCCAGCCCGGGCACGAGCTCGCGCTTGGCCGCGCCATATGAGCGGAGCTTGTCCGTGATGATCCGCTTGGGAACAGATCCCGCGCGTTTCATCAACTTGCGCAAAAGCCGTTTGGCGGCTCGTTTGTCCCGCCGGGACTGGAGGATCTCGTCCAGAACGGCGCCATGTTGATCAACGGCGCGCCAGAGCCAGAACGTTTTGCCGGAAATCTTCACCACGACTTCGTCAAGGTGCCAGATGTCGCCGGGGCGGCTCTGGCGCCGCCGCAGGTTCCTCGCGATCTGCGGCCCGAATTTGACCGTCCAGCGCCGAACGGTTTCATAGGACACGTCGATGCCACGTTCGAGCAGCATCTCCTCGACCTCTCGCAAGCTCAGGTTGAACCGGACATACAGCCAGACCGCGTGGGCGATGATCGAGGGCGGGAACCGGTGCCGCTTGTAGCTGATGGAAGGTGTCTGCATCCCTGTGATCTACGTTTCGATCAGAGAGCTGGCAATCGCCGCCCGCTTAACGTGACAACTCCCCTTCAGCCGCTTGGCCTCAGATACCGTCATGCCGCCGAACTTAGCCTTCCAGTTGTAGAAAGTGCCTTCCGACATGCCGTGCTTGCGGCACAGGTCAGCGCACTTCGCGCCTGCCTCGTGCTCGTCAAGGATGCCGATACTCTGTTCATCCGTAAATCTCGTTCGCTTCATTGTCCGTCCTCAGTTCGGGCCGGACTCTCAACGATGGTGGAGGAAATATCCCGTGGCAGGTCAGGCGGACTTCGGCGTTTCAGTCACCGCCTCCGACCCCGCCGCCAGCCGCAGCAGCGCCGCAAGGTCCCCCTCCAAATCAACCTTATCGCCCACTCTCCCCTTTGCCGGAAACAGCACAAGCCAGTTCACCAATGCCCGCGGGTTTCGAGCAAAACTGTAAAGAAACGCGGATACCGAGGGGGCAGTTCACCCGTGAGAGAAAACGCGGACGTTGGTCTATTCTCGATGACATTCACCGCCATTAGGATAGAGTGTTGTCGTTGAACTTGGTGAATTACATAATCGTGGAGATCCCTATGATCGACATTCAAACCCTGTCAGGCCTTGATTTTAAGAGCCACCTTGATGATGACTTTTCGCTGCAGCTCGGCCCGGAGACTCTGGACATGACGTTGATCGAGGTGAAGGACATCGGGCAGGGGGAGCGTGCGGGGGGAGCGTTTTCAACGCTTTGGCAAGGGCCGCAGAGCCCGGTTCTGAGCCAAGGCACTTATGAAATGCGCCATTCTGAACTCGGGCCCCTTGCACTGTTTCTGGTACCGGTCGCCCAAAAAGACGCGGGCATTCAATATGAGGCGATCTTTACCTGAGACCTTGGCCTCTCAAGCCTTTGCCTGCCAGCGCAGCAAATCATAGATGCCCTTGTCCTCGATGCGGCGAAATCCAAGCCGTTGGTAGAGCCGCATTGCCGGATTCTCTTTTTCGACATGGATGCTGACTGCTTTTTGTTCTGCCGCCGCTTCGTCCATGAGGTCTTCGAGAAGGGCGCGCCCCAAGCCGCGTCCGCGAACCGCAGGGATCAAGGCGATGTCGATGATCCGATGTTCCTGTGCCCAACGCTCTAGGTAGAGGCGGCCAATGGCGCCAACACCCCGCGCCTCGATCACCAGCCAGAGCGCATTGGGATAATGAGCTTGGTAGTGGCTGTGCTGCGCCTGGAACTGCATCTCGATGAAGCTTTGCTTTTGTGTCTCGCTCCACTGCACGCGGGCGATCTCTGCCTCGCGGGTGGAGCGATAGAGCGCGCAGAGGAACCCCATATCTTCGGCGCAGATGGGGCGCAGGCTGAGGCCCACGGATTGTGTCCGCAGGATGAGCGGTGCCCGCTCCTCTGCCTGTCGGGGAAGAGCCTCGATCATGATGGATTGGGCGTCACGTCTTGCTTGACTGCGATCGTGGCATAGCTTCCTGCGAGGCCACTCCAAGCGATGCCCCAATGGGCCAAAGACTGCTGTGTCAGGGTGCTCGCGGCGCCGGTTCCGAGATCTAAAGCAAACAGAGACAGCGCCGTGTTGGCATTCGCCTGCAGAGCGAGGGTGCTGTCGCCGGACAATTGCGCGATGACCTGCGGCGTGCTCCACTCTGGCCCGCCCTGCCCAAGCTGATACTTGGCGTAGACCGGGCAACCGGGCCCGGACCCAACCTGCGCCACCAGATAGAGCCCGCCCACCGAAGACAGCGCGACAGCCATGTCGCCGACGGCATCGGGGAAGGTCGCGAACAGGACCCAGTCGGAAAAGCTAGGGCTGCCAACGCTGTCTTGCACCCGCATATAGATCGAGGTGCCGATCCGCGCGAAAATATGCACCAGAGCCGTGCCATCGGTGGCACAGAGCAATTGTTCAAACCCGGTCAGACCACCGGAGATGTCTTGCCACGCGAGCCAGCCTTCTGGCACCAGCGGTCGCTCGCTGGACTGCAGGGTGAGATAGGCGCTTCCTGCGACATTGATCCCTGCCAGCAGAATGCGGTTGTCCCCAGTTTGGGTTGTCGTGATCTGGCACAGCGCCCCCGGCAATTGCAGCCAATCGCCCCACAGTTGGGTCGGCGGCTGTTCCACGGGAACGGTGATCTCTACCGGGGTCTCGGTGCCCGGCGGCACCACTGTCAGCGTTTCTTCCGTGACCGTATTGGGGTTTTGGAACCGCCACCAGATCGCGTTATCGGCATCACCGCTGGTCAGGAAAACATTTAGCCGCCCCGTGACCCCATTGACCATCGCCGTGTCCAGACAGGTGCTGACCCCGCTCGGCAAGCCAAGGTCGAGGGGGGCAGAGAACCGGGTGGACGCGCTGGCCTCACGGTTTTCATGAATATAGGTCGGCGTGCCGCCTGCTGCATTGATCGCCAGAACACCGAGGTATCCGTCTTGTGTCAGCGATATGTTCAGGTGCTGCGGTTGAAAGGTCAGGGTCGAAAGTCGAGTCGGCGCGCTGTTGAACCCGCCGTTCTCTCCGCTCTGATCTATATAGTCCAACGCGCCATCCCCTGTGATCCCGGCAAAAAAGATCCGGGTATAGCTCGGCGGTGCAGCGGGTCCCTCTGTCATGGTGATGCTCTCATTCTCTGACATGATTTTGGCTCCTTCTGAAGGGGGCGGTTCAGCTGCGTGACGGATAAAGCCCGACAAGAGCGATGATGAAGTTCAACGCCAGATAGGGCTGCATGTTGTTGTGCGCTTGGTTGCCGCCCGTCGCCGAGACTGAGGAGGGGTCTAGGGTGCCAAGGTTCTGGGTGGTGTTCGTTTGATAGAGCTTGTCAAATCCGCTGGGCGCGAGCGCCGTGGTCGAGGAGGGGGTCGCCGTATTGCCCGCCGAGAGCGTGGCGCGCACGACATGCGAGTGCATTGGCAGAGAGGCCTCGGTGATTGTGACGGCTTCGGTCCCGACGACTTGCCCAAGACGCCGCTCGGTGAGACCCGGGCCCCGCCCCGGATGCATCGGCGCTCGCCCCTGCAGATCGGGAAGGGCCGTGGTCGTCTTGCCATCGCCACCGTAGGTGGTTCCGATCAGGGAAAACAACGCGGTGTTCTGTGCGATCGGCAGCAGTTGACCGTCGCAAAAGGCCCAGCCGCGCGGGGCAAAATTGCCCGCGAAAATACGGATTTCTGCGATAAAGGGTTCCGACATCTCCGCCTCCTAATGCCTGCTTGGGTAAATGCCGAAAAGCGCGACGATAAAATTCACGCAGAGGGTCGGCATCAGGTTGCTATGGGACCGTGATCCACCAGTGTTGGAGATCATCGCGCCAGAGAGGACCTGACTTTGGTTGTCTTCGCGGTAGAAATTCACCCCTTGCCCCTGCGCCAGCACCTGGGCAATGGGACCGGCGGTCGTCGCTGGATTTGTGTCTGCCATCAGGTCATGGCTGTGGCTTGGCATCTGATTGACGGTCAGGGTTTCCTGCTCTGCTCCGCCCTTGGCGCCGAGGCGACGCGCGCTCAGACCAGGGCCGGAGCCGGCGTGAATGGGAATGCGACCCCGCATATCCGGCAGGCCAAAGGTCGTGCGCCCATCACCGCCGTAAATGGTGCCAAACAGGGAAAAGAGCGCGTCGTTCTGCGACACCGCGAGCAGTTGCCCATCGCAAAACGCCCAGCCGCGCGGGGCGAAGTTGCCCGCGAACATGCGAATTTCGCCAACAAAGGGTTCCGACATATCGTCTCCTTCCTGAAATCAGTTGCGCGAGGGGAACAGGCCGGCAATCGCGATGCAGAAATTCACCGCCAGATAAGGCTGCATGTTGTTGTGTGGCTGGCTGCCGCCGGTATTTGCAATGGTTCCAGACCGCAATGCCGTGCGACCTGTGGTTTCAGGCGTGCGATAGGCGAGATCCGGCGCAACTTCGGACGCCAGCAGCGCGTTCGATGGGCTATTGGAGTCACCCTCCGTCGAGGAGGCCGTTGCCATATGGCTGTGGAGCGGAATTTCCGCCGTGGTCAAGGTCACGGTCTCCGTCCCGCTCCGCTCGCCAAGGCGATGTCCTTGAAAGTCTTGGTGAAGGGGCGTGCGCCCGCGTAAGTCGGGCAGGGCAAATGTGGTACGCCCATCCCCTCCGTAGGTCGTTCCCAGCAAGGAATACAAAGACTGGTTTTGATTGATTGGCAAAATCTGCCCATCGCAAAAAGCCCAGCCGCGTGGCGCAAAGTCAAAGCCGACCATCCGCACTTCTGCAAGAAAGGGTTCCGCCATAGTGTCCCTCCAACTGCCCAGAGGCAAACATTTATAAATGCGCATGTTTCAGGGGTGAAAATGCGCTCAGAGATTCCATAGGTTGAAAAACATTTTTGGCGACGCTCTCATGACTTCGCGCGTTAAAGCAACCTCTTTTTTAACGAATCTTCCAAGACGCGGTTTGTAACTATTGTGTGCGCGTCTCGTTCTTCGCCAGCCACAAGACAGGGGGGCGCTGGAGGGAGTGTCGCCAAACGGCTGGGATGAGGTATGCGGAGAGAGGGAGAGGTGAATTTGAGTATTTGTAAAATATATTAGATGCTTATGATGATTTGCTCTGCCGCTTTGCCACGTGATGTCTCGTCAAGCTTCCGTAGCCAAAGCGCCTTTGCCTGCGGACCTCGGTTGACCGAGTGTTCGTCACCAAGCAACTGATTCAAAAGGCAATGAACGATCCACAATAGAAAATGTTTCCCTCTGTCCGTCTCTCGGGGGAACATAAGGAGGTATAATAAAAATTATGAGACTCATGGCGCATCGCAAATTAAATAAGCTTAGGTTGTAAATAGTTTTTTTAACTGATATCCCGAACTTTGAGTTTCTGTCGGGTATTTTCCATGATGAGTTTCGAGCGTAAGGCGGCGACCCAGGCTGTGATTTATTGGCTGGCTGACCTCTGGCGGCGGGTGCAGCGGTTTTTGCCCCGGTCTTGGGCCTTGCCTCTGCTTTTCCTTTGCCTTGTCGGTGGCCTGTCGGCCATGCCACAGCGCGCTCAGGCCGGCTACAGCGACTGTCCGGCGATCACGCCTGTAAACGGGATGTTTTTGAACTTCACTCTGGATGAGTGTAAGCTCACCTCGTCTTACGCAGATCCTACCCTTTATGATGGGATCGAGTTGACCGCGTATAGCGGAAGTACAAACACGCAGATCGTGATGGTGGACGATCTCGGTCCCGACGCAACAGACCTTACGGTAACGGTCACTGCCCCAGGTGGTCCCTACGCCCTCGATACCTTTGGGGACGAAGTCAACCCGGCGGATTGTAGCGCCGGATGTAGTTTCGCGGGAAACTATGGAGGCACCGC
Source organism: uncultured Paracoccaceae bacterium (assembly GCA_937146765.1). Classification (GTDB taxonomy): domain Bacteria; phylum Pseudomonadota; class Alphaproteobacteria; order Rhodobacterales; family Rhodobacteraceae; genus Epibacterium. The sequence goes on along the minus strand of CAKZRP010000049.1, from coordinate 509 downwards.
TTTCTCATTCGTTTACACCTCTGTCAGTGGCGGGGGCGGCTCGGTTGCCTCGGCCTCTTCTGATCCCGAAATCGACGCCTTGTCGTCCAGTTCGGGGAATTCGGTCTCTGACGGTGGAACGGATGCTGTGGGGGTCTTGGCCTCTGGCTCGGCCAGCACCCTGACCTATACGATCAACAACTCTGGGTCAGGAGATTTGACCGTCGCAACGGCCAGCTCTTCGAGCCCCACCAATGTGACAGTGAACTCGATTGGCGCGCCGGGTTCGACAACGGTCAGTTCCGGAGGCGGGACGACCACCTTTAGCGTGCAATTCACTCCCAGCGCGGCTGGGGTTTTCTCCTTCAATTTGTCCTTCGCCAACGATGATAGCGATGAAAACCCGTTCAATTTCACCGTCAGCGGCACGGCGACCGAGGTTCCGGGCTTCAGCCAGGCGGTCTCGCCGAGCACTGTGCTGGCGGATGAGGCGGCGACGCTGACCTTTACCATCGACAATACGGCAAATG
>CAKZRP010000048.1 GCA_937146765.1 uncultured Paracoccaceae bacterium | reverse complement strand
CTGATCGCCCCGATCGCGATGGAAGACGGTCTGCGTTTCGCCATCCGCGAAGGCGGCCGCACCGTCGGCGCCGGCGTTGTGTCGAAGATCCTCGCGTAAGCAGGATCGCATCGACACGCCATTTGGACTGTGTCGAAGATCCTCGCGTAAACCTCGCGAAGATCTGAGAATAGAAAGGGCCTCCCTCGGGAGGCCCTTTTGCTTTGGTGGGGGAGGGCGCGGCGCGGGAGTGGGGCACTGTCCTGGCCGCTGGTGCGCGGCCTGCGGAGCCGAGGCATCTGCGGCGAGGCTCAGGCCTGCCCTCAAACAGCCCCTCTTGCCAAGGTCGGGCGCTTGGCATGTAATCGCGCGATGATAGAAATTGGCTTCCTGCTGTTCCTGGTCGGCCTGCTCGCGGCGCTTCTCTGGCGTCGGCAAAGGCGGCGCCTGTCGCGGCTTGCCGTCATCGACGGGTCGAACCTGATCTACTGGAAGCCGGACGAATGTTCCCTGGTCCCGGTGCAGGAGGCGATCGTGCTGCTGCGCAAGGCCGGTTTCACTCCCTGCGTCATCTTCGATGCCAATGCCGGGTATCTGGTGGCGGACCGCTACATGGATGGCGGCACTTTTGCGCGGCGGCTGGGGCTGAAGGAACGCCATGCCCATGTCGTGCCACGCGGCGAACCCGCGGATCCCTTCATCCTTCAGTTGGCCCGGGAAAGCGAGGGCATCGTCGTGTCCCGTGACAAGTTCCGGGACTGGGCAGGAGCCTTCTCGGCGGAAACCGCGCGGGAGCGCCTCGTCCCGGGGGGCTATCGGGACGGAAGGCTGTGGCTGGATTTCACGCGTGTCACCGCGAGCAGGGCAGGGCGGGGCCGATAATCCCCCAAACCCCTTGCCACATAGGGCCAAGAGGTGTAGGAGGCCCCATCCCGCTCTGCGGGAATTGGGCGGGGTGATTCCCGCCCTTTGGGTTCGATGAGGGGTCGTGATGAGCATGACACCTTCCTCTCAACCCCAACGCCTGACTAAAAGGCTATACGATGCAAAGCCAAAACATCCGTATCCGGCTGAAGGCATTTGACTATCGCGTGCTGGATGCCTCCACGCAAGAGATCGTCAACACTGCCAAGCGGACCGGCGCACAAGTGCGCGGCCCGATCCCGCTGCCGAACAAGATCGAGAAATTCACCGTTCTGCGTGGCCCCCACGTGGACAAGAAATCCCGCGACCAGTTCGAGATCCGCACCCACAAGCGCCTTCTCGACATCGTCGACCCGACCCCGCAGACCGTGGACGCGCTGATGAAGCTCGACCTCGCTGCTGGCGTTGACGTCGAAATCAAGCTGCAGTCGTAAGATCGGAGGGTAATTCATATGCGCTCTGGTATTATCGCAAAGAAAGTCGGCATGACCCGGCTTTTCATGGAAGACGGTAAGCAGATTCCTGTGACCGTTCTCCACCTCGACGGCCTGCAGGTTGTTGCTCAGCGTACCGAAGAAAAAGACGGCTATACCGCCGTTCAGCTCGGTGCCGGTTCCGCAAAGGTGAAGCGCGTCTCCAAGGCGATGCGTGGCCACTTCGCGGCTGCCAAGGTTGAGCCGAAGCGGAAGCTGGTTGAGTTCCGCGTTCCCGCGGAAGGCCTGATCGAAGTCGGTGCGGAAATCTCCGCCGAGCACTTCCTCGCAGGTCAGAAAGTCGACGTCACCGGCACCTCCATCGGTAAAGGCTTTGCCGGTGCGATGAAGCGCTGGAACTTCGGTGGTCTGCGCGCCTCGCACGGTGTGTCGATCTCTCACCGTTCGCATGGTTCGACCGGTCAGTGTCAAGAACCCGGCCGCGTCTTCAAAGGTAAGAAGATGGCAGGTCACATGGGTGCTGCACGCGTGACCACTCAGAACCTCGTCGTCGTGAAGACCGATGCCGATCGTGGCCTCGTTTTCATCAAAGGCGCTGTTCCCGGTCCGAAATCCGGCTGGGTCACCGTCAAAGACGCCGTGAAGAAAAAAGCACCGGAAGGCCTGCCGTTCCCGGCAGCTCTGAAGTCTGCTGCTGCTGAGGCTCCGGCCGCAGAAGCCCCCGCGGAAGGTGGTGAAGCATGAAACTTGATGTGATCAATCTGGACGGCGGCAAAGCGGGCGACATCGAGCTCTCCGAAGAGCTGTTCGGTCTCGAACCGCGTGCGGACATTCTGCACCGTGTGGTTCGTTGGCAGCGCAACAACGCGCAGGCCGGCACCCACAAGGTGAAGACCAAGTCGGAAGTCTCCTACTCGACCAAGAAGATCTATCGCCAGAAAGGTACTGGTGGTGCTCGTCATGGTTCCAAGAAGTCCCCGACCTTCCGTCACGGTGGCGTCTACAAGGGCCCGACCCCGCGTAGCCATGGCCACGAGCTGACCAAGAAGTTCCGCAAGCTGGGCCTGCGTCACGCTCTGTCCGCCAAAGCGAAAGCCGGCGAGCTGATCGTGATCGAATCCGCTGCATCCGAAGGCAAGACCGCCGCCCTGGCCAAACAGGTTGCAAACCTGGGCTGGAAACGCGCTCTGATCATCGACGGTGCCGCGGTGAACGAAGGCTTCGCCCGCGCAGCCAAGAACATCGAAGGTCTGGATATCCTGCCGTCGATGGGCGCAAACGTCTATGACATCCTTAAGCGTGACACTCTCGTGCTCACCAAAGCAGGTGTCGAAGCACTGGAGGCTCGCCTGAAATGAGTGCCAAGGCAGAACATTACGACGTGATCCGCAAGCCGATCATCACCGAGAAAACCACCATGGCGTCCGAAAACGGCGCAGTGGTTTTCGAAGTGGCGATCGACACCAACAAGCCCCAGATCAAGGAAGCCGTTGAGGCGCTCTTTGGTGTGAAGGTCAAAGCGGTGAACACCACCATCACCAAGGGTAAGGTCAAGCGCTTCCGCGGCCAGCTGGGCAAGCGGAAAGACGTGAAGAAAGCCTACGTCACCCTGGAAGAGGGCAACACCATCGACGTGTCCACCGGACTCTGAAATTTGGTTGCTTGAGACTAGAGAAGGCCCCTGCGAGAGCGGGGGCTTTTTTTTGCGAAGTGTAAGCAGGAATTGTTTTCTATGTGGGTCCTAAACTTACTTTCCGAAGCGATTGCGGTAATTGGTCAGATCTCTATCGGCTTCGTTTCTTTACTGAAGTGCTTCGGAAACGCGCCGACGTCATTTTTGAGCGAGGTTGCAAAGGCCGCGATTGGTAGTTTTCTTGGTTTTTTCCTCGGTTTACTGGCTTTCGGATTGCAGAGACGAATTCAACTTCGTGCGGCTGCAAGGGGGGAGCGCCTAGCGCTGTTAGATGCGCTGAACCGTTTGATAACTTCAGCAGGAGCTAATATTGAAGCTCTAGTCCAATTGAAATTGCAGTTGTTGGACGATCTCCAGCCTGAGGCTGATCGTGTAAAGGAGTTCGCAGAGGCCGCTTTTGAAACCGAGCCTTTGAGCCGCCCTGCGAAGGTTCAAGAGCTAGTCGAACTCTGTTCCAAGATGCGATATTTCTATCAAAGCATTCAACCCGTTCAGATAATGCCACCTCCCGATTTTAGTGAGTTCTCATCGGTTAGTCGTCAGATGCCAGCCTTAAGTCTTTTTGTGCACAGGGCTTTAGGTTGCATGGCGGAGTGTAATAGGGCCGGCGAAGCTAGGAATGTACTTATTTCGGAACTGGCGAAGGAAAACGCTGCTCCACACGGGCTACCGGCGGGAAGAGTTTTGTACTTTAGCCAAATGCTTGCTGGCGAAGCCAGCGCATTAGTCGAGAATACAGATTTCGCTATGGATTTTTGGCGGTTGGTGCTGGATCAGCTAGTAGCATTTGAAAATACGCTCAAAAAAAATGAGGGGCTACTGCGTTTCGAACTTTTGCCTGAAGTTGAGAATGCGATGCCGTCAGAGGAGTTGTTTCCCAAGATGCGTGAGCAATTGAAACAGTTCGTCTAGGTACGACACTGGGCAGTGCCACGCCTTCCCCATTGCCACCCCTCCCAACCTCTGCTATGCCGCACCAATCCTGACAGGCCTCGGATTCGTTCCGGGGCCGTTATCTTTGTCGGGGTTTTCGACCCAGGGACCTTCGGGGCCCTTCATCGGTCACCTGAACCCGGCGCGGGTCCTCTGGAAAGGGGGCGTGGGCCTAGGCAGGGGGCTTTAACATAGCGGTGCCAAAGAAAATAACCTAAGGCGCTGCACGCTAAACGGAAGACAGAAAGCATGGCACTTAAGTCGTATAAACCGACGACGCCGGGCCAGCGTGGGCTGGTTCTGATCGACCGTTCGGAGCTTTGGAAAGGGCGTCCGGTCAAGTCTCTCACTGAGGGTCTGACCAAATCGGGCGGCCGGAACAACACCGGACGGATCACAATGCGCCGCATGGGTGGCGGTGCAAAACGGCTCTACCGGATCGTTGACTTCAAACGGAATAAATTTGATGTCGCCGCAACCGTCGAGCGCATTGAATATGACCCCAACCGGACTGCCTTCATCGCCCTGGTGAAGTATGACGACGGCGAGCTGGCCTATATCCTGGCTCCGCAGCGTCTGGCAGTGGGTGACAAGGTCATCGCCTCCGCAAAGGCAGACATCAAACCGGGCAACGCAATGCCGTTCTCCGGCATGCCGATCGGTACCATTGTCCACAACATCGAGATGAAACCGGGCAAAGGCGGCCAGATCGCCCGCGCAGCCGGCACCTATGCTCAGTTCGTGGGTCGTGACGGCGGTTACGCCCAGATCCGCCTCTCCTCGGGCGAACTGCGTCTGGTGCGTCAGGAATGCATGGCCACCGTTGGTGCCGTGTCCAACCCCGACAACTCCAACCAGAACTACGGTAAAGCCGGTCGTATGCGCCACAAGGGCAAACGTCCGAGCGTCCGTGGTGTGGTTATGAACCCGATCGATCACCCCCACGGCGGTGGTGAAGGCCGGACCTCCGGTGGTCGTCACCCGGTGACGCCCTGGGGCAAGCCGACCAAGGGTAAGCGTACCCGCAACACAAACAAGGCGTCGCAGAAGCTCATCATCCGCTCGCGCCACGCCAAGAAGAAAGGCCGCTAATCCATGGCACGTTCCGTCTGGAAAGGCCCCTTCGTTGATGCTTATGTCCTGAAAAAGGCCGAAGCAGCGCGTGAATCGGGCCGCAATGAAGTGATCAAGATCTGGTCGCGCCGTTCCACCATCCTGCCGCAGTTCGTCGGCCTGACCTTTGGTGTGTACAACGGCCAGAAACATGTACCCGTCAACGTCACCGAGGACATGATCGGTCAGAAGTTCGGTGAGTATTCGCCGACCCGGACCTATTATGGCCATGCGGCTGACAAGAAAGCGAAGCGGAAGTAAGTCATGGGCAAGGAAAAGAACCCCCGCCGCGTGGCTGACAACGAAGCGATGGCGAAAGTCCGCATGCTTCGCACCAGCCCGCAGAAACTGAACCTGGTGGCTCAGATGATCCGTGGCAAGAAAGTGGACAAGGCGCTGACCGACCTCACTTTCTCCAACAAGCGGATCGCGCAGGACGTGAAGAAATGCCTTCAGTCCGCCATCGCGAACGCCGAGAACAACCACAACCTGGACGTCGATGAACTGATCGTCGCCGAGGCCTATGTGGGCAAGAACCTCGTGATGAAGCGCGGTCGTCCGCGTGCACGTGGTCGCTTCGGCAAGATCATGAAGCCGTTCTCTGAGCTCACCATCAAGGTGCGTCAAGTCGAGGAGCAAGCCTAATGGGACATAAAGTCAATCCGGTTGGCATGCGCCTGCAGATCAACCGCACCTGGGACAGCCGCTGGTACGCTGACACCAAGGACTTCGGTGATCTCCTCCTCGAGGACATCAAGATCCGTGAGTTCATCAAGGAAGAGTGCAAGCAGGCCGGTGTGGCCCGCGTGATCATCGAACGCCCGCACAAGAAGTGCCGTGTGACCATTCACACCGCGCGTCCGGGCGTCATCATCGGCAAGAAAGGCGCGGACATCGAAGTTCTTCGCAAGAAGATCGCTCGCATGACCGCTTCCGAGTTGCACCTCAACATCGTTGAAGTACGCAAGCCGGAAATCGACGCACAGCTCGTCGGCGAGTCCATCGCCCAGCAGCTGGAGCGCCGTGTGTCCTTCCGTCGCGCGATGAAACGTGCCGTGCAGAACGCCATGCGCATGGGCGCCCAGGGTATCCGGGTGAACGTCGCAGGTCGTCTGGGCGGTGCCGAGATCGCCCGCACCGAATGGTACCGCGAAGGCCGTGTGCCGCTGCACACCCTGCGCGCCGACATCGATTACGCGCACTCTGAAGCATCCACCCCCTATGGTATCATCGGTATCAAGGTCTGGATCTTCAAAGGCGAGATCATGGAGCATGATCCCCAGGCACGTGATCGCAAAGCTCAGGAAGTCCAGGACGGCCCGGCACCTCGTGGTGCAGGCGGCAACCGTCGTGGCGACCGGTAAGGAGTAACGCGAGATGCTTCAGCCAAAGCGTACAAAATTCCGCAAGATGCACAAAGGCCGGATCAAGGGCGAAGCCAAAGGCGGCTCTGATCTGAACTTCGGCACTTTCGGCCTGAAAGCGACCACGCCCGAGCGCGTGACCGCCCGTCAGATCGAGGCAGCCCGTCGTGCCATGACCCGTCACATGAAACGTCAGGGTCGTGTCTGGATCCGGATTTTCCCGGATACCCCGGTGACCTCCAAACCCGTCGAAGTGCGTATGGGTAAGGGTAAAGGCTCCGTCGACTATTGGGCGTGCAAAGTAAAACCGGGCCGCGTCATGTTCGAAATCGACGGCGTTGCCGAAGATATCGCGCGTGAAGCTCTGCGCCTCGCAGCGATGAAGCTGCCGGTTCAGACCCGCGTTGTGGTTCGCGAAGACTGGTAATCTCAGTCTTCAGGACAGCGATAAAGACCCCCCGTCAGGCAACTGGCGGGGGGTTTTTCGTTTTCTTGCCCCGCAGACTCAGAGAATGTTCACCTATTGTTCCTATTCTTGGTGCCATCTGGTTTGGCACAGGAGGGCGGACCATGCGAAAGGGAAAGGACGCGTTGCTGATGGTACTGACGGTCCTATGCGGCCTTGCTGCCTGTTCGGGGGCGGAGATGGATCTGATGGAGGGACTCTCGGCTGTGGAGCCGGTTTCGGCACCGGTTGCGGACGGACCTGCGGCGGAGGAGGGCGACGCCATTGCGGCTTTGACGCGGATCAGCCAGGCCCCCTATCACTATCGCGAAGTGCGCTATTGGACCCTGGCCAATGGCTGCACCTATTCGCCCGCGGCGGGCATCGGCGGTTGGCGCTGGTATCTGGTCGCAAACCCGCTGGCACGCGGGCGACCGATGGTGCACCGTGGCTGCGCCATCGTTTTTGATGATCCCGGTAAAAGCGCGTTGCGTCAGCGTAAATAGATTTGAATTCCCCAAAGTTGGGAACCATTCATTTAGCCTTCCTGCCTATGGTCCCTTGCGACAGAGACGTCATGAAAGGACCTCCACCATGAAGATTGTAACCAGTGTTGCGACCGCGCTCGTCCTCGGTTTTGGGGCCGCCGCGCAGGCTGCGGATGTTATGCTGTTTACCGAGGATTACGCGCCCCTCAATTTCGAGCGCGACGGCCAGATCGTCGGCCTTGGCGCCGATCAGGTCTTTGAGATGATGACCCGGGCCGGCATCTCTTACGAGGCGGAGCTGACCCAGTGGTCGCGCGCCATCGGTCAGGGTGAGCGCGAAGCCAACACCTGCGTCTTCAGCACCACCCATACCGAAGAGCGGGATCCGAAATTCAAATGGATCGAGCCGCTGGCGACCGACCGCACCATCCTGATGCGCAAGAAGGGAAATCCGATCGCACCCACCACGGTGGCGGAGGCACAGGCCTTCCGGATCGGCACCCAGACCGGCGACTACACGGTGGGCCTGCTGGAATCCCAGGGTTTTGGAAATATTGATCTCGCGCCTGCGCAGGCTGCGACCTTGAAAAAGCTTCTCGGTGGGCGGATCGACCTGATGGCGGCCTCCGGCGCCTATTTCGACACGCTTGTGGCCGAGGGCGCCGAGGTGGAAGAGGTTCTGGAACTGTCGTCCTCCACCATGTCGCTGGCCTGCAGCCTGCAGACCGACCAGGAGCTGGTCGACCGCATGCAGGCGGCGCTGCAGTCGATGATCGACGACGGCACCCAGGCCAGCATCACGGCCAAGTACCAGTAAGCGGGGCACTCGCTCTTGCGGCGCGCTCACCGCGCCGCCCGGCCGCGCGTCCCGCCAGAACGGGGCGCGCGGTTTTGTCTTGCAACGACGCGGGGCAGCCTCTCGCCAAGCCCATGCCCCTTGCGCTAAGAGGGCGGCATGGCCCAGATCGATTCCCTCTTTGTGACCCGCCTCTATCGTGCTGCCCTCGCGGAGCACGGTCCCGCAATCGATGCGCAGGAGATGGAAACCTCCTGCCTGACCATCGCCGAGGATGACGAGGCCGGTCAGGATTGGTGCGAGGAGAACGGCTATCCCGGCTATACCTCCTATGCCTCGCTCACCGACCTGCCTTGGCGCTTTCCGATCTTCGCCGATCTGGTGAAGTCGCTTGACCTGCATGTGGCAGCCTTTGCCAAGGATCTGGAGCTGAACCTTGATGGGCGCGCGTTGAAGCTGGAGGATCTCTGGATCAACATCCTGCCCGAGGGCGGCACCCATGCGAGCCATATCCACCCGCATTCGGTGATTTCCGGCACCACCTATGTCGCGATGCCCGATGGCGCCTCGGCCCTGAAGCTCGAAGACCCGCGTCACGCGATGATGATGGCGCATCCGCCGCGTCTGAAGGATTGCCGTCGCGAGCTGCGCACCTTTGTCTACGAGAGCCCGAAGGTCGGCGATGTGCTCCTGTGGGAAAGCTTCATCCGCCATGAGGTGCCTCTCAATATGGCAGAAGAGGAACGGATTTCCGTTTCCTTCAACTACGCCTGGGGCTGACAGGCCCGCTTCGGCCCCCAAGTGATTGTCAAAGCTGAAAAACCTGCATAGCCTCTTGGAAAATACTTCCAAGAGGCTTTTGACATGGCGCGGCGCTCCCCCTTCGATATCGGCGGTTTCCACATCCCGGCGGGCACCCGGCGCACCATCGATCTGCCGGTCAGCGTTCTGTCGGATCACACACCGGTCAATATGTCCGCCCATGTGATCCACGGGCAGGAGGATGGCCCGACGCTGTTTGTATCGGCCGCGATCCATGGCGACGAGGTCATCGGGGTGGAGATTGCCCGGCGCTTGCTGCGCAGTCGGCAGTTCTCGCACATGAAGGGCACGCTGATCGTGGTGCCCATTGTGAACACCTTCGGCTTTCTCAATCACTCGCGCTATCTGCCCGACCGCCGCGACCTGAACCGCTGTTTTCCGGGCAGCGAGGGTGGCTCGCTCGCCAGTCGGTTGGCGCATCTCTTTATGACGGAGATCGTGGCGCGGTCTGACCTTGGGATCGACCTGCATTCCGCCGCGATCCACCGCACCAATATGCCGCAGATCCGGGTCTCGCCCAAGGCGCAGGAAACCCTGGCCTTTGCGGATGCCTTTGGCGCGCCGGTGGTGATCCGCTCCGGCCTGCGAGACGGCAGCCTGCGCAAGGAGGCGCAGAAGGTGGGCGTCGATATCCTGCTCTATGAGGCAGGGGAGGGGCTTCGGTTTGACGAGCAATCCGCGCGGGTCGGCGTGGCGGGCATCCTGCGGGTGATGCATGCGCTTGGCATGATCACCGACGAGGGCGTGCCGCTGGCAGAGGGCAAACCGCTGCGCGCCAATGACACCGCCTGGGAGCGCGCGCCTGCCGGGGGCTTGCTGCGCGCCTTCAAGACCATCGGCGAGACGGTAGAGGTCGGCGATGTCCTCGGTATCGTTTCCGATCCCTTCGGCGAGGAGGAGATGGAGCTCACTGCCAGCCAGTCCGGCTTGATCATCGGCCGCGCCAACATGCCGATCGTGAACGAGGGCGACGCCCTGTTCCATATCGCGACGGTGAACACCGCCAAGGCGGAAGAGCAGATCGAAACCCTGAATGCGCAACTCGACGGGGCGGCGTTGTTTGATGAGGATGAGATTATCTGATCGGAGGCGCCGCTTTGCCCGCTTTTGGCATTCCCTTTGGATTAAGGCATCTTTCCCTTGCCCTCCGGGTTCCCCTCCTGTAGAGGGACGCATCGCCAAAGGGTCTGCGCCGAGTCGCTGGCCTGTGGCGATTCTTTTTTCTGCACACTTCCTACGGGATTTGGTGCAGGCGACATAACCCACCAGACCCAAGGGTGACCCGTCATAAGGGGCCCTCTGGTGCCAAGGAAAGGAACGCAAGGCGATGAACGCCAAGGATCTGCGCGATAAAACCGTGGACGAGCTCCGCGATGAACTCGCAAACCTCAAAAAACAGAGCTTCAACCTGCGCTTTCAGCAGGCAACCGGTCAGCTGGAAAACACTGCTGCTGTGCGCAACGCGCGCCGTAACGCAGCACGTGTGAAAACCATCCTGAACGAAAAAGCTGCAGCAGCAGCTGAATAAGGAGCTCTACAGATGCCCAAACGTATCCTGCAAGGCGTCGTGACCTCCGACGCAAACGCTCAGACCATCACCGTGTCCGTCGAACGCCGCTTCACGCACCCGGTTCTGAAGAAAACCGTCCGTAAGTCCAAGAAATACCGGGCTCACGACGAAAAGAACGCTTTCAAGGTCGGTGACACCGTTCGCATCATCGAATGCGCACCGAAATCGAAAACGAAACGCTGGGAAGTTCTGGAAGCCTAAGAGCCTCGTTTGAGGCTCCTGGCGACTAGGCTTTTTAGCACAGTCGAAACCCTGGGGGATATCAGCACGCATCGCTGCCCCAAAGGTCGGGAGAAACCACATGATCCAGATGCAAACAAATCTGGATGTTGCTGACAACTCCGGCGCTCGCCGAGTTCAGTGCATCAAGGTTCTGGGTGGCTCCAAGCGTAAATACGCTTCCGTTGGCGACATCATCGTCGTCTCGGTTAAAGAAGCCATCCCGCGCGGCCGCGTGAAAAAAGGGGACGTCCGCAAGGCCGTCGTCGTACGCACCGCCAAAGAGGTCCGTCGTGAAGACGGTACCGCCATCCGTTTTGACCGCAACGCTGCTGTTATCCTGAATAACAACAACGAGCCGGTCGGCACCCGTATCTTCGGCCCGGTTGTTCGCGAACTTCGCGCGAAGAACTTCATGAAGATCATCTCGCTCGCTCCGGAGGTGCTCTGACTATGGCTGCTAAACTGCGCAAAGGCGACAAGGTCGTCGTCCTCGCCGGCCGCGACAAGGGCAAAGAAGGCACCATCGCCTCCGTTGACCCCAAAGCCGGTAAGGCTGTCGTTGACGGCGTGAACATGGCCATCCGCCACACCCGTCAGACCCAGACGTCGCAAGGCGGCCGTCTGCCGAAAGCCCTGCCGATCGACCTGTCGAACCTGGCACTGCTCGACTCCAATGGCAAAGCGACCCGCGTTGGCTTCCGTGAGGAAGACGGCAAGAAAGTCCGTTTCGCCAAGACCACCGGGGAGACCGTATGATGCTTGATGATGCAACCTACACCCCGCGTCTGAAGGCCCTCTACAAAGAGACCATCCGTGGCACTCTGAAAGAGGAATTCGGCTACAAGAACGAGATGATGATCCCCAAGCTGGACAAGATCGTTCTGAACATCGGCTGTGGTCGTGCTGCCGTCAAAGACAGCAAGAAAGCGAAATCGGCACAGGAAGACCTGTCCAAGATCGCTGGTCAGAAAGCAGTCGTCACCATTGCGAAAAACTCCATTGCAGGCTTCCGCGTTCGCGAAGGCATGCCGATGGGCGCAAAAGTGACCCTGCGCGGCGACCGGATGTATGAATTCCTCGACCGCCTGATCACCATCGCGATGCCGCGTATCCGCGACTTCCGCGGCGTGTCCGGTAACTCTTTCGACGGTCGTGGCAACTACGCCATGGGCCTGAAAGAGCACATCGTGTTCCCGGAAATCGACTTCGACAAGATCGACGAAGCCTGGGGCATGGACATTGTAATCGGCACCAACGCCAAAACCGACGCTGAAGCGAAGGCACTGTTGAAAGCATTCAACATGCCCTTCAACAGCTAAGCGCGGGAAGGAAGAGACCATGGCTAAGAAAAGCATGATCGAACGCGAGAAGAAGCGCGAGCGTCTGGTGGCACAATACGCCGCAAAGCGCGCCGAGCTGAAAGAGATCGCGACTGATGAGAGCCGCCCGATGGAAGAGCGTTTCAAAGCGCGCCTTCAACTGGCGAAACTGCCGCGTAACTCCTCGGCAACCCGTCTGCACAACCGTTGTCAGCTGACCGGCCGTCCCCACGCTTACTACCGTAAGCTGAAGGTCAGCCGTATCATGCTGCGGGAACTCGGCTCCAATGGCCAGATCCCCGGTCTGGTGAAATCGAGCTGGTAAGGGAGAGACTGATATGAACGATCCTATCGGCGATATGCTCACCCGTATCCGTAACTCTCAGATGCGCGGCAAATCCACCGTTCTGACTCCGGCGTCCAAACTGCGCGCCTGGGTTCTGGACGTGCTGCTCGACGAGGGTTACATCCGCGGCTATGAGAAAGTGACCGGTGCCAATGGCCACCCGGCGCTGGAAATCAGCCTGAAGTACTACGAAGGCGAACCTGTCATTCGCGAACTGAAGCGGGTCTCCAAACCCGGTCGTCGCGTTTACATGGGCGTCAATGACATCCCCTCCGTCCGTCAGGGCCTGGGCGTGTCGATTGTCTCCACCCCCAAGGGTGTGATGTCGGACGCAAACGCACGCGCAGCCAACGTCGGCGGCGAAGTGCTCTGCACCGTCTTCTAAGGAGGCCAAGTACAGATGTCCCGTATTGGTAAAAAACCGGTCGACCTGCCCAGCGGTGTTTCCGCGAGCCTGTCCGGCCAGAAAATCGAAGTGAAAGGTCCGAAAGGCACCCAGAGCTTCACCGCAACCGACGACGTGACCCTCACGATCGAGGAAAACCAGGTGAAAGTGACGCCGCGCGGCAAGTCCAAGCGCGCCCGTCAGCAGTGGGGCATGTCCCGCACCATGGTTCAGAACCTCGTGACTGGCGTGACCACCGGCTTCAAGAAAGAGCTGGAGATCCAGGGTGTGGGTTACCGGGCTCAGATGCAGGGCAACTCCCTGAAGCTGAACCTCGGCTACAGCCACGACGTCGACTACGTCGCTCCGGAAGGTGTCACCATCACCGCACCGAAGCAGACCGAAATCGTTGTGGAAGGTGCAGACGCGCAGGCGGTTGGCGAAGTGGCGGCTCAAATCCGCGACTGGCGTCGTCCCGAGCCCTATAAAGGCAAAGGCATCCGCTACAAGGGCGAGTTCATCTTCCGCAAGGAAGGCAAGAAGAAGTAAGGACGAACAACATGGCAAGCAGCAAACGTACCCTGTTTCTGAAGCGCCGTCTGCGCGTCCGGAACAAGCTTCGCAAGGTGAACGCAGGCCGTCTGCGTCTCTCCGTGCACCGCTCGAACAAGAATATCTCTGTTCAGCTGATCGACGACGTCAAAGGTGTGACCCTGGCCGCAGCCTCGACCCTGGAAAAGGATCTCGGCTTTGTGGGCAAGAACAACATCGAAGCGGCAACCAAGGTTGGTTCCGTGATCGCCGAGCGCGCTCTGGCCGCTGGCGTGACCGAAGCCTATTTCGATCGCGGCGGTTTCCTCTTCCACGGCAAGGTGAAGGCTCTGGCCGACGCCGCGCGTGAAGGTGGTCTGAAGATCTAAAGTCTTTCGGGCGCCCCGATCTCTGGGGCGTCCGTCTACTTTTGAGGAGTGGATCGCAACAGCGGTCCCGATGATCCGGGAGTTTCGGTGGCCCTTGCGGGCGGTCCGGCTCACCAGGATTGGAACAATCGACGGGGCGGTTCGCCCGCATCCCGTCTATGCATAAGGAAATGCCACATGGCAGAACGTGCAGAACGTGAAAACCGCCGCGGCCCGCGCCGCGAGCGTGAGGAAGCAGCACCGGAATTCGCAGATCGTCTGGTCGCCATCAACCGCGTGTCCAAAACCGTCAAGGGCGGTAAGCGCTTTGGCTTCGCAGCTCTCGTCGTCGTAGGCGACCAGAAGGGCCGCGTGGGCTTTGGCAAGGGCAAGGCGAAAGAGGTGCCCGAGGCAATCCGTAAGGCCACCGAACAGGCGAAGCGTCAGATGATCCGCGTCGCTCTGAAAGAGGGCCGGACCCTGCACCACGACATGGCTGGCCGTCACGGCGCAGGCAAAGTCGTCATGCGCACCGCTCCGGAAGGGACCGGGATCATCGCCGGTGGTCCGATGCGTGCCGTTTTCGAAATGCTGGGCATCAAGGACGTGGTTTCCAAGTCCATCGGCTCGCAGAACCCCTACAACATGATCCGCGCCACCATCGACGGTCTGAAAAAAGAACAGAGCCCGCGCTCCGTTGCTCAGCGTCGTGGTAAGAAAGTTGCTGACATCCTGCCCAAGCGGGACGAAGCACCGGCGGAAGCAGAAGCGTAAGGAACCTGATCCATGGCTAAAACCATCGTCGTGAAACAGATCGGTTCCCCGATCCGTCGCCCCGCCGAACAGCGCGCAACCCTGATCGGTCTGGGCCTGAACAAGATGCACCGCACCCGCGAACTGGAGGACACCCCCTCCGTGCGCGGCATGGTCAACAAGATCCCGCATCTGGTGAAAATCATCGAAGAGCGCGGCTAAGCCTCTTTGACTGTTTGAACGAGAACGCCCCCGTCCTGCCGGATGGGGGCGTTTTTCGTTTCTGGAGGTCGCCCGCCGCTTGCGGCGACAGGGCGAAAATTTTCAGGGCAGGGGTGAATAATCTCCGGGCCTCGGGTGTTTTCCTGACATCTGCAGCTTCGCAGATCCCTGACAGGAGAGAGACATGTTCCGCACTTCCGCCCGCACCGCCACCCTGACCGCCGTCCTGGCCCTGACCTCGGCGGCCGCCTTCGCCGCCGGCCATGGGGGGGCCGTGCAGACCTCCGATGCCGGCTATCTGACCGATGGCCATGGCATGACGCTCTATACCTTCGACAAGGATGGTGAGGGGCAATCCAACTGCTATGACACCTGCGCCCAGAAATGGCCGCCGCTGCTGGTGGATCCGGCCATGACCCTGCCCGAGGGCTTTGCGCTGGTGGCGCGTACAGATGGCAGCCAGCAGCTGGCCTACGGGGGCAAGCCGCTGTACCTCTGGGTCAATGACACCGCCCCGGGCCAGACCAGCGGCGACGGGGTTGGCGGCGCCTGGCATATCGTCAAACCCTGACCGGCCCTCGGCCTCAATAGGCCCGCCCCAAGGTCGATCTGCGCAAAAGGCGCCTCCGTCTTCACACGGAGGCGCTTTTTTGTGCAAGGGAATCCCTTGGCCTCCTTTGCAGGCAGAAGGTGTGAATGCCGGGTTAATTTTGCGGCCCCGTCCTATGCTGCAAGTGCATAACGGACAGACCGAACCGTCAGTTGTTAGCGCAATCGCCCTGCCTTATCTTCCGAAGTGTCAAAAGAAGAACTCAACAGACACCAAGAGCCGCGGAACCCGTCCCGGCTAGAGACAAGGATACCTCAGATGGCACATGCACTGAACACCACCTACGCTTCTTCCTCCCTCGTCGCCCGCCTGCGCGGCATGGCCGACAATGCCCGCACCTCCTGGGACCTCTACAAGGAATACAAGCGCACCTATGGCGAACTGGACTCGTTGACCGATCGCGACCTCGCCGACATCGGCATCCGCCGCTGCGACATTGCCGACCTGGCCCGGACCCACGTCTACGGCGCCTGAGACATTCAGATCCAGCCGCGGGTCCTTCCTCCTCCCTCGGGACCTTGCTGTGCTGACCGAAACGCCTCCACACCGTGGGGGCGTTTTTGTTGCGCGGGGGGCGCACGCCCGGCTGACGGGATCTTCAGGCACAGATGGCATCGTGTTCGGCGAGTTGCGCAACTCGCGGGCCGGAGCTGGCAAGCCGGACCCGATTCCAGGAACAGGGCCAGTGCGGGTGACGCCGCCTGGCACGAGGTTTGAGATCTCGACTTCGCGGGGGGTGACGCCTCCGAACCGCTTCCGCTTTGGCGGCGCCGCCATTTCATTCCCGGTCCGGCCCCTCCGAGGCGCCGCACCCACCACAGAGCCACCTCGATGAGAGGCAGCGGCAGGGCAGGGGCCCTGCCGCCACCCCGTCCTGCGCCGGTCGCCCGCGCGCTGCCGTGGCGTCCCAGCCTGCTGCCAGCAGCGGGCAGGCAACCCTTGATCCCTGCGCCCATCCCGTCTATACGCCCCCGGTGGCATTCTGCGCCACAGAATCAAAACCAAGAAATGCCGTGTCTGATCCCGCTCGCTTCAGGGGGTCACTTCCGGCTTTAGGAGAAGCGACATGAAACTTCACGAACTGCGCGACAATCCCGGTGCAGCCCCGAAACGGACCCGCGTTGGCCGTGGTCCGGGCTCCGGCAAGGGTAAAACCGGTGGCCGTGGTATCAAGGGTCAGAAATCCCGTTCCGGCGTGGCCATCAACGGCTACGAAGGCGGCCAGATGCCCCTCTACCAGCGCCTGCCCAAGCGCGGCTTCAACAAGCCGAACCAGAAGTCCTACGCTGTTGTGAACCTGGGCCTGATCCAGAAGTTCATCGACGCGGGCAAGCTGGATGCCGGCTCCATCACCGAAGAGACCCTGGTCGCTTCGGGCCTCGTGCGTCGCAAGCTCGACGGCATCCGCGTTCTGGCCAAGGGCGAGTTCACCGCCAAGGCAACCATCGCGGTGACCGGTGCCTCCAAAGCTGCCGTAGAGGCAGTTGCGAAGGCCGGTGGCGCCCTGACCGTGGCAACCGCTGCCGCAGCTGAGTAACGGCTTGTGAGCGGTGGAAATGCCGCTTACATAAGTCATCAGTTTTCCCATACGCCGCCCGAGCCGGAAAACGGTTCCGGGCGGCGTTTTCGCAAGAAGAGACCTATTTCATGGTATCAGCAGCAGAACAAATGGCGGCGAACACCAGCTGGGCGGCGCTCGGCAAGGCCACGGATCTGCGCAACCGCATTCTGTTCACGATCGGACTCCTGATTGTCTATCGTCTGGGCACCTGGATCCCGGTTCCGGGAATCGATGCGAATGCGCTGCGCCAGTTCATGGATTCCGCAGGGCAGGGCATTGGCGGCATGGTGTCGATGTTCACCGGTGGCGCCCTTGGCCGCATGGGCATCTTTGCCCTCGGCATCATGCCCTATATCTCCGCCTCCATCATCGTGCAGCTGCTGACCTCGATGGTGCCCGCGCTCGAACAGCTCAAGAAAGAGGGCGAGCAGGGCCGCAAGAAGATCAACCAGTACACCCGCTACGGCACCGTGATTCTGGCCACCGTACAATCCTACGGTCTGGCCGCCTCGCTCGAGGCCGGCGATCTGGCGCTGGATGGCGGGCTCTATTTCCGCCTCTCCTGCATGATCACCCTCGTGGGCGGCACCATGTTCCTGATGTGGCTCGGGGAGCAGATCACCAACCGCGGCATCGGCAACGGCATCTCGCTCATCATCTTCGTCGGCATCATCGCCGAGGTCCCCGCAGCCATCGCGCAGTTCTTTGCTTCGGGCCGCTCCGGCGCGATCTCTCCGGCGGTGATCATCGCGGTGATCGTGATGGTGGTCGCGGTGATCATGTTCGTGGTCTTCATGGAGCGCGCGCTCCGCAAGATCCACATTCAGTATCCGCGCCGCCAGGTGGGCATGAAGGTTTACGACGGTGGCTCCAGCCACCTGCCGGTCAAGGTGAACCCGGCGGGCGTGATCCCGGCGATCTTCGCCTCCTCGCTTCTGCTGCTGCCGACCACCATCGCCACCTTCAGCCACTCCAGCACCACCAGCCCGGCGATGAGCTGGCTCCTGGCGAACTTCGGTCCCGGCCAGCCGCTCTATCTACTGTTCTTCATCGGCATGATCGTTTTCTTTGCTTATTTCTACACCTTCAACGTCTCGTTCAAACCCGATGAAGTGGCGAACAACCTGAAGAACCAGAACGGCTTTGTGCCCGGCATCCGTCCCGGCAAGAAGACGGCGGAATACATCGAATATGTGGTGAACCGGATCCTCGTCCTGGGCTCGGCCTATCTCGCAGCGGTCTGTCTGCTGCCGGAAGTGCTGCGGGCGAACTTTGCCATTCCGGTCTATTTCGGCGGCACCTCGGTCCTGATCGTGGTCTCTGTGACCATGGACACGATCCAGCAGGTTCAAAGCCACCTTCTCGCGCATCAGTACGAAGGCCTCATCGAGAAGAGCCAATTGCGCGGTCGTAACAAGAAACGCACCAAACGGGGGCCTGCGCGCCGATGACCAACATCATTCTCATGGGCCCGCCGGGGGCGGGCAAGGGGACGCAGGCGCGTCACCTGGTTGAAACCCGCAACATGGTCCAGCTCTCCACCGGGGATATGCTGCGCGACGCGCAGGCCTCCGGCACCGAGATGGGCAAGAAGGTTGCAGCCATCATGGCCGAGGGCAAGCTGGTCACCGACCAGATCGTCATTGGCCTGATCCGTGAGAAACTGCAGGAAGGCTCCAAGGGCGGGTTCATCTTTGACGGTTTCCCGCGCACCCTGCCGCAGGCGGATGCGCTGGAAAATCTGCTCAACGAGATGGGGCTGAAGCTCGACGCGGTGATCGAAATGCAGGTGGATGACGAGGCGCTGGTCGCCCGCATCACCGGCCGCTCGACCTGTGGCGACTGTGGCGAGGTCTACCACGATCAGACCAAACCCTGGCCCGCGGATGGCAAATGCGCCAATTGCGGCGGCACCACCCAGAAGCGCCGTCCGGACGACAATGAGGACAGCCTCAAGACCCGTCTGATGGAATATTACAAGAAGACCTCGCCGCTGATCGGCTACTATTGGGCCAAGGACAACCTGCAACGCCTCGATGGTCTCGCCTCGATCGACGAGGTGAAGAAGTCCATCGCCTGGATCCTGGGCGACTAAACGCCGGGGCAGGGGCGGCGCCGCTTGCCATTCCCCCCGGATCTGTCATGATGAAGGCCGTCCGATCAGGGCGGCCTCTTCTTTTTCCGGGGCCGCACCCGGAGTTTTGACGCGCAAGTGATTAACCCTTGACTGACCTCTGCACAGCACGTATCGACCAATATCCCTGCTGGGAATCATTCCAGGCGGGCAATTTTTGTTGTCCCCCTGATTACCTCGAGACATGCCGGACTCTTTGGTCTTTTGACCGGGACATGGTGTTGTGAAAAAAGGTTCTGGAGCTACGGAACCGCAACCAAAAGGAAAGTGACACGTGGCACGTATTGCCGGCGTTAACATCCCGACCTCTAAACGGGTCCCGATCGCCCTCACCTATATCACGGGCATTGGCCCGACCTCCGCAAAAGCAATCTGCGAAGCGGTGAATATCGATGCAACTCGTCGTGTGAACCAGCTGTCCGATGCGGAAGTGCTGGCGATCCGCGAGCACATCGACGCAAACTACACCGTTGAAGGTGACCTGCGTCGTGAAGTGCAGATGAACATCAAGCGCCTGATGGATCTCGGCTGCTACCGTGGCCTGCGCCACCGTCGCAACCTGCCGGTCCGTGGTCAGCGTACCCACACCAACGCTCGCACCCGCAAAGGCCCCGCAAAGGCCATCGCTGGTAAGAAGAAGTAAGGGAGGGTCTGATCAATGGCACGCGATAAATCCCGCATTAAGCGCAAAGAGCGCAAGAACATCGCTTCTGGTGTTGCACACGTGAACTCCTCGTTCAACAACACCAAGATCCTGATCTCTGACGTTCAGGGCAACGCGATCTCCTGGTCCTCCGCAGGCACCATGGGCTTCAAGGGCTCCCGTAAGTCCACGCCCTATGCCGCGCAGATGGCTGCAGAAGATGCAGGCCGCAAGGCACAGGAACACGGCGTCAAGACCCTTGAGGTCGAAGTGCAAGGCCCCGGCTCCGGCCGTGAATCCGCACTGCGCGCGCTGGCTGCAATCGGCTTCAACATCACCAACATCCGTGATGTGACCCCGATCGCGCACAACGGCTGCCGCCCGCCGAAGCGCCGCCGCGTCTAAGCGACACAAACTTACGCTGGGGCCTTGCCATGCGCAGGGCCCCAGTCCGTCATTAGAAACCTCGGGCGTCTGATCCTTTGGACATGGGGTTCAGACAGGAATGGAGGGAAGGCATGATCCATAAGAACTGGGCAGAGCTGATCAAGCCGACGCAGCTTGAGGTGAAACCGGGCAATGATCCGGCACGTCAGGCCACGCTGGTTGCAGAACCGCTGGAGCGCGGCTTCGGCCTCACGCTCGGCAACGCCCTGCGCCGTATTCTGATGAGCTCGCTGCAAGGCGCGGCCATCACATCCGTTCAGATCGACAACGTGCTGCACGAGTTTTCCTCGGTGGCCGGTGTTCGTGAAGACGTCACCGATATCATCCTGAACCTGAAGCAGGTCTCCCTGCGCATGGAAGTCGAAGGGCCCAAGCGCCTGTCGATCAATGCCAAGGGTCCGACCGTGGTCACTGCCGGCGACATCGCCGAGACCGCAGGCATCGAGGTTCTGAACCGCGAGCACGTGATCTGCCACCTCGACGATGGCGCCGATCTGTTCATGGAACTCACCGTGAACACCGGCAAGGGTTACGTCTCCGCCGACAAGAACAAGCCCGAAGATGCGCCTATCGGTCTCATTCCGATCGACGCCATCTATTCGCCGGTGAAGCGCGTCTCCTACGACGTTCAGCCGACCCGCGAAGGTCAGGTTCTGGACTATGACAAGCTGACCCTGAAGGTGGAAACCGACGGTTCCGTCACCCCCGAGGACGCGCTGGCCTATGCTGCGCGCATCCTGCAGGATCAGCTGTCGATCTTCGTCAACTTCGACGAGCCGGAATCGGCAAGCCGTCAGGACGAGGATGATGGTCTCGAGTTCAACCCGCTTCTCCTGAAGAAAGTGGACGAGCTGGAACTGTCGGTCCGTTCGGCAAACTGCCTGAAGAACGACAACATCGTCTATATCGGCGACCTGATCCAGAAAACCGAAGCCGAGATGCTCCGCACCCCGAACTTCGGCCGCAAGTCCCTGAACGAGATCAAGGAAGTGCTCTCTGGCATGGGTCTGCACCTCGGTATGGATGTCGAGGACTGGCCGCCGGACAATATCGAAGAGCTGGCCAAGAAATTCGAAGACAGCTTCTAAGCTGGACTTTCGAGAGGGGAGGGCCTAGGTCCTCCCCAATAAATTCCCGGACCTGCCGGGGACTGTTCGGGCATCCGCCCCAAGGAGAGCAGCCGACACGCATCAGCTGCCTGACAAAGCAAAACGCAAGTTAAAGGATATAGAAAATGCGTCACGCACGTGGTTATCGCCGCCTGAACCGTACTCACGAGCACCGTAAGGCCCTGTTCTCCAACATGGCTGGCTCGCTGATCGAACACGAACAGATCAAGACCACCCTGCCGAAGGCAAAAGAACTGCGCCCGATCATCGAAAAGATGATCACCCTGGCGAAACGCGGCGACCTGCACGCCCGTCGTCAAGCAGCGTCCAAGCTGAAAGAGGACAAGGACGTCGCGAAACTGTTCGAAGTTCTGGGCCCGCGCTACAAGGATCGTCAGGGCGGTTACGTCCGCATCCTGAAAGCCGGTTTCCGTTATGGTGACATGGCTCCGATGGCGATCATCGAATTCGTGGATCGCGACGTCTCCGCCAAAGGTGCTGCTGACAAAGCGCGCCTGGCAGAGTTCGAAGCCGCCGACGAAGAATAAGTTTCACGATCTTTGGGTCGTTGACTTTACCCCCGCTCTGGCAACAGGGCGGGGTTTTTCTTTGGGCCAAGGGCGAAATGCGCCATACTGCGAGACATTCCGGTTTTGAGTGTTTGTTTCGGGAGGCAGCACATGCCCAAGGGTCTCGACAAGGTTGAAGGTGATTTCAAGAAGCTCCTGCCCCGGCTGAAGCCGCTGACCAAGGCGGAGGCGGTCAAGCAGTTGAAGGCGGTCGCCACCACTCTGGACAAGTGCTGGAGCCTTGAGGACGCGCTGCGCGAGGCGCTGACAGCGGCGCGCGAGGGCGGCAACAGCGGCAAGTCCGTCTCCGATCTCGACAAGGATCGCGGCTTCAAGACGGCTCGGGTGCTCTGGGAAAAGGCGGTGGCGGCGCAAAAGGCGGAACTGGCCAAGCTGGCGCAGATGATCGTCGCGGCGAAAGCGGGGCAGAAGGAGCTCGACAAGTTGGCGGGGCTTGCCGAGAAGGAGGCAAAGGCCGCGGCCAAAGGCTCCGCGGAGAAAAAGTCAGCCGAGGCCCTCCTGTCGCAGATGGAGGGCTCCGGCAAGGAGCTGACCTCGGTGACGGGCTGCGAAGGCAAGCTTAAACCTGCCGAGAAATTCTATGC
Organism: uncultured Paracoccaceae bacterium; assembly: GCA_937146765.1. GTDB lineage: Bacteria > Pseudomonadota > Alphaproteobacteria > Rhodobacterales > Rhodobacteraceae > Epibacterium. The sequence goes on along the minus strand of CAKZRP010000048.1, from coordinate 34,943 downwards.
GCTCCAGCACAAGAAGATCCTCGACAAGCTCATTCAGGACGCGGGCAAGGGGGCCACGGCGGAGGCGGACCTGCCCAAGCTGCTGGAGGAGGCGCAGCTCAAGCGCAATGGCGCGAAGGTCAAGAAACTCTATGGCCAGATCCTCGGTGCCCACAAGAAGGGCGTCGCCCTCGCGGAAAAGGACGCCAAGGGGGCGGAGGGCCAGCTGAAAGGGGCTGCGGCCAAGCTGAAGGATCTCAAGAAACTGGTGGAAGACTACCAGAAGGCCCGCAAGAAATGCGAAAAGGACATCAAGGAAGCGGCGAACAGCAAGAAGCTGGTCGACCTCCTGAACGGCTTTGACAAGATCCTGCGGCTGGCCGAAGCCAAGACGGCCGAACTGGCCAACAAGGTGGAAAAGGCCTCCGCCTGACGGGCTGGTCGGCCTCGGTCAGTCGCTGGCCTTCTTCACGAACTGGCTCTTGAGGCCCATCGGGCCGATGCCGGGCACCTTGCAGTCGATGTCGTGATCGCCCTCGACCAGACGGATGCCGCGTACCTTGGTGCCGACCTTGACCACGGAGGAGGAGCCTTTGACCTTGAGGTCCTTGATCACCGTCACCGTGTCGCCATCGGCAAGGATATTGCCGACGCTGTCGCGCACCACCCTCTCGCCCTCGACCGGGGCGGTGCCGGACCATTCATGGCCACATTCGGGGCAGACCAGCAGCGCGTCCATTTCGTAGGTGAAGGTGGAGGCGCATTGGGGGCAGGGGGGCAGGCTGTCAGGCATCGGTTGGCTCGCGTCAGAGAAAGGGAATCGGGTGCAGGGTGGCGGCATAGATCTGGCCCGACAGGCGCAGATGCAGCCCCTCGGCCGCCTCCGCCAGATCGGCGCGGATCAGCGCATGGCCAATGGTGGTGCCAACGCGGGGCGAGTAGGCGAATTCGGCCACATAGCCGACCTGCTCCTCTCCCTGCCACAGGGGCACCGGGCTGCCGGGCAGGGCAGGGCGGTCCGCGATGGTCAGGCCGACGCGTTGGCGTGCGGGCGGTTCCGCTGCCATCCGGGTCAGGGCGGCCCGGCCGACAAAGTCATGGCCGCTGTCCAAATCAATCAGCGGGCCAAAGCCCATCTCGAACGGGGTGGCGCGGTAGTCCTGCCAACGCATGTCAGCGCCGTAGGAGATCAGACCGCTTTCCAGCCGCTCAATATCGTTGGGCGCGCCGGGGCCGATGCCAAAGGGGGCGCCGGCCTCTTTCACCCGGTCCCACAGCTCCAGCGCGCGGGTGCTGTCTTGCAGATAGAGCTCAAACCCGCCCTGTTTCGACCAGCCGGAGCGCGCCAGCACCAGGGGGATGCCGTCCAGATCGGTCTGGCGGAAGCCGAAATAGCGCAAGTCCCGCACCCAGTCGCCAAATAGCGCGGCTGTGACATCTTCCGCCTTGGGCCCTTGGATCGCGAGGGGGGAGACATCGGGCTCGCTGACCTCCACTGCCCAGCCGCGCTCATGCGCGATGGCCGCAGCCCAGAGGTGGATGTCGCTGTCCGCCACCGAGAGCCAATAGCAATCCTCGGCGATCTTCAGCAGCACCGGATCGTTGATCAGCCAACCCGCATGATCGCAGAGCGGCACATAGCGCCCCTGACCGACCTTGGTTTTCGCGAGATTGCGCGGGGTGAGGTATTGCGCCAGCCGCCCGGCGTCCGGCCCCATGAGCTGCACTTGTCGCTGTACCGCCACGTCCCACATGGCCACGCCATTGATCAGCCGGTCGTATTCGCCCTCGGGATCGCCAAAATTCCCCGGAATGTACATGTGGTTATAGACCGAGAACCCGCGCACCCCGTCGCGCACCGTGGCGTCGAAATAGGCGGATTTGCGAATATTGGGGCCGATCGAGAGGCTGAACTGCATAAAGGCGCGCTCCGGGGTCAGGGGATATCTCTCTCCTGCATTCCACCCCAAAGCGCCGGGCGCAAGGCGTTTGTCACACCTCGCGCGGATCGTCGAGATACATGCGCCAGTTATGTTCCGGCGCAAAGCCCAAGAGCGCCTCCGCCTTTCTGATCGAATAGAACGTCTCGCGCGGGCCCATCGGTTTTGCAGGCACGCCTTTGTAATAGCGCGCGATGATCTCCTCGGTCGTGAGGTTCACCGAATGATCCCGGTTCGCGACGTTAAAGATCTGATAGCCGAGGCCATCGGTCTCCAGACAGCGCTGCACCATCTGCCCCAGATCACGCGCGTCGATATAGGCAAAGATATTGCGGCGGCGCAGGTCGGGGTTGGCCATATAGGCCGGGAAATTGGCCTTATATTCATGCGGCTCGATCACGTTGTTGATCCTGAGGCCGTAGATATCCGCCCCGGTGCGGCGCTGGAAACATTGGGCGGTGACCTCATTGGCGACCTTGGACATGGCATAGCTATCCTCGGGCACCACGGGATGCTCCTCGTCAATCGGCAGATATTCGGGGCGCCGCTCGCCGCCGGCGAAACAGACGCCATAGGTGGTCTCGGAGGAGGCAAAGATCACCTTCCTCACCCCGGCCTTGAGGGCTGCGTGGAGCACGTTGTAGGTGCCGATGGTATTGATCCGGTAGCATTCGTTGTCGGACTTCATCAGCAGGCGCGGCACGGCGGCGAAATGCACCACGGCCTCGAAATGCGGCGGGGCGCGGTGGTCCTCCATCTCGTCATAGCCGGCCCAGCTGTGCATCACGTCGAACATCTGGCCTGCATCCGTCATATCGGCGATGCGGTTGTCGACGCCGGGCAGGTCGAGCGGCGTGAGGTCTACGTTGACCACCCGGTGCCCCTGGTTCAACAGATAGGCAATGGCGTGATGCCCGGCCTTGCCAGAACCGCCGGTGAACAGAATGCGCATGATGTCCTCCTCTGGCCCTACCGGGCCTCTTTGTGAGCTAGGATAGCGTTCAGGCCCCATGGGTCCAGCATCGAGGCGCGGATCTGTTGATTTCTGCGTTGCAGCAATCTATCACCGGTGCATTCAGGCCAAAGGAACGCCCCCATGACCGCCAAGCGCATTCTGACGCCCTTTGACCTGCAAGGACTGCTGTTTGGCGTGCTGATGTGCAGCCTCGGCGTGGTGTTCCTGAAATCCGCCGGGCTGGTCACCGGGCAAACCGCGGGCATGGCCCTGTTGCTGTCCTACGTGCTGCCGTTTGGCTTTGGGCCCTTGTTCTTTGCCATCGGCCTGCCGTTCCTGATCCTCGCCTGGGTGCGGCGCGGCGCGGTCTTTGCCCTGCGTACGGTGCTGGTGGTGCTGGGGATTTCTGCGGGGGCGCAGATCCTGCCGCTCTATGTCACTTTTGCCGAGCTGCATATCGGCGTCGCGGCGGTGCTGGGCGGCCTGTGCAGCGGGGCGGGGTTGATTGCGATCTTCCGTCACAATGCCTCGGCCGGGGGAATGACCATTCTCGGCATCATCATCGAGCATCGCACCGGCTTTAAGGCGGGCTGGTTCCAGCTGGGCGTTGATGCCTGCGTCTTTGCGGTCTCGGCCTTGGTGCTGACAGGGGAGCAACTGGCCTATTCTTTCGTGGGCGCGATGATCACCAACCTCATCATCGTGTGGAACTTCGACGTCGCCCAGAGCGGCACCGGGCGCCCCGGCTATGGCCGCGCCACCCCGACCGCGCCGGAAACGCCGCGCGCTGAAGTTTGATTTGAGGTCGACAGGCTGGCGAATCTCCGCTAGCGTCCGGCGCATGACCCATCAGTTCGCCCAGTTTTGGTATTACTTTTATCCGCGCCACATGGCGGACGGAGGGTCTTCGCGTTTCTGATTTGAGCTGACAGAAACACCGAATTACCGCACCAAACCGCCCCAGGACCCGGGCGGTTTTTTTGTTTTCCGGCCAGGTTCGACAGGGGCTCCCCGCCAAAGGACCCGTAAGATGACCACCCTGTTCCCGACCCCGACAAACAACCTCCGGATCACCGATATGCAGGAATTGATCTGCCCAGAAGCGCTGGAGGTGAAGCATCCGCTCACCGAGGCGGCCCGCGAGACGGTATTGAATTCTCGCGCCAGCATTCAGAAAATCCTGCACGGCGCCGACGACCGGCTGATCGTGGTGGTCGGCCCCTGTTCCATTCACGATCCCGAGGCCGCGATGGACTATGCCCGCCGCCTTGCGCCATTGCGCGCCGAACTGGGGGATCAGCTGGAAATCGTGATGCGGGTCTACTTCGAGAAACCGCGCACCATCGCGGGCTGGAAGGGGCTGATCAACGATCCCGACCTTGATGGCTCCTTCCGCATCAACAAGGGCCTGTCGGTCGCCCGCAAGCTCTGCCTTGAGGTGAGCGAGCTGGGCCTGCCCGTGGGCACCGAATTCCTCGATGCCTCGGTGCCGCAATATATTTCCGATCTGGTGAGCTGGGCCGCCATCGGCGCGCGCACCACCGAAAGCCAGATCCACCGCGAGATGGCGTCTGGCCTGTCCTGCCCGGTGGGCTTCAAGAACGGCACCCGCGGCAATGTGCAGATCGCGATTGATGCGGTACGTTCGGCGGCCACGCCGCATCATTTCATGGCGCTGGCGCCTTCGGGTCTGGCGGCGATTGCGGCCACCTCGGGCAACCCGGATTGCCACATCATCCTGCGCGGCGGCGGCGGCACCAACTATGACGCCGCCAGCATCGACGCCGCCTGCAAAAAGGCCGAGGCCGATGGGATCCGCGCCCAGGTGATGATCGACGCAAGCCACGCCAACTCGGAAAAGGACCCGGCAAAACAAGGGGCTGTGCTGGAGACAGTGGCAGAGCAAATGGCGGGCGGCGACAGGCGCATCACCGGCGTGATGATCGAAAGCCACATCGTCCACGGGCGTCAGGACCTGCCCAAGGACGGCGATCTGTCGAAGCTCACCTACGGCCAGTCGATCACCGATGGCTGCATCGGCTGGGACGAAACCGAGGTGCAGCTGCGCAAGCTGGCCGAGGCGGTGGAAACCCGCCGCACCAAGGGCGCGCGCCTCGCGGGTTGAGACAGAGCCGAGGGGGACCTCGTCCCCCTCTTCTCCATTAGGGGGCGGCGAGCCCGGCGGGGACTCGGTCGCTCCCGGTCGGGATGCCGACTTGCAATCGGCGCCCGGCCTCCGCATATCTGGCCCTGCACCTGCCAAAGACCGGAGGCCCCATGCACCGCAAAGCCGCAACCGCGCTGTTCTTTTCCCTCGTCGCCATCCTGCCGCTGACGGCCGGAGCCGAGACCCAGGTGCCTCGGAGCCAATCCGAAATCGCCTTTGGTTTTGCGCCGCTGGTCAAGGAGGCCGCTCCGGCGGTCGTGAACATCTACGCGAAGATCATCACGCAGGATCAGGGTCGCAGCCGGTTTGCAAACGATCCCTTCTTTGACGAGTTCTTCCGCCAGTTCACCCAGCCACAGCCACGGGTGCAGAATTCCCTCGGCTCCGGGGTGATCCTGTCCGAAGAGGGGATTGTCGTCTCCAACTATCATGTGGTGGGCGAGGCCTCCGACATCCGGGTGGTGACCAATGACCGGCGCGAATACGCGGCCGAGGTGATCCTTGCCGATCAGGCTTCGGATCTGGCCATCCTGCAGCTGGAAGGCGCCAAGGGGCTGCCCCATCTTGAGCTGCGCAACAGCGACGAGGTGGAGGTGGGCGAGCTTACCCTGGCCATCGGCAACCCCTTCGGCGTCGGGCAGACGGTCTCCTCGGGTATCATCTCCGGGCTTGCCCGTACCGGCACCGGCGGCGGGCAGGGGTTCGGCTATTACATCCAGACCGATGCGCCGATCAACCCGGGCAACTCCGGCGGGGCGCTGATCGATGTGAACGGCGATCTCATCGGGATCAACACCCGTATTCTCAGCCGCTCGGGTGGCTCGAACGGGATCGGTTTTGCCATTCCGGCCAATCTGGTGCGCGAGTTCATGCGTCAGGCCCGCGCGGGTGAGGTGGAGTTCCGCCGCCCCTGGGCCGGGATGACCGGCCAGCCGGTGGATGCGGATCTGGCCGAGGCCCTGGGGATGGAGCGGGTGGACGGCATGTTGATCTCCGAATTGCACCCGCAGAGCCCCTTTGTGGCCGCCGGGTTCGAGGTGGGCGATGTGGTGCTTGCGGTGGATGGCGAGCCGGTGAATTCCCCTTCCGAGATGGCCTTTCGCCTGTCGGTCTCGGGGCTGGGCGGCGTGAGTGAGGTGACACGGGTGCGCAATGGGCAGATGGAGACGCTGGATGTGTCCCTGATCGAGGCACCGGATGCGCCCGCGGCCGAGCCGATCCAGCTCAACGACAAGACGCCGATGCCGGGGCTGGTGCTGGGGCGGGTGAACCCGAGGGTGATCACCCAGTTGCAGCTGCCGCTCTCCGCCACGGGCGTGGTGGTGATGGACCCCGGCCCCTATGCGGGACGCGGCGGGGTGATGGCGGGGGATATCCTGCTCGGGGTGAACGGTGCCGAAGTCACCGCCCCCGAGGAGGTGGCACGGCTGTTGCAGGACAGCGGCCGCTGGCTGCAGCTCGACCTCCTGCGCCAGGGCCAGCGGGTCTCGCTGCGCTTCCGACTGTGAGGCGCTGATGGGGGATCTCTTCGACACCGGCGACGGGGCAAGGGCGGGCGCGGGCGCGTCAGCCGACGCTGGCTCCGCACCCGAGGCCCCGCGCCCGCTCGCGGACCGTTTGCGGCCCCGCACCCTCTCGGAGGTGATCGGACAGGAACAGGTCCTGGGGCCGGAGGCGCCCCTGGGGGTGATGCTGGCCTCGGGGTCCTTGTCCTCGCTGATCTTCTGGGGGCCGCCGGGGGTGGGCAAGACCACCATTGCGCGGCTGCTGGCGCAGGAAACCGATCTGCATTTCGTGCAGATTTCGGCGATTTTCACCGGGGTGCCGGATCTGAAAAAGGTCTTTGAGGCGGCGCGGGTGCGGCGGCAGACGGGCCGTGGCACCCTGTTGTTTGTGGACGAAATCCATCGCTTCAACAAGGCGCAGCAGGACGGGTTTCTGCCCCATATGGAGGATGGCACCATCCTGTTGGTTGGGGCAACCACCGAGAATCCGAGCTTTGAGCTCAACGCCGCTGTACTGTCGCGCAGCCAGGTTCTGGTGCTGGAGCGGCTGAGCCTTGCGGATCTGGAGCGGCTCACGCAGCGGGCGGAGCAAGCGCTTGGGCGCAAGCTGCCCTTGGTGCCCGAAGCGCGGGATGCGCTGCATCAGATGGCGGATGGTGACGGGCGGGCGCTCTTGAACCTGATCGAGCAGGTGGCCGCCTGGAAGACCGATACGCCCTTGAACCGAGAGGCACTGGCGACCCGGTTGATGCGGCGGGCTTCGAAATACGACAAATCCGGTGATGAGCATTACAACCTGATCTCCGCCCTGCATAAATCGGTGCGTGGCTCCGACCCGGATGCAGCACTTTACTGGTTTTCGCGCATGCTGGAGGGGGGCGAGGATCCGCGGTTTCTGGCGCGGCGCCTGACCCGGATGGCGGTGGAGGATATCGCGCTGGCCGATCCTCAGGCGCAGGGGATCTGCCTTGAGGCCTGGGAGGCCTATGAGCGGCTCGGCAGCCCCGAAGGCGAGTTGGCGCTGGCGCAGGCGGTGATCTACCTCGCCCTCGCGCCCAAGAGCAATGCGGGCTACATGGCCTATAAGGCGGCGCGGCGCCTGGCGAAGGAGACCGGCTCGATGCCGCCGCCCAAACATATCCTCAACGCGCCAACCCGGCTGATGGAGGAGCAGGGCTATGGCAAGGGCTATGCCTATGACCATGATGCCGAGGATGGGTTCTCTGGCCAGAATTACTTCCCCGAAGGGGTTAAGCGGCCAGTGCTCTATCAGCCCGTGGAGCGCGGGTTTGAGCGGGAGCTGCGCAAGCGCACCGAGTTTTTCGCCAAGAAGCGGATCCAGCGGCAAGGGGGAGACACCTGATTTTGCAGGCAAAATCAGGAGGCCTCCGGCGGGGATATTTGGGGGAAGATGAAGGCAGGGTCAGGCGGTGACGCGGATCCAGGTGCCCATGCCTGCGGCGTGATGTGACAGCATATGGCAATGCAAGAGCCAGTCGCCGGGGTTATGGGCCTGAAAGGCGATCTCGCGCGCCTCGCCTTCCCGCATCATGAGCGTATCGCGCAGGGGGCCGAGGGTGCCATCTGCAAGAACCTCGGCGAAATGCATACCATGCAGGTGCATCGCGTGTGGCCAGAGCGTGTCGTTCTGCATCCGGATCCTGTGGGTCTCGCCGAGACGGGCGGTGAGCAGCGGTTCGGGCGGGCGACCGGCGCTGCCGTTGAAGGCCCAGAATTGACCCAATTGCGCGAGGTCCTGCCCTGAGAGGGTCTGCCCCTTGAAGCGGGCCTGCGCAAGCCAGGCCATGGCGCCGCCCTCCATCCGCAGGTCGGTGGTCGGTGCATCGGTCAGAGCGATTGGAAAGTCGGGATTTGGTGGCAGCGGCTGTGGCGCGGGGCGGGTCGTGGTGCTGCCCGCAGCAACGGGAAAGCGGGCCAGCTCATAGCCGCCGTCCTGTTCGAATTGCAGGAGGAACGCCTCGGAACCGGCTTCGGCGGTCACATCGACAAAGAGGTCGATGCGCTGGGCAGGGGCGAGGGTGAGCCGGTCGGGCAGCGCTTCGGGCTCGGCGAGGGGCATTCCGTCATAGGCCATGATCCAGCCTGTCAGCCCCTGCAGACCCAGCACGAAGATGCGCGCATTGGCGCTGTTGATCAGACGGAGCCGCAGGCGTTCGCCCTGTTTCACCGGCTGGGCATAGGTCATCGCACCGTTGCACAGGAGCAGATTGCCCAGGCGCCCGGCGTGGGAGAGGTCATGTGGCGCGGTAAAATTCCCATCAATCGCGGCGTCTTTGGTGACGCGCAGGTCGTCGATCATCAGGGGAATGTCCTGATCCACATCCGGGGTCTCGGGTTCCTCCACGATCAGCAGGCCCTGCAAGCCGCGCTCCACCTGTTCGACCGATTGGGCGTGGGAGTGATACCAATAGGTGCCGGCATCGGGCAGGGCGAAGTCATAGGTGAACTGCGTGCCGGGGGCGATCGGGTCCTGGGTGACGCCGGGCACGCCGTCCATGGCATTGTCGATGCGGATGCCGTGCCAGTGCAGGCTGGTGGCCTGCGGCAGCCGGTTGTCGACCTCCACCGTGAGCCTTCCACCTTGGCGGCGGCGCAGGGTCTCGCCCGGCATCGCGCCATTCACGCCCCAGAGGTCGGTGGCGGGATAGCCCTCGGGGGCTATCTGCTGCGCGAAGGGCGCAAGCCTCAGGCGCTGTGGGCTGGCCTGCGCCAGGCTGGGCAGGGCGGGCAGCAGGGGCAGGGCGGAAAGAGTGCGCAGGAACTGGCGGCGGCTGGGCATCATCGGGGCTTTCTGGTCAGGTCTGGCGCAAAGGGTAGAGCGCAGGAGGGCGGGTGCAAAGACTTCCACCCACTGGAAGCTGACGCAGATGTGAACGGGGTGCTCCAAAGCTGCCCTGCACCCCGTGCAGAGCGGCCAGACGCGGGGAAAACTTGACATCCCCAGCCGCCCGCGCGACAGGAGCCTTTATGTTGTTATCCATTCTGAACGTGGCGCTTGGGGGCGCCATCGGCGCCAGCTGCCGCTATCTGGCAGGGGTCGGCGTGATGCGTCTCCTTGGACCGACCCCCTTTCCGCTGGCGGTGCTCGGCGTGAACATCCTCGGCTCCGGCCTGATGGGTGTCTTTGTCGTGCTGGCTGCCCAGAAGGGGCTGACCCATTTGTCGCCCTTGGTGATGACCGGAGTCTTGGGCGGGTTCACCACGTTTTCGGCCTTCTCGCTGGAGGCTGTGACCTTGATCGAGCGCGGTGCCTTCGGGCAGGCTGCGCTCTATATTGGCCTCTCGGTAGGCCTGTCGATTGCGGCCCTTGCCCTTGGCATGATGGCCACCAAAGGAGTGCTGGCATGAGCGGCGTGCAGATGATCACCGTATCCGAGGATGACGACGGCCAGCGGATCGACCGCTGGCTGCGGCGTCTGTTCCCCCATGTCAACCAGGGGCGGATCGAGAAGATGTGCCGCAAGGGCGAGCTGCGTCTGGATGGCGCGCGCGTCAAGGCGAGCAGCCGGGTTGCGGTCGGACAAGTGGTGCGGGTGCCGCCGCTGGCGGAGACGGATCTGAAGCCGGCCGAGCCGCGCGAGCTGAAGATCTCGGACGCCGATGCCAAGATGATGCGCGACAGCGTGGTCTACAAAGACGACGATGTGATCGTCATCAACAAGCCGGCCGGGCTGGCGGTGCAAGGCGGCTCTGGCACCAGTAAACATGTCGATGGGCTGTCGGCGGCGCTGCAGTTCGATGCGGAGGAAAAGCCGCGTCTGGTGCACCGTTTGGACAAGGATACCTCGGGCCTGTTGGTGCTGGCGCGTAATCGCAAGGCGGCGCAGGGGCTGACGGCGGCCTTCCGGCACAAGAACACCCGCAAGATCTACTGGGCCCTGGTGGCCGGAGTGCCGACCCCCTATCTGGGCGAGATCAAGACCGGTCTGGTGAAGGCGGGCGGCCATGGCAAGTCCGGCGAGGGGGAGAAGATGATCCCGGTGCATCCGCAGGACATCGACAGCACCCCCGGTGCCAAACGCGCTCATACCTATTATGCGACCCTCTACCGGGTGGCGAGCCGCGCCGCTTGGGTGGCGATGGAGCCTGTTACGGGCCGCACCCACCAGCTGCGCGCCCATATGGCGGGCCTTGGTCATCCGATTGTGGGCGACGGCAAATACGGCGGCTCCGGTCAGGAGAACCTCGGCGATGGTTGGGGGGCACAGATGGGCGGCATCATCTCGAAGAAGCTGCACCTGCACGCCCGTCGGCTGCAGTTTGAGCACCCGACCACCGGCAAGGTGGTGACGGTGACTGCTGCGCTGCCGGATCACATGAAGGAAAGCTGGGATACTTTCGGCTGGACCGAGGATCTGGCGTCGGATGATCCCTTCGAGACGCTGTTTTGACCTCTGCGCTGAAGCTCATTCTGTTTGACGTCGATGGCACCCTGGTCGATAGCCAGGAAACCATCGTCGCCTGCATGACGGCGGCTTTTGATGCCGAAGGGCTGGTTGCTCCGACGCCCGCCGCCACTCGCGTCATTGTCGGCCTGTCGCTGCCGCAGGCGCTGGCGGTGCTGGCGGAAGGTCACAGTGCGGCGCTGCAAGCGCGACTGGTCGAAGGTTACAAGAGCGCCTATCAGGCGGCCCGCCTGCGCGAGGGGGCGGGTCATTCGCCGCTGTTCCCCGGTGCGCGCGCGGTGCTGGAGGCGCTCCATGCGGTGCCGGAATATATCCTCGGCGTGGCCACCGGCAAATCGCAGCGCGGGCTCGACGGGCTGATCGAGGTGCATGACCTCAGGATGTTCGTGACCCGGCAGGTTGCAGACCATCACCCCTCGAAACCGCATCCCTCGATGGTGTTGAGTGCGATGGCGGAGACCGGCATTCCGTCCGCCGACACGGTGATGATCGGCGATACCACATTTGACATGGAGATGGGCCGCGCAGCCGGTGTCACCACCATTGCGGTCGATTGGGGCTATCACCCGGCAGACCGACTGCTGGCGGACCACCGGCTGTCCCGGTTTGAGGATCTGCCCGCCCTGTTGCGGCAGATCTGGCCGCGCTGAGCCCGCCCTCCCCCCAAGACCAAGAAGGATCACGCAGATGAGTGAATGGAAACAGAAACGATTCTGGAAAGCGGTGAGCGTGGAGCCTGAGGGCGAGGGATTCGCCGTCGCGCTCGACGGGCGGCGGGTGAAGACCCCCGCCAAGGCCCCCCTCGTGGTGCCGACCAAAGCCATGGCCGAGGCGATCGCCGCCGAATGGGAGGCGCAGGTCGAGGTGGTGCATCCGCTGTCGATGCCCAATACCCGCTCGGCCAATGCCGCCATCGACAAGGTGACGGTCCAGTTTGCCGAAGTCGCTGATATGCTTGCGGAATATGGCGATAGCGACCTTTTGTGCTATCGTGCCGAGACCCCGGAGGAACTGGTCGCGCGTCAATGCGAAGGCTGGGATCCGGCGCTGGATTGGGCGGCAGAGGCGCTGGGCGCGCGGCTGCATCCGCGCTCCGGCATTCTGCACGCGCCGCAGGACAGCGCCGCACTGGAGGTGCTGCGCGCGCGTGTTCACCGCATGACCAGGTTCCAGCTGGCGGGTTTTCATGACCTGGTTGGCATCTCCGGCTCGCTGATCCTGGGCTTTGCCGCCGCCGATGGCTGGCGTCCGCTCGACGAGATCTGGGAGCTTTCCCGTCTCGACGAGCGCTGGCAGGAGGAGCAATGGGGGCCGGATGAGGAAGCCCAGGAGCATGAGGCGCTGAAAAGGCAGGCCTTTTTCCACGCGGCTGCATTCTACGCCATGGCCTGAGGCGCGGGCCGCACAAAGGTGTCATAAATTGACCAATTGGTCGAAGACTTGACCCGCCTGAGGCAGTGAATCCTTAACCTCTTCAGCAATATGTCAGGCGGCGACGAAAGCCGGGCGCCGTTTGTCGCATTTGTGACAGCGACATTCGCAAAGACAGCGCCCAAAAAATGCCTTTCCGCCCTGTATGTGAGCGAAAACTCCATTGAAAGCGGTGATCCCACCCTTGACGTTCCTTGATGAATCCGCCCAAACTCAAGGCGAAAACGGGGCGAACCCCGTTTCAACCAACCCGCACCACGACGGGCGGGTGAAAAAAGAAACCACCATTTTCAGGTGGGTAGTCAGGAAGAGGTAAATATGAACAACTCCGTATTCTTTGGCGCGCTGACCGTGGCCGGTCTCGCAGCCGGCGCAGCAGCAGCCGGCACGCTGGACGACGTCAAGGCACGTGACAAGCTGAACTGCGGCACCAACACTGGTCTCGTCGGTTTCGCAGCGCCGAATGCGAACGGCGAATGGGAAGGCTTCGACATCGCGGTCTGCCGTGCAGTTGCGGCCGCGGTTCTCGGTGACTCGACCAAGGTTGAATTCGTCCCCACCACCGGCAAGACGCGCTTCACCGCGCTGGCCTCCGGCGAGATCGACGTTCTGGTGCGCAACACCACCTGGACCTTCTCCCGCGACGTCGACCTGAAGTTCGATTTCGTCGGCGTGAACTACTACGATGGCCAGGGCTTCATGGTTCCCAAGGAACTGGGTGTGTCCTCCGCCAAGGAACTCGATGGCGCCACCGTCTGCATCCAGACCGGCACCACCACCGAGCTGAACCTCGCGGACTTCTTCCGCGCCAACAACATCTCCTATGAGCCGGTGCCGATCGAGACCGAAGCAGAAGCCCAGCAGCAGTATCTGTCCGGCGCTTGCGACGTCTACACCACCGACGCGTCCGGCCTGGCGGCCACCCGTGCCACCTTTGATGATCCGTCCGCACATGTGCTGCTGCCGGAAATCATCTCCAAGGAGCCGCTCGGCCCGCTCGTCCGTCATGGCGACAGCGAATGGGGTGATGTGGTGCGTTGGACCCTGAACGCGCTGATCGCGGCAGAAGAGCTGGGTGTGACCTCGGCGAACCTGACCGAGATGACCGCAGGCACCAACAACCCGGAAATCAACCGTCTGCTCGGCACCGAGGACAACCTCGGCGAGATGATCGGCCTGTCTGCTGACTGGGCTGTGAAGGCGCTGTCCGTGGGCGGCAACTACGGCGAGATCTTCGCCAAGAACATCGGCGAGAACACTCCGATCGGTCTGGCGCGCGGTCTGAACGCCCAGTGGACCGATGGCGGTCTGCTCTACACCCCGCCGTTCCGTTAAGTTACGCAACCGGAGAAGGGCGCGGTCTGATCCGCGCCCTTTTTCCCACTGAAGAACGAAAGCTGCGGACGATCGCAGAGCAGGGAATACCCTGCCGGGACGATTGAAACCGCAGACCTCGGGGATCCCAACATATGTCAACCTTGTCTGACCCGCCGAAACTTGGTTTTCGGCCGTCCATGCTCATTAACGATACCCGGTATCGCTCGCTGACCTTCCAGGTCATAGCAGCCATCGTGCTCGCGCTTGCGATCTGGTATCTGGGCAACAACCTCCTGCAGAACCTCAAGGCCGCGGGTCTGAATATCTCCTACGGATTTTTCAGCACGCCGGCCGGCTATGACATCAACCAGCGCCTGGTCGAGTACACCAGCCAGTCCAGCCATGCGCGCGCCGCGCTGGTCGGGGTGCTGAACACCTTGCTGGTGGCCTTTCTCGCCTGCATCACCGCCACCGTGCTTGGCGTGATCGCGGGCGTGCTGCGTCTGTCCAACAACTGGCTCGTGTCCAAGTTGATGATGGTCTACGTGGAAATCTTCCGCAACATTCCGGTGCTGATCTGGATCATCATCATCTTCACCATCATGACCGCCTCCTTGCCCGCGCCCAATGACTTCCGTGGCGAGGATCCTCAGGCGAGCATGTTGTTCAGCTCCTTTGCCTTTACCAACCGCGGCATCTACACGCCGCTGCCCTTTTTCACCTCCGGGATCTTTGCCTCTGCGGCGCTGAACTGGCTTCTGGTGATTGCGGGCCTTGGTCTGTCCTGGCTGGTGACCCGACGGATCGGTCACTGGGCCACCGCGCGGCAGGAGGCGACCGGGCTGCGTCCGAAGACCGGTCTCTGGGTGCTGGCTGCCTGGCTGCTGCCGCTGGTGCTGCTGATGCTGGTCATGGGGCTGAGCTGGGAACTTCCCGAACTCAAGGGCTTCAACTTCCAGGGTGGCATCAAGATCGGCGGTCCGCTGATCGCGCTGTGGTTCGCCCTGTCGATCTATACCGGCGCCTTCATCGCCGAGAACGTGCGGGCGGGGATCCAGGCGATCTCCAAGGGGCAGACCGAAGCGGCCGCGGCCCTTGGCCTGCGTCAGGGCCGGATCATGAACCTGGTGATCCTGCCACAGGCGCTGCGCGTCATCATCCCGCCGCTGATCTCGCAGTATCTCAACATCACCAAGAACTCCTCGCTGGCGATTGCGGTGGGCTATGCGGATATCACCGCGACCCTGGGCGGCATCACGCTGAACCAGACCGGCCGGGCCATCGAATGCGTCCTGTTGCTGATGCTCTTCTACCTCACGGCGTCGCTGCTGATCTCGGCGGGGATGAACATCTACAACGCATCCATCAAGCTGAAGGAGCGCTGAGCCATGAGCGATCAAACGACAAATTCCATCGCGTTTGTGGCCAAGAGCACCATCCCCGCCTCGCCGCCGCCGGCGCGCGAGACCGGGGTGATCCGGTGGCTGCGGGTCAATCTGTTTGCTACCCCTGGGATCTCGATCCTGACGCTGGTGGCGCTCTGGGCCATCTACACCGTGCTGAGCGGCGTGTTGCCCTGGATCCTGAACGGGGTCTGGACCACCGACAGCCTGTCGGAGTGCCGCGAGGTGCTGCAAGGCAAGGTGGGCGCCTGTTTCTCGGTGCTGACCGAACGCTGGAATCAGCTCCTCTACGGGTTCAAGTACCCCTCTGACCAATACTGGCGTCCGAACCTCGCCCTGCTGCTGTTCTTCCCGGCAGCCGCACCGGTCCTGTTCTTCGACCTGCCGCGCAAGCTTCTGATCTTCACCGCGCTCTATCCCTTTGTGGCCTTCTGGCTGATCTGGGGCGGTCCGGTGTCGGCACCGCTGCTGGCGCTTGCCGGTTTTGTGGCAGGTGGGGCCGTGTTCCAGCGTTTTGGCAAGGCGAATTTTGCCCTGGGCTTCTTCGGTGGCATCGCTGCCGCTGTGGTGATCTGGTGGCTGGGCGCCCTGCTGCTGCCGGCCAGCGGGGGCGACAACACCCTGCTGCGTCAGGTGCCGAGCCGCGATCTCGGTGGCTTCATGCTCAACATGATGCTGGGGATCACCTGCGTGTCGCTGTCACTGCCGCTGGGCATCGCGCTGGCGCTGGGGCGGAAGTCGGACATGCCGCTGATCAAGGGCATCTGCATCGTCTTCATCGAATTCGTGCGGGGCGTGCCGCTGATCACGCTGCTGTTCGTGGCCTCGGTGATGCTGAGCTACTTCTTCCCGCCGGAAAGCACCGTCGACCTGTTCCTGCGCGTGGTCATCATGATGACCATGTTCTCGGCCGCCTATATCGCCGAGGTGATCCGCGGCGGTCTCGCGGCGCTGCCGAAGGGGCAATATGAAGCGGCTGACAGTCTCGGGCTCGACTACCCGCAGGCGATGCGGCTGATCATCCTGCCGCAGGCGCTGAAGATCTCCATTCCGGGCATCGTCAACGTGGCCGTGGGTCTGTTCAAGGACACCACCCTGGTTTCGGTGATCTCCATGTTCGACCTCGTGGGCATGATCCGCGGGCCGATCCTGGCCTCTGCTGACTGGAAAGGCGTCTATTGGGAGCTTCTGGGCTTCGCCGCCTTCCTCTTCTTCATCGTCTGCTACGGCATTTCTCAATATTCACAGTGGCTGGAGCGTCGTCTCGCCACCGATCACCGCTAAGGAGTTCAACACATGTCTGAACTGGCCATCGACCGCGAAATCGACCGATCCAAGATGAAAGTCTCGGATGAGGTCGCCATCCAGATTACCAACATGAACAAGTGGTACGGGTCCTTCCACGTGCTGCGCGACATCAACCTCACCGTGAACCGGGGCGAACGCATCGTCATCGCCGGTCCGTCGGGCTCCGGCAAATCGACCCTGATCCGCTGCCTCAATGCGCTGGAGGAGCATCAGGCGGGCAAGATCGTGGTGGATGGGACCGAACTGTCCAACGACCTGAAGAACATCGACAAGATCCGCTCCGAGGTCGGCATGTGCTTTCAGCACTTCAACCTCTTTCCGCATCTGACCATCCTCGAGAACTGCACCCTGGCGCCGATCTGGGTCCGCAAGACACCGAAGAAAGAGGCGGAAGAGCGGGCGATGCATTTCCTCGAGAAGGTGAAGATCCCGGATCAGGCCAACAAGTACCCCGGCCAGCTCTCCGGCGGTCAGCAGCAGCGGGTGGCGATTGCGCGTAGCTTGTGCATGAAGCCGCGGATCATGCTGTTTGACGAGCCGACCTCGGCGCTGGACCCGGAGATGATCAAGGAGGTACTCGACACCATGATCGAACTGGCGGAAGAGGGCATGACCATGCTCTGCGTGACCCATGAGATGGGCTTTGCCCGTCAGGTGGCGAACCGGGTGATCTTCATGGATGCCGGCCAGATCGTGGAACAGAACGAGCCCGAGGAATTCTTCAACAACCCGCAGAGCGAACGCACCAAGCTGTTCCTCAGCCAGATCCTCGGTCACTGAGGATCTTCGGTTGCCAAACGGAGAAAAGGCCGGGCTTTGCCCGGCCTTTTCGCTTTGTTTCCAAGGGAAGAGGGGGGCGCTGCCCCCTTTCGGAGCCTGCGGCTCCGACCCCCGGGATATTTGAGAAAAGGTGAAGGCGGGAGCGGGTCGCGCCGCGTCAGCGGCGCGCCGGGCCCAACGGGAGCGGTTGCATTTTCAATGCAATCGCGACGGGCGGGAGTTCCCCCTTCCGCCGCTCCGGCCGGCGCGGGATCACTCGCCCAGCAATTCGCGGGGCACCACGAAGTCGAGCACCCGGCCGCTGGCGGGGGTGAGCTGGCTCCAGTTGTCGATATCGAATTGCACCAGCAGGGTGGCGCCGGTCGGGTAGTCCTCAAACCGGGAATGGGCGGGGGGATGCTTGACCATGCGATGGGCAAACTCCATCAGGCCGGGGTTGTGACCGAGCAGCAGGACCACCGGTCTTGACGCTTCGCGCAGCACATCCTCGATGATGTCCGGCGTGGCATGGTAGAGCCGTTCGGTGAAGGTGGCGGGGGCCGCGAGTTCCATCAGCTCGTAGGTTTCGCGGGTGCGTCGCGCCGAGGAGGAGAGCACCTGGTCGGGCCGCAGCGCCTGCTCGTGGAGCCATTGCCCGAGGGCGCCGGCCGAGCGGCGACCGCGGTTGTTGAGCGGGCGGGCATGATCGCTGGGGGCGTCGGTGTTCCAGGCGGATTTGGCATGGCGGGTCAGATACAGGGTACAGGTCATCGGCGGTGAAAATACCTCATGTGGTGAGCGGTCTGTTCGGGCCGTCGCCCGGCACCGGCGCTGAGCGGACAGGCGCGGCGGGCGAGGCAGCCCCGGTCCATGCAGGCGCTGCCCTCCGGCCTGTCCAGGTGATCGTGACAGGCTGCCACCCGATAGGGGCCGCCGTCAACCAATGCGTGTGCCGGGCACGCCGCCAGACAGGGGCGCTCCGGGCAGGTCTCGCAGGGGGACCGGGCCAGGGGCGACGGTGGGATGTCGAACACATCTGCAAAATGTAGCGCCCCTCGGTAGGAAATCAGCAGTCCGAGCGCATCATGCACCAGCATCTGCGACGGAGATGTGAAGGCACGCCCGGAGGCCAGGGCCCAGGCGACGAAAGGGGCATAGGGTGGGCCGGTGAAGGGGTAGTGGACCTGCGCCCCCCACTCGGCGGCAAGCCCGCCGATCACCCGCAAGGACCAGCGGTCGATGGGGTCGGGGGAGCCGTCCCGCGCCTCGGGCGCGGCCTTAAACAGGGGCCAGAAGCTGGCGTCGGTGCCAAGCAGCACCAAAGTGCCGCCGCAGGGCCCGGGATCCGGGGCCGGAGCCGGGCAGGGGTGCAGCGCGCCATAGATCATCAGCCCGGATCCCGTGAGCCGGGCGTCGAGATCCGCATAGGCGGAGGTGGAGTGAGGAGAAGAGAGGCCCATGCCGCCAGCTAAGCAGCGCCGCGCCGGGACTGGCAAGCAAAAGGGCGACGCTTTGGTCGCCCTTTGAGAATCAGCGCTTCGCCTTTTAAGGTCAGCTGCGGATCATCGAGCCGGCACCATGGTCGGTGAACAGCTCCAGCAGGACCGCATTGGGCACCCGGCCATCCACGATGGTGCAGGCGCGCACGCCGCCCCGCACGGCAGCCACCGCGGTTTCGGTTTTCGGGATCATGCCGCCCGCGATCACGCCCGCGGCGGTCATCGCCTCCACATCGGCGGCCTTGAGTTCGGTCACCACCACGCCCTCGGCATTCTTCACCCCGGCCACATCGGTCAGGAGCAGCAGGCGATCCGCCTTGAGCGCCGCCGCCACCGCACCGGCGGCGGTGTCGCCGTTGATGTTGAAGGTCTCGCCGTTCTTGCCCGCGCCGATGGGGGCGATCACGGGGATGAATTCCTTCTCGAAGAG
Source organism: uncultured Paracoccaceae bacterium (assembly GCA_937146765.1). Taxonomy (GTDB): domain Bacteria; phylum Pseudomonadota; class Alphaproteobacteria; order Rhodobacterales; family Rhodobacteraceae; genus Epibacterium. Next base: position 15,823 of record CAKZRP010000048.1, on the reverse strand, counting down.
ATTGCGCAGCATCTCGGCGTTGACCTCGGTCGGGGTGCCGACAAAGCCGAGATCGGGGTCGGTCATCTCGCAGGTGATGAGGTTGGCATCCTTGCCCGAGAGGCCGATGCCCTTGCCGCCCTGGGCGTTGATCGCCTGAACGATGCGCTTGTTGACCATGCCGGAGAGCACCATTTCCACCACTTCCATCGTGGCCTCGTCGGTGACGCGCTTGCCGTTCACGAATTCGGACTTGATCTGCAGCTTGTCGAGGAGCGAGTTGATCATCGGCCCGCCGCCATGCACGATCACCGGGTTCACGCCGACCTGGCGCAAGAGCACGATGTCGCGGGCAAAGAGTTCCATCCCCTCGTCGCTGCCCATGGCGTGACCGCCCAGCTTGACGACCACGATGGCGTCGTCATAGCGCAGGAGGTAGGGCAGGGCGCTCGAGAGGGTTTCGGCAGTGGCAATCCAGTCGCGGTTCATGTCTCGGGTCTTCATCGCTGTCAGGTCCTGAGGAGGCCCGGAGCACGGGCGCGGGGTGTCCTCTTGGTGTTACGCAAATCTGACCCCGATGCCAAGGGAGGATTGCCCGGGCGCGCATCCCCTGCACATGGCGATCCATGGGGGCTCATGGGGACCATTGCAGCCGCGCCGCCGCCTGCTACTGTCTGGTCTGCATCTGATGCGCAGACAGAGGACCCAAGCCATGCGACAGAAGACCCTGCTCCTGACCGGCGCCAGCCGTGGCATCGGCCATGCCACCGTGCGGCGGTTCAATGCCGAAGGCTGGCGGGTCATCACCTGCTCGCGGCAGGCCTTTCCCAAGGAATGCCCCTGGGGGGGCGGGGCGGAGAATCACGTGCAGCTCGACCTTTCGGACCCTTCGGACACCATAAATGCGGTTGGCGTGATCCAGGAGCGGCTGGAGGATGGCCGACTCGACGCGCTGGTCAACAATGCCGGCATCTCGCCCAAGGGCCCCGATGGCGAGCGGATGAGCACCCTCAACACCGATCTGATGGATTGGGCCAAGGTGTTCCATGTCAACTTCTTTGCCTCGGTGGTGCTGGCGCGGGGCCTGCGCGAGGAGCTGGCGGCCGCCCGGGGCGCGGTGGTCAATGTGACCTCGATCGCCGGCGCCCGGGTTCATCCCTTTGCCGGCGCGGCCTATGCCACTTCCAAGGCGGCGCTGGCGGCGCTGACGCGGGAGATGGCGCATGATTTCGGCCCCCTCGGCGTGCGCGTCAATGCGATTGCGCCGGGCGAGGTAGAGACCTCCATCCTCAGCCCCGGTACCGACAAGATCGTCGAAAAACTGCCGATGCGCCGCCTGGGCCAACCCTCGGAAGTGGCGGATGCGATCTTTTTCCTCTGCTCGGAGCAAAGCAGTTACATCACCGGCACCGAGATCGAGGTGAACGGCGGCCAGCACGTCTAGGCACCTGCCGCATCTGCCTGAAGGGAGTATTTGGGAAAGATGAAGTGGGGCCTCAGGCTTTCATCTTTCCAAAAATACTCAATCCCGCCGGGGGCGGGGCAAGGATACCCTCCGCAAGGCGCCCCCTGCGGAGGGTCGCGGCTCAGCTCACCGCGCGCTTCAGGGCGGGCAGGTTTGCAAGCAGCAGCACGTCGAGCGCCAGCACCGCCAGCAGCGTCAACCCCACCAGCGGGAAGGCGAGCGCGGCGAGGAGACCGACCAGCACCGCGCCCTTCCAGAAGGGCAGATCCTGCGGCAGCGGCGGCGCGGCGAGGCGACCGGCCCTGGAGGGACGGCGCTTCAGCCACATCACCACGCCGGAGATGCAGACAAAGATCACCGCAAGGCAGAAGAGCGTGTTGAGGACCAGGTTCCACAGGCCCATGTCACCCTCGTGCAGGGCGATGCCCACGGCCATCGACTTGCCCATCAGGGAGTAGTCGGCAAAACCGACATCGGCGAGGATCTTGCCGGTGAACTGGTCGATATGCACGGTGCGGTCGCAGGTCGGGCAGGCGCTGTCATTGCTCATGCTGTCCTGGTTGAGGGTGAAGACGCCGGCCTCGTCGCGCGGAAAAACGATGCGGAACCGCCCCTCGTAGCCAAGCGCACGTCCCAGGGCATAAACACTGTCGGCGGTGACGGCGGTGCCTTCGGGCAGGCCGGTAAGGCCCGCATCAGAGCCGGATTCCGGCATCAGGGTCTGCTCCAGCGCCCAGGGCACATCCTTGGTGGCGCCATGGTTCATGTGACCGGCATGGGTGGTGTCCGACAGCGGCACCGCATCCCATTTCTGTGCCGGGAAGCTGGACCAGGCCTGCACGAAACGTTCGCCCCAGATACCGGCCCAGGACAGGCCCGACAGCAGGAACAGCACCAGGAGCACCGAGATATAGGTGCCGGTCACCGCATGGAGGCTTTTCCAGAGGGCGCGGCGCCGCGCGCGCAGATCGGGCAGCAGCGCGGCGCGCCAGTTGCCGCGCGGCCACCAGAGGTAGAGGCCGGTCACCACCAGCACCACCGCGAGACCGGCGGCGATCTCGATCAGCCGGTCCCCCAGGGTGCCGATCAGCAGGGTGCCGTGGATATCGGAGAGGAAATCATACCAGCCTGCGCGGCGGTCCCAGCTTTCCAGCACCGTGGCGGAATAGGGGTCCACCGCCACCATGCGCTGGCCGCCTTCGACGGCCACCCGCACAACAGCGGCGCGGCCCTCGTCCTTGGGGCCGATCCATTCGACCAAAGTGGCGCCCGGCAGGCTCGCCAAGGCTGCTTCGGTCTGGGCGGAGACCGGCTGGACCTGCGCGCCCTGGGCCACGCTGACATATTCGCCGTCGCGGCCGTCCAGGACGGAAATATACATCATGCCCAGGCCGGTCACCGCCAGCATGAGGAGGAAGGGAATCACGTAAAGCCCGGCGTAGAAGTGCCAGCGCCAGGCTGCGAAGTAGAATTTCTGCGACAGGGTCGGGGCGGCGGGACGGCTGTCCGCGCCAGCGGATTGGCTCAATGCCATTGGTCTCTCTCCATACCAAAGAGGCCGGTCCTGGGACCGGGAAAATCAAGGATGTCTTCGGGATCAGGAGAGGGCGGGCGGGCCGCGGGCGTCATAACGCCAGTAGTAACCGGCGGTGTGATGGGTGAAGGGGGCGCGATACCAGAGGTCCTGCTCCGGCCCCATCAGGGGCAGGGGGAGCTGCAGAGCCAGCGGTGCGGGCAGGGCCGGCATTGCCGCAAAGGGGCAGCTGCGGTCGCCCTGGTGATCCTCGTGGGTCGGGGATGGATCCGCGTCGAGGCCTGCGTCGAGGTCGACCCAGCGCTCCTGCGGGCCATCGCTGGTACAGAGCACCAGCAGCACCTTGCCGCTCTCCTGCGCGACCACCGGCATCCAGCCCGAGGGAATCATCCCGGCGAGCAGGACGGCCAGAAGGCCGAGGAGGAAGACGGCACGGCGCAAGATGTCAGTCCAGCCCGGCGATGATGGAGCGCAGGGTCTCGATCCCGTCGCCCTTCTCCGAGGAGGTCAGGACGATCTCCGGATAGGCGGCCGGGTGTTTGGACAGGGCACCGCGCACCTGATCCAGCACCTTGAGGCGGTCGGCTTCCTTCACCTTGTCGGCTTTGGTCATCACCACCTGGAAGGTCACGGCAGAGGTGTCGAGCAGCTTCAGGATCTCCTCATCCACCTTCTTGACCCCGTGCCGGGTGTCGATGAGCACAAAGGCGCGGCGCAGGGTCTGGCGACCGGAGAGATACTGTTTCAGCAGCTTTTGCCATTTCTCGACCACGGCGACCGGCGCATTGGCGTAGCCGTAGCCGGGCAGGTCGACGAGGAACAGCTCCGGCCCTTGGGTGAAATAGTTGATCTCCTGCGTGCGCCCCGGCGTGTTGGAGGCGCGTGCGATCCCCTTGGTGCCGGTGAGCGCATTGATCAGCGAGGACTTGCCCACGTTGGAGCGACCGGCAAAGCAGACCTCGATCCGATCCGCAGGTGGCAGGCCGTTCATCGCGACGACGCCTTTGACGAACTCCGTCTGGCCGGCAAAGAGCTTGCGCCCGGTTTCACGGGCCTGCGCATCAGGCTCTTCGGCGAGGGGGAAGGGGAGTTGCATCGGACGGGATCTTTCGGAACGGACATGAAAATTTCGAATGGGCTGCCTTCTAGCACCGCAGGTGCGGACGCCACAATGATAAAGGCACGCCAGAAGGCCGCGCGGCAATGAAAAACGCCGGGCCTACTGGCCCGGCGTTCGCTGTCTGGGTCGGTTCGGCCTACTTCTTGTCGGCCTTTGCCGCCTTGTCCTTCTTCTTGAAGCCGGACCTGATGTTGCCAAACACATCCGGGTGATAGCCGTGGCTGCGCATGATCAGGTTCTGCTGGGTGAAGGTGATCATGTTGTTGGTGATCCAGTAAACCACCAGACCCGAGGCAAAGTTGCCGAGCATGAACATGAAGACCCAAGGCATCCAGGCGAAGATCATCGCTTGCGTCTCATCGGTGGGCGCCGGGTTCAGTTTCTGCTGCAGCCACATGGAGATGCCGAGCAGGATCGGCAAGATGCCGAGCGACAGGATCTGCAGGAAGCCAAGGTCCGGCACCGTGTAGGGCAGGAGGCCAAACAGGTTGAAGATGGTGGTCGGGTCCGGCGAGGAGAGGTCCTGGAACGGGCCAAAGAAGGCCGCGTGGCGCAGCTCCAGCGTGACGAAGATCACCTTGTAGAGCGAGAAGAAGATCGGGATCTGGATCAGGATCGGCAGACAGCCCGCCGCCGGGTTGACCTTCTCGCGCTTGTAGAGCTCCATCATCTCCTTTTGCATCTTCTGGCGGTCGTCGCCGGCGCGTTCGCGCAGCTTTTCCATCTCCGGCTGCAGTTCCTTCATCCGCGCCATCGAGGCGTAGGATTTCCAGGCCAGCGGCAGCACCAGAAGCTTCAGCAGGAAGGTGAGGGCAATGATCGCGACGCCCATATTGCCAATGGCCGCGTTGAGCCAATGCAGCACGGCGAAGATCGGCTTTGTGAAGAAGAAGAACCAGCCCCAGTCGATCGAGTCGATGAACCCTTTGATACCGCCGCGCTCATAGGCACGAATGGTCGCCCACTCCTTGGCGCCGGCAAAGAGCTGGGTGCGTGCGGAGGCGCTTTCGCCCGCAGGCACCGTCAGGGTCGGCATCACCACGTCGGTCTGGTAGATGTCGCGGCGCTCGTCGAATTTCGCAACCGCGCGGAAGGCCTCGCCGGGGGCGGGGATCAGCGTCGACATCCAGTAGTGGCCGGTAAAGCCGATCCAGCCGTTTTCGGTCACCGGGATCACCTGGGCGCGGGAGCCGTCGCGGCTGTCCACGTCGAAATCGGCCATGTCCTTGTACTTGACTTCGGTGAGCTCGCCGTCGGCCATGCCGACCAGGCCTTCGTGCAGCACGAAGAAGTTCTCCAGATCGCCCGGCAGGCCATGGCGGGCCAGGGTGCCGTAGGGGGCCAGGGAGACCTCTGCGCCGGTGGCATTGGTCACGGTCTGGGTGATCGAGAACATGTAGTCCGCGTCGATGGCGATCTCGCGCGCGAAGGTGAGGCCCTTGCCATTGTCCCAGGTCAGGGTGACCGGGGTCTCCGGCGTCAGGTTGGCCCCTTCGGCGGCATGCCAGAGCGTATTTGCGGTGGGGACATCTTCCAGAGCCAGACCGGCACCGGGCGCCCAGCCGTAGAGCGCGTAATAGGCGCCTGCTTCGCCGGCCGGGGAGAGCAGGGTGACGATGGGGGCGTTGTCGTCCAGCGACTCGCGGTAATCCTTCAGTCGCAGGTCATCGATACGTCCCCCCTTGAGCGAGATCGAGCCTTCGAGCCGCGGGGTCTCGATGGCGAGGCGCGGCGCATCCGTGACCGGTTCGGCGGCAGCCGCGTCGACCGTGGCGCTCTCCGCGCCGGCGGTGGGCGCGGCTGCGGGGGCGGAGGCTGCACCCGGGATCGGGGTGGTTTCGCTGACCTGTGCCTCTGGCGTCGGGGCCTGTTCCGGGGCCGGGAAGAAAGCGTACCAGCCGAGGATCACCAGGAAACTCAGGGCCGTTGCGAGCAGTAGATTCTTGTTCTGATCGTCCATCTGGACAGCCACCTCATGCATGCAAAGTCAGGGTGTGGTTCAACAGAGGTCGGTCCGGAAGGTCAAGGGAAATCCGGGGGAGGTGGTCCGGTGAGGGGGATGAATCCGCACTTTTCCGGGAGAAACGGCCGCGGGGCTGCGGTTGGTGTCTGGACAAACAGGTCTTTGCTCCCGGAGCGAGTCTCCTCATCCTGGGGGCCTGAGGCGTCGGGCTGTGACGAGGGTCCTTGCGTGCAGGCGCTGTCAGCGGCGCAGCCTGGTTGGGCAGCGGCGCGCGCAGAAGCGACCCTGCGGATCCTTGGGCAGCGCCGGATGGTCATGGGGCGATATCCAGCAGGCCGGGGTGCATCGCGGTCCTGACCCCTGTCCCGCCCGGGCCCTGCGGCGGAAGCCTCCCTGCGCGGGGCGCCTCACCTGGCCCCGCGAGGGGCTCTCAGGTCCGGTGACGGCCGATCATCGGCGCATCCTGCAGCTTGGCCTCGTGTTTGACCACCCAGTCGAGGGTCTGGTCAAAGGGCATCGGTCGTCCGATGCCGAATCCCTGCACGTGATCGCATCCCAATTGCGCCAGCAGGGCGTGTTCGCCGGCGGTCTCCACCCCTTCGGCCAGGGTCTTGAGATCGAGACGTTCTGCCATCGTCAGAATGGCGGCTATCATCTTCTGCTGCTCGGGGTCGTGGTCGGCCTTGGTCACGAAGGACCGGTCCACCTTGATCCGCGACACCCGGAAGCGGCGCACCGAGGCGATGGAGGCATGGCCGGTGCCGAAGTCATCGAGGTCGATGTGGCAGCCCATGTCGCCCAGGGCGGTGATGTTGCGTGCCACCATCTCGTCGGGCTGATCTGTCATCACCGTTTCCAGCACCTCGACGGTCAGCCGCTCCGGGGTGAGGCCGAAACGGTCCAGCTCCCAGCGGATGCGGTTGACCAGCCCCGGGTCGCGCAGCTCGTCGGTGGCGAAATTGACCCCCACCGAGGGCACCGAGAGACCGGCGGCATCCCAGGATTTGATCGCGGTCAGGGCCTGCTGCACCATCTGCTGGCTGAGTTTCGGCAAGAGGCCGGCCTCTTCGAGCGCAGGCAGGAAGGCGGAGGGCGGAATCATCCCCTTGACCGGGTGGCACCAGCGCGCCAGCGCCTCGAAGCCGGAGACCTTGCCGGTGTCAGTGCTGATCTGGGGCTGGAACCAGGCCTGGATGTGTCCATGATCGAGGGCGGCGGCTGCGTCTTCCATCAGGTCGTCGCCGCGTTTCAGATGCACATGGGTGCCGCTGGAATAGGCGCGGATGCTGGACGGGCCGACGCTCATTGCCTCGTCCAGCGCGGCGAGGGCGCAGTCCATCCAGGCCGAGGCGGCGCCCTTGGGCGCCCGGTGGCGCTGACAGATCCCGATCGAGCAGGAGACAAAGACCGAGGAGCCGCCCACGGCGACCGGTTCCTCCACAGCCACCTGCAGGCGGCCGGCGAGCTGGATACACATTTCGAGGTCGAGTTGCAGCACCGGAGTGAGGCAGATGCCAAAACGGTTGTTGCCGAGCCGCGCAATCCGGTCGCGATGACGCAGGATGCCGCCGATCCTCTCGCCGCAGCGTTGCATCACCGCATCGCCCGCATCCTGCCCATGGGCGGCGACAAGCTCGTCGTAGTCGTCGATTTCAATGATCATCAGCGCGGATTTCAAGCCGTTGTCGATGGTGCGCTGGTAAACTTCCTTGGTCTGGGCCTCGAAGCCTTCGGCCAGCATCAGGCCGGTGAGCCCGTCCCGACCGGCGGCCTCGGCATCCTTGGTGGAAAACCCGCCCAGCAGGGCCACCAGCAGAGGCAACCCAAGCGCCGCCGCCACCAAAGCGGTCTCCCCGCCGAACCAGAAGGCCCCGAGCGTCAGCGCCGGCAGGAAGGCCAGAACCGGCGGCCCGAACACCACAAGCGCGATTCCGTCCCTGATCCGCTGAAGGAGACGTGAATTCGGAAATTTCATGGCAACGGGACCTTTCGACTTCGCCGGCGGCTGTCGATCAACTTAGGTCCCGGGTCTGACCGCGGAGTTAACGGAGGGAGGGGATTTCCTCGGATTCCGTCAGATCATCGAAATTTTTAAGTTCCAGCCCAGCAAAATCAAACAGTTTCGGGTCAAGGAGGTGCGAGGGGCGCGCATTCATCAGCGCCCGGAACATCACCTGCCGCCGTCCGGGGCTGTTTGATTCCCAGCCGTCGAGGATCTGTTTCACCTGCTGGCGTTGCAGCCCGTCCTGGCTGCCGCAGAGGTCGCAGGGAATGATCGGATAGTTCATCGCGCGGGCAAATTTCTCGCAATCCGCCTCCGCCACATGGGCGAGGGGGCGGAACACGAAGAGATCGCCTTCCTCGTTGACCAGCTTCGGCGGCATGGTGGCAAGACGGCCGCCGTGAAACAGGTTCATAAAGAAGGTCTCAAGGATATCATCGCGGTGATGGCCCAAGACCACCGCCGAACAGCCCTCTTCGCGCGCAATGCGGTAGAGGTTGCCTCGGCGCAGGCGCGAGCAGAGCGCGCAATAGGTGCGCCCGGCGGGCACTTTGTCCATTACGATGGAATAGGTGTCCTGATACTCGATGCGATGCGGCACGCCCATCTTCTCGAGGAACTCTGGCAGCACCGTCGCGGGAAAGCCGGGCTGGCCTTGGTCGAGGTTGCAGGCCAAAAGGTCGACCGGCAATAGCCCGCGCCATTTCAGCTCGTAGAGCACCGCCAGCAGCGTATAGCTGTCCTTGCCGCCGGAGAGGCAGACCAGCCATTTCGGCACCGAGCCATCCTCGCGCCGTTCCACCATGCCATATTGCTCTACCGCCTCGCGCGTGTAGCGCACGATGCGTTTGCGGAGCTTCTTGAACTCCGTGGATTGCGGCGCGCCGTGAAACAGCGGGTGGATATCGTCGAGATCATCATCAAGCATGGCCGCCCCCGTAGCCTTTGCCCAAGCGAAAGCCAAGTAAAATATGGGCGGTGGCCGCGCATCAGGGTTTTCGATCCGAAACGCCCGCCGCTGCGTATTAATGGCATTGAACTGGTCAGGCTATGGCCGGGCGAAGGCGAGAGGACGGGAAATGAAAGCGATCTGGCGGGCGGCGATCTTCGCGGTGGGGCTCCTGGCGCTGACGGGGTTGAACGGCTGCGGGCGGCCCTCGCTGGAGGATGCAAAGCTCAGCGACCAGCAACTGGACCTTGAGACCTATTTCGACGGGCGCACGGTGGCTTACGGCCAGTTCAAGGACCGGTTCGGCACCGTGCGCCGCCGCTTCAAGGTGACCATTGACGGGACCTGGGACGGAAAACAGCTGCGGCTCAACGAGACCTTTGCCTATGCCGATGGCGGTAGCGAGACCCGCAACTGGGTGCTGACCAAGACCGGGCCGCAGAGCTGGACCGGCACCGCTGAAGGGGTGCTGGGGCAGGCGACGGGGCGCGAGGCGGGCGATACGTTCAACTGGCAGTACACCATCGATCTGCCACTGCCCGAGGGCGGCACCATGCGGGTCAGCTTTGACGACTGGATGTGGCTCCTGGAGGACGGGCGGCTCCTCAATATCGCTTATATGGAGCGCTTTGGGGTCCGCCTCGGCGAGGTGACAATCTTCTTTGAAAAGCGCTGAGGCCTAGCGTCCGCAGCAGCGGTCGTGCTCCGGGTCCGCGCCGGGCACCGGGTCATATCCTGAGCTGCCCAGGGGATGGCAGCGCCCGATCCGGCGCAGCATCAGATAGGTGCCTTTGAAGGGGCCATGGCGTTCCAGCGCCTCTAGCGCATAGGCGGAACAGGTCGGCTGATAGCGGCAGTTAAACCCCACCCAGGGGCTGAACAGCAGGCGATAGCCGCGTACGGGCAGGGCGATGATCTGGGCAAGGAAGCGCATGGAAGACAGATAGGATGCGGGCCTGCGCGGCGCAAGCGGGCTGCGTCAGCGGCCCAGGCCCATGCATAATCGCCGCGACAGCGGCGCTGCCGCATATGGGCGGTCGCTTCAGGCGCTGTGGATCCTGCGCAGGGCGTAGAGGAGGTCTTTTTGCAGCAAATCAAAGGGCCGCGTCACGGTTTCCTCGGCGCGCCCGATCAGCACATAGTCCCAGCCGGGTTGACCATGTTCCACCAGCAATAGCCGCGCCACCTCGCGCAGCCGCCGCTTGGCGCGGTTGCGGGTCACGGCATTGCCGACCTTTTTGGAGCAGGTAAAGCCCACCCGAAATGGCGCATCATCGCCGCGCGCGCGGCCCTGCACCATCATCGACTGGGTGCCCTGCTTGCGAGCGCGTGCCGCCGCGAGGAACTCCCCGCGCTTGGTCAGCAAGACCATGCCCGCGCGGCGTTTCACCGGCTTTTTCGATCCATATGCAGCAGATGCACGAACGGACACCGCCGGAGGCGTAATCCCTTGGTCAGCTGTGCCAGCCATGGGAGCCTCCGGCGGTGTCATGTCCGTCAGAACTGTCGTCTGAACGCGAAACTTACGCGCTCAGGGACTTGCGGCCGCGGGCGCGGCGTGCGTTCAGAACTTTGCGGCCTGCTTTGGTGGCCATGCGCGCACGGAAGCCGTGGCGGCGTTTGCGAACCAGGTTCGAAGGCTGATAGGTGCGTTTCATCGCTCCGGTCTCCAAATGTTGTCATCGGGCAGGGCGCGGAATCGCCTCCCGGGGTCTATCTCGAAGCCCGGTCTCTAGACGCCTGTTGGCACTCTGTCAAACCCGTTGGGCCGGTTTTTCGCCTCTGTCGCCACATTTCTGTTAAAAAAGCCCCCAAGGCGGGGCTTTCGATCCATCATGGCCGAGGCTGGCGCTGCCTTAACAGTACTCCATGGGGAATCACCAGAGCAAAATGTTACAAAATCGAGCGCTGAGCAGGGGAGTGATCACGAAACCCGAGCATGGCTTCAAGGCGGCGTGAGGCGGGCTATTGCCCTCTCGCCAGCAGCCCATCTGGAAGGCTAGAGCGAAAAGGTGACAAACGATCGGACCCCAAGATGATGCTGGATGCCCCACAGGATAAGACAAAAACGACCCGACCCGGCTGGCTGCGTCATCTTCCCTTGGCCTTAGTGGCCTTTGGAGCGCTCCTTGGGGCACTGACACTTCGCGATTTCGTGTCCTTTGAGACCCTGCGCGACAATCGCGAGGCCTTGCTGGCCTTTCGCGATCAGAACTACCTTGGCCTCGTCTTGGCGTTTCTGGCCACATATGTGGTGATCGTGGCCTTTTCGCTGCCGGGGGCGGCGGTGGCTTCGGTGACGGGCGGGTTTCTTTTTGGGCTGGTGGCAGGCACGTTGTTCAATGTGTTGGCGGCCACCACGGGAGCGGTCGTGATCTTTCTGGCGGCCCGCGCTGGGCTTGGCGCGATTCTTTCGGCGAAAATCGCGGCCGGAGAGGGGCGCGTGCAACGGCTTAAAACCGCCTTGCAGGAGACCGAGATCGAAGTGCTCCTTCTATTGCGCTTGGTGCCGGTGGTGCCGTTCTTTGTTGCCAATCTGCTGCCTGCGCTCGTGGGCGTGCGGCTTTTTCCCTTCTTCTGGACCACGGCGCTGGGCATTATTCCAGGCGCGTTGGTCTTTACCTCCATCGGGGTGGGCTTGGGCGACATCTTCGATCGCGGCGAGAGCCCGGATCTGTCGCTTCTGTGGGCGCCGCAGGTCATCGGCCCGATCTTGGGTCTCTGTGCGCTTGCGGCCCTTCCCATCCTCATCAAAGCCCTGCGCGGCAAGACGGAGATCTGAGCGATGCGCAACCTCAAATGCGATTTGCTGATCATTGGCGCAGGCTCGGGTGGGCTGTCCCTGGCGGCGGGCGCCAGTCAGATGGGCGCGGATGTGATCCTGCTCGAAGGTCACAAGATGGGCGGCGATTGCCTGAACTATGGCTGCGTGCCCTCCAAGGCGCTTCTGGCCAGCGGTCACGCGGCCCATGCGCAGTCTCATAGCGCCGCCTTTGGCATCGCGGACCATTTGCCTGCCGTCGACTATGCCGCTGCCAAGGCACATGTGCAGAGGGTGATCGACACCATCGCCCCGGTCGATAGCCAAGAGCGGTTCGAGGACTTCGGCGTGCGGGTCATCCGTGCCGAGGGGCGGTTTGTCGATGCCAAGACGGTGGAGGCTGGCGACACCCGCATCACCGCTCGCCGGATTGTCATTGCAACGGGCTCGCGCCCCTTTGTGCCGCCGATTCCGGGCTTGGATCAGGTGCCTTACCTGACCAATGAGACCCTCTGGGCGATGACCGAACGCCCCGCCCACTTGATCATCATCGGCGGCGGGCCGATCGGGCTCGAGATGGCGCAGGCCCATCGCCGCCTTGGCAGTCAGGTCACGGTGATCGAAGCGCAAACCGCCATGGGGCGCGAGGACCCGGAGGCCGCCGCCCTGCTGTTGGAGGCCCTGCGTGGCGAGGGGGTCGCGATTCTCGAACGGACCGAAGCGCAATCCGTTCACCAAACGGGGGCAGACATCGTCGTTGAGACCTCCGCAGGCGAAATCCGCGGCTCGCATCTGATGGTGGCGGTGGGGCGGGTGGCCAATGTCGAGAGGCTGAACCTTGCCGCCGCCGGGATCGAGACCGGGGGCGCCGGGATCACGACGGACGCCAGCCTGCGCACCACGAACCCCAGGGTCTATGCCATCGGCGATGTGGCGGGGCAGGGGCAATTCACCCATCTGGCGGGCTATCACGCCTCGGTTGTCATCCGCTCGATCCTCTTCGGTCTGCCCTCGAAGGCGAAGACCGCCCATATCCCGCGGGCGACCTATTGCGATCCGGAGCTGGCGCAGGTGGGCCTGACCGAGGCCGAGGCGCGCAAGACCCATGGGGCGGGGCTCGAGGTGGTGCGCTTTGACTATGCCCATAACGACCGGGCCATCGCGACCCGGCAGGCGAGGGGCTTCATCAAGGTCATGGTGGTCAGGGGCCGCCCGGTCGGGGCCACCATCGTCGGCGCGCAGGCGGGCGAGGTGATCGCCACCTGGTCGCTGGCGCTGGCCAATCGGCTGAAGATGAGCCAGATTGCCGCAATGGTTGCGCCCTATCCGACGATAGCAGAGCTTAACAAACGGGTAGCAGGGGCTTATTTCTCCCCGAGACTATTTGAAAATGACGTCGTAAAGCGGGTTGTCCGGCTGATCCAGCGCTGGCTACCCTGAAACGATACCGGGGGCGGAAAACGGGGGCCCATGTTAAACACGCTTTCGGGCAGATTCCTGATCCTGACAACGGTCTTCGTGATGTTGGCCGAAGTGTTGATCTTTGTCCCCTCGATTGCGCGATTCCGGCAGGATTACCTGGAGGACCGGCTGGAACGGGCGCAGATCGCCTCGCTGGCGCTTCTGGCCGACGAGATGATCGAGAGCGACCTGGAAAAGGAGCTGCTGGAGAACGCCGGGGTCTACAACGTGGTGCTGCGTCGGGACGAGATGCGCCAGCTGGTGCTCTCCTCGCCGATCCCGAGCCCGATCGGGGCCACGTTTGACCTGCGCGATGCCGGGGCGCTGGGCTTGATCCGCGACGCCCTGGTGCGGCTGGTGAAGCCCGGCAACGAGATCGTGCGGGTGATCGGCGCGCCGGTGCGCGACGCCGGGCTGTTGATCGAGATCACCATCGAGACCACGCCGCTGCGCCTCGCCATGATCGACTACGGCCTGCGCATCCTCTTGTTGTCGGCGGTGATCTCGGTGCTGACCGCTGTCCTGCTTTTCGTGGCAGTGCGCATGGTTCTGGTGAAGCCGATCAAGGGGGTCATCGGCTATATGCAGCGCTATGCCGCCGCGCCGGAAGATGCCCGCGGCATCATCACCCCAAGCGCCGGGGTGATCGAGCTGCGCGAGGCCGAGGAGGCGTTGCAGAAGCTGCAGGTGGAACTGACCCATGCGCTCAAGCAGCGCGAGCGGCTGGCGCAGCTCGGCGGGGCGGTGGCCAAGATCAGCCATGACCTGCGCAATATCCTCACCTCCGCCCAGCTCTTCACCGACCGGATCGAGATGAGCGAGGACCCTCTGGTGCGGCGGCTGGCGCCGAAGCTGGTGAATTCGATCACCCGCGCGGTCTCCCTGTGCGAAGGCACGCTGGCCTTTGGCCGCGCCGAGGAACCGGCGCCCACCTTCAGCCTCGTCTGCCTGCATGACATCGTCGATGATGTGGCCGAGAGCGAGAATCTGGTGACCGGCGACTGCCAGGTGGAGATTATCAACGCCGTGCCGCGCCCGGCGATGATCCGCTGCGACAAGGAGCAGATCTTCCGGGTCATCATGAACCTGGTGCGCAATGCGCGCCAGGCGATCGCCGGAGGCACTCATGACGGCCATGTCTCGGTCTCGCTGCGCGAGGAGGACAATGCCTGGTGGATCCTGGTCGCCGACAATGGCCCGGGCCTGCCGAAGAAGGCGCGCGACAACCTCTTCACCCCGTTCCAGGGCGGGGCGCGCAAGGGGGGCTCGGGCCTCGGCCTTGCCATCGCGGCGGAGCTGGTGCGTGGTCACGGCGGCCATCTCGATCTTGCCAGCACCGGTCCCGATGGCACGGTGTTCGAGATCTGCCTGCCCAAGGGCGACGGTGCCGTCTGAGCCGGTTTTCCCGCCGGGCGCGGCGCTTGTGAGATTTTTCGTTTTGGGGGTTGCGCCGCTCTCGGGGCAAGGGTAAACCCCGCCCTCAGTGGACCGATAGCTCAGCTGGATAGAGTACTTGACTACGAATCAAGGGGTCGGGGGTTCGAATCCTCCTCGGTCCGCCACTTCTTAAAATAGACAAGCAACCGAGGCGGTTGTTGGCTGCGCAAGGGTTCAACCCATTGCGCCCATCGCGATTCAGACAGGCAAAGCCCTGTCCGGCCGGGGCGGAGATCCCGACGGGCAGGGCGACCTGTGCTGCGATGGTGCGCCGATTTGCAGTAAGTCGCCGTCGCGCCGGGGCTGTCACAAAAATTTTGGAAATCCCCACTTTTTGGCCTTGCGCCCATCCCCGCTGACCACTAAACCCCGCCCTCAGTGGACCGATAGCTCAGCTGGATAGAGTACTTGACTACGAATCAAGGGGTCGGGGGTTCGAATCCTCCTCGGTCCGCCACTTCCCTCTTTTCGAACGTCAGACGAAATTGACCTATACGTCATGAACTGACCCAATCACCGCGAGCCGGATGATTGTGGGCAAACCGCGAGTATCCGGTGCGCCCCCTTACGTGATGCTTCGCTAGATCTTTAGGATGGCGACGCACAGAAAGCGCCTATGCTTTGCTGGGATGGCGGCAGCGCCGCGAACCTCCCCTGTCCTGCGCCGTGAAAAACGCCAAACGGTCCGCCGGAAACGCCGTTGCAGCAACTGTCGGCGCACGTTTTCCATCGTCTCACCAAGATCCCTGCGGCTGCCACCTTGGGAGATTTACCAACGTGGGCAGACCGACTACCAAGCCCAACCGTCACACGCCTGCCCACATCGAAAAATTTTCACCAGTGCCGACCTTGAGCGCGGCTTTCGGATGCTGCGGCCACAGCCTGCATTCCGGACATTCGAATTGGCTGAGCCAAGGTTCCAATGAAGACTGACGGGCTCCGAGTTCGGGCTACCGAAACAGAAGCAACAACGCTTCCAGGTTGGTTGGATGCGAATTCCTGAGCCTCTTTTAGCACGGCATGAGCGTCTTCGATGAGTTTGGCGTCGCGCTCACATTGCCCAGCCGGTCCACCACTGAGCTAATGGGATGAACTGCCTTCCCACCAACCCGCTGCTACTGTGGCGGGCATAGGTGGAGAGAGGAGCATCTG
>CAKZRP010000047.1 GCA_937146765.1 uncultured Paracoccaceae bacterium | reverse complement strand
GTCGCGCAGCGCCTGCTCGATCGAGACGGGTTTGACCCCTTCGACCGGGATCATCTTGGACAGGCGATCCACCTGACCGAAGGGCATCTGCAAGACACGACCAATGTCCCGCACCGCCGCCTTGGACAGGAGCGCGCCAAAGGTGATGATCTGCCCCACCCGATCCCGACCATATTTCTGCTGCACGTATTTGATCACCTCTTCGCGGCGATCCATGCAGAAGTCGATGTCGAAGTCGGGCATCGAAACCCGCTCGGGGTTGAGGAAGCGTTCAAACAGCAGGCTGTAGCGCAGGGGATCAAGGTCGGTAATGGTCAGCGCATAGGCCACGAGCGAGCCCGCACCAGACCCCCGGCCCGGCCCCACCGGAATGCCCTGTTCCTTGCCCCATTTGATAAAGTCCGCAACGATCAGGAAGTAGCCGGGAAAGCCCATGCCCTCGATGATATCGAGCTCGAAATCGAGCCGTTCCTGATATTGCTCCGGCGTCACCGCATGGGGGATCACCGCCAGCCGTTGTTGCAGACCCTCATTGGCCTGCCGCCGCAGTTCGACCACCTCGTCATCGGCGAATTTCGGCAGGATCGGGTCGCGTCGATAGGCCATGAAGGCGCAGCGCCGGGCGATTTCCACCGTATTCTCAATCGCCTCCGGCAGATCGGCAAAGAGCGCGACCATCTCCTCCTGGCTTTTGAAATAATGCTGTGCGGTCAGGCGGCGGCGCGGTTCGACCTGATCGACATAGGCGCCCTCGGCAATACAGATGAGCGCGTCATGCGCCTCATACATCGCGGCCTTGGGGAAATAGACGTCGTTGGTGGCGACCAGCGGCAGCTCCATCGCGTAAGCCATTTCCACATGGCCGCGTTCGGTCAGGGTCTCCGCTTCGGGTTGGCCATCCTCGCCGGGGTGGCGCTGCAACTCGACGTAAAGCCGATCCGGGAACATGCCCTTCAAACGCCGCAGCAGGGCCTCTGCCGCCGGGCGCTGGCCCTGTTGCAAGAGCTTGCCCACCGGCCCCTCTGGACCACCTGTCAGGCAGATCAGCCCACCCGCGTTCTTCTCCAGTTCCTCCAGCGAGACCTGCGGCAGCTGCCCGCCGTTGTCCACGTAAAGGCACGAGGAGAGCTTCATCAGATGCTCGTAACCCTCTTCGCTCTGCGCCAGCAGCACCACCGGCGCGGGCAGCTTGGGACGCTCGCCTGGGTCGGATTTTTCAAAGGTCAGATCCACCTGGCAGCCCAGGATCGGCTGGATCCCCGCGCCCGAAAGGGTGACCGAGAACTCCAGCGCGGCGAACATCGAATTGGTGTCCGTCACCGCAATAGCGGGCATATTGTGCGTCTTGCAAAGATCCGGCAGCTTTTTCAGCCGCACGGCGCCCTCCAAAAGTGAATATTCCGTATGGGTGCGCAGGTGAATGAATCGGGGAGAAGCTGTCATGCCGCGACCCTACTGTGCCCCCGCCGCCACGGAAAGATCCCTTTGGTCAGACTTGCCAGCAGAGGCATCGCGCCGCCGAAGGATATGCCACATCTCACCAGCTCTGCGGGGGCCATCCTGCTGCGACCGACCCGGCCACCACGACAGGCCGGTGCACACCAATGCACGATGGGTCCCTCAGACAGGGTCGACGACGGGAAGGGGGCTGAGAAGGTCACTCGGAAATCCACCCTGGGCAAGATGTCCAAAATGTCGATCCTCGCCCCATCAAGGTCCGCAATCGCTTTGATCAGGCTCAGCCCCCCTCCCGGGCGTCATGCGGCTCTTGTCCACCCGGTAGAAGCGCCGGAACACCTTGTCTCTTTCCTGTTTCGGGAGTCCGGTGCCCGTTTCAGCCAGGGCAAAGGTCAACCCAAGAGCATGATCTGGCCACTCTGGCTTCAGACCGCCTCTCCCCGGCGTCTTTGCCTGCACCTGCGCGCCTGGCGCGGTCGCGCCATCATCAGGATCCATTTCGACCAAAGTTCAGCTTGGCTCTTTTATCTTCCGGCCCGTTTATCTTTCGGCCCGGGCTTTGGGACCGCTTCTGCTGTTTCCACCGGTTGCGACAACCTGACAGCCTAAACCTTGCCAAGCCTGCCTGCCGCGGCCCCGCTCATCACACTGCGCGGTCGCCCTTGGCGCGGATCAGCCAGTCCGCTGGCAAAGCCTCGGGTTCCTTGCAGGGACCACCACTATCTTTGCCCTATTCGCCGCGCTTACCTCGGTCATTCCTTTGCCCCCGACCGGGTGCGGTTGAAGTCACACCAAGCTCTGCTCGCAGAGGCCAACGCGCCCGCAGCGCATGCGCCCTTCTACACCGTCCAGGGGCGCAGCTTTTTGCGTGAATTCTGTTCCGAAGGCCGCGCCTTGTCCGCCCCGCTCTCTAACTTGCCCTCCCTTCTCCTGCGGCCTGGCCATGCGTTCTTTGCAGCGCCGCAATCGATGGAGGCCGATCTCACCGTACTGGGCCTGCAGATGCGCCGAAGGTTCGGACGCAATACGCTCTTTGAAAAACCCAATAAGGAGGCCAGGTGATGGGAAGTTACGCTGAATAGGCCGCAAACTTGGTCATGGATAGGCTCCGCCCCGCCCACCTCCTGCCCTCACATCCAGACCCGAGGTTTGCCGCAAGATCGCCAGCGACGCCTGTCTGCCCGTCAGCCACTAGAAAGTTGCACAGACTGCCCAAAAGACGGACAAAGCTTTTCAGGATATTTTTGAAACTCCTTAGCTTCAAATTGCATTCTTGCGTAGCATCGCGAGAGCAAAATTGTTACAAATCAAAGAGTAACCACGCAACGCTTCGTCACCTCCAAACCATGCCCCCGCAAGACCGCCTCCAAGGGCCTTGATCTGGGACTTGCTTTTGGGGCCGCGGCCCTCACAAGCTGCGAAGATAAGAAGAGATAAATCCCGCGCCCCTTCTACGTCGCATCGAAGGCCGCGCATTCTGGGACAACAGGGTAAGGCGACAGGCGTCTCAAGATGACGATCACCTTTCATCTCAACGGTGAACAGGTCTCGCTTCCAGATTCAGATCCGACCACAACACTCCTGGACTGGCTGCGCGACGACCGGGGCCTCACCGGCACCAAGGAAGGCTGCAACGAAGGCGACTGCGGCGCCTGCACCGTGATGGTCACCGACCACAGCGGTGCCAAGGCGCTCAATGCCTGCATCCTGTTCTTACCGCAACTGCAGGGCAAATCGGTCCGCACGGTCGAAGGCGCCGCTGGCCCCGATGGCGCGCTGCATCCGGTACAACAGGCGATGATCGACCACCACGGCAGCCAATGCGGTTTCTGCACGCCGGGTTTTGTGATGTCGATGGTGACCGCCCATACGAATGGTGCCACCGACCACAACGACCAGCTTGCCGGCAACCTCTGCCGCTGCACCGGCTACGCCCCCATCATCCGCGCCGCGGAGGCCGCCGCCCCCGAGCCCGTCCCAAGCTGGATCAGTCAAGACCGGTCTTTCATCTTCTCCCAAATATCCCGGGAGGAGGTCGCAGACCGGGGGGCGGAGCCCCCCTCTTCTCGCCCAGCGGCGGAGCCCCCTTCTTCCCTAAGGCCGCGATCCTGCGATGAGCTCGCCAAAGCCTACGCCGCCCGCCCCAATGCGACCCTCATCGCCGGCGCCACGGATGTCGGCCTTTGGGTCACCAAACAGCTGCGCGTCCTTGAGGAGGTGATCTTCCTCGATGGCTGCGCAGACCTGAAAGAGATCACCGAGACTGAGGACGGTCTGTACTTCGGCGCCATGGTCGATATGAACCGGGTGCGCGCTGTCCTCGCGCCGCTCTATCCCTCCTATGCCGAGATGATCCGCCGCTTTGCCAGCCAGCAGGTGCGCGCGGCGGCGACCATCGGTGGCAATATCGCCAATGGCTCGCCCATCGGGGACAACCCGCCGGCCCTCATCGCGCTTGGGGCCACGCTGCACCTGCGCAAGGGTGACAACCGCCGAACCCTGCCGATCCAGGACTTCTTCCTCGACTACGGCAAACAGGACCGCGCACCGGGCGAGTTTGTTGAAGGCGTCAGCATCCCGAACCAACCGGATGCCTTGCGGGTCTACAAGCTCTCCAAACGCTTTGATCAGGATATCTCCGCCGTGCTCGGCGCCTTCAACGTGGCGGTCAAAGAGGGCACAGTCACCGCCGCCCGCATCGCCTTTGGCGGCATGGCCGGGGTGCCCAAACGCGCCACTGCCGTGGAGGCCGCGCTGATCGGGCAACCCTGGAGCGAGGCCACAATCCAAACCGCACAGGCCGCCTTTGATCAGGATTTCACCCCGATGAGCGATATGCGCGCCTCTGCCCGCTACCGGCTAGAGACCGCGCGCAGCCTGCTTCTGCGCTATTTCGCCGACCTGAATGGCGCGCCCGAACATGTGTTGGAGGTCCGCGCATGAGCGTTGCCAAGCCCCTGCCTCATGATGCCGCCGCCCTGCATGTGACGGGTCAGGCCCGCTATGTGGATGATATCCCGACCCCCAAGGGCACGCTGCATCTGGCCTTTGGCCTCGCCACGATTGCCAAGGGCAAGATTACCGCGATGGACCTCGGTCCGGTGCGCGCCAGTGCGGGCGTGGTGGCGGTGCTGACCGCCGAGGACCTGCCATTTGCCAATGACGTCTCGCCCTCGGCCCATGACGAGCCCTTGCTGGCGACGGGCACCGTGCATTACCTCGGCCAGCCCGTGTTTCTGGTGGTGGCCACCTCGCATCGCGCCGCACGGGTGGCGGCGCGCAGGGCGAAGATCGAATATGCCGAGGAAGAGGCCCTGCTGACGCTGGACGCCGCCCTCGCCGCCGACAGCCGGTTTGAGGACGGCCCGCGCATTTATCAAAAGGGTGATCTCGACGCCGCCTTTGCCGAGGCCGCGCATATTATCGAAGACACATTCGAGATCGGCGGGCAGGAGCATTTCTACCTCGAAGGTCAGGCGGCGCTGGCGCAGCCGCAAGAGGATGGCGGGATGATCGTCAACTCCTCCACCCAGCACCCGACCGAAATCCAGCACAAGGTGGCCGAGGCGATTGGCCTGCCGATGCATGCCGTGCGGGTGGAAACCCGCCGTATGGGCGGCGGCTTTGGCGGCAAGGAAAGCCAGGGCAATGCGCTGGCGGTGGCCTCTGCGGTGGCGGCGCGGCTGACCGGCAAGACCTGCAAGATGCGCTATGACCGCGATGATGACATGGTGATCACCGGCAAGCGCCATGCGTTCCGGATTTCCTATCGCGCGGGCTTTGACGGTGAGGGACGGATTCTGGCGGTGGACTTCACCCATCTGGTCAATTGCGGCTGGGCGCAGGACCTGTCGCTGCCCGTCGCCGATCGGGCGATGCTGCATGCGGACAATGCCTATGCCATTCCCGCCATCCGGATCGAGAGTCACCGGCTGAAAACCAACCTGCAAAGCGCCACCGCCTATCGCGGCTTTGGCGGCCCGCAGGGCATGGTCGGCATCGAGCGGCTGATGGACCACGCGGCGCATGTCTTGAGGATCGATCCGGTCGCGCTGCGGGTGCGGAACTATTATGACGCGCCTGCTGCGAATGGGGAAGGCTCTGCCGCTGGTTTGAAAGACGGGGGCGCTGCCCCCCGGTCTGCGACCTCCCCCCGGGATATTTCGGAGAAGGTGAAGGACAACACCACACCCTATGGGATGGCGGTGACGGATTTTGAGCTGCATGAGATGACAGAGCAGCTTTTGGCCTCGTCTGATTATGCGGCGCGGCGGGCGGAGATTGCCGACTGGAATGCAGGCAGCGCGCGGCTGAAACGCGGGATTGCCTTTTCGCCGGTGAAATTCGGGATTTCCTTTACCCTTACGCATCTGAACCAAGCCGGGGCCTTGGTACATGTCTATCAGGACGGTTCCATTCACCTCAATCATGGTGGCACCGAGATGGGACAGGGGCTGTTCCAGAAGGTCGCGCAGGTGGCGGCGGCGCGGTTTGGGGTGGACCTCGACCGGGTGAAGATCACCGCGACGGATACTGCCAAAGTGCCCAATACCTCTGCCACCGCGGCCTCTTCCGGGTCGGATCTCAACGGGATGGCGGTGAAGGCAGCCTGTGACACCCTTCGTGACCGGATGGCGGCGCATCTGGCGGCGGTGCATCAGCAGCCGGTTGACGCGGTGGTCTTTCAGGGCGACCGGGTACAGATCGGCGCGGCAGAAATGTCCTTCGAGGCGGCGGCGATGCTCTGTTATACCGGGCGCGTCAGCCTCTCCGCCACCGGGTTTTACAAGACGCCATCGCTGGAGTGGGACCGGATCAAGGGCGCGGGGCGGCCGTTTTTCTATTTCGCTTATGGCGCGGCGGTGACCGAGGTTGTGGTTGACCGTCTGACCGGCGAGAACCGCATCCTGCGCGCAGATATTCTGCATGACGCCGGGGCCTCGCTCAATCCGGCGCTCGATATCGGGCAGGTGGAAGGCGCCTATGTGCAAGGGGCCGGCTGGCTGACCACCGAGGAACTGGTTTGGGACGACAAGGGGCGGCTGCGGACCCATGCGCCCTCGACCTACAAGATCCCCGCCTGCTCGGACCGACCCGAGGTGTTCAACGTGGCGCTTTATGACGGGTCGAACCGCGAGGAGACGATCTATCGCTCCAAGGCGGTGGGGGAGCCGCCCTTTATGCTGGGGATTTCTGCTTGGCTGGCGCTGTCCAACGCGGTTGCGGGTTATGGGGAGGATTATCCGCATCTGAGCGCCCCTGCCACCGCCGAAGAAGTCTGGCGGGCTGCCCGGAAGGTGCGCGATGGGATTTGATCTGGGTGCACTCAAGGCCGCTGTCACCGCCCATGGCCGGGTCACCCGGGTGGTGGTGGCAGAGGTCAAAGGCTCTGCCCCGCGTGAAGTGGGCGCGGCGATGTTGGTCTGGGCCTCCGGGCAATCGGGCACCATCGGCGGCGGCGCGTTGGAGTTTGAAGCGGTAGAAGCGGCGCGGCATCAGACCGTCAGCAAGCGGCTCTCCACCCATGCGCTGGGGCCGGACCTTGGGCAATGTTGCGGCGGCTCCGTCACCCTCTTGAGCGAGGTCTATAACGCGGAGGCCCTTCAGACGCTGGAGGGTGATGTGATCGCCCGCCCGCTGCGCCCGGAGCCGCAGCCCTTGGCGGTGACCCGACTGCTGAACGCCGCCCGCGCGCAGGGGCAGCTGCCTGCGCCGCAGCTTGTGTCGGGATGGATGGTGGAGCCGGTGGCCAAACCCACCCAAGCCCTGTGGATCTGGGGCGCGGGCCATGTGGGACGGGCCTTGGTCGAGGTGCTGGCACCGCTGCCGGAGTTTGACATCACCTGGGTCGATGTTCTGCCCTCGAAATTCCCCGACCAGATCCCGACGGGCGTCACCGCCCTGCCCGCGCGCGAGCCGGAGCGGCTGGTGGCGCACGTGGCGTCAGAGGCGCATCACCTGATCCTGACCTATTCCCACCAGCTGGACTTGGCGCTATGCCACCGGCTTCTGGGGCATGGGTTTGGCTTTGTCGGCTTGATCGGCTCCAAGACCAAATGGGCGCGGTTTCGCAGCCGTCTGGCGGCGCTGGGGCATGGGCCGGAGCAGATCGCCCGCCTCACCTGCCCGATCGGCCTGCCCGAACTGGGCAAGCATCCCCAAGCCATCGCCATCGGCGTGGCCGCAGAACTCATGGCGCTGTCGCAGCGCGCGGATTTGAAAAAGGAGCATAGCGCGTGAGCACGCCTCCCCTTCTGACCATCGAGGGCCTGACCAAGGCCTATCCCGGCGTGGTGGCCAACGACCATGTCTCCTTTACCATCGGCACCGGCGAGGTTCATGCGCTGTTGGGCGAAAACGGCGCGGGCAAGTCGACGCTGGTGAAGATGATCTACGGTCTGGTGAAGCCCGACAGTGGCCGGATGACCCTGCGCGGTGCGCCCTATGAACCGGCGGAGCCTCGGGCCGCGCGGGCCGATGGTATTGCCATGGTGTTTCAGCATTTCTCGCTGTTTGATGCGCTCAATGTGGCGGAGAACATCGCGCTGGGGATGGAGAACCCGCCGCCCCTGCGCGATCTGGCGGCGCGCATTCGCGAGGTCTCCGAGACCTATGGCCTGCCGCTCGATCCATTCCGCACGGTGGGGGATCTTTCGGCGGGGGAGCGTCAGCGGGTGGAGATCATTCGCTGTCTGTTGCAGGACCCCAAGCTGTTGATCATGGACGAGCCCACCTCGGTTCTGACGCCGCAAGAGGTGCAGATCCTGTTTCAGACCCTGCGCAAGCTGAAATCCGAAGGCACCTCGATCCTTTATATTTCGCACAAGCTGGAGGAGATCCGCGCGCTTTGTGATCATGCGACGATCCTGCGGCTGGGCAAGAACGTCGGCGAATGTATACCCGCCGAGACCTCGGCCCGCGATATGGCGGAGCTGATGGTGGGCACGGCGCTGAAGACGCCGGAGCGCGGGGTGCGCGAATTTGGGGATGTGGCGCTGGATATCTCCGGCCTCTCGGTGCCTGCCCCTTCGGCCTTTGGCACCGCGCTCAAGAACGTGCATCTGACCGTGCGCCGGGGCGAGATCCTCGGCATCGGCGGGGTGGCGGGCAATGGCCAGGATGAGCTGTTGTCGGTGATGTCCGGCGAGGTGACCTGCGCGCGCGATGCGGTGAAGTTCGACGGTGCGCCGATCGGCCATATGGGCCCCACCGCGCGCCGCGCGCTCGGGGTTCTGACCGCGCCAGAGGAACGTCTGGGCCATGCGGCCGCGCCGGATATGAGCCTCACGGAGAATGCACTGTTGACCGGATCGGTGCGCGAAGGGCTGGAGCGCAATGGCTTTTTGAAATGGGGCGCCACACGCGCCTTTGCCGAGAAGATCATCCAAGCCTTTGACGTGCGCACGCCGGGGCCAGACAATGCGGCGCGCTCCTTGTCGGGAGGCAACTTGCAGAAGTTCGTCATTGGCCGCGAGGTCCTGCAACGGCCCGAGGTTCTGGTGGTGAACCAACCCACCTGGGGCGTGGACGCCGCCGCGGCCGCCTCGATCCGGCAAGCGCTGCTGGATCTGGCGGCGGGCGGGGCTGCGGTGATCTGCATCAGTCAGGATCTGGATGAGCTGATGGAGATTTCCGACAATTTCGCCGCCCTGAACGAAGGGCGCCTCTCCGCCCCCCGCCCCACGGCGGAGCTGACGGTGGATGAGATCGGCCTGATGATGGGCGGTGCTCATGGCATGGAAGTGGCGCATGTCTAGCACGTCGGCTGCGGGCCTTTGGCGCGGGACGCGGGCGGCGGGAGCCTCCGGCGGGGATATTTTAAAGAAGATGAAAAGAACCGGAACGCAAAGTTTCGGCCAAGAGGGACAAAAGGGATGATCCGGCTAGAGAAAAGACCGCAGCCATCGCGGGCCTGGTCGATGGCGACGCCGCTGGTGGCGGTGCTGGCGACCATGGTGATGGGGGGGCTGTTGTTTGCCACCCTCGGCAAAAATCCAGTGGAGGCGATCCGCACCATCTTTTGGGAGCCGGTATTTGGCGAGTTCGCCTTTTACTATCGCCCGCAGCTGCTGGTGAAGGGCGCGCCCTTGGTGCTGATCGCGATTGGCCTGTCGCTGGGGTTTCGCGCCGGGATCTGGAACATCGGCGCGGAGGGGCAATATATCATCGGCGCCTTGACCGGGGCTGGGGTTGGCCTTGCCTTTTATCCGATGGAAAGCTGGATCATCTTTCCCTTGATGGTGCTTGCAGGCGCCTTTGGCGGTTGGGCCTGGGCGATGATCCCGGCGGTCTTGAAAACCCGGTTTGGCACCAATGAGATCCTTGTCTCCTTGATGCTGGTCTATGTGGCGGAGCAGTTTTTGGCCTCCATGTCCCTCGGCCTGCTGAAAAACCCCGAAGGCTTTGGCTTTCCCGGCTCGCGCAATCTGCAGCAATATGCGTCGGCGCATAATGGCGAGATTATTGCCGGCTCGGGCATGCATTGGGGTGTGGTGGCGGCGCTGATCGCAGTGATCTTTGCCTATATCCTGCTCAACCGTCACATGCTCGGCTATCACATCCGCCTGACCGGCGAGGCGCCCCGGGCGGCGAAGTTTGCCGGGGTGAAACCGGCGCGTCTGGTGCTGTTCTGCCTTGGCACCTCAGGAGCCTTGGCGGGGCTCGCGGGCCTGTTCGAGGTTTCCGGACCTTCTGGTCAGGTCTCCATCGACTTTAACGTCGGCTATGGGTTTACCGCGATCATCGTGGCCTTTCTGGGCCGGTTGCACCCGGTGGGCATTTTGCTGGCGGGGGCGTTGATGGCGCTGACCTATATTGGCGGCGATATCGCGCAGGGCAATCTGGGCCTGCCCTCGGCGGCCATTCAGGTGTTTCAGGGGATGCTTCTGTTCTTCCTCCTCGCCTTTGACCTTTTGACCAACTACCGCATCAAACTTGGCACCGAGGGGGCGCTCTGATGGATTTGTCTGCAATCAATCCGGTCCTGCTTATTGCCTCGTTAATGGTGGCGGCGACGCCCTTGTTGCTGGCAGCCATTGGGGAATTGGTGGTCGAAAAAGCCGGCGTTTTGAACCTCGGGGTGGAGGGGATGATGATCACCGGTGCCATCGCGGGTTTTGCCGCCGCGGTGGAGAGCGGATCGCCCCTGATGGGGTTTGTCGCGGCCGCTGGTGCCGGGGCGCTGTTGTCGCTGCTGTTTGTGGTGCTGTCGCAGATTGCGCTGGCCAATCAGGTGGCTTCGGGTCTCGCGCTCACCCTGTTTGGCCTCGGGCTCTCGGCCCTGATGGGGCAGAAATACGTCGGCGTGAAGCCGCCCGCGATGGGGCGGATCGACATTCCTGTCCTGTCCGACCTGCCCGTGCTGGGGCGCATCCTGTTCTCGCATGACATCGTGCTCTACTTCGGGATCGCGCTCACGGCGGTGGTCTGGGCGGTGCTGAAATATTCCCGCATCGGTCTGATCCTGCGCGCGGTGGGCGAGAACCACGAAGCCGCCCATGCGCTTGGCTATAAGGTCGTCAAAATTCGCACGCTGGCGATCCTCTTCGGGGGCGCCTGCGCCGGTCTCGGGGGCGCTTACATCAGCCTGATCCGTGTGCCGCAATGGACCGAGGGCATGACCGCCGGTGTGGGCTGGATTGCCCTTGCGCTCGTGGTATTTGCCAGCTGGAAGCCCTGGCGCGCCCTGCTTGGTGCCTATCTTTTTGGCGGCATCACCGTGTTGCAGCTTAATCTGCAGGCAGCAGGCGTTGCCATTCCGGTCGAGTATCTGGCAATGTCGCCCTATCTGATCACCATTCTGGTGCTCGTCATTCTTTCTGCCGACAAGAGCAACGCACCTGCGTCGCTCGGCCGGAGCTTCCACGCCTCCCGCTAATTCCGGGGGGCGTGTCCTCGTCAGAGCCTGTTGTGGCCTTACGGGGAACCATAAGACGTCCAGCCTCGGGGGATAACCGGGGCGGATCCAAAGGAAACCAATCAGGGGGAACCCAAGTATGAAATTCGCAAAACTTCTTGCCGGTGCGGCGATCGCGCTCGGTCTTGCAGCTGGCGGTGCGCTGGCGCAGGACAAGACCAAAGTGGGCTTTGTCTATGTCGGCCCGGTGGGCGATGGCGGCTGGACCTATGAGCACAACCAGGGCCGTTTGGCCGTGGAAAAGGAATTCGGCGACAAGGTCGAGACCGTCTATGTGGAGAACGTGGCCGAAGGCCCCGACGCCGAGCGTGTGATCACCCAGATGGCGCTGCAGGGTGCCAACCTGATCTTCACCACCTCCTTTGGTTACATGGACCCGACCATCAACGTGGCGGCGAAATTCCCGGATGTGAAGTTCGAGCACGCCACCGGCTACAAGCGCGCCAACAATGTCTCCACCTATTCCGCCCGCTTCTACGAAGGTCGCGCGGTGCAGGGCACCATTGCGGGCCGGATGACCAAGTCGAACGTGATCGGTTACATCGGCTCCTACCCGATCCCGGAAGTGATCCGCGGCATCAACTCTGCCTATATCCACGCCAAGAAAGTGAACCCGGACGTCCAGTTCAAGATCGTTTGGGCCTTCACCTGGTTTGACCCGGCGAAAGAAGCGGACGCAGCCAAGGTGCTGATCGAACAGGGCGCGGACGTGATCCTGCAGCACACCGACTCCACCGCGCCTCAGGCCGCTGCGCAGGCGGCGGGCAATGTCTACACCTTCGGCCAGGCTTCCGACATGATCGAATACGCGCCCGCTCCGCGAATCTCCTCCATCATCGACAACTGGGCGCCCTACTACATCGCGCGCACCAAGGCCGTGATGGACGGCACCTGGGCGAGCGTAGACACCTGGGACGGCATCGGCGCCGGCATGGTCGGCATCGGCGAGATCACAGACGCGGTTCCGGCCGAAGTGAAGGCAGAGGCCGAAGCGCTGATGGCCAAGATCGCATCGGGCGAATACCACCCCTTCACCGGCCCGCTGAAAAAGCAGGACGGTTCCGACTTCCTTGGTGAGGGCGAGACCGCCGATGACGGCACCCTCGCGGGCATGAACTTCTATGTCGAAGGCATCGAAGGCAGCATTCCGGAATAAGCCGCTGTTCCGTTAGGATTTGGAGAGACCCGCCCGGTTTTGGGCGGGTCTTTTTGTGTTGAGGCCCTGAGAATACGAGCGCCGATAGGTCGGCAAGGCTGCTGCATTGTGTCGCGCGCGAAACGACGGGTCAGGCAGGGTGATACTTTTTCTGCGCGTTGCTTCAGACGCGGGCGCATAGATCTAGGGGAGGCAAGGGGCGTTAACACGGCCGAAACCGTTTCGCGCGCCAAGGGCGGGGGGGCTCCCGCCCGTCGATAAATCCGCAGGCAAGCCTGCGCCTTCACGCCAGTTGGGGGTGGCCGCGCGGGCTCCCGTTGGGAGCCCGCGCGGCGGCCTTTTGTCCGGAAAACCCGGACAAAAGGCCAGGCCCAACGCTGAGGGAGGCTCTGGTCCGTAAGGACCAGGGGACCCGAAGTGGCGGGAGCGCCCCTCCGCGACTGGACGAGCGATCAGCGATCGGAGAACACCCGTGCCGCCAAGAGCACCCGCGACAGGGCCGTGATGAAACACAGGCTACCAAAGGCATAGGCCAAGGGCGCAAAGCCTGAGGGCCAGAGGCACAGGAGCACAAAGAAGCCAATCGTCTCCGCCCCTTCTAGAATTCCGCCGGTAAAATAGAGCGTTTTCACCCCGCGCGCCGTGCTCACCATCTCGCGTTTTTCCGCCAAGACCGCATAGCCGAGAAAGCTCGCGCCATTGGTGTAAAAACTGCACAGGAGGAAGGCGCCTGCGAGGCCGTTCGCCTCCGGCGCCAGCGCCACAAAGCCCAAGGGCACCGCACCGTAGAAGACAAAATCACAGACGATATCGAGATAGCCGCCAAAGTCGCTTGGGGACCGGCTGCGGGCCACCGCGCCGTCCAGCCCATCGGCCAGCCGCGAGGCCAGCAAGGGCAGCAAAGCCCAGCCCGGCGCACCAAGCGCGATCACCGCCGCCGACAAAAGCCCCAGCGCAAGCCCCAGCAAGGTGACCTGATTGGCCGTCACCCCAAGTCGCGCCAAACGAGCGCCCAGAGCGTTCAAAGGGGGATCTATCAGAGGGCGAAGGCGCGCGTCAAACATGCATGAACTCCTATCGCCAAGCGTTTGAAATATCCACTCACGTTCGAGCGCGTGCCGCGTGATCCCCCTTTTAAAATCCCCGTTGCCCCGCGCCCTGCCCCCGTGTCACTGTCCGCCCATGACACAGATCCAGCGCCCCCCGCTCACCACCCTTGATGGCCATGACATCGGTCGTTTTGCCTTTGGCACCATGCAGTTCGGCGGTCGCGCCGACGAGGCGGCCTCCGCGGCCATGTATGAAGCCAGCCGCGCGCAGGGGCTGCGCCATTTCGACACCGGCTATGTCTATACCGAGGGCGCCAGCGAGGAGATCCTCGGCCGTCTGATCGCGGAAGAGCGAGGGAGCCTCTTTATCGCAACCAAGGTGGGCATGGCCGGAGGCGGCAGCGAGGAGAATATGCGAGCGCAATTCGACACTTGCCGCGCACGGTTGAAGCTCGACTCGGTCGATCTGTTGTACTTGCACCGCTTTGACCCCGACACGCCGTTGGAGGAGACTCTCACCTGCTTTGCCGAGCTGAAGCAGGCCGGGTTGATCCGCCATGTAGGCCTGTCGAACTTTGCCGCCTGGCAGGTGATGAAGGCGGTCGCCATCGCAGAACGGATGGGGCTGACCATCGACGTTCTGCAGCCGATGTATTCGCTGGTGAAGCGGCAGGCGGAAGTGGAAATCCTGCCGATGTGCGCCGATCAGGCCATCCTGCCGGTGCCATATTCGCCGCTGGGGGGCGGGCTCCTGACCGGAAAATATGCCCATGGCGGGTCCGGTCGGCTGAAGGAAGATGCCCGCTATGCCGCACGTTACGGGCAAGAGTGGATGTATCGGTGCGCCACGGACCTGCTTGCCCTGGCCAAGGAGATTGGAACCGATCCGGCAACATTGGCGGTGGCCTGGGCCGCCGCCCACCCGATACACCCGGTGCCGATCCTGTCGGCCCGGTCAGCGGAGCAACTTGCGCCTTCGCTGGCCGCGATTACCTTCGAGATGACGCCGGATCTTTACGCCCGCATTGCAGCCCTGAGCCCGCGTCCGGCCCCGGCCACCGACCGGCTGGAGGAAGCATGATCGATTTCCTTGTCATTGGTGGTGGCGTCGCCGGGATTGGCGCCGGGGCCCAATTGGCCAAGCTTGGTTCGGTGCGGCTTCTGGAGCGTGAGGAGGCACTCGGCACCCATGCTTCGGGCCGATCTGCCGCAATGTTCGAAGAAGACTACGGACCGGCTGCAATCAAAGCCCTCAGCGCCGCCAGCCGTTGCTTTTTTGAAAGCCAGACGGATGGTCAAGACAGCTACCTCAGCCCGCGTGGGCTGATGCTGGTGGGCAAGCCAGACCAGGATGCGGCCTTTGACGCGGATCTGCGCGAGTTGGATCTGGAGGAAATTCCGCCTGAGGAGGCCTTTGCCTGCGTCCCCATCCTGAACCCCGCGGTGGTGAGCCGCGCGGCGGCGCATGAGACGGCACAGGACATCGACACAGACCGGCTGATGATGGATTGGACCAAAGCCCTGCGCCAGGCCGGAGGCGAGACCCGGACCCAGCAGGAGGTCACGGCCATCTCCCGCACCGCCCAGGGCTGGCGGGTCACAACGTGCAGCGAGACCCATGAGGCCCGCCAGATCGTCAATGCTGCCGGGGCCTGGGCCGATGTCATCGCCGAGATGGCAGGGCTTGCCCCGCTGGGGTTGCAGCCAAAACGCCGCTCGATGGCGCAGCTCCCCGCCCCCGGAGGCCACGACGTGACCCATTGGCCCATGTTGATGGGCGCGGGCGAAGGCTGGTATGCCAAGCCACAGGCGGGAAAACTCCTCGTATCGCCCGCCGATGCGGAAGAGGTCGCGCCGATGGACGCCTGGGCGGATGACATGGTGCTGGCCGAGGGACTGGCTCGCTACGAGGAAATGGTCACGACGCCCGTGACCCGTGTAGAAACCAGTTGGGCAGGTTTGCGGACCTTTGCCCCCGACGGAGTTCCTGTCTTTGGAGCGGATCCCCGCGTCGAAGGGTTCTGGTGGTACGCGGGCCAAGGGGGCTACGGGTTCCAGAGCGCCCCGGCCTCGGCCCGGCTCCTGGGGGATCTGATCGCCGGTCGCCGCCCGGAGTTCGACCCGGCATTGCTTGCCGCCCTTGCGCCCGGAAGGTTGCTCTGATGCCATTCCGTTCGGTACCCGGCCAGGCCTCGGTGGCCGAGGACGCAGAAGGCGGCAAGCTCTTTGCCCCCGCCGCCGCCCGCAACCTTGCCCCATTGATAGAGGTCCTGCAGGCCCATTCCCCCCGGAAAGGACAGGCCCTGGAGATCGCCAGCGGCACCGGCCAACATGTGACCGGCTTTGCCGGGGCCCTGCCCGGCCTTGCCTGGCATCCCAGCGACATCGATCCGGCCAGACGCGCCAGCATCGACGCCTATGTGACCGAGGCCGGTCTCGCGAACGTGGCCAGGGCGGTTGCGCTGGATGCGACCGCGCCCGGCTGGGGGGCGCTGATCGGCCCCTTCGATCTGATCATGCTGGCCAACCTGCTGCATCTCGTCAGCGCCGAAGAAACGCGTGTCCTGCTGGCTGAAGCCCGTCAAGCGCTGGCCCCTGGGGGGCGGATGCTGGTCTATGGTCCCTTTCGCCGCGCCGGCTTTCTGGTGAGCGAAGGGGATCAGAGTTTCGACGCCGCCTTGCAGACCCATGACCCCGATATCGGCTACAAGGATGTGGACACAGTGGCGACATGGGCTGCCTCCTGCGGGCTGGTGCTAAGCGCCAGGCTCGAGATGCCTGCACATAACCTCACGCTGGTGTTCCAGCGCACATGAGACCTGCGCAAAAATGACCCTTTTGTAACAGCCCCCTCTCAAAAAAGCCTCTGCGGATACCTATTTCAGGCACAACAAAAAGAGAAGCAGAGCCTTTCCATGTTTCAGTTTAACCGTTTGCGGACCGCAGCACCTGCGGTCCTTTGCGCTGCCCTCCTGCTGGCCATTGCCACCCCGATCAGCGCCCAGGGCGATTTCCTCGCCAGTCTCGACCTCGACGGCGACGGGGTCGTGACCGTGCCGGAGGCTACCCGCGCGCGCAATGCCTCCTTCCCCGAGGTCGATGGCGACGGCGACGGGCGTCTCAGCCCCGAGGAATTCGACGCCTTGCTGCAGGGGGCCCGCGACCGATACCAGGGGCTGGGACAGCACTACCATGCCCGCGAAGCAAGCCCCGGACGCCTCGACGCCTTCACCTTCTCCGACAGCGATGCGGATGGCTATGTCTCGCTGGCGGAATTCGAGCGGACCTCGGCGCGCTTCTCGCGCAGCCTCGATCGTGACGGCGACGGCGTGATCAGCCCGATGGACTTTGTCCGCTGACCAGCGGCTCTGCTTCCTGCGAGGTTGCAAGCTGGGCATAGGCCTTATCGAGGGCGGTGGCGAACGCTTCAGTCTCGGAGACTTCTGCCACCCCCAGACGCAGGGTGATCTGGGAGGGCAAGGTTGCAGACAGGCTGCGTTGGAGCTGCTGGCCCAATTCGTAGCTTTCATAGGAACGCCAGCCGGCGAGGGCGATCAGAAAGTCCTGACCGCCAAGCCGGTAGAGCCTTTCGCGGGCGCTGAGCATCGGGATCACCACCTTGGCCACATCCGCCAGCAAGGCATCCGCCCGTCCCCTTTCGGCCCGGTCCCGCAGCCCCGAGACCCCGTCCAGACGCAACAGGAGCAGACCGACCGGTGCCAGCCCCGGAATGAGGGCGAGATCCCCCTCCAGCCGGGTCCGGCTATAGGCTCCCGTCACCGGGTCGCGCCCTTCGTCCCGGTCCAGACGCGCCTTCAGCGTCAGGACCTGCCCTTCGGCCAGCCAGAGATAGAGGGCGGAAATGAGACCCGCCGCAAACAGGCGCCAGGCATTGGGAAGATCGCCATGCCAGGCGACCAGCAAGGGCACCACAATGACGAGCACAAGCCGCAGGGGGCCGGTGCGCACGTTGCCCCCCGCATAACGCAGCCCGACCAGCGCCGGAAACATCCAGATGGCGCCGGACAGACCGAGATACAGCGTGGTCAGGCAAACCGTCACGACCAGCGCCAGCATCAGGGTGATGACCGGTACCGGCGGGCGGCGGTTCACCAAGGGCGCCATGGTATTCAGGAAAAGGATACCGGAGAGCACCACCAGCGCCACGACCAGCCCCCAATGGGACAGGACCGCACTCTTGATGGTCAACCCGACCAGCAACAGCACGCAGAAAAGACGTGTGGCCAGTTCAAGCCGTTTTGGTGGAACGCGGCGGAAGAGCGTCAAGACATCACGAATGGTCACTGAAATCGATACTCCGCACTGCCCGCCGCAACACCGGGTTCTGTACACATTCGTCCAGTATTTCGCAACGCCACAGGCAGGTCCAAAGGAAAATGCGCCCCGGCAGGGCCGGAGCGCATGTGGATCGTGATGACCTCAGGTCAGTTCAGCGCTTTCAGCCGTCCTTGCGGATGGTTTCGTTCTTCGGATCATAGGGGCTGTCGCAGGTCACAACCGCATCCCAGAGCTGGTCCAGGATCTTGACCTTGAGCTTGGTGCCTTCGACTGCGAACTCGGGTTTGACGTAGCCCATGCCGATGCTCTTCTCAAAAGCGACCGAGTAGCCGCCGGAGGTCAGACGACCGACGCGGGTGGCGCCATCTTCGGT
The DNA here is from genome assembly GCA_937146765.1 of uncultured Paracoccaceae bacterium. Classification (GTDB taxonomy): domain Bacteria; phylum Pseudomonadota; class Alphaproteobacteria; order Rhodobacterales; family Rhodobacteraceae; genus Epibacterium. The sequence goes on along the minus strand of CAKZRP010000047.1, from coordinate 41,650 downwards.
ATAGAGCACCTCACGACCCCAGGGATCGGCATCCGCCGGACCGTCGATCAGCAGAGTGCAGCACTTCACCCGCACGCCGGTCTCTTCCAGCTTGGCCTTGCCGTGGAACTCCTTGGAGAGGTCGACAAAGCGCGGCAGGTCGGCTTCGAGCGGGGTCGCGTCGCGGCCCAGTTCGGTGCCAAAGGCGCGGTAGCTCTTCTCCTGACGCAGCCAGTTCTGCGCGCGGGCGCCAACCAGCTTCATGCCGTGCTTCTCGCCAGCTTTCTCAAGCAGGTCAAAGAGATAGGCCTGCATCTCGATCGGGTGGTGCAGTTCCCAGCCCAGCTCGCCCGTGTAGGCCACGCGGATCGCATTGACCGGGCACATGCCCAATTCGATCTGCTTGGCGGAGAGCCAGGGGAAGCGCTTGTTCGAGAGAGCGGTTTCCGGATCGGCGTCCTTGATGACCTCTTTCAGCACATCACGGGATTTCGGCCCGGCGATGGCGAAGACGCCCCACTGGGTGGTCACATCCTGGATCTCGATGTAGCCGAACTCTTCCATCTTGTCCTCGGCGGCCTTGCGGAGGAAGTCGGCGTCATACTCGGACCAGGCACCGGCGGAAACGATGTAGTAGTTGTTCTCGCCATTGCGGACGATGGTGTATTCCGTCCGGGTGGTGCCCTTTGCGGTCAGCGCGTAGGTCAGGTTGATGCGGCCGATCTTGGGCAGCTTGTTACAGGTGAACCAGTCGAGGAACTGGGTGGCACCGGGGCCCTTGACCACGTGCTTGGTAAAGGCGGTGGCGTCGATCAGACCCACGCCGTTGCGAATCGCCTTGGCTTCCTCGACCGCATATTGCCACCAGCCACCGCGACGGAAGGACCGAGCCTCCTTGTCGAAGGTCGAGGGCGCATCGAGCGGGCCGAAGTAGTTCGGGCGTTCCCAGCCGTTCACAAAGCCGAACTGGGCGCCGCGGGCCTTTTGACGCTCGTAGGCGGGGGCGGTGCGCAGCGGACGGCAGGCTTCGCGCTCTTCATCCGGGTGGTGCAGAATATAGACGTGCTCGTAGCACTCTTCGTTCTTGCGGGCGGCGAATTCGGTGGTCATCCAGTTGGAGGAGTAGCGTTTCGGGTCGAGCGACGCCATGTCGATCTCTGCCTCGCCCTCGACCATCATCTGGGCGAGGTAATAGCCAGTGCCGCCTGCCGCGGTGATGCCGAAGGAGAAGCCTTCCGCAAGCCACATGTTGCGCAGACCCGGCGCCGGACCCACCAGCGGGTTGCCATCGGGGGTGTAGCAGATCGGGCCGTTGAAGTCGTCCTTGAGGCCGGAGTCGGCACAGGAGGGCACGCGCTCGGCCATCGCCATATATTGTTCGGCAATCCGGTCGAGATCGAGCGGGAAGAGGTCGGCGCGGAAGCTGTCCGGCACGCCATATTCAAAGCGCGCAGGCGCGCCGTGCTCGTAGATGCCGAGGATCCAGCCGCCGCGCTCTTCACGGGCATAGGATTCGTTGTCGGCATCGCGCACCACCGGGTGCTCCGGGTTGCCGGCTTCGCGCCATTTGACCAGCTCGGGGTCCTGATCCATCACGATGAAGGTATGTTCCACCGGGATCGCGGGCATCTTGATGCCGAGGAGCTTGGCGGTGCGCTGCGCGTGGTTGCCGGAGGCAGTCACCACATGCTCGGCGGTGATTACCACCTGCTCGTCGGAGGCCACGAGGTTGCCGCCCTTTTCCACCATCTTGGTGCAGGTGACTTCCCAATGGGTGCCGGTCCAGTGGAAGGCATCCGCTTGCAGCTTGCGCACGATTTCAACACCGCGCTGACGAGCACCCTTGGCCATCGCCTGGGTCACGTCGGCGGGGTTAATATAGCCATCCTCGGTGTGGTAGATCGCACCTTTGAGGTCGCCGGTCTCGATCAGCGGCCAGCGCGACTTGATCTGATCCGGGGTCAGCCATTCGTATTTGACATCGCAGGTCTCGGCGGTGGAGGCATAGAGCATGAACTCGTCCATGCGCTCTTGCGTCTGCGCCATGCGCAGGTTGCCCACGACGGCAAAGCCCGCGTTGAGGCCGGTTTCTTCCTCAAGCGTCTTGTAGAAATCCACAGAGTATTTGTGGATATGGGTTGTCGCATAGGACATGTTGAACAGCGGCAGGAGGCCGGCCGCGTGCCATGTGGAGCCGGAGGTCAGCTCGTCACGCTCGATGAGCATGACGTCGTCCCAGCCAGCCTTGGCCAGATGATATGCGATCGAGGTGCCGACGGCGCCGCCCCCTACAACCAATGCTTTGACTTGGGTTTTCATGAGCCCGCTCTCCGAAGTCTCTGATTCACGATTGAATCGGTTATGACGGAGAGTCTAGCGAGAGCGCGAAATCAGTCCGACGCAAAACATGACAAAACCGACTTCGCCCCGGTTTCGGATCATCTTTCCACATCAGGCCCCGTCGGCGACCCAATTCAGGCGGCGATATGGGGGCTGCATCTGCTCAAAGCCTGAGCAGATCCGCCTCAGCAGCTCAGCACGTTGTTGCGGCGCACGCAGGGTTTGCTGCTGTCTTCCGAAGTGGCTGCACTCTCGGATACCACCGGCACGACCAGATCGGCCTTAAGACCCGAAACAGGCATGGGCGAGACCGATGCGGGCAGCAGCGCCACTTCCTCTGTCGCAAGATCGAGGCCCATCATCCGCGCCCGTGCCACCGCAAGGCCACGATAGGTCAGGACCGCAAGGTCAAGCGGCGTGGTGATCCGCTGTTCCGGCGTCTCCGCCGCCAGGTTGCGCCCGGCAGGAGACGATCCGCTCAGGCGGCGCAGCAGGGTCTGCAGATAGGCCTGCCGGTCATAAGCGCTCAGGGTCTGCCCTGCCGCCTCTGCCTGCATGTTCACGTCGACGGCCACGATAGTGACCCCCATCAGCATGAGCGCCGTGTAAAAGCGCAGCATCCAGATCGCTCGCCTGACCAGAAACATGATGCACATCCCCTTCTGACCCAAATCCCCGGTCCTAGTCTGAACCGGGGATGGGGCAGAAATTGGGCAGCGGGAGGCCCTGACGGGGGCGCAGATCAGATCAGGGGTCGACCAGGATCTTGCCCGGATTGAGGATATTGTCCGGGTCCAGCGCCGCCTTCACAGCCGCCATGAAGCGGGTGGTCTCGCCCAGCTCGCGCAGCAGATAGGGTCGTTTGCCCTGACCGATGCCATGCTCGCCGGTGCAGGTCCCCTCCATCGAGATCGCCAGATCGTTGAGCCAGCCGACGTATTCATCCGCCTTGGCGCGTTCCTCGGCATTCTCCATGTCGATGAGCAGGAGCGCGTGGAAGTTGCCGTCGCCCACATGGCCGACCATCGGCGCGATCAGACCCATCTCCTCGGCCTTGGCACGGGCGGTGGAGACACAATCGGCCAGACGCGAGATCGGCACGCAGACGTCGGTGGAAATGCCCTTGGCACCGGGGCGCAGACCAAGGCAGGCCCAATACATGTCGTGACGTGCCTGCCAAAGCTTGTTGCGCTCCTCGGCGGTGGAGGTCGCGGCGATGTCAAAGCCGCCAAACTCCTCGGCAATCTGGGCGAAGGTGTCGGATTGCTCCACCACGCCCGCGTCAGAGCCGTGGAACTCCAGCAACAGCAGCGGCACCTCGGGCAGATCAAGGCCGGAATGCTGGTTGGCAGCGCGCACGCTCATCTCGTCCAGGAGCTCGATACGGGCAACCGGGATACCGTATTGGATGGTCATCATCACCGCGCGGCAGGCGTCATCAACCGAGCGGAAGGAACAGCGCGCCGAGCGGATCGCCTCGGGGATGCCCTGCAGGCGCAGGGTGATCTCGGTGATGAGGCCAAGGGTGCCCTCGGAGCCAACCAGGAGCCGGGTCATGTCATAGCCGGCCGAGGATTTTTTCGCGCGCGAGGCGGTACGGATCACCGTGCCATCCGCCATCACGGCCTCAAGGCTCAGCACATTGTCCTTCATCGTGCCATAGCGCACCGCATTGGTGCCAGAGGCCCGCGTCGCCACCATGCCCCCAAGCGAGGCATTGGCGCCTGGGTCGATCGGGAAAAACAGGCCCTGATCGCGCAGATAGGTGTTGAGCTGCTCGCGGGTGACACCGGGCTGCACCACCACGTCGAGGTCCTCGGCATGAAGTGCAAGGATCTGATCCATCCGCGTCATGTCCACAGAGATACCGCCCGCAGGGGCGTTCACATGGCCTTCAAGCGAGGTGCCGGTGCCAAATGCGATCACCGGTGCGCCGAATTCCGCACAGATCTTGACGATCTCCGCCACCTCTTCAGTCGAGGTCGGAAAAACCACGGCGTCGGGGGCCTGGGTGGTGATCCAGGTCGTGGTGTGACCATGCTGCTCGCGCAGCGACTGGCCGGTCTGCAACCGGTCTGCAAAGCGGCTGGCGAGCGCGGCGACAGCTGCGGCAATCCCGCTCTCGTTGCGGGGCAAGGGGGTGGCTTGAACCATGTTGTTTCCTCCCAGAAACCAAAGGCGCAATCGGCAAGGGACGGCTGCTTGCGATGTTAACGGCCCATTCTGGCGGTACCCTATGCCGCCCCCGCCCGCGCCACAAGAGCCGCCCGCCTGCTACAGCGTCATGCAGGCGAGGCTCTGCCTCACGCCCCGGGATATCTGGCCCCGGAAGCAGGGGCCGTGCTTCCTCTTCGGGTCCTCAGATACCCCGGTCTGAGCCCTCAGTCGCCGAGCGCGATCCCCTCGCGACGAGGATCGGCAGCACCTTTCAGGCCTGCACCGATCTCGATGGCCTGCAGGCCGGAATTCAGCTCCTGCACGCTGACCTCAAACCCCATCGCGGTCAGGGCCTCTGCATGGTTAGCCAGTGCGGTGCCCTCTTCCAGGTCGAAGGTGCCGAACCGGTTCAGCCCATGCGGCATGGAGATGGCCTGCTGGATGTTCATTCCCCAATCGGCCCAGGCCACAATCGCCTTGGCCACATAGCCGATGATGCGACTACCGCCGGGGGAGCCGATCACCAGCACCGGCTTGCCCTCCTGCATCACGATGGTCGGCGCCATCGAAGAGCGAGGGCGTTTGCCAGGTTCCAGCCGGTTGGCGATGGGCACGCCGTCCTCATGACTGCGGAAGGAGAAATCGGTGAGCTCGTTGTTCAGGAGAATCCCGTTGGTCATCAACCGCGAGCCGAACCCGTTCTCGATCGTCGTCGTCATCGACAGCGCATTGCCATATTGATCGACGATGGAAATATGCGAGGTCGAAGGGAATTCGATGCTCTGATCATCCGCGAAATTCAGCGCATGATCAAAGTGAGGCCTGCCCGGTGCAACCTCCTCCAGCGCGGTGTCGCGCGCCAGCAGCCCGGCGCGGTCCGCCAGATAGGTGAAATCGAGCAGCCCCTCGGTGGGCATGGGGACAAAATCGCTGTCGGCCATGTAGCGCCCGCGGTCGGCAAAGGCGAGGCGCGAGGCATCGCCGATCAAGCGCCAGCTTTCGGGGTTCTCCGCCCCGAGGGTGGCAAGGTCGTAGTGTCCCAACATGCCGAGGATCTGGCCGAGCGTGAGCGCGCCGGAGGAAGGCGGCCCCATGCCGCAAACTTCAAAGGCGCGATAGCTGGCGCAGACAGCCGGGCGTTCCTTGACCTGATAAAGCGCAAGATCCATGTCGGACAGCACCCCGGGGTTGCCCTCTGCTCCCTGCACGGTACGCACGATGTCAGCGGCGATTGGGCCGGTGTAGAAGGCCACTGCCCCTTCCCGCGCGAGGCGGCGCAGGACATCGGCATAGGGTTGGTTGGTTACCAGCTGCCCCGCGGCAAGGGGCGTGCCTTCGGGCAGGAAATAGGCGGCAGTGGCGGGAAAGCGTCCGAGGCGTTCAGCATCGGCCGCAATCGACTCCGCAAGCCTCGGCGAGACCGCAAAGCCAAGCTCCGCCAGACGGATTGCATCGGTGAAAAGCCCGCCCCAATTGGCCCTGCCCCATTTGCGATGGGCCATTTCCAGAAGCGCGGGCGTGCCCGGCGTGCCAACGGAAAGGCCGCCCACCACCGCATCGAAGAACTGCAGCGGCTCGCCCGCCGCGTCGAGGAACAGGGTGGGCGTTGCCGCCAGGGGTGCGGTCTCGCGGCCATCCAAGGTCGAGAGCACGCCGGTTGCGGCATCGTAATAGACAAGGAAAGCACCGCCGCCGAGGCCGGAAGATTGCGGTTCCACCAACCCAAGAACCACCTGCACCGCCACCATCGCATCGGCTGCGGTGCCCCCCTCACGCAGCACCCGCGCCCCGGCCTCGACCGCGAGCGGATTGGCGGCGGCGACCATCCAGTCCTCCGCCAGGACAGGCTCGCCTGCGTCTCGTGCCGCCATCGCGGCGGCCGCCTTGTCCGACAGGGCCAGTCCCGCGCCGGATGTGCCGCTTTCGGGCGCGACCGCATCTGCGGCCTGTTGCGCCATCGCGACCGGGCTCAGCGCCAGAAGTGCGACGCCGGTGATCCACAAAGTCTTCATGTCATTCTCCCTTGGCGCCGCCCTGCTTCGGAGCGCGCCTTACAACATGGAGGGCACCACCTGATCGGGCGGACGATGCCCATCCTCGAAGGTCTTGATATTGAGCAGGACCTTCTCGCCCATCTCGATCCGCCCCTCGAGGGTTGCGGAGCCCATATGGGGAAGCAGTACCACATTGGGCAGCTCACGCAACCTCGGGTTGATCGTGTTGCGCTGCTCATAGACATCGAGCCCAGCCCCGGCAATCTCACCGGCGCGCAGGCCGCGGGTCAGTGCATTCTCGTCGATCACCTCTCCGCGCGAGGTGTTCACGATCACCGCCGTGGGTTTCAGGAGTTTCAGGCGGCGGGCATTCATCAGGTGAAAGGTCGAGGGCGTCGAGGGGCAGTGGATGGAGATCACATCCATCCGCGCCACCATCTGGTCAAGGCTGTCCCACCATGTGGCATCCAGTGCCTCCTCGATCTCGGGGCGCAGGCGGCGGCGGTTGTTGTAATGGATCTGCATGCCAAAGGCGCGGGCACGCCGTGCCACCGCCTGGCCGATCCGTCCCATGCCGAGGATGCCGAGACGCCGCCCGGCTAGACGCCCACCCAGCATGGCGGTGGGCGACCAGCCCTCCCACTCGCCCTTCTGCATGATGGCGAGGCCTTCCGGGATGCGGCGCACCACCGCCATGATCAGTGCCATGGTCATATCGGCGGTGTCATCGGTGAGCACGCCCGGGGTGTTGGAGACCAGAATGCCCCGCTGCCGGGCCGTGGCCACGTCGATATTGTCCACCCCTGCCCCGTAATTGGCGATGAGTCGCAGTCGCTCTCCTGCCTGGGCCAGCAGGCCAGCGTCGATCTGGTCGGTGACCGTGGGCACCAGCACATCCGTGTCCTTCATCGCAGCGGCGAGGTCTGCGCGGGTCATCGGGGTGTCTTCGGTGCGCAGACGCACGTCAAACAGCTCGCTCAGGCGGGTTTCCACCGGCTCCGGCAACCGTCGCGTCACAACAACAGTCAGGCGTTCTCTGGGCACGTGCCTTCTCCCTTGGGGCTATGCGGTCTATCCTTTGGTTGGCATGGTGTCGCAAGATAATTGCGGGCACAAGCACCCTTCCGTCCGAGACGCTGATGCGATAGAGGAAAGAAGAAGAACCCGTGGGCGCCCAGAGCATAAGAACAACGCGCCTGCGCCGAGACGAGCATCGAGTCGTGCAGATAGACAGCGTTCAGAAGAACCATGAATCCCGTTCTCGCCCCCCGCGCCCCCGGGTCTGGGTGCGAGCCAGCCTCTGCGCCCTCGCGCTGGCGGTTCTGGCTGCCACCCTGCCCGCGCGTGACCTGCTGGCGCAGGAAGTCAGTGCCCCCACAGAGACCCTGGGGTCCGTCACCAACCTGCCCTTGCCGCGGTTCGTCTCGCTCAAGACCTCGGAGGGCAATGTGCGCCGTGGACCGTCGCTGACGCACCGCATCGACTGGGTCTTCACCCGCCGCGGAATGCCCTTGGAGATCACCGCCGAATACGGCCACTGGCGCCGGGTGCGCGACCGCGATGGCCAGGGCGGCTGGGTGCACTATGCGCTGCTGTCTGGGGTGCGATCGGTGCTGGTCGAAGAAGACATGATGCGGGTCCATGCGCGCCCGGATGCCAACGCGCCGGTGATGGCCGCCTTCGAGATCGGCGTCGTGGCCCAGCTGGGTGCCTGCGTGGCCGATTGGTGCGAGATCTCTGCTGGCAGCCACGAAGGTTGGGCGCCGAAATCCAAACTCTGGGGCGTCAAGCCGGACGAATTGCGCGAGTGACGCGGGCCCGAGCGGCAGAGGCACGCCGGTCTTTGCGGCGGGATTCTGCCCCAGCGCGGTCAATTCAGGAAAAACTTGCGTTTTCAGGAGCGGCAAAGGGCACCGAGACAATTGCCTTGTGTGTCCTGCTGGTCTAGGAGGGCGATGTGAACATCCAGCCTGCCCGGGTCCCGTGTCGCCACGAGTGGCCCCTGCCCGGACCGGCCAAATTGCTGACGCGGCGCCCGCGCCGCAAGATTTCTGATGCGGCAGCGCGTCCGCAGTGACAACAACATACCAACTTCCGTACTCGTAGAAAGGTTGTGGAACATGGCAGAAAATTCAACGCCGGACATTTTGTATACCATCGTAGACGAAGCGCCGGAGCTGGCCTCTGCGTCCTTCCTGCCGATCATCCGCAAATTCGCGGATGCTGCCGGCGTGACCGTGGGCACCAAGGATATTTCCCTTGCGGGCCGCATCCTCGCCACCTTCCCGGAAAAGCTGACCGAGGCGCAAAAACAAAGCGATGATCTGGCTGCATTGGGCGAGCTGGTGAAGACCGCCGACGCCAATGTCATCAAGCTGCCGAACATCTCCGCCTCCGTGCCGCAGTTGGTCGCCGCGATCACCGAGCTGCAGGCGCAGGGCTATGACCTGCCCGCCTACCCGGAATCCCCCGCTACCGAAGCGGAGAAAGAGATCCGCGCCCGCTATGACGCGATCAAAGGCTCTGCGGTGAACCCGGTGCTGCGCGAAGGCAACTCTGACCGCCGCGCCGCCAAAGCGGTGAAGAACTACGCGCAGAACAACCCGCATTCGATGGGCGCATGGTCCGCAGACAGCAAGACCAAAGTGTCGTCGATGCCGGACAACGATTTCTACGCCAACGAGAAATCCGCCACCCTGACCGCCGATCAAGCGGGCGCGGCCAAGATCGAGTTTGTCGCCAAAGACGGCGCGGTGACCGTGCTGAAAGACGGCTGGGCGCTGACCTCTGGCACCGTGACCGACGCGACGTTCCTGTCGGTCAAAGCGCTCTCCGCTTTCCTTGAAGCGGCGATTGAGGACACTAAGGCCGATGGCACCATGTTCTCGCTGCATATGAAGGCGACGATGATGAAGGTCTCCGACCCGATCATCTTCGGCTATGCGGTCAAGGCCTGGCTGAAGCCGGTGTTCGAGAAATTCGGCGCTGAGCTGGCGGCTTTGGGTGTGAACCCGAACTCCGGCATGGGTGACCTTCTGGAGCGCGTCAAAGGCAATGCCGAGATCATGGCCGCCATCGAGGCCGTGGCGGCTGAACGCCCCGCCATGTACATGGTCGACAGCGACAAGGGCATCACCAACCTGCACGTGCCGTCTGACGTCATCATCGACGCCTCCATGCCGGCCGTGATCCGCGCAGGCGGCAAGGGCTGGGACGAAAAGGGCACCAAGGGCGACACCAACTGCGTCATCCCCGACCGCTGCTATTCCACCGTCTATGACGAGACCATCAACTTCTTCAAAGCCAATGGCGCGCTCGACGTGACCAAAGCGGGTTCCGTCGCCAACGTCGGCCTGATGGCGCAGAAGGCCGAGGAATACGGCTCGCACCCGACCACCTTTGAAGCGCCCGCAGATGGCGTGATCCGCATCGTGCTCGCCAATGGCGAAACGCTGCATTCGCATGAGGTTGAGGCCGGCGACATCTGGCGCGCCTGCACCGCGAAACAAGCGCCGATCGAGAACTGGATCCAGTTGGCGCTGGACCGTCAGCGCCTGACCGGCTCTGAGGCGATCTTCTGGCTGGACGCCAACCGCGCCCATGACGCTGAGCTGATCAAATACGTGAAACCGGCGCTTGAGGCGGCGGGCGTGGCTGACAAGTTCCTGATCATGGCGCCGCGCGAAGCGACCCGTCAGAGCCTTGAGACCATCACCGCAGGCAAGGACAGCATCGCCATCACCGGCAACGTGCTGCGCGACTACCTGACCGACCTGTTCCCGATCCTCGAGCTGGGCACCTCTGCCAAGATGCTGTCGATCGTGAAGCTGATGAACGGCGGCGGCCTGTTTGAGACTGGTGCGGGCGGCTCTGCGCCGAAGCACGTGCAGCAGCTGGTTGAGGAAAACCACCTGCGCTGGGACTCGATGGGCGAATTCTGCGCCCTGGGCGAGAGCCTGAACTTCCTTGCGGATGTGAAGGGCAACGCCAAAGCGGGCGTGCTCGGCGCTGCAGCTGAAATCGCGACCCAAGGCATCCTCGACAACAACAAATCGCCGGATCGCAAAGTCGGCCAGCCCGACAACCGCGACAGCCACTACTGGTTCGCCCGCTACTGGGCCGAGGCACTGGCGGCACAGTCCGACGATGCCGAGCTCGCGGCGCATTTCGCCCCCATCGCCGCGGCGCTCGCCGCCGGTGAAGCGGCGATTCTCTCCGAGATCGCAGCCGTTCAGGGCAAGCCTGCGGATATCGGTGGCTACTACCACCCCTCGGTGGAAAAGAAGGCCGCCATCATGCGCCCCTCGGCAACGCTGAACGCCATTATCGGCTAACTGCGCGCAAGCCTTTACAGAATTCCAAGAAACGCCCGGCTTGCCCGGGCGTTTTTGTTTGCAAGCTTACGAATTTTCCCGCTTCTTTTCCGCTGCGACCAGCGCCTGCGAGGTGGCTGTAAATTCTAAGTTAGTGAATTGGGCGCAAAAGTGGGTGGACCAAGAACTTTCAAGGCTTCCAACTTATGCCCGCCGCACTTCACAGTCTCTCGACTCGCATCTACGCGCTTGTTGCGCTGGCCGTGCTTGCCGCTGCCAGCCTGACCTATTTTATCGTCAACCGTGCCTCGACAGAGGCCTATGCCCTGCGCATGGGCGAATTGCGCCATATCACCGATATCGGCCGCAGCCATATCGAGGCCTACAATGCCCGCGTCGAGGCGGGCGAACTGACCCTGGAGGAGGCGAAGATCGCTGTCTCCCAGATCCTCAACGATCTGCGTTTCGGCGACAATGGCTACATCTACGCCTTCGACAGCGACATCGTCTATGCGGTGCACCCTTTCCGCCCGCAATGGATCGGCGCCGAGAGCATGCGTGACCTCGAGGATGTCCATGGCAACCGCATCTTTGACATCATGCTCGGCAGTCTGGATGCCAATGGGCATTCCGAATCCACCATCTACTTCGAGAACCCCTCGACCAAGGAGGTGGAGCCGAAGCTGACCTTCGCCCAATACTACAAGCCCTGGGACTGGTACCTCGGCACTGGCGCCTATGTGAATGATATCGAGGCGGATATCGCCAAGATGCGCATGGAGGCCCTCGGCGGTCTCGGCGTCGTGCTCGCCGCGCTCATCGGCCTGTCTGTGCTGATCCTGCGCAGCACCCTGCCCCCGCTCAACGCGCTGAAGGGCCGGATGGCAACCATGGCGGACGGGGACCTCGACAGCGACGTACCCGGTCTGAAGGACCGCAGCGAGATCGGCCAGATGGCCCAGGCCGTGGCCAATTTCCGCGACGGGCTGCAGATGCAGGCGGCACTGGAAGAAGAGGCCCGGGTCAAGGACGAGGAGCGCCAGCGTGTGGTGGCGATCCTGAGCCAGCGCCTGGCGAAATTCGCCCAGGGCGACCTGACCGTGCGGGTGGAAGATGCGATGCCGGAGGAGTTCCGGCAGGTGGCGGAGGATTTCAATGCCACTGTGACACAGATCTCCGACCTGATGCGCCACATCCTCGCCGGTGTGCAACGCATCGAAGGCGAAAGCGAAGCGCTCGACGCCTCCTCGCGCGAGCTCGGCATGCGCACCGAAACGCAGGCGGCCTCGCTCGAGGAAACCTCGGCGGCTCTGACCGAACTCTCCGCCTCCGTCCGCAACTCTGCCGAGGAAAGCCGCGCCGCCTCTGAACGGGTGAAACAGGCCAGCGAACGCACCGAACGCGGCGCACAAGTGGTGCGGCGCACCATCGAAGCGATGCGCGGCATCGAGGAAAGCTCGCAGAAGATCTCCAGCATCACCTCGCTGATCGACGACATCTCCTTCCAGACCAGCCTGCTGGCGCTGAACGCCGGGGTCGAGGCCGCCCGGGCGGGCGAAGCCGGCCGCGGCTTTGCCGTAGTGGCGGGCGAGGTGCGGGCTTTGGCAGGCAAATCCTCGGATGCGGCCCGCGAAATTGCCGAGCTGATCACCAATGCCAGCCGCGAAGTGGAAACCGGCGTGGCCCTGGCCCGGGACTCCGGCGCCGCGCTTGACGAGATCAACGAGCATATCTCGGCGATCAACGAGACCGTGAGCGCCCTGGCGGAAGCGGCCCGAGAGCAATCGACCGGCCTCTCCGAGATCACCTCGGCCGCCGATCAGCTGGACCAGGTGACCCAGCAGAACGCGGCGATGTTCGAAGAGACTTCCGCCGCAACCCAACGTCTGCGGGACGAGGCCAATGTGCTGGCGCAGAACGCCCGCCAGTTCCAGGTGGAGAAAAGCGGTGCCGGGATGCGACGTGCCTCCTGAGCGCCCCAGCCTGCCGGGTGCGCCCGCGCCCGACTGTCGACCTCTGCAGCCGCCCGTTCACACGCGGGCGGCTGTTGCCTTTGTGCCTGTGGCCACCGTTGAGGGAAAAGCCGCATCCGTTCCACCCATGAACGCCAATGCGGCTGCGACAGTCACCGCCCCCACCCGGCACGGGGCGCGGTCAACCCTGCGGCACCGGGCATAGGGCAAACCCCGTGCCCCAGCCCGCCAGGGCCGCAGCCATGGCGGGCGGAGGGGCGACATCGGCAATCAGCCGCTGGACGCTCTGCGGGCGCATTCCCTTGTAGGGCGCCGATCGGGAAAACTTCTCCCCCGTCACCCCCACCAGGACCTGCGCGGCGGCCTCGGCCACCACTGCCGCCAGCGCCGCCTCATCGGCGTTATGATAGAGGTACCCCTGCTGCGGCGACACCCCGTCGACGCCGAAGATGGCCAGATCATAGGCGAACCGCTCCGCCTGGGACTGGGTCTGCGCCCCAAAGGTTCCGTTGTCCCGCTCCGAAACCTCGCCGCCCAGCAGATGCACCCGGTTGTCGTTGCGATTGGCCAACGCCTGCCCGATCCGAAGCGCATTGGTCACCACCGTGAGGTGCGACAGAGCCCCGAGGTGCTCCACCACAAAACTCGTAGTGGTCGAGACATCGAGAAAAAGCGTCATCCCGTCTTCGACATCCCGCGCGATCCTTTGCGCCACGCTCCGCTTCTCTTGAGTGCTCTCTCCAAGGCGCGCCCCGAAATCCCGCCCGACCGCCTGCCCGGGATGCAGCAGGACGCCACCATGTACCCGCCGGACCTGCCCCGCCTTCGACAAGGCGGCGATGGTGCGGCGCACGGTTTCGCCTGACACCTCAAGCACCTGGGCCAGATCCGCGGATCGAGCCGAGCCGCCCAGCCGTTCCAGCGCCTGCAGCAGTTCCACCCCCCGGTGGTTTAACTTTTCCTTGCTCATCCGCTTGACGTTCCGCCTGTCCGTTGCCCAAAACTCGTCCCAGCCGTCCCGCCATCTTGGCGCAGGACCACCCCCTTGGGAGAGGACACCCGATGACAGCGCCGCGCAATATCCTGTTTGTGATCTTCGACCAACTTCGGGCGGATTCTGTGTCCGGTGCCCTGGCCGCCCATGTGGACCTGCCCAACCTGCGCCGGTTTCGCGCGGAATCCGTTTCCTTTGACCGGCACATGTCGGTGGTAAACCCCTGCGGGCCGTCTCGGACCTCGATCCTGACCGGGCAATATGCGATGAACCACCGCAGCACCCGCAATGGTACGCCGCTGCGTCACGACACGCCGAACCTCGCGCGGGAGCTGCGCAAGGGCGGCTATACGCCGCTTCTGTTTGGGTACACCGACACCACCCAGGATCCGCGTGCCTTTCCGGCCTCTGACCCGGCGATGCATACTTACGAGCATCCAATGGACGGATTTTCCGAGGTGTTGGAGATGCGGTTTGAGGAATCCTACCCCTGGCGCGCGCATCTCAAGGGCAAGGGCTATGCTCTTGACGCCTATGAGGATCTTTTCAAGCCCGTCGCGCCGGAGGGGCGCGCGCCTCGTCCCTCTGACCCTGCTCTCTATAGGGCGGAGGATAGCGACACGGCCTTCCTCACTGATCGGGTGCTGGGGCATCTGCCTGCGCTGGAAGGGCAAAGCTGGTGCGCCCATGTGACCTATATCCGCCCGCATCCGCCGTTGGTGGCGCCTGCCCCCTATAACCGGATGGTGGACCCCAGCTCCTTGCCCGCGCCTGTGGCGCATCCCACGCCGGAACAGGAGGCCGCGCTGCATCCCTTCTGTGGTCCCGCCCTCAAGGCGACCGAGGCGCGGCATATGGTGGTGGGGCAAGGCGATTTGCAGCCGGACACCGCCACGGTGCAGGAGTTGCGCGCTGTCTATCTGGGGCTTGCGGCTGAGGTCGACCACCACTTTGGACGCCTCATCGCTTACCTGAAGGACAGCGGCCAGTATGAGGACACGCTGATCGTGATGACCGCGGATCATGGCGAGATGCTGGGCGATCACCACATGTGGGGCAAGATGAGCCTCTATGACGCGGCCTATCATACGCCGCTGTCGATCCGCCTGCCCGGCAATGCGGCACAGGCCGGCAAGGTCTGGCAGGTGCCCACCGAATCCATTGACCTGATGCCGACCATTCTGGACTTTGCCGGTCAAGACATTCCGAATGTGGTAGATGGCCGCTCGCTGATGCCACTGTTGCGGGGCGATCTGCCTGCGGATTGGCGACGCTACAGTTTCTCCGAACTGGATTACAGCGACCCGATCACGCCCACCGTCTGGCAGCGCGAGTTGGGCGGCTGTGCCAGCGACAGCAACCTTGCCATCCTGCGCGAGGGGCGCTTCACGCTGATCGCCTTTGCCGGCGACCTGCCGCCGGTTCTGTTTGACCATGCAGGCGCCGGCGAGATGCGCAATGTCGCCGCTGACCCCGCTTATGCCAGCGATCTCAGCCGCCTGATGCTGACGATGCTGCGCCACCGGATGCGCAATATGAATCACCTCCTGTCGCTCGACGCGGTGACATCCGAGGGGCCGAAACAGGCAAGACGGTTTCCCAAAGGCGACTGAAAGCGCAGGGAGCGTGTGCTTTTTTGTGGGTTTGATGATTTTTTGACTAATCGTTTATTTTCATATTATTAGGCAGCAAGTCAGCCACTACTCCACGTCGCAATTCCTCAAATTTCGGTCGAAAACGGTCAAGCTCGGCAAAATAATACACAAAACTGTCACGTCCTCGTGCACTTTTGTGGGGCAGGTCGAATCGCGAAGAGGTTGCGCCCCATGGATGAGACGGACAAGATCCCGCATCGTGGACACGAAGTCCTTGAGGTGCTTGCCCGCTTTGGCGGTTCCGCCCGCAATGCACAGATCGCCCATGCGCTGGGGGTCTCAGAAGAGACCATCCGCCGTCTGGTGCGCAGCTTGGCGCAGGCCGGCAAGGTGGAGCGCGTGCATGGCGGCACCTACCTGACCCACCCGCAGGACGCGCCGATCTACTCCAGCGCGCTGGAGAAAAACGCCGGGGCAAAATCCGCCATCGCGCGAAAGGCCGCCGAGCTCATCGAGGACAAGATGACCGTCTTCCTCAACGTCGGCTCCACCACCACCTATGTGGCCGAACAGCTGCGGCGGCATTCGGGCCTCACGGTCGTCACCAATTCGATCCCGGCCATCGCCTCGCTGGCGGGCAACAACGGCAGCCGGGTGTTCCTGACCGGAGGCGAGGTGATGCGCGCCGAACGCGGCAGTTTTGGCCGCACCGCCGAGGCGCTGGCGCAGCAGTTTTCCTATGACGCGCTGATCGTCGGCGCCGATGGAGTCTCGGCCCAGCATGGCTTTGTCACCGGCAACGCGCTGGAGGCCGATATCACCCGCGCCATCGCCGGTCAGGCCGACCGCATCATCGTGGTGGCCGACCTGTCCAAACGCGACAAGCGCGCCCCCTTTGTGGCCTGTGCCCCTGAACAGGTGACAGATTTCGTCACCGAACAAGATCCCGATCCCGAACTGGCCGAAGCCCTCGGTCGGTGGGGGATCACCACCCATACAGCCCAGCCCGAGGAAGAAGAAGCGCAAAGCGCCTGAGGCAAGGCCTGTGAAGCCGGGCGAATGAGCGCCCAAACCAGTCTGATAGGTTCTGGAGGAACGAACAAATGAAGAAGCTTCTTTTGACGACAGCTGCCGTAGTGGCGCTTCCGGGTCTGGCGGCGGCAAGCTGCCCGGCGGTGACCGTGGCCGACCCGATGGGCGTGACCGCTGGCGCTTACCCGCAGCAATTCGACAAGGCCGAGTACGAGGCCGCGGCCGCCTGCGAGATGGCCTTTACCGCCAACCCGGCGATTGCCGATCTCAATGCCCGCATCAAAGGCAACCCCGAGTTGCCCGCGCTGGCAGACCGCCTGCCGGCCGAGCCGCTGGTCGTACAGCCCTATGATGCGATCGGCACCTATGGCGGTATCTTTGAGGCGCTGTCGAACGCGACCGAAAGCGGCACCTCCGACTTCCTCTCGGTGCGTCACGTGAACCTCGTGCGCTATTCCGATGACCTGCAAACCATCGTGCCGAACGTCGCCAAAGCCTGGGAATGGAACGATGATTTCACCCAGCTGACCGTGCATCTGCGCAAGGGTCACAAGTGGTCGGACGGCGCGCCCTTCACCGCCGAGGACGTCGTGTTCTGGTACGACAACCTGATGATGGACAAGAACGTCATCGCCGAGGCCAAGGCCTATGCGCTGGCCGGGGACGAGCCGATGGAGGTTGTCGCGCTGGACGAGACCACCGTTCAGTTCACCCTGAAAGCGCCGAAGCCGGGTCTCCTCGAGACCTTTGCCGCGACCTATGTGCAGCCCTTCCTGCCCAAGCATTTCTTTGGCCAGTATCACCCGGCGATCACCGCCGATGCGAATGAAAAGGCAAAGGCGCTTGGCTATGAGGGCGGCTATGACCTGATCAAGGCCTATTATGGCAACTCCGACTGGACCGACACGCCCTCGCCGATGCTGACCGCAGGCGACAAGCTCGGCGGGCTGCCGAAGAACACCACCCCAACGCTGGAGAGCCATATCCTCGTCGAGGAAACTGCAGAGGGCCGTCACTATGTGGCCAACCCCTACTTCTTTATGGTGGATACCGCCGGCAACCAGCTGCCCTATATCAACGAGCTGAACGAGGGCTACATCGGCGATGCCGAGGTGCGCAACCTCAAGCTGATGAATGGCGAAGTGACCTACAAGGCGCAGGCCATCAGCCTCGACAGCGCGCCGCTGCTGCTCGAAAATCAGGAGAAGGGCGGCTATGTCCTCGACATCAAGCCGACCATCGCGATGACCACCCTGGCCTTTAACGTCACCCATGAGGACGAGGCCCAGCGCGCCGTTTTCAACGATGTGAAGTTCCGCACCGCCATGTCCGTCGCCATCAACCGCGACGAACTGAATGAGACGGTCTATTTCGGCATGGGCCAGCCGCAGCAGCACGTCGGCTTCTCGCCGCTGCCGGAGTTCATCGACGCCAAGTGGAAGAGCCACGAGATCGCCTTTGACCCCGAGCGCGCCAAGGCACTCCTGGACGAAATCGGTCTGGTTGACCAGGACGGTGACGGCAAGCGGGACCTGCCCGGCGGCGGTCGCTTCGTGCTGAACTGGCAGTTCGCCACCCAAGCCACCCCGGCGGCTCTGGCCGAGCTGGTGGCGCGCAACTGGTCCGACATCGGCGTTGAGACTCAGATCAAGGAAGTGACCTCGGACGAGTATCGCTCGGCACAGTCTGCCAACCAGCTGCAGGTTCTGTCTTGGGTGGCAGGGCAACCTGCGGGCACCACGCTGGGCGACAACCAGCTGTGGGTGCCGCCCTACTCCGACTATTTCGGCATCCGTCCCGCGATGGGCTGGGCTGAATACGTCAGCTCCAACGGTGCGGCCGGGGTTGAGCCGCCGGTCTGGGCAAAGGACGTAATGGCGGATCTGGCAACCTATCAGTCCTCGGTTCCGGGCTCTGAGGCCTCGAACGCGGCGGCAGCGGGCATGGTCGAGAAGATGACCGGCAACATGCTGATCCTCGGCACCGTTCTGGCGCCGGCGCCGATCTACTTCGACAAGGACCTGAAAAACGTGCCGGAGTTCAAAACCTCGTCTTACGAGTACTACCGCACCTACCCCTACCGTCCGCAGCAGTGGTTCCTCGCGGAGTAATCCGCCGCCACCTGTGACGTGACCTTAGGCGCGGGCAGCCTCTTGCCCGCGCCGCACCCTTTTCGACCGCCAGCATGGACCGCCCTCCCCGATGCTCCAGTTTGCCCGCTTTACCGTCACCCGCGCGATCATGGCCTTGATCACGCTTCTGATCGTGTCCTTTCTGGTCTTCACTCTGATGGAGCTGGTGCCCGGCGACTGTGCCGAGCGCTACATGGCCTATAAGAACACCCAAGGAGAGGCGATCACGCTGGAAGCGATTGACGCCGAGCGGGTGCGTTTGGGGCTGGATCGCCCGTTTATGGAGCGCTGGGTCACCTGGCTCGGCGGCGCCTTTCGCGGCGATTTTGGCGACAGCTGCATCCTGCGAGTAAATATCGCCGATCTGTTGGGCGATAAATTCTGGTTCTCGCTGGCGATCTGTTTTGGCGCTTTGCTCCTCGCCTATGCGATTGCGATCCCGGTGGGGATCCTGTCGGCGGCCTCCAACAATGCCTTTGCCAACAACAGCCTGCGGATTGTCAGCTATCTGGGCCTCGCCCTGCCGAATTTCCTGTTGGCGCTGGTCATCATGCTGATTTCCACCGTCTATTTCGGCGAGACCCTCACCGGGCTTTTGTCGCCGGAATACAAGAACGCCGCCTGGAGCTGGGCCAAGTTTGTCGACCTGTTGCGCCATATCTGGCTGCCGATCTTCATCCTCGGCTGGTCCGCCACCGCCTTTGCCCTGCAGACCGTGCGGGCCTTGATGTCGGACGAGCTGGGCAAGCTCTATGTCACCGCCGCAGAGGCACGCGGAGTCTTTGGGCGGCGACTGCTGTGGCGCTATCCGGCGCGGCACGCCTTGGGGCCGATTGTGAACTCCGTCGGTTTTGATCTCAATCGCATTTTCAACGAGCTGCCCATCGTCGCGGTGATCCTGACGCTGACCGATGCGGGGTCCCTGCTGCTCGAGGCGCTGGCGCGCTCCAATGATCAGCAATTGGCGGGGGCGATCATCTTCTTGCTCACCGCCTCCATCGTGACGCTGAATTTTGCCACCGACATCCTGCTCGCCGTGATTGACCCGCGCGTGCGCAAGTCCATTCTGAAGTGAGGCCAAGAGCATGAGTGATCTGTCTCAGGACCCCCAATCCGCGCGGCTTGATGCAAAGAAGCAGGCCTATTTCACCGCTTCGCAAGGGCAGCTCATCTGGGCGCGGTTCAAGAAGCAACGGGCGGCGATGATTGCGGCTTGCGTCTTGCTGGTGCTGATCCTGTCAGGGCTCTTTGCCCCCTTCCTGTCGCCCTATGATCCCACCGCCAAGGGGCGCAATGCCGACTATCTGAACGGCGCGCCGCAGGTGCCGCAGTTTTGCGACAAGAACGGCTGCTCTCTGCGCCCCTTTGTGCATCCCGTCACCCGCGAACGCTCGATGGCGACCAATTTCCGCTGGGTGGAGAAGATCGACGAGGATCAGCGCATCTATATGCGGTTCTTTGTGCAGGGCGATGACTACACCCTGTTCGGCGTGATCCCCGGCAATCTGCATCTCTTTGGCATGGAAGAGGGCTATATCCACCTCTTTGGCACGGACGCGGCGGGCAAGGATATCTTCTCGCGCACCCTGCACGCGGTCTGGACCTCGTTGCAGGTGGGCACCATGGGGGTGGTGATCTCCTTTGTGCTGGCGCTGATGATTGGTGGGATTTCAGGCTATTACGGTGGCTGGCTGGACAGTGTGATCCAGATGGTCACCGATGCGATCCGCACCGTGCCAGCGATCCCCTTGTTTATGGCCATCGCCGCTTTCATCCCCGCCGAGTGGTCGGCCGAGATGCGGTTTTTCTTCATCTCGATGATCCTAGGGTTGATCAACTGGCCCACCCTCGCCCGCAGGGTCCGTACCCATCTGCTGACCGAGCGCAATCAGGACTACGTGCTGGCCGCGCAGCTCTCTGGCGCTTCGGGCGCCCATGTGATCCGCCGCCACCTTTTGCCCAGTTTCACCAGCTATATCATCGTCGATCTGGTGATCTCCTTCCCCTATATGGTGCTGTCGGAAACCGCGCTGAGCTTCATCGGGCTTGGGCTGAAGGATCCGGTCAACTCGCTTGGCGTGATGCTGCAGAACGTGACCAAGTCGGATGTTTTGCTGAATTATCAATGGTATTTCATCCCGGTGATCTTCTTTGTCGTCCTTGTGATGGCCTTTGTCTTTGTCGGGGACGGGCTGCGCGATGCGGCGGATCCCTATTCGGAGGTGAAGAAATGAGCCTGATTTCGGTGCAAAACCTGACCCTGCAGTTCAAGACCGACGAGGGGCTGATCACAGCGGTCGATGACGTGTCCTTTACCCTCAACCGGGGCGAGGTCATGGGGCTGGTCGGCGAAAGCGGCTCTGGCAAGTCGGTGACTGCCAAGGCGCTGATGCGGCTCAACGCGAAAAACGCGATCTACGGGCCCAAGAGCAAGATCACCCTGCATCTGGACGAGGGCGATGTGGATGTGCTGGCCCTACAGCGGGCGCGCGATCTGCGGGTGGTGCGCGGCGGGGCGATCTCGATGATCTTTCAGGAGCCGATGGCGAGTTTCGCCCCGGCCCTGACCATCGGCAGCCAGATGGTCGAGCAGCTCCTGATCCACACCGATCTGTCAAAAGCGCAAGCCAAAGAGCTGTCGATCGAGATGCTGGACCGGGTCGGCATTTCCGACGCCAGCACCCGATTTGGCCAATATGCCTTTGAGCTGTCAGGCGGAATGCGTCAGAGGGCGATGATCGCCATGGCGCTCTCGACCAAACCGCGCCTGCTGATCGCGGACGAGCCGACCACCGCGCTCGACGTGACCATTCAGGCGCAGGTGATCCAGCTGATGCAGGAGCTGGTGAAGGACTTCGGCATGGGGATCATCTTCATCACCCATGACCTCGGCGTAGTGGCGCAGACGGCGGATAAGGTCGCGGTGATGTACCTCGGGCGCATAGTGGAGACTGGTCCGGTGCGCGACGTGCTGCGCCGCCCGTCGCATCCCTATACCCAAGGGCTGATCGACGCGCTGCCGAAACTGGACGATCTCGATGCGCCATTAAAGCCGGTGCCGGGCGATATCCCCTCGCCCTTGGAGCGCCCTTCGGGCTGCGTGTTTCACACCCGCTGTAACAGGGCCCTGGCGGGTCTTTGTGCGCAACAGTCCCCCGCGTGGAGCAGCCCCACCCCCGCCCATCTCGTCGCCTGCCACCTGCATCACGCGGAGCCCGTCGCATGAGCCAGTCCTCAAGCATTCTGATCTCGACCAAGGAGCTGCAGGTGGGGTTTCCCATCCGCAAAGGCCCGTTCAAAAAGGACCTTCTGAAGGCCGTCGACGGGATTTCCCTCAACATTCCAAAGGGATCGTTCTTTGGCGTGGTGGGTGAGAGCGGGTCGGGCAAGACCACGCTGGGCCGGGCGCTGTTGCAGGCGGTGCCGGTGACGTCCGGTTCGGCAATCTATGACGATGGCGAGGTGCGCTATGACCTTGGCTCGGTCAAAGGGGCGGAGCTCAAAGACTATCGCCGCCGCGCCCAGCTGATCTTTCAGGACCCCTATGCGGCCCTGTCGCCTCGGATGACGGTGCGCGACATTATCGCGGAACCCTTGGAAGTCATGGGCCTGACCAAGACCCGCGAGGAGACTGACGCCCGCGTGCGCGAGGTGGCGGCGACGTGCCGTTTGAACCTCGAACACCTGCGGCGCTTTCCGCATGCATTCTCTGGCGGGCAGCGGCAGCGGATTTCGATTGCCCGCGCACTGGTCTGTGGCCCACGCTTCGTGGTGGCGGATGAGGCGGTCGCGGCGCTTGATGTGTCAATTCAGGCGGATATCCTGAACCTGCTCAAGAGCCTGCAACGCGAGCTGGGCATTACATTCCTGTTCATCAGCCACGACTTGAGCGTGGTGGCCCATACCTGCGACCATGTGGCAGTGATGTATCTGGGCCGCATCGTGGAAAGCGCGCCGACCCGCGATCTGTTCCGCGCGCCGCGGCACCCCTACACCAAGGCACTGTTTTCGGCCATTCCCTCGCTTGACCCGGATGATCGGGGCCGCGCGCAGGTGCTCTCGGGCGAAATCCCCTCGCCTACCAATCAGCCTTCAGGCTGTACCTTCCACCCGCGTTGCCCCTTTGCGACCGACCTGTGCAAACGCGAGGCCCCACGGGCGGAGAAGGATGCGGCGGGCCATATGGTGAGCTGCCATCACTGGCGGGAGCTGAGCACGGTTGCGGAGCCGCAGCGGCAGGCGGAACCGGCGGAATGACACACTAAGGGCAGCCCCCGCCTGGGGGCGGGCGGGGGCTGCCCGGCCTATCGGCCAGGCAAAAGATCAGCCCCGCGCCGCCTTCTGCGCGGCCACGGTCTTTGCCACCAGCTCCTTATAAAGTGCGCGAATACGGGCGGTGACCGGACGCTCACCCGAGCCAGTTGGCTTGCCATCGATCGAGGCCACCGGGGTCTGTGCGCCAAAGGTGCCGGTCAAAAACGCCTCATCGGCGCCATAGGCCTCGTAGAGCGAGAAGTTCTTTTCAAACACCGGGATGTCATTGGCGCGGCAGAGGTCGATCACATTCTGCCGCGTCACCCCATTCATGCAATAGTCCCCGGTCGAGGTCCAAACCTCACCTCGCCGCACGATGAAGAAGTTGCAGGCGTTGGTGGTGTTCACAAAGCCATGCGGGTCGAGCATCAGCCCCTCGTCCGCGCCCGCCTGCTCCGCCTGCAGGCAGGCGATCACGCAGTTCAGCTTGGAATGGCTGTTGTATTTGGCATCCTGGCTCATCGGCAGACCGCGCACCTGCGGCACGGTGGCAAGGCGGATACCTAGGGAGGAGAGGCTCTCGGCGGGTTTGGAATGCTCCACGATGGCGACGATGGTCGGGCCCCATTTCGACAGCTTCGGATGCTGAAAGGGCTTGGCCTTTTTGCCGCGGGTGATCATCAACCGGCAATGGGCGTCGCCAGTCATGCCATTGGCTGCGGCGGTGCGGTCGAGAATATCGCGAATGTCTTCCGGCCCCATGCCGATTTCCAGCGAGACGGATTTCAGCGAGTTGAACAGCCGGTCCATATGGGCGTCGAAGAAGGCCCATTCGCCATCATACAGCCGCATCCCCTCCCACATGCCGTCGCCCAGCATGAAGCCCGAGTCATAGACAGAGACCTTGGCCTCTTCCTTGGGGACAATCTCGCCATCCACGTAGATCAGGATGTGATCGTTGCGCGCATCCGCCTCGGCGTCATGGGTGGAATGGCTGGGCGTCTGGTCCGGCGTCATCGGCGGCCTCCTCTGGTTGCGTCCGGCTCCAGACAGACCATTGCCCTTGCGGCTTTGCAAGGGGCCGCCCCAACGCAGCCCAGGGCTGGGTCAGCGGAACCGCCCCCCAGCTTCGATCACCTCGATCTGGTAGCCATCCGGATCGGCCACGAAGAAGAACCGCGCCACACGCTCGCCGGCGGGGCGGAAATCCACGATATCGCGCGGTGCCCCTCCCGCAGCCTCGACCCGCGCGCGTGCCGCCTCCAGATCCGTGACCACCAACGCCAGATGACCGTAGCCATCGCCCAGCGCATAGGGGTCGGTGCGCGACTTGTTCACCGTCAGCTCCAGTTCGAAACCGCCACCGGGGGCCGCCATGTAGATCAGGGTGAAACTCTCGAAATCGAGGCGGTCGACAACCTCAAGGGCAAAGGCCGCGCGATAGAAAGCAACCGAGGTTTCCTCGTTCAGGACGCGGATCATGCTATGGGCGAGTTTGGTCATTCGAGCGATCCTCAAGGTCTGGGATAAAGTGGATGGCGCGTGATGTGACCGGATCGCGACCCGCGCACAAGCCCCCTGCCCTGATTACCCTCTGCGGTGGTACATTTTTCAGCCCCAAGCGCTTTTTGCGCAAAATGCACTGACAATTTTAGCAATGCATGCGTCCTTAATACTGTTCTAGAGGTTTTGCGGGATCTTGTGCCTCTGGCCCGCGTGGGACAACCCAGGTGGCCAAGGACCTCTGGCGCATGGCAACCGAAACCTTTTATGGATATCAAGCCGGTGACTTCACCGGCCTCGGAACCGCAAATTCCCGACTGGACCCCGATTGGGATTCCAGCTCTTCGGGCTATTCGTTTGAATTCTCCGACGATGACGGCATGCTTGACGGCGATCAGGGCAGCCCCGGAACCGGCGATGATGCCGGTCAAACGGTCATCGTCCGGGATTCTTCGGGCAATATCGTCAGCAGCGGTCAGGCCTATGTCGAAGGCTCCTGGGATTATGTGGACGAGAACGGCCAGACCCAACACCTCTATTCGATCTACAACGGTGGCGTGCTGGTGGGCTATGTGGCGACTGGACCGATCCAGCCCGGCACCACCTTCACCACCTCGAATTACACCACCCCCTCGGCGATCGCCTATTCGGATCTGGAGTCGAACACCTATACTCAGGCCTCCGACTCGACGATCAAGGGCGGCGATGGCGATGACTCTCTGGCGGGCGGCGCGGGCAATGACTCGCTTTCCAGCGGTGCCGGGGCCGACACGATGGACGGTGGCAGCGGCAATGACACGCTGATCTACGGCCAGGGCGGTGCGACCTCGGCGGATGGCGACAGTGTTTCCGGCGGAGATGGCAATGACCTGATCGACGACATCAGCGGCGCTGCCAACTGGGACTACGACGATACGCTGGACGGCGGTGCTGGCAATGACACCATCTATGCCGGCGCGGGCGAGGATCTGGTCTACGGCGGCAGCGGCAACGACTACCTCTACGGCGAGAGCGGCGATGACACCCTCTATGGCGGCTCGGGCAGCGACCGGATCTACGGCGACGAGGGCAATGACGAGATCTACGGCGGAGACGACGGCGACTGGCTGGAAGGGGGCAACGGCGACGACCTGGTGATGGGCGAAGGCGGCTCCGACAGTATTCTGGGCGGCGCCGGCAACGACACGCTGATGGGCGACGATGGCTCCGACTACCTGTTCGGCGACAGCGGCAACGACCAGATTTATGGTGGCGCCGATCAGGATGTAATCATCTTCACCAGCGGCTGGGGCAATGACACCGTCAGCGGCGGCGAAGACGCCACCAGCGGCGCGGATGAGGACACGCTGCACTTCGGCTATACCGACAGGGGCGTCACCATCACCGCCACCGGTGACGAGGCAGGCACCGTCACCGACGGCAGCAATACGGTCACCTATTCCGGGATAGAGGGCTATGTCGGCTCGTCCTACAACGACTCGCTGCGCGGCGATGACGATGCCTCCGGGTTTCATGCCGACATGGGCGCGGGCGATGACACCATCGGCGGCGGCGCAGGCGATGACACGCTGTATGGCGGGGCTGGCGACGACACCATGTTCGGTGGCGCGGGCAACGACTACATGGTTGGCGGCACCGGCTCCAACAGCGTCAATGGTGGGGCTGGCGATGATACCATCGTCCTGACCAGCGCCGACGGGATCACCAGCATCTATGGCGGCACCGAGACCGACTCCCTCGATCTCTCCGGGTCCGGCGCAAACGTGGTCTGGGCGCCCTTTACCGGCGGCACCGGCACGGTGCAGTTCGGCTCGGGTCCGGTGCATTCTTTCTGGGAAATCGAAGAGGTCAACGGCACCTCCAGTGCCGACAGTTTCGACGCCAGCGCCTCGCAGAGCGCGGTTTCGGTCAATGCCGGCGATGGCGATGACTCGATCCTCGGCTCGGATCTGGACGACACACTCTCTGGCGATGGCGGCAATGACACCATCGACGGCGGAGACGGCAACGACCTGATTTCCGGCGGCACCGGCGATGACCTGATCTCCGGCGGGCTGGGCGATGACAGCCTGACCCTGGGCAGCGGTGCCGACACGGTGGTGATGCGGGACGCCTGGGGCCATGACACCATCTCCGATTTCGACATCACCTTCGACCCGGACGGCTATACCATCGACCAGCTCGACGTCTCCGATCTGACCGATGCAGACGGCAATCCGGTCAATATCTGGGATGTGGTGATCTCCAGTGACGGTTCCGGCGGCTCGGTACTGACCTTTCCCAATGGCGAGACCCTGACCCTGCAGGGGATCGACCCCAATGTGGTTGGTGCCGCCGGCAAGCTGCATGCGATGGGTATTCCCTGCCTTCTGGCGGGCACTCGGATCGACACTCCGGATGGCCCCCGCGCGGTCGAGGCACTGCGCCGGGGTGACAAGGTCTGCCTCTTCGAAGGGGGCACCGCCCTGGTGGAGTGGTCCGGGCACCGCGACCTCGGGACCGAGGAGCTGGCAGCGGATCCGCGCCTGCTGCCGGTCGAGATCCGCCGCGACGCCCTCGGCAATCGCGCGCCGCTGGCGATGTCGGCACAGCACGCGATCCTGGTGCGAGGACCGGAGGGCGCGCGCGCGCTGGTGCGCGCCCGGCATCTGGTGGACTGTGGCTGGTCCGGCGCACGCATCATGCTGGGCCGGCGCAGGGTCACATATGTACATCTGCTCCTGGACCGTCACGGGGTCCTTGCGGCGGAGGGCCTCGGGGTCGAGAGTTTCTGGCCGGGCCCCATCGGGTTTGCCGCCCTCGATCCCCTCACCCGCCTCGACCTCTTGCGTCAGCGCCCCGACCTCGGACAGGCCCTGCTTGGCTGCGCGGAGGTCACAGGCCTCTACGGACCGCGGGCGGCACCGCTGCTGCCCCGCCGCCTGGTCACCGCAGAGGCCTGCACTCGATGGGCAAAGGCCTGTTCCTGCCCGGCCTGATTCCGCGCCCCCCTTCGATCAGGGCCGTCGCCGATCCTTGTGGTTCACAGGAACCGAGTGCATCTCCCGCGGGTCTCAGGCGCGACCGAGCTCTTCGAGATACCAGTTGATGTAGCGCAGCTCGTTATACTCCATGGGCGCGATCGGCCCTGGTTCGAAGAAGCGCGAGCGAACCCCGCGGGCGGTATGTTCGATGATCGACTTGTCCTCATCGGTGGTGACTTTCCAGAGCCAGGTGAGCTTGTCGAGGTCGAAATCCCGGCCGACTTCGGCATCAGCCCTTACCAGCCAGATCAATTCCATCTCGCAACTGTCCAACGTCTTTGGAACAAAGCGGTAGATCATGCCATGATCCGCATAGGCGACAAAGAAACTGGTGCCGCCAAGGTGAATGGAGGTCACCCCACCATCATAATCGGTAAAGCGCCCTATCAGCGGCGCCACCGGCGCGCCACCATCGCTGCCGGTCACCGCGCCATCATAAAGCGCATAGCGGAACACATGGATGGCCTCGGCCCCCGCTGCGGAGGACTGCCAATGGTCGCCGCCAACGACATCAATGCCCAACGCACAGGTGCGCGCCTCCATCGCGGTGTTAAGGCCTGCAATCACCTCGGCGGGCTGTTCCAGCGCATGGGTCTGCGAATACTCTGGATGCGCGGGGCCGCAATGATAACATTCGACATAATTTTCGACCGCCAGTTTCCAATTGGCATCGATCCCGTAGGTCTCGCGATGGGCAACCCGGGCCTCAGCCCAGCCGTATTGGCCGATACTGGCCCGCAGGGAATTCTCGACCTGAGCAAAGTCCAGCGGTTGCGCGGCAAAGGAGACAAAGACCAGCCCCTCCACCACCCGGACCTGCAGCATTTTCAGGCCATGGGCGCTGCGGTCAAAATCCTTGGGCATCAACCGGGCGGTCTTCAGGGCACCATCGAGACCGTAGGTCCAGGCGTGGTAGGGGCAGACAAAGCTGCGGGTATTGCCGCGCCGACTGGTGCAGACCTCGGCGCCGCGATGGCGGCAGACATTGAGCAGCGCATGGACCTGCCCGTTCTTGTCACGGGTCAGGATGACCTGTTCATCGCCAAGTCGAAACAGTTCATAGTCACCAACCTTGGGGATGATGCTCTCATGGGCCAGACAGTGCCAATGCCGTTGAAAGACCCGCTCCATATCGCGTTCGAACACATCGGGATCATGGTAGAAAGCCCGTACCAGCCCGTAGCCCGGACGATGCCGCGCGATGAGATCGTCAATGGGACCGCATTGCACGCCGGGGCGCGTGTCGTCGACAACCGTATTTGCCATCTGAAGGAAAGACTGATCCGAGACGTCCGACATGATTTTCTCCCGCAAGACACCATAGGGACGACGGTAGCCTCATCCCCTTGGACGTCTGGCGGATTCCCGCCATCTACAAAGAGTTTGATGTCGCATTCGACAGTCCCGTTCTGCGGTTCTGCGCTGACCGGGGACCGAACCTGACCCAGGCCTGGCTCTGACCTGACTTGACCAGACCTGACTCTGACCACCCAGGCCCATATTGCCAACGTGGCCCGAACCTCACTTCAGACGGTTTCGCGCGTTGTCAACGAGGGGCCGCTGGTCAATACCAAGTCCCGCGCCCTGGTCGAGAAGATCATCGCCGAAGTGAGCTAGGGTCAGGACCCATTGATTTCGTGTGTTTGGCGTGTTTCAGCTTTCGCAAGGAGACCTGATCGATGAGCAATCTTTACTTGCTGACGAACGTCCAGATGGAGCGTCTCAAACCGTTCTTTCCAAAGAGCCATGGCAAGCCCCGCGTCGATGATCGGCGCGTTTTGAGCGGGATGGAGTAGGATTAGAAAACAGTCCGGCGGACTGTTTTCCCGACGACACTTCATCAATCGCAATGGGTTGCGTTGGTGCGATGCGCCGAAGGGGCGCTGTTGCACAAATGAGCTGATGACCGCAGTGCCCTTTTCCCGGATACACTTACGCGCCGAACGATAACAGGCGCTCTTTCCCGAAGAACCTATATTTCAACTGCCACAACCGAGATCCAGACGGTTTCACAAGGATGTAAAGGCCCTCAAAATCGGAAACGTTGTACTGTTTGTCCCTCGGCTTCAGGTTTCGGATCTGAACATCGCTTAGAGGCATCTGGGGGTATCACCTTTCCGCTAGAACAACGATACCCCCAAAACACCCCCGAATCTGGGGGTATTCCATCGGACAGCAAAAACCGCTACCGGACAAAGAGCATCGCCAAAACCCTCATAACACAGGGGTTATCGGACGTCTTTGGATTTCTAGGGATGGTGAAATGGTGCCCCCACACGGACTCGAACCGCGGACCTACTGATTACAAATCAGTTGCTCTACCAGCTGAGCTATAGGGGCGCACCGCGCGGGATAGTCGCTTTGTCCCGCCTTGGCAAGATGCAAAATCGCTCGGAACGCCTCACGCCGACAAGCCTCAAAAGCCGGGCGAGCCGCCAGCCTCCGCGCCCCTGTACTTCTCGCCCATGCCCCCACGCCTGTGCTTGTCGTCCGCGCCTCTCCCCGATACCGCCGTCCTGCGCCTCTTCTTTCGGTTTCCCCT
The DNA here is from genome assembly GCA_937146765.1 of uncultured Paracoccaceae bacterium. Classification (GTDB taxonomy): domain Bacteria; phylum Pseudomonadota; class Alphaproteobacteria; order Rhodobacterales; family Rhodobacteraceae; genus Epibacterium. The sequence goes on along the minus strand of CAKZRP010000047.1, from coordinate 11,819 downwards.
AAACTCAGATCGCCCCAGCGCCACCTTAATGTTGCGATTTGACCGCAAACCTGACGCACTCTATCCCTACAGAAGAGATCGAAAAGCAGACAGGTCGATAAAAATGCAGGTCATTTTGCATGCGGGCGCGCATGGCACGGAAGAAGATCGTCTGATGAAGACGATCCTGCGCAACAAGGAGGAATTCCTTGCGCGCGGCACCTCCGTGCCGGGACCGGCCAAATACCGCAGCCTGCTCAAGGATTGCATGGCCGCCGCCAGCACCGGCGCCCCGTCCGAAGACGCCCGCGACCTTCTCTGGGATGCCATCCTCGAGGAAGAGACCGCTGACCGGGTGGTGCTCTCCAATCCGCATTTCTTCGGCTCCCAGCGCGATGCACTGGACGGTCAACGCCTCTATCCGGAGGCCGAAGAGCGGATCCGCTGCCTCAAGGCCCTGTTCCCCCATGACGACCTGCATCTCTTCATGGCGATCCGCAGCCCCGCCTGTTTCCTGCCCAAGTTGCTGGAGAATGCGGGTATCGGCCGCCGCGCGACGGTGCTGGAACAGACCAATCCGGTGGAGTTGCGCTGGTCCGCGTTGATGGCCCGGCTGCGGGCCTCGGCGCCGGATGTGCCGATTACCCTGTGGTGCTACGAGGATTCACCGCTGGTCTGGGCCCAGGTTCTGCGCGAGATTGGCAATCTCGACCCCGAAAGCAAGGTGCGCGGCGGTCTCGACCTGCTGACGGAGATCATGAGCCGCGAAGGCATGCGCCGCCTGCGGCAGTATCTGCACGAGCATCCGCAGATGACCGAGGTCTACAAGCGCCGGGTCTTTGCCGCTTTCCTCGACAAATACGCCCTCGACGAGGAAATCGAGGAAGAACTCGACGTGCCGGAATGGACTGCCGAATACGTCGACCAGATCGATGCAGCCTACGACGCCGATGTCAGCCAATTGGCGCAGATGCCGGGCGTCACCCTGATCGGCGCATGACCGTGCCGCTCGCCGCCCGCGTCCCCGATGAAACCATTGGCAGGCCCGCCGCATGAGCGCCCCCGGCTTCAACCTGCTGATCGTCGGCCAGAACGGGCGCCTGATGTATGAGGCGGTGCTCTTTGCCGCCTCGCTGCGCGCCCGCAGCCCGGGGTTTTCGGGCCGCCTGGTGGTGGCCGTGCCCCAGCCCGGCCCGCTCTGGGCCAATGACCCTTCGATCCGCAACCCCGAGGTGCTGGCGGCGCTCGAGCGGCTCGGTGCCGAGATCCGCCCCTTTGCCAGCCGCGCCTTCGGCCAGGCCTATGCCTATGGCAACAAGATCGAGGCGCTCGCCACCCTGCCCGAGGGCGAGGCCTTTGTCTTCTTCGACACCGACACGTTGATCACCGGCGAGCTGACGGAGGTGCCCTTCGACTTCTCCCGCCCCTCCGCCAGCCTGCGGCGCGAGGGCACCTGGCCGCAACCGACGCTCTATGGTCCGGGCTATCACGGCATCTGGGGCGCCCTGTACCGGCGCTTCGGCCTCGATTTCGACAGCAGTCTCGACCTCGGCCAGCCGGCGGAGTACTGGCAGCGCTATCTCTATTTCAACGCCGGCTATTTCTTTGGCGCCTGCCCGCGGCAATTCGGCGCGCGCTTCCTCGACTGGGCGCTGTCCCTGCGCGACGACCCACCGGTGGAGCTGGTCGGCCAGGCGCTGGATCCCTGGCTCGACCAGATCGTGCTGCCGCTGGTGATCCATTCCTTTGGCGGTGGGCGCGACAGCCTGCCTCCGGGCTATCTCGACGGGGTGACCAGCTGCCATTACCGCAGCTTCCCGCTGCTCTACGCCCGCGAGGCCGATCCCGTTGTCGCCGCTCTGGAGGAGATCTGCGCGCCGAACTGGCTGAAGAAGGTGCTGAAATCCTACGAGCCGATCAAGCGCATGGTCTATCAGCAGCGCGGCCAGAAGGTCCGTGCCCTGTTCGACCAGACCGCCCTGCCGCGCCGGGAGCAGGCGATCCGCAACCGGATCAAATCCGCCGGTCTCTGGATGCGCTGATCCTCACAGCGCACCTGTCCTTCTGCTGCGGCAAAAATCGCACCTCTCTTTCGACCGCTTCCCCTTGCGCATTGCCGCGCCTCGGTGTGTCCTGTCGCCAGACCAACACCGATTGCGACACAAGGGAGATTTGAGAGATGTCCGACGGCCCCACCTACGGGTTTGACACCCTGCAGATTCACGCAGGCGCCCGCCCCGATCCGGCAACCGGCGCCCGCCAGACGCCGATCTACCAATCCACCGCCTATGTGTTCCGAGACGCCGACCATGCGGCCGCCCTCTTCAACCTGCAGGAAGTGGGCTATATCTACTCGCGCCTCACCAACCCCACCGTCGCGGTGCTGCAGGAACGTATTGCCACGCTTGAGGGCGGTGTCGGCGCGGTCTGCTGCTCTTCGGGTCACGCAGCGCAGATCATGGCGCTGTTCCCGCTGATGGGTCCCGGCAAGAACGTGGTGGCCTCCACCCGGCTTTACGGCGGCACCGTCACCCAGTTCAGCCAGACCATCAAACGCTTCGGCTGGTCGGCGAAGTTTGTGGATTTCGACGATCTCGACGCGCTGAAGGCGGCGATCGACGACGACACCCGCGCGGTCTTCTGCGAATCGGTTGCCAACCCCGGCGGCTATGTCACCGACATCCGCGCGGTGGCTGATGTCACCGATGCAGCGGGCCTGCCGCTGATCGTCGACAATACCTCGGCGACGCCCTATCTTTGCCAGCCGATCTCGCAGGGCGCGACGCTGGTGGTGCATTCCACCACCAAATACCTCACCGGCAATGGCACCGTGACCGGCGGCTGCGTGGTGGACTCGGGGCGCTTTGACTGGTCCGCCTCGGATAAATTCCCCTCGCTCTCCGCGCCGGAACCCGCCTATCACGGGCTCAAGTTCCACGAGACCTTCGGCAACCTCGCCTATACGTTCCACGGCATCGCCATCGGCTTGCGCGACCTCGGCATGACGATGAACCCGCAGGCAGCACATTACACGCTGATGGGGATCGAAACGCTGTCGCTGCGGATGCAGAAACACGTTGAGAACGCCAAGAAAGTCGCCAGCTGGCTGGAGCAGGATCCGCGCGTCGACTACGTCACCTATGCGGGCCTGCCCTCCTCGCCCTATGCCGAGCGTGCGGCGCGCTGCTACCCCAAGGGCACCGGCGGGCTTTTCACCGTGGCGCTGAAGGGCGGCTATGACGTCTGCATCAAACTGGTCGATAGTCTGGAGATCTTCTCCCATGTTGCGAACCTCGGCGACACCCGCTCGCTGATCATCCACTCCGCCTCCACCACCCACCGCCAGCTGACGCCCGAGCAGCAAGCGGCGGCCGGGGCCGGCCCCAATGTGGTGCGGGTCTCCATCGGGATCGAGGATGCCGACGATCTCATTCGCGACCTCGATCAGGCCCTGACCAAGGCCTGCGGCTAAGGGTGTCACGCCTGCGGCGCAGCCCCTTTGACAAACCTGCAAAAGGCCGGGAAATCCCGGCCTTTTTCCTTTTTGCAACAAGGCGGTTCGCGAAGACCCGCAGACAAGGGGTCAGTTGGCGCCTTCCGGCTCCATCAGATCAAACACCACCGAGACACTATGGCCGAGGCTGACCGCGCCCGGCGCCACCGGCATGTCCTTGCCGCGGGCCATCTCCATCGCCATCATCGGCGCGCCGCCGCGCGCCCCCCCATCCTGCAGCTCGCGCACCGGCCCCAGCGCCATGCCGGAGGCTTCGGCCAGTTGCCGCGCCTTGCGGAAGGCATCTTCGACCGCCTGCACCCGCATCAGGTCGGCGGCCTCCTCGGCCTTGCTGTAGGAAAAGTCCAGGCCGCGGAATTCATTCGCGCCTGCGCGCAGCACCGCGTCCAGCACCCCGCCCATGCCTGCAACGTCCTTGAGCCGCACGGTCAGCGTGTTGGCGGCCTCAAAGCCGGTGATGACATTCTCCGGCTGCCCGTCGCGGTCGATCTGGCTCCAGACCGGGTGGAGGGCAATGTGATCCGTCTGCATGTCCTCGGCCGCGATGCCGCTGTCACGCAGGCTGGCGAGCACCTGGCTCATCTGCTCGGAGACCTTGTCCATCGCATCGGCGGCCTCCTTGCTCTGCGCCCGCACCCCAAGCGAGATCACCGCCTGGTCCGGCACCACCTCCATCGTGGCCTCGCCGGTCACCATCAGCCGCCGCAGTTCCTCTGCCGCCGCCTGCAGGGGGGCCAGGGCCAAGGCGCTCGCCAACATCAGCGCCGCGGTTTTTCCGTTCAACATCAAGGGTCCTCCAAGAATTTCGAGATGTCCCACAGATGGGGGTGGCGGAACCCCGCGCGCAAGGGGGAGTTGCGCGCTTTCGCTTCCCCTCGGCGGGTTCCTGCTCTATGGTTTCCCAAACCACAACGTCGCCCTGACGCAGTGTCTTTCCAGCCGCCCCGGACTCTCGGTTCCGGGGAGATCCGGAGATACAGAGCTGATGCTTGGATCCCTCGCGCGCGACCAGGGCGGGCAGGATCGGAACGTCAGGCCTCGGGGCGCTGAGACAGAAGACCCATTTGACCTGATGACACCGGAGTTCGCGCTCTCACTCTCCATCGACGCCATCGTGCTGCTGATCCGCGGCGACGGGGGCTGGCACCACGTCGGCAGCGTCTCCCCCGAGGTCGCAGACCTGGACGCCGAAATGGCACGTCTGCGGGACCGGGCCGAGGCGCTTTGCAGCGCGCCGCCCCTGCGCTGCAAGCTGGTGCTGCCCGATGCGCAGATCCGCTACCTCAGCCTCGAGACCGGTGTGATGGCGCGGGCGGACCGCCTGACCGCCGCGCGCAAGGCGCTGGAAGGCGCGACCCCCTACCCTGTCTCCGCTCTCGCCTTTGATGTGTCTGCCGAAGGGCCCCTGACCCATGTGGCCGCCGTGGCGCGCGAGACCCTTGACGAGGCCGAAAGCTTTGCGGTCGAACATGGCTTCGGCCCGCTGGCCTTTGTCGCCTCCCCCGCAGCGCATCCCTTTGTCGGTGAACCTTTCTTCGGACCCAGCCGGGTCGGCAGGGGACTGGATCTGAAAGGCGAAGCCCAGGCAGTGATCGACCTTGGACCGATGCCGCAGACCGCGCCCGAGTCAGCCCAAACGGTGCCCGCCTCTTCCGAGGCGGTGGACCTCGGGCAGGCGCACCTGGAGCCCCCGGAGACAAAGGCTGCGCTTGAAATCCCCCCGGCATCCGCGCCGGAGCCAGAACATGGGTCCGCCGCCATGTCCGATGCGGAGCAAGAGGCAGACCTGCAGGCACCGACGGAAGGAACGCGGGCGCCAGCCCCCGTGAGCGGCACCGATCCCCTGCCGGATGCAACCTCCACGCCCGGGCACGGCTCCAGGCAGGCCCTGCCTTCAGCCCCGCCGCCCCTGACTGAGCCCGCTGCAAGAACTGCCACCGCGGCACAGCAGGGCGACGCCGAGGCCATCCCCGCCACCTCGGAAGCCTCGGATGAGGCAGCGGTCGGGTTCAGTTCGCGGCGCAAGCCGGGTCAGAACGACCCCATCAGCGCCCAGCGGGAGTCTCCGGTGCAGGATCACGCGCCGCGCCTCCTGCTGTCGGTCCCGTCGTCACGCGGCGCGACCGCGCCAGTCAGCACAGAAAGGACGGCCAGCCGCGCTGCCTTGCCTGCTGCCCCGAACCTGTCGATCCCTGTCCCTCTGCTGGCGCATACGACCTCCGCGCCGCCAAAAGCCGCACAGGATCGCCCGACCGCGCAGCGCGTGGCCGGCCCGCCTGCGGGCGATATCTCCAACATGCCGCAGGCCCGGCCGCTGCGCAGCCGCCCGGCCCGGATCGGCCTGCTCGCCGCTGGCTTTGCCCTCGCCAGCGCCCTTGGCGCCTATGCGGTGGTGCAGCACCTGCCCGAGCTTTGGTCTGACCTCAAACGCGCTGATCTGGTTGGCGCCGAAGACCCGGTGGCCACTCCGATCCTCGCCCGGGCCGAAGGCCCCACCATCCCTGCGGACTTTGTTTCGCCTGCCTCTGAGGTCACGCCAAGCGCGGTTCCGGCTGACAAGGCCGCCAGCAGCTTTGCCTTGCCCGGTGACGGGCTGAGCGGCACCGATGCCGCCGTGCTCGATGCACTGGCCGCGCCAGAGACGCTCACTGTGGTGGACGAGACCCAGCCGGTGGCCGGACAGGATCTGGTGATCGCCTCCCTGCCCGCCCCACGCAGCCTTGCCAATGATGACCCGGACCTGCCCCTGATCGACGAGGACCAGCCTGAGATCCTCGACCCCGAGGCGCTGGCGGATGGTGTCTCGCCCGAGGATCCGCAGGATACCGTCGCGCATCCGGACGCCGGCGCGGACCTGCTGTCGGCCCCCGCCGCTCAGGTCTCCGCACTGGAAGAAGCGGCACATTATGCCGCCACCGGCATCTGGCAACGGGTGCCCGAGATCACCGGCACCCCGGCGCTGATCGACCTCGAGGATGTCTATGTCGCCTCCATCGACCGCACCGATCTGTCGCAGGACGCAGTCGCCCTGCCCGCCCAGACCGATCTGGAGACCGATCTGCCTTTTGGCGCCATTTCCAGCCCCACCGCCGCCGGACGCCAGTTCGATCTGGATGAACGCGGGCTGGTGAAGGCCAGCCGCGACGGCACCCTCAACCCGGACGGCATCCTGATCTACTCCGGCCGCCCGATCAAAACCCCGCCGAAGACGCCCCAGCGTCCCTCCGCCGCCGATCTCGCCGCGACCGAGGCCAAGGAACGGCTGGCCTGGCTTTCTGCTGTGCGGCCGCGCACAAGGCCCGGCGATCTCGTCGCCCAGAGCGAGCGGGTACAGCTTGGTGGCGTGGTGCGCTCCGAACCCTTGTCCAAACGCCCCCGCACCCGCCCCGAGAGCCTGAAGACCGAGGAACAGGAAAGCCAGCCCGCCACCGCCCAGGCGGTCGCCGTGGCCTCCAAACCGCGGGCGAGACCGACGAATTTTGCCAATATCGTGGACCGGGCCCAGCGCACGACCGCCCCCGCCCAGACCGAAACCGCCGCACCGACCCGGACCGCAGCTGTCGCAACCGCGGCGGAGGCCCCGGTGAGCGTCAGCCCCTCGATCCCCTCCTCCGCCTCGGTGGCCCGGCAGGCGACGATGGAGCGTGCGATCAACCTGCGCCACATCAACCTGATCGGGGTCTATGGCAAACCCTCCGACCGGCGCGCGCTGGTGCGCCTGCCCTCCGGGCGCTACGTGAAGGTGAAGGTGGGTGACAAGATCGACGGCGGCCGAATTGTCGCCATCGGCGACAGCCAGCTGCAGTATCAAAAGGGTGGCCGCAACACCACTCTGACCCTGCCGAACGGCTAACCTCAAGACATAGAAATAAAAAAGCCGGGCCAAGCCCGGCTTTTTCACATCTCATCCCGGCCCGGAACTATTCCGCTGCCTGGATCTCGCCGTTGTTGATCTGCTCCTGCTCGATCGATTCGAACAGCGCCTTGAAGTTGCCCTCGCCAAAGCCGTCGTCGCCCTTGCGCTGGATGAACTCAAAGAAGATCGGCCCGATCACGGTCTTGGAGAAGATCTGCAGCAGGATGCGGGTCTCGCCGCCATCCACCACGCCTTCGCCGTCAATCAGGATGCCGTGTCTCTGCATCCGGTCCATCGGCTCTTGATGGCCCTGCACGCGGTCATGGCTCATCGCGTAATAGGCGGCCGGAGGGGCTGGCATGAACTGGATGCCGCGCTCGGAAATCTCGTCGGTGGCGTCATAGATATCCCGCGCGCCGACCGCGATGTGCTGGATGCCCTCGCCGTTGTATTTCTTCAGATAGGCCACGATCTGCCCGGTTTCGCCGCGATCTTCGTTGATCGGAATGCGGATGCGACCGCAGGGCGAGGTCAGCGCTCGGCTGAACAGCCCGGTGAATTTGCCCTGAATGTCGAAAAAGCGGATCTCACGGAAGTTGAACAGCTCACCGTAGAAGTTGAACCACTTGTCCATGTTACCCTTGAACACGTTGTGGGTCAGGTGGTCGAGGTAATAGAAGCCCACGCCGCGCGGCTTGGACTGCTTCAGCCACTCGAACTCGGTATTGTAGGGCGAGGTGTCGTAATACTGGTCGATGAAGTAGATCAGCGAGCCGCCGATGCCCTTGATCGCGGGCACATCCATCGTCTTGTCGTCGCCCTCATAGGGCTCCGCGCCCTTGGCCACCGCATGGTCAAAGGCCTTTTGCGCATCCACCACGCGCCAGCCCATGGCGGGGGCGCAGGGGCCGTGCAGCTCGACGAATTTCTCCGCAAAGGAGCCTTTCTCGGCGTTCAGGATATAGGTGATATCGCCCTGTTGCCACAGCTCGATCCCCGGTTTGGTCTTGTGGCGCGCCACCAGCTCATAACCCATCTTGGTGAAGAGCGTGCGCAGCTCTTCCGGTTCGGGGCTGGCGAATTCGACAAATTCGAACCCGTCGGTGCCGGCGGGGTTCTCGGCGCTGATCACGGATTTCGGCGCGTCGTGGGGGAAGGGTCCCATGGCTATCTCCTGCGGTGCGATGTTGCTTTGATCCAGAATACCGCATCTTGGTTGCATATTTTGCGCAATCTCATGGTTCCGCCCTTTCATTTGCGCAGCAATCCCGCATAATTTCTGCTGAAGCCAAAGGATTCCCGCATGCTGGACGCCACCGACATAAAATTGCTCGCCCTTCTGCAGAAGAACGCTCAGGCCACCGCGCAGGACCTGGGCGAGGCGCTGAACCTCTCGCCCAGCCAGGCAGGCCGAAGACGCCAGCGACTGGAGGCGGAGGGCTATATCCGCGCCTATGTCGCGCGACTGGATCCGGGCAAGTTGGGGCTTGCGGTGCAGTGTTTCGTACAGGTGCATCTGCACAGTCACGGCCCGGAAAATGCCGCAAGTTTTGCGCGTCTGGTGGCGGGCCGGGCAGAGATCACTTCGGCCTGGACCATGACCGGCGAGGCCGATTACCTGTTACGAGTATTTTGCCATGATCTTCAAGAACTTAACACGCTCCTGCATGATGTGATCCTGCCCCATCAGGCGGTCGGGCGGGTGCATAGCCAGATCGTGATGGCACAGTTAAAAGCTGACAGCCCGCTGCCGGTTTAAGGATGCGTGAACCACTGCCGTCCTAGGGTGGCTTGAAATTGTTCATGAGATGGAATCGCACCTGTGTCCTTTGTCGATCGTCGCATCGAAACCCGCCCGAGCAGTGGCGCCGCTCCGTTCGAGTTGAACGAGGTCTTCTTTTCCCGCACGGACGAACGCGGGGTGATCGAGGCCTGCAACTACGTATTCCGCCGGGTCGCGCATTACGAATGGGAAGAGGTGATCGGTGCGCCGCACAAGCTGGTGCGCCATCCCGACACGCCGCGCGCGGTTTTCCAGCTGATGTGGGACACCTTGAAGACCGGCAAGACCATCGGCGCCTATGTGAAGAACAAGGCCAAGGACGGTCTTTACTATTGGGTCTTTGCCACCGTCGTCCCCTGTGACGGCGGCTATCTCTCCGCCCGCATCAAGCCGAGCAGCCCCCTCTTTACCGAGGTTCAGGCGCTTTATGCGCGCGTCGCCAAGGCGGAGAAGGAACAGGGGCTCTCCCCCTTGCAAAGCCTCGATCTGATCCACGACTGGGTGCATGAAAAAGGGTTCGACGACTACCAGCATTTCTGCGCCCATGCCCTCGCCGAGGAGCTGATCGCCCGCGACGAGGGGCTGGGGCGAAAGCCCGACCAGCAGATCATCGAGCTGCGCACCATGCTGCGCAATGCCGAAAAGCTGCTGGACGAGACCCATGGCCTGGTGAAGGATTTCGAGGCCATGCACACGATCCCGCACAACCTGCGTGTGATCGCCTCGCGGATCGAACCCTCCGGTGGCCCGGTCACCGTTCTGTCGCAGAACTACGGTGCGATGTCGCGCGAGATGTCCGATTGGTTCGAGCGTAACGTGATGGGCGAAAACACCAATTTCGCCACCGTGAAGCACTCGGTGAACTCCAGCCTCTTCATTGCCGGCATGACCCGGATACTGACCGAATGCGACGACCAGTTGCAAGACGAACGGCGTCATCTCGGCAGCGTCGACATGGACAAGGAACGCGACCTGTTGCGCAGCCTGACCACATCGCAGGCCAATCAGGCCAGCAAGGGCATGGCCGAAGTCGACATCGAGGCGGTGCGCGTCATCAATGCCTGCCAGGTGATGCACCGCCATTTCCTCGGCCTCAGCTCCACCCGGGTGCTCTGCAAGATCGAAAGCGCGCGTTTGCCCTCCTCCGGCGAGACGCTGGCCGATATCATCGACCAGCTCGGTGCCTTCCAGGAGCGGATCTCCGAACGCCTCGAGCATATCGCCAAGCTGGGCGAGGAAATCCGCTCGCTCGAACACTGAGGCAGGCGCTCACGCTCGTAGGGCGGGACCATTTTGCGGAGCGTGCCCCCTCAGGCCGCTCCGCAGTCATATCCGGTCTCGCCGTTCACGGCCGCTGCACTCGTCCGCGGCTCTGCCCCGCGTGCCAGAGTCGCGTGCCTGAGTCGCGTGGCTGAGTCGCGTCGACTTGCTGTCGGCGCCATCGCCCCGGCCCCGCTCGTCGGCCCTGACAGCCGGCCCCCTCTTGTCGGCCTATGGCCCGAGCCCAGTGCCGCCGCCCCCATTCAGCGCCCCCGGCGCGATCCCCATGCCGCGCGGGTTCTGCCGCAAGCGATCTGCGTTGTGCGCCCCCTCGGATCGGATCAGGGCTCCGGTCGTCTCCGCGCCTCGTCAGGCACCGCCCCCCTTGGTGACCACCGCCATCCCGCCCGGTCCTGCAGAGCTCCAGCGCCTGGCCGGACAGACGCTCGGCCAAAGTGACGGTACACACCGCCCGCCGCCCCGGCGCCTGCGGACCTCAACCGTCGCACGCTGCGCCACATCCGGTGACCTGCCGATCCAGCGCCAGGCGCACGATGCCACCGGATTGCGGGATTTCCGCCACTGCCCGGAAATATGTGCCGCACCGGGATCCATTTTGACAAACCGCTCCTATGTCTTTGCGAGGTCATTAAAAGCTGGCAGTATCGCGACATGGACAGTTTTCTCTCACAAGCGTCAATTTACCTCGCAGCTGCCGTGATTGCGGTGCCGGTGGCGACCAGGCTGGGTCTCGGGTCGGTGCTGGGATACCTCGCAGCAGGCATCCTCATCGGCCCCGTGCTCGGCCTGGTCGGCTCCGAGACTGCGGAACTTCAACATTTTGCCGAATTCGGCGTGGTGATGATGCTGTTCCTGATCGGTCTGGAGCTGGAACCCCGCGCCCTCTGGGCCATGCGCCATCACCTGATCGGGCTGGGCGGCTTGCAGGTCATTGCCTCGACCGGCCTGCTCGCGGTGGCGGCCGTGGCGCTGGGACACAGCTGGCAGGTGGGTCTGGCAGTGGGTCTGGCGCTCTCGCTCTCTTCCACCGCGATCGTGCTGCAGACCCTCTCGGAGAAGGGCCTGACCGGCACCGGCGGCGGGCGCGCCAGTTTCTCGGTGCTGCTGACGCAGGACATCGCGGTCATCCCCATTCTGGCCCTCCTGCCCCTCTTGGCCACCGAAGGAGCCTCGATGATCGCCTCGGATGGCTCCATCCAGCGCGCCCCCGATCTGCACGAGGCCGGCCATGCCACCCTCTCCCTGGTCGAGGGGCTGCCGGGCTGGGCGGTCACGCTGATGACCCTTGGCGCCATCTCCAGCGTGATCCTGGCCGGTGTTTATCTCACCGGTCCGGTGTTCCGCTTCATCCATGCCTCCAACCTGCGCGAGATGTATACCGCGCTGGCGCTGCTGATCGTGGTCGG
>CAKZRP010000046.1 GCA_937146765.1 uncultured Paracoccaceae bacterium | reverse complement strand
GTGATGACGCTGCTGCTGGGCACCGGAGCGGCCTTCATGGCGCCCGCCTGGCAGGCGATCGTGCCGATGCTGGTGCCGGCCCAGAGCCTGAAGCCCGCAATCGCGCTCAACTCCATGGGCATCAACATCAGCCGCGCGATTGGCCCCGCATTGGCCGGGGTGCTGATCGCCGGTGTGGGGCTTGCGGCGCCCTTTGCGCTCAATGCCGCCAGCCATCTGGTCATCATCGCGGCCCTGGTGCTCTGGCAGCCGCCGCAATCGCAGCCGCGCCCGGCCACCGGGTCGCTGTTCAATGACATGACCACGGGCCTGCGCCATGTGCGCCACAATGCACCGATGCGGGCGACGCTGCTGCGGGCGATGAGCTTTTTTGTCTTTGCCTCCGCCTATTGGTCGCTGCTGCCGCTGATCGCACGAGGGGCCGAGGGCGGCGGGTCGGCGCTCTACGGCGGGCTGATGGCCTTGATCGGAGCCGGCGCGGTCACCGGCGCCTTCATGCTGCCGCGGCTGCAACGCCGGATCGGCACCGACCGGACCGCCAAGACCGGAGCCCTGGGCACCGTCCTTGCCCTGCTGGTGCTGGCCGCCTCGGCAACCCCTCTGGCCTTGTTGCCGGCGGCCTTTCTGGGCGGGTTGGCCTGGATTGCGGTGCTGACCGCCTTCAACGTCTCGGCCCAGACGGCCCTGCCGAACTGGGTGCGGGCCCGGGGGCTTGCCGTCTTTCTGATGGTCTTCTTCGGTTCCATGGCGATGGGGGCCGTGATCTGGGGGCAGATTGCAGCCCGTTTCGGCGTCGAAGTGGCGCTGATCACCGCCGCTCTGGGCCTGACCCTCGGGCTGGCGCTGACCTGGCGGGTTGCGATCGGCGGCGGCGAGGCCCTCGACCTGTCGCAGGCTTCGGCCTGGCCGCAGGCCCCTGCCTTGCCGGAAGGTCGCGAGGCCGACAAGGCCGTCATGATAACGGTGACGTATCGGATCTCCCCCGAGGACCGCGCGGCCTTTCTCGCCGCCTTGCAGGCCTTTGCGCCGCAACGCCTGCGCGATGGCGCCAGCCAGTGGCACCTGCATGAAAGCGTTGAGGAACCGGGCATCTGGGTGGAGACCTTCTTCCTGCCCAGCTGGGCCGAACACCTCGCCCAGCACGAGCGCCTCTCCCGCAGCGACGCCGACCTGCAGGCCAAGGTCAAGGCCTTCGACCGCAGCCCCGCAGGCCCAGAGGTCAGACATTTCCTGAAACTCTGAGGTCACCGCAGTGCCGAGGTCCATCCGGCGGCACCCGAGCGGTTTGCGGCCTCGCGGGATCGGATCTGCCCCCCTGAAGGGGAGGGGTGCCTTCGGGGCGGGGTCAGAGGCTCCTGAGACGGTGCTTTTCCAGCAAGGTGGTCAGGATCTCGCGCGCCTGCTGGCGGTAGGCCCGGTGAATCCGCCGTGCGGTGGCGGGGTCACCGGCCAGAATGGCCTGATAGACCGCCCGGTGATCCTCGTTCGACTGGACCGGGAGCGGGCGGATGAACAGGGTCGAGGCCTTGGCGCGGCGCACCTGGTCGCTCATCATGGCAACGATGGTGGCGATACGGGTATTGCCTCCAAGCCGAACAAGTTCTCCTGGTGGAAACGGTCGTCCGCTTCCGCCCCGGCTTCGAGGTCTTCGACTGCGATGGCCCTGTCCATATCGCCGTTGGCCGTTTCAAGGGGGGCGAGTTCGTGGGTTGAATAGCCCGCTTCCGCCGTCCGCTCGGCCGCGAGACTTTCAAGTTCGGTCAGCACATCGTAAATCTCGCGCATGTCTTCGACGGAAACCGGCAGGATCCGCACGCCCTTGCGCGGGCGCATTTCCAGCAAGCCCTGGCTTTCCAACTGCAGGGCCGTCTCGCGCACGGGGGTGCGGGACATGCCCAGCCGATCCGCCAATTCGGTTTAGAGATGATCCGATCCGGCGGCCAGTTCGCCGGAAAAGATCAGGGCGCGCATTTCCTGCACCGCCCGCTGCGCGTTGGAGTGGGATTTCTTGTCCATGCTGCTCACGGAATTGGGGTCTCCAGCGTCATCTTGCGACCCGTGGCGGCAGAGGCGTAGATCGCCTCTTCGATCTCCAGCACCGTCAGATAGTCTCTGGCGGTGTTCTCCAGCGGATCACCGGTCAGAAGACCGGAAATCACGTGTCTCTGCAAGGCATGGACGCAATCGCCACCAAAACCGTCCCGGCTGTCGGGGGGCAGCAGCTGCTCCGGCGCCCGCGTGCCGAAGGGCCGCAGCCAGACCGACCCGTCCCCCAGGACAGTCATAGTCCCGTCCGTGCCCTCAAACAGCGCTTCGCCCATGGTGCGGCGCAAGTTGTCGGCGGCATGGTCCAGATGCCGGTTGCCGTCGAACAGGGAGCGCACGCCACCGGGATGGTCAAACAGGACAAAGCCTGCGTCCTCTCCGCGGATGGCGGGGTTCAGGCCTCGCAGGTCGGCGTAGACATGGCTCGGGCTGCCCAGCAGATAGCGGAAGGTATCGGCCCAGTGCACCGCGGTTTCATGGATGAGAAAGCGTTCAATCTCCTGAAAACAGGGCTGGCGGTCGAGATAGGCACCGGGGCCCTGACCGCCGCCCGGACGCAGGCGGAACGTGGCCTGTTGCAGGGCACCGATCCTGCGCCGCTTTCACGCAGCTGTACCAGGGCTGGAAGCGGAAATTCTCGTGGATCAACATGATTGCCCCGACCGCTTCGGCCTCGGCGGTGAGGGTGCGGGCCCCCTCGAGAGAGCGGCAGAAGGGCTTCTGACAGATCATGTGGGTGATCCCATGCGCCAGGCGATGCGGATGGCCTGCGCATGGGCGACCTGCGGCAGGATGATGTCGAACAGGTCCGGCTGCTCCCGCTCCAGCATCTACGCTAGGTCGTCATAGGCGGGCAGGCCGGTGGCTGCGGCGCGCGCGATGTCCCGGTTGCAGGCGGCCACGGTCCGGGCCCCCTCCATGCGCGCCCAGCTGTCGTAGTGACAGCGACTGAAATGGCCGGCCCCGACACAGGCCACCCGGATCGGGGCGCGCAAGAGCGAGGTGCCTGCAGTCGCGCTCATGCGGCAAGAACCGCGCGCAGCACCGCCTGTGTGGCCGCCTCGGTGCCGGATGTGCCGCCGAGGTCGCGGGTCAGCCTATCCCGACGCGCGACCACATCCTCGACAGCCTCGCGCAGGCGGCGGCCATCGGCCACCAGGTTCGCATCCTCATGTTTCAAACCAAGCCGGTCCAGCATCATGGCGGCAGATAGGAACATCGCGTGCGGGTTGGCAATCCCTTGGCCTGCGATGTCCGGCGCGGACCCGTGGCGGAAAGGAGTATGGCATCCGCCTCACCTGCGGCTCGCAACGAGGCTTCGGGCAACGACACACCTGTCCTTGCGTAATGGGCCGTCCCGGCGGGCAGGGTGGTGAAGCGCAGGTCGTACGTCCGGCTCGAACCTGCCAGCCCAGTCAGCAGGGAAAGGGTAGGGGCCCTGATTTCCGGGCCAATCCCGTCGCCCTCGAAGACTGCAATTTCGTAGCTCCGGGTCGTCTCTGACTCTGCCCTTTCGGTGGCTTGCATGGCTCTGGCCTGGCTCAGGCGTCCGGCATTGACAGTGCGCTATTTAATGCATGCACAAAAATGCAATAGCAGACGCAATGCAGCTGGGAGGAGCTGACTCCATAAAGACATCCCTTACCGCGACGCTGACCGGGTTCGCTGCGGCCATCACCCTGGCAGGCGGGACGGGCGTGTAGGACTATCCCGATCGCGACATCACCAATGCCGTCGTTTGGAGGGCCGGAGGCGGCACGGACACCATCAACCGCATGATCATGGCGGAAATGGATAAACACCTGCCAGTCTCCCTCAATGTCATCAACCAGACCGGAGGGGTCGTCGGCTCCAACGGCATGGTCTATGTGGCGAACCAGCCCGATGATGGCTACACGCTGGTCGGCCTGCCCGACTCCAACCTTACCGCCGCCGTGCAGGGCGGCTGGGATAAGAAATTCGACTTCTGGTATCCTTTTGTCGTCGGTGGCTCCCCGGATCTGATCTCTGTCCCCGCCAGCAGCCCCTATGAGAGCCTGACCGACCTGATCGAAGCCGCCAAGGGCGCGCCCGGCTCCATTCCCGCCGCTGCCGGAGGGGCAGGATCCATCCATCACCTCAACCTTCTCGCGCTCGAGACCGGATCCGGTGCGCAGTTCAAATTCGTACCCTACAAGGGATCTGCCCCGGGCCAGGAAGCGGCCATAGCCGGAGAAGTGGCCCTGGTCGTCACATCGTTGGCGGAGTAGACCCCCTTGATCGAAGGGGGGCAGTTCAACCCCTGGCGATGCTCACCGCAGACAGCGCCGCAATTGCCGGGCTGACGGTGCCCTCGGCCTTTGACTCTTATGGCGCTCTTGCCGAGGTGCCGCCTCTGAAACAGGCCATCGGTTTTGCCATCCACAGTTCCGCCCCAGAGGGTGTCAAGGCCACGCTGGGCGCGGCCTTCGAAAAGTCCATGGCCTCGGAGGTGGTGGCGACCCGGGCAGCGGCCAACAAATACGACATCGGCGGTCAGTATGGCCCGGAAGCACAGGCCCTGTTTGCAAAGCTCGAGAGCACCTTTGCCTACACCCTGAAGGATCTGGGAGCGGTGACAGTGATGCCGGAGACCCTGGCATGGACTTTCTGCTCGGACAGCTCTTCGGCTTCGCCGATGCCCTTGCGGCCCTGGTCCTCGATCCCTGGACCAATCTCTACCTGATTGCATCCGTCTTTCTTGGCATCGTCGTTTGCGCCTTGCCGGGGCTGACAGCCACCCTCGCGGTCACCATCCTGACCGGGTTCTTCGGCAACAAGATCCCGCTGGATTATGCGCTGATTGCGCTTCTCGGGGCCTATGTCGGCGCCATCTACGGAGGCTCCTGTCCCTCGATATTGCTGAACATTCCCGGCACCGCGGCGAGCGCGGCCACCGCGATGGACGGCTATCCGCTGGCGAAAGAGGGGCGCGGTGCCGAAGCGCTGGGCCTGACCCCCACCGCCAGCTGTCTCGGCACGCTTGTGGGCACGGTGGCGTTCCTGATCTTCGTCTGGGTCCTGCTGCTGTTCTCCAAGTCTATCGCCAGCCCGGAAAAGGCGCTGCTCGCCCTGTTCGAAATCCTTCTGTCCCGCACCCTGATGAGCGAGGATCTGGCGATCAAGGGCCGGATCGCCGGGCTGCTCGGCCTGGCGCTGGCCATGGTGGGGATGGATCCGATCCTGAGCGAGGCCCGCTATTCCTTCGGCTGGTCATACCTGTTGAGTGGCGTCGCAGTGGTGCCGGTCCTGAAGGGGGCTTTTGCCATCCCCCGGATCACTGAAGGATTGCGCCACGTCGAGACGGGCCGGATGCTGGACTTGCAAGGCCGCATCCTGCCCAACTGGCGCGCCGTCCGGCGCTATCTGCCAACCATCGGCCGTTCCGGTGTGATCGGCACCGGGGTCGGCGCGCTGCCGGGGCCGCCCCTGAGGTCGCGGCGGGTGTGGTGGCGCTGAAGTCCCGCACCACGCCCGTGCATATGGCGGTTGCACAGTCCTTGGAGGCTTGCGACTGGCTGCTGGCGCAGGGCGCGTCTCAGCTTGTCTTCAAGGTCTGCTCCACCTTCGACAGCACGCCGATGGGCAATATCGGCCCGGTGTTGGATGCGCCGAGCACGCGGCTCGCTGCCGAAAGCGGGATGGTCTGTCCGGCCTTTCCCGAGAATGGGCGCAGTGTTTATCCGGGGCATCTGTTTGTTGCCGACCGGCTTCTGAACGAAAGCAGTATGCAGGATCATCCGTTGACGCCGATGCGGGACGCCGACCTGAGGCGGGTTCTGGCTGTCCAGACCCGGCGGCCTGTTGGACATGTGCCCCTCACCATGGTGCAGTTCGGGGTCGGGGCGCTGGTCGATGCGTGGATATGCGATTGTCGATGCGATCACGGAGGCGGATCTGCGGACCCTGGGGCAGGCGGCTGGTGGTGGCCGGTGGCGAGACCTCCGGAGCGGTGGTGCAGGGGCTTGAGGCCGACCGGCTGGCCATCTGCCCCCGGCTCGCTCCGGGAGTGCCGCTGCTGCGCCTGCCCGGTGACCGGCCCATGGGCGAGGCGGTGCGGGGGCTGGCCGGGCAACGGTCCTCCCTTCCCATCACGGTCCGGTGATGGCTACCCGGGATCTGCATGCGGCGGTCCTTGCGATGGAGGAACTGGAAAAAACCGCGAAACTCGCCCTGCTGACGCGGGGGATGCATCCGAGGCCCCTGAGCGCGTAGATGGTCGCAGACCTGAAGGCATGGTTCCCGGAGCACTGAGGGCGGGTCAGATCAGCCTGACCAACACGTGGGCCGCACAGACCGCCGCGCAGACCGCCAGCACCGCAATCGCCGACCGCCGTACTGCGCGCCGCCAGGGCGAAGCCGAAACCGGTCAGCCCGCGCAGGAACAGGAGGTCCGTCATCTGATCTCGCACGCCAGGTCAGTCGAAATTCATCACAATGGTCTTCAGGCGCGTGAAATGCTCCAGCATCGCTTCGAGCGAGGCCTCCTTGCCCTGACCGGATCGTCCAAAACCGCCGTAGGACACATTGGGCTGGATGGTCAGGTTCTGGTTGACCTGCACATATCCGGCATCCAGCCGCGCGGTGCCGTCGAGAGCGGTGGACAGGCTGCGGGTCCAGAGCGATGCTGCCAGCCCGTAATGGGTGGAATTGGCCCGTGCCACAACGGCATCGAAATCCGACCAGCCCTGCACCACGGCGACCGGACCGAAGATCTCCTCCATCACGCAGGGATGATCTTCGGGCAGTCCGGTGAGGATGGTGGGCTGCAGGAACAGGTCCGGTGCCAGATGCGGGGAAGAGGGCATCTGGCCAAAGCGCAGGATGCGAGCCCCTTCGGTGGCTTCGGCCAGGGCGATGTACTTTTGGATGCTGGCCAGCTGGCGGGCATTGATGATGGTGCCGACATCGGTTGCCTCGTCCAGAGGATCCCCTATGACCAGCCGGTCCAGGGCCTGCTTCAGTTCCTCCATAAAGGGGGCCATCAGGCTGTCATGGACATAGATGCGGCTGGCGGCGGTGCAGCTTTGCCCTTGGCGGGTAAAGCGCATCCCGCTCACGGCGCCGGCAATGGCCTTGTCGAGATCCGCGTCGGCGCAGACGATCATCGGGGATTTCCCGCCAAGCTCCAGCGAGACGGGGATGATGCGCCCCGCCGCAACCCGGTTGATGTGCTCGCCCACCGCTTCGGAGCCGGTGAAGGTGATCTTGGCCACATCCGGATTGCCGGTGAGGGCCTCGCCACAGACCGCACCGGTGCCGTTGATGACGTTGAGCACCCCGGCCGGCAGGTGCTGCATCATCAGCTCTGCCATCAGGAAGGTCGCAAAGGGGGCCTCTTCCGAGGATTTGACCACCACGCTGTTACCGGCGACCAGGGCCGGCGCCACCTTCAGGGCAAAGAGAACCAGCGGCACGTTCCAGGGCACGATCGCGGCAACCACCCCGAGCGGTTCGCGGCTGGTCATCGTCAACATACGCGGATGGTAGGGGACAGTCTGGCCTTTCAATTCCGACCCGAGGCCGCCGTAGAATTCCACGATGTCCGCGGCGACTGCCACTTCGCCCCGGCATTCCGTGCGTATGGCCTTGCCAGTTTCCCTTGCCAGCACCTGTGCGATCAGTTCCGCGCGGTCTGCAATGGCGCGCGCCGCCGCCGCGACCTGTTTGCCGCGCGACCGCGCAGGCAGCGTCGCCCAGGCGCGCTGGGCAATCCGGGCTGAACGGACCGCGGCATCGGTCTCGGCCGCATCACTCGCCGCCGCCTGCCCCAGGATGGCTCCGGTGGCCGGGTTTTGGACGGCAAGCGCCGCGCCGGTCGGCTGGCGGCTGGCATCGATCAGGTTGACCTGGCGATAGTGGTCAAACACCTGCTCCGGTGTGGCGTCCATCCGGGTGAGTAGGGACATGATTGACCTGCGCTCCTTGTTGTCGGCACATTCTTCACTCCTTGCAATGATCCTCCTGGGCAAGGAACCCTAGGTTCAGACTGGCACCCCTTTAAGGCCAGATGCCCTTGGCGCGCGTCGGGACCCGGCGAGGTGGCCGTTCGATACACCCATCGGTTGAGTATTTGTGACCCAGTGAGAGCGGATGACAGCACGCGCTCTCGCCCCTTGCGGGCGTGGGTCCAGTCGCAGGGAAAGGGGTTCGCGAGGGCGGCAGCAGGCGTGCGGATCACAACCGCCCCGTCGCGATGGGCCTTCTGCTTCTGGTTGCCGTGATTAACACCTCGTTAAGGGCTGCCCTATAAGCTGGCTATGTGACTGTTCTGCCCGATGATTTACGGGCGATGTTAAGGGGTTGCCCAAGTGCGGGAGATGATTTCTTCCTCCGTGACGAGTCCCGAGAGGGATCTCGACCTGGAGCGGACGATGCGCTGGTTTGATCTGAGTGAATCGGATCGGACACAAACACGTGAACTCAGCCGGATCGCTGATGATGTCTCGGAACGGATCATCGAGGCCTTCTATGCTCACCTCCTGAGCGATCAGACGGCGGCTCGCCATTTCCGCGGCGCCGATCACATCGCCCGGGTCAAGCAGGGTCAGTCGCGCTATTTCCGCGAGTTGATCAGTGCCGATGTGGACGACAGCTATATCGCCGATCGCCGTCGCATCGGCAGCATCCACGAACGCACCGGGGTGACGCCGACGCTCTACATCGGCTCTTATGCCTATTACCTCAACAAGCTTGCTCTTGAGGTGCAGCAGCAGATGCCGGAGGCGCCGGAAAAGGCCTTCACCCTGATCCTGTCGCTGTTCAAGATCGCCCATTTCGACATGGCCCTCGCGCTGGAGACCTATGTCGACGCCCGCGAGGAAACCATCAAGGCGCGCGAGCGCGAGCTGAGCGAATTGCCCACGCCGGTGCTGCAACTTCGGCCCGGTCTGCTGTTGATCCCGGTGGTCGGCACGCTTGACAGCTATCGCGCCCGCACGCTGACGGTGCAGCTTCTGGAGGGGATCAAGGAACACCGCGCCCGCGCCGTGGTGCTGGATATCACCGGGGTGGCTGCCGTCGACAGCGCGGTGGCCAACCACCTGATCCAGAGTATGGCCGCCGCCCGGCTGATGGGGGCACATTCGGTGCTCACCGGGCTCTCGGCGGAGGTGGCGCAATCGCTGGTCAAGGTCGGCGTCACCGGCGAGGCGCTGAACACGGCGGGCGACCTGCAGCGCGGGATCCAACTGGCCGAGAATCTGCTGAAGGGCTGAGCCATGGCGGTCACTGTCCCGATTCTGCGGCAGGGCTCCGTGCTGATCGCTTCGATCCAGGAGGATCTCTGCGACAGCGATATCCTGAACCTGCAGTCCCGCATCCTCGAGGATGTGATCAAATGCCGGGCCAAGGCGGTGATCATCGACGTCAGCGCCATTGGCGTCCTTGACAGTTTCGGCACCAAGACCCTGACGGAGATCGCCTATTCGGTAAAGATGCGCGGCGCCGAGACGGTGATTGTCGGCATCCAGCCCGATGTCGCCCTGTCCATGGTGCTGCTGGGTCTGACCCTACGCGACATTCCGACGGCGCTCGACCTCGATCACGGTCTCGCCCTGATCGGGGGCAGCTGAGATGCAGGCTCAGGAGCCGGTCGACAGCCAGATCCAGGCCATACGCCGGGATGCGGATGTGATCTCCGCGCGCCAGATGGGGCGTCGGCTGGCCGAGGACATGGGCTTTGGCCGCCCGGATCAGGCGCTGATTGCAACGGCCATTTCCGAATTGGCCCGCAATATCGTGGTCTATGCAGGATATGGGGAAATCGAGGTTTCGGTGGTCCGGCAGGGCCATCGACAGGGGCTGCGCATCGTGGCCCGGGATCGTGGCCCTGGCATTGCGGATCTCGGCAGCGCCCTCGCGGATGGGTATTCCACCGGCAACAGCCTAGGGTTGGGACTGCCGGGCACCCGACGGATCGTGGATGACTTCGACATCCGCTCCACCCCGGGCGAGGGGGTTGAAGTCACCGCGGTCAAGTGGAGGCGCCAATGAGCAAGAGCGTGATCGTGGCACCCGGATGTGCCCAGGCGGTGACCTGGAGTGTGGCGCAAAAATCCAAGGTGAGCGGCCATAACGGAGATGGCTACCTGTTGCTGCGCGAGGGGTCGGAGATCCGTGCCTATGTGATCGACGGCATGGGCAGCGGACCCGAGGCACACCGCGCTGCGGATGCGGGATTGCGTGCGGCCGCCGGTTTCCAGGGGTGCGGCCTGTCCGCGGTGTTCCAGAACGTTCACGCCGCGCTGAAGGAGGTGCGCGGTGCGGCTCTGGGGGGGCTCTGGCTGGATCTGAAGCGGATGCGCATGGTCTGGGCCGCGGTGGGCGACATCGACGGTCTGGTGCTGCGCCAGGGGCTGACCCACGACAGCCTGATCCAGAAAGGGGGAACGCTGGGCCTCACTTTTCAGCCACCCCGCCCGACCGAGGTGGGCCTCAAGGTGGGCGATGTCATCCTGTTGACCACCGACGGAATCCGACGGTCCTATCGCACCGACCTGCCGAGTGGATATACACCGCAGGACTATGCGGGTCATGTCCTGCAGACCCATGGTCGGTCCAGCGATGACAGCCTGGTCATGGCCTTGCAGATCGTCGCGGTGCCATGACCGTGCTGCGGGCAGATACCGAGGCCCCGGAACCTGCCCTGGTCGCTGCCACCTACAAGGCGGCGCTCCAGGCCTATGTGGTGACCGGGAACGAGGAAGATCTGTCCAGCGCCTATGATTGCGCGCGTCTGGCCCTGCGGGCCGGCGTGTCGATCGGCGAGGTGGGAGAGCTGCACTTCCGGGCCGCCCAGCACCTGCGCAGCGCGCCTCTCGCGCGGGCCCAGGTGACGGCCCGGATCGAGGAATTCTTTCTGGAAACCATCTCCGTCTACGATATGGCCCTGCACGGCTATGGCGAGAGCGTGGCCCGGCTGACCGCAGAGGTGCAGGAGCGCAAGCGGGTGGAGGAGGAGCTGCGCGACGTCACCTTCGAACTGGCGCAGCAGCGGGATCTGCTCGACCAGCAGGTGAAGGACCGCACCGCCCAACTGCGCAGTCGGCTGGAAGAATTGCGTATGGTGAACAGCCAGTTGCAGCAGACCAACCAGGAACAGGCGCAGTTTTCCTATGCCATCTCTCATGACCTCAAATCGCCGGTCAACACGCTGATGATGATGCTGGACCTGCTGGAGGCGGATCACCGCGAAGTGCTCGACGCCGAAGGTCGGGAATTGCTGGATGCGGCGCGCGCCACCACGCGGCGGATGGCGCATATGGTGCAAGACGTTCTCCGCTATGCCCGGCTGGTGGGGCAGGAGGCAGAGGTCGAAATGGTCGGTCTGACGCCGCTATGCCAGACCGTGCTGGCGGATCTGCGCGCAGAAACCCAAAAGGCGGGGGCCGAGATCCGGATCGATCCCCTGCCCGTGGTCCGCGGCGTGGCCTCTCAGCTGCACAGCCTCTTTCTCAACCTCCTGTCCAATGCGGTGAAATTCCGTCATCCGACCCGGCCTTGCCGGATCGAGGTCAAGGCGGTGCCGCCCGTTGGATGCGTGGCGGAGATCCATGTCTGCGACAATGGCATCGGGATCGATCCGGCCTACCAGCAGCGGATCTTCTCGCTGTTCCAGCGCTTGCACACCTACGAGGAGTATTCCGGTTCGGGAATCGGCCTCACCCTGTGTCAGCGGATCGCAGGCTATCATCATGGGGACATTCGTGTAAGCTCGACCCCGGGTGAGGGGGCATGCTTCATCATCAGACTGTGGGTCGAAGAAAGTTAAGGCAGACGATGGCGCTAAGACGAGTGATGATCGTAGACGATGACCGGTTCGATCAATTGGCCTACAAACGCATCCTTCGCAAGTCCGACGAGACAATCGAAGTGGTCTCGTTTCAATATGCGACCGAGGCCCTGGACTACCTCAAGACCGAGGGTCGCGCGGAACTGGACGCGATTCTCCTCGACATCAACATGCCCCGGATGAATGGGTTCGAGTTCCTCGAAGCCGCCTGCCGAGACCTGCAAGAGCGATTCGAGCGGGAACTGGTGGTCATGGTGACAACCTCCCTCGATCCGCGCGACCGGGAGCGGGCAGCGGGATTCTCCCAGGTGCAGGCCTTCTTCAGCAAACCTCTGACTGCGGAGAATATCAGCTCCATTTCGGCGCTGGTGGCCAAAAAACAGGCGTAGTAATCCCCTCAAACGCTGCTAAGCGGCTTTTGTTCCTGAGGAATTTCGCAAAGCGGCGAAATTCTGCCAACTGGAATTTCCCGGTCTTGGCAGACACGGCTTTTTGAAACAATGTTACGGCACATCACGAAGAACCGTAAAAAACGTATCAAAAAGACGTCGGGGACAGACTTTGAAGACTCTACTGCGCACGCGCCGCCTTAACCCGCTGCTGAGCGGTCTCCTGCTTGTCGCCACGCTGGGACTCACCGCTTGCGGGGAGAGCGTGACCAGCAGCAGCCGGGACGCGCGCCTTGATCCGGGTCGTCTTGCCTTTGCCCTGCGCGAAGCCAAGAGCCTGCAGTCGATGGGCGCACGGGTCTGGTGCGTGCCCTTTGCCCGCAACCTGTCCGGCGTCGAGATCCAGGGCAACGCAAAGACCTGGTGGGGCAAGGCCCAGGGCGAGTTTGACGTGAGCAAATCCCCCTCCGTCGGCGCGGTGATGGCCTTTGGGGCCACCCGGTCGATGCCGATGGGTCACGTGGCGGTGGTGTCGGATGTGGTGGACAAGCGCACCGTGCGCATCGATCACGCCAATTGGCACCGCAACCAGATCTCACTGGGCATGGTCGTCGTTGATGTGTCCGACAAGAACGACTGGTCCCGCGTGCGGCTGGAGCACACGCCCGGCTCCTTCGGCAGCGTCTATCCGATCAACGGTTTCATCCTCCCGAACGCGTGACATCTCGGTGAGCGGATGATCCAAAGGCCCCGTTTCCGGGGCCTTTTTGCTGGCGTCTGACTGGCTTGGGACCGTCCCGGAAGGCCGCGTCAGACCGCCAGGGTGATCGCCTTGGTGCGGGTATAGGCGTCGAGCCCCTCAAGGCCCTTTTCGCGGCCAAAGCCCGATTTACGGTTGCCGCCGAAGGGCAGCTCGATCCCGCCGGCCCAATAGTCGTTGACGGTGACCTGCCCCGCATCCACCCGTCGCGCCATCCGCAGCGCACGCGAAAGGTCGCGAGTATAGATCCCCGCCGCCAGTGCAAACTCGGTGCCATTGGCCAACGCCAGCGACTCCTCCTCGCTGTCAAAGATCTGCACGGCAAGAACGGGACCAAAGATCTCCTTCAGCACCGCGTCATCCTGCGGCGACAGATTGTCGAGGATGGTGGGCTGATAGAACCAGCCCTTGCCGGTTTCGGGATCCTGCGCAATGGCGCCGCCGGTCAGCACCTCGACACCCCGGGCACGGGCGCGGTCCACGTGGCCCGCGATGGTGGCAAGGTGGCGCTCGGAGTTGATCGCCCCCATATCCGGCCCGCGCAGCCCGTGGCCAAAGCGCAGCGCGCGGGTCTTGGCCAGAAGACGCTCCATCACCTCGGCATGGATCGCGCGGTGGATCACCAGCCGCGACCCGGCGGAACAAATCTGCCCGGCGTTGGAGAAGATCGCCCAATAGGCGCCCTCTGCCACCGCTTCGGGATCGGCATCGGCAAAGGCCACGAGGGGCGATTTTCCGCCCAGTTCCAGCGTCAGGCCGGTGACATTCGGGGCCACCGCCTGCATCACGCCAACGCCCGTTGCGACCGAGCCGGTAAAGGTCACATGGCGCACGCGCGGATCGGTGACCAGGGGCGCGCCGGCCTCAACGCCGGTGCCGGTCACCACGTTGACCACGCCCGCAGGCACGCCCGCCCGGATCAACAACTCCGCGATCATCAGTGCGGTATAGGGCGTGGTCTCCGCCGGTTTCACCACTGCCGAACAGCCCGCCGCAAGGGCCGGTGCGATGCCCCGCACAAGGGTTGAGGTCGGATAGTTCCAGGGCACGATATGGGCGGTGACCCCAACAGGTTCGCGCGAGGTAAAGGCGGCATTGTCGTTGCCAAGGTTCACCGAGCGGCCGTCCAGCTTGTCCGTCGCGCCGGCGTAATATTCAAACAGGCGGGCGGAACTGTTGATGTCGCCATAGGCCTCGGCCAGCGTCTTGCCGCTATCAAGACTTTCAACCACCGCGAGATGGTCAGCCTCGGCCCGCAGCAGCCGGGCGCAATCCATCAAGATGGCGCAGCGTTTGGCGGGCGCAGTGTCGCGCCAAAGGGCAAAGCCCGCAACCGCGCTGGTCACCGCATGGTCAACGTCCTCCGCCGTACCCGCTGCAAAGGTGCCAAAGGCGCTGGCGGTGCCGGGGTCGAAGCTCTCCATATAGGCGCCCTTGGCGGGCGGAACGAAGGCGCCACCGATATAGGGATCGCGGGGCAGGTCCGGCAGGGTGCCGGTGGCGAAATAGGTGGAAATCAGGGCGTCAGCGCTCATCAGGCGGCCTCGCTGCTTTTGTAGGTGGATTTGGCAAGCCATTCGGGGTTGATCTCGATCCCCCAGCCGGGAGCATCAGAGACACGGGCCTTGCCTGCGGTGATCTGGTAGGGATCGGTCAGGAACAGGTCGCGCTGCCAGGGGTAGTAGTCGTCGCCTTCAATGGAAAACTCGAGGTAGCGACCGGGGTTCGGCACCGCGCGCAACAGGTGCATGGTGAAGAGCGTCACCAGCGACAGGTTCGCCGCATGGGGCGTGCAGGGCAGCCCGGCGGCATGGCCCATGCGGGCGACCTCCATGCTGCGGATCATGCCGCCGAGGTAGAGGATATCGGGCTGGATGATGTCCACCACTTGGTTCGCGATCATCCGCTTCCAATGCTGCATGTCGCAGTCCTGTTCGCCCCCGGCCACGTCGATGTTCAACGCGCGGGTGACCTCGGCGGTTTGCTCCTGATCCCAATAGGGACAGGGTTCCTCAAAATGCTCATAGCCATTGGCTTCGAGCATCCGCCCCACTTCGATTGCGCGGGCAGGGCTGAAGCCGGAATTGCCATCAACCAGCAGCGCCGCCTCCGGCCCCATCGCCGCGCGGATCGCGGGGATGATCGCCTCGGTCCGGCCGACCCATTCGTCGCGGTCCTGACCGCATTCGGCCCCGACGCGCACCTTGAAGGCGTCAAACCCGTGTTGATCGCGCAGGCGCAACATCCGCTCGGCCTCGGCCTCCGGTGTGATGTCGCGGCGCATGGAGGAGGCATAGGCGCGGATCTCGCCCGCCGAACCGCCCAGCAGTTCCGCCACCGGCTTGCCCGCCTGTTTGCCGCGCCAGTCCCAGACGGCGGTATCCAGTCCCGCCATCGCCCGGCGCAGGTAGGTGCCGGGGAATTTGTGTTCCCGCAGCGGGATTTCGGCAATCACCGCCTCCAGCGCGCCCATGCCGCGCCCCAGCGCCCAGGGCACCACCTGCCGGTGCAGGATCTCGCAGGTGAGGTCGCTGTTATAGGTGGAGACCTGCCCCCAGCCCGCAGAGCCATCCTCCGCCGTGACCCGGACAAAACCGATCAAGGGCGTGCAGAAGGTCTCGACCCCTTTGATCCGGAGGCCCGTATCCTGCGCGCCGCGATCATAAGAGACCGGCACCGCGCCGGAGGTGGAATAGGGCGTGCTCATGCGGCGTCCTCCGCGATCAGGTCAGCGGCGCGATGCGCCAGCATCATGGTGGGGGCATTGGTATTGCCCGAGGTGATGTTCGGGAAGACCGAGGCGTCGACCACCCGCAACCCGTCAAACCCGTGCAGCTTCAGCCGGGGTGAAACGACGGAGGTTGCCGCATCCGCGCCCATGCGGCAGGTGCCGACCGGGTGGAAGACCGTACCGCAGCGCTGGCGGAAATCTTCAAGAATGTCGGCGCCGCTCATCTTCCGCAGATCGTTGTACAACGGCGCCTCGACCAGCTTGGTCAAGGCCCGCGTCATTATGATCCGCTGGCACAGCAGCCCCCCCGCCACGACCTGCGCGCGGTCCTCCTCGGTGGCGAGTGAATTGGGCCGGATCAGCGGCGCGGCGCCGGGGTCGTTGGCGCTGATGTCGATCCGCCCCCGGCTGGTGGGCCGGGCAGGCTGGAAACTGATGATGAAGCCGGGGAAGGGATCGGGCTTGATCACATTGCGGGTTCCATCCGGTGTCGTCGTATAGGTCACCGGATTGAAGTAGAGCTGCTGGTCCGGCTGCGGCAGGTCCGGCGCAGAGCGGAAATAGCCGCCACATTGGTTCACCGACAGCGCCAAGGGGCCTCGACGGCTCAGCGCATAGTGCAGCGCCGCCCGCAGCTTGCCGTGGAAGGGCGCCAGCACATTGTTCAGTGTCGGCTCGGTGGCGCGGAAATAATAGTTCACCGCCAGGTGGTCCTGCAGGTTGCCCCCCACATGCGGCGCATGCTGCCGCACCGCGATGCCGTGGGATTTCAGCAGCTCCGCCGGCCCGATGCCGGACAGTTGCAGCAGCCGCGGCGAGGTGACGGAGCCTGCAGCGAGGATGACCTCGCGCCCGGCGGTCAGGGTCAAGCTCCGGCCCCGGTGGCGCACCGTGACGCCGGTGATCCGCTTGCCGTCAAACACCAGCCGCTCGGCCAGCGCCTCCGTCATCAGCATCACATTGGGTCGCTTGAGCGCCGGGGCGAGATGGGCCCGGGCCGAATGCATTCGCCGCCCGCCGCTGGTGTTGATCTGGTAGATCGAAGCGCCCTCGAAGGCGTCGCTGTTCATGTCCTCGGTGCGCGGCAGGCCCAGTTCGTCGATGGCGCCGAAGTAGTGGCGGTTCGCCTTGTGGATCTGGTCGGAGACATCCTGCACCGTGATCGCGCCCGATCCTCGCCGCGCGCCATTAGGGGCAACGCGGGTTTCCAGCGCCTCATAGGTGGCACGCACGCGGTCCCAACCCCAGCCGGTGGCCCCCGCCGCCTGCCAGTCGTCGAAATCCTGCGGCACGCCCCGGGCATAGATCATGGCATTGATCGCACCGGAGCCGCCCACCCCCTTGCCGCGCGGCCAGTAGCCGCTGCGCCCGGCCAGGCTCTCTTCGGCTTCGGACTGGTATTTCCAGTTCACCGCCGGGTCAAAGAAGCTCTTGCCATAGCCGATCGGCAGCGCAATCCAGGGCGACCGCCCTCTGCCGCCGGCCTCCAGCACCAGCACCCGGTTGCGCCCCGAGGCGCTCAGCCGGTCGGCCAGCACGCAGCCTGCGGAGCCCGCGCCGATGATGATGTAGTCGTAGTTGGACACTTTGCGCCTGCCGTTCCTGAGGTCTGTCGTCATGCGAGCGTTACAAATCCGCAGGCCAAATCCATAACGAAAAAAAATTCGCCATAGCCTCGAAAAAATTTGTCGATATAACGGGGCGATCCAAGGAGACGGCGATGTACAAGGAACTCCCCCCGCTGCCCTGGCTCAGGGCCTTTGATGCCAGCGCGCGGCTGGGGAATTTCACCCTGGCGGCGGAGGAGCTGGGGCTCACCCCCTCGGCGGTCAGCTACCAGGTGCGCGGCCTGGAGGCAGAGCTGGGCCACAAGCTGTTCCTGCGCGAACGCAAGTCGCTGGTGCTGACCCGGCTCGGGCAGGCCTATCTGCCGGTGGTCAGCAAGGCCTTTGCCGATCTCGACGCCACCACCTCCAGCCTCTTTGGCCGTGGAGCGGAGGAGGAGATCAACCTGCGCTGTCTCAGTTCGCTGAACCTCCTGTGGCTGCTGCCGCGCATCGGGCGCTATCGCGCCGCCTATCCCGGCAGCCGTCTGCGGCTGCTGTCTGCCACCTGGGGCGAGCCGGCAGAGGGCGAGGCGGTGGATGTGGACATCCGTTATGGCGACGGCACCTGGCCGGATGGCGAGTCGCATCTGCTGTTGAACCACGAGGTGATCGCGGTCTGCGCGCCGCAGCATCGCGGCGACGGCCGGGCAGAGACGCTGGCGGCGACACCGCTGATCGAACTGGTGGGGGTGGTGGACACCTGGCCGCATTTCTTTGCCCAGCACGGGCCCGGGCTGACCCCGCCGGAGGCGGTGTTCAAGGTCGACCAATCGCTGATCGCGCTGGAACTGGCTGTGCACGGCCAGGGGGTGACGCTGGTGGCGGAGGTCTTTGCCCAGCCCTATCTCGACAGCGGGCGGCTGGTGCGGGCCACCGACCTTAGCCTGACCGCGCGGCAAGGCCATTACATCGTGCTGCCCTCCGGTCGCAACCCGCACCGCCCGGAGGTGCAGCGGCTGGTGCGCTGGCTGCGCGAGGAGGCCGCCACGCCCTGAGCGCCCGCACCGGCCGGGAGGCGGCCAGTGCGGGGCAGGGAGGTTGCGACAGCGACCTCAGATCGAGGTGGAGACCTTCCAGTAGTCGGTGCCGCCATCGGTGGCATGGGTGTCGATCTCGGCCAGCTCCTCGCTTGTGAAGGCAAGGTGGTTCAGCGAGTCGAGCGAGTTGTCGAGCTGCGCCACCGTACGCGCCCCGATCAGAGCCGATGTCACCCGGGGATCGCGCAGCGCCCAGGCAATCGCCATCTGCGCGAGGGTCTGGCCGCGCCGTTCGGCAATCGCGTTGAGCTTGCGGATGCGGGCCACCAGCTCCTCGGTGATCAGATCCTTGCCGAACCCGCCCCGCGCCGCCCGCGCATCCTCGGGGATGCCGTTCAGGTATTTGTTCGACAGCAGGCCCTGCGCCAGCGGCGAGAAGGCAATGCAGCCGGTGCCGAGATCGGCCAGAGTGTCCAGCAGCCCCTCTTCGATCCAGCGGTTGAACATGGAATAATTCGGCTGGTGGATGAACAGCGGCACCCGCTCTTCCTGCAGGATCTCGGCAGCCTTCAGGGTCAGTTCCGGCGAATAGCTGGATATCCCGACGTAGAGCGCCTTGCCCTGCCGGTGCAGATGCGCCAGCGCGCCCATGGTCTCCTCCAGCGGCGTGTCCGGGTCGACGCGGTGGGAATAGAAGATATCGACATAGTCGAGGCCCATCCGCTTCAGCGACTGGTCGCAGGAGGCGATGAGGTACTTGCGGCTGCCGCCGATGCCCCCATAAGGCCCCGGCCACATGTCCCAGCCCGCCTTGGTGGAGATGATCATCTCATCGCGGTAGGGGGCGAAATCCGTGGCCATGGCGCGGCCGAAATTCTCCTCGGCCGAGCCATAGGGCGGGCCGTAGTTGTTGGCGAGGTCGAAATGGGTGACGCCCCGGTCAAAGGCGCGGCGCAGGATGGCGCGGCCGGTCTCGAAAACATCGGTGCCGCCGAAGTTCTGCCAGAGCCCCAGCGAGATCGCCGGCAGGTCGGTGCCGCTGCGCCCGCAGCGGCGGTAGGTCATGGGGGTGTCATAGCGGTCGGGCGCGGCCTGATAGGTCATCTCGGTCTCCTGAGGCATGTGGTGCGGATCACGCCAGCCCTCGATGTGGTCCGGACCCGGTCGGGTCGAACCGGGGGCTTGCGGCGATGTCCTCACCCTATCAGTTGAGCGCACCTTGCCCCATCCCCTGTCGGATCAATGAATCCTTGAGTGATGCTCAACCATCGGTCAGGCGAGCGGCGGCAATCCCTGATCCGCGCGGATCATGTCGATGAGCTCCCTCAACCCCGGCGGCTGCTGGTGGCGGCTCGGGTAGTAGATCATCAGCGGCGGCCCCTCCGAGACCCAATCCGCCAGCACCTGCACCAGACGCCCCGCCGCCAGATCCGCCGCCACCGCATGGCGCAGCACATAGGCAAAGCCGAGACCTTCGATGGCCGCATCGAGGATGACGCTGGTGCCATTGGCCCGCACCGGCCCGCGCACCGCGATGCGCTGCATCCGCGCCCCATTGCCCAGCTCCCAGAGATAGGCGCTGTCATCGCCGAGCTTGATCTCGATGCAGGGCATCCCGACCAGATCCGCCGGGCTCTGCGGTGTCCCGACCCGCTCCAGCAGGGCGGGCGCGGCCACCACCAGCCATTCGGTCGGCGGGCACAGGGCAACGCCGATCATGTCGCGCGGCACCCGGTCGCCATAGCGGATCCCGGCGTCAAAGCCACCGGCCACCATGTCGACCATGCGATCATCCGCATGGAGGTCGAGCTGCATGTCGGGATAGGTGGCGGCATAGCGGCCCAGCACCGGGTTCACCAGATGCCGCGCCGCATCGCGCAGCATGTTGAGCCGCAACCGCCCCACCGGCAGGCCCCGGGTGCGGGTGGCGGCACTCAGCGCCTCGGTGATGGTGGCGAATCCCCGGTCCAGTTCTGCCGCCAGCCGCGCGCCGGCCTCGGTTGGCGCCAGCGAGCGACTGGTCCGGTTCAGGAGGCGCACGCCCAGCCCCGCCTCCAGCTTGCGCATCCGATGGCTGAGGGCGGAGGTGGTGACCCCCAGCTCCACCGCCGCGGCCTTCATGCTGCCATGGCGCACGATGGTGGCAAAAATGTCGAGATCCCCCAGCTGCGCGCGGTCCCGGGCCTGCATCGTCAGCCACCCCAGGCCAAGAGGCCAGAGCGCCCGAGCGGATAGGGGCAGCCGAGGGAGGGAGGAGGGGGGACCAGTGGCGTCATGGACGCAGGGCTAGCAATTTCGCGACCGCCCGGCAACCGTGACGGCTTGCCAAACGACCGAAGCACCCTGGGGGTGCGTTTGTTATCTCACTGATCTGGAAAGGTTTTGGTGGAGCCTAGCGGGATCGAACCGCTGACCTCCTGCATGCCATGCAGGCGCTCTCCCAGCTGAGCTAAGGCCCCTTCCAACCCGTCCGGAGCAGCGCTCCGTTCGGTGTGAGAGGTCGTTTAAGGGAGGATGGCGGGGGCTGCAAGCGGAAAATGCAACGCGGCGGCCAATTTTTTTCTCTCCCGGGGCGGACCTCACTTTGCCCCTGAATTTGCTGCGCTTTTTGCCCACGCACCCCGGATGGGCGCGTGGGCGGACGGGCAGCGCGTCAGATGTCTTCGTCGTCCGAGGCCACATCGGCCAGATCGTCGAGAGAGACATTGTCCTCCTCGTCGTCTTCCAGCACGTCGTCGCCCAGATCCATGTCGACCGCATCCTCATCATCGTCGAGGACCACGTCATCGGCGTCGAGATTCTGCTTGGACTTCAGGCTGGCGGCATCCTCGGCATCGGCTTCGATCATGCGGGCCTTGGCGATGTCGATCTCCACGATATCGCCGGTATAGGGGCTGATGATCGGGTTCTTGTTCAGGTCATAAAAGCGTTTGCCGGTGGTCGGGCAGACGCGTTTTGTACCCCATTCTTCCTTGGGCATGTGGATCCCCTTTAAAAATAGCGTGAGTCGGTTCGACGATTCAGGTGCCTTGCCATATGCTGCCGGGCCTGTCAAAGCCTTTGCGTGCCGCCATCCGGAGGGGGAGAAGCCATGTCAGAACTGCGTTTGCCCGGCAATCCGGAGCTTCGGGTGCGTCTGCGCCGCTCCGGTCGGGCCCGTCGCCTGTCGCTGCGGATTTCCTCGCTGGACGGGCGGGTGACGCTGACCCTGCCGCAGCGGGTGCCCGAACGCGAGGGCCGCGCCTTCCTGCTGGAAAAGGAAGACTGGATCCGCAGCCATCTGGCGAAACAGCCCGAACAGCTGCTGGTCGGCCCCGGCTGCCGTCTGCCGCTGGAGGGCGAGGAGGTCGAGATCCGCACCGCCAGCGGCAGGCGCATCCAGCGCGGGGACGGGGTGATCGAGGTGCCGGACCCCGCTGCCGCCCGTCGGCTGGAACGCTACCTGCGCGAATTGGCGCGTGAACGGCTGGCGGAGGCCTCGGATCACTATGCCGATCGCCTCGGCCGACGCTACAGCAGCCTCACCCTGCGCGACACCCGCTCGCGCTGGGGCTCCTGCTCCTCGGGCGGCGGGCTGATGTATTCCTGGCGGCTGATCCTCGCACCCCGCGAGGTGCTGCGCTACGTGGCCGCCCATGAGGTGGCGCATCTCAAGGAGATGAACCATTCGCGCGCCTTCTGGACCCTGGTGGAGCAGCTCTACGGCGATTACCGCGCCGCCCGCCGCTGGTTGCAGGGCGAGGGCAATGCGCTGCATCGCTATCGCTTCGAGGCGATGGACGAGGGGGATTGATCTTGCCGGCATTTGTGATCACATAGCCGGTCATGGACAAGCTTCTGACGGGCAACCGCCCCATCGCCGAAAACACCGGCTCCGCCCATGACCGCGTCTACCGGAGCCTCAGGACCCGCATCATGCATGGGGCCATCGCCCCGGGCGAGGCCTTGACCCTGCGCGGCATCGGCAAGGAATATGAGGTCTCGATGACGCCTGCGCGCGAGGCGGTGCGGCGGCTGGTGGCAGAGGGGGCCTTGATGCTCTCCTCTTCCGGTCGGGTCTCGACGCCGGAACTCTCCAACGAGCGGATCGAGGAGCTGGCCGCCCTGCGGGCGCTGATCGAGGTGGAACTGGCGACCCGCGCCATGCCACGGGCCCATATGGCATTGATCGACCGCCTGCAGGTAATCAACGGTGGCGTGGCGGAGATGGTCTCCAAACGCGATGCGGTGGGCTATATCCGCACCAACCTCGAATTTCACCGCACCCTCTACCTGAGGGCCCAGGCGCCGGCCATGCTGGCCATGGCTGAAACGGTCTGGCTGCAGCTCGGCCCCACCATGCGGGCGCTCTACGGGCGGCTGGGGCGGACCGAGCCGCCGCATAACCACAAGCTGATCATCGCCGCGCTGAAGGCCGGGGACGAACCCGGCCTCAGACTCGCGGTTCGCACCGACGTGACCCAGGGGCTGCGGCTGCTGGCGGGCTGAAGCGCCTCAGCCCAGCAACGATCTGGCGTAGTCTTCCAGCTGGGTCGCCACCGTGCCCCAGCCGTCGAAGAAGCCCATTTCCTCGTGCTGTGTCCGGGCCTCGGAGGAGCGGTGCCGTGCCGTGGCGGTATAGCGGGTGCCGCCGGCGCCATCGTCGGCGAACTCCAGGATCGCGGTCATGAAGGGATCGGGTGCCGGCTTCCAGCCCTCGCTATAGCCATCGGTAAAGACCAGTTTCTCCCCTTCGACCACCTCGAGGTAGACGCCATGGTTCTCCATGATCTGCCCTTCGACCTCGAAGGTGGTGTTGAACCGCCCGCCGACCCGCAGGTCGATCTCGCAGGCGGTGACCCGATGGGGGCGCGGGATGAAGAACTGCGGGATATGCTCGGGGCTGGTCCAGCACTGCCAGAGCAGCATCCGGGGCGCGGCGAGGCTGCGGGTAAAGCTGAGGTCGGTCTTGGGGTCGAGGGTCATTTCTGCGTCTCCTGCACCAGGCGTGTCACGTAGTCGTCGAACCGGTCCAGTCGCCCGGACCAGATCTGGCGTTGTTCGCTCAGCCAGTCCTGCGCCGGGGTCAGGGCCTGCGGGGCAAGCGTGCAGATGCGCACCCGCCCTTGCTTGTGGCTGGCGATCAGCCCGGCCTCTTCCAGCCGTTTCAGATGCCCCA
The DNA here is from genome assembly GCA_937146765.1 of uncultured Paracoccaceae bacterium. Classification (GTDB taxonomy): domain Bacteria; phylum Pseudomonadota; class Alphaproteobacteria; order Rhodobacterales; family Rhodobacteraceae; genus Epibacterium. The sequence continues at coordinate 36,465 of CAKZRP010000046.1, read as the reverse complement.
TGAAAGAGGGCAGGGCCATGTCATGCGGGGCCGCCAGCTCGCTGACGCTGGCGGGACCCCGGGCAAGCCTGCTCAGGATGGCGCGGCGGGTGGGATCCCCCAGCGCGGTGAAGAGCAGGTCGAGCTGCATGTCAAACTTAGCCATGTCCCTAAGTAATCGCCTGTCGCCGAGTCGCGCAAGTAAAAACTTAGGGAGTATCCTAAGTGATTGCCGGGACCGGCAACACAAGACCTCTGCCGCCGAGGGGGCGGTCGCGACAGCGCGCCCGTTGCGCAGGTGATGCGCTGCAATCGCGGGCAGGTCCCGGCGCCGCAAAGCCGATAACAGGTAAAGTTTCCCCGCGCCCCTTGCGGGCCGCAGGAGCGCGCATTAGCTCTGGCCGCAAGGGAGGGGGTTCAACCGGAATCTCCTCCGATTCCCCAAAATCGAAAAAGCGATGGCCATGACGGAAACCGCAGTCCTGGGCGCCTCCTCTCCCGGAGCAGGCCGCCAGAAGCAAATTTCACCCCGCGCCGTTCTGTTTGCGCTCGCAATGGGTGGGTTTGCCATCGGCACCACCGAATTTGCCTCCATGGCGCTGCTGCCGGGCTTTGCCGCCGACCTCGGCGTCAGCGAGGCCCGCGCCGCCGATGCCATCAGCGCCTATGCGCTTGGTGTGGTGGTCGGCGCGCCGGTGTTGGCGGTGGCGGGGGCGCGGCTGCGCAAACGCATGATGCTGATCTGGCTGATGCTGGCCTTTGCCCTCTTCAACACGCTCTCGGCGCTGGCACCCACCTTCGGCAGTTTCACCCTGACGCGCTTTCTCTCCGGCCTGCCGCATGGCGCCTATTTCGGCGTGGCAGCACTGGTGGCGGCCTCGGTGGTGGCCCCGAACAAACGCGCCTCGGCGGTGGCGCGGGTCTTTGTCGGCCTGACGCTGGCCACAACCATCGGCGTGCCGGCCGCAAGCTGGCTCAGCCAATATGTCGGCTGGCGGGCCGGTTATGTGGTCGTCGGCTTCCTCGCCCTGGCCACAGCCCTTGCGGTGATGCTGAAGGCCCCGCGCACCCCAGCCGACCCCAATGCCGCCCCCCTGCGCGAATTGACCGCGCTGAAGAACCGACAGGTCTGGCTGACCCTGGCCACCGGCGCGATCGGCTTCGGCGGCTTCTTTGCAGTCTATACCTATATCGCCTCGACGGTGGAGACGGTGCTGGGCGGCTCGCCCGATGACGTGGCGGTGATGTTTGCGGTGGTCGGCATCGGCATGACGGTCTTCAATCTGCTGATGGGCAGCCTCGCCGACCGCAACATGAATGCCACCGCCTATTTCGCCTTCGGCGCCGGCACGCTGGTGCTGCTGCTCTATCCGCTGGCGGCTGAAACCAGCCTCTGGGCGATGGGGGCAGTGGTGCTGTTCATGTCGGTGCTCGGCGGTATTTCCACCGTGATGCAGACCCGGCTGATGGATGTGGCGGGCGAGGCGCAGCAGCTCGCCGCCTCGCTGCACCATGCCGCCTTCAACGTCGCCAATGCGCTCGGGCCCTTCCTCGCGGCACGGGTGATCGCGGCGGGCTACGGCTTTCCCTCCTCGGGCTATGTCGGCGCGGGCTTGAGCCTTATCGGCGTGGCGATCTTTACCCTCACCCTCTGGGATGCGCGCCGCTCGGGCCGCCCGGGTCACGCGGGGCGCTGAACCGACGCCCGATCCTGCGGCCCTGCCCATCGTTCAAGAAAAAAGCCCCCGTTCGGCGGAACGGGGGCTTTTCTATGGGCCGCTGAGAGGCGGGCGATCAGGCCGCGAGCCCCTTGGAGCCGATCTTGAGGAACTTCTCGCGACGATCCTTCACCAGCGCCTTGGCATCGAGCTTGGACAATTCGCCCAGCATCTCGGCAATCGCCGCGCCCACGGATTTGTAAACGGCCACGGGATCGCGATGGGCACCGCCCATCGGCTCCGGGATCACCCGGTCCGCCACCTCGAGCGTCTTCAGGTCCTGCGCGGTCAGGCGCAGCGCCTCGGCGGCCTCGCGCATCTTTTCCGCATCCTTCCACAGGATCGAGGCGCAGCCCTCCGGCGAGATCACCGAATAGATCGAATGTTCCAGCATCGCCACCCGGTTGGCGGTGGCAAAGGCCACCGCGCCGCCCGATCCGCCCTCGCCGATGATGACCGAGATCAGCGGCACGCCGATCTTCAGGCACATCTCGGTCGAGCGTGCGATCGCCTCGGACTGGCCGCGCTCCTCGGCGCCCTTGCCGGGATAGGCCCCCGCAGTATCGACCAGCGTGATGACGGGCAGGCCGAAGCGGCCGGCCATCTCCATCAGCCGCACCGCCTTGCGATAGCCCTCGGGACGCGCCATCCCGAAGTTGTGGGTGATGCGGGATTTGGTGTCCGAACCCTTCTCGTGGCCGATCACCACCACCGGCTGGTCGTTGAACCGGGCCAGGCCACCCATCACCGCGAGGTCATCGGCAAAATTGCGATCCCCGGCCAGTGGCGTGTATTCGGTGAAGAGTTCCTTGATGTAGTCGCGGCAATGCGGGCGGTCGGGATGGCGGGCCACCTGGCATTTGCGCCAGGGGGTCAGGTTCTTGTAGAGGTCCTGCAGCAGTTGCGCCGCTTTCTTGTCCAGCGCGGCGGCTTCGTCCACCACATCCATTTCTTCGTTGGTGCGCGCCATCGCGCGCAGCTCTTCCGCCTTGCCTTCGATCTCGGCGAGCGGTTTTTCGAATTCCAGATACTGGGTCATGCTGTCTCTACTGTCGCGGTTTGCCCGTTATATGGACTTACGTCGCGTCTGATGCAACTCCATGTGTGCAAGGGGCCTTGTCCGCGGCAGGGCGGGAGGGCGGCGGCTCCATGGGCAAGAGCGGCGCTCGGCGCTGCGGGCAGGTGGTGCGGGTCGGGGTAAACTCAGCAAGATTTGTCACGCCCCCCTCTGGCATTCAGACAGGGCACAGGAAAAGGAGACCGGCCCATGGGCAGGAGTTACGAGGATCGCATCCTGCGGGTGCTCGACTATATCCACGACAATCCGGCGGGGGATCTCAGCCTCGACACGCTGGCCGATGTGGCGGCGATGTCGCGCTTCCACTGGCATCGGGTGTTCCGGGCGCTGACCGGCGAGACCTGCGGCCAGTCGGTGCGCCGCATCCGCTTGCACCGGGCGGCGGTGGCGCTGGTGGCAGAGGCCTCCCCGCTCGAGGAGGTGGGCGCCTCCGTCGGCTATCCCAACCGGGAGTCCTTTTCGCGTGCCTTCACCGCCGCCTATGGCCAGAGCCCGGCGGCCTTTCGCGCGGCGGGGCGGCATCTGCCCGCACCCGCCCGTCCGCCTCAACAGGAGTTTTCCATGTATGACGTCCTTCAGCGCGCCGAGCCGGCGCGCCGCCTCATCGGCCTTGCCCATACCGGGCCCTATATCGAGATCGACCGCACCTTCACCCAGGTTTCCGCCATCTGCGCTGCGCGCAATCTCTGGCCCGAGGTGCGCAGCATGATCGGGGTCTATTTCGACATGCCCGGCACCCGGCCCGATGCGGAACTGCGCAGTTTCGCCGGGGTAGAGTATCTCGGGGCGGAGTTCCCCGAAGGGATGCAGGCGCAGGACCTGCCGGCGGGCAAGGCGGCGGTGCTGACCTACAAGGGACCCTATACCGGTCTGGCGGCGGCCTATGACAGCCTCTTTGGCGGCTGGCTGCCGGGGTCGGGAGAGGAGCCTGCGGATCGCCCCTGTTACGAGATCTACCTCAACGATCCCCGCACTACCGCGCCGGAGGATCTCCTGACCGAGATCTGCCTGCCCCTGCGCTAGAAGGGGTTACCCGATTGGCGGCAGGGGCTTTTTGCCGTCCCTCGGGGCGGCAAAAAGGGCGCGCGGGGGCCCTCGATGGGGCCTTGCGCGCCACGCCCCCGGCCTGGCGCGCCCTTGTCCAAGGGCGCAGTGCGGGGATCACTGCGGCCAGATCACCGGGTAGAGCGAGGCGACCAGCAGCGCCGCCATGGTCCAGTTGAACAGGGTCAGTCGCCGCTCATTGGTCAGCAGCCGCGCCATCTGCTGGCCGAGCAGGGTCCAGGATCCGACCGAGGGCAGGTTGATGGCGCCAAAGATCGCCCCCACCAGCAGGATCGCCCAGAGGCTGTGATCGGGCGTATAGGCGCTGATCGCGGTCAGCGCCATCGCCCAGGCCTTGGGGTTGACCCATTGAAAGGCCGCCGCCTGCAGAAAGCTCATCGGCCGCCCCGATGCCGCGCCGCTCCTGGCGGGGCCCGCATGGGCGATCTTCCAGGCGAGATAAAGCAGATAGAGCACCGAGCCGATCTTCAGCACCGTGTAGCTCAGGGGAAAGGCGTCAAAGACCTGCACCAGCCCCACCCCCACCAGCAGCACCATGAAGACAAAGCCAAGCGCCACCCCCAGCATATGCGGGATGGTGCGGCGAAAGCCGAAATTGGCACCCGAGGCCATCAGCATCAGGTTGTTCGGCCCCGGCGTCACCGAGGAGACAAAGGCAAAGAGCGCGAGGGCGGCGAAGAGATCATAGGTCATCATGCGCAAGATCCTGCGCCGATACGGGGAAAATGAAATTGCGTTCTTGCGGGTGTTGCCGGTAAATTCGCAACAAATGGCGAAACGTGACAAGATCAACCAACAGATATTGCGCGAGCTCTCGCGCGACGGGCGGCTCTCCAATCTGGAACTGGCGGAGCGGGTGGGTCTGTCGCCCTCCGCCTGCCTGCGCCGGGTGCAGGAGCTGGAGCGCGACGGCATCATCACCGGCTATCGCGCGGTGCTCGACCGGCAGGCGATGGGGGCGGGATTCGTCACCTATATCGGCGTCGGCCTCGGCGAGCACACCAAGGAGGCGCAACTGGCCTTCGAACGCGCCATGCAGGCGGCGCCGGAGGTGGTGGAATGCCACAATATCACCGGCACCATCGAATATCTGCTGCGGGTCGAATGCGCCGATCTGCCCAGCTACAAGCGGTTTCACACCGATATCCTCGGCACCTCGCCCTTTGTCACCGCGATCACCACCTATGTGGTGATGGGCTCGCCCAAGGACCTTCGGGCCTGAGAGCCTGAGGTGTTGCGCCCCCGCCGCACGCCCGCTTCGGCGGATCTCAACCGCCGCGCGCTAGTCTGATCGGCGATCATGGTCATCGGCCGGGCCTGACACCCCCGGCCATCCGCAGGACACGGCTTTCCTCTTGGGGGAGCGTGCAGAGATAACGTTGAGCGCGCGGGCGGATACGCCCGTCCACGTCCGATCTGGCGGTACCGCCACCTTATCTTTTTACCCTTGCCCCCAGACATCAGATCCGGAGCAGCAAGCGGACCTAGACCGAAGAGGCCGGAGCATCCGGACGCGGGGCCCCAGGCGGGGTGACCCGCCGCTTCTGTTGCTGTTGCAGGCGAACGGCGCCAGGATCCGCTTGTCGGCTGGAGAGATGGCGCCATGCTCCGCATGTCGGCTTGAGGTTTTGCGCCATGCTCCGCATGTCGCCGGGGGGCGGGGGCCGCGCCTGCGGCGCGGCCCCCGCCCGGCCCCTTGCCGCTGGCGGTGGATCTGTCCCGCGCGCCAGCGGAGGTGAGGCTGGACGAAAGGGCGGGCGGTCAGCGGTTGGCCGCGATCAGCTCGGATTGGGCCACGATGACTTCGGCCTGTTTGATCGAGGCGATGTCCACCAGCCGCCCCTTGTAGACGGTTGCGCCGGAGCCGCTGGCCTTGGCCTCTTCCATCGCGGCGAGAATCTCGCGGGCCTCGGTCACGGCCTCCTCGGAGGGGGTGAAGACCTCATTGGCCAAAGCGATCTGTTTGGGATGGATCGCCCATTTGCCCACCATGCCCAGGGTGGCGGAGCGTTTCGCCTGGGCGATGTATCCCGCGTCATCGGAGAAATCGCCGAAGGGGCCATCGACCGGAAGCACCCCATGGGTGCGGCAGGCGGCGACAATGGCGGCCTGCGCCCAATGCCAGGGATCCGACCAATGCTGCACGCCCGCGCGCAGCATGTAGTAGTTTTCCTGGGTGCCGCCGATGCCGGTGGTCTGCATGCCCATGGAGGCGGCGAAATCCGCCGCGCCGAGGCTCATCGCCTCCAGCCGGGGACTGCTGGCGGCAATCGCCTCCACATGGGCGATGCCCGCCGCCGATTCGATGATCACCTCGAAGGCGAGCCGCTTGGTGCGCCCCTTGGCGCGCTCGATCGCGGTCACCAGCGCATCCACCGCATAGACATCCTCGGCGCAGCCCACCTTGGGGATCATGATCTGGTCGAGCCGTTCGCCCGCCTGTTCCAGAAGGTCCACCACGTCGCGATACCACCAGGGGGTGTCGAGCCCGTTGATGCGCACGCTCAGGGTCTTGCCGCCCCAATCCACCGTATTGATCGCCTCGATCACATTGGCGCGGGCCTGTTCCTTGTCGGAGGGCGCCACCGAATCCTCAAGGTCGAGGTTGATGACATCCGCCGCCGAGGCGGCCATCTTGGCAAAGAGCTTGGTGTTGGAGCCCGGGCCGAACAGCTGGCAGCGGTTCGGGCGGGCAGGGGCGGCGGGCTGGAGCCGAAAGCTCATCTCTGGTTCTCCGGGTTCATTAGTTGCAAAAAATCTCATCCATGGGTTATTTCATTGCGCGATGAAGGGCAAGCCTATTGTGCACTTGCAGCAACTGGATGCCGCGCTGCGGTGGGAAACCGGGTCTCGGCGATCCGTCTGCTGCGCGGGAGCTGTGCTTTGCGGGAGAATCTTCGCCATTTTTTCGGCATCTTCGAAGAATCTTCACTCCGGCGTCGCTGCGGCGGCAAATCAGAGAGAAACTTGCGGCCCACCTGTCGCAAGCTACCTCGAAACAGGACATTTCCCAACAAGGACGCTGAAGATGATCGAGACCCCCTATCTGCTGTTCCTCGGTGACGCGCCCGACATGCTCGCCGCCAAAGTCGCCATCGGCATCCGGGACTGGCGCCCGGAGCACGCGGTGGGCCAGCTGAGCCTGCCCGGCTGCGGCGCCGACCTCGGCCTCACCGAGATGACACTGGAGGAGGCCAAGGCCGCCGGTGCCAAGACGCTGGTGATCGGTGTCGCCAACCGCGGCGGCGTGATCAGCCAGGAATGGAAAAAGGTGCTGGTGCAGGCACTGGAGGAGGGCTTTGACCTGGCCTCCGGTCTGCACAACCTCCTGCGCGACGAGCCGGATCTGGCGGCGGTGGCCGAGGCCACCGGGCGCAAGCTGCACGACGTGCGGGTGCCTTCGGTGAAATATCCCATCGCGGATGGCAAGAAACGCAGCGGCAAGCGCTGCCTGGCGGTGGGCACCGATTGCTCGGTTGGCAAGATGTATACCGCGCTGGCGATGGATGCGGAGATGCAGAAGCGGGGGATGAAGTCCACCTTCCGCGCCACCGGCCAGACCGGCATCCTGATCACCGGCGGCGGCGTGCCGCTGGATGCGGTGATTGCCGACTTCATGGCGGGCTCGATCGAATATCTGACTCCGGACAATGACGAGGACCACTGGGACCTTATCGAGGGCCAGGGTTCGCTGTTCCACATCTCCTATTCCGGTGTCACCTTGGCGCTGGTGCATGGCGGCCAGCCCGATGCGCTGATCCTCTGCCACGAGCCGACCCGCAGCCATATGCGCGGGCTGCCGGACTATGACCTGCCGACGCTGGAAGAGCTGCGCGACGTGTCGCTGCCCCTGGCGCGGCGCGCCAATCCGGCCTGTCAGATCGTCGGCATCTCGGTCAATACCCAGCACCTCGGCGAAGAAGAGGCAGTGGCCTATCTGAAGGAGGTCGAGGATCGCATGGGCCTGCCGGCGGTCGATCCCTATCGCCATGGCGCCGGCCGGCTGGTGGACGCGCTCTCGGCGATCTGATCTACCTGCCGCGGGGGGCTGCGCCGAAAGGACAGGAGCCGCCCGCGGGCGTATTGGTCAAAAGATGAAGGGGTGCCCTGTTCTTGGGGCGTCCCGCCTGCCAGGCTGTCGGAAGCCTCCGGCGGGGATATTTTTGAAAAGATGAAGCAGGGGGCGCGCGCGAGCCCCGGAGGGAGAGCCATGAAGATCACCGTAACCAGAGACGTGTTCAAGCTGGCGCAGGTCTTCACCATATCGCGCGGCTCGCGCACCGAGGCGCAGGTGCTGACGGTCCGGGTCGAGGACGGCGGATATCAGGGCTGGGGCGAATGTGTGCCCTATGCGCGCTATGGCGAGACGCTGGACTCGGTGACCCGCGAGATCGAGGGGCTGCCGGAGGTCTTCAGCCGGGCGGAGCTGCAGGAGCTGCTGCCCGCCGGGGCGGCGCGCAATGCGGTGGATTGTGCGCTCTGGGATCTGGAGGCGAAGAAAGCCGGAAAGCCGGTCTGGCAGCTGGCCGGCCTGCCCGAGCCGAAGCCCGAGATCACCGCCTATACGCTGTCGCTGGCCGCGCCCGAGGAGATGCGGGCGCAGGCGGCGAAGAACGCCCATCGCCCGCTCCTGAAGATCAAGCTCGGCACGCTGGAGGATATGCCCCGGCTGGAGGCGGTGCGCGCGGGGGCGCCCGAGGCGCGGATCATCGTCGACGCCAATGAGGGCTGGTCGGCGGAGGTCTATGCCGCGCTGGCGCCGCATCTGATCCGCCTTGGGGTGGAACTGGTGGAGCAGCCCCTGCCTGCAGGGGAGGATGCGGCCCTCATTGGCATGGAGCGCCCGGTGCCGGTCTGCGCTGATGAGAGCGCCCATGACTGCGCCAGCCTGCCCGGCCTCCGGGGCAAATACGATGTGGTCAATATCAAGCTCGACAAGACCGGCGGCCTCACCGAGGCGCTGAAACTGCGCGATGCCGCCCTAGCCGAAGGCTATCAGGTGATGGTTGGCTGCATGGTCGGCTCCTCGCTGGCGATGGCCCCGGCGGTGCTGGTGGCCCAGGGCGCGCTGGTGACCGATCTCGACGGGCCGCTGTTGCTGGCCGAGGACCGGGCGGAGCCGCTGGTCTTTGACGCCGACGGGGTGCATCCGCCGCGCCCGGCGCTCTGGGGCTGAGCCTGTGGCGCAGCGGCTGGCGGTGATCGCGGATTGTCACGGCAATGCCGATGCGCTGCGGGCGGTGCTGGCGGATATCGACCGCGAGGGCGCGGCGCGGATCTACAACCTTGGTGACCATGCCAGCGGCCCCTTGGCCGCGCGGGAGACGCTGTCGCTGCTGAGGGGGCGCGGCGACATGCTGTCGATCCGCGGCAATCACGACCGCTATCTCCTCGGTGACCCGGCGCGGATGGGCCCCTCCGACGCAGTGGCGCGGGCGCAGCTCGGCACCGCGGAGCTCGACTGGCTTGCCGCCCTGCCCGCCACCGCGCGGGAGGGGGCGGTGCACCTCTGCCACGGGGTGCCGACTTCGGACCTGCGCTACTGGATGCAGGCGGTGACGCCGGCGGGGCAGGTGGTGCAGCGTCCGCTTGCAGAGGTGGCGGGCGAAATCCCCGCAGGAGAGGCGGCAGAGGTCCATCTTTGCGGCCATAGCCATTTGCCGGGCAGCCTGCAGGTGCCGCAGGGCAGTCTGATCGTGAATCCCGGCAGCGTCGGCCTGCCGGCCTATGACGATCACCAGCCGGTGCCGCATGTGGTCGAGAACGGCGATCCCGCCGCCCGCTATGCGCTGATCGAACGGGGCGCGGCGGGGTGGGTGGTCAGCCATCGGCGGGTGCCCTACGACCCCTCCCGCATGGTGGCCCTGGCGCGCCGACACGGGCGCGAAGACTGGGCCCATGCGCTGGCGACCGGCTGGTTTCCCCGACCCCCTGCGGGGCAGCGGGCCCGGAGCCACCCCGCAGGGGGCGCGACCGGCCCATGATCCATCCCATCGGGCGCTTGACGGGGCGCTCGATTGACCCGACAAAGCGACAAATCTTGCGAGGACCAGACCCATGACCCGTACCGTATATGTAAACGGCGACTACCTGCCGGAAACCGAGGCCAAGGTCTCGATCTTTGACCGTGGCTTCCTGATGGCGGATGCGGTCTACGAGGTGACCTCGGTGCTGGGCGGCAAGCTCATCGACTTCGAGGGCCACGCGGTGCGCCTGAAGCGGTCGCTCGACGAGCTCGATATGGCCGAACCCTGCACCAAGGAGGAGCTGCTGGAGATCCACCGCAAGCTGGTCGAGCTCAACGGTATCGACGAGGGGCTGGTCTATCTGCAGGTGACCCGTGGGTCCGACGGCGACCGCGACTTCGTCTTCCCCTCCGCCGAGACCAGGCCGACGCTGGTGCTCTTCACCCAGAACAAGCCCGGTCTGGCCGACAGTGCGGCCGCCAAGAAGGGCGCCAAGATCATCTCGATCGAGGATATCCGCTGGGGTCGCCGCGACATCAAGACGGTGCAGCTCCTCTATCCTTCGATGGGCAAGATGATGGCCAAAAAGGCCGGTGCCGACGATGCCTGGATGATCGAGGACGGCTATGTGACCGAGGGCACCTCCAACAACGCCTATTTCGTCAAGGATGGCACCATTGTCACCCGGCCGCTGTCGCATGACATCCTGCACGGCATCACCCGCAAGGCGGTGCTGCGGATGGCCGAAGAAGCCCAGCTGAAGGTGGAAGAGCGGCTCTTCACCATCGAGGAGGCAAAAGCGGCGGATGAGGCCTTCACCACCTCCGCCTCGGCCTTCGTGATGCCGGTGGTGGAGATCGACGGCGTGGCGCTGGGCGATGGCACACCGGGGCCGATCGCCAGGCGCCTGCGCGAGATCTACCTTGAGGAAAGCATCAAGGCGGCGATCTGATCTGCGCTCAGCGTGACGTGAATATTCAAAAGGCCGCTCCGGATCGGGGCGGCCTTTTTGGTTCAGCCGAGGGGGCCGAAGATCAGTGGCAATGCACGCGACCCACAGCCTTTTCCATGTGGCAGCACTGGCCCGGAGGCGAGGATTTGCGGCATCCGCCCCCATGATCCACCTGCGTCTGCAATGGCGAGGTCAGGATCGGGCGCGGCGTGGCGGCAGTGGTGGCGCTGGCAAAGGCAAAGAGGGCCAGAAGCCCGGGCATCAGTATACGCATCACATAAACATCCATTTATTACGATGCTTTAATGAAGCGCGGACAGTGAGCAAGAGCAAGCGATTCGCGGTCAACCGAAGCGGAAGCCGGATGCGGTGACGCCGCCGAAGATGCCCGTCTGGTGGTAGATCCGCGTTGCGGGCTCCGCCTCCGCCGCGCCGAGGGCGGCAAAGATCGGCGCGAAGTGATCCTCCTGAGCGTGGCAGTCGCGGGCGTAGGGCGCCTGTTCCCAGGCCATCAGCGCCGCGGTGCGGTCGGCGGGCGGCAGGGCGAGGGCCTCGGTCAGCCAGCGGTCAAAGGCCTCGGAGGGCACCTTGGCCCCGGGGCCGAAGGCGCGCAGGTTGTGGTAGCTGAGGCCGGAGCCGATGATCAGAACGCCGTCGTCGCGCAGGGGCGCCAGCGCCCGTCCGAGGGAAAAATGCGCGGCCGGGTCATAGCCCTTCTGCAAGGAGACCTGAAACAGCGGCACATCGGCCTCCGGGTAGATCACCGCCAGCGGCGCAAAGGTGCCGTGGTCAAAGCCCATCTTGGGATCAAGCCGCACCGGCAGCCCGGCTTCGGCGATCAGGTCATGCGCCCGCAGCGCCAGATCCGGCGCGCCGGGGGCGGGGTAGACGATCTCATAGGTTTCGGGTGGAAAACCTGTGTAGTCATAGACCATCGGCGGCCGGGCAGCGGACATCACCGCAAAGGACTCTTCCTCCCAATGGCCGGAGATCACCAGGATCGCCCTGGGCCGAGCGGGCAGTTGGGCGGGCATCGCCTGCAGCGAGGCCTCCAAGGGGGCAAATTCGGCGCGCCACTTGGCCATCCAGGGCCAGGGGCCGCCACCGTGCGAGATGAAATAGCTGGGCATGCGGGTCATGAGACCTCTCCCTCTGGATGGTTGGGCGATCTTGCATGACGCTACGCGCCGAGGGGCAGGCTGCCTAGGCACAGGGCCGCACAGGCCCTGTGCAGGGCGGCGGGTCAGCCCTTGGGGTCGGTGCCGACGTTTTCGGCAAAGGCTTTTTCAAAGGCCTGCTGCTTGTCGGCCCCCGCCTCGGTCTGGTGGTTGGCCTTCCAGTCGTCCATGGTCATGCCGTAGAAGATCTCGCGCGCCTCTTCCTTGCCCATCTCGATGCCCTTCTCATTGGCGGCCTCCTGATACCAGCGGCTGAGGCAATTGCGGCAGAACCCGGCGAGGTTCATCATGTCGATGTTCTGCACATCGGTGCGGTCCTGCATCAGGTGCTGGCGCAGGCGGCGAAAGGCGGCGGCCTCCAGTTCGATCTGGGTCTGGGCGTCGATCTCGGGGGTGCTCATCTGGGACGGTCTCCTGCTGCGGGCTTGCGGGTCTGTGCTCCAGAGGTAGCAACGCAAGCTGGCTGCGGCAAGGTGGGCCTGCTACTCGCCGCCGGGCCTAGGCGCGCGCCTCGACGCGGGCGAGGGCCTCGGTCAGCACCGGGGCCAGCCGTTCGGCCCAGGCCTGTTGCTGGGCTTCGGTGGCGATCAGGTCGTTGCGCAGTTCGATCAGCGTGTTGAGGCGACCCTCGCGGGTGGCATGGGTGTCGATGGCATCACCGGGTAGGTAGCCGGTGTAAGGCTCGTTGTCGCCCACGGTGAGGTCGCCAGGCGCGACCAGGCCACGGATCACCTCGGGCGAGAGACGCTCTGCCTCCGGGTAGAGGATGCCGATCTGCCAGGGGCGCGGCGGGCGGCCGCGCAGCTGCGGCGTGAAACTGTGCACCGCGACGATGACCACATCCGGCCCCTGCGCCCGGGCCAGATCGGCCAGGGCGCGGTGATAGGGGCGGTAGCAGGCCGCAAGGCGGGCCTCGCGCTCGGCCTCGTCGGCGTGGCGGTTGGCAGGGATCAGCGTACCGTCATAAAGCCGCATCAGCAGGGTCGGATCGTCCTCGCCCCGGTTCGGGTCGATCACCAGCCGGGAGAAATTGGCCCCGATCGCCGGCGCGTCGAGCAGCCGTGCCAGCGCCGTCGACACCCCCCAGGCGCCCGGATCATAGGCGATATGGCGCGCCATATCCGCCGCCGGAAGGCCCAGATCGCCACCATTGACAAAGCCGGGCACGTGATTGCTGGCATGGTCGCAGGTGACGAGCCAGCGGCTGTTGCCGGGCTGGCCTTCGGTGAAATAGGGTGTCTCTGTCATGGATCCGTCACGCGCCTGTCATTCTTTGCTGGCCTAGCTTTAGAAGAGTTGCGGCACAAAGGGAATTGAGCCATAAGACCGACAGCAATGTTTGCGTTAACATCGTCGGGAAATCAGGCCTCTGACTCCTGCCTCGTGACGCAGCCCATGACCGCAGACCGCCCATTGGTTCAGACAGCCGGAGGAATAGAGCCCATGAAACGCACGCGCAACGTCAAGATCGTGGCCACCCTCGGCCCCGCCTCCTCGACCTATGAGACCATCCGTGCGCTGCATGAAGCGGGCGCGGATGTGTTCCGCCTGAACATGTCGCACGGCAGCCACGCGGAAATCGCCGAAAAGCATCAGATCATCCGGCAGGTGGAGAAGGATCTCGATTCCACCATCGCCATCCTCGCCGACCTGCAGGGGCCGAAGCTGCGCGTCGGCGTCTTTGCCGCGGGCTCCGAGGAGCTGGTGGAAGGCGCCAAGTTCCGCCTCGACCTCGACCCGGCGGAGGGCGATGTGACCCGCGTCTGCCTGCCGCACAAGGAGATCTTCCAGGCGCTGGAGAATGGCGCGCATCTGCTTGTCAACGATGGCAAGATCCGCCTCAAGGTGGAAAAATGCGGCGTCGATTACGCCGATTGCGTGGTCATCACCGGCGGCACCATCTCCAACCGCAAGGGCGTCAACGTGCCGGATGTGATCCTGCCGCTCGCCGCGCTGTCGGAAAAGGACCGCGCCGATCTGGAATTCGTCTGCGAGCTGGGCGTCGACTGGCTGGCGCTCTCCTTCGTGCAGCGCGCCAAGGACGTCTATGAGGCCCGCCAGCTGGCCGATGGCCGCGCCGCGGTGCTGTCGAAGATCGAGAAGCCCTCGGCAGTGGACAATTTCGCCGAGATCCTCGACGCCTCCGACGGCATCATGGTGGCGCGCGGCGACCTCGGGGTGGAACTTCCAGTGGCGGCGGTGCCGCCGATCCAGAAGCGCCTGATCCGCAAGTGCCGGGCCGCGGCCAAGCCGGTGATCGTGGCGACCCAGATGCTGGAGAGCATGATCGAGAGCCCGATGCCGACCCGCGCCGAGGTCTCCGACGTGGCGACCGCCATCTACGAGGGCACCGATGCGATCATGCTGAGCGCCGAATCCGCGGCCGGCCAGTACCCGATCGAGGCGGTGCAGACCATGGACCGCGTCGCCACCGAGGTGGAGCAGGATCCGACCTACCGCGAGATCATTGCCGCCTCGCGCTCCTCCAAGGGCGACAGCATCGCCGATGGCATCGTCTCCGCCGCCCGCGAGATCGCCGAGAAGACCGACATCAAGGCGATCTGCTGCTTTACCCAATCCGGCACCACCGCGCTCCTGACCGCGCGCGAACGTCCCGGCGTGCCGATCATCGCGATGACCCACAAGCAGTCCACCGCCCGCCGCCTGGCGCTGAGCTGGGGCTGCAATTGCGTGCTGACCCCCAAGGTGGATCGTTTCAAGGGCGCCGTGGTGGCAGCGGCCCGGGCGGCGCGCGCCGGTGGCTTTGCCATCGAGACCGATCAGGTCGTGGTCACCGCAGGCGTGCCCTTCAACGTCTCCGGCACCACCAATATCCTGCGCATCGCTCCCTGCGACGAGCGCCTGATTTACAACACCGACCCAGAATAATACTCTGCCCTCCACAGTGTTTTGTGAGGAGGGTGTCGGGTATGGACACGGATAGTGTGCTGGTGGTCGGCCTGGTGCTGACATGGCTGGGGGTCCCGACCTTCTTTTCCGCCTACGCGCATCGCCGCAGCCCGGTCACGGCTGCGGCGCTGATCGTTCTGGGCGGCGCCTGCCTGGCCTGGGCGGTGCTGACCCATCCGCAGGGCTATCAGCTCTCCGAAGTGCCGGATGTGTTTTTCCGGGTGCTGGGCCGCTTTCTCTGACCGAATCCGCTTGCCCTTTGCGGGGGTGTGCCGTAAAGGGCACCCCTGTTCGCGCGACCGGCCTCATGTGGCATGCCGAGTCGCGTGTGTAGCGAACCTACGAATAAGGAGACGGAAATGCCCAAGATGAAGACAAAGTCGAGCGCCAAGAAGCGCTTTAAAGTGACCGCGACCGGCAAGGTCGTTGCAGGTCAGGCCGGCAAGCGCCACGGCATGATCAAACGTCACAAGAAATTCATCCGTGATGCCCGCGGAACCACCACTCTGTCCGCGCCGGACGCAAAGATCGTCAAGGGCTACATGCCCTACGACCGCTAAGAGGAGATCTGAGATATGTCCCGCGTTAAAGGTGGTACCACGACTCACGCCCGTCACAAGAAGGTCATCAAGGCAGCCAAAGGTTACTACGGCCGTCGCAAGAATACCTTCAAGGTTGCCCGTCAGGCCGTCGACAAGGCGAACCAGTACGCAACCCGTGACCGTAAGAACCGCAAGCGCAACTTCCGCGCGCTGTGGATCCAGCGTATCAACGCTGCCGTCCGCAGCCACGACGAAGCGCTGACCTACTCCCGCTTCATCAACGGCCTGAACCTGGCCGGTATCGAAGTGGACCGTAAGGTTCTCGCAGACCTCGCCGTGCACGAGCCCGAAGCTTTCGGTGCGATCGTGCGTCAGGCACAGGCTGCCCTGGCTGCCTAAGTCTCTGAGGCTTGGCCAGACTGATAGACCCGCCGGAGCGATCCGGCGGGTTTTTTCGTGGCCGAAAAGGCGCGGGGGCGGCGGAGCGGGGCGGCCAGGTCCGCCGCGTCACTCCACCTGCGAGCGGCGACGACGCAGGAAGGAGAACAGCGCCAGACCGCCCACCGCCCAGATCGACCAGGGCGGGCTTTGCGAGAACAGGTTCACCAGCACCAGAAAGCCGCCGATCACCCAGATCTTCACAGGCACCGACCAGATCTCGCAGCGCCCGAGGATCCGGTGCCCCTCGCGCAGGCCGATGATGGTGGCGAAGATCAGCACCGGCCAATGCGCCCAGAGGCCCCTGTCGGAGACGATGTCGAGCAGGATCAACGCCGCGCCCAGACCCACCAGCCGGCGGCTGGTCTTGTCGAGCGGCAAGCGCCGTCCGCAGAGACGGTCAAGGCCGCGCAGCGGGCCGGGCTCGACGCTGCTCTCCTCCGTGTCGCCCATCTCCCCCGTGTCCTCGCTGTCGAAGCGGCGCTGGGGCGCGCCCTCGAAGGGGTCATCCTCCTGCCAGACCCGCGCGGTCTGGCTGGTGCGCTGGGCACCCTCGGGCGCGCGGGCGGTGCGGCTGGGACGCGGCGCTCCAAGCGAGATCCGGTAGACGGTGACCTCCTCGGTCAGGTTGCGCGGGCGGTGGGCGCCGAGATGTTCAAAGCCGATGCTGAGCTTGTTTCTCACCTGATCGTAGACCTGCTGCGAGATCAGCACCCCGCCCGGCTCTGCCATGGTCTGCAGCCGGGCGGCGAGGTTCACGCCTTCGCCGATCAGGTCGGCCCCGTCGCAGATCACATCGCCCAGATGCACACCGATGCGGAAGGAGAGCGCGGTGTCGCGGGCGGCCAGTTCCTGCTGCACCTCGATGGCGCATTGCACGGCCTCGACCACCGAGGGGAAATCGGCGATCAGCCCGTCGCCGGCGGTATTGGCCACCCGGCCGCCATGGCGCTCGATCAGCTTGAAGAACACGTCGCGGGCGGCCTGAAGCTCGGTGAAGGTGCCGACCTCATCCGCGGTCATGGCGGTGCTGAACTGCTCCGCATCGGCGGCCAGGATGGTGGTCAGTTTGCGCGTAATACGATCACTCATGAAATCAAGCCTCGCGTGAAGGTCTGGCGCTAAAGTGGGCCTTTCCGCCGCGGCATGCAAGGGTGGGCGCCGAGGCGGGCGTCTTTGTCGCGCGATCCTTGTCTTTCGCGCCGCCCGGCGTGGGGCCGGGGCGACAGTTGCCGGGGCAAAACGCCCGAGGTGCTTGCTTTCGACGCCTCTTGTGGTAGCAGGACCATCAAAGCGAGACGTGAGGGGCCGTCATGGACGATCTTAAAGCAAAATACCTCGGCCAGATCGCCGAAGCCGCAGACGAGAGCGCGCTGGAGGCCGTGCGCCTCGCCGCTGTCGGCAAGAAGGGCGAAGTGGCGCTGAAGATGCGCGAGCTGGGCAAGATGAGCCCGGAGGAACGGCAGCTTGCCGGACCCGCGCTCAATGCGCTGAAGGACGAGATCAACTCGGCGCTGGCGGCCAAGAAGGCGGCGCTGGGCGATGCGGCGCTGGACGAGCGTCTGCGCTCGGAGTGGCTGGACGTGACCCTGCCGGTGCGGCCGCGCCGTGAAGGCTCCATCCACCCGATTTCACAGGCCTCCGAAGAGCTGACCGCGATCTTTGCCGAGATGGGTTTTTCCGTGCAGGAAGGCCCGCGCGTGGATACCGACTGGTACAACTTTGACGCGCTGAACATTCCCGGCCACCACCCGGCCCGCGCCGAGATGGACACGTTCTACATGCACCGCGCCGAAGGTGACAACCGCCCGCCGCATGTGCTGCGCACCCATACCTCGCCGGTGCAGATCCGCTCGATGGAGAAGCTGGGCGCGCCCCTGCGCATCATCTGCCCGGGTGGTGTCTACCGCGCCGATTACGACCAGACCCACACGCCGATGTTCCATCAGGTCGAGGGCCTCGCGCTTGATGAAAACATCTCGATGGCGAACCTCAAATGGGTGCTGGAGGAGTTCGTGAAGAGCTTCTTTGAGGTCGACAGCGTGGACCTGCGCTTCCGCGCCTCGCATTTTCCGTTCACCGAGCCCTCGGCCGAGGTGGACATCCGCTGCAGCTGGGCCGGTGGCACGCTGAAGATCGGCGAGGGCGACGACTGGCTCGAAATCCTCGGCTCCGGCATGGTGCACCCGAAGGTGATCGCGGCTGGCGGTGTCGACCCCGATAAATACCAGGGCTTTGCCTTCGGCATGGGGATCGACCGGATCGCGATGCTGAAATACGGCATCCCCGACCTGCGCGCCTTCTTCGAGAGCGACCTGCGCTGGCTGCGCCACTACGGCTTCAGCTGCCTCGACGTGCCGACGCTGCACGGCGGGCTCAGCCGCTGAGACCCAAGGCGCAGGGCCTGCCCCTGCGACGCGCCCGACCTGCCCAAGGGGCGGGCGCGTTCCCTCCCCACCCCGGGCCGGGCGCATCGCCTGAGATCCCGCGCCGGGACCCCGACAACCGATTTGCCAAAGGGCGCTGACCGATGAAATTCACTCTCTCCTGGCTCAAGGACCATCTCGACACCGATGCAAGCGTCGAGGAGATTGCAGAGACCCTGACCGACCTCGGACTGGAGGTCGAAGAGGTGGTGAACCCCGCCGACAAGCTCCGCGCCTTTACCCTCGCCAAGGTGGTGGGCGCCGAGCAGCACCCGGATGCGGACCGTCTGCGGGTCTGCCGGGTGATGACCGACGAGGGCGAGAAGCAGATCGTCTGCGGCGCGCCCAATGCGCGCGAAGGCATCACCGTGGTGCTCTGCAAGCCGGGCGACTACGTGCCGGGGCTGGATTTCACCCTCTCGGTCGGCAAGATCCGCGGCATCGAGAGCCACGGCATGATGGCCTCCTGGAAGGAGCTGACCCTAGGCGAGGATCACGACGGCATCGTCGAGCTGCCCTCGGGCGAGGTTGGCGACAGCCTTGTCGACTGGCTGGCCGCCAATGATCCCGCCAAGGTCGATCCGATGATCGAGATCGCCATCACCCCGAACCGCCCCGATGCCCTCGGCATCCACGGTATCGCCCGCGATCTGGCGGCGCGCGGTCTCGGCACCCTGAAGACCTCTGATTACAAGCCGGTCGAGGGCCAGTTCCCGAGCCCGATCAAGGTCAGCATCGACGCGGATACACTGGACGGCTGCCCGCTGTTCACCGGCCGGCTGATCCGGGGCGTCAAGAACGGCCCCAGCCCGAAGTGGCTGCAGGAGCGGCTGACCGCGATCGGCCTGCGCCCGATCTCGGCGCTGGTCGATATCACCAATTTCTTCACCTATGACCAGAACCGGCCCCTGCATGTGTTTGACGCGGCCAAGGTGCATGGCAACCTGCGCGTCCATCGCGCGCTGGGCGGCGAAGAGCTGCTGGCGCTCGACGAGAAGACCTATACCCTGCAGGCCGGTCAGATGGTGATCTCCGACGACAACGGCCCCGAGAGCATTGCCGGCATCATGGGCGGCGAGGCCAGCGGCTGCACCGAGGAGACCGTGGATGTCTTCCTCGAAAGCGCCTTCTGGGACAATGTGCAGATCGCAACCACTGGCCGGGCGCTGAAGATCAACTCCGATGCACGTTATCGGTTCGAGCGCGGGGTGGACCCTGAGTTCACCTATGAGGGGCTGGAGCGGGCGACCCAGATGATCCTCGACCTCTGTGGCGGCGAACCCTCCGAGGTGGTGGCCGCCGGGGATGTGCCGGATCATTCCCGCGCCTATCGTCTCAATGCCGAGCGGGTGCAGTCGCTGGTCGGCATGGAGATCCCCGAAAGCGAGCAGCGCCAGACCCTGACCCGGCTTGGCTTCCGCCTCGAGGGCAATATGGCCCATGTGCCGAGCTGGCGTCCGGATGTGCTGGGCGAGGCCGATCTGGTCGAGGAAGTGGCGCGGATCGCCTCGCTGACCAAGCTGGAGGGCAAGCCGCTGCCGCGCCTCACCGACGGGGTGCCGAAGCCGGTGATGACGCCGCAGCAGCGCCGCCTGCAGATGGCGCGGCGCACCTGCGCGGCCCTCGGCTATAACGAGGTGGTGAGCTACACCTTTATCGACAAGGCCTCTGCCGGCCTGTTCGGCGGCGGCGATGATGCCACCATGCTGGCCAATCCGATCTCCTCGGAGATGTCGCATTTGCGCCCCGACCTGCTGCCGGGCCTGTTGCAGGCCGCCGCCCGCAACCAGGCGCGCGGCTTTGCCGATGTGTCGCTCTTCGAGGTCGGTCCCGCCTTCACCGGCGGCGAGCCGGGCGAGGAGCAGGTGCAGATCGCGGGCCTTCTGGTGAACCGGAACGGGCCGAAGGACGTGCACGGTGCCTCGCGCCCCTGGGATCTCTATGATGCCAAGGCCGATGCCGAGGCGGTGCTGGCGGCGATTGGCGCGCCGGCCAAGGTGCAGATCCTGCGCGAGGGCGCGCCTTGGTGGCACCCGGGCCGCCACGGTCGCATCTGCCTCGGGCCGAAGAAGGCGCTCGGCGTCTTTGGCGAGGTGCATCCCAAGGTGCTGAGCGAGATGGGCATCAAGGGCAGCGCGGTGGCCTTCACCCTCTTCCCCGAGGAAATCCCGCTGCCGCGCAGCAGCGGCACCAACCGCGGCGCGCTGGCGATCAGCGATCTGCAGGCGGTTGAGCGGGACTTTGCCTTTGTGGTCGATGCCGAGGTCGAGGCGCTGGTGCTGGTCAATGCCGCCGCCGGTGCCGACAAGGCGCTGATCGCGGATGTGCGGGTGTTCGATGAATTCATCGGCGGCTCGCTGGGCGAAGGCAAGAAGTCGCTGGCGATTGCGGTCCGCCTGCAGCCCTCCGAGCAGACCCTGACCGAAAAGGACATCGAGGCGGTGAGCGAGAAGATCATCGCCAAGGTGACCAAGGCCACCGGCGGCAGCCTGCGCGGCTGACCCCTTTTATTGCTCCAAGATGTCACGCGCTCCCGCTCCGCCGGGGGCGCGTTTCTTTTGCGGCGGGAGCGAGGGGGCGGGCCAGGGCGCTCCCCTTGATATCTGAGACCCAAAGAAGCGGCTCAGCCCTGCGCGAGGGCCTCGGCGAGGAGGTCGAAAACGAGGCGGATCTTGCGGCTGGTGTGCAGCTCGCGATGGGTGGTGAGCCAGAAGGGGTAGCGGATCGGTGGCACCCAGTCGAGGACGCGCTCGACGCCCTCGGTCCGGGCCGCGACACGCAGGTCCATGGGCGAGATGCCGAACCCCTGTCTGACCAGCTCCCAAGCCACCAGCCCGTTCTGCGAGGCGATGCGGAACTGCCCCCGGTTCAGAGGCAGGCCGAGGTCGGCTGCAAAGGCGATCATGGCCTCCTGGTCGCCAAAGCCGACAAAATCGTGGTCGGCGACCTCCGCGACCGAACGCGGCCGCCCCCGCTGCGCCAGATAGCAGGGGGCGGCATAGAAATGCGCCGTGCCCTCATGCACAAGCCGGGCGATCAGCTCGGGCTGCTCGGGGCGGCGGTGGCGGATGGCGATATCCGCCTCCCGGCGCATCAGGTCGCGAATGTCATTGGCCGCGACCACATCGATCACCAGTCGCGGTGCCACCTGCCGCAGATGGCGCAGCACCGGTGGCAGGATGTAATGCGAGAGCACATCGCTGGCGGTGATGCGCACCGTGCCTTCGATGGCGGTGGACTGACCGCTGGCGGCGAGGGAAAAGGCTTCGGCGGCGCTGCCCATGCGTCGACTGTGCTCCAGGAGGTCGCGCCCCGCCTCGGTCAGGGCCAGGCCCCGTCCCAGACGTTCAAACAGCAGCAGGCCGAGGGCGGCCTCCAGGGCGGCCACCTGCCGCGACAGGGTGGGCTGGGTCTGCCCGAGCCGGCGTGCGGCGGCGGAAAGCGAGCCGGTCTCGGCGGTGGCGAGGAAGGCGCGGATGTGATTCCAGTCGGGCGGCGGGGCATCTGTCATGCATTCCTGTATAGGAGCCCTGCAAAATTCGGCAATTTCTATCTCAAACATGCATGGGTATCTGTCCGGCAGCAAAAGGAGAGATGCCATGCCCACGGATGCAGAGTTCTGGGACCGAAGTGCCGCCCGCTACGCCCGCCGTCCGGTTGCGGATGAGATCGCCTATCGGCGCACCCTGGAGCGGGTCAGGTCCTACCTGCGGCCCGACCATCGGGCGCTGGAACTGGGCTGCGGCACCGCGAGCACGGCGCTGGCCCTCGCCCCACATCTGCGCGAGATCCTCGCGACCGACCTCTCCGGCGCCATGATCGAGATCGGCAGGCAGAAGGCGGCGGCGGCAGGGGCGACGAACCTCCGGCTCTCCGTGGCGCATCCCGACAGCGCGCCACCGGGGCCCTTTGACGTGGTGCTGGCCTTCAACCTCTTTCACCTGCTGTCGGAGGGGGAACTGGAGACCAGCCTTGCCGCGATCCACGCCCGACTGGATCCGGGCGGGCTGTTCGTGTCGAAGACACCCTGTCTGGGCGACACGCGCAGCGGCTTCCTGCGCGGGGCGATGCGGGCCGCAATTGCCGTGATGCAACGCCTGGGCCGGGCTCCGGGGCAGGTGCGGTTCCTGACGGTGCGGGACTGGCAGGAGCAGGTGCGTCTGGCCGGCTTCGATCTCATCGAGACCGGCAATTACCCTGAGGATCCGCCCAACCATTTCATTGTCGCCCGGCGTCGTTGACGGGTTGGTGATCGCGGGGCGAGGCATTAGGACTCGGGGGCAGGACCCACAGGCTGCAGGAGGCTCCCATGACCTTGACCGTTTACCTTTCCGGCGAAATCCACACCGATTGGCGTGCCCGCATCATCGAGGGCGCCGCGGCGCTGGATCTGCACTTTGACGGTCCGGTCACCGATCATGCCGCCAGCGATGATTGCGGCGTGGCCATTCTGGGCGCCGAGGAGAGCCCCTTCTGGCACGACCACAAAGGGGCCAAGATCAATGCCATCCGCACCCGTCGCGGTATCGAAGCGGCGGATGTGGTCGTGGTGCGGTTTGGCGAGAAGTACAAGCAATGGAACGCGGCCTTTGATGCTGGCTATGCGGCGGCGCTGGGCAAGTCGCTGATCGTGCTGAGCGGACCGGAGCACCAGCACGCCCTGAAGGAGGTCCATGCAGCCGCATTGGCGGTGGCGGAAGATCCGCAGCAGGTGGTGGAGATCCTCACCTATGTCCTGACCGGGCGCCTGCCGGCATGAACGCCCCGGTGCTGGAGACCGACCGGTTGATCCTGCGCCCGCATGGGGTGCAGGATTTTGAGGCATTGGCCGCGCTCTGGTCCGATCCGCAGGTGGTGCGCCATATCACCGGCACGCCCTCGAGCCGCGAGGCGAGCTGGTCGCGGCTGCTGCGCTACATCGGTCACTGGCAGGCGCTTGGCTATGGCTATTGGGCGGTGACCCTGCGCGAGACCGGGCACTACCTCGGCGATGTCGGCTTTGCCGATTTCCACCGGGAGGTGGTGCCCCCGCTGGACGGGGTGCCCGAGGCAGGCTGGGTGATCGCGCCTGCGGTACAGGGCCGGGGGCTGGCGACCGAGGCCGTCGCGCGTATGCACCGCTGGGCCGAGACCGAGACCCGCTGGGCACGCAGCTGTTGCCTGATCGACCCCGCGCAGGCGATTTCGAGAAAGCTGGCTCTGGGGCAGGGCTACGTGGCCGAGGAGGTGCCGGTCAGCTGCGCCGGACGGCCGAGCCTGCGCCTGATCCGGCGCTTTGATCGCTGAGGTGGCGTTCTTCCGCGGGTTGAATGATGGGTCACGGTACTCTTGTTGAAGATTTGCGATAGCATCCGCTGCTGAACGATTTTTTAACGGTGCTCTTGCTATCAAAATGGGGACGTCGCGATTCAGATCGTACCCATCCCCTCTGATATTCAGGCTGCCATGTCCGACACGCCCAAACTTGACCGACGAAGATCTCGTTTTGAAGTTACACCCGAGATCGAAGACCGGGGCCTGTTCAAGCGTGGGTTGACCCAGGTGGCCGTGGCCCTGGTGCCGGTGATCAGCAAGACGCCGCGGGGCGATGTGGCCGTGCGGGGCTATGTCAACGACGGCGAGGAGATCACCGTGATCTTTGCCGGTCGCCGGATCCCGGAATTCGCCGCCCTGCATGAGGAATTGCGCCGGCTGCTGATCGAGGCCAATTATTCCGCCTCCAAGCTGCGCAAGGACCCGCCGGCGGTCAACTCCATCCGTGTTCCCGCCCAAATCGAAGGGGCCTGGCGCCTGCGGTTCGAGCGCAGCAGCACTGGCGAGGACATTCGGGTGCTGCAGTTTCTCGCCGCCCGCTGGGGGTTCCGCGACCGCAATGGCGAGACGGTGACCAGCGGCAAGCGCGCCCTGTTCGGCAATCGCTCGGCGGATGTGAGCCCCGACTGACGGGCTCATGACCGTGCCGCAGGCGGGGTCGATCACGCCTCAGTCGCGGGGCCGACCCGGAGCAAAACGGCCATAAAAATTTTCCCGCCACCCGGCGGTATTCACATTCTCAAGGCACGATTTTTTAACGAAACAAGCGGAAGCTTTAACGGTCTGGCGAGACCTTTGCCCGATCCCCATTCCACTAAAATTGACCGGTCACATGCTGCCAAAGATCCCCAGACTCGATCGCCGTACGGAAAACCCGGTTGCGCCGGAGGTGGAGGATGGCGGTCTGTTCAAGGGCGGGGTGGTGCAGGTGCAGCTGGCGCTGGTGCCGGTCTTCGAGACCACCTCGCGCGGGGATTGCTCGGTGCGGGCCTTCAATGCGCAGGGTGCCGATGTGACGGTGATCTTTGCCGGGCGGCGGCGGCAGAACTTCCAGCCGCTCTACGATCAGCTGCGCTACATGTATGCCCAGGCCCATTACGCCGATGCGATGCGCGGCATCAAGATGCGGGATGTGAACTCGATCCAGCTGGCGGTGCAATGCGAGGGGGCCTGGCGGGCGCGGGTGACCCTGGATGAATATGGCCGCGAGACCCGCAGCGTGCACTTCATGGTGGCGCGCTGGGCCTTTCAGGCCCATGACGGCCAGACCCTGACCTATGGTGCGCCCCCGATCCTGCAGAAGAAGGCGCCCAAACCCGCGCCGGGCGAGGGCGGCGGCATGACCGCCAAGGGCTGGCCCCCCGCCTCGCGTCAGGGGGCCGCCTACGGGCGATAACGACCTCAGCTGGCCTTCTGGATTTCCACCGAATGGGGATAGGGGATGGTGATGCCCTCGGCGTCGAAGCCTTCCTTGACCCCCTGGATCAGCGCCCATTTCAGTTCCCAGTAGTCCGCCGCGCTGCACCAGAGGCGGGTGGAGATATCGACCGAACTGTCGCCGAGGTTGGTGACCCGCACCCAGGGTTCGGGCTCTTGCAGCACGCGCGCATCCGCCGTCGCCACCCGCAGGACGATCGCCTTGGCCTTCTCCATGTCGTCGTCGTAGTCGATGCCGAAGGTGAGATCGAGGCGACGGGTGTCATGGGCGGAGAAATTGGTGATGATCGCACCCCAGGCCTGACCGTTGGGGACGATGATCTGGACATTGTCGGGGGTGGAGAGCTCGGTGAAGAACAGGTTGAGGTCCTTCACGGTGCCCGAGGTGCCGCCGATATCGACGAACTGGCCGAGCTTGTAGGGGCGGAACAGCACCAGCATGAAGCCCGCGGCGAGATCGCTGAGGGTGCCCTGCAGCGCGAGGCCGATGGCGAGGGTGGCGGCACCGAGCATGGCGACAAGGCTGGTGGCCTGGATGCCGAAGATGCCGAGCACCGCGACTAAGACGATGGCCAGGAGCACCCAGCGCACGATGCTGGCGGCGAAATTGCCCAGGGTGGCGTCGATCTGCGGGGTGGAATTGATGCGGCGGCGCACCAGGTTGCTGAGCCAGCTGGCGGCGATCCAGCCCAGCACCAGCACCAGCAGCGCCTTGAGCCCGTTCAAGACCAGCGGCAGCCAGGCGTTGGCCTGTTCGACAATCTGTTCCATGAAAAATCCTCGTGTGTGATCGGTTGCACAAAAGCAAAGGAAGGAGCGGAGACCGCCCCTTCCTCTGTCGGGCCTTGAAAAGCCTTACTTCTTCAGGGAATCGCGGATTTCGATCAGAACTTCAAGCTCGCTCGGCCCGGAGGGGGCTGCGGGCACCGGTTCCTCCTTGGCGACAAAGCTGTCCTTGAGCCTGTTCACGTAGCGCACCAGCATGAAGACCACGAAGGCGACGATGAGGAAGTTGATCACCGCCATCAGGAAGGCGCCATAGGCAAAGACCGCCGCGCCGGCCTCGCGCGCGACCTCGAGCGAGGCATAGGGGCCGCCGCCGGACAGGACGAAGAAATTATTGGTGAAATCCAGCCCGCCGGTGAACAGGCCGATGATCGGATTGAGGATATCGTCGACCATGGATTTCACGATGGCGGTGAAGGCGGCGCCGATGATGATCCCGACCGCCATGTCCATCACATTGCCGCGGGCAATGAAATTGCGAAACTCTTTGAGCATGTCCCTCTCCCGGATGACATTCTGTCTGTGCGGGAGAGGGTAGGGGGTGGCCGGGGACCTGTAAACGGGATTTTCCTTTCCCCACAGGTCTCTGGCGAGTTCTTTGGCCAGATCCTTGGCCAGTTCCTGAACCGGCAGGCCGGGCGTTACTTGATCGCCAGCGTCGGCGAGATCACGTCGAGGCCAAGCGCCTTGCCCACCGCGAAATAGGTGAGCTGACCGGCATGGACGTTGAGCCCGTCGAGGAGATGCGGATCTTCGGCGCAGGCGCGTTTCCAGCCCTTGTCGGCCAGTGCCAGCAGGAAGGGCAGGGTGGCATTGCCAAGCGCCAGCGTCGAGGTGCGCGCCACCGCGCCGGGCATATTGGCGACGCAGTAATGCATGATGCCGTCCACCTCGTAGATCGGGTCGGCATGGGTGGTCGCGCGGGAGGTCTCGAAACAGCCGCCCTGGTCGATGGCCACGTCCACCAGCGCCGCGCCGGGTTTCATGGTGGCGAGATCCGCCCGTGAGATCAGCTTGGGCGCGGCAGCCCCCGGGATCAGCACCGCGCCGATCACCATATCGGCCTCGCGGATCAGCTCAGCCGTGGCGCCGGCGGTGGAATAGCGGGTCTTGAAGGTGCCCCCAAAGACATCGTCGAGATACTTGAGACGCGGGAGCGAGCGGTCGAGCACGGTGACATCCGCGCCCATGCCGGCGGCGATCTTGGCCGCATGGGTGCCAACGACCCCGCCGCCGATCACCACCACGCGGGCCGGGGCCACGCCGGGCACGCCCCCCATCAGAACGCCACGGCCGCCATTGGCCTTTTGCAGCGTCCAGGCGCCCACCTGCGGCGCCAGACGGCCGGCAACCTCGGACATCGGCGCCAGCAGCGGCAGGCCGCCGCGCGGGTCGGTCACGGTCTCATAGGCGATGGCGGTACAGCCCGAAGCCAGAAGGTCGTGGGTCTGCTCGGGGTCGGGCGCGAGGTGCAGATAGGTGAACAGCAGCTGGCCTTCGCGCAGCATCTTGCGCTCCACCGCCTGCGGCTCCTTCACCTTCACGATCATCTCGGCCTTGGCAAAGATCTCTTCGGCGCTGTCGATGAGCTGGGCTCCGGCGGCGGCGTAATCCGCATCCTGAAAGCCGGCGCCCAGGCCTGCCCCGGTCTGGATCATCACCTGATGACCATGGGCGATCGCTTCGCGGGCGGCATCCGGCGTCATGCCGACGCGGAATTCCTGCGGTTTGATTTCCGTGGGGCATCCGATTTTCATGGGGGTCTCCTCTCTTCCCTATGGGACAGAGTGTCGCATCCCGCGATGCAAAAGTGCTGCTTTTTTCAGCGCTTGCAAAAGGTGACATTCGAAGAATCTTCGAATAAACCTGAAGGTGGCGCAAGAAAAGGTGGGTCTTTTGGCACTCGATCAGGTGGATCGTCGAATCCTCGCGGTTCTGCAGCGGCAGGGCCGGATTTCCAACGCGGAGCTGAGCGAGGCGGTGAACCTCTCCGCCTCCGCCTGTCACCGGCGGGTGCAACGGCTGGAGGCAGAGGGCTATATCCGCAATTACGTCGCCCTGCTGGATGCGCGCAAACTGGGGGTGCCGACCACGGTCTTTGTCGAGATCACCCTGCAGGCGCAGGCGGATGACGTGCTGGATGCCTTTGAAAAGGCGGTGGCGCGGATCCCGGATGTGCTGGAATGCCACCTGATGGCGGGCACGGCGGATTACATCCTCAAGGTGGTGGCGGAGAACACCGAGGATTTTGCCCGCATCCACCGCCAGCACCTGACCCGGCTGCCGGGGGTGGCGCAGATGCAGTCGAGCTTTGCGCTCAGGACCGTGTTCAAGACCACCGCGCTGCCGATCCCCTGATCCGCGGGTCTCGGCCTCTGGGGTGGCGATGCGCAGCTTTTGGGCGCAAGGGCGCTGCCGCTTTCGCGCACCACTTGCACCAGACCCCGGTTCGGCGGCAGAATGATCGGCATTCCCCTGCTGATTTGCGCGTTTTCTAACGAAAGCCGCAAAATTCCGACCTCTTCGGCGTCTTCTGACACTAAAGGATCACATGGCAGCGTTATGCGATGGTAAAACCTGTTACATTCAAAGGAGACACAGTGTGAGCAGCGACCCGGAAGAGACCGATTTCGACTGGCTGGACGCTGAGCTGCAGGACACGCTGGACGAAGACTTCGAGATCGAATTCGCCGAGCCCATGCTGTCCATGGAGCTGCGCAAGATCTACAATGCCCAGCATCCCGAGATGCTGGATCGCAAGGTCTATTTCCGCAACCTGCTGCGGCTGCAGGCAGAGCTGATCAAGGTGCAGGACTGGGTGCAGCACACCGGGGCAAAGGTCTGTATCCTGTTCGAGGGGCGCGACAGCGCGGGCAAGGGCGGCGTCATCAAGCGGATCACCCAGCGGCTGAACCCGCGGGTGGCGCGGGTTGTGGCCCTGCCGGCGCCCTCGCGGCGCGAGCAGAGCCAATGGTACTTCCAGCGCTATGTGCCGCATCTGCCGGCGGCGGGGGAGATCGTGCTCTTCGACCGCTCCTGGTACAACCGCGCCGGGGTCGAGCGGGTGATGGGCTTTGCCACCGCCGATCAGGTCGAACAGTTCTTCAAGGACGTTCCGGAATTCGAACGCATGCTGGCGCGCTCGGGGATCATCCTGCTGAAATACTGGTTCTCGATCACCGACGAAGAGCAGCAGCTGCGATTCCTCATGCGGATCCACGATCCGATGAAACAGTGGAAGCTGTCACCGATGGATCTGGAGAGCCGGATCCGCTGGGAGCAATATACCAAGGCCAAGGAGGACATGTTCTTCCGCACCAATATCCCGGAGGCGCCCTGGTATATCGTCGAAGGCAACGACAAGAAGCGCGAGCGGCTCAATTGCATCGAGCATCTGCTGACGCGGATCCCCTATCACGATGTGCCGAGCGAGAAGGTCACCCTGCCGGATCGGGAATACAAGCCCGACTACGAACGCCGGGTGCTGCCGGACGAACTTTACGTGCCGAAGATCTACTGAGGCCCGCAGCTTTGGCTCTCGGTTGGCTGGTCCGCAATCGGGGGCAAACCGGGGGGAGCCTTTTAGGCTTCCCTTTTTCTCTTGGCGGGGACCATCCCCGGCACCGGCGGGCGGGGTAAAATGAAACCCCCGGAGCCGAGGGCCACGGGGGTTTGATTCTTCAACAGTATCCAGAAGATCCGGTACCGGGCAAAGGCCCTGAGCTCACACTCAGAGGAGGCCTTCGCGCTGCAGTTTTTTGCGAGCCAGCTTGCGGGCCCGACGGACCGCTTCAGCTTGCTCACGCGCTTTTTTCTCGGAGGGCTTCTCGAAATGCTGCTTGAGCTTCATTTCGCGGAAGACGCCTTCGCGCTGCAGCTTCTTCTTCAGAGCGCGGAGCGCCTGATCGACGTTGTTGTCGCGAACACTAACCTGCATGTGGTTTTCACCACCTTTCTAAGTTGAGTTGCAAGGAATTGCAGGAGGTGGCCGTATAGCAAGGCAGAACTAAATTGTCTAGTACTGGGGCCAAGAGAGTTGGGGAGCAGCGTGAAATGGGCATGACGGCGGGAAAAACCATGGATCAACAGCAGGATTTGCGCAAGCGGCTGCTGGATGCGGCGCTGGCGCATGTGGTCTTTGACGGCTGGAGCGCGGCGACCTGGCAGGCGGCGCTGACCGATTCGGGGGTGGAGCCGGTGCTGGCACAGGCGCTGTTTCCGCGTCGGGCGCTGGACCTCGCCGTGGCCTATCACCAGCGCGGCGATGCCGCCATGCTGGCGCGGCTCGCCGAGGAGGATCTGGGCCTGTTGCGGTTCCGCGACCGGGTGGCGGCGGCCGTGCGCTACCGGCTGGAGGCGGCCGACCGCGAGGCGGTGCGCCGGGGGGCCACCTTCTTTGCGCTGCCGCAACATGCCGCCGAGGGCAGCCGACTGATCTGGGAGACCGCGGATGCGATCTGGACAGCGCTGGGCGACAGCTCTCGGGATGTGAACTGGTACACGAAACGGGCGACGCTGGCGGCGGTCTATTCGGCGACGCTGCTGTTCTGGCTTGGCGACGACAGTCCGGAGCATCAGGCGACCTGGGCCTTTCTGGACCGGCGCATCGACAATGTGATGCAAGTCGAGAAGCTGAAGGCGGATGTGAAGAAGAACCCTTTGCTGAAGCCGCTGCTGGCGGGGCCGGCCTGGTTGCTGGGCCAGATCAAAGCGCCCGAGCGCCGCGACGACCTGCCCGGCCGCTGGCGGTCCTGACGGGGGCTTCATCGCTCTTGCCCGCAAGGGAGCCGGTGGCCCCGCGTCGGGCCTGGGATGCGGCCGCGCGGGTGTCCTGCGCGGGGCCGGGCGGGCGTGGTGGCTTGGCCGGGGTCGGAAGGGGTGCTAGCTCTGGGCACAGAGCGAAGCGAGAGCGTTGAAAGAGGACCCCGTGAAATGACCCAGAGCCTGCCTGCCGTGATGCGCGCGATCGAGATCAGCAAATTTGGCGCGCCCGAGGTGCTGAAACCCTGCGAACGCCCGGTGCCCGAGGCCGGCCATGGCCAAGTGGTGATCAAGGTCGCCTATGCCGGGGTGAACCGCCCGGATGCACTGCAACGGGCGGGCGCCTATGCGCCGCCCAAGGGCGCCAGCGACCTGCCGGGGCTGGAGGCCTCGGGCGAGATCGTCGCCCTTGGCGCCGGGGTCACCGGCTGGGCGCTGGGCGATCAGGTCTGCGCGCTCCTGCCGGGCGGCGGCTATGCGGACTATGTCGCCACCCCTGCCGCCCATTGCCTGCCGATCCCGGCGGGGCTGAGCCTGAAGGACGCCGCCTGCCTGCCGGAGACCTGTTTCACCGTCTGGTCCAACGTGGTCACCCGGGGTGGCCTCAAGGCGGGGGAGCGGTTCCTCGTGCATGGGGGCTCGTCCGGGATCGGCACCACCGCGATCCAGCTGGCCGCCGCCCTCGGCGCGCGGGTCTATGCCACCGCCGGGTCGGACGACAAATGCGCCGCCTGTGTCGGCCTTGGCGCCGATGTGGCGATCAACTACCGCGATGAGGATTTTGTCGAGATCCTGCAGGCCGATGGCGGTGCAGACCTGATCCTCGACATGGTGGGGGGCGATTATATCCCGCGCAATATCCGCGCCCTCGCCGATGACGGGCGGCTGGTGCATATCGCCTTTTTGCAAGGGCCGAAGGCGGAGCTGAACTTTGCCCAGATCATGGCGCGGCGCCTCACCGTCACCGGCTCCACCCTGCGCCCGCAGAGCGATCTGGCCAAGGCCCGTATCGCCCGCGATCTGGCGGAGGCGGTCTGGCCGTTGATCGAGGCGGGCAAGCTGCGCCCGGTGATGGATTCGACCTATCCGCTGGTGGAGGCCGCGGCCGCCCATGCGCGGATGGAAGCCTCCGGCCATATCGGCAAGATCGTGCTGGAGGTGGGCGGCGGCGACTGACCGCGCCGCCCATCGCAGCCTTTTTTGGGGGGGCGGCCTGCGCGGTCGGCCCCTTCTGTCACATCACCGCGCGGCGGTAGAAGTGCCAGGTGGCATGGCCGAGGAGCGGCACCACGAATATCAGCCCGGCAAAGAAGGGCAGCGAGCCCAGCACCAGCAGCGTGCCCACCAGCGCGCCCCATGCAAGGCAGATCACCCGGTTCTTGCGCATCACTTCCATCGAGGTGGTCACCGCCACCGGCAGGCCCACATGCCGGTCCAGCAGCAGCGGGAAGGAGACGATGCTGATCGCCAGCGCCGCATAGGCAAAGGCGGCGCCGACCGTGGTGCCCAGCACCACCATGGTCCAGCCCGGCCCGGTGGTGAAGACATCCCCGACAAAGCCCCTCAGCGAGGTCGGATGCTCAGGTCCGAGCGTGGCGGCATAGATCGCCTCGGCCACCATGATCCAGATCACGAAGAGCGCGGCCAGGTAGAAGGCCAGCATCAGGATCGAGGCAAAGGCGGGCGAGCGCAGCACCGAGAAGGCGGACATCCAGCTCACCGCCTCGCGCCGTTCGCGGCGGCGGGAGATCTCATAAAGACCGATGGCGGCGGCGGGGCCGACGAGGGCAAAGCCCATCACCATCGGCACCAGAAGCGGCAGCACCGCGAGGTGAAACCCGGCGATCACCATGCCGAGGCCGATCAGCGGATAGATGAAGACGAGGAACATCGCATCCGAGCGGGCGGCCTTGAAATCCTCCCAGCCGGCGCGCAGCGCATGGGAAATGTCACCCATGTCGAGCACGCGCACGCGGGGCTTGGCCCGGTTTTCGCTGCGCAATTCCTCGATGGCCTCGGCGGTGCCGTGGCCTGCGGATTGCAGGGATTGCAACACCCAGCTTGCGGGGTTGCCGATGGTCTTGGGGGCGGTTTCGGACATGGTTTGGCTCCTCCTCTTGGCGCGCCTCAGGCGTGCCGCGCGGATGGCCGGGTCTTGTGCCGGGACCAGACAGTCGCAGACATGACAAGGGATGCGGGCGCGGAAGTCTCGGATGGTCCCGGAAACGTCGGGCCGTCGCGCGGCATGTCTGGGGAGTAGCCTAGCACGCGGGCGCGCAAAAGTCTGTCACAGTTATGGGAGCTTAACGGATGGGGGTGAAGAGCGCGTCCTTGAGGCGACAGTCGGCGCTGACATCGCGGCCACAGGGCACCGGTTCCAGATCGCGCGAGAGGCAGATGCGGGCCTCCTGAATGTAGCCGTCGCGGCAGGTGATGGTGAGGCTGTCGCGGCTGAGGGTCGGGTTTTCCTTCAGGAAGGCCTCCTCCACCACCGAGGCGGGCAGGCGCAGCGGCTTGTCGAGGCGGCGAAACACGTCCGGGCGGGTGATCCGGTCATAGGCGCTGCGGGAGAGGTCGAAATAGGCCTGCGCAGAGAGGCCCGAGCAGCTTCCGTGTTTCTTCCACTGATGCCAGGCGAGGCCGGATGTACCCATGATATCAGCCATTTCGCCGGTCTGGCGGCGGGTTGGCGGCACCTCTGCCGTGCGGCAGTAATCCGGCCAGCCGCGGTGGTATTGCGGCCAGAGCCCGTGCAGGGTCCATCCGAAGTCGCGGGCGGGGTCGCATTGCTCCGACCCTCTGGTGTCGCCCTCCAGCGCGCACCAGTTCGGCGACCAGCTCAAGGACAGCACGTAGTAGTCAAAGCGGCCCGCCACCTCGCCCTCGGCGCGGGCGGGGGCGGTAAAAGCAGTGGCAAAAGAGGCCAAAAGGACCGGAATTGTGAAGAAAAGCGCTCGCATTGCCCTCTTTCCTTATGATTTCATCGCGACTATATAGACCTGAAGTTCCCCGACAACGGAAACCCGCCCCACCTCGGGGAAGCCCATTTCAGGCGACGGGAGAGGTTTACCCGCAAGTTGTCCGGCCCGCTGGGCGCGTGAAGGGGGCAAACGTGTTTCGAAGGAGAAGAGCACATGGCAAAACCGTTGATGGCCAAGGCGACCGCCGTGTGGCTGGTGGACAATACCACGATCAGCTTCAAGCAGATCGCCGAATTCGTGGGCATGCACGAGCTGGAGATCCAGGGCATCGCCGACGGCGATGTGGCCGCTGGCGTCAAGGGATTCGATCCGATTTCCAACAACCAGCTGACGCAGGATGAAATCTCCACCGCCGAGAAGAATCCTCTGCACAAGCTGAAGCTGAAGTTCAACGCCGCCGCCGCCGGCGAGGAAAAGCGCCGTGGCCCGCGCTATACCCCGCTGTCCAAGCGGCAGGACCGTCCGAACTCGATCCTCTGGCTGGTGAAGTTCCACCCGGAGCTGTCGGACGGGCAGATCGCCAAACTGGTGGGCACCACCAAGCCGACGATCCAGTCGATCCGCGAGCGCACCCATTGGAACATCTCCAACATGGAGCCGATCGACCCGGTGGCGCTGGGCCTGTGCAAACAGTCCGAGCTCGACATGGCCGTGCAGAAAGCCGCGAAGGCGAAAGCAGCCGAAGGCGGCGTGATGAGCGACGACGAGCGCCGCAAGCTGGTCTCCACCGAGCAGTCGCTGGAGATGGGGACGGAGCCGAAGATCCCGACCGCGATCGAAGGTCTGGAGACCTTCACCCTGGGCGGTTCGCACAAGGATGAGGATGAGGAAGAAGAGAAGGTCTATGACGCCGAAAGCTTCTTCAACCTGCCCGCCGGTGGCGATGACGACGAGGATGACGACAGCGACGATCCGCGCTACTGATCGCCCGCTGCAAGGCAAGACGCCGCCGACAGGGATGTTGGCGGCGTTTCTTTTTGCCCGCTTGCAATTCCTGATTAATTAAGTCAGATAAACCGCACCCAGCCCGGCGCGCCCCGATTGTCGCCGCCTTTGCCCGGATATCCAGTGACAGATCCTGCGCCGACCCTGCGCGCGGGACAGGCAAAAGGTGACCAGAATGACCCTCCAGACGCGATTTGAACCGGCCCTTGCACCGGGACACCAGCAGGCACCGCTTGCGGCCTATGGCTTTGATCCGTTCGAGGAGCGGCTCTTGTCGATCCTGCGCCATCTGCTGACCGAGGCCCTGGCCCCGGGCGCGGCCGCCTGGCACCGCGCCTGTGTCATCGCGGGCGAGACCTGGGGGGAACAGCAGGGGCTGGCGATTCCCCATGCGCTCTGGCCGGTGGTGCGCGAGCTGGTGGCGCTGCGCGGGGCCGGGTTTGCCTTCAACGATCCGCTCGACATCGACATGCGCGGGCTGGTGACGGTGGATGAATCGCAGCTGCTGGCGATGCTGCACCACATGCGCCGCGACGAGACCCGCCCCGCCCGCGATGCGGTGGAGACCCTGACGGAGGGGCGGATGGACCCGGATCTGATCCGCGCGGGCCTGTCCTTTGCCGACCGGTTCCCCTCGGGCGCGCGCCAGCGGCTGCGCGGGCATCCGGGGCTGCGGGTGGTGGGCTGAGGCCACATCTGCGCCAGATTGTACCGGAACCGGCCAAAGCCCGCGCGAATCCCGCCTCTGCAGCCTTGCACGGGGCGGACGCGGGTAGTAGGCATTCCGCCAACGCAAGTTAGGGGAGGCGTTGAGTGATGGACGATCCGAAAACCCTGGTTTCCACCGACTGGCTGGCCGCGCATCTGAAGGATCCGGATCTTCGGATCCTCGATGCGTCGATCCCGCCGATCGGCAGCGGCCCGGACATGGCCGACAGCGCCAAGCGGGCCTATGAGGCCGCGCATATCCCAGGCGCGCGGTTCTTCGATATCGACGATGTGTCCGACCATCGCTCCGACCTGCCGCATATGGCGCCGCCGGTGGAGAAATTCATGTCCCGCCTGCGCGCCATGGGCGTCGGCGACGGGCATCAGGTGGTGGTCTATGACAACATGGGCCTGTTCTCCGCCGCGCGCGTCTGGTGGCTGTTCCGCCTGATGGGGCAGACCAATATCGCCGTCCTGGACGGCGGCCTGCCCAAATGGAAGGCCGAGGAGCGCCCGCTGGAGGATCTGCCGCCGGTGATCCGCGACCGCCACATGACCGTGCGGGTGCAGAACCATCTGGTGCGCGACGTCACCCAGGTTTCCTCCGCCGCCAAGCTCGGCGATCACGAGATCATCGACGCCCGCGCCGCCGCCCGCTTCCGCGGCGAGGCGCCGGAGCCGCGTCCGGGGATGCGGTCCGGGCATATCCCCGGCTCGAAGAACGTGCCCTTCACCACGCTGTTGAACGA
The DNA here is from genome assembly GCA_937146765.1 of uncultured Paracoccaceae bacterium. Lineage (GTDB taxonomy): Bacteria > Pseudomonadota > Alphaproteobacteria > Rhodobacterales > Rhodobacteraceae > Epibacterium. Next base: position 533 of record CAKZRP010000046.1, on the reverse strand, counting down.
GAATGGCACGATGAAGGACGTGGACGCGATGCGCGCAATCTTTGAGGCGGCCGGTGTCGACCTCAAGAAACCTGCCATAACCACCTGCGGGTCCGGTGTGACCGCCGCTGTGCTCAGCCTCGCGATGGAGCGTATGGGGAAAACCGACCATGCGCTTTATGACGGGTCCTGGAGCGAATGGGGCGCCTTCCCGACCCTACCCGTTGCAACCGGAGACTAAACCTCATGTTCGAGACCCTGAAACCGCAGCCCGCCGACAAGATCCTGATGCTGATGCAGATGTACCGCGATGATCCGCGGGACAACAAGGTCGACCTCGGTGTGGGCGTCTACAAGAACGCCGAAGGGGTGACCCCGGTGATGCGCGCCATCAAGGCGGCCGAGCATCGCCTCTGGGAAGAGCAGACCACCAAGGCCTATACCGGTCTGGCAGGTGATCCGGCCTACGGCGATGCCATGATCGAGCTGATTCTCGGCTCGGCCGTGGAGCGCAGCAAGATCGCCGCCGTCGCCACCCCCGGCGGCACCGGCGC
>CAKZRP010000045.1 GCA_937146765.1 uncultured Paracoccaceae bacterium | reverse complement strand
ATCTACGACCAATATTTCCTGCTGTTCCAGCTCGCGGGTCTGATCCTGCTGGTCGCCATGATCGGCGCCATCGTTCTGACCCTGCGCCATCGCACCGACATCAAGCGCCAGGACGTGCTGCGCCAGATGTACCGCGACCCGGCCACCGCGATGGAACTTCGGGACGTGAAACCGGGGCAGGGGCTTTGATAGGAACATGATCGGACTTGAACATTACCTGACCGTCGCGGCGACGCTGTTCGTCATCGGCATCTTCGGGCTCTTCCTGAACCGCAAGAACGTGATCATCCTGCTGATGAGCATCGAACTGATGCTTCTGGCGGTGAACATCAACCTCGTCGCCTTCTCGTCCTTCCTCGGCGATCTGGTGGGGCAAGTGTTTACACTGTTCGTGCTGACCGTCGCCGCTGCCGAGGCCGCGATCGGCCTTGCGATCCTCGTCTGCTTCTTCCGCAACCGCGGCACCATCGCTGTCGAAGACATCAACGTGATGAAGGGCTAATTCTGATGGAAACCACCCTCCTCTTTGCCCCGCTCGTCGGATCGGTGATCTGCGGCTTCGGCCATAAGATCATCGGCGAGAAGGCGGCCACAGTGACCGCCACCGCGCTGCTGTTCCTGGCCGCCCTGCTGTCCTGGATCACCTTCCTGACCTTCGATCCCGCGCTCTACGAGAACGGCACCTATACCAAGCAGATCTTCACCTGGATCCAGTCGGGGTCGCTCGATACCTCCTGGCAGTTCCGGGTCGACCGGCTGACCGCGATCATGCTGATCGTGATCACCACCGTCTCGAGCCTCGTGCACCTCTATTCCTTCGGCTATATGGATCACGATCCGCAGTGGAAGGATGGCGAGAGCTACAAGCCGCGCTTCTTTGCGTATCTGTCGTTCTTCACCTTCGCGATGCTGATGCTGGTGACCTCTGATAACCTGGTGCAGATGTTCTTCGGCTGGGAGGGCGTGGGGGTGGCCTCCTATCTGCTGATCGGCTTTTATTACCGCAAGCCCTCTGCCGGTGCGGCTGCGATGAAGGCCTTCATTGTCAACCGGGTGGGGGACTTCGGCTTTGCGCTGGGGATCTTCGGTCTGTTCTTCCTGACCGACAGCATCAACTTTGGCGATATCTTTGCGGCGGCACCGACCCTTGCGGAGACCACCGTCTCCTTCCTCTGGACCGAGTGGAACGCGGCGAACCTGCTGGCCTTCCTGCTGTTTGTCGGCGCGATGGGCAAATCGGCGCAGCTGCTGCTGCACACCTGGCTGCCGGACGCGATGGAAGGCCCGACCCCGGTGTCGGCGCTGATCCACGCGGCAACCATGGTGACCGCAGGTGTCTTCCTCGTCTGCCGCATGTCGCCCCTGATGGAAGTGGCGCCCGAAGCCACCGCCTTCATCACCGTGATCGGCGCGACCACGGCCTTCTTTGCCGCCACCGTGGGTCTGGTGCAGACCGACATCAAGCGCGTGATCGCCTATTCGACCTGTTCGCAGCTTGGCTACATGTTTGTGGCCGCTGGCGTGGGCATGTATTCGGCGGCGATGTTCCACCTGTTCACCCACGCCTTCTTCAAGGCGATGCTGTTCCTCGGCGCGGGCTCCGTGATCCACGCGATGCACCACGAGCAGGACATGATGAACTACGGCGGCCTGCGCAAGAAGATCCCCTATACCTTCTGGGCGATGATGATTGGCACGCTGGCCATCACCGGCGTCGGCATTCCGCTGACCCATATCGGCTTTGCCGGCTTCCTGTCGAAAGACGCCATCATCGAGAGCGCCTATGCGGGCGGGTCCATGTATGGCTTCTGGGCGCTGGTGATTGCGGCCGCGATGACCTCTTTCTACTCCTGGCGCCTGATCTTCCTGACCTTCTACGGCAAGCCGCGCGGCGACAAGCATACCCATGACCATGCGCATGAGAGCCCGATGGTCATGCTGATCCCGCTTGGCGTGCTGGCGCTTGGGGCCGTGTTCTCGGGAATGCTGTGGTACAACAGTTTCTTCGGTCATGCCGATAAAGTGGGCGCCTTCTACGGGATCCCGGTGGCCGAGGCAGGTGCGCACAGCGAAGAGGCGGCGCATGGCGAGGCTTCGGGTCACGGTGAGGCCCAGGGTGAGTCCACTGGGGCCGCAACCGAAACCCATGCGGCCGATACCGGCCACGGAACCGAGGCAACCCAGGGCGAGGCCGCCGATCACGGTGCCGCGGCCGAAGGCGAACATCACCTGGTCTTTGCGGGTCATCCGGGGCAGGGCGCGCTCTATATCGCGCCGGACAACCATGTGCTCGAGGATGCTCATGCCGCACCGGCCTGGGTGAAGGTCTCTCCCTTCATCGCCATGCTCGCTGGTCTGGGGCTTGCCTTCCTGTTCTACATCGTGAACCCGGAACTGCCGAAGCGTCTCGCGGCGCAGCAGCGCCCGCTCTACCTGTTCCTCAAGAACAAGTGGTATTTTGACGAGCTCTACAATGTGGTTTTCGTCAAACCGGCGCTGGCGATCGGCAAATTCTTCTGGAAGAAGGGCGATGGCAAGACCATCGACGGCTTCCTCAACGGGATTGCCATGGGGATCGTGCCCTTCTTCACCCGTCTCGCTGGTCGGGCCCAGTCCGGCTACATCTTCACTTACGCTTTCTATATGGTGGTGGGCATTGCGGTCCTGATCACCTGGATGTCGATCGGCGGAGGATCGCACTGATGGATAATATTCTCTCCATCGTAACCTTCATTCCCGCATTGGCGGCCGCGTTCATGGCGGTCTTGATGCGGGGCGACGACGCGGCTGCACGACGCAATGCCAAGATCATCGCCCTCTTCGCGACCAGCGCGACCTTCCTGGTCAGCCTGTTCATCTACGCGGGATTTGATCCGGCCAATACCGGCTTTCAATTCGTCGAGGAGCGGGCCTGGATCTTTGGCCTCAAGTACAAGATGGGCGTGGACGGGATTTCCGTGCTCTTCGTGCTGCTCACCACTTTCGTGATGCCGCTCACCATCCTGGCGAGCTGGAATGTGACCACCCGCGTCAAGGAATACATGATCGCCTTCCTGCTGCTGGAGACGCTGATGCTCGGCGTGTTCATGGCGCTGGACCTGGTGCTCTTCTACCTCTTCTTCGAGGCGGGCCTCATCCCGATGTTCCTCATCATCGGCATCTGGGGCGGCAAGGATCGCATCTATGCCTCCTTCAAGTTCTTCCTCTACACCTTCTTCGGCTCGGTGCTGATGCTGGTGGCGATGGTCACCATGTATATGGAGGCCGACACCACCGATATCGTGGCGCTGCTGACCTACAACTTCTCCTATGCGAGCTTTGATCTCCTTGGCATCCACGTGCTGGGTGGCTTGCAGACGATGCTGTTCCTCGCCTTCTTTGCCTCTTTCGCGGTGAAGATGCCGATGTGGCCGGTGCACACCTGGCTGCCGGATGCGCATGTGCAGGCGCCGACAGCAGGCTCCGTGGTGCTGGCGGCGATCCTCTTGAAGATGGGCGGCTACGGCTTCCTGCGCTTCTCCCTGCCGATGTTCCCGGTGGGATCCGAGGTGATGAGCGACCTCATCCTGTGGATGTCCGCCATCGCCATCGTCTACACCTCGCTGGTCGCGATGGTTCAGGAAGACATGAAGAAGCTGATCGCCTATTCGTCGGTTGCCCACATGGGCTTTGTGACCATGGGGATCTTTGCCGCGAACCAGCAAGGGGTCGATGGCGCCATCTTCCAGATGCTGAGCCACGGCTTCATCTCCGCGGCGCTCTTCCTCTGCGTCGGCGTGATCTACGACCGGATGCACACCCGTGACATCGACGCCTATGGCGGTCTCGTGATCCGGATGCCGGCCTATGCGCTTGTGTTCATGTTCTTCACCATGGGCAATGTGGGCCTGCCGGGCACCTCCGGCTTCATCGGGGAATTCCTCACGCTGATGGGCACCTTCCAGGCCAATACCTGGGTGGCCTTCGTGGCGACCTCCGGGGTGATCTTCTCCGCCGGCTATGCGCTCTGGCTCTATCGTCGGGTGGTCTTTGGCGACCTGATCAAGGAGAGCCTCAAGACCATCCAGGACATGACCCCGCGCGAGAAATGGATCTTTGCACCGCTGGTCGCGATGACCCTGCTGCTGGGGATCTACCCCGTGGTGGTCACCGATGTGATCGGTCCCTCGACCGAAGCGCTCGTCACCTCCGTCAACACCGCCGTCGCCGAGGCCGGCTTCCTCACCGAGGCAGCCGAGGTCGAAGTGGCCGCCACCAACTCCCACTAAGGAGCTCACGAGATGCAAGCTGATCTCTCCGTGATCCTGCCCGAGATCATCCTCGCCATCTATGTGATGGCGGCGCTGATCGGGGCCGTTTACACCGCCAAGGACAAGCTGGCGCCGTTGCTCGTCTGGGCCACCGCCGCGCTGATGGTGGTGCTGGGGGTCTGGATCGGAACCTCGGGCGAGGGCGCGACCGAAGCCTTTGGCGGCATGATCGTCGACGATGCCTTCTCGCGCTTTGCCAAGGTGACGATCCTGCTCTCTGCCGCCGCCGTGATGGTGATGGGGCAGGACTACATGTCCAAGCGCGGGATGCTGCGCTTTGAATATCCGCTGCTGGTCGCCCTGTCGGTCATCGGCATGATGGTGATGGTCTCCGCTGGCGATCTGATGGCGCTCTACATGGGGCTCGAACTGCAATCGCTGGCGCTCTATGTCGTCGCGGCTCTGCGCCGTGACAGCATCAAGTCGACCGAGGCGGGCCTCAAGTACTTCGTGCTCGGCGCGCTCTCCTCCGGTCTGCTGCTCTATGGCGCCTCGCTGGTTTACGGCTTTGCCGGCACCACCAAATTCGCCGGTATCATCGAGGTCGCGCAGCATGGAGAGGTCTCCATCGGCCTCCTGTTCGGGATCGTCTTCCTGATCTCCGGCATGGGCTTCAAGGTCTCTGCCGTTCCTTTCCACATGTGGACTCCGGACGTGTACGAGGGTGCCCCGACGCCTGTGACCGCCTTCTTCGCCTCGGCGCCGAAGGTTGCCGCCATGGGTCTCTTTGCCCGCGTTCTGCATGACGCCTTTGGCCATGCGGTTGCGGATTGGAGCCAGGTTGTCGCGCTTCTGTCGGTGTTGTCGATGTTCCTCGGCGCGGTTGCCGCCATCGGCCAGACCGATATCAAGCGATTGATGGCTTATTCCTCGATTGCCCATATGGGCTATGCGCTGATCGGCCTTGCGGCGGGCACCGAACTCGGTGTGCAGGCGCTCTTGATCTACATGACGATCTATGTGGCGATGAATATCGGCACCTTCGCCTTCATCATGATGCTGCATCGCGATGGCAAGCCGGTGACCGATATCCGTGCCCTGAACCAATACGCCAAGCGCGAGCCGGGTCGGGCCCTGGGGATGCTGATCCTGCTGTTCTCGCTCTCTGGCGTGCCGCCGATGCTGGGCTTCTTCGGCAAGTTCTTCGTGCTGCGCGCAGCGGTCGAGGCCGGGATGAGCTGGCTGGCGGTGGCGGGTGTGATCGCCTCGGTGATCGGCGCCTATTATTACCTTCGGATCGTCTTCTTCATGTATTTCGGGTCCGACTCCGAGGACGTCGAAACCCACCGCTCGCCGGTGCTGCTGGCTTTCTTCTCGGCGGGGGCTGCGGTCATGCTGATCGGGGTTGTGACCACCTTTGGTGTCGAAGGCGCGGCTGCGGCTGCGGCCGCGATGCTGGTCCACTGAGGATCTTGGCAATAAATCGTCAAAAGGCCCGGTCAGATGTGATCGGGCCTTTTGCCTTTTCAAAGACGGGGTGCTAAAGGGGCGCGCATGACAGATTGGCCGATTGGATATGGGCGGCGGGTGCTGGCGGAAGTCGACAGCACCCTCGATGAAGCCGCCCGGATTGCGCCGGACCTCACCGGACCGGAGTGGATCCTTGCCCTGCGCCAGACCAAGGGGCGGGGGCGGCGCGGGCGCGCCTGGACGGACCCCAGCGGCAATTTTGCCGGCACGCTGGTCTATCGGCCCGGCGGCTCTCCCGATCAGGTCGCTCTGCGCAGCTTTGTCGCCGCTCTGGCGCTCTACGAGGCGGTTGAGGCGGTTACGGGCCGCGTCACGGGGCTTGCCCTGAAATGGCCCAACGATGTGCTCCTGAATGGCGGCAAGCTCGCCGGCATCCTGCTGGAAAGCGCGGGCACCAAGGGGGGCGTCTCTTACCTGTCGATCGGTATCGGCGTGAACCTTGTCGAGGCGCCGATGAAGGAATGGCTGGAGCCGGGTGCTGTCTGGCCTGTCTCCCTGCAGTCCGAGACCGGGGTGAAGGTCGACCCGGAGACCTTTCTCACTGCTCTGGCCCTTGCCTTTGCCCGGCTGGAGGACCAATTCACCACCTACGGGTTCGAGCCGATCCGCACGCTCTGGTTGTCGCGCGCCGCGCGTCTGGGCGAGGTGATCACCGCTCGCACCACGCGCGAGGAGATCTCGGGTACCTTTGAAACCATTGATGGCGCGGGTAACCTCGTCCTCTCCACTGCCAAGGGGGCCGTCACGATCCCCGCGGCTGACATCTTCTTCTGACGGAAGGCGGGCGGATATGCTCCTTGCGGTAGACTGCGGCAATACGAATACGGTGTTCGCGCTGTGGGACGGTGATCAGATCATTGGCCATTGGCGCACCTCGACCGAGTGGCAGCGCACGGCGGATCAATATTACGTCTGGCTGTCGACCCTGATGACCCTCAAGGGCATCAAGGCCGAGATCACCGATGTGATCATCTCTTCAACCGTGCCGCGGGTGGTCTTCAACCTGCGCGTCCTGTCGGATCGCTATTTCAACACGCGCCCCTACGTGGTGGGTAAACCCGAATGTGTGCTGCCGGTGGCGGTGCGTGTCGATGCGGGCACCCAGGTGGGGCCGGACCGTCTGGTCAATACCGTGGCGGGCTTTAACAAATACGGCGGCAATCTGATTGTCGTCGACTTCGGAACCGCAACCACATTCGACGTGGTGGCAGAGGACGGTGCCTATGTGGGCGGCGTCATCGCGCCGGGGGTCAACCTCAGCCTTGAAGCGCTGCACCAAGCCGCCGCCGCGCTGCCCCATGTCGACATCACCAAACCACAAAACGTCATCGGCACCAATACGGTGGCCTGTATGCAGTCTGGCGTATTCTGGGGCTATGTCGGCCTCGTGCGCGAGATCTGTGCCCGCATCAAGGCGGAGGCCGACGTGCCGATGAAGGTGATCTCAACCGGCGGGCTGGCGCCGCTCTTCCAGCAGACAGCAGAGCTTTTTGACGCCTATGAGGATGACCTGACCATGCAGGGTCTGCGGCTCATCCACGAACACAACAAGGATATCGGTAATATTATATGAGCAGTGAACGACTGATCTACCTTCCCCTCGGTGGGGCAGGCGAAATCGGCATGAACGCCTATGTCTACGGCTATGGTGAGCCGGGCAAGGAGCGGCTGATCCTCGTCGACCTCGGTGTCGCCTTCCCGGATATGGATTCCACCCCCGGCGTGGATCTCATCATGCCCGACATCAGCTGGCTGGCCGAACGGGCCGACCAGCTTGAGGGCATCTTCATCACCCATGCCCACGAAGACCACATCGGTGCCGTGGCGCATCTCTACAACCGTTTGAACGTCCCGGTCTATGCCCGCGCTTTCACCGCCAATATCGCCCGTCGCAAGATGGAAGAGCAGGGCCATGACCCCGAGGCGGTGGTGACCATTTCGCCCTGGCCGGAAGTGACCAAGCTTGGTCCCTTCACCGTGGGTGCGGTGCCGATCTCGCATTCGATCCCGGAATCCGGTGGTCTGGTGATCGACAGCCCGGCGGGTCGGGTGATCCATACCGGCGACTTCAAACTGGACGCCAACCCCATCGTGGGCGAGGCCTTTGATCCCGACCTCTGGGCGGAGATTTCCAAGGATGGCGTGCAGGCGCTGATCTGCGACTCGACCAACGTGTTCTCGCAGCACGCGGGCCGCTCGGAGAGCGAGCTTGGCGACAATATCACGAAGCTGATTTCCGAGGCTTCCGGCATGGTGGCCGCGACCACCTTTGCCTCCAACGTCGCGCGGGTGAAAACGCTGGCCGAGGCGGCAGACCGCGCCGGGCGCTCCATCGTCCTCTTGGGTCGTGCCATGCGCCGGATGATCGAAGCGGCGATCGAGACCGGGGTGCTGACCGACTTCCCCAAGGTGATCCAGCCCGAGGACGCAGGCGATATCCCGCGCGAGAACCTGATGCTGATCACCACCGGATCGCAGGGCGAACGCCGTGCCGCCACCGCGCAGCTGGCGCGGGGCAAGTATCGCGGCATGGAGATGAAGGAGGGCGATCTGTTCCTGTTCTCCTCCAAGACCATCCCGGGCAACGAAAAGGGCGTGATCTGGATCATCAACCAGTTCTCCGAGAAAGGCGTCGATGTGGTGGATGACTCTTCGGGTCTCTATCACGTCTCCGGCCACGCCAACCGCCCCGACCTGGAGCGGATGCATGAGATCGTGAAGCCGAAGATGCTGATCCCGATGCATGGCGAACACCGCCACCTGCGCCAGCACGCCCGCCTGGGCGAGGCCAAGGGCATTGCCTCCACCGTGGCGGTGAACGGCTGCATGCTGGACCTGAGCGGCGATAGGCCGGTCAATGCGGGCTATGTGGAGACCGGGCGTACCTATCTCGATGGCTCGGTGAAGATCGGCGCGCTGGATGGCATCGTGCGGGACCGGATCCGCATGGCGCTGAACGGGCATGTCGTGGTGACCGCGATCCTCGACGAGGAAGACGAGCCGCTGGGGGAACCCTGGGTGGATCTGAAGGGCCTGCCGGAACTGGGTCAGTCCAATGCGCCGCTGGTGGATGTGATGGAGGAAGACCTCAACCAGTTCATGATGCGCGCGGGCAAGAAGACGCTGCAGGACGACGACAAGCTGGAACTGGAGCTGAAGCGCATCGCCCGGCAGACGGCCCAGAACGAGATCGGCAAGAAGCCCGAGGTCACCGTCGTCGTCAGCCGGATGCGCTGAGGTCTGAGCCGGGGTCTTGGGGGAAGGGGGCGCTGCCCCCGACGGCCCCCGCCTGACACCGACTGGCCCCAAGGGGCCAGTTCCCTCCGGGAGGTCCGAGGCCAAAAGAAAACGCCCGGTGCTGGGAAGCGCCGGGCGTCTTTCATTTCGCGCTGTCGGGCGGTCTCAGGCCGCGCGCGGGCGCGCGAAGAGATGCGCCGGTGCCTTGATCAGGCGCACAAGCCCCGTGCCGAGGCTGGAGAGCATGGCGGAGAAAGCTTCGGCGCGCAGCTGGCGGGCGCGGGCTTCGATGGCTTTCATTTCGTCGCTGTGCAGCGGGGTGATGGAGGAGAGTTCCATGGGTCTACCTATCGTCTATCGGATCAGTGTCTTGCCGATGATGTAGGCGATCCCGGCCGAGGGCACATCGCATAGCTTGGCAATCCCGCTATGCTGTTGCTGCAAATCTGGGCAGTCTGTGAAGCAGAATGTGAACGGGAGGGGGCAAGAGAAAACCGCCCGTGCCGGGGGCAGGGCGGTTTTCCTTTTGTCTGGCCTCTGGCGCGATCAGCCGGCGCGGCGTTCGGCGAAGCTGAGCGCGATGAAGCTCGGCAGGTGGTCGCCCATGCCCACGACCTTCTCATCACGGCGGTCGTCCTTGCGGCTGCGCGAGCGCGACTTGGAACTGTCTCCCCGTTCGGAGGAGCTGCTGCGCTCGGGGCGGGTGTCGCTGCGCTCGGGGCGGGTGTCGCTGCGCTCGGTCCGGGTTTCGCTGCGCTCCACCGGGGCCTCGCCCTCGTCGACGACAGCCTCCGCCTGCGGCTTGGCAGCCGGAGCGGGTTTGGGCGTGGCGGATTTGGCTGTGGAAGAGCGGCTGCGCGTGCGCTTGGCGGGCTTGTCCTCGGTTGCCTCCACAGCCTCGCTGGAGCGGGTCGCGGGTTTCACCGGGCTTTCCAGCCGGGTGATCTGCTTCTGGACCAGGTTTTCCACCGCATCCAGTGCCTTCTCGTCACGCGGGCTGCAGATGGTGAAGGCCTTGCCCTCGCGCCCGGCGCGGCCGGTCCGGCCGATTCGGTGCACATAGTCCTCGGCATGGCCGGGCACGTCGAAGTTGAACACATGGCTCACCGAGGGCACATCGAGACCACGGGCCGCCACATCGGAGGCGACGAGGATCTTGAGGCTGCCTTCGCGGAATCCCTCAAGCGTGCGGGTGCGCTGGCTCTGGTCGAGGTCGCCATGGATCGGGGCGGCGTCATAGCCGTATTTCTTCAGCGACTTGGACACGATATCCACATCGGTCTTGCGATTGCAGAAGATGATCGCGTTCTTGATCTTCTCGCCCTCGGCGTCGATCAGCGCGCGCAGTACGTTGCGCTTCTCGCTCGCCTCGCGGTCCTTGCGCGAGGCCTTGAACATCACCACGGCCTGTTCGATCGTCTCGGAAGTGGTGGCCTGCCGCGCGATCTCAACCCGCTCGGGGCCGGAGAGGAAGGTATTGGTAATGCGCTCGATCTCCGGCGCCATGGTGGCGGAGAAGAACAGCGTCTGGCGGGTGAAGGGCGTCAGCGAGAAGATACGTTCGATATCCGGGATGAAGCCCATGTCGAGCATCCGGTCTGCCTCGTCCACCACCATGATCTCGATGCCGGTGAGCAGGAGCTTGCCGCGCTCGAAATGGTCCAGCAGGCGGCCGGGGGTTGCGATCAGCACGTCGACACCACGGTCGATGGCGGCATCCTGTTCCTTGAAGGAGACGCCGCCGATCAGCAGCGCCTTCGTCAGCTTCACGTGTTTGGCATAGGTGTCGAAGTTTTCGGCCACCTGGGCTGCCAGTTCCCGCGTCGGGCAGAGCACGAGGCTGCGCGGCATCCGGGCGCGGGCGCGACCACGGGCGAGTCGGGTGATCATCGGCAGGGTGAAGGAGGCCGTCTTGCCGGTGCCGGTCTGCGCAATCCCGAGCACGTCGCGCCCTTCCAATGCGGCGGGAATCGCACCTGCCTGAATCGGGGTGGGGGTTTCGTATCCTGCTTCCTCAATGGCTTTGAGGACTTTTGGATTGAGGTTCAGATCGGTGAATTTTGTCATATGCGTCCGTTTTTGCGGACACTGACCTGGCCCGCGCGTGTGTCTATAGTCCGGTATCAGTTGGACCCCTGGTGAGCCAGAGCGTCCCCGGATGCCGCGCCACATAGCAAAAATGCGAGATACGGTCAAATGATCGCGAATTTCCGCCGAAATTCACAGGCTTTTGGCGTTTTTGGGGAACAGTTCACGGGAAGTCGGGAAACTGTTTCGCCCGGATCCGGGCCAGAGGCAAGGGGCAGCGGCGCAACAGCCCCTCTGCCGCCAGCGCGGCAGAGAGGGCAGGGCCCTCGGCGCAGACTTCGTCAAAGAACCCGCGCAGGCCGGATTCGCCTTCCTCCGCTTCGAGGAGACAAAGCAGCTCGTGCAGGCTGACCCCGCCCAGCTCGCGGTTGCGGGCGGGGCTGAGCTCGGCCCGGTAGGAGCCTTTCAGCAACCGGTAGCGGTAGTGGTCGCGCCACTGCGCCCAGTCCCGTGCATGGATATGGCAGAGATCGACCTGCGGCAGCTCGACCTTGCCCGGATTCTCTTCGCCTGCGACAAAGGCGTTGTGGATGCGCAGATCGACGTCCTTGAGGCCGGTGCGCAGGAACAGCTTGCCCTGCACATGGCTGATGAACCCGCCCTTCACATAGGCGCCATAGCGCGGATAGAGCCGGGCGAGGGTCTCTGCCTGCTCCGGCCCGGGCGGCACCCGCGCCTTGAAGCTCTCCTGCCCGCCGGCGAGTTTTTCCAGCGGGCGCACCCGGGCGCAGAGAGCCTCCTGCGACAGGGCTGCCAGATGGTGGGCCACCGGGGCCTTGGACCAGAGGAATTCATCCACGTCCAGATGGATCAGCCAGTCCAGATCCCCGGTCTGTCGGCGATAGGCGCGGGTGGCGTTCAGGCTCTGGCGGACCTGGTGTTTCTCCGGCACCCGTCCCCGGCGCTTCTGCCAATGGGCGGCATCGGTGACGATCACCCGGATCCGCGGATGGCTCTGCAGATGCGGCAGTGCAGCGGGACAGGGAGCGTCGAGATAGAGCAGCAGTCGATGGGCGCCCTGCTCCAGGTGCCAGGCGGCAAAGTCGAGGATGGCTTCGGCCTCGGCCTTGATGGTGGCGACAAGGCCCCAGGTGGGCTGTGGCAGCAACGCAAGCTCCTCGTCTGGCGGGGCGGACAAAAGAAAACGGGCGCCCCCGTGTCAGGGCGCCCGCCGGTTCACACCATCATTTCCTTGGTCGCCGCCAGTTTCAAGTCGGGATAATCCCGCACCACCCGGTCGATGTCCCATTGCAGCCGCGTGAGGTAGACCACGTCGCCATCGTTGTCATGGGCGATGTGCTGCTTGTTGGTATTGACGAATTTCTCCATCTCCGCCTTCGGCCCCGTGACCCAGCGGGCGGAGGTGAACTGCGAGGCCTCAAAGCGCACCGGCAGCCCGTATTCCAGCTCGATCCGGCTGGCGAGCACCTCGAACTGCAGCTGGCCGACGACGCCAACGATGAAGCCCGAGCCGATCGAGGGCTTGAACACTTTGGCGGCCCCTTCCTCGGCAAATTGCATCAGCGCCTTCTCGAGGTGTTTGGCCTTCAACGGATCGCCCGCCCGCACGCCCTGCAAGAGCTCCGGCGCGAAGGAGGGAATGCCGGTCACCCGCAGCGCCTCGCCCTCGGTCAGCGTGTCGCCAATGCGCAGCTGGCCGTGGTTCGGGATGCCGATGATGTCGCCGCCCCAGGCTTCCTCGGCCAATTCGCGGTCGGAGGCGAGGAAGAGGACCGGATTGGAGATCGCCATCGGCTTCTTGGTGCGCACATGCGTGAGCTTCATGCCACGCTTGAAATGGCCCGAGGCGAGGCGGACAAAGGCCACCCGGTCGCGGTGCTTGGGGTCCATGTTCGCCTGCACCTTGAAGACAAATCCGGCGACCTTGGTTTCCTCCGGCGCGATCTTGCGCGGTTCGGCCGATTGCACCTGCGGTTCGGGACCGTATTTGCCAATCCCCTCCATCAGCTCCTTGACGCCAAAGGAGTTGATGGCGGAGCCGAACCAGATCGGGGTCATATGCCCTTCGAGCACCGATTGCGGATCGAGCGCGGGCAGAAGCTCGCGCGCCATCTCCAGCTCCTCGTGCAGCTTTTCCAACAGATGCGCGGGAACATGTTCCGCCAGTTTGGGATCGTCCAGCCCGTCGATGGAGATGCTGGTCGCCACCTTGTTGCGGTCGGCGCGGTCCATCAGCTCCAGCCGGTCGCGCAAGAGGTCATAACAGCCGATGAAATCGCGCCCGACGCCGATCGGCCAGGAGGCCGGGGTCACGTCGATCGCCAGCATCTCCTGGATCTCGTCGATGATCTCGAAGATGTCGCGGCTCTCGCGGTCCATCTTGTTGCAGAAGGTCAGGATCGGCAGGTCGCGCAGGCGGCAGACCTCGAACAGCTTCTGGGTCTGGCTTTCCACACCCTTGGCCCCGTCGATCACCATCACCGCCGCATCCACCGCCGTCAGCGTGCGGTAGGTGTCTTCGGAAAAGTCCGAGTGGCCCGGCGTGTCGACGAGGTTGAAGCGGAACTTGCCGTAGTCGAAGGACATGGCAGAGGCCGAGACGGAGATGCCGCGGTCCTTTTCCATCTGCATGAAGTCCGACCGCGTCCGGCGCGCCTCGCCCTTGGCACGCACCTGACCGGCCATCTGGATGGCACCCCCGTAAAGGAGGAATTTTTCGGTCAAGGTGGTCTTGCCCGCATCCGGGTGCGAGATGATCGCAAAGGTGCGGCGCCGCGCGATCTCGGGCGGCAATTCGGGGCGGTTTTGAGCGGTGTCCAACATGGGGCTGGCCATATCCACAAAGCGGCAAACTGGCAAGGAAAAGCAGCAGCGGCACAGGGGGGCAGGGGCCAGTGGCAGGCTGGTGGCGGGCTGGTGGCGGGCAGGGGCGCGCCGCAAAAAACGCAAGGGTTGCACGCTATCCTTTGGAACAATCTGCGCGCCGTCGCGTTTTCCATTCGAATGTGACGCTAACAGCAGATTGAGGAGGACTTCCCATGCCGAAGGACACCACCGCCCCGACCCCCGATGATATTGCCGCCCAGATGGAGGTGCTGCGCGCCGATATGGCGACGCTGACCCATTCCGTCTCCGAGCTGGCCAAGGACCGCGCGACCAAGGCCCGCGACGCCGCCCGCGATGCCGCTCTTGCGCAGGGCAAGGCCGTGGCCGACAGTGCCGCGCAGATGACCCGCCAGGCCGAGGACGCGGTGCGCGCCCAGCCGCTGGCCGCCACCGCGATTGCCGCCGGTCTCGGCTTTGCTCTGGGCTACCTGAGCAACCGCCGCTGATCCGATGCTGACGTGGCTCAGAACATCCGCCCGGCGCAGCGCGCGCCGGGCTCTTTTCGCCACCTGCTGCGGGCTGAGCGCGATGGTGGGGGCAGGCTTTGCCTCCTCTGCGCTCTATGCCGCGCTGCGTGAGGCCGGGCAGAGTCATGCGATGGCGGGGCTGATCCTGGCCTGCCTCTGGTTCGGCGCCTCCGGCCTGTTCCTGCTTCTGAAGAGCGTCGTCGGACAGGAGCTGGAGCCGGAGGGGGCACATCGTCCGGGTGCCGCCGCGCCGCATGTGGCGCATCCGGAGGGGCATGTGGCCACCGCGCCGGGGGTGGCGGAGGCCTTCATGGCCGGGATGCAGGAAGGCGCGGGGTTTGCCCGTATGCAGCACCGTCGCAGCTAAGGCGGCCCTTGGCGCGCCCTAGCGCAGCGAGGCGCGCCGCAGCATGTCGACGAGGTCGGGGCGGTCGGGCAGCGCCCGGCTGACATCGACCCCGTGATCGGCGCGGCTGCCATGCTTCAGCCCCTCGGGCAAGGCCGCCTGAAGGTCGTCCGGCAGCACCTTCCGGGTCAGCGGATCCAGCAGCAGCGATTCCGCCGCGATGCCTTCCGCGTAGATGATGTGATGGCGGTCGAAGAGCAGTTGGAAATAGTCGACAAAGCCGCCTTCCTGCACCACCACGCTGTCGCCATTGACCAGATCCCCCGCCCGCACCAGGATCTCGGCGCTGCCGGCGCCGATTTCGTCGCTGCGCTGATAGAGCATCAGCCGGTGATCGGGGCTGACCAGAAGGTCGCCGGCATTGTTGAGCACCCCGGCCCGGATCAGGATGGGCGCCATCGCCCCCACCGCGCGTGCGGTGCTGCGGCCGATCCAGGTGATCTCCTGCACGCCGCTGTCGCGGGTCAGCACCCGGTCGCCGGGCTTGAGATCCTCGATCGCCACCTGCGCTCCGGTGCCGAGGGTGATGCGGGTGCCACGGGTAAAGGACACGCAGGCCATCTGCGCCAGAACCTGCCGCGCACTCTCGCGACAGGCGCTGACCAGGCGGTAACCGACCTGCGGCTGCAAGGGGGCCAGCGGCAGCAGGAACAGGTCCGCAATCAGCCCCTCCGCATCGACCTCCACCAGCACCAGCGCCTCGAGACTGTCGCCGGGATCCGCCATCAGGGTGAGGGCGCAGTCGAGAAACAGCGCCGCCCCGGGCGTGCCAAGCTCGGTATCGCCATGGATGCGGAAACTGCCATCCGCCCGCGCCTCCAGCCCGAGGCGACGGGGCGCGGCGCCCTCCGTCAACTCGTAGACGTCATCCATCACCAGATCCTCCAGCACCCCGATGGGGTCGCCGGCATGGGCGCCGAAGTCGACGCGGAACCGGGCGGCGGGATAGGCCGGGATGGATTGGATCGACAGGGTCTCGCGGCGCACGGCGGTTGGGCTTTCTTCTCTAAGGGGGCGGCCGGACCGGTTCCGGCAGCGCCAAGTCTCCGCCTACTGTGGTAAACAATCGGTATAGGGCGAGGCAAGATCCCGCAGGATCACAATGGAGAACCCGCGCCCGCGGCGAAAAAATCGCGGCCTCGGCGGCATCGCATCTGGCAATTCCCCGGCGGCGCTGCCAGTTTGCCCGCAAACATGCAATTCGGGAGCATCATCATGGATCTGGGTATTCGCGGCAAACGGGCGCTGGTCTGCGCCTCGAGCAAGGGGCTGGGGCTGGGCTGCGCCGAGGCGCTGGCAGAGGCGGGCGTCGATCTGGTGATGAACGCCCGGGGATCCGAGGCGCTGGAGGCGGCCGCCGCCGATATCCGGGCCCGCTTCGGCGTCACGGTGGAGACCCTCGCCTGCGACGTCACCGACGAAGCGGCGCGCAGCGCATTGATCGACAAGGCCAAGGGCGTCGATATCCTCGTCACCAATGCCGGTGGCCCGCCGCCGGGCCTCTGGAGCGATTGGGAGCGCGAGGATTTCATCAAGGCGCTGGATGCCAACATGCTGACCCCGATTGCGCTGATGAAGGCGCTGCTGCCGGGGATGATGGACAGGGGCTGGGGCCGGGTGGTCAATATCACCTCGCAATCGGTGAAGGCCCCGATCCCGGCCTTGGGCCTGTCGAATTCGGCGCGCGCGGGTCTCACCGGCTATGTCGCAGGCACCTCGCGTCAGGTGGCGGGCAAGGGCGTCACGATCAACAACCTTTTGCCAGGCATCCATGCCACCGACCGCGCGATCTCGCTCGACACCGGCGTGTCGCAGGCGCAGGGCATCAGCATGGAAGACGCAAAGGCCAAGCGCGCCGCCACCATTCCCGCCGGTCGCTACGGCACCCGGCAGGAGTTCGGCGCCGCCTGTGCCTTCCTCTGCTCGCAGCATGCAGGTTTCATCATCGGCCAGAACATCCTGCTCGACGGTGGCGCCACCAATATGACGATCTGATCCATGGCCGAAGGGTTTTCACTGAAGGATCAGCTGTTTAACCGCGACAAGACCCGCTATCTGGCGGGTCTTTTTGCCGGAGCCGATGTCGCTTTTGACGCCGCCGCCTTTGAGGCCGCGGTGATGGGGCGCCTGCCGGAACTGGAGCTGAAAGCGCGCATCCACTGGATCGCCGACTGTCTGGCGGCGCATGTGCCGGGGGCGCTGGAAACGGTCGCCCCGGTGATCCGTCGCGCCCTGCCACCGCCGCTCGACCCGGCTCTGACCGACGACGATTTCGGCGATTTCATCTTTGCGCCTTTGGGCGAATGGGTGAGCGCGCTGACCGAAACGGAGGCGGATCTGCCCCTCGCGCTCGACCTGCTGGAGGAGATCACCCAGCGGTTCTCGATGGAATACGCGATCCGCCCGCTGCTGAAACGCTGGCCCGAGCCGGTGCTGGCGCGGATGCTGGACTGGACCGGTCACGACAGCTACCACGTGCGCCGCTTTGCCTCCGAAGGCACACGTCCGCGCCTGCCCTGGGGGTTGGCGGTGGGCCTGCCGCCCAGGGCCACGCTGCCGGTGCTCGACGCCCTGCACGGGGACAGGGCGCGCTTCGTCACCCGCTCCGTCGCCAATCACCTGAACGATATCGCCAAGAGCGATCCGCAACAGGTGGTCGATTGCCTGACCAATTGGCAAGGGCAGGGGCTGCAGTCGCAGAAAGAGCTGGACTGGATCACCTCCCACGCCCTGCGCGGCCTGGTCAAGGCCGGGGATCCCCGCGCCCTGACGCTTCTCGGCTATGATCCGAAACTGGCGCTCCGGGCGGAGCTTTCCCTGCCGCAGAGGGTGAGGATCGGCGACCGGCTGGAGCTTCAGTGCAGCCTCAGCGGGCCAAAGGGCGCGCGGGTGCTGGTGGATTATGCGCTGACCTTCCAGCGGGCAGGAGGGCGGACCTCCACCAAGGTCTTCAAGTGGAAACAGGGTCGCCTCGGGGCAGAGGCCCTGCACCTTGCCAAGTCGCATCCGCTGAAGGCGCAGGCCAGCACCTTCACCCTTCAGCCGGGGCCGCATCGCGTCACCCTGATGGTGAACGGCCAGCCCCGCGCCGAGGGCACCGTCGACTTCACCCGTTAGCCTGCAGGGCGGGGGCGCGCTTGCACGCCTCGCCCCCCCTTGTTATCAGCCATGAAATCCGATGGGTTTCCTCAGACACAGGACAAGGCCCCCGCAATGCCCCAGACCAGAATGCAAGCGCCGCTGACGCCGCAGCAGGCCGAGGAATACGAGGGCACGCCACGGCTGGAGATCCGCAACCTGCGCCGCAACTTCGAGGGGCGCGCGGTGGTTGATGACGTCTCGCTGCGGGTCTTGCCGGGGCAGGTGACCTGCCTCCTCGGGCCGTCGGGCTGCGGCAAATCCACCACGCTGCGGATCATCGCCGGGGTGGAGATGCAGGACGAAGGGCAGATCTTTGTCGATGGCAAGCTGATCTGCGACACCGTCTTCCGGGTGCCGCCGGAGCGGCGCGAGATCGGGCTGATGTTTCAGGATTTCGCCCTGTTTCCGCATCTGACGGTCGGCGACAACGTGGCCTTTGGCCTCAAGGGACCAAAGGAGCAGAAACGGGCCCGCGCGCGGGAGCTGCTGGATCGCGTCTCTCTCGGGCGCTACATCGACGATTACCCGCACGAGCTGTCGGGGGGCGAGCAGCAGCGTGTGGCACTGGCCCGCGCCCTGGCGCCGCGCCCCAAGATCATGCTGATGGACGAACCCTTCTCCGGTCTCGATAACCGGCTGCGCGACGGGATCCGCGACGAGACCCTGAGCCTGTTGAAGGAGGAGGATACCGCGGTGCTGCTGGTCACCCACGAGCCGGAAGAGGCCATGCGCATGGCCGACGAGATCGCGCTGATGCGCGACGGGCGGATCGTGCAGCAGGGCGCGCCCTACAACGTCTATACCCGCCCGGTGGACAAGGCCGCCGTGGCCTTCTTTTCCGATGTCAACACGCTGCCCGCGACGGTGAACGGAGCCTTGGCGCAGACGCCCTTCGGCCAGTTTCTTGCCCCGGGCTATCCCGATGGCGCGGCGGTGGAGATCGTCTTCCGGCCTCAGCACATCCGCCTCGACTTCGACCGCAACGGCAGCGGCCCGGAGGCCACCGCCCGCGACGGGGTGGCGGCGCGCGGCGTGGTGCAGCGGGCGCGGTTTCTCGGCAACGAGAGCCTGGTGGAATTCCGCATGGACTTCGACGGGTCGGTGCTGAAAGTGACGGTGCCCAATGTATTCCTGCCCGCCGAGGGCCGGGTAATGTGGCTCACCCTGCCGCGCAACCGCTGTTTTGTCTTTCCTCGCTGAGATCCGGGGGGCATTGTTGGGGTCGGGGACGAAACTGACAAGGGCCTGACACATTGACCTGAAATACCCGTCGGACCGTTGCAAGGGAGGGCGCGATGAGTGAGCTGGCAGAGATCCGGGTTCTGACAGGGGCAGAAATCGAGGAGGCCGTGGCCTGGGCCGCGCGCGAGGGCTGGAATCCGGGGCGACAGGATGCCTCCTGTTTCGCGGCGCAGGATCCTCAGGGCTTTTTCGGCGCGTTTCTCGACGGGCGCATGATCGCCTGCATCTCGGTGGTGACCTATGGCGAGGCCTTTGCCTTTCTCGGGTTCTACATTGTGGATCCCGCCCACCGCGGGAAGGGGCACGGGTTTGCCCTCTGGCAGCGAGCGCTCGACCATGCCGGCCATCGCACAGTCGGCCTCGACGGGGTGGTGGACCAGCAGGAGAATTACCGCCGCAGCGGCTTTGACCTCGCCTGGCGCAACATCCGCTTTGGCGGGGTGCCGAAGACCGGGCTGAAACCCTCGGATGATTTCACCCTCACTTGGCTCGACGGGGTGACCTCGGATGTGGCGGCGCTGGATGCGCGGGTGTTTCCTGCCCCGCGTCCCGATTTCTGGCAGGCCTGGCTGAGCGCACCCGGACATGTCAGCATCGCTGCCTATGACGAAGGGCATATCTGCGCTTTCGGCACCCTGCGGCGCTGCCAGACCGGTGCAAAGATCGCGCCGCTGGTGGCCACCTCGCGGGCGGCTGCCGTGGCGGTTCTGGTTGGTCTCTTGCGCGACTGGCCGGCGGGCGAGGAAATCTTTATCGACGTGCCGGAGCCTAATGGTGCCGCGGTGGCGCTGGCCCGCGATCTCGGCCTGGCGCCGGTCTTTGAGACCGCGCGGATGTACCGGGGTCGCAAGCCCGAGGTGGCGCGCGATCTGATCTTTGGCGTGACCAGTTTCGAACTGGGCTAGGCCGCCCTGGCTCACGAAGCAGGCGCGTCACCTCCGCGATGGCGCGCCGCCTCGCAGGCCTGGTAATCCTGCAACCGCTTGCCCGGCTCGTCGACGAAGAGTTCCGGCAGCGCCTCGGCGGCCTCGATCAGGTCGACCCGGAACACCCGGAAATCGCCGCGCGTCTCGCACCAGGCGGTCAGGGTCCAGACCCGGCCCCAGTATTCCATATGCAAGGGGCGGATCACCCGTTCGGTGAGGGTGCCGTCGATGCGGCGATAGCGCAGGTGGAGCTTCTGCCGCGCCTTGATCGCCGCCCGCAGCGCCGGCATATGGGCAAAGCCCCGCGCCGCATTGGCAAAGGGATAGACCGCGAATTTCCAGGCCTCCGCCTCTGCGACCGTCTCCACCGGCAGCACCGCATCGACCTTGGCCGCCAGCGATTCTGCTGCCGCCTTCAATTCCGCATCCGCCGCCTCCGCCACGATCGCCATGCCGAGGTTCAGCGCTTCGAGTTCCGCCGGGGTCAGGGTCAGGGGCGGCAGGGTGATCGCCTCGCGCACCATGTAGCCGACGCCGCGCTCGCCCTCGACCGGCACGCCGGAGGCGACCAGCGTGTCCATGTCGCGATAGATGGTGCGGGTGGAGACCTCCAGCCGCGCGGCGATATCCTGCGCGCGGTGCAAGCGCCCGTCGCGCAGGATCTGGATGATTTCAAAGAGGCGATCTGTGCGGCGCATGGTGTGATCTTTCGCCTGTCGCGCCCCTTGGGGTCAAGCCAATCGCTCAGCCCATGGCAAAAGCCGGTTCCGCCACCCACATCTGGGTCTCATGCCGCATCACCAGCGTTGCCGGGTCGATCATGCGGATCACATCGGCGGTGCACTCGGCCTGCGGGAACTTGGCACCGGCCTCCCGGGCCGCGGCCAGATCGGCCCAGATCACATAGTCCATCCAGACTCCGTCGGCCCCCTTGGACAGCCGCCGATCGATGAACCCGCGCATCCGGCCGATGAACTCGCCAGTCTTCGCCGTCGCCTCCACATAGTCCGCATCGCTCACCCCCGGCATCAGCTTGAAGGTCACCACTTCCACCACTCTGTTCGTCATTGTCTCATCCTTCGGGTCATGACAGTTGCAATGGCCCCTTTCTGTCACAGTCCAACTGACATAAACCTGTCAGTTGAAAACGCAGCCTCGCAGATTCTGGCGTTTTTCCCCGTCTCGACCGGCACCGAAGGGCCGCATCCGCTTTGCCCGCGACCGGCTTGGGCGTATCTACGGGGGCAGGACAACTGACATTCGGCCCTGCGGCGCAGTCTCGCGCGTCCCGGGCCGCAAGGCACAACGAAAGGCACATCCCATGCTCAACAACATCGGTCTTCCCGGCATTCTCCTCATCGCGGTCGTGGTTCTGGTTCTCTTCGGCCGCGGCAAGATCTCCTCGCTGATGGGCGAAGTCGGCAAGGGCATCACCTCCTTCAAGAAGGGCATCAACGAAGGCTCCAAGGAACTCGAGGACGAGGCCGCAGCGGACGCCAAGGACATCACGCCCGCCACCGAAAAAGACAAGGTCTAAGCACTAGATGTTCGATCTTGGCTGGAGTGAGCTTCTGGTCATCGGCGTTGTCGCGCTGATCGTGGTCGGCCCCAAGGACCTGCCCCTGTTGTTCCGCAACGTGGGCCGGTTCGTGGGCAAGGCCCGTGGCATGGCGCGGGAGTTCAGTCGCGCAATGGAAGACGCAGCGCAGGACAGCGGCGTCAATGACATCAAGAAATCCTTCAAGACCGCCACCAATCCCATGGGGGCTGCGTTTGACGGGCTGAAGGATGCCACCCGCGACCTGACCAAAGGGCTCGACCCGACGAAATACGACCCCGCGAGCGAGACCGGCAAGCTGGCCGCAGAACGGGCCGATAGTGCAAAGAAGATCCAGGCTGCCACTGCACGGGCCGCAGCGGATCGAAAGGCGCGCGAGGCGGCAGAGGCGCTGGCCAAGGCCGAGGAGGCCGAAGCGGCGCTGTCCGCCCCTGCTGCCACCGCCAAGGCGGTGGAGACGCCCGCCCCCGACAGTGAGACCAAGGCATGAGCCAGACCGACGACATCGACGAGTCCACAGCCCCGCTGATCGAGCATCTGGCGGAGCTGCGCACCCGTCTCATCCGCGCGGTGATCGCCTTTGCCGTGGGGATCATCCTCGCCTTCATGGTGGCGGAACCGATCCTGCAGTTCCTCGTGCATCCGATCGAACAGACCTTGCGCGATCTGGGCGACCCCTCGCCAACGCTGCAATATACCTCGCCGCAGGAATATCTGTTCACCCTGTTCCGCATCTCCATGGTCTTTGGCTTTGCGCTCTCCTTTCCCGTGATAGGCTACCAGCTGTGGCGGTTCGTGGCACCGGGCCTCTACAAGAGCGAGAAGGGCGCCTTTCTGCCCTTCATGATCGCCTCGCCCTTCATGTTCCTTCTGGGCGCCTCCTTCGCGCAATTCGTGGTGACGCCGCTGGCGATGCAGTTCTTCCTCGGCTTTGCCGATGTGAGCTCGATCTTCGCCAACCTCCTGTCGCGCGCGGCAGAGATGCCCGAAGGGGTGGCCAATGTGGATGTCGCCATGGTGCCGGAGACCAGCGAAGGGGTGAAGATCACCTTCTTCGGCAAGGTGAACGAGAGCCTCGACATCACGCTCAAGTTCATCATGGCCTTTGGGCTCTGCTTCCAGCTGCCGGTGCTCCTGACCCTGATGGGCAAGGCCGGTCTGGTCAGTGCCGCTGGTCTTGGCGGCGTGCGCAAATATGCGGTGGTGGCCATCCTCGTGCTCGCCGCGCTGGTGACGCCGCCGGATGTGGTGACCCAGCTGATCCTCTTCACCGTGGTTTATGGTCTTTATGAAATCTCGATCTTCCTCGTCGCCCGCGTCGAGAAGAAGCGAGAGGCCAAATTGCGGGCCGAAGGCTATTATGACGATGAGGTCGAGGGAGAGTAATCCCCGCCCCTCATCCGGGATCCTGCAGACGCGCCCTTGCACCGGGGGCGCGTTTTGCGTTCCGGGCCGTTGCTCTTGTGCCGGTCCGCGCGGGGAAACGGCACCGCAAACTCCCATCGGCAAGGGTTTGCCGCCCGCCCGCGGCAACGCTACACTTTTGGTTGAACGACCCTGCGGGATGACCCGCAGGGCGGGGGAAGAAGACGTGGTGGTGGAGGTGGATGGAATGGAAAAAGTCGCTCTGGTCACGGGCGGGGGGCGCGGTCTCGGACGCGCCATCGCCGAGGATCTGGCCCGCGATCATCAGGTGGTCATCACCTGCAACAGCACCCGTCCCGAGGGGCTTCCGCCTCGGATCCGCGTGTTGCAGGGCGACCTGACCGAGGCCGACACGGCGCAACGCCTCATTGCGGAGCTGATCGCCGAGACCGGCCGCCTCGATCTCATCGTGAACAACGCCGGTCTGGTGCGCGCCACGCCGAAGGAGGAGTTTGATCCTGCCACGGCGGTAGAAGTGCTGGCGGTCAACCTCCTTGCGCCCGGCGCCCTGCTTGCTGCGGCTCTGCCCTATCTTGGCGAGGGGGCCTCGGTGGTCAATATCTCCTCCATCAACGCGCAGCTGCCGCCGCGCAATGCGGCCATCTACGGCGCCAGCAAGGCCGCGCTCAACCTCTGGACCCGGGCGATGGCGAAGGAGCTTGGGCCGCAGGGGATCCGCGTCAATGCAGTGGCGCCGGGGGCCATCAATACCCCGGAGGCGCCGCGCTCGGCCGAGCTGACCGCGCTTTTCGTCAAGGACACCGCGCTTGGACGCCCCGGCACGCCGCAGGACATCGCCCGCGCCGTGCGCTTCCTCGCCGGTCCGGAGGCAGGTTTCATCACCGGCGAGGTGCTGACCGTCTCCGGCGGCTACCGGCTCTAGGCCGGGGCCATGCGGAACCGACTGCTGCGGGACTGGTGTCAGGCGAAGGAGGCGACAGGATGAGCAAGGCAACAGCAGAGGCCGAGGCGAAGGTCGCGGCCTTTTTCCAGGATCCCGGCCTCTGGCAGGCGCCCCTGTTGGCGCTGCGGCAGATCCTGCGGGACTTTCCCTTGGGAGAGACCTTCAAATGGCGTGCGCCCTGTTACACGTTTGCTGGTGGCAATGTGGCGACGCTCTGGTCGCTCAAGGCGGCCTGCGGCCTGTCCTTCTTCAAGGGCGTGCTGCTCGAGGATCCGCAGGGGCTCTTGCAGGCGCCGGGGCCGCATTCCCGTTCGGTGCGGCTGATGCGCTTCACCTCGGCGCAGGAGGTCGCGGCGCAGGCGGCAGCGATCCGTGCCTTTCTCGCCGCGGCGGCGGCGAACGAACAAGCGGGCAAACGGGTGACCTTTGCCGGGGACGATCTCGACTGGCCCGAGGAACTTCTGGCCCGGCTGGACGCGGACCCGGAGCTGGCCGCAGCCTTTCACGCCCTGAGCCCGGGACGACAGCGCGGCTATCTCCTGCATATCGGCCAGGCCAGGCAATCGGCGACCCGCGCCACCCGGGTGGAGAAACACGCGCCCCGCATTCTGGCGGGCAAGGGGATGCACGACCGCTGAAACCGTCCCCTCTGTCTGTGCATGGCCTTGCCCTTGCCGCTGCCGCCGCAACATGCTTTGTCTGGGCGCAATTCGATGACAGGGTTCGATGACAGGGAAGGACAGTCCGATGGATCTGCAAAAGAGCGCACTCCTCGATCAGGACATGCTGCAACGCATCGCCGAGGCGCTGGAGCGGATGGCGCCGGCGCCGCTGGCGACCCCCGCCTTCGAGGCCGCCTCCGGCTTTGTCTGGCACGTCAGCCCGGACCGGCTGGAACCGGTGCCGCAGATCAACCGGGTCGACCTCGACCTGCTGGTCGGCATCGACCGCTCGCGCGACACGCTTCTGGAAAACACCTGCCGCTTTGCCGCCGGCCATGCCGCCAACAACGCGCTCCTCTGGGGCGCGCGGGGGATGGGGAAATCCTCGCTGGTGAAGGCGATCCACGGCGCGCTGCTGGCGGATCATCCCGACCTCAAGCTGGTGGAACTGCAGCGCGAGGACCTGCCTTCGGTGGCGCGGCTCCTGGGACATCTGCGCGGCGCGCCCTACCGGTTTGTCCTGTTCTGCGACGACCTCTCGTTCAGCCATGACGACCAGCATTACAAGAGCCTGAAGGCGGTGCTGGATGGCGGTATCGAAGGGCGACCGGAGAATGTGGTCTTCTATGCCACCTCGAACCGCCGCCACCTGATGCCGCGCGACATGATCGAGAACGAGCGCTCCAGCGCCATCAACCCCTCCGAGGCGGTAGAGGAGAAGGTCTCGCTCTCCGATCGCTTCGGCCTCTGGCTCGGCTTCCATCCCTGCAATCAGGACGCCTATCTGGCGATGATCGCAGGCTATTGCGCCGCCTATGGTCTCAACGTCGAGGCCGACGTCCTGCGCGCCGAGGCGATCGAGTGGCAGGCCACGCGCGGGGCCCGTTCGGGGCGGGTGGCCTGGCAGTTCTTCACCGACTTGGCCGGCCGTCACGGCATTGCGCTGACCTGAGGGCGGCAGCGGGACCGCGCCGTGCGCCCGTATGGCGCGCGGCGCGCGCGGCCCAACTGTTTTGGCCGTCGCCCTGCGACTGTGGAAACGGGCGGGAGCGCCCCCGTCCCCGGTCTCAATGCCTGAGGTCTCGACACCCCGTTCTGCGCGTGAAGGGCCCGCCTGCGGCCCGGTCTCATTGCGCAACGGGCGGGGGGCTCCCGCCCGTCGGCCCTGCATGACACATGCAAGGCCTCCCGTTGGGCCCGGCGCCGGACCCTGCGGTCCGGCGCGGTTGCGCGCCCTGCGAGGGCGACCTATTGCAGATAGGGCAGCGGGTCGACGCTGTCGAAACCGTCGCGCACCTCGAAATGCACATAGGCCTCGTCGGCGGCACTGCGCAGCTGCGCGATGGTCTGGCCGCGGTTCACCCGGTCGCCCTTCTTCACCTTGATGCCGTCCACATTGGCATAGACCGACAGCAGGTTCTGGTCATGGCGGATCACGATGATCGGGATCTTGTTGGAATCGGCGGTGATTGCGGCGATGGTGCCGGCTTCGGCCGCCTTCACCGCGCTGCCGGGAGCGGCGGAGATGTCGATGCCGTCATTCTTGCCCTTGGAATAGGCGCGGATGATCTTGCCGGTGACCGGATAGCCCATGGCCGCCTGCGAGGCGCGGGTGGGCTCCTCCACCTTCACCGTCGGCTTTGGCTCGGCGCGGGTCTCGGCCACCGGTTTCACATCCTCGGCCGGCAGCGGCGCGCTGGCGCTGGGCGGCACCGGTGTGGTGCTGCCTTGACCGGGCGCGGTGGTGACCTCCGGCTCCGCCGGTGCAAAGGGCGGTACGCTGGCCTGATCCTTCAGCGGGATGATCAGGAACTGACCCTCACGCACCGACAGATCGCTGTCGAGCCCGTTCCAATCCGCCAGCGACTTCACCGGGATCTGGTAGAGGCGGGCGATGGTATAGGCGGTCTCGCCGCGGGTGACCTTGTGGCGCACCGGCTCCGGACCCTCCTGGATCTGAGTCGGCGCGGCCCGGGGCGGCGTCTGCTGCAGCGTGGTCGTGGTCACCGACCCGGGGTTGGGAGAGCTGGCCGGGGCGCTGTCGATGGCGCTGCCCGCCAGCGAGGCAATGTCCACCCCGCCCGGATTGGCAATGCCGCCGCGCGGGCTGGTCTCCGGCGCGCGGCGCGGCAGCACCAGCACCTCGCCCTGCCGCAGCACGTCATCGGTCTGCACCCCGTTGAACCGCGCCACTTCCACCGCAGGCAGGCCGATGCGATTGGCCAGATCCGCCACCGTGTCGCCATTGCGGGCGACGGCGACCTGATAGGAGGGATAGGTGATCAGCCCGCGGTTGTCCGGGCTCGGGCGGCTCTCGGTGGCATTCTGGGCCGCGGTGGTGGTGTTGAAGGCACCGATCTGGCCGCGCAGATCGTAGTCGAGCGGCTCGGTGCAGGCAGCCGCCAGCAGCACCAGCGGCAGGACGGCGGATGGGCGGAGGACCTTGCGGGGGCGGGTCATGTCTCTTGCTCTCCTCGAATGATGTTCCGGTTCGGGCCGGAACTTGGACGGCTCTGGCCAGATACTGCCCGGGAGGGACCGGAGCAGCGCCAGAGCGCGACGGGGCTGCCCCCGAAATAGGACAGCTCAGGTGTCTTTTCCAAGCCCTTCCAGCAGGGGCACAAAGCGCACGGGGCGCAATTCGTCATATTCCAGCCCGGTTTCGGTCTTTCGCACCCGGATCAGGGTCTGCACCGCATCGGACTGGCCGACCGGCACCACCATGATACCACCGGTTTTGAGCTGCGCCAGCAGCGGACCTGGCGGATCTTCGGCGGCGGCTGTGACGATGATTCGGTCAAAGGGCGCCTGCTCGGGCATGCCAAAGCTGCCATCGCCCACCAGCGAGGTGATATTGGCCAGGCCCAGCTGCTGGAACACCTGCCGGGCCTCCTGCACCAGCCGCGCGTGGCGGTCGATGGTATAGACCCGGCGCGCCAGCTTGGCGAGGATCGCCGCCTGGTAGCCCGAACCGGTGCCCACCTCCAGCACGGTGTCGCGCGGGCTCACCTGCAAGGCCTGGGTCATCAGCCCGACGATCGAGGGCTGCGAGATGGTCTGGCCGCAGGCGATCGGCAGCGGCACGTCCTCATAGGCCCGGCTGGCAAAGAGACCGCGCAGGAACAGGCCCCGGTCCACCGCTTCCATCGCTTCAAGCACTGGGATTTCGGTCACCCCGCGCGAGCGCAGGGCAAAGAGGAATTGCATCTTGGTTTGCGCGTCCGGGGTGGTCATTCCAATGCCCTCAGGGCCTCCAGCGCATCATGGGCGGTCAGATCCGCCCGCATCGGGGTCACGGAGATATGGCCGGCGAGATTGGCCTCGGCATCGGTGCCGGGCGCGGTGGAGACCTGCTGGTCGCCGCCCATGATCCACATGTAGCGCCGCCCGTTGGGCGAGAGCTGCTCCTCGGCCGAGAACCGCGTGCCCGGGCGGCAGCCCTGCCGGGTGACCTTCACGCCCTTGACCGCATCCGCCGCAACCGGCGGGAAGTTGATGTTGTAAAACAGCCGGTAGTCGCCGCGCTCGGGCGGGCTGCAGGCCAAAAGGCGGCGGATCACATCGGCGCCATGGATCTCGGCCGCTTCAAACGGATTGTCGAGCCCGCGGTTGCCGGGGCCGTAGTACTGCGACAGCGCCATGGCCGGCAGCCCCTGCAGCGCGCCTTCCATGGCACCGCCTAGGGTGCCGGAATAGAGCGCGTTTTCCGCAGAATTGTTGCCCCGGTTGACACCGGAGAGGACGAGATCGGGGACACAGCCCTTCATCACCACATGCAGCGCCGCCAGCACGCAGTCGGCGGGCGATCCTTCGGTGGCAAAGCGGCGCGGCCCCAGTTCGGAAATCATCGAGGGATGGGTATAGCTGATGCAATGGCCGACGCCGGATTGCTCGAAGGCGGGCGCCACGGTCCAGACCTCGCCCTCGGGGCCCGCGAGGTCGGCGGCGATCCGTTCCAGAACCTTGAGCCCCGGCGCGCTGATGCCATCGTCATTGGTGACCAGAATGCGCATGAAGCCCCCTTGTTCGTCTGCCGTCAGTGCCCCGCGTCCGGGGCGGACAGGGCACGTCTGTCCCTGTCGATCTTCTTTTCTGAATAGGCGGCAAGGGGGGCAAAGGGCAAGGATCTTGCCCGGATGTCCGGCCGTGCCGCGCAGCGGGTGTGACCAATTCGCCCGAACAGTACGCTAAGGGACCAGAAACGGGGCTCTGCCTGCCGCCATTGGGCTTGAACCAATTGCGCCTCATGGCGGCCCCGGAGTATTTTCGGGAAAGATGAAGGGGAGGCGGGCTGAGTGGTGCTCGCCTCGACGCCTCTTCAGTCGGCGAGGATCTGCGGCAGCATCGCGGCGGCGACCTCCGCCGGGGCGGTCAGCGCAGCGCGATCCTCACCCGGGAAGAACCGGGCGCGCAGGGCGGTGGGCATCGGCGGCGGCGTCAGGATCTGAACCCTCGGGCCGGTGCGCAGGGTTTCCACGTGCCAGCTGTTGGCCAGCGCCATCTGGGCGGCCTTGGTGGCGCCATAGGCGCCAAAGAACTTCTCTCCGGCGCGCGGATCGTCAAAGAACACCGCCTTGCCCGCCTGACCCAGCAGCGGCGCCACATAGGGGATCAGAACCGAGGTTGCGGTGGCATTGATATCGACCGACTTCTTCCAGTCCTTGGCCGCCACGTGATGAGCGGGGCTCAGGGGCGCGGCATGGATGGCCGTATGCAGCCAGAGGTCGAGCTTGCCCCAACGGTCGAAGATGCCCCGGCACAGGGTGGCCATGGCCTCCGGCACGGTCACATCCATCGGCGCAAGGGTGGCGGAGCCACCGCAGGCCTTGATGCGATCGTCCAGCTCTTCCAGCGCGCCGGTGGTGCGGGCGACGGCAACGATGTGATGGGTGGGCGCAAGCGCCTCGGCCAGCGCGGCGCCAAGGCCCCGCGAGGCCCCGGTGATAAGGGCGAGTCTCTCTGTCATGGCCGCCTACATGCGGCGGGGCCTCGTCCGGGTCAAGCCCCGGCGCGCGCCCGGCGCGGGGCTGCGACCGAATGCGCCCTCAATTGGCGAGGATCGGCAGCCGCCCCACCGCGCCGTCCCGATCGATCAGCAGGCCCTCTGCATCTATGGCGATGATCCGGCCGAGCGAGGAGAGCTTCTCGCCGGCGCTGACCGTCTGGATGCGGCCGGAGGGCAGGCGCACCAGCCCCTGCATGGCATCCTGCGGGCCAAAGAGGCCGATGAGCGCCAACCGGTTGGTCTTCAGCGCCGCCTCATGGGTGGCAAGGCTCTCGACGGTTGCATTGGTGGAATTGGCCATGGATCTATCCTGCCTGCGGGCCGACGTCCAAGGACGGCCGGCGGGCCTCTGTCTGTCTGGTGGGTGGGGTAAGGGCGAGGTCAGGCCCGAAGGCCGTGTCGCTCGATCAGCTATCAGCGGTGCGGGCCGGAGGGAAGCGCCGCGCCCGCCCCCCCGGCGGCAGCCTGCCGATCCGGCGGGACCGGGGCGCGCAAATCCGCCCAGGGCTCAGGCGTCATAGACCAGCGAGGCAAGATCATGCCCATAGGAATGCAAGAAGCCCAGGAGCTCCTCGAGCCCGATCCCCAGTTCCTGCATCCGGGCGAGGTCGTGGTTGACCTCGGAGACCTGCAGTTCCGGATATTGCCCCTCGGGGCGCATATGCAACATGCAGGCCAGGGGGCCGCCGCTTTCGGGAGGGATCTGGTTGGAGAGCCAGGCGGGCAGGCTGCCGAGGCCCTCGGTCTCGCGCAGTTCGAAGAGGTCGAGGTAGTCGTCAAAGACCTCCTCGCTGACCCCGGCCCAGGTGCCGAGGATGAATTCCTCGTCGGCGGTATCGGCGATCGGGATCGCCAGCACCGCACGCAGGAAGCGCAGGCTGCCGAAGCGGCAGAAATCCTCGGTCAGCACATCGCCCTCGGTGGCGAAGACGGCGGTATTGTCCTGCACCGGCAGGTCTGCGGGCACGATGTCGGGCCGGTCGCAGGAAAGGCTGAGCAACTCTGCGAAGGTGGCACCACAGCAGCGGCACTGGCGCGAAGAGGTCAACATGCGGGCAAGAAGCGGATCCAAGAGGGGCCTTTTCACTTAGCAATACAGAAAGGCGCTGACCGGTCTGCGGTCAGCGCCCCTCATGTGGCGGAGGTGCCCCCATACGCCCAATGTCGGCAAAGTGCAATCGCCGCACCGAAGGCAAACGCGACCCGGCCCCGCATTGCAGCCGGCGCAGGGCGGCAAGGGGGGCAGGACAGGGGCCGAAAGCGGTTCAGGAGGCCAGGGTCGCCCCGTTCCAGGATTTGCCGCTGGCGGGCATGTCCTTGATTTTCTTGCTGACCCGGCTGCTGCTCTCGAGACTGTCGAGGTATTCCGGGCTGACCGAGCCGGTGACATATTTGCCGTCAAAGCAGGAACAATCGAACTGCTCGATCTCCGGGTTGCCTTCCTTGGCGGCCCAGACCAGATCCTCAAGCCGCTGATAGAACAGCGCATCGGCGCCCAGCTCTTCGCGAATCTCTTCCAGACTGCGGCCATTGGCGACCAGCTCGTGCTTGGTCGGCATGTCGATGCCATAGACGTTGGGGTAGATCACCGGCGGCGAGGCGGAGGCGATATAGACCTTCTTGGCACCCGCCTCGCGGCACATCTGCACGATCTTCTTGATGGTGTTGCCGCGCACGATGGAATCGTCGATCAGCAGGATATTCCTGTCCTTCATCTCCAGCGGGATCGCGTTCAGCTTGCGGCGCACCGATTTCTGGCGCTCCTGCTGACCGGGCATGATGAAGGTCCGACCCACATAGCGGTTCTTCACCAGCGCCTCGCGGTAGCGGATGCCGGTGGCGTTGGCAACCTCAAGCGCCACGGGGCGGGCACTGTCCGGCACCGGGATGATCGCGTCGATCTCCAGTCCCGACTCGGCCACCTGTTTCGCCAGCGCCTCGCCCATGCGGATCTGGGTCTTGTAGACCGAGATGCCGTCGAGCATGGAATCGGGCCGCGCCAGATAGACATATTCAAAGATACAGGGCGTCAGCTTGCCTTCGACCGCCTGGAAGGTGTGCATCTTGCCCTCAAGGTCGATCAGGATCGCCTCGCCGGGCTTCAGATCGCGCAGCTTCTGGAAGCCGTTGATGCCAAAGGCCACATCCTCGGAGGCAAAGGCGTAGTCGTCTCCCTCGCCTTCGGCCTCGCGCATGGCCACCGACAGCGGGCGGATGCCATGCGGATCGCGGAAGGCGAGCATGCCGACGTTCGCGATCAGACAGATCACCGAATAGGCGCCCTGTACCCGCTCCATCGTCATCTTCACCCCGGCAAAGATATTGCGGATCGGGTCGGCATTGCCATTGACCTTGATCGCATCCGCGACCTTGTCGGCCAGCACGTTGAGCAGGATCTCGGAATCCGAGGTGGTGCGCAGATGGCGGCTGTATTTGCCGGTGACCTTGGCGCGCTGCTCTTCGGTATTGGTGATATTGCCGTTATGCACCAGATAGATGCCATAGGGCGCGTTGACGAAAAACGGCTGCGCCTCGGCAGCCGAGAGCGAGCCCGCGGTGGGGTAGCGCACATGGCCCATGCCGATATTGCCGGTCAGCGTCTCGGCATCCTTGGGGCCAAAGACGTCCTTGACCAGCCCGTTGGCCTTGCGTTCGTGAAAGAACCCCTCGCCAAAGGTGACGATGCCGGAGGCATCCTGTCCGCGATGCTGCAGCATCAGCAGCCCGTCGTAGAGTTCTGCAAACACCGGATCGGTTCTGCTGGCGATGCCCAAGATACCGCACATGGCGAGGCTCCAATATTCAAATCGTGGTGGCTTGCAACCCGAAGGCTGAGGCGGAAAGCGGCCCGGCGACAGCATCGCGGGCCTGGGGCCCGGCGGGGAGGGCCGGGGGATGTTCTGGAAGTGGGGCGCGACGGGAGAGAAGAGGATGGCGGCTGTCGCAAGAGGGCCAGCCAGCAGGTGCAAACCGACCGGGAGATGCCGCAAGGGCAAGTCCTGCTGCGCGCTTTGGGCTGCGCAGGTCGGCTGGGGTGTGGCTCAACACAGGGCGTCGGCTCCGAATCCGGTCGAACAGTTTCGGCCCTCACATAGGCGCTCTGATCGACAATGTCATCAAAGGATAACATTTCGGTTTCCGATAATGTCAGGATTCTCTGATCGGGGGCGCTAACGCGCGGTCGGCGCAGGCATTTGGCGACCCGCCTGGCAAGGGTTTTGGGCAGAAGTCGGGGGCAGGGCCCCGGGGGGCGGTCAGGCGGCGTAGCGGCCGAACAGCAGGTCGAGGGGATCGAAGCCCGGTCCCGGTGCCGCGTCGAGACCAAGGAAATCCGCATCCGCATCCTCTTCGTCGAAAAGGCTGTCCGCGCGGGCGTTCTCCAGAGCCGCTTCGCGACCGGCTTCGACGATGCGACGGGTCTCGCAGAACGAGAGCGGCGCGTAGAACGCGTCCTCAGCCCGGGCACCGGCGCTGATCACCAGACCGCCTTCGGCCCAGAGCAGTTCTTCCTCGGCGCAGTCGATATGGATCCGGGCGAGACGCTGGGGCAGGGCGGAGGTGATGCCCTTGTAGCCGATCAGGGCCACCAGTTTCATCGTCACCACCGGCAGGTCGAAGAGATCGAGGGCAAGGTCGCCTTCCAGCGCGATCACCGCATCGGAGGGCAGGTCCAGCGCGGTGTCGTTGCCCAGCACGCCGGCGGGCACATGCACCATCGCGGTGAGGCGTGGCACCGACTGGCGGATGCTGACCACTTCCCGCAGGCCGCCGTCAAAGGTCTGCACCATGTCGCCGGGGCGCAGGGCGCGGGCCTGGCGAAAGCCGCTTGCAGTCTCGATCAGGGTGCCGGGCAGCACACCGCCTTGCAGCGGACGCAGCGGGCTCAGGCTCTCGGCCTCCGTCTCCTGCGACAGCAGGTCCAGAAGCAGGTCGACCGACTGATATTCCGTAAACGCGGTGGTGTGATCCAGCAGCATGTCCGTTGTCCCTTCTGAGATCGCGAGGCTTTTGCCTTCGTTGATCCCAATTGGCCGTCGAATTGGGACAAGAATGGGGCAGGCTTGGGACGGTTTTTGCGCAAGACTCGCTTTTGGGCCGAAAAACCACTGGAAAAATCAAAGGTTAACGGGCGGTTTGGGGGTAATTAACGTTTCATTAAGGAAAATCCACAGCCGCTTGCGCTGGTTTCACGGCGGTAAGAATCGATTCTCAAACATTAACAGAAGGTTAATAAGATTGCCGGCGCGTTAGGATTTTCCCGCCACCTGGGGATAACTCTGTGGGTGGTTTCATCCCCTTGCACCCACAGAAAAAAAGGTACCCTGATGGGTGCCTTCGGTTTCTGTGGGCCATCCGGCCCGTTGCGGCAGGCGTTTATTCGCCGCAGGAGGAGATCAGGTCCTCATACTTCTGGGTGACCCAGCCCAGGGCCGCCTCGGGGTTCTGTTCTTCCACCTTGCCGATCACCTGATTGAAGACCGCCGCCGAGCGGCTCTGGTCGACGATGGTGTAGCTCTGGCCGGTCATCACCACATTGTAGACGAAGAAGGCAATCACCACGAGCAGGATGCCGCGCAGGACGCCAAAGAAGAACCCGGCCCCCTGGTCGAGCCCGCCGATCGCCGAGCGCTGCACCACACCGGCCAGCAGCGGCGTGAAGAAGGAGACCACGATCAGCGCCACTGCAAAGACCGCAAAGAAGGCGGCGATCATGGAGAGTTCGCAACTGTCGGCCAGAAATTCGCCGACCACCGGGATCTCTGCCATCAGCGGCTCCGCCTGCCCGGCGAACATATAGGCGAGGACACCCGCCGCCACCCAGCCGATGATGGCCATGACCTCGCGCACGAAACCGCGTGCATAGGCGAGAAGCGCCGAAACTACGATGACCAGCGCCACCGCGCCGTCGATGATGGTGAAACCTTCCATGTGCCTCGCCTGTTTGCCCGCAAAGTATCTCGTGATTGGCCTTTTAGCCGGCTCCGAAATATTCGCCAACAAAACCCGCAAGGTCACTGGCCGAGCGCAGGGTCAGGCCGGGGACGGAGACGGATTTGCCACCACTCGGAGCGATTGCTGCCGTGAAACCAAGTTTTTGCGCTTCTTTCAACCGGTTTTCCGTCTGTGGGGCCGGTCTGAGGGCCCCGGACAGGGATATTTCGCCAAAAATCGCCGTATCGGGGGGCAGGGTGGTGTCCTCCCGCGCACTGAGCAGCGCCGCGGCGACAGCGAGATCGGCGGCCGGCTCGGAGATCTTCATGCCACCGGCGACGTTGAGATAGACGTCGAGTCCGGCAAAGGGAATGCCGCAGCGCGCCTCCAGCACCGCGAGGATCATGGCAAGGCGCGAGCTATCCCAGCCCACAACCGCCCGGCGCGGTTGTGAATGGGGCGAGGGCGCGACCAGCGCCTGCATCTCCACCAGAACCGGCCTTGTGCCCTCGATCCCGGCAAAGACCACCGAGCCCGGCACCGGCCCGCCACGTTCCGACAGGAACAGGGCCGAGGGGTTCACCACCTCCGCCAGCCCGCCGCCGGTCATCTCGAAGACACCGATCTCATCGGCAGGACCAAAGCGGTTCTTCACCGCGCGCAGGATGCGGAACTGATGACCGCGCTCGCCTTCGAAATAAAGCACGGTGTCGACCATATGCTCCACCACCCGCGGCCCCGCGATCTGGCCTTCCTTGGTGACATGGCCCACCATCACGATCGACACACCATTGGTCTTGGCGAATGTGGTCAGCTCATGCGCCGCCGCCCGCACCTGGCTGACCGAGCCCGGTGCGGAGTCCACATTGTCGGCCCACATGGTCTGAATGGAATCGATGATGGCCAGCTGTGGCTTTTCCGCCTCCAGCGTCGTGAGGATGTCGCGCAGGTTGGTCTCGGCGGCGAGCTTCACCGGCGCTTCCGCCAGCCCCAGTCTCTGCGCCCGCATCCGCACCTGCGCCGAGGCCTCCTCGCCCGAGACATAGATGGTCTTCAAGCCCGCCCGGGCAAACTGGGCCGCCGCCTGCAGCAGCAGCGTCGATTTGCCGATGCCCGGGTCGCCGCCCACCAGAATGGCCGAGGCCTCCACCAGCCCGCCGCCCAGAACCCGGTCCAGTTCCGCAACCCCGCTCAGGGTGCGGGGCGGCGGCGCCTCCTCGGTGGCCAGATCGCTCAGCGCCAGCCGTTTGCCGCGCATCGCGCCCAGGGATTTCTTCGCCGGTCCGGCCGAGGTCAGCCCCTTGTCCTCGACAATGGAGTTCCACTCGCCGCAGCCCTCGCAGCGTCCGGACCATTTGGTGAAGGAGGCTCCGCAGGCGGAGCAGGAATAGGATGTCTTTGCCATGTCCGATCCCTGACAGATGTTTCCGGTTTGTTCAAGTTCGGACTGCGCCGCCTCCGGCACCTTTTGGTCCTGGATCTCCCGGACGACCTCCTCTTGACCGGGGCAGTGCCACCGTCACGCCGCTTTCAGCCACCGCTCACTCAGGATCGACAGCACCAGCGAGGCGAGAATGCAGGCGGTGAAGAGATAGAGCCCCCAGGCCACCTCGATGGTGCCATAGCCGATCCCCTTGGCCAGGGTGATGTAGAGCGCGATCAGGAAGACATCCGCCATCGCCAGTTTGCCCAGCACATGCAGGACCGCCAGCGCACGGCTCTCCAGCAGGTGAAACTGCACCAGCGCCAGGGCCAGGGTCTTGAGATAGGGCGCAAGGAGCGCAAAGACCGTGACCACCAGCGCCAGCACCACATCACTGCCCCAGAGGCTTTGCAGTCCGGTCATGACCGAGATTTCCGACAGGCCAAAGATCGGCAGGAGCCCGGCGCGCATCAAGGGCGCGAACCAGGCGATAGGGAAGAGGATCAGCAGGGCGAGATTGGCAAGGCGCAGCAGGGCCAGGCCGACAGAGCCCCGCGACGCGGTGGTCACCGTACCGCCTCGATCGGCCCTTCGGCGCTGCCGGAGATGAACTGGGTCACGTAAGGATCGCCCGAATGATCCATCTCGGCCACCGGGCCGGTCCAGCGGATCTTGCCACCGTGCAGCATGGCCACGTTGTCGGCAATCGCCCGCACCGAGGTCATGTCATGGGTGATGGTCATCGCGGTGGCGCCCATCTCCACCACGATCTCGCGGATCAGGTCGTTGATGACGCCGGACATGATCGGGTCGAGCCCGGTGGTCGGCTCGTCAAAAAAGATGATCTCCGGGTCCGCCGCAATCGCGCGGGCAAGGCCGACGCGCTTCTGCATGCCGCCAGAGAGCTCAGCCGGCAGGCGGTCGGCCACATCGGGCGTCAGCCCCACACGGCGCAGTTTCTCGATGGCGATCTCGCGGGCCTCGTCTCGCGGGC
Organism: uncultured Paracoccaceae bacterium; assembly: GCA_937146765.1. GTDB lineage: Bacteria > Pseudomonadota > Alphaproteobacteria > Rhodobacterales > Rhodobacteraceae > Epibacterium. The sequence continues at coordinate 23,012 of CAKZRP010000045.1, read as the reverse complement.
GGGCAAGGCTGCCGCGCAGCAGGCGGAAGGCGACGTTCTGCCAGACCGGCAAGCTGTCAAACAGGGCCGCGCCCTGAAACAACATGCCAAAGCGCGCCAGAAAGGCGTCGCGGTCGCCCTGGCCGACCGGCTTGCCATCCACGCGGATCTGACCGCTGTCGGCCTCAATCAGCCCAAGGATACATTTCAACGCCACCGATTTGCCGGTGCCGGAGCCGCCGATGATCACCAGCGAGGATCCCTTGGCGACCGAAAGATCGACGCCCCGCAGAACCGCATTGCTGCCAAAGGCCTTGGAGACCTGGCTCATCTCGATCATCGGGTGGGTCATAGCGAGAAGAAAACCCCTGTCAGCACAAAGTTGGCGGCGAGGATCAGCACGGCGGCCGCCTCGACCGAGCCCTTGGTGGCCCGGCCCACGCCCTGGGCGCCACGCCCCGATTGCATGCCGTAATAGCAGCCCATCAGGGCGGCGATGGTGCCAAAGGCCGCGCCCTTGACGAGGCTGGAGACGATGTCGCGCAGCTCGAGGAAGTTGACGGTGTTCTTCAGATAAGCCGCCGCGTTGAAGTCGAGCGTCTTCACCGCAACTGTATAGCCGCCCAAGATTCCGATGATGTCACCGATGCCGACCAGCACCGGCACGGTCAGCAATGCTGCCAGCACCCGCGGCGCGACGAGGTATTTCATCGGATTGGTCGACAGGGTCACCAGCGCATCGATCTGCTCGGTCACCTTCATGGTGGCGATCTCGGCCGCAATCGACGAGGTCACACGGGCGGCGATCATCAGGCCAACCAGAACCGGACCCAGTTCGCGCACCATGCCGATGGCGACGATCTGCGGCACCACGGCCTCGGCATTGAAGCGCGCGCCGCCGGCGTAGATCTGCAGCGCCAGCGCGCCGCCGGTGAAGATCGCGGTCAGCGCCACCACGGGCAGCGAGAGCCAGCCGATGTTGAGGAGGGCAACGGCAAATTCGCGCGGATAAAACGGCGGTCGTGCCATATGGCTGAAGGTCGAAGCCGCAAAGCGCGAGATCCGCCCAAGGGCGGCCAGGCGGCCAAGCACGGTGCGGCCGAGGGTGCCAAGCGCAAATGTGGGCGTCATGCGGTATAGGTCCGAGCGTAGCGGGCGCCAAGGTTGGTCAGCACCTCATAGCCGATGGTGCCTGCGGCCGCGGCCAGGGCATCCACCGTCTGACGCTCGTTGATGAGCGAGAGGTGGCTCGGCACCTCGGGCAGGTCGGTCACATCCACGGTAATGAGGTCCATGGAAATCCGCCCCACCACCGGGCAGGGGGTATTGTCGGCATAGGCCATGATGCCCTGACGCTGGAAGGCGCGCTGCAGACCATCGGCATAGCCGGCGGCGATGGTGGCGATCCGGGTGTCGCGTTTGGCGATCCAGGTATTGCCATAGCCGACGCTTTCGCCGGGGGCGAGGTCGCGGGTCTGGATCACCGGCACCTCAAGCTCGATCACCGGCAGGGCGGCGTCATAGGGCGCGCCGCCATAAAGGCCGATGCCGGGGCGGCAGAGGTCAAAGTGATAATCGCGGCCCAGAAGCAGCCCGCCGGTGGCAGAGAGCGAGCGGGGGACATTGAAGCCCTCGGTCATCTTGATGAAGTTTTGCAGCTGATAGGCGTTCATCCCATGGCCCGGCTCATCGGCGCAGGCGAGATGGCTCATCAGCAGAACCGGGTTCTGCTGCAGGGCGATCTCGCAGACGGCGGCCCATTCGGCGGCCTCCATGCCGAGCCGGTTCATGCCGCTGTCGAGCTGCACGCCAAAGGGATGACCCGGAAGCGCCTCGAAATGGCGCAGCATCTGGTCGATGGAATTGAGCATCGGCGTCAGCTGGAAGTCGCGCAACAGTTTGGCGTCGCCCTCCATATGGCCGGAAAAGACCGAAATGCCCGGGCCCGGACCCAGAGCCCGGCGCAGGACGATGCCTTCCTCGGCCACCGCAACAAAGAAGTTGCGAGCGCCCGCCTGCGCCAGCGCCTTGCCGACGCGGCCAGCATCCAGCCCATAGCCATTGGCCTTGACCACGGCTGCGGTCTCGCAGCCGGTCTTGGCATCCAGATTGCGCCAGTTGATGACCAGGGCATCCAGGTTGATTTTCAAACGTGCGGTACTCATGAGTCGTTCATGACACGGGGGGCAGGAGGGTCAAGGGGGAAACCGCAAGGCGCGGCGCTTTGGGCGGGCTGTTGCGAGGCTTGCGGGCGCAGGCGGGGGCGCTGCCCCCGGCCCTGCGGGCCTCCCCCGGGATATTTTTGAGAAGATGAAAGGGCGGGCGCTTGCGCGGTCAGTATTGGTCCTGCTGTTGCTGCTGCCAGGATTTGGCGAGGTTGCCAAAGCGGGTGAACTGAGCCTCAAAGGACAGCTCCACCGTGCCGATGGGGCCGTGACGCTGTTTGCCGACGATGACCTCGGCCTTGGCGTGCAGGCGCTCCATCGCCTGTTTCCACTCTTCCATCTTGTCGAGCTCGTGATCGCCGGGCTTTTCGCGTTCCTTATAGTATTCCTCGCGGAACACGAACATCACCACGTCGGCGTCCTGTTCGATGGAGCCGGATTCGCGCAGGTCGGAGAGCTGCGGGCGTTTGTCCTCGCGGCTTTCCACCTGACGGGAGAGCTGGGAGAGGGCGATCACCGGGATGTTGAGTTCCTTGGCGATGGCCTTCATGCCCATGGAGATCTCGGCGATCTCGTTCACCCGGTTCTCGGCCATGCCGCGGCAGAGCTGCAGGTAGTCGATCACCAGAAGATCCAGCCCGTGGGTCCGTTTCAGACGGCGGGCGCGGGCGGCGAGCTGCGAGATCGGGATCGCGGGCGTGTCGTCGATGAACAGAGGGCAGCTCTCAAGATCCTTCGCGGCCTGCACGAAGCGGCGGAATTCCTCTTCGGACATGTCGCCCTGGCGGATCTTGTGGGAGGAAATCTCCGAGGCCTCGGCAAGGATCCGGCCGGCCAGCTGTTCCGCCGACATCTCGAGGCTGAAGAAGCCCACCACGCCGCCGTCGATCGCCCCTTCGGAGCCATCGGGTTTCAACCCGCGCTTGTAAGCCTTGGCCACGTTGAAGGCGATGTTGGTGGCGAGCGAGGTTTTCCCCATCGAGGGGCGGCCGGCGAGAATCAGAAGGTCGGAAGGATGCAGGCCGCCGAGCTGCTTGTCGAGATCGTTGAGCCCGGTGGAAATGCCGGCCATGCCGCCGCCGCGCTGATAGGCCTCGTTGGTGACATTGACCGCCTCGGTCACCGCGCGCAGGAAGGATTTGAAGCCCTGTTCGGTCTGCCCCTGTTCGGCCAGCTGATAGAGCGCCTGTTCCGCCTTGACGATCTGTTCCTTCGGCTCCGAGGAGACATCGACCCGGCGCGCTTCATCCGCGATGGACTTGCCAAGGGCGATCAGCTCGCGGCGGATCGCGAGGTCATAGATCATCTGCGCATAGTCGCGCACCGCAAAGGCGGAGATCGAGGCGGAGGCGAGTTTCGCCAGATAGGCGGGCCCGCCGAGCTCCTTCAGGCCTTGGTCGTCCTCCATGAAGGCCTTCAGCGTTACCGGAGAGGCCAGCGCGTTTTTCGAGATTCGCGCCTTGGCGACCTCGTAGATGCGCTGGTGGACGGGGTCGTAGAAATGGTTCGCGTCGATGATCGAGGCGACCTTGTCGTAGACGTCGTTGTTGGTGAGAATTGCCCCCAGCAGTTGCTGTTCCGCTTCCACGGAGTGGGGCAATTCCGATGCCTGTACCTGATCTGCCTGTCCGCCCTGACCCTGTGGCAGGTGCGGGTTTGGATCGCCGTTGAAGGGGGTGATCTCGTTCATCTCTGCTCTCTTTCGTTGCGCCCGTTACCTACGGCAAAGGGGCGGCAAATTCCATCTGGAAATCCCTGTGGATGAAATCGGGACAACTGCGGCGCGCCATGTGGGTAATTTTTCCCGCCTCGCCTGCGGCGCCGAGCGGGGCGCAGATCTGGTTGGCTTCCTCCACGTCACCCACAGGATATGGACAAGGCCGCTCCGATTCGGGGCGGCCTTGTCCACAGGTTCTCGACAGGCGGGATGTGGAAGGATTTCAGCCCTTCTTGTTGGCCTCTTGCCAGGCGCGCGGATCGCGCAGGAATTTTTCCACCTCGTCAAGGGTTTCGGCGGTGAAGGAGCCCTGGGCGCGGGCCTCCGCCAGCACGTCCCACCAGGTGCAGAGGTAATGCAGCGCCACCCCATGGTCGCCCAGCGTCTTGGTGGTCTCGGGGAAGATGTCGTAGTAGAAGATCACCGCCGTATGGCCGCAGGTAGCGCCGGTCTCGCGGATCGCATCCACAAAGGAGAGTTTCGAGCCGCCATCGGTGGTCAGATCCTCGACCAGAAGTACGCGCTGGCCTTCGGTCATAGCGCCTTCGATGCGGGCATTGCGGCCGTAGCCCTTGGGTTTCTTGCGCACATAGGTCATCGGCAGGGCGAGACGCTCGGCCACCAGCGCGGCAAAGGGGATGCCTGCGGTCTCGCCGCCCGCGATATTGTCGAAAGCCTCGAACCCTGCGTCGCGCATCACGGTGACGGTCATGAAATCCATCAGGGTGGAGCGGATGCGCGGGAAGGAGATCAGCTTGCGGCAGTCGATATAGCTGGGCGAGGGCAGGCCGGAGGCCAGGGTGTAGGGCTCGTCGGTGTTGAAGTTCACCGCGCCGATTTCCAGGAGCATCCGGGCCGAGAGGCGGGCGATTTCTTCTTTGGTGGGGTAGGACGTCGGGATCATGGCGTCTCCTTTCGCAGGGCTGGCATCGGAGGCGCGGGCGGGAGCCTCCGGCGGGGATATTTAAGAGAAGATGAAGTCAGGCGACGGTCCAATGGACCGCAAAGCCCGGGTCAAAGACGGTGACGGGGCCATCCTTGGTGTCGATTTTCTCGGGGAAGATCACGGGTTCCGCCTGTTTCACCAGGGTGATCTGGTCCTGGTTCTCCGGCAGGCGGTAGAAGGCGGGGCCGTGTTTGCAGGCAAAGCCCTCAAGCTTGTCCAATGCCCCGTCCTCCTCGAACACATGGGCCAGCAGGGCCATGGTATTGGTGGCGGTGAAACAGCCGGCACAGCCGCAGGGCAGCAGCTTGTTGGCATCCGTATGCGGGGCGGAATCCGTGCCGATGAAGAAGCGCGCATCGCCGGAGGTGGCGGCTTGGCGCAGGGCGATCCGATGCTCTTCGCGCTTGGCCACCGGCAGGCAGTAGTAATGCGGCTTGATGCCGCCTGCGAGGATGTGGTTGCGGTTGATGATCAGGTGGTGGGTGGTGATCGTCGCGCCCAGATCCCTGTCCTGCGACCGCACGTAATCGGCGGCGTTTCGCGTGGTGATATGTTCCATCACCACCCGCAGGCCGGGGGTGGCACGGCGGATCGGGTCGAGCACGCGGTCGATGAACACCGCCTCGCGGTCAAAGATGTCGATGGCGTGATCGGTGACCTCGCCATGGGTGCAGAGGGTGAGGCCGATCTCGGCCATTTTCTCCAGCACCGGGCGCACCTTGTCGAAATCGCGCACCCCGGACTGCGAATTGGTGGTGGCGCCAGCGGGGTAGAGCTTTACTGCCTTCACCAGTCCCGCGGCATGGGCCGCCGCCACATCCTCGGGGTCGGTATCCTCGGTCAGGTAGAGCGTCATCAGGGGCTCGAAGGTCATTCCTTCGGGCAGGGCGGCGAGGATGCGGTCGCGGTAGGCCGCGGCCTGCGCCCCGGTCACCACCGGCGGCACCAGGTTCGGCATGATGATGGCGCGGCCAAAATGGCGGGCGGTTTCCGGCAGCACCGCGCGCAGCATATCGCCATCGCGCAGATGCAGGTGCCAGTCGTCGGGGCGGGTGATGCGGAGCTCTTGTGTCATGAAAAAGCCCGTAGCACAGGCCGCCGACCTTGGGAAGGCGGCGGCGCGCGGGCCTAGTCGGCGCTCTCGTCCCGGGGCGGCGGGGCGCGGAATTCACCGGCCTCGGCCTTCAGTTCCAGCCCGCGCAGGCGGCGGCGGAAATGCGGCATCCGGCGGCGCTCGCTGACATTGCGGCACAGCAGCATGACGAGGTAGTAGCGCTCCTGCATCTCCAGCCGGTTCAGCAGGTTGCGCAGATAGGCGCCATTGTCGCGGCGATGGCGGATCAGCCGATGGAAAGCCAGTGGCGTCAGCCGACCGCTGCCGGCCAGCGACATCACCCGGTAGAGGATCTCCATCTCGATCATCCGGGTCTGGATCGCCTCGCCCATGCAGGGCAGCCGCAGCCGGGTCACATTGGGGCGGGCAAAAAGCGCCGCATGCATCGCATCCAGCGTCTGGTAGGGATCATAAAGCACATAGGCCTGCCCGGCCGCATCCAGCATGTCCGGCGCATAGCCGTAGCGGTCGGTGAAGGAGGTGCGGCGCATCTCGACGAAACGGTCGTCCCATTCGGTCATCCGCGGATCCAGCGTCGCCTGCGGTTGCACCGCCACCACGGTGGCGCCCGGCGCTGCCACCGAATAGGCCGCCGCCGCATAGCCGCAGGGCCCGGCCCCGTAGAAGACCACGCTGTCGAATTCCTCGAAGAACCCGTCGTCGATCAGCTGATCGAAGAACCCGTAGATGCGCAGGTCGCGAAACCAGGTGTCGCCATCCGAGATCAGGCACAGATGCGACCAGCCGAGGTTCTTCACTAGGTCAAAGCCGAGCGGCTGGGCGGTTTCCGACAGGCTCTGGATGCCCTGGCGGCTCTCGAAGGTGACGAGCAGCGTGTTGCCCTGGTCGATGAAGGTGGCGAAATGGCGCGGCCCGAGCGGCTGGTACATGCCGTTTTCCTCGGCCATCTCCGCCAGCCGCGCCTGCCATTCGGCCGGCTTCAGCCCGGAAAGATCCTGCTCGAGGATATCTGTCTCGTCCTGCATGCGCGCTACCTGTCGTCCGGTTCTCGGTCTTGTTCGACCCTCAGAGCTAGGCGGGAAATAAGGCTAAATTTAGCAAAACCTTGGCCCAATTGTCGGCCATTGTTGCGCGAGCTGGGAAAATCCCGCCCGCCGGCGGTGCGTGCAGGGCGTGCAGGGCGTGCGGGTCAGACCTCATCCTCGCTGGGGCGGTTGATCGTCACCACCTGCGCCTTGCGCCGCCCAAGCGCGGCAAAGCCCGCCAGCGTGCGCCCGGTGACCTCGCTGATCGGGCGCGAGGGCGGTGTCATCATCAGCCGCCCAAAGAGCGCGCGATAGGGTTCCTCGTGCATCAGCGCCATGAAGCGGTCCTTGCGCCATTGCACCGCCCGTTCGTGCAGCCGTTTCAGCCGCGCATCTCCGAGGAAGATCTCGAGGATCGCATCCCGCGCCGCCCGGTAGCGCGCGGCAGAGGTATCCTCGTCGGTGTTGAAATTGCGTTCCACCCAATAGTCGAGGTCCAGCAGATCCTCGGAATGCACCGCCCGTCCCCGATCCGCTTTGAGGATGAAACTCTCCATCGCGCCAAGGGGATAGTGGTTGAGCTGGGCCAGCTGGAAATTATCCTGCCCGTAATTGGAAAAGATCCGCTTGGTCTTGAAATCGCCACTCAGCTCGCGGCCCACGCAGTCGAACCAGCGGAATTCCTCGAGATCGGCATCCTCGCGCGGGCTGCGCGGGCGGTGGACGCCGATCTTGCGATAGGTGCCGTCGTTGCGATAGAGCGTCTTGAACATCGCCGCCCGCCAGGGCCAGTGCATCACATTGGGGGCGGCGCGGGTGAAGCGGTCGGTGACCATCTCGCCCTGGTAGCGCACCTGATCGGCATTGCCGAACAGCCGCCAGGTCAGGGTGATCGCATCCGCATCGGGCAGGGCGGCGATCAGATCGGTGACCTGGCCCTTGCCGGTGTGGATATTGACGAATTCGTCCACGTCCAGCGCCAGGATCCAGTCGGCGCGTTTGGTCAGCCGGTGCTTGTCGGCCTTCTTCAGCGCAGTGAACTGGATGCCGCCCTTGTCGTAGGGGCCGTCGTTCTCCACATGGGCGAGATGGCCCAGCTCGTCGAGCCGCTCCAGCATCTCGGCGGTGCCATCCTCGCAATCGTTCGAGAAAACGAGGAAATCGGTGAACCCCACCGCCTTGTGATGGGCCAGCCACTCCAGCAGGAACGCGGCCTCGTTGCGGACGGTCAGAACGGCCAGCGTGCGCATGCCTCAGCTCTCCAGATCCAGTGAGAGCGCCCATGCGACGCGCTCGGTTGCGGTGAGGTCGATCTCCAATGCCTGGCTATAGAGCTCCTCGAATTCCGGAAGCTTGTGCAGTTCCTCGGCTTTTTCAAGATGCCATTGCATCCCGGCGTGATGCAACCGGCGCAATTCCGGGTCTTCCAGCAGCCGTGCCATCTCCGCCCGCAGGCGCGGCAGGTTGCGCTGGATGGTGACGTCGCGATGGTCGTTCCAGTCCATCCGGATCCAGTAGTTGAGCCCGATGGAGCGGTCCACATGCAGGGCCCGGCCGCGCTGGCGCTTGACGAGGAAGCTCTCGGCCGAGCGCAGCGCGTAGTGGTTGAGCTGCAGCAGGTCATAGCCGATGGAACTGCGCGAATTGCGCCAGCCCTTTTCGGCGGCCTCCGCCGTCATGTCCGCGCCGGAGCCATTGACCCAGCGCACGCCGTCGCGACGGTCCGGATCGAGCTTGTTGGGCCGGTGGCAGGACAGGGCCTTGTAGGCGCCGGAGTTGCGGAACATGGTCTTGAACCCCCAGACCGTATGGGGCTTGGGGCAATACTGCGGCGCGCAGCGCTCGAATTGCGCGATCACCGGCTGGTCGGCCAGCCGCCGCACGCCGCCATGGCCAAACAGCCGCCAGGTCATCGCCACCGCGCTGGCCTCGGGCACCCGGTCGAGGAAATCCTCCAGCCGCCCGTTGCCGCAGCGCACATTGATGAACTCGTCCACGTCGATATGGATCAGCCAGTCCGCCGCCTTGGTCAGCGGCTCCCTGCGGGCCTGGTTCAGCGCATATTGCTGCGGCGACTTGCCCTTCCAGCCGTCATTGTTGCGATGGGCGATCACTCCCATCTCCTGCAGCCGGTTCAGGATCTCGGCGGTGCCGTCGCTGCAGTCGTTGCTGTAGATCAGGAAACTGTCGACGCCGATCATCCGGTGATAGGCGATCCATTCCAGGATATAGGGGGCCTCGTTCTTCATGCAGCCGATGATCAGCGTGCCGCTCTGGCCCTTGGGCAGGCGGCGCGGGGGGACCTCGCTATAGGGCGGCAGCTCGGCTTCCTCGTCGACGCTGCCGATGCGGTTGTGCGGCTGATAGGGCGAGCCCTGCAGGCTGTCGAATTTCTCCAGCGCTGCTGCGGGCAGCAACCGGCGCGCCCGGGCCGAGGGTTCGGCCTGTCCCGGACCCCGATGCGCCGCGCCAGTGCCCGCTCTCCCCCCGAGCGCCCCTTCGCGCGCGGCGCGCTCCTCGCGGGTGGCGGTCTCGATCCGGTGCAGCCCGGCCAGAAGATATTGCGAGGCGCGAAAGCCGAACTCCGGATCCGCCTCCTGCCAGTCGCCGCCACTGCCGCCGCTCTCGCTGGCCCGCGCCGTTTCGAAACACCTAGGGTCCAGACCGGGATGGGCCGCACAGAGCGCGGCATTGTCCGCCGCGAAATAGGCTGTCACCTGCTCCAGGTCCTCGGGGCGCAGGGCGGGGCCGTCGATCGCCATCTCCTGCACCATCTGCCGCCAGAGCTTGCGCGGCACCACATGGGCGTCGCGCTCCAGCAGCCGCAGCAAAAGCGCGTTGAACTGCCGCCCGCGCGCCAGACTCGCCGCCGAGAGCGGCGGTGCGGGCGCGGCGGCGGCGATCTTGCCGATCTGCCCCTCGATGCCAAAGGCCTCGCAGACCTCGCGCGTCACCCGCTCGCCCTGGAACAGTGCCGGATCATAGCTGCGATAGCTGAAGCAGTCGGCCCCGAAGACCCCCTCCCAGAAGCGCTGCACCCCGCGATAATCGAGCCAGAACGGCGCCGCCTGGGTTTCTTCGAACAGCCCGCGCATCGGCGCGATCTCGGGGCGGGTCGCCAGAGCCGCCTGGAACCAGTCCGCCGCCCCGACCAGGGCAAGATCCCGCGACAGGGGCGCGGCGCGCCCTTCGAGGATCTGGGCGCCGTACTGCGCCGCCAGCACCCGCGCCTGCGCATCCACATGGGCGACGATGCGGATCTCCTCCGCCAGCGGCGCCAGCAGGTCCCGCAACCGTTCCAGCTCGCTCTGCCGGCTGAGGCCGGTGCCGAGCTCGGGACAGCTCAGGATCATCACTTCGGGCTGGTGTTCCCCGATGTCGGCGGCCAGCTCCTCGCGCAGCTCCGCCCGGAGCGCCTCCTGCCGCGCCGCGGTGATGGTGCCCCGGTTGAACCGCAAGGGGTCGATGTGATCGGGATCGGTGACCGCCATGTAGAGGCGGCTGTGATTGGGGGCGCCGGGGGACTTCGGCACCAGCACGCCCCGGGCGCGCAGTGCCGCACGCTTGGCGCTCAGCACCTCCTGCAGCCGCTCCGCGCCCGCGTGCATCAGGCCGATATGAAGACAGATCCGCATCAGCGCCGGTCCTTCCCTTGGTTCCGTTTGCCACCCCGCTGCGCCCGGCTCCGTCGCCGCGGCGCTGCCGGGGCCTCGGGTTCCGCTTCGGCCTCTGCCCCGTCGGGATTGGCATTGGCCTGTCCCCACCAGGGCAGGGGCCGGCCGAGGAACCGCTCCAGTTTCAGGCGCGCATCGGGGGAAGCCACATCCAGTTCCAGATACAGGGGATCATTGCGGAACCAATGCGCCAGCGCCTCGTAATGGCCGTCGATCCAGATCATCTGCTCGTCGATCTCATGGCCATAGCCCACCGGCAGCCCGGGCACGTTCGACAGCGGGATCCGCAGCTTGCCGAGGTTGTTCCAGCGCATGATCGACTGCGCCATCGCCTCGGTGTCGCGGCGGGTGGCGACAAAGGCCAGCCGCGGGTAGAGCTTGCGCAGCACCAGCAGCATCGCATGGTCGCATTGCGGCCAGACCGACTGGCCGCCGTGGATGAAACTGACCTCAGTCAGCGCCTGATAGTCCTTCAGCAGCGCCACCGGGTCGCCGTGTTTGTAAAGCCCCTCATACATCAGCGCCCCGACAAAGGGCCGCTCGCCCGGCTGCCCGGGGTCGCTGCCCGGCTTCAGCCGATGGTCCGCCACCGCATAGCCGGCCCGGGTCAGCGCCTCGTTCAGCGTGGTGGTGCCGGATTTCGGCAGCCCGAGGTTGATCACGTCCAGCCCCATCAGTGCCCGCCCCTCATGCCAGCCCGAACCGCGCCAGCATCGCCTCTTCCTCCGGCGGCAGGGCCGGGGCATGGCGCAGCTGCAGCCTGAGGCTGCGGCAGGCGGGATCCTCCAGCAGCGCGTCGCGCCGCGCCAGGTGACGGGCCACGCATTCCCGGTGACAGGCGGCGATCTCGGGATCCGCCATCAGCTCCGCCAGCGCCTGCCGCAGCGCCGGCAGCATCCGCAGGATCGAGCGATCCTCCCAGGCGCCATCATTGCGCTCCCGCCAGTAGCTGTCGTCAAAGGCGCGGTTCTCGCGGTTCACATCGCCCCGGTCGGTCTTCACCAGGTAGCTGTCAAGCGACCGCAGCGCATAGTGGTTGAGCGTCGCGAGCCTGCGCGCGCCGCGGGCGGGAAACTTGCGGATCCGCCGCGCATTGGCGGCGGTGACAAAGCGCTGCGGCACCGGCCGTCCGCTGCCATCGGTCCAGCGGGGATGGTCCTCCGGCGCCAGCCCCTTTTTCAGAAAGGGCCGGTGGGCGCCGAAATAGCCCAAGGGAAAATCCCGCCGCAGCAAGGTCTTCACCTCGATCGCGGTCTCGCCGCACCAGAGGTCGGGATTGTGGCAGCGGGTGAATTGCTCGATCACCGGGCGGTCCTCATAGGCCTCCACCCCGCCATTGGCAAAGAACTGGAAACTGACCGAAATCGCCTGCGGCCCATCGCAGGCCGCGATCAGCGAGGCGATGTCATGGCTGCCGACGTGGATGTTGAGGAACTCGTCCACATCCGCGATCCAGAGCCAATCGGCGGTGCGCACCTCGGGCTGATGGGCGCAGTCCTTCAGCGCCTCCATCTGATAGGCCCGGCCCCGCGCCGGATTGTCGAGCCGCCGCAACCCGCCGCGCCGCTGCAGCACGTCGAGCAGCGCGTCGGTGCCATCACTGCAGTCATTGGTATAGAACAGGAAATCGCTGACCCCGATCAGACGGTTGTAGGCGATCCATTCCAGGAGGAACGGTCCCTCGTTCTTGACGCAGGTCACCGCGGTGATGCGCATCTCACTGTCCCTTTTCTCGTCCGCTCGCCGCGCCAGCCCGCCTCGGGTGGGGCCGCCTCTGACGGGGTGTGCCCCGTTCCCTTGCTCCACTCTGCGCCCAAGTGAACCTGTCCTCTTGGCACTTGTCCTTCTCGCACCTGCCCTTGTCGCACCGCCGCCGCCGCCGCGTCAATCGCCACAAGGGAGCTGGGTCCAACCTGTTGCAACCTGTTGCAGCCTTCCTGCGTGCAAGCCCGGTTGACGCGGGCCTGCGCCCATGGCCTCTTGGCTCTGGCAAGCGGGGAGGCAGGCACATGGGCGCAGAACGGGCGTTTTCATCCATCGACGCGGTACAGCAGCACCTGGGGGAGTCCGGCTATGTCTGCGGTCGGGCGCTGGCCACCGTGGTCTTTCTCGCCGCCCGGCTCGGCCGTCCGCTGTTTCTCGAGGGCGAGGCCGGGGTGGGCAAGACCGAGATCGCCAAGGCGCTCGCCGCGGTGACCGGGCGCCGCCTGATCCGGCTGCAATGCTACGAGGGGCTGGATGCCGCCAGCGCGGTCTATGAATGGAACTTCGCCGCCCAGATGATCGCCATCCGCACCGCAGAGGCTGCAGGCGCCACCGACCGCAAGGCGCTCCAGGCCGAGCTGTTCTCCGAGGATTACCTGATCGCCCGCCCGCTGCTGCGGGCGATGCAGCCCGATGCCAACGGCGCGCCGATCCTGCTCATCGACGAGCTTGATCGCACCGACGAACCCTTCGAGGCCTTCCTTCTGGAGGCCCTCTCGGATTTCCAGGTCACCATCCCCGAACTCGGCACCATCAAGGCGCCGGAGGTGCCGCTGGTCATCGTCACCTCCAACCGCACCCGCGAGGTGCATGACGCGCTGAAACGCCGCTGCCTCTATCACTGGGTCGACTACCCCGATTTCGACCGTGAACTGGAGATCCTGCACGCCCGGGTGCCGGAGGCCGCCGAGACCCTCAGCCGCGAGGTGGTCGCCTTCGTGCAGGCCCTGCGCACCGAGGATCTGTTCAAGAAACCGGGCGTCGCCGAGACCATTGACTGGGCCAATTGCCTGCTCGCGCTCGACGTGGTGACCCTGAGCCCCGAGGCGATCGCCGACACGCTGGGCGCGATCCTGAAATACCAGGACGATATCGCCCGGCTGCAGGGATCCGAAGCCAAGCGCCTGCTCGACCAGGCCCGCGCCAGCCTGGAACCGCGCTGAGATGCCCCTTCATCTTCTTCCAAATATCCTGGGGGTGTGGGGGCAAGGCCCCCACGCGCGCTAGATGCCCGAATATCCGCCCCTCACCCTGCCGGATAACCCGAGGCTGGTGGCCAACCTCACCCATTTCGCCCGCGCCCTGCGCAAGGCGGGGCTGAAACTGGGCACCGACCGGGTGATGCAGGCGGTGGCGGCGGTGGCGGCGGCGGGCTTCACCTCGCGGCAGGACTTCTACTGGTGCCTGCACGCCTGTTTCGTCTCCCGCCCGGAGGAGCGCGCGGTCTTTCATCAGGTCTTCCGGCTCTATTGGCGCGACCCGCGCTATCTGGAGCATATGATGGCCGCCATGCTGCCCGCGATCCGCGGCGTGCAGGAGGAGCGGGTGGCGAAACCGGGCGAGAAACGCGCCGCCGAGGCGCTTCTTGACGGGCAATTGCCGGACGACCTGCCCGAGGGCGCGCCGGAGGGGGCGGAGATCGAGATCGACGCCAGCATGACCCTCTCGGCCGAGGAACGGCTGAAGCGGCTTGATTTCGAACAGATGAGCACGGCGGAACAGGCGGAGGCGAAGCGGATGCTCTCCCGCCTCAGCCTGCCGGTAAAACCCATAAGGATGCGCCGCCATCTGCCCGATCCGCGGGGATCAACCGCGGATTGGCGGCGCACGATGCGTCTCGCGGGCCGCACCGGTGGCGAGATCCACCGGATCGCCAGGACCACACCGGCACAGCGCCCGCCGAATCTGGTGGTGCTCTGCGACATCTCGGGCTCGATGAGCCAGTACAGCCGCATGGTGCTGCACTTCCTGCATTCTGTCGCCAATGCCCGCGGAAGGAACGGCACCGGCTGGGCGCGGGTATATGGCTTCACCTTCGGCACCCGGCTCACCAATATCACCCGCCATCTGGCGGCGCGCGACGTCGATGCGGCGCTGGCGGCGGCCGGCGCCGAGGCACAGGACTGGCAGGGCGGCACCCGGATCGGTGCCTGCCTGCATGCCTTCAACCGCGACTGGTCGCGCCGGGTGATGGGGCAGGGGGCGGTGGTGCTCTTGGTCACCGACGGGCTCGACCGAGAGGCACCGGAAGATCTGGCGCGCGAGATGCAGCGCCTGCACCTGTCGGCCCGTCGCCTGATCTGGCTCAACCCGCTGATGCGCTGGGAGGGCTTTGCCCCGCGCGCCCGCGGCATCCGCGCCATGCTGCCCCATGTGGACAGTTTCCGTGCCGGCCACAACATCGCCTCGCTGATCGACCTCGCGGAGGCGATCTCGCGCCCCGAGGATGCGGGCGAGAAAGCCCGGCTGATGTCCCTGTTGTGACCGGGTCGCTCCAGTTTGGCACGAATTGTGCTTGAAATCCGGGCGCGTAGGCCCAAGCTTGAGGCAGAAAGACGTGGCAGAAAGACGTGGCGCAGACCTGACGCGCCCGGGAGGCTCTTCATGACCAGCGATACGATGCAAGCCGCGACCCCACGGTTTGAAAACGCACCCGAATTGGCGCTCGCCTGGCACCGCGAGGGGCTGGGCGCGGTGCTCTGCACCGTGGTGGAGACCTGGGGCTCGGCACCGCGCCGCACCGGCGCGCAGCTGGTGGTGGGCGGCGATGGCCGCATCGAAGGCTCGGTCTCCGGCGGCTGCGTCGAGGGCGCCGTCATCCTGGAAGCACAGGAGGCCCTGACCAGGGGGCAGCACCGGCTGCTGGAGTTCGGCGTCAGCGATGCCGATGCCTTTGCGGTCGGCCTGGCCTGTGGCGGCACCATCCGGGTGCTGCTGGAGCCTGTCGGCGGCACGCTGGATCCGGAAGTGCTGGAGGCGCTGGTCCTGGCTCGCGCGGAACGCCGGGCGCTGGCCTATGAGGTGGACTTGACGAGCGGTAAGGGACATCTGGTCAATGCCGCCTCCTACCCTGAGCGGATGCGGATGGACCGCTCCGGCGTCGAGGCGGATGGCACCACCTTCGTAGCCATTCACAACCCGCCCCTGCGGCTGATCGTGGTGGGGGCGGTGCATATCGCCCAGGCGCTGGTGCCGATGGCCCGCATCGCGGGCTATGACCCGGTGCTGGTGGAGCCGCGCGCCGCCTTCGGCTCTGCCGCGCGGTTTCCCGGCGAACGCATCCTTGAGGATTGGCCGGACGCGGCGGTGGAACAGCTCGGCCTCGATGCCCGCACCGCGCTGGTGCTGCTGACCCATGACCCCAAGCTCGACGATCCCGCGCTGATCTCGGCCCTCAGGGCGGAGTGTTTCTATATCGGCGCGCTGGGCTCCAAGCGCACCCATGGCCAACGCCACCAGCGGATGCTGGCGGAGGGGTTCAGCCAGCAGGACATTGCCCGTATCCACGGCCCGGTCGGCCTTGATATCGGCGCCGCCAGCCCGGCGGAAATCGCCGTCTCCATCCTCGCCGAGATGACCGTCGTGCTGCGGGGTGCGCTCGCAGGCGCGCTCGGGGGCAAGGTGGCATGAGGTTCGGCCCCCTCGCCCTGGCAGAGGCGGAGGGCGCCCTGCTGGCCCATTCCCTGCAAGGGGCCAGCCGCCGGATCGCCAAGGGCACCCGGCTGACCCCGGCCGACATCGATGACCTGCGCGCCGCCGGGCGCAGCGAGGTGATCGCGGCCCGCATGGATCCCGGCGACCTGCACGAAGACGAGGCCGCGCTGCGGCTGGCACAGGCAATGGCGCCGGATGCGGCGGCGCTGGGCCTCAGGATTTCCGGGGCCGGGGCGGGGCGGGTCAACCTCTATGCCACCAGGCCGGGCATCACCCGGGTGCGGGCGGAGCAGATCCTGGCGATGAACAGCGTCGATCCGATGATCTCGGTCGCCACCGTGCCGGACTATCACCGCGTCGATGCCGAGGGCATGGTCGCCACCATCAAGATCATCGCCTATGCGGTGCCGGAGGTGCATCTGGCGCAGGCGGTGACCAAGGCCTGGGCGGCGCTGCAGGTGCTGCCGGTGCGCTATGCCAGCGCCACGCTGATCGAGACCCGCATCAGCGAGGACACCCCGCCCGACAAGGGCCGCGCGGCGATGGCGGGGCGGCTCGACCGGATGCAGATGACCCTGAGCCCCCGTGTGGTGGTGCCGCATCGCGCGGAGGAGATTGCCGCCGCGCTGCGCGAGGCCCCGGGCGAGGTCCTGTTTGTGCTCACCGGCTCCGCCACCTCCGACCCCGCCGATGTGGCGCCCGAAGCGGTGCGGCTGGCGGGCGGCGCGGTCACCCGGTTCGGGATGCCGGTGGATCCGGGCAACCTGCTGTTCCTCGGGCACCTTGGGGCAAAGCCGGTGATCGGCCTGCCCGGATGCGCCCGCTCGCCCGCCCTCAACGGGGCCGACTGGGTGCTGGAACGGGTGGTCTGCGGGATGGATGTCACCTCGGCGGATATCGCCGCGATGGGGGTGGGCGGTCTCTTGAAGGAGATCCCGACCCGGCCAAGGCCACGGCGGGACGGGGAATAGGTCCCGTCTGAGCCGCTCGGTTAAAGCGCCGCTATCTCACGCCCCGTCACTTGCCATACAAAATCCTCGCGCCATCTGCTGACCCGTGGTTAACTGACGCTAGCCAGACAAAAGAATTTCAAGCTAGGGAGGAATTTATGACGAAGGTCACAATGACCGTGAACGGACGACCCATGTCCGGAGAGGTCGAAGGTCGCACGCTTCTGGTGTCGTTCCTGCGCGACACGCTGGGGCTCACCGGCACCCATGTGGGCTGCGACACCAGCCAGTGCGGCGCTTGCGTCGTGCATGTGGATGGCAAGGCGGTGAAAGCCTGCACCATGCTCGCGCTGGAGGCCGAGGGCGCCGAGGTTGCCACCATCGAGGGGCAGGCGGCAGCGGATGGCACGCTCAACGCGATTCAGGCGGCGTTTCAGGAACACCACGGGCTTCAGTGCGGCTTTTGCACGCCGGGCATGGTGATGTCGGCAGCCGCGCTGCTGAAGGAAAACCCCAAGCCCACCGAGACGGAGATCCGTCACTACCTCGAAGGCAACCTGTGCCGCTGCACCGGCTACCACAATATCGTCAAGGCGATCATGGCGGCCTCCGGTCAGGATGTGAGCTCCATCGCGGCGGAATGACGCCGCCCCCCAAGTGACCTGTGCCAGCCCGCATCCCGTGGGCTGAGGAACGTAGCCCGTATCAATCCAGCGGACCGATCGGTCAGGCGGCGCGGCGGGAAGAGGAGCCCAACGCGCAAAGACCCCAAGACCCGGCCCGCTTTCTGGGAGGAGTTTGGATTATGCCCAAGGATATTGACGCCAAGGAGAGCGGCATCGGCGCCGCCACCAAACGGCGCGAAGACATCAGGTTCCTGACCGGAACCGGAAATTACACCGACGATATCAATGTGAACGGTCAGGCCTATGTGGCCTTTCTGCGCTCGGATGTGGCGCATGGCCGGATCACCTCGATCGACACCGCTGCGGCCTCCGCCATGCCCGGCGTGCTGCGCGTCTTTACCGGCGCGGATTTTGAAGGCGTCGGCGGGCTGCCCTGCGGCTGGCAGGTGACCGACCGCCACGGGCAGGTGATGCAGGAGCCGGGCCATCCGGTGCTCGCCCAGGGCAAGGTGCGCCATGTGGGCGATCCCATCGCCGCCGTGGTGGCCGAAACCGCCGAACAGGCGCGCGACGCGGCCGAGGCGATTGACCTCGAGATCGAAGAGCTTCCGGCGGTGATCGACATGAAGGCGGCGCTGCAGGACGGCGCGCCCAAGGTGCATGACGATCTGACCTCCAACCTCTGCTATGACTGGGGCTTTGTGGAGGAAAACAAGGACGCGGTCGCCAAGGCCTTTGACGCGGCAGCCCATGTGACCACGCTCGAACTGGTCAACAACCGTCTGGTCGCCAACCCGATGGAGCCGCGCGTGGCGGTGGGCGATTTCAACCGCGCGACGGGGGAAAGCACGCTCTATACCACCAGCCAGAACCCGCATGTGATCCGGCTCCTGATGGGGGCCTTCGTGCTCGGCATCCCCGAGCACAAGCTGCGTGTGGTGGCCCCGGATGTGGGTGGCGGCTTTGGCTCCAAGATCTTTCACTACGCGGAAGAGGCCTTTTGCACCTTTGCCGCCAAGGCGCTCAATCGCGCGGTGAAATGGACCTCCACCCGCTCCGAGGCCTTCATGTCCGACGCCCATGGCCGCGACCATGTGACCAAGATCGAACTGGCGCTGGACGGCGACAACAACTTCACCGCGCTCAGGACCGAGACCTACGCCAATATGGGCGCTTATCTGTCGACCTTTGCCCCCTCGGTGCCGACCTGGCTGCATGGCACGCTGATGGCGGGCAATTACCGCACACCGCTGATCTATGTGAACGTCAAGGCCGTCTTTACCAATACGGTGCCGGTCGACGCCTATCGCGGCGCGGGCCGACCGGAGGCGACCTTCCAGCTCGAACGCGTCATCGACAAGGCCGCGCGGGAGCTGGGTGTGGACCCCATCGCACTGCGTCGGCAGAACTTCATCACCGAATTCCCCTACGCAACCCCTGTGGCGGTGGAATATGACACCGGCGATTACGTCGCCACCATGGACAAGCTGGAAGAGATCGCCGATCTGGCAGGCTTTGCCGCCCGCCGCGCGGAGAGCGAAAAGGCCGGAAAGCTGCGCGGGCTGGGCGTGAACTGCTATATCGAGGCCTGCGGCATCGCGCCCTCGAACCTCGTGGGCCAATTGGGCGCCCGCGCAGGCCTTTACGAGAGCGCCACGGTGCGCGTGAATGCCACTGGCGGCATCGTGGTGATGACCGGCAGCCACAGCCACGGGCAGGGGCATGAGACGTCCTTCCCGCAGGTGATCGCCGAGATGATCGGCATCCCGGAGCATATGGTGGAGATCGAACACGGCGACACTGCCAACACACCGATGGGCATGGGGACCTATGGCTCCCGTTCGCTGGCCGTCGGCGGCTCTGCCATGGTGAAGGCGACCGAGAAGATCATCGCCAAAGCCAAGAAGATCGCCGCCCATCTGATGGAGGCCTCGGATGCCGACATTGAGTTGAAAGACGGCAAATTCTCGGTTGCGGGGACGGATAAATCGGTGGCCTGGGGCGATGTGACCCTCGCCGCCTATGTGCCGCACAACTACCCCTTGGAGGAGATCGAGCCGGGGCTGGAGGAGACGGCCTTTTACGATCCGTCGAACTTCACCTATCCGGCCGGTGCCTATGCCTGCGAGGTGGAGGTCGATCCAGAGACCGGCAAGGTGACCATAGAGCGCTTTGCCGCCGCCGATGACTTTGGCAATATCGTCAACCCGATGATCGTTGACGGTCAGGTGCATGGTGGCATTGGTCAGGGCATCGGTCAGGCGCTGTTGGAAGGCTGCGTCTATGATGAGAACGGCCAATTGCTGTCGGCGAGTTTCATGGATTACGCCATGCCGCGTGCGGATGATTTGCCGTTTTATCAGGTGGATCACTCGTGCCAGACGCCCTGTACCCATAATCCCCTGGGGGTGAAGGGCTGTGGCGAGGCTGGGGCCATCGGCTCGCCGCCCGCAGTGGTCAACGCGGTGGTGGATGCGCTGCGCTCGGGTGGCAAGGATGTGATGCATATCGACATGCCGCTTACGCCCGCGCGGGTCTGGGCGGCGATGCAGGGCTGAGAGGGCGGGTGCGAGGGGCGCTGCCCCTCGCGCTCCCCGGAATATTTATGAGAAGATGAAGGGGCCCCTTGGGCGATCCTTCGGAAAGGATGAGCGATGTATGAGTTTGAATTCGCGCGCCCCGCGACGGTGGCGGATGCGGTGCAGGCGCTGACTGCGGAAGAGGCGCAGGCGCTGGGCGGCGGGCAGACCCTGATCCCGACGCTAAAGCAGCGGCTGGCAAGCCCGTCGGTTCTGGTGAGCCTGAGCGGCATTGCCGAGATCAAGGGGATTTGCCAGACCGATGAGGGCCTGCTGGCGATTGGCGGTGGCACCACCCATGCGGAGGTGGCGGAGGGCGCTGGCGCCTATCCGGCGCTGGCGGCGCTGGCTGGGCAGATTGGCGATCCGGCGGTGCGCAATCGTGGCACCATCGGCGGGTCCCTCGCCAACAACGACCCGGCGGCCTGTTACCCGGCGGCGGCCTTGGCCTCGAATGCGGTGATTGTCACCCATGCGCGCGAAATTGCGGCGGATGACTATTTCCAGGGGATGTTCACCACCGCGCTTGAGGAAGGGGAGATCATCACCGAGGTGCGCTTTGCAGTGCCGGAGGCGGCGAACTATCAGAAGTTCCTGCAGCCGGCCTCGCGCTTTGCCATGGTGGGTGTCTTTGTTGCGAAGTATTTCGACGGCGTGCGGGTGGCGGTCACCGGGGCCTCGGAAGAGGGGGTGTTCCGCTGGAGGGAGGCCGAGGCGGCGCTCTCGGCGAACTTCAGCCCCGATGCCATTGCCGGGCTTTCGGTGGCGCAAGAGGGCATGATCGGCGATATCCACGGCACCAAGGCCTATCGCGCCCATCTGGTTGGGGTGATGACCAAACGGGCGGTCTCTGCGGCCCGCTGAGGCTCGGACACAGGAAAGAGGCGCTCTGTCCGGGACAGGGCGCCTCTTTGTTTTGGCCGGGCCTGTGGATCAGGCCCGCAGGAAGCCCGCGATATTGGTCAGGAGCGTCTGGGTGCGGTCGGCAAGGCCGCGAATTTCGGTGGCGATCACCGCAAAGCCCTTGCCCTGATCGCCGATCCGCGCCGCCTCGATCGAGGCGTTGAAGGCAATGAGGCGAATGTTGCGGCCCACGGCCTCGGCATTCTTCACCGCTTCCAGCATGTCGCCGGCCCGCTTGGCCTCCCGTTCGCGCTGGGCTTGGGTCAAGGCCGCCACCAGATCATCGAGAAATCGCGAAATCGTCGGCTCCAGCTGGTGCAGGCAAAGCTCGGCCACATTCGGCAGGCTGGCCATGCGCGACATCACGGTGCCGTCGCGGCCGGAGATCTTGGCGTGCAGGGGCTCGAGGATGCGCAGGCAGGCCAGGCGCTGGTCTTCCAGCTCGGGCGGCAGGCGGTAGTCATTGGCGCCAAGACGCTCTGCCAGCCCCTCGGACAGCATCGTCCAGGCGGCCTCGATCCGGCTGGTGGAGAGTTTCAACGCCTTTTCGCTGGCCTCGTCCCCCTCGATCGCGGTGTCCTGATGCAGGAGGGCGACCAGAGACAGGGATGCGATCCGGCAGGGGCCGATCGCCATCACGGCAGTGCTTTGGATATCGGAAAGGCTCATGAAACGGCACCCCTGTTTAACCTGCCAGGAGCCTAGACCTTGCGTGGTTAAATCTCCTCTAACGATGTGGAGGGATTTTGCGGACAAATTGCGAAAACCGAAATCTATTGTGCCTCCGACCGTCAGCGACCGCCACCGCGGGCCCCGGGGGCAAGGTCGCCCTGCGGCACAACGGCAAAACCCCGCAGCGGGCTGCGGGGTTCCTGTTGGCCATTACGGCCGTGCAGACCTGCGGCGGGTCCTGGCCTCAGCATCGGCCTGAGGCGTCAGCCGCGCCTCACTTCGAGGGCAGCGGGCCGATCATCATGACCATCTGGCGGCCTTCCAGCTTGGGCATGCTCTCGATCTTGCCGACTTCCTTCACATCTCCAGCCACCCGCTCCAGAAGGTCGCGCCCGAGGTTCTGGTGCGCCATCTCACGACCGCGGAAGCGCAGGGTGACCTTCACCTTGTCGCCGCCTTCAAGGAACTTGAAGACGCTGCGCATCTTCACGTCATAGTCGTGGGTATCCGTATTGGGACGGAACTTGACCTCTTTGACCTCGATGATCTTCTGCTTCTTGCGCGCTTCGCTTTCGCGTTTCTGCTGTTCATACTTGAACTTGCCGAAGTCCATGATCTTGCAGACCGGCGGCGTCGCATTGGGCGAGATCTCGACGAGGTCGAGCCCGGCCTCTTCGGCCATCTGCATGGCCTTGGCGGGGTGCACAACGCCGACGTTTTCGCCGTCGGCACCGATCAGACGGATTTCGGGAGCGCGGATTTTTTCGTTGATGCGCGGGCCGGTTTCACGGGTCGGCGGCGCATTATGAGGTCTGCGGGCTATGGGTTCTATCCTTTGATAATTGCAGAATTTTGAGCCGGGAATTTAAAGGCTCTGCCGCTCTCTTGCAAGCGGGAAAGGGGCGCGAACCTGGGCGTTTCCGACAGATTTATGACCGCAAATGCGGCAGAACCAACCGGATCCGGCGCTGGTTTCGCCAACGCGCAGCGGGCGCCTTCGAGGAGAAGACGCCCCTGCGCAGTCCGTGACCCGGGTCGCAACCTCAGTCGAGGAAGGCCTTTTCGACCACGAAATGCGCGGGCTTGGAGTTGGCGCCTTCCTCGAGGTGGTAGGTATTCTCGAAGAGATCCTTGAGTTCGAGGTTGAACGCCAGGTTGCCGCAGATCATCGCCCGGTCGCTCTCCGGGTTCAGCGGCGGCACGCCCAGATCGGCAAAGGCCTCGCCCGAGCGCATCAGGTCGGTGATGCGGCCCATCTTGGCGCTCTCTTCGCGGGTGGTGGT
>CAKZRP010000044.1 GCA_937146765.1 uncultured Paracoccaceae bacterium | reverse complement strand
ACACCGCTGCCGTCCGCTTTCACACGGACCTTCACGTTGTAGTCGATGACCCGCTTCACGGGCACGAGTACCTTCATGAGACTTCTCTTCTGGGGCTGGGGAATTGACAAAAAAGGGCCGCTCCCCATTCAGGAAGAAAGGGAGCGGCAGTCGGGGAGGGTCATATTCAGAGGCTAGTGGTCACCACGTCGACCGCACGCGAGAGCCGGTCGATCATCTCGTCAAGCTCGGCTTCGGTGGCGATGAAGGGCGGCGCCAGAAGCACGTGATCGCCGAAGCGACCATCGCGCGTGCCGGGCATCGGATAGCAAATCAGGCCCTCGGCAAAAGCGGCCTTCTTCAGCTTGCCCGCAAGGCCGAGCGCCGGATTGAAGGGCTCTTTCTTGCTCCGGTCGGCCACAAACTCCAAACCGCGGAACAGGCCGCGCCCCCGGATGTCACCGACATGTGAATGTTGTCCGAACCGCGCCTCCAGCGCGGATTGCAGATAGGCGCCGCGCGCCAGCACCTGCGCCGGAAGGTCGTTCTCGAGCATTTCCTGCACCACCGCGAGACCGGCGGCAGCGGCAACCGGATGGCCGAGGTAGGTATGCCCGTGCTGGAAGAACCCGGTGCCATCGGCGATGGTGTTGTAAATCTGCTTCGAGCAGAGCATCGCGCCAATCGGCTGGTAACCCGCGCCGAGGCCCTTGGCGATGCAGAGGATATCGGGAGCGATCCCATCCGCATCACAGGCAAAGAGGTGCCCAGTGCGCCCCATGCCGCACATCACCTCGTCGAGGATCAGCAAAACGCCATACCTGTCGCATATCTCACGCACGCGGCGGAAGTATCCCGGCACCGAGGGCACCGCCCCAAGTGTCGCACCGACCACTGGCTCGGCGATGAAGGCCATCACACTGTTTGTCCCGAGACGCAGGATCTCGGTCTCGAGCTCTTCGGCAACCCGCTGGCCATAAGCCTCGGGGCTTTCGTCTTCGAGACGTTCGGCATACTCATAGCAGGGCGCGATATGGCTCATCTCGACCAGCAGCGGGGCGAACTGCTGCCGCCGCCAGGCATTGCCTCCTGCGGAGAGCGCGCCGATGGTATTGCCGTGGTAGCTCTGGCGGCGCGCGATCAGATGCCGACGCTGCGGCTCTCCGCGCTCGACATGGTACTGGCGCGCGAGCTTGATCGCGCTTTCCACCGCCTCGGAGCCCCCGGACACGAAGTAGACCCGGTCGAGGTCACCTGGCGCCTTGGCGATCAGAAGTTCGGCCAGCGCTTCGGCGGGCTCGGACGTCAGAAAGCCCGTATGCGCAAAGGCGAGCTTGTCGACCTGTTCCTTGATCGCGTCGCGCACCCGCTGGTTTGAATGTCCCAGACAGGACACAGCGGCACCGCCGGAACCATCGAAATAGCGCTTTCCGTCAGCATCGATCAGGTAACAGCCGTCACCGCCCACGGCGGTGGGTAAAGTGGAATGACAATGACGAGGAAACACATGGCTCATGACAAATGCCTTTCGAGTAGGGAGCGGAGCGCGGCGACCGAAGCCGCATTGTCGGGATGAAGGCGGTTGCTTTGATCGGCGAGGCTGTTCTCGAAACCAACACGCAGGTCGGCACCCTGCCTTGCCGCCTCAAGAAGACAGGCGTGTTCCTGCGGACCGAAGGCGCAGACCATCCAGGTTTGGACGCCGGGCATCGCATCGCGGAACGGGAGGAGGTTTTCGGGGACCGACACCTGTCCGGGCGCATAACGTCCCAGCACGAAGAGAACTGCGGTCTGGCCCGGTCGGACGATGCCGCGCGCCTGCCAGTCCTGAAGCAGCGCGATATCTTCGCGGTCGTAGAGGATATGTTGCACCTCTGTGCCCTGGTCCTCGCACCGTCCATAGACCTGCGGCGCAAGCTCCGGGTCGCGCGCGATCTCACGCACCGAAATGGATGCCCAATCAGGCTTCACCCCGGACAGGCAGTCAAGCTGCGAGGCGACGTCGAAGATCCCCGCTGCCTCGGTCGTGATCTGCAGCCGAAGGCCTGGTACACGTTCTGAAATCGCAGCCAGGGTCTCGGCGTATCGACCCGCGTCGAGGGAGTGCAGGCCGTCGTCGTCTCGCACATGCAGGTGCAAGGCATCGGCACCGGCGATGTGACAAGCCGCCGCCGTCGCAACGATCTGCTCAGTGGTGACAGGCAAGGCGGGATGATCCGCCCTACCCCGCCGCGCCCCATTGGGCGCGACCATGATATAGGGGCGTGTCATCCGTCAAACCTTCATGCGGCTGCCTTCGGGATCGAAGAGAGGGCCTTCAACCACGGTGGCGTCATAAAGGGTCCGCGCGATATCGACCCGAACCCGTGTCCCATCTGCAACCGCGTGATGGGCATGACCCAATGCGACCGGTTTGCCGACCCGGAAGCCGAAGGCGCAGGAAGACGTTTGCCCGACGATCTTGCCGTCGATGTAAATCGGCTCATGTCCCAACGGAACCGCCGTCTCATCCTCGAACTTGAGCGAGAAGACCCGCGCGACCTCGCCCTTTTCCCGGAGTGCTGCCAGCGCTTCGGCTCCCACATACCCGCCAGATTTGCGGGTCGCAAAGTCGAGACCTGCAGCGATCGGGTTCACATCGCCGTCGAGTTCGTGGCCCATGGCGCAGAAGCCCTTTTCGATCCGCATGGAGGTTTGCGCGAAGAGACCAGCGGGCACAGCGCCTTTCTCGACAAAAGCGGCATAGAGCGCCTTGGCATCCGAAGCGGCACAGGTGATCTCCCATCCGGCCTCACCGACATAGGAGAGACGCGCCGCAGTGACGTCGATACCGGCAACCTTGCCATGGCAAAGCTTGAAGTAGCCGAGTTCCGCCAGTCCTTCGGCCTGAAGGTCTTCGGCAATGCGCGCGCTTTCAGGTCCCATGAGGCCCAGGGTTGCATATTGCTCAGTCACGTCGTTGAGCGTGACATTAAAGCCTTCCGCACTCCGGCGCAGCCATGCGAGGTCGCGCTTGATGGCGTTCGTACCAACGAAAAGCCTGTAGTGATCTTCCGCCAAACGGTGAGCGGTGATGTCGCTTTCGAAAGTGCCGCGGGCATTGAGCACTGCGGAGTAAATGACCGACCCCGGTTTGCGCTGCAATTGGCCCGCGCAGGTATGCTTCAGGAAAGCCTCACTGTCAGGGCCGGTGACCTCGATCTTGCCGAAGGGAGAGGCATCGAAGATCGCAGCCTTTTCATGCGCGGCGATCACCTCGGCCTTGACGTTCTCGAACCAGTCGGGCCGATCGAACCGCAGGGTCGGCTCCTCGGTCTTGCCGAAATAGAGCGGGCGCTCCCAGCCATAGACCTGACCGAAGTGGGCCTTGGCATTGCGATACTCGGCATCCAGAGGCAGCAGGCGCAAGTCACGTGCGGTTTTCAGCTGCTTTCCGGGAAAGGCGATATCGTAGTGCGTGCCAAGAATTTCCGGGGCGCGCGCCATCAGGTGCTCGACGCTGTTGAAGACGGGTGCGAAACGCTTTGCATCCGCCTCGGTCAAGTCATAGGCGGTGTGGCCATGCACAATGGCATGGGCAAGGTTCATCCCGGCGCCGCCGCCCGAGGCGATACCCACCGAGTTCAGCCCGCAGCCGAGGAACAGGCCTTTCGTCTCCGCGGTTTCGCCGAGCATGAAAGTGCCATCAGGTGTGAAGCTTTCGGGTCCGTTGAGCAGCAGTTTGACCTCGGCCGTTTCCAGTGCCGGCAGCCGGTGCAGCGCGTTCATCATCATCGGCTCGAAATGGTCCCAATCTTCGGGAAGCAGGCCAAATTCGAAGGTCTCGTTCAACACGCCCGGCGCGATGGGCTTGCCCATCGGCTCGAAGCAGCCAACCAGGAGACCACCGGAATCGTCGCGGATGTAGAGGTGATTGTCATGGTCCGACAGCGTCGGCATGTTCCCTACGATACCCTCCACCGGCTTGGTCAGCAGATAGAAATGTTCACAGGCCAGTGCCGGGACTTCCGCGCCGGCCATGGCCCCAACTTCGCGCGACCAGAGGCCGGTGCAAAGGGCAATCGCATCGCAGGAGATCGTCCCCTGCGTGGTCTCCACACCGGTGATCCGGCCGTTTTCAGTCAACACTCCGGTGACGCCGGTCCGTTCGAAAATCTTGGCACCAAGCGCCTTGGCCCCCTTGACCAGAGCGGCGCACACGTCCGAAGGAGAGACGCGCCCATCATCCGGCGACCAGACCGCGCCGAGCACATCCTCTGCATTCATCAACGGCCAGCGTTCTTTCGCCTCCTCCGGCGAAATCGACCACGCATCAATGCCGTAGGCATGGGCCAGCGCTTCCTGCCGCTTCACATGAGTCAGCCGGTCCGGGTTGGTGGCAATCGAGAGCGACCCCTTTTGGATCCAGCCCACGGCCTGCCCGGTCTCCTGCTCCAGCTGCGAGTACAGATCCACCGAATACTGGATCATTCGGGTCAGGTTCTTGGAGTGGCGCAGGGCTCGGACCTGGGCAGCCGAGTGCCAGGTCGTACCAGACGTCAACGCATTGCGCTCGAGCAGGATCGCGTCGGATACGCCCATCTTGCTGAGGTGGTAGAGCGTCGAGCAGCCCATGATGCCGCCGCCAATGACGACGACCGAGGCGTGAGAGGGAAGAGTATCGGCCATGGTTTCTTTCCGTAGGAGAAACGGCCCGAGAGTCGTTAGGGCCGGGTTTGCTTGCCCCAACACTTGTCAACAAAACGAAAGCGGTCAATAGTTTGAAAAAATAACGTTTGTACCACTTCCTTCACGGGATTTCGCCTATGGATCCGACTCTCAAGACCCGAACAATCGCCACATTGCGTGAGCAGATCCCTGCCCTGCCCCGCGGCCTTCGTACAGTTGCCAAATATGTCATAGACCACCCCTCGGACTTCGGTTTGGACACGATCCGGGAGACTGCAAGTAAGGTCGGCGTCAGCACCTACACGCTTGTCCGCCTCGCGGAACGTCTAGGCTTCGGCGGCTATGACGAAATGCGGGAACCCTTTCGCATGGCATTGGTCTCTGCGGCGGTCGTCGTTGAAAGACCCGCATGGGTGGACGGTTTGCGAGAAGGTGGCGACTTGGGACAGGTTCAGGCGGAAGCCTCTGTGAACGAGATGGCCATTGTTCAGCGCAGCCTCGAGCAGCAAAACGTCGATCAGATGTCGCGTGTCGTCAATATGTTGATCGAAGCGCCGTCCGTCTATCTCACGGCGGTCCGCGCCAGCTACTCCTTGGCCTACTACCTTCACTACGTCGGCCGCATGGCCCTGCCCTCGCTACAGTTGATTCCGCGCCACATGAACAGCGCCATCGACGAGTTGCACACCGCAAAAGCCGGTGACGTGATGATTGCCATTACTTTTACCCCCTATTCCCGAGAAACCATCGAGTCCTGCGCCTTTGCCCAGAGCAAAGGTATGAAACTGATCATGATCTCCGACAGCGAAATCGTTTCTCCGGATTTCCGCGCGGACGAGACACTTCTCGTCTCGGTCCTGTCGACGTATCACTTCGGTTGCTACGCTGGCGCCATGGCCCTGATAGAAACGCTTATTGCGATGCTGGTCGCACGTGGTGGCGAAGAGGCCCGGGCTCGGATCAATTCCTATGAAGAGCTGCGCAGCAAAGGCCAAGTGTATTGGTCGGCAACAAAAAAACGCTAGTTTTGCAATTTCTGGACAAAAAAATCATGTGCAAACCGCCTCACCCTTCGCAGATGCACAAAAAATGGGCGCCGGGCCAGAGATGACCCAGCACTCCCCTTTTCTGACCGGAGGATCATTTCCTCAAAACGAGCACTGAACAGCCTGCGTGACGCGCGACACGTGCAGCATTTGGCCCTATCAAGTAGTCACGCAAGTCCGGGCGATGCGCCCCCATCACGATCAAAGAGGCTGAATATTTTTCGGCCGCTGCCAGGATTTCCTGATAGATCGTTCCTTGCCGCAATACGTGTAGGGTCCGCGAGTCTTCCTCAGGTCCAAGCACGTCGACAACCGCTTTGTGCAGAGCGGCTCCCGCCTCGGTCAAAACGCCGTCCAAGGCTCCCGGTTTGAACCAAGGCGCAACCATGGTCATTCCGAAATCAGGCAGTACTGTAATCACAGCCAGCTGCGCGCCTTCGGAAACAGCCAGGGAATGCGCCCTGCGGAGGATGGTTCGGTTGTGATCGGCGTGCTCCAGATCGATTGCAGCAAGGATGGTTCCGTTCATGCGAGCTCCTCCACAAGTTTACGCCGACGCTGAACGAAAACGATAAGGCCCAACATCAGCAGTGCCGGAATGTAGAAGATTTCTTTCGGCATCCTGTCATTCTCGATATCAATGCCGGTTACTTCCCAATCGAAGTCTACACCCATTTGCTCTGCTGGACCGCCGAAAGCCAGAAGATCAACGATGACCTTGCCTTCGCGCTCTACAAGGTCCAGCCCAGCGGACTGCGAAAGCCTCTCGTACCCCGTCCTTCCTGATGGCCCCAAGGGCAGCTGGAACACCGAGGACACCTGGGCTCCATCCAGCGTCATTCCCTCCAGTCCAACACGCAGGGTCGCGTTATCGGCAGCCTGCTCGGCCAATGCGAAAATCTGGGCGGGGGGTTCCTGGATATGCGCTGGGGCGACCCGGTCGAGCCAGAAGCCGGGACGAAACAGTGTCAACGCAACTGCAACCAGCACGAAGGACTCCCAGAGCCGCGAGCGGGTCAGAAAATACCCCATAGTGCCGGCGGCAAAGACCAGCATCGCCAGGGTCGCGACAATGAAAACAACGATCGCATGCTGCCATGTCACGTCAAGAAGCAGCAGATCGGTATTGAAGATGAAGAGGAAAGGAAGCAGCGCCGTCCGGATCGAATAGAAGAACGCCTGAAAGCCTGTCCGGATGGGATCACCGCCCGAGATTGCAGCTGCGGCAAAGCTTGCAAGGCCTACCGGGGGCGTCACATCCGCCATGATACCAAAGTAAAACACGAACATATGGACCGCGACCAGAGGCACAAGCAAGCCGTTCTGTGCGCCAAGTTCAACGACAACGCCAGCCATTAGCGACGAGACCACGATGTAATTGGCCGTTGTCGGCAACCCCATACCGAGAATGATCGAGATGAGGGCGACAAAGAACAACATCAACATGAGGTTCCCGCCCGAGAGAAATTCGACGAACTGCGCCATGACCTGCCCGACGCCCGTGAGCGTGACGGAGCCCACGATGATACCGGCAACTGCCATTGCGCAGGCGAGGCCGATCATGTTGCGTGCGCCGACAATCAAGCCTTCGCAAGCCTCGTCAAAACCTGTGCGAAACAGCGCGGCAATATCGCCCTGTCCCCGGAAAAACGCCTTGAGCGGCTTTTGCGTCACAAGCACCAGAAGCATAAAGCATGCCGACCAGAAGGCAGAAAAACCCGGAGATTTGCGCTCGACCATAAGCAGGTACATCAGCAGCAAGATCGGCAACAGGAAATGGAGGCCACTGCGGAAGATTTCGCGCGTCGGAGGAAGCGCTTGCATGCTTTCGACCGAAAGATCCAGCTCCGGACCGCGGGCGGCATGCCGCAGCGCGACAAGGTAAAGCCCGAGAAACAGGGCAATGATCACCGGTGCTGCCGCAGCTCCAATCGAGCGTTCCAGCAGCGTCACGATCTGGCCTGAAATCCACAATGCACCGCCCACAAGAATAATTCCGCCACAGATCATCAAGAGTGCGGACAGGAGGAACAGAACCGGGTTCATCTTGCTCGTACCTTTCAGACCCATCTTCAGGGCCTCGAGATGCACGATGTAGATGAGCGCAACGTAGGAGATCGCCGCAGGCACAATGGCAGCCTTTACGACTTCAACGTAGGAGATCCCCACATATTCGGTCATCAGGAAGGCGACTGCCCCCATGACCGGTGGCGTCAAGACGCCGTTGATCGACGAGGAGACTTCGACGGCCCCGGCCTTTGCCGGGGAGAAGCCGACCTTCTTCATCAGCGGGATCGTGAAGGTGCCGGTCGTCACCACATTGGCGATGGACGAGCCGGAAATCAGGCCCGTCGCTGCCGAAGCAATCACCGCGGCCTTGGCGGGACCGCCTCGCAGGTGGCCAAGGGTCGCAAAGGCCAAGGACAGGAAGTAGTTGCCTGCCCCGGCTTGGTTGAGCAAGGCACCAAAGAGGACGAAGAGGAAGACAAAGCCAGAGGATACGCCCAGGGCAACACCGTAAACACCCTCGGTGGTCAGCCACATGTGGCTCATCGCGCGCTCGATCGAGGCACCTCTCCAGCGGATCACGTCCGGTAGGAGGTCCGACGACCCAAAGAAGACATAAGCCAGGAAGACGACCGCGACCGCCATGAGCGGAAAACCCAAGGACCGGCGGGCGGCTTCCAGAAGCAGCACCACGCCGAGGCATGCAAATATCAAGTCTGCGGTAGAAGGCGCACCGGATCTTGCAGCCAATCCTTCCCAGAAAAGATACAGATAGCCTGCGCAGAAGGCGCCCAGCAGGGCCATGGCCCAATCCACGAGCGGGATTGTATCACGGCGGCTCCGCTTGAAAGTGGGGAAAGCGGTGAAAGCCAGGAAAACCGCTAGAGCCAGATGGATGGAGCGGCCTTGGGCATTGTTGACAACGAAAACTCCGAGCTCATACGGCAACGGAGACGCAATCCAGAGCTGGAACAACGACCAGAGCAACGGGACACCCCACAAAACCTTTCGGTTGAAGATGCCCGAAGGAGTGCGCCCCCCCGTGTCGTTGTCCGCGATGAAGTCGTCGACGGTCGAGCCATCGGTGGTCTTTGTGTCGGCTACGTTCAAACCCGTATCCCCAATCCAAAAGAAGATCGAAATGCCCGCACGGTGTTTACCGCGCGGGCTCTCCCGTGCAGGAAGGATTACTTCCAGCCACGCTCCTGGTAGTACTTGAGCGCTCCAGGATGAATTTCCGCGGTAAGACCCGCCGAAATCATTTCTTTCTCATCCAGATCCGCAAAGGCGGGGTGAAGACGCTTGAAGTCGTCAAAATTGTCAAAGACCGCTTTCACCACCGCGTAAACGACTTCATCCGGCGTATTGGCGGAGGTGACCATGGTTGCACGCGGGCCCCAGGAGGGAATGTCCTCCGTGTTTCCAGCGTACATTCCGCCCGGGATCGTCGCGGCGGCATAGGCCGGGTTCTCTTCGAGAAGCTTGTCGATGTTGGGGCCGTCCAGCGGGATGAGCTTCACTTCACAGGTCGACGTGGCTTCTTGCGTTGCGCCGTTCGGAAGTCCCGCTGCCCAGATCGTCGCTTCGATGTTGCCATCGCAAAGAGCGCCAGCCTGCTCTGCCGACGCAAGCTCCGCTGCGAGCGAGAAATCTTCCTTGGACAGGCCAGAATAGGACATCAGGGTTTCGGCCAGGACCCGGGTGCCGGACCCCGGGTTGGCGATGTTGACACGATGCCCCGCAAGATCCGCCACCGTCTCGATGCCCGAATCCACCCGCGCCATCAGGTGCATGGGTTCTGGGTGGATAGAGAAAAGCGCGCGCAGACCCTCAAAAGCGCCATCTTCGGCAAACGCGCCGCTGCCTTCGATGGCTGCGGCCTGAACGTCGGACTGGACAACACCGAAGTCCAGTTCGCCCTCGCGGATCGTGCGGGTGTTGTAAACCGAACCGCCGGTTGACTCTGCCGAGCAGCGCAACCCGGTTTCAGCGCGATTTGCGTTGACGAGACGACAGATCGCGCCGCCCGTCGGATAGTAGACGCCAGTTACGCCGCCCGTGCCGATGGTGATGAACTGCTGACCTTCCGCAACAACCGGAGACGCCAGAAGCGACGCAGCCAGTCCAATCGGGAGAAATCTGGTTGTGATAGTCATGTGAATGTTCCCTGTTTCATGTCCCGGTCCCGCCGGTTGCACCGTTGTGGTGACAGTAAATAAAATCCAAATGTTGAGGTGAGTTGTCACCAGATAACTAATGTTTTTCTTCAGGCAGGACTCAGGGTGACCCGACCGGTCCTGGCATCAGGGAATCCCAAGCAAGAAAAATAACTCAAAACCAGAGCGTTGGATGTCAATCAGGGTGTTGTCACGTTGACAGATCGGATGGATCCCGCCGGCGCCTTGGTTGGGTGTCGGGCATGACGACGCTCCCGATCAGCTACAAGCGTCATCGCTTTCCACCTGAAATCATCTTGCAAGCGGTTTGGCTTTGTGTCCGCTGCAACCTCTCCCTGCGCGCAGTCGAGGAGATGCTCCTGGCGCACGGCGTCGACGTTTCCTACGAGACGATCCGACGGTGGGTGATGAAGTTCCGCCCCCGGATCGCCCGCAGTTTGCGCCGACGGCAGGCGCGTCCTGGCGATATCTTGCATCTCGATGAGGGCATCGTGACGCTCACGTTTGATCTTGGCCACATCAATCGGCAGATAGCAGATCCTCGGACCCGGCATGTGTGAACTTCAGCCTAGTATCCGGCTCGCTTGTTTCAGGGCCAAGTGGCACCGATTACTCGATCTCGATGAGGAGCGATGGCGTGGCATGCGAGAAATCATGCCAGGTCGGGGCAGCAAACGTCCCGTCTGGTCGAAGGTTTCTGCCCCATATGTCCCAGATGAAGGCCCCATAGCTGGAATTGCCGTTCGCATTGATCGGCGAACCGGGTAGCCAGTTGGTGAAGGTCATGGGCTCACCGGTGACCCACTGCCACCCACCATCCGGTTCTCGCGCTCCGTCGATCTGGAAGAGACCAAAAGTCGGACCGAAGGTGGTGGTGTCGCTCCGGGTGCTGTGACCCTTCCAGAAGCGTCGGTCATATCGGACCAGTTCAAAAGCGAAGGCATTCTCGTCCGCGGAGGTAAGGGTCGCGAGGTAGCCACCGACGTCCTCGGCGATCTTCTTAGCGGCCTCGTAGTCTTCCCACGTCCAGTTTAAGAGCCCGACATAAAGCCGTCCCTCAAAAAAACCGTAGACGAACTCCTTGCCGTCGAGCACCCGCGCCGCCTTGATCAGCCGTGAATCATCTTCGATCAGTGCCAATTGTGCCGGGTCGTAGCGACGAGCATTTTTCGACACGTAGATCTTCCGGTCGCTCTCCTCGAACTCGGTCAGTGCGATGCCCAACGCCTTTGCCGTTCCCTTCGTCACCACGCCGGTAGACGGCAAACCCGCCGCGGCCTGGAAATCCGCGATGGCTCGCCGCGTTCGCGTCCCGAAAACGCCGTCCTGCGACCCCGCATCGTAGCCACGCGCGTTCAGTGCCGCTTGAACGGCCCGCGCGTTGTCTGGCGAAAGCCCCAATGAGCGTTCCGCAGCGGCAGCCGCCTCGCGCGCAACGGTTATGCGACCAGTGTCGCTCACGACGCTGCCTGGGGCGCCAGCCAGCGCCTCGGCTGTCAGATCCTCGCGCGCCGCCAGCGCCAGGTCCCGCATCGCGCCCGATGGGAAGCGCTGTAGATAGATGTCCCACGCCCTCTCAGAATTGATCGCCAGCGCCGCCTCGAAGATTGCCTCTTCCTGCCCCGCCGCAAGAGCAGCGCCCTCTCCGCCTTCTCCGAGGTTCAGGTAGACCTCCAGCGCCAAGTCGTTCGTCACAGTCGGCACCTGCTTGTCCTCGGTCTCGGCCTTCACGTCGCGGATCACACGCTTCATCAGTGTCAGGATCTCGACGTTCTCGGTCGGCAGATGCTTCGCAAGCGCCTGCGTGAACGGCGAATTGCCCAAGGCACCGTCATAGGCCACTTGCCCGGGCGAGGCCGCGAACATCAGCATCGAGCCCTGGAAGCGCTCCGACATCGGTGCCAGGCCTCGCGTTGCCAGCGCCCGGGTGGGCGAGAAGTTCTGCGTGTAGAACTGTGTTGCCAGCGGGTTGTCCCGGCAGGCGTCGACAAAGACAAGCGCGGCGCGTGCTTTCTCTTCTAACATCTGCACGATCCGGTCGAGCGGGAGCGCCTCACTCTGCACGTCGAAGGCGCTGCGCAGTGCGGCGTCGGTGCCAAGCAGGTAGTTCCGCCCCTCGAACTGCATCCCGTGGCCGGCGTAATAGAACAGCGTCACGTCCGCGCCCAGGGTCCGGTCGAGAAAGGCCGAAAACTCGGCTGCCAGCCCCACCCGAGTCAGGTCGGTCGCCAGCGTGACGTCGAAGCCCAGCCCTTCGAGTGTGGCGGCCACCAATCTCGCGTCATTGACCGGGTTGGCCAGCGGCAGCGCGTTGGTGTAGGCGGCGTTCCCGACGATGAACGCCGTGCGTTTCTCTGCCAGGGCTGGAAGCGATGCGAGCGCCATAACACAAGCAAGAACAAGAACACGTAACACCGCCAACCTCTTTCCGATCGATCCGGTCATCGCTATACGTCTCCCCCTTCATACCCAAAACCGACCAATGCACCAAGCCTCATCCCGATCGGTGGCATGACGCATTGGCTGTGGCGGGCTATCGATCGCAACGGCGAGGGTCTCGACAACCTCGTGCAACAAAGGCGTCCTGCGCGGGCGGCGAAGCCTTTCCTGTCACGGCAGATCGTCCGCTGGGGCAAGCCCCGCGTCATCGTGACCGTCAACCTGCTCCGCCCGCACCGCCATCTGATGATTGCCTCGGCATAGCGCCAGAAACTTGCGATTGTGGTCGACAACCGGAGCAAATGCCTGAGCGACCTGCACAACCACGCCGAGCCACGACAGAACCAACCAGATCACGATCACAAGGGCTGTCATTGAGGCCACAAAGCATCCCCGCAAGATCGACCAAAACCGTGACCTCGCCTCATCCGTTATCGGCCGACCCTCTCCATGCTGGCATGACACACATCGCATCGGCCTGCCCGGTGGCGGTCTCGCGGTCTGCATCATGAGGCAGCAGGACACTCACATGTTCCAGCCCCAGATCGTTCAACTGATGCGGCGTGCCGCCCCGGAATTCCAGATGGCCGCGCCCGATGATGCCAACCACAAGCGGCGCATCCAGCTGGCGGCAGCGGTCGGCAATGCGACAGGCAAAGGCCCGGTCCCAGACTTGCTGTGCCCGCACGAACCGGTCGAACGCCGGGTCTTCGGGCGATTGTGCCCTACGGCCCTCTCGGAGGCCGCCGGTGATCTCGAACAGGAAGCGTCGGTATTCCGGCGTTGCGGGCGCGGCGGGGGTCAACCCCTCCAACAGCTCCGGCGGGATCGCCTCCCATCCGTCCCTGCCGATTTCGGACACCAGCCCGCGACGGCAGTTCAGCCCGATCATCTCGATGCCGAAGTCCCGGCAGAAGCGAAAGATCGGCATGTAGAGCTCCGGATCGAACGCCCAGACCTGACCCCACTCCGCGCGTTCCAGAAATGCGGCCTCGTCCAGCCCGCCAGCGACCCATTCAGCCAAAACAGGGTTCAGCCGCTTGGGAAACATCTCGAACCCCAGGACGATATCGCGGCGATGCGCCAGTAACCCGGCGGCAACATGCATCTGCCAACGATGATTGTCGGCCCGGTCGTGGGTTTCACCCAGCAGAACCGCTTGCGCCCCGGCGGCCTCGCGCAGCACAGTGTCATATGCCAGCACCGTTTCCTGCCCCGGCCGGATCCATTCTCCTGCCTTCATCTCCGCTCCCCTCTCGGCTTCGTGCGGCGCCTGTCGCCGCGCCTGATTTCAACTTCGGTCGATTGTTTAACCTGGCGGATCGCCGGACACGAAGCGGCAAGAGCCATGCCAAACGGCACAGGCAATTTCATCAGGTCGCCCGTCAGACAACCCTGCAGCCACCCACCCGAAGGAGACCTCCAATAGCGGGTCGATGCCCGCTCTTTATGGTCGACGCCAGGCTCATGCCGTCTTTCGGTCATCACGCTCCCCCTCCCCGATACACCAGACCGAATGCACCCCAAGCGCCGCCGGATCCCGGTGTGACACGCATAGAATCGTCGCCTCGGGCAAGTCTCGGCGGATCAATGACAACAGCTCCGCCTCGACCAAGGCATCGAGGGACGAGGTCGCCTCGTCCAGAATGATCCAATCGGGCCGCAAGAGCAGCACCCGCGCCAGAACCAGCCGTTGGCGTTCGCCCATCGACAAGCCCTCCAAAGCGCCCGGCCCGGCCTCATCCAACCGGTCGAGCCGATGCTCCAGGCCGACCTGTTTCAGGACCTCGGCAATCCGGTCGGGGGCAAAGTCGCCGGGATCGCGTGGGTAACAGGCCGCCCCGGCCAGCCCATCGCTGTCCAGATGCGGCTTTTGCGGCAGAAAGACCATTTCGGACGCGGGCGTGGCGATCCGGCCCTTGCCGTAACACCACAGACCCGACAGCGCCGCCAGCAGCGTGCTTTTCCCCTGCCCCGAGACTCCGTTGATCCAGATGCGCTCGCCCGGGTGCACCACGCGGTCCGGCACGGGGACAAGCCAGCGGCCCTGCGGCGTCTGAAGGTGCAGCCCGCTGACGTGCAGGGCGCCATCGGCAGAGCGGTCCTGCCGGAAGTCGCGTGCCGCGCCCGCCATCGGCCCCGGTGCCCCGGCGGCGGTCATCAGATCGTCCAGGCTTTGCGCCACCGCCGCGAATTCCGCCAGTTCGCGATAGGAGAAGATGAACCAGCTCAGGGTCTGCGTCACCCGCCCGAAGGCGCCCGAAAGCTGCGTCAACCCGCCCAGCGTCACCGCACCGGCGAAATAGGCAGACAGCGCGAAAATCAACACCGCGACGCCCTGTGTCATGACGATCTGCCCTGGAACGGTGAAATTGGGAGGGACCCGCGCTTCGCGTGGGAGGAACCGGATTTCTCCGTGGAGGTTGACGCGCAGCGGCATCAGAACCCGTGTTCAGAGTGCCGACCGGATGCCAGGCGGATCAATCAAATGAAAAGAGACAGGACAGGGAGGAGCGGGCGCAGCCCGTCGATGCCCTGGCATGGCAAGTGACTAAATGCGTTCCGCGCGCGCCAGCGCGGATCTCTGCTGTCATTCAGACCAGAGCTTTCCAGATCTGCGTCACGGATGTGTCGGGACATTCAGTCAGCTTGCTTACCGCATCGGACCAAGACAAAGGATGCTGGCAAAACTCTAGGCACCCAACGCCCAAACAATAGTCAGTTAAGTCGCCCGCACATCCACGTCTATGATCGGACGTATCACGGAAAAAGGATTGGACC
Organism: uncultured Paracoccaceae bacterium; assembly: GCA_937146765.1. Classification (GTDB taxonomy): domain Bacteria; phylum Pseudomonadota; class Alphaproteobacteria; order Rhodobacterales; family Rhodobacteraceae; genus Epibacterium. Next base: position 45,154 of record CAKZRP010000044.1, on the reverse strand, counting down.
ATGGACTTCAAGCTGAACGAAGACCAGCAGATATTTCACAATACGGTCACCCGGTTTGCAAGAACCGAACTCGCTCCGAAGGCCAGCGAGCGGGCAGCGTCAGAAGACTACCCCTGGGATGTCGCGGCCAAGTTTGCAGACATGGGCCTGCTGGGAATCCTATTCGCCGAGGAAGACGGCGGTATGGGCGGCAGCCTCGTCGAGGCCATCCTCGCAATTCAAGCCGTCGCGCAGGCCTGCCCCAAGTCGGGCGACGTGATCCAGGCCGCCAACTTTGGACCCGTGCGAACCTTCGTCGAATATGCGACGTCAGAGCAAAAGGCGCGCTACCTATCTGATATCCTGGCTGGCAAAGCCTTGATTTCCCTGGGCATGACCGAACCGGATGCCGGGTCCGCCGTGACAGAGCTGGCGACGACAGCCATGGCAGAGGGCGACGACTTCATCATCAATGGAACCAAGATCTTTGGCACGCATAGCAGCTTGGCGAACCTGTTCCTTGTTTACGTGCGATTCGGTCCCGGCACGGATGGCATCGGGTCGGTGCTGATCGAACGTGGCACGCCAGGCTTTGAGATCGGCAGGCCATCTGCCTTCATGAACGGCGAGGACTGGTCGCCGCTTTATTTCGACAACGTCCGGATTCCGAAAGAGAATGTCCTGCTGGGCGCGGGCGGATTCAGGAAGCAGATCGCCGGTTTCAACGTCGAACGCCTTGGCAATGCGGCGCGGGCGGTGGCTGTCGGGCGGCACGCCTTCACCCTTGCGCGCGACCACGCATTGACTCGCAAGCAGTTCGGGCGGCCGCTGAGCGAATTCCAGGGTCTGCAATGGAAATTCGCAGAGATGGAACTGAAACTGGAAGCGGCGCAGCTCCTGCTGATGCGCGCGGCAGTAAACAGTGCGGGCGGGATTGCCCTCGGCGCATGAAACCGCCCTGGCAAAACTGGCCTGCAACGAGGCGGGCTATTTCGCCGCCAACGAGGCCGTTCAGATCCTGGGGGGTTTGGGCTTTTCCTGCGAAAGCACCGCGCAATACTGCCTGCGCCGGACGCGGGGCTGGATGATTGCGGGCGGGTCGGTCGAGATCATGAAGAACCGCATTGCCGAAGGCATCTTCGACCGTCGTTTCGACCAGCGCCCGCCTCGCGCCCTGGCGTCGTCCTAACGGCCACAAGCCTGAACCCTGCCGGGATCTGGCTTGCCGACAGAGGTTTTGCCTCTCAGGCGGCCGGTGTCAGACCATGCGCAGTCAGGATGTCCTGCCCGCGCGGAGAGCCCAGGTCTTCCAACAGCGTCGCCGCGGCATCCGCCTGCCCCTGCGCGCCCTGCACCGCGACAAGCCAGGTGTCGTTGCGGGCTGGATCAGCCAGATCGTCGATCACGGCGATGCCCACCACCTCCAGAAGTTCCGCTTTTTGCTGGAACCCAAACGCGACCAAACCGTCAGCGACGGCCTGCCCAACCGGGCGGTCCGTGATCGTCCTGAGTTTTGCCGACAGCGCATCCGCCTGGTCGCACCGGGGCAGCAGAACCTCGCGGAAGAACCGGCCGCTGCCCGCTGCCGACAGGCCGATCGACGGGGCATCGGACAGGGCTTTCCACAGGCCCGCTTCCGTCGATAGATCCGGGACCTCGGCCCCTTCGGGCACGCAGAAGGCGACGGTCGAGGCAAAGACGCGAACCGGCGACCCGATCAGTCGCCCGGCCGTGATCTCTTTCATAGCCAGAGCCGCCGGCAGGATGACGAGGTCAAAGCGCTCGCCGGCCTGCAACCGGCTGGTGATACTGCCTGGTGCGGGGCCGGTGGCGGGGCCGTAGGTGAAAGTTACCAGCCCTGGCTCCCGCTCCTGCGCCAGCCTGTTCAGCGCCGACGCAAAGGCCGCCGGTGCCAGAATGGTGGTTGCCCTGTTCAAAGCATATCCTCGAGCATGGCAACGACGGCCTCCGGATCGTCGATCATCGGATCATGGCCGCAGGTGTCCATGACGATGGTCTTCCAGCTCTCGTCCGCTTGGCAACGTTCCAGCGCCGCGTCAAAGCGTGGCTGCGGGAACAACGGTGCGCGGACATAGAGTTTTTTCGGCACGCGGTCACGGGCACCCGTCAAGTCCAGCGCCTGCAGGGATACGCCGATGGGTTGCTGGGTGATCTTGGAATCGACCCATGCGGCATCCTCTTCGGACTGGATGCGCAGCGCCTTTGCGGTCGGACCCGGACGCGAGACATCACCCTTTGCCCTCGCTTCCTCAAAGGCAGCCGTTTGCTGTTCGTTCAGGAAGTCCATCCCGCGTTGGCCGTCATCCGGCAGGAACGCATCCAAGTAGACGATGGCCGAGACCCGGTCTTCGAGATATTCCATCGCGCCGGTTACGACCCAGCCCGCGTAAGAATGACCGACCAGAACCGCATCGGTCAGGTCTTCCCATTTGAAAACGTTCACGACATCTTCGATATGGGTCTGCAGGGTGATATCTCCGCTCATCAGGTGGGATCGTTCGCCGAGCCCGGTCAGCGTCGGGGTAAAGACGCGGTGACCTTTCGCCTGAAGTTGATCCCGGACCTTCTTCCACATCCAGCCGCCATGTCCAGCCCCGTGAATCAGAACGAAACTACGGCTTTGCTTGCCCGATTGCATATCAGTTCTCCCAGTTCGTTTTAGGTATTCCGGCCCGAGCAACGAGCAGTAACCTGCATCAATCTTGAACAAAGATGCAACAATCACCCCGCCGAACCGTTCAAGCCCAGTATGCTCAATGTCGCCATATGAGACAATGATACAGGAACATCAGCGCTAGAAGCATCTGTTCGCCCAGACCCAACCAATAGTCTCCTTCAAAGCCCTACATTCCGCAGGGAGGATATGACTGCAGTCTATTTTCGTATTGACTGCAATCAATACAGGGAGAAGATCAATGAAAATCCAGTCCAGGCTTTGCCTTGCCCTCTTCGCCGCCGGTGCCTTTTCTGCGCTCCCGGTCGCCGGCGCCGAAGACCTCGCCGATTGGCCGAGTAGACCCATCGAGATCGTCATTCCGAATGGCCCCGGGGGGCCGACCGACATCCTGGCGCGCAACCTTGCGCAAGCGGCCGAACAGGTCTTTGGCCAGGATGTCATCGTGGTGAACAAGCCCGGTGGCGGCGGCGCGACACAGATGACCATCATCAAGGCGGCGAAACCCGACGGGTACACGCTGGGCGTCAATACACTGACGCAGTTCACGGCAATGAAGACGAACCTGGAGGGCGTCTTTGCCATCGACGATTTCGACTGGATCGCCATGTTGCAACAGGACAGCTACATGCTGTTCGTTTCGAAAGACAGCCCTTACCAATCGTTTGACGACTTTGTCACTGCGGTAAAAGGATCTGGCACCGCGCCGAATGTCGGCGGCTTCGGCTCCATCGGGTCAGTGTCCAACGTCGCCTCGGAACTGGCAACCAATGCCGCCGGGATCGACATCAACTGGGTCGGATATAACAACACGGCGGACACCATCGCCAATGTATTGGGGGGCCATGTCGATGTCGGCTCGGCAAATGCCGGGTCCCTGCGCGAATTCGTCGAGGCAGGCCGCGTTCGCGTGATCGGCGTTCTTTCGGATCAACGCAACCCTGCTTTGCCAGATGCGCCAACCTACACCGAACTGGGATATGACGTGGACACGGATTGGCAGCAGATCCGCGGGCTTGTCGCCCCAGCCGGTGTTCCGGAGGAGATCAAGCAGAAACTGGCTGCCGGTCTGCAAGAGGCCGTGAACGCAGCGGAGTTCAAGCAATATGAGGCGACATCTGGCGTTGTTCCGCGTTTCCTTGGACCCAAGGAGTACGAAGCTTTCGCCAAGAAGCTGGACGCGCTTGCGGTCAAGGGGCTCGAAGCTGCCGGGGTCAAGTAGCCGCCTGTGAAAATAGGACGGTCGGCAATGCTGCCGCCCATCCTGATCCACGCCCCCCCCCCCGGTGCCCCTCCTGCTCCGGGGGGCATTGGGTTTGGTCTGCACTAACCTTTCATCAGGTCCCGGACCCTGCCGTGGGCTGATAGAAACGCACCCAAACCCAGATTGACGCTTGCAATAGATTGGAACCCCCGATGGTCACTCTTGTCACTGTCCCCGGCATCATGTCGGACGCCCGCACCTGGGCCCCCGTCGCCCTGTCCTTGCAACCGCATGTGGAGGCGATCCATGTTGCAGACACCACACGGGATGCAACACTGGAACAGATGGCCGAACGCATCCTGTCTGAAACCTCCGGCGAATTGATCGTGATCGCGCATTCCATGGGCGGTCGCGTGGCGATGGAATTGGGCCGCCAGGCCCCGGAACGGATCAAGGCATTGGTCCTGTCGAGCACCAGCGCCGAGGGCCCGGCTGCTGACGAAAAGGATCATCGGCAATCGCGCATCGACGCGGCCAATGCCGACATGGTCCGCTATGCAGAGAACTGGGTCTCCAAAGTCCTGTCCAGGGACAGCGCCAGGAACGCCGATCTTGTCGCCCAAATCCGCCAGATGGTCATCGACTGCGGTCCTGAAACCCATGAGCGCCAGAACCTGGCCCTGCTCCATCGCCCGGATGCAACGGCCTATATTGGCGCGTTTCCCTTCCCGGTGTTGTTGATAACCGGAGCCGAGGATCATTTGTCGACCGAGGCGGTTCATGGGGCCATCGCCGCGCAGATACCCGATGCGCAATCGGTTGTGATTGCCGGAGGCGGCCACCTGTTGCCCTTCGAGAAACCCGAGGAAGTCGCCCATACGATAGGCAACTGGCTGCAAGACCGGTCCTTGTTGTGAGCCGGTCTACTGCCCTTCCCTTCGCGATTGAGGCGGCACCCGACACCGGGTTGCCGCCTTTACTCATGGTGCATGGCCTGCTGGTCACCCGAGAGATCTGGAAACCGAACCTGGATCTGTCGCGGCACTATCGGCTGATCCGCATAGACTTGCCCGGTCATGGCGACAGTCCAGCACCGCAACAGCCGGAACAGGCGCGACCGGAAAACCTCATTGAAGCCCTTGACCGGCTCCGCACCTCGCTCGGCATCGCGCGATGGCACCTCTGCGGCCAAAGCTTCGGGGCGGGTCTCGTATTGGGCTATGCTCTGGCCTTTCCCGAAGCCTGTGCCCGGGTGATCTTTACCAATGCAAATGCGGCCCTGCGCGAGACCGAGACCGAAGCCCAGATCGAGGCAAGGCGTAGCCTTGCCCTCACAGTCCGGCACGGCGGCACCGACACCCTGCGCAAACTGCCCTACCACCCGGCCAATGCCCGGCGTTTTCCCGCAGACCTGCGAGAAACGCTTTCAGAACAAGCCGACCTCGTGGCTCCGGAAAGCCTGGCGTTGCTGATGCAAGAGAGCTTGCCGCGCCTGTCAGTACGCGACAGGCTCGCCGAATTGTCGGTTCCGACATTGTTGATCAACGGCCAGGCCGAACGGAAATTCCAGCCGCTCCGCGACTGGCTTTCAACCACCCACCCCGAGATCGCGATCACGGACCTGCCCGGAGGCCATTCGGTCAATGTCGAGTGCCCAGAGGCCTTCAACAAAGCGGCAAAAGAGTTCCTGAGCCTGGCCTGATCGAAAGCCGGCGCCGGAGGCCGACGCCGGTTTCTGTCAGGCCTTCAGATGCGCAGTTCCTCGACCGTGTCAAAGATCGACGCCCGGGCGGGATCGAAGCCGATCCGGATCATATCGCCGGGGGACACCGTCATCTGACCATCCACACGGAACCGCAGGGGCGCGCCGTCAAGCGTTGACCAGATCAGCGTTTCAGCGCCCATCGGCTCCGCGAGTTCGGCGGCCACTTCGAACTGGGCGGGGGCCATGTCGGCCAACTCACCTGTCACGATATGTTCGGGGCGGATGCCGAACCAGACGTCGCCGCTGATGCCGGGGCGCGTAAACTCGTAACCCGTCAGATACACATCCTTGCCCGCGATCCTGACCTTCGGCTCACGGGTACTGTCCAGCGTCGTGGCGAAAAAGTTCATCGAGGGCGAGCCAATGAAATCGGCGACATATTTGTTGGCGGGCTTGTTGTAGATCACCCCGGGCGCGTCCAACTGCATGACCACGCCGCCTTTCATGATCGCGATCCGGTCGGCGAGAGTCATCGCCTCGACCTGATCATGGGTCACGTAGATCATCGTGTTTCGCAGCCGCTGGTGCAGCCGCTTGATCTCGACCCGCAGATCCGCACGCAGTTTGGCATCGAGGTTCGACAAAGGCTCATCGAACAGAAAGACGTCGACATCGCGCACCAGCGCCCGCCCGATTGCCACCCGCTGACGCTGCCCACCGGACAGGGCGGCAGGCTTGCGCTTGAGCAGGGGCTCGATCTGCAGCACTTCGGCGGCACGGGCCACGCGGCGCTTGATCTCCTCCTTCGGCATCTTCGCGTTCTTGAGACCAAAGGTCAGATTGCCCTCGACCGTCATCTGCGGATAGAGCGCGTAGGACTGGAACACCATGCCGATGCCGCGGTCCGAGGGCTCGGCCCAGGTGACGTTCTGGCCGTTGATGTGAATGGCCCCTTCGGTCGGCTCAAGCAGACCTGCGATACAGTTGAGCAGGGTGGACTTGCCGCAACCGGAACTGCCCAGGAGCACGAGGAACTCACCCTGACCGATGTCGAGGTTGAGATCGCGCAGGACCGAGACGGAGCCGAAGTCGAGCTTGAGGTTCTGGATCGAAACGCTTGGCTGCATGACCTTATCCTTTCACGGCGCCGGCAGCGATGCCGCGCACGAAGAGCTTGCCAGAGAGAAAATAGATGGTGAGCGGGACAACCCCGGACAGCAGCGTCGCCGCCATATTGACGTTGTATTCCTTCACCCCGGTGACGGAGTTGACGATGTTGTTCAGCTGAACCGTCATCGGATAGTTTTCGGGGCGGGTATAGATCACCCCGAACAAGAAGTCGTTCCAGATCGCGGTGGTTTGCAGGATCACCGCCACCACGAAGATCGGCAGCGCCATCGGCAGCATGATCTTGAAATAGATCGTCCAGAACCGGGCCCCGTCGACGCGCGCCGCCTTGAACAGCTCTTCCGGCACCGAGGAGAAATAGTTGCGGAACAGAAGGGTCAGGATCGGCATACCAAAGATTGTGTGCACCAGCACCAGGCCGCCCAGGTTGCCATAAAGGCCCATTTCCCGCAGCAGCACAACAATCGGGTAGATCATCACCTGATAGGGAATGAAGGCGCCAATGATCAGGATGGTGAAGAAGACATTCGCCCCCTTGAACCGCCACATGGACAGCGCGTAGCCGTTGACCGAAGCCACGGTGATGGAAAAGAAAACCGATGGCACCGTGATCTTGACCGAGTTCCAGAACCCGCGCGACAGGCCATCGCAGTTCAGCCCGGTACAGACGGTGGACCAGGCCTTCGCCCAGGGCTCGAAAGTGATCTCCACCGGCGGGGCAAAGATATTGCCGGTGCGGATCTCGGTCAGGCCTTTGAGCGAGGTCATCAGCATCACGTAGAAGGGCAGCAGATAATAGACCGCCAGCACGAACAGGATGCTGTAGATCATGATATTCCTGCGGCTGAAGGCCCGGCGGGGCTTCGGCCCGGAGGCATGTGCCGGGCTGGGGCGCTGCATGGTGGTGGTGACGTCAGCCATGTTTCTTGCCTCCGAATTCCAGATAGGCCCAGGGAATGATGACGAAGATCACGGCGACCAGCATCATGGTCGAAGCGGCAAAGCCCTGAGCAAGGTTTTGTGAAACGAACATCATGTCGAAAACGAATTTGGCGGGCACCTCAGAGGCCAGACCCGGACCACCGCCTGTTTGAGCGATGACCAGATCGTAAAGCTTGATGATTCCGGAGGTCACCAGCACCAGCGTGGTGATGAAGACCGGGCGCATCATCGGGATGACGACGACGATATAGGTCTTCCAGGCCGGGATGCCGTCGATCTTGGTGGCTTTCCAGACATCCTCGTCGATCCCCCGCAGCCCCGCCAGCATCAGGCACATGACCAGCCCGCTGGTGTGCCACAGTCCAGCGATCAGCACGCCATAAAGGACGGTGTCCGGGTTGTAGAGCGGATCGAAGCTGAAGGTTTCAAAGCCAAGGTTGCGCACGGCGTTCTGCACCCCGAATTCCGGGTTCAACAGCCATTGCCAAACCAGGCCCGTCACGATGAAACTGAGCGCATAGGGGTACAGAAAAATCGTTCTGAACCCGTCCTCGAACCGGATTTTCTGATCGATCAGGGCCGCAAGAAGGAAGCCGACAACCAGCGCGAGGATCAGCATGAGGATGCCGTAGATCGCAAGGTTCTCGATCGAGATCATCCACCGGCGGGTGCTCCACAGGCGTTCGTACTGATCGAGGCCGACCCAATTGGCACTGGGCAGCAGGCGTGAGTTCGTAAAGGAAAAGACGATTGTCCAGACAGAGCAGCCCACAAAGATCACAAGCGCCGTCAGCACCATCGGAATGGCGGCAATCTTGGCACTCAGATTTTTGAACAGCCCTGTCGGTTTGCCGCTCTGCGACATTGCAAGTCTCCGATGATTTTAGGGATGTGGAAGGGTGGCGCGGACTGCAGCGTTTTTGTCCGCGCCCGATCTGTCAGTCCGCGGTTGCGATGATCTCGGCAAATTCCTTCTGTGCGGTTTCAGGCACAAAGCCCGGGTCGGCAAAGAACTCGACGACAAGGTCCGTCACGCGACCGACAGTATCCGGCGACACCATGGTATTGACGCTTTCGACGACCTGGCCTGCCTTGAGGATCTCCATGCCCTTTTCCATGCAGGGTGTCGGATTGCTCAGCTCAACGTCCCGGCGCACGGGAAGCGCCCCCTTAGCCGCGGTAAAGTCGACTTGCGTTATAGGTGCAACGATGGCGCTGGCCAGTGCGTCCTGCGCGGCGGTGATTTCCGCATCCTCGACCTTGGGGAAGTAAAAGGCGTCGCCCGCAGCCGTGATGTATTCGTGAACCCCGAGGCCCGGCAGGCAGGAAAAATCCGCGCCTGCCTTAAGCCCGGCCTGCATGAACTCGCCCTGCACCCAATCGCCCATGATCTGGCCGCCGGCGCGCCCGTCGATAACGAGATGCGCCGCCTCGTTCCAGGCCTGCACATTGGAGCCGGTCATCAGATCCCGCGCCTCCGCGGCCGCCTTGAAGACCTTGGCAACCTCAGCGCCAGCTGCGTATTCTGCATCGAGATCGCCATAGACCTTGTCAAACAGATCCGGTCCGCCGATCGACACCATCAGCACGTTGAACATCAGCTGGATTTGCCAGGCCTGCTGGCCCTGCGCCAGAGGAATGATGCCTTTCTCGCGCAGCACCGGACCGGCGGCGACAAATTCGTCCCAGTATTGCGGAACAGTCAGACCGTTCTCCTCGAAGGCCGCGTTGTTCAGCCAAAGCCACTGCTGCGAATGGATGTTGGAGGGGACGCAATAGAGCTTGCCCTCGAAGGTGCAGCTTTCCAGCAGCGATTGCGGGAAGATCTGTTCTTTCCAGCCCTGCGCTTCGGCGATCTCCGTAACGTCGCGCATGAAGCCCGCTTCGATCAGCTCGCGCATTGCGGCGCTGTGGGTGAACTGCGTGGCCCCCATCGGATCGCCGCCGGTGATCCGGCTGGTGATCAGCGGACGGGCAGCGCCACCGGCCCCTGCAATGGCTCCGTCGACCCAGGTGTTGCCGCTTTTCTGGAAGGCATCGGCGATGACACGGATCCCGGCGGCTTCGGCCCCTGCGGTCCACCAATGGGTGACTTCCAGATCGGCCGCGAGGGCTGGAAGTGCCGTCGCCGCCATCAGCGCGCCGAAACTCATGGAGTGTAGCTTGTTCATCATATTCTCCTCTGTCGTATGTTTCTTCGTTGGAAACTTGGAACCCGTCGGGCACTCCCGTTCCGCCGGAAGCAGGCTGTTCTTGTCGCGCTCGGCGATGCGGTCAAATCTCTTTTCCCAAGGGGGGTGTCGTCAACGCAGCGAAGATTTCAACAGTTAAAACATTCTGTATTACCTGTTGAAATCAATCATGAATTCCGACCTCTCGGGGTGCCAAGAGCCGCGTTTTCGTGCCGATTCATTTAGCGATAACGCCAGATTCCAGCAGGCTGTCGATCTCGGCTGGGCTATAGCCAAGTTCGCTCAGCACCTTTACCGTCTGGGCCCCCAGTCGCTGTGGCGGCTGATCGAGCGAGGGACCATGCTCCTGCATCCGAAACCCCGCCAGCGTTGTGGTCATGCCTTCGACCGTCCCAGTGCCGCCGGAGAAGCGATGCAAGACCGGCCGCGCCTGCATCTGCCCGTCCATCAGGGCCTCGTCCAGGGTGCGGATCCGGGCGCAGGGAATACCCTCGGCCTGCAAGAGATCTTCCCATTCGGCAGCTGTCCGCCCCCGAAATGCGACATCAAGCACCGCAGTTTCCTCGGCATGGGAGTCCAGGCGCTGATTGTTGTCCTGCTTGACCATGTCCTCGCGCCCAAGCAGGCGCCACAGCTTTGCCTGCTGCTTCAGGTTCGAGGCCGAGACCATCATGGGCACGTCGCTGGCCTGATACATGCCGATCGTTGCAAAGGCATAGCAATTGCCTTTCGGCGCCGGCGCCTTGCCGTTCCAGAAATAGGAGGCAACATGCGAGGTCGCGAACATCATCGCCACATCCAGCATCGAGACATCGACAAAATTGCCGGTTCCACCATTGCGAGCCCGTTGCAAGAGTGCCGCCGTGATCGCATAGGCCATGGTCGTCCCCGCGGCGTAATCCATGATCGGCGCGCCGCATTTGAAGGGCTTCTCAGGATCATCACCGGTCATCGCCATAAAGCCGGAGAAGGCCTGGATGATATTGTCGTAGCCGCGCAGTTCGCGCCTTGGGCCAGTTGCGCCAAAGGCCGAGAGCGAACAGTAGATCAAACCCGGATTGCGCCGCCGCAGGTCCTCATAGCCGAGACCGAGCGCTTCGAAGGCACCGGGCCGGTAGTTCTCGATAAACACATCCGCCGTGTCCAGCAGGCGCAGCATCGCTTCCTTGCCCGCGGGCGTCTTGAGGTCGATGGCCACCGAAGATTTGTTGGAGGCCTGCCCCAGAAACGCCGTCCCCATCCCGATGTCATTCATTGCACGGTCCGGCCCCTGTGACCGAGCCTGATCGGGATCGTTCGGATCCTCGATCTTGATGACCTCGGCCCCCAGAGTGGCCAATTGGAATGCCGCAAAAGGTCCGGCAAGCACATGCGTGGTGTCGATCACCCTGTAATTCTGAAATGGCTTCATTTCGGTCAACTCTGTCTTTAGCCGCATGTGCCGGAAGCCGGTTCCGACATCCCGTTGCGGCGCAATTTGGGTCTGCCCGGCATTCAAGAGGCGGACGACCTCGCAGGCAACGACCTTTGGTTTCCCAAATGTTGGGGCAGCCCTGACCTATGTGGCCCCTGCCAGGGGCCGGAATTGGCTATGGTGGTGGCGACTTGAAAAACAGCCGAGACTGCGGACACCGATGCCTACGACCTGTCCTCCCCTTTCCGATACGCAACTCAGCGCCGCGCCTTTCCACCTCGACCGCTTGGCCCTGGATTGGGTCAAAACGCAATTCGAAGCGCTGGGGACAGAGGCAAAGATCGCGCAGGTGATCCTGCCGATGTGCCGCGACCTTTCGGACGAGAATATCGACGCGATGGCCGCGCTTGGCTTCGGCGGCCTGCATCGGTTTCCAAGCTATTCCGAAGAGGATCTGCGCCGCTCGTCCGAGCGCCTGATGGAGCGCAGCGCCCTGCCGCCGCTGTTGACCGCCGATATCGAGATGTCGGAAAAGGCCAGCGTCAAGGCTGGCACGGCATTTCCGAACCAGATGGCCGTGGCCGCCACTGCCGATCCGGCAAACGCCCGGCGCATGGGGGCAATCGCCGCGCGCGAGGCCGGATATCTCGGCTTTGGTGTCAGCTGGACGCCGGTGGCCGATCTCGCGCTGAATTTCCGCGCGAACGCGGTGAACACACGTAGTTTTTCCGACAAGGTCGACCAGACCTTGTCGATGGTTGGCGCCTATATTGACGGGATGCAGGACAACGATCTCGTGGCCTGCGTCAAGCACTTCCCCGGCGAGGGGCTGGACGAGCGAGACCAGCACTACGTCACCACCCACAACACCATGACCATGGCGGATTGGCATGCCAGCTTCGGCAGGATCTACGCCGCCGCGATTGCCCGCGGCATCCGCATTGTCATGGCGGGGCACGTCACCCTTCCTGCGTATCGTCCCGCAGAGGATGACGGGGCATTGAGCGGGGCCCTCCTCCCGGCCTCGCTCAATGCCAACCTCTTGCAGGGATTGCTGAGGGGCGAGCTGGGATACAACGGCGTCATCGTTTCGGACGCGACCGGGATGGCGGGGTTCACCTCCTGTGGCGCGCGCAAGGACATCGTGCCGCTCTGCATCGAAAGCGGATGCGACATCCTTCTGTTTCCGCGTGATATCGAAGAGGACATGATGTTCCTGCGCGAGGGCCTGGCCAGCGGCGCGCTCTCCCGGCGGCGCCTGGACGAGGCGGTGCTGCGCATATTGGCGCTCAAGGCCTCGATGGGGCTGCATCTGGACCGGCCGGCACTGCCGCCGAGGGAACGCCGCACCGCCCTGCTGGGCACGGATGAACACCGCCGATGGGCCAAAGAGGTGGCCGAGGGATGCGTGACCCTGGTCCGCGACAGCCAGAACCTGCTGCCGCTTTCGCCTCAGCGCCACCGCCGGATCCTGCTGGCCGAGGCGCGTGACCGCCGCAGCCCCTCAGCCCCCCTGCCCGATCTGGAAATCCCCGCGATGCTGGAAAAGCTCGGGTTCCAGATCACCCGCCTTGTCCCCGGCGAGCCCATCGACGCCACCGACCAGGACATCGGCCTCTATCTGATGGCCGAGGAGGGGCTGTCGGGCAAGGAGCAGCTCGGACCGCAATGGGAGCGCCTGCACGGGGCCTTTCCGCTGACGATGCAACGTATGTGGCAGCACCTGCCGACACTCTATATTTCGCTTGGCTCGCCCTTTCTCACCTTTCACATGCCCGACTGCCCGACCTTCGTGAACGCCTATAGCGCCGTTCATCCGGTGCAGCAGGCGGTTGTCGATGCGGTGACCGGCGTCATTCCATTTTGCGGGCAAAGCCCGGTCGACCTGCCCTTCGGCCTGCCACACTGACAGCTTCGCAAGCTCCGGTTTTCAGCCACACCGCCGTGGCTGGATCACAGGTCGTATTGCCCCCAGGGCGCGGCGACGCGTCAGGGGATCATGCGACCGCACACATCAAAGGAGGAGGACACCCATGAATATTCTATCCAACGGCCTTGCGATGATCGCCGCCGCCGCCACGCTGACGACGGCTTCGGTCAGCCCGGCGGCGGCGCAAGACAGCTGGCCCGGCGGCCCGCTCGAAGTAGTCATGCATACAAAGCCAGGCGGCACTTCGGACATCTTCATCCGCACGCTAATCAAATCGCTGGAACCGGCGATCGGACAGGAGGTCATCGTCGTCAACGCCCCCGGCGGCGGCGGTGCCAACCAGATGAGCCGCATCAGCGCGGCAAAGCCTGACGGGTTAACGCTGGGCGTCAACACACTGACCCATTTCACCGGGATGCAGACCAACCTCAAGGGCACCTTTGCGCCCGAAGATTTTTCCTGGATCGCCTCGGTACAAGAGGACCCGATCCTGTTCTTTCTGCGCGACGACAGCCCCTATCAAAGCTTTGCCGAGGTGATCGCCGCAGCGAAAGAGAACCCCGAAAGCCTCAATATCGGTGGATTCGGACCCGTCGGCTCGATGCAACACCTCGGGATGTCGATTCTGGAGAATGCCACCGGCACCAAGTTCAACTGGATCGGCTACCCTTCGACCCCCGATATCCTCGCCGCGCTATTGGGCGGACACATTGACATCGGCGTCTCCAACCTGGGGCCGACCGCCGAATATTTCGACTCCGGGCGCATCCGTGGGCTTGGGGTACTGGCCGCGGAACGCCTCGAGGGCAAGCCCGATCTGCCGACCTTCGCCGAACAGGGAATCGACGCGGATTCGAGCTGGATTCAGGTGCGCGGCGTCTTTGACCCTGCCGACATGCCGATGGTACTGCAGCAACAGGTGGCCGATGCCTTTCACGAGGCGATGCGGGCGCAAACCTACCAGGACTATGCCCGCAGCACCGGCGTGACAGATTCCTGGATGGGGCCGGAAGAATACTCTGCCTTTGTGACCAACATCAGCGACGTCGCCGTCAAACAGCTGAAGGCCGCCGGGGTGATCGAGTAACACTTCCGACGCAGAAACGGGAAAGCGGACAGGGCACGACTGCGTGCCCTGTCTTCATACCGACGCGGACCGGGTCTCGATGACGGCAATCGGCACGCGGTCCGCCCGTGCCATCACCATTTTGGAGTCCTGGCCAAAAACATCGACGGTGTCGCCCGGATTGATGTTGCCGAGATAGACAACCTCGCGCTGAAGGATCGCAGTCGAACGTCCTGTCAGCCGATAGGCAGCCGCTTCGGCGATCCGCGAGAAGGTCGGGAAATACAACAGCCCGACGGCGTTGAAATCCAGCGCAGGAACCGGGCGTTCCGAATGGATGACCGGCCCGCTGGCAAGCTGCATGCCGCGCATCCTGCGCGCCCTTTCCCGCGCATGGCGATCCAGCCTCATCAAGTCGGAACCCGCCGGGAGCAGGCTCAGCTCCCCCAGGACCGAATTGCGGTGAATGCGGTTGTTGCACCCGCTTGCCTCATGGCTGACGAATGTCGAAATCATTGACACTTCGGCAATAACCGCCCCGTCGACCGTGATCCGATGCTGCGATCCCGTCCGCGTCTCCGTCACCGCATAAAGCGAGGACGCAACGCGAAGGTCGCGCCCCAGCAAGGCGCCACACGGCAGCGTGCGCAGCGATGTCGCGCAAAAGGCGGCGTAGACCGGACGCCCGTCCGGCGCGTGAAAGACCGCTGCGCCCAGGCCAAGCGCCTGCGCGATCAGCGCCCAATGCTGATCGCCGCAGAAGCGAAGGATCCATTGCTCAGAGAGACCATCGGGCGCCAGTTGCGCCATGCCGAGCCGCAGACCGACCTCGGCGCTGACCGGCGCGTGACGCGCCGCAAAGGCAACAACCGCCATCAGGCGACCGCCTGCGTGCCGGCGCTCTTTAATTGCCCGTCGATCTGCTCGGCCAGGTAGGCACTGTCTTCCTCGATCCCCAGGAACCGGCCCGACCCCCAGGTGTTCAACCAGCCCAGGCCGATGAAATGGAACCCCTGTACCGCCGTGACGCCGCGGTGAAATTTCGGCTTGCCGCGCGAGTCGAAGACATCGACCTCGATCCAACTGTAATCGGGGCGAAAGCCGATGGCCCAGAGGACGGAGCCGATGCCAGCCGCCTTGATGTCCAGTTCCGTACGCTCCTGCTCGGGCTCCCAGACCTTCACAAAATCAGGCTCCTCGGGCGCATCGATCGCGGCCCGGGCAATATAGGCGTCGATCTGGGTGCGGATGCCGATATAGCTGCGGTCGGCATCGTCGAGGTTTTTCTTCAGATCGGGCAGGAATTCCAGCCTGCGCCCGTCCATATTGGCCAGCGAGCCATAGAGCTCGACCCCGTGATCGACATGCCATTTGCGCAGGTCGATCTCCTTGCCGCCATCGCGGCCGGACATGTAGTGGTTGGTTTGCGTCAGCGCTTTCACCGGGTCGGGGTGGCTGTCGATAGTGATCTTGTAGTGACCGGCATCGTAGAGCCAGTCGATGGCATCGCGGCCCCGGTATTTGCGCGGACTGCGCGGCGCGGGGCCGACGGCCAGATGCACCCCGCGTCCGACGCGCACGAAATCCTCCATGATCTGCACGCCGGATTGGCCGGTGCCAACGATCAGCACATCGCCCTCGGGCAATTGCGAGGGGTTGCGGTAATCGACCGAATGCATCTGCACGATGCTCGGATCGAGTGCCCCGGCATAGGCGGGCTCGATGGGGGTGTCATAGCCGCCGGTGGCGATCACAACCTGATCGCTGGTCCAGGTCCCGATGCTGGTTTCCAGCACATATCCGCCCTGCGGATGAGGGGCGATGCGCGTCACGCTGACATGTTCGTATATCACCGGCTCGAAGGTCGCGGCAAAAGCGTCGAGATATTCGGTGATCTCCTCCCGCACCATGAAGCCATCGGGATCGGTGCCGCCGAATTCCTTATCGTAATGGAACCCCGGCAAACGACATTGCCAGTTCGGGGTGACGAGGCAGAAGCTGTCCCAACGGTTGACACGCCAGGAATGGAACCTCTCGTGTCGCTCGAAAACGACGCTCTCGATGCCCTTCTTTTGCAGCTGACAGGCCACGGACAGGCCGGCCTGACCGCCGCCCACGATGGCGACGGGAACATGGGGGATCTGCGGTTTGGTCATGGTCTCGGTCCTTTTCATGTGATCGACAGGCAGGTGACACGGGCGTCCGGCTGACCCTCGAAATCCGCAACCCGCCGTTCGATCCGGTCGAGTTGCGCCATCGCCGAGGAGCAGGCGAAACCGTATTTGCGCTCCACCCGGCCCGAGGCGCGCTCCATTGCGATGCGGGCGCGGTGCAGGAACTCGTCCAGCGGGTAGCTCTGTCCGGGCGAGAAAAGCTCGGTGATCACGCTCGACGGGGAATAGCAGCGCTCCTCGCTGCCATCGGGCCAGCACAGGGTCCAGTGCATCTCAGGCATGGGCAGGCTCCTTTCGGGTGAGCGAGAGGTAGGGGGCGCGGGCATGATCCCAAAAGTCAGCAATCTCGCCGTCCTTTTGCAGACGCAAAGCAGACCCTTCGGTCATTGTACCGATGGGATCGGCCCAGATGCCGCGCTTGCGGAAGGCGAGGCAGACCTCGGCGGCGCGCTCCGGCGCGACCGACAGAAGGAAACCGAAACTCGGAAAACTGTGCAGCCATCGCAGCAGCGGCACCCCGGCAGGCGGCTGGATGCGATCGAGATCGAGCACCGCCCCCACCCCCGAGCACTCGCAGAGCATCAGCGCCGTGCCCGCGATACCGCCCTGGCTGATGTCCTTGCCGGCACTCAACAGGCCTGCCTCGGACAAGTCGGGCAGCAGCGCCAGATCGCCGCGCAGCCGGTCCGACGGCGCATTGAGCGCCGCGCAGAAATTGTCAAAATTCACATAACGGCCCCGATGGTCGATGGCGGCCAGCAGCACCTCCCCGGGCGCTGCGTCGAAACTGGTCAGCGGGGTTTTCGCCTTGCCCAGCACCGATACCGCGAGGTTCAGATCGGCAGCCGCGAAATTCGTATGCCCACCCACAATCGGCACGCCATAGGCCTCGGCGGCCTCGCGCAATCCCTGCATCAGGGGGGCGGCGGCCTCGGCATTTGGTGCCCAGACCTGGTTGACCAGCGCCGTGGCACGGCCGCCCATCGCGGCGATATCTGACAGGTTCACCATCACCCCGCACCAGCCCGCGAACCACGGATCGGCCTGAACGAAGGCAGGAATGAACCCCTCGCCCGCCAGAAGGTCAAAACCCTCAGCCGTTGCGATCATCGCGGCGTCATCCCCCGGACAGCCAGGCGCGCTGCCGCTCAGCCCCAACATCCCTGTGGCCCGGGCAATGCCCAGTTTGGAGCGGATCGCCGGATGCGCGCGAAGGGTCGCGGCCAGGTCTGCCAGCGCTTCGGTCATGACCGCCGCCCCGGCTTAATGAACCAGCCCGCAGCCGGGTCCTCACATGGCGGATAAAAGGTCAGATCGGCGGACATTCGGGCATGCGGGACACCGTGCAGCACTACCTCTTCCACTACGCTCCATTTCAACCTGCGAAACAGTGGCACGTTCTGTTTCTGCACATGCGCCAGAAAGCGGTGACAGCCGCGCGCATTGGCGGTGCAGACCGCCAGCCGGATCAGTTCCGACCCCAGCCTTCCGACCTGCCTGAAATCGCTGTCCACCGCTAGCCGCGACCCCCACCACAGACCGGCACTCTCCTCGTGGATACGCACCGTGCCCACCACCTGATCGGCCTCATGGGCATAGGTCGACAGCGCGACAAGATGGGTGGCGACAAGGTCGATCTCGTCACGGTCATGGGCCTCAAAGATCCCCTGTTCCTCGACAAAGACTCGGCGACGCAAGGCCTCTGCCCCACGGGCCTCGAAGGGTTTTGTGGCCGCGCGGATATAATAGCCGGGGCATTGAAACTGATGCGGTTCAAGCGCGATCATGCCGACACCTTTAGTTTTTCATAAGTCGAGAGCGCCGAGCAGGCGCCGCATTTGCCGCAACCGGCCTTGATCTCTTCCGAGCGGATGCCCGCCCGGACGATCATTTCCCCAAGGGGCCGCAGGATCGAGGCCATGAACTCCGGCCTGGGTGCCGGGTGGCTTTCCAGCGGTGTGCCCGAGATCGGCACGAAGGGCACGACAAAGGGATAGACCCCCATGTCGCAGAGCTTCTGCCCCATCTCCAGGATCGCCTCGCGGCTATCGCCGAGACCGGCGAGGATATAGGTCGAGACCTGCGCCCGGCCGAAGACCTTCACCGCCGCCTCGAAGCTCGACATGTATTTTTCCAGCGGCACCGTGGCCTTGCCCGGCATGATGCGTTCGCGCACCTCTTGTGTGACCGCCTCCAGATGCATGCCGAGCGCGTCGATGCCTGCCTCCTTCATTCGCTGGTGCCAGATGTCGTCGTCGGGCGGCTCGCACT
This sequence comes from uncultured Paracoccaceae bacterium, assembly GCA_937146765.1. Classification (GTDB taxonomy): domain Bacteria; phylum Pseudomonadota; class Alphaproteobacteria; order Rhodobacterales; family Rhodobacteraceae; genus Epibacterium. Next base: position 26,454 of record CAKZRP010000044.1, on the reverse strand, counting down.
GGCCCTGAAGCGGCAGATCGACCGCCGCCTTGATGGCGCGGGCGCTTTCGACCATGACCGCCGCGCCGCGATCCTTGCCCCTGGGTGTGCCGGTGGTCAGCACCATATGCTTCACCCCGTCCAATTCCACCGCAGCTTTCGCAACTTCGGCCAGCTGCGCGGGTGTCTTATGGGCAATCGTGCGGCCAGCGGCGAGGCTCTGGCCGATGGCGCAGAACTGGCAGGTCTTCTTGCGGCTCTGGTAGCGGATGCAGGTCTGCAGCACGGTGGTTGCCAGAACATCGCGCGAATGCAGCGTGGCGATCTGGCTGTAGGGGATGCCATCCGCCGTGGTCAGGTCGTAGAACTTCGGCCGCGTGGGAAAGCGCACCCTGGCGATTTCCACACCGTCGCGGGTTACCCGCGCCCGGCCGCCGGCATCCGGCGGCTCGACCAGGAAGGGCGAGGAAAAGGCCGGGGCGGTATGCACCGGGACCATCACCGTGGTCTCGCCGATGGTCACCGCCTTGTGATCCGATGGCCCTGCCCCGCCGCGCCTGGCCTCATGACCCACGCCCGGATCGACCAGCCGCATGCCATGCGATTGAAGATCGTTGATCAGGTCGGCGTCAGACATGGCTTGGTTCCTTTTCGTCGAGGTCGGCCGGGGCCGACGGGGGGAGCGGGGCGGTCTCAAAGGCAACGCGGGTCTGCGCCGGCCTCGTATCATGCACGAGGTGCAAGAGCTCGGGGCGCGCGTAATGGCCGACGCTGTCCATCATCCGCTTGCGTTTGGTGATCAGCCTCATGTCGAGATCGGCGATCAGGATGCCTTCGCCCTCACTCAGCGGTTCGGCCAGGTGGCGGCCTTCGGGCGAAATGATGCAGGTCATGCAGCCATCGCGCATGGCCTTCTGCAACTTCGGATCGGGATGCAGCGACTGGATCTGCTCTTCGGTCAGCCAGCCGGTGGCATTGACGACAAAACACCCGGCCTCCAGCGCATGGTGGCGCATGGTGACTTCGATCTGTTCGCCAAAGATCGGCCCCACCAGCGAGCCGGGGAAATGTGCTGCGTGAATTTCCTCGTGCTGGGTCATCAGCGCATAGCGGGCCAGCGGATTGTAATGCTCCCAGCAGGCCAGCGCGCCGACGCGGCCGACCCTGGTCTCGACGACCTTGAGGCCCGCGCCATCGCCCTGCCCCCAGACCATGCGTTCGTGATAGGTCGGGGTGATCTTGCGCCGTTTCAGCGCGAGGCTGCCGTCCGCGTCAAAAATCAGCTGCGTATTGTAAAGCGAGCCATGATCGCGTTCGTTCACCCCCAGCACCACGACGACGCCGCGCTTGCGCGCCGCCTCGGCCACCGCCTTTGTCTCCGGCGAGGGCACCACAACCGCCTGCTCGTAAAGCTCCAGATGCGCCGCACCTTGCTGGACGGGCGGCAAAACAAAGGAGAAATAGGGGTAGTAGGGCACGAAGGTTTCCGGGAAGACGATGAATCCCGCGCCCCTGTCGGCGGCTTCGGCAATGGCGTTCAGCACGCGCTCGATCGTTCCGGCGCGACTGGTCAGGTCCGGCGCAATCTGAACGGCGGCGGCGCGAATGATATCGGTTCTCATGGTCATGCTCCCTTGTCTTGACCGGGTCGGGGCGGCGCCGAGTGGCGGCGCGTGCCCCGCCGGATCACACTGTCCAGGTATCGAGGATGAAAGCGTTGTCCTTGCGGTGCAGCAGGATGCAGTCGAGCACGTCCTGAGGCGCAATCGGGGTGATGCCCGGCAACAGCGACGGCTCGCCATGGCCATAGAGCGCCTGCAACGCAAAGCGGCAGGCATAGACCTTGCCGCCTTCGACCATGAACTTCTTGAGGTTGGCGGCAAAATTCTGATGGCCGGGGAAGGCCTCGTCCCCCAGGGTCGGGAATCCGCGCTGGATACCCAGCGTCACGCCAGGCCCATAGAGCAGGATCGAGGTCTCGAACCCTTTGCGTTGCAGGCGGATTGCCTGCAGAATATTGACCAGACCGATGGAGCCTTCGAAAGCAACTGTATGGAAGGTCACCAGTGCCTTCTCACCTTCATCGGCCTTGACGTCCTCAAAGACCTTTTCTTCGTAATCTACGAAGTAATCGCCGTCTTTATGCGCTTCTTTGGTAACTGCGGGCATCCGTTCTCTCCTGTTCGTTGGATGGCCCTAGGATTGATTTCCTGCCTTGCCCCTTGCAATAATGCATTCATTTGCAATTCAATAATACATACAATAATGCGAGCATTTGGCCAATTAATGAGCAAGCCGCGCGCCATCAGCCCGCTTCCAAGGCTGATTTGAAACCCAAAGGCGGCCCGGCTTCAGCTTTCAACAGCAATCAGCCGACGCATCCATACAATGCGCTTCAATTCCGGCGAATCATTCGCTATCAAGGCCGGGCAACGGAGAATGACATGATTGACTGGACACCTCGGACCGAAGCCAGCGGCAAACCGCGCTACATCGCGATTGCTGACGCCATCGAACAGGACATTCGCAGCGGCATCCTGTCGCCAGGCACACGCCTGCCGCCGCAACGTCAGCTGGCAAAGCGCCTGGGCATCGACTTCACCACCGTGTCCCGCGGCTATACCGAAGCGCAGTCTCGCGGACTGGTGACAAGCCACGTCGGGCGCGGCACCTTCATCGCCAAACCGGCCGAGGCCGACGCCGGTCCCGATCCGCTGCGGCTCGCCGATGAAGACCTCTCCATGAATCTGCCGCCGGAACCCAACGATCCGGGCCTGATCGCCAATATGCGCGGCGGGCTGGATTACGTCTCCGCCAACCTGTTGCAGCTCCTGCGCTATCAATCCTCGAACGGCCTCGACAAGGACAAGGCCGCCGCCTCGACCTGGCTCAGCCTGCGCGGCATGGTCCCCAGCAGCACGCGCCTGGTGATCTCGCCAGGTGCCCACAGCACGATCTGCGCCATCCTCACCCTCCTGACCGAACCCGGCGACACGGTGCTGTGCGAACAGATCACCTATCCCGGCTTCCGCAACATCGCATCCCGGCGCGGCCTGAACCTGATCGGGATTGAGATGGATCGCGACGGCGTGCTGCCCGATGCCCTCGAAGCGGCCATTGCCAGGCATGGCCCGAAACTGCTCTATCTCAACCCCACTCTGCAGAACCCGACCACGCTCACGATCCCGACGGACCGCCGGCTGGCCCTCTCCGAGGTCTTGAACAGGCATGGGTTGCCGCTGATCGAGGACGACGCCTACGGGTTTATCCCCGCCAGGGCCCCGGCGCCGATTGCCGTCTCCGCGCCGGATCTGACCTGGCATATCGGCGGGCTGGCGAAATGTATCGGGGCGGGCCTGCGTCTCGCCTATACCGTCGCCCCCAGTGGCAAACTGGCCTATTCCTTGGGTCAGGCGCTCAAGGTGCAGGCGGTCATGGCATCGCCGATCACCACCGCCCTGGCGACCCAGTGGATCGAGGACGGCACCGCCGATCAGATCAGGCGCTTCATCCGTTCGGAAACCTCCGCGCGGCAAGCCATCGCCCGCGAGGTCCTCGAAGGCTTCGACTTCCAGGGCGCAGAGAATGCCTTCAACCTCTGGATCTCACTGCCCGAAGGGATTGGCCGGGCCGACGTCGTCGCCCGCATGGCCGGGCGCCCGATCGGGATCATGCCATCGGACGCCTTCACTGTCGGGATCACACCGGGCGAGAAGGTTCGCCTGTGTCTTGGCGGATCCCTGTCACGCGAAGCGCTGCGGGCCAACCTCTATTATCTGGTCAACAGCCTTCAGCACAGCGCGTTTCTTGGCTGACGGGGGCGGGACTTGCCTGCCCGAACCCATGCATGCCCTTGGCCCATTGGAACCCAACGAACATCGCCTTGACGGGCGGCAACATGAGCAGCGACAACAGGACCGAGACCACCGACAGCAGGATGGCCACCATGAGCGGATCGTCCCGCATTCGCTCGGAGATGACAGGCAGGGCAAATCCGACGAGATGGCCCACCACCAGAATGACGATATAGGCGGGACCATCGTCGGCGCGCTGCGGCGTGAAATCCAGCCCGCAGACCGAACAGGCCGATCGGACCTTCAGATAGCCCTTGAAGACGGCCCCCTCGCCGCAATTGGGGCATTTGCAGCGCAGCCCGTGCTTCAACGCAGCTCGGACATCACGGGACAGGGTCACTTCGGTTTCGGTGCCGGACATCACAACGTCTCCTTTTCCAGGCAGGGGCAAGCATCTATCGCGGACACGGCCGCATCAATCAAACATACAATAATGTCATTGAATTGATAATGTGTCATTTTGACCCGCATCAAAACCTCATTAACCTGCAGCCCATCTTGCGTAGGGTTCCTTTGCCCCATTATCTCTTTCCGAATTCCCCGCGATTGACCGCTGCTGCGAAGCAAGCCATACTGGCGATGAGCTGCCCAGGACAATGTATGGTGATTGCCCGATTCACCCTTACAGTCATTGTTGCAGCTGCCCATCTCGCACCGCATGGGATGCTGAAATGTCTTCTATCCCCAACCGCACTCTGCCTCCGCTGAACCCTCTCAAGGCGTTCGAGGCAGCCGCCCGTCACAACAGCCTGACACTGGCGGCCGAAGAGCTGAATGTCAGCCAGGTCGCGGTCAGCCGCCAGGTCCGCGTCCTCGAAGATTACATGGGCGTCACCCTGTTCCGCCGTCTCAATCGGGGCATCGAACTGACGCGCGAAGGCATCCTTCTGTTCAGGGGGGTGGGCCAGGCCTTCCAGGATATCGAGGAGGCAACCAAGAACGTTTCGCGCCGGGGTCAGCGGAACATCCTCGCCATCCAGTCCTATGTCACCTTTTCCCGCGGCTGGCTGATCCCGAGGCTGGGCGACTTCCACAAGGCGCATCCCCGGATAGAGGTGCGCCTGTCCTCCTCGCCCGAAGCCGCCGATTTCGATACCGACAATCTGGATGCCGCGATTCGCGGCGGCGACGGCAATTGGCCGGGACTGCATGCCGAGAAACTTACGGATATGGAACTCATCCCCGTCTGCTCGCCAAGCTTCCTGGCCGAGAACCCTCTCAACCGCGTCGAAGATCTGGCAGGGGTCAAGCTGCTGCATTCGATGGCCCGACCGAAGGACTGGAGCTCCTGGCTGGACGCCGTCGGGGCGCAGTTCGCGCCAAAGAACAGGTTGCTCTTCGAAAACAGTTCACTGGCCTACGAAGGGGCGTTGATGGACCTAGGCGTCGCAATCGCGAACCGCCATTTTGTCCAGACACAACTGCGGGCGGGGACATTGGTCGCTCCCTTTGCACAGGGCTGCCGCACCGGGGAAAGCTACTACCTGACCTGGCCGAAGGACGAACCGCCCTCCTCACCGCTTCTGAAATTCCTCGATTGGATACGCATCCATTTTGCACCCGAGGAGCTTTTGGAAACAAAAGCGGAACAGGTGCCGGATCAGTCCGATCCAGACGTCGCCTGCCCTTCGCCTTCCGGGTTCTCGACCTGAATGCGCTCCCTCATCCAGTCGAGGAACTTGATCAATGTCCGCGACGGGGCCGTGTTCCTGGGCCAGGTCAGGAAATAACCTTCGCCACTGTAACAGGTCAGATCTCCGAAAGGCGCGACGAGAGTGCCATTCTGCAACTGACGCTTGACGAAGATCTTTACCGCCAAGGCGACACCGCCGTCCATGGCCGCCGCCTCATAGGCAAGAGCGGAACTTTCAAAACGAATGCCCGGTTCCGGGTCCACATCCGCCCCGACACGTTTTATCCAGGCGCCCCAATCCGTCGGCCTGGCCATGGAATGCAGCAGGCGCACCCGGCCAAGGTCATTGGGATCGTAAAGGTCATGCTGGTCCTGGTAGTCCGGCGTGCAGATCGGGATCAGTTCCACCTCCACCAGTTTCTCGCAATGCAGCTCCGGCCAGTCGCCCTTACCGGCTCGGATCGCCGCATCGAGGTTCTGGCTTTCGAAGTCGACCGGCGCAATCGACGAGCTCAGCCGCACTTCGATCCGGGGGTGCTTGTCGTGAAAATTGGTCAGGCGTGGAATGAGCCAGCGCTGGGAAAACGTGGTGTAGGATTGAATCGCGAGGATGTCGCGCCGTCCCCGCCGCGAGACGCGCCGCGACGCGATGGCGATGTCCTGGAACGCATGCGAAATACCCTCGTAGAGTTGCCTTCCTTCCTCCGTCAGATCGACGCCCCTGTGCAGCCTGCGAAACAGGGTTACGCCGAGGTAATCCTCCAGGGTCTTGACCTGCCGACTGACAGCGACCTGGCTGACATTCAATTCCTCCGCGGCCAGCGTCAGACTACACAGGCGGGCAGCGACCTCGAAGGTCCGGAGCGGATTGAGCGGTGGAAGAGGGCTTGTCATGTTCCATTCAGCCGATACGGGTGCCTCACATAGAGGAGGGACTGGAGCCAGAGGTTCGGGCAAGAAACCTACAGGTCACCCTCCAGTCGCCTGACCAAATGTCTACACTAGGACGGGTGCGAAAATCTATAGCCGCTCCAAAGCGATGGCGATGCCCTGGCCGACGCCGATACACATGGTCGAGAGCGATCTTTCTCCGGGTTGCAGATCGAGCATGGCAGATCCGGTGATCCTAGCCCCCGACATGCCCAGCGGGTGCCCCAGCGCAATCGCGCCGCCGTTGCGGTTCACACGCGGGTCGTCGTCGGCGATCCCGAGGTCGCGCAACGTCGCCAGACCCTGCGAAGCGAAGGCTTCGTTCAGTTCGATCACGGCAAAATCCTCCTGCCTCATCCCCAGCCGCGCCATCAGCTTTTTAGAGGCTGGCGCGGGACCGAAGCCCATGATGCGCGGTGCGACACCGGCGGTCGCCCCGCCTAAAACCTTGGCAAGCGGCCTCAGGCCATGCCGCGCGGCCGCCTCTTTCGTGGCGAGGATCAGCGCCGCCGCACCGTCATTGACACCGGATGCATTGCCCGCCGTGACGGTTCCCTCCGCCTTGACGAAGGTCTTCAGGTTCTCAAGGTCCGCAAGGCTTGTCGCAGGGCGCGGATGCTCGTCCTTGTCCACCACAACCGGATCGCCCCGGCGTTGCGGGATGCTGACCGGGACGATTTCCTGAGCCAGCCGCCCGCTCTCCATCGCCGCGCCCGCCTTTTGCTGCGAACGCAGGGCAAAGGCATCCTGATCGGCGCGATTGATGCCGAAGTCTTCGGCAACGTTTTCGGCGGTTTCCGGCATGCTGTCGACACCGTATTGTGCCTTCATCAGCTTGTTCACGAAGCGCCAACCGATCGTTGTGTCATGCACCTCGGTGTCGCGGCTGAATGCCGTCGTTGCCTTGGGCATGACAAAGGGCGCGCGCGACATCGACTCCACCCCACCCGCGATCACAAGCTCGGCCTCGCCGGCCTTGATCGCGCGGGCGGCGGTGATCACCGCATCCATGCCGGATCCGCACAGCCGGTTCATCGTCGTGCCAGGCACGCTGTCGGGATAGCCGGCCAGAAGCAGCGACATCCGGGCGACATTGCGGTTGTCTTCGCCAGCCTGGTTGGCGCAGCCCAAGATCACCTCGTCCACCGCGCCCAGGTCAAGACCGGGGTTGCGCTCGGCCAGGGCACGCAGAGGGATCGCGCCGAGATCGTCCGCCCGCACGGAAGAAAGCGCGCCGCCAAAACGGCCGATGGGGGTGCGGATATAGTCGCAGATGTAAACATCCGTCATGGGAATTGTCCTTGCAGCAGAGGGGGTCCGGCAGCGGAAAAGCCCGCCGCCGGATGCGTTGAGTGTCGCCTGTCAGTTCAGGACGATCAGACTGTCACCGGCCCGCGTTCCCTGCCCTTCGGGCAGAACGAAGACCGGGTTGATCTCGGCTTCGCTCAGGCGGTCATCCAGCGTTTCGGCCATCGACGAGAAGGCAATCATCGTGTCGATCAGCGCCTCGATATCCGCCTTGGGACTGCCCCGGAACCCTTTCAGAAGCGCGCCTGCCTTGATCTCGTCGATCATCTCCCGCGCGCTGGCACGGTCCAGCGGCAAGAGCCGGATGGCGGCGTCCTTATAGAGTTCCGTCGTCACCCCCCCCGCGCCGAGCAGGGCATAGGCCCCCAGTTGCGGATCGCGGTTGAAGCCAAGGATCATCTCGACCCCGCCCTTGACCATTTCCTGCACCAGGAATCCGTCGATCCGCGCCTGCGTCGCCGCGCGGACGCGTTCAAGCATGGCCTGACAGGCAGCGCCCACGTTTTCGGGGTTGATGTTCAGTGCAACGCCACCAACCTCGGACTTGTGCAGGATCTCGCTGGACAGGATCTTGATCACCACCGGACCATCGAAGTCACGGGCCTTTTCGGCGGCCTCTTCGGGGGTTGCCGCGGTAACCTCACGGGTCACGGACACACCGAAGCGGGCAAACAGTTTCTTCGCTTCGGCCTCGTTCAGGGAGCCCGCCGCAATGTCGCTGCAATCGACGTCCCTGGCATTCGGCGCGCTGTCCTGCGATGCGCCTTTGGGCGTGGCGAGGGCCTGCAAGGCCGAGGCGCAGCTTTCCGGCGCGGCAAAGGCCGGAATGCCGCGGGTGTTCAGCGTCCGCACGATATTGGGCGCATCGGGGCTGACATAGGCCAGGATCGGCTTGTCGGTCAGCGCCAGGGACTCAAGCACCGGTTGGGCCACAAGGTCCGGCTGGGCAATCGACGACGAGCCGACCACAACGACAATCGCGTCGTAGCTGGGGCTTTCCACGAGGATCTTCAGGATCGCACGGAAGAGGTCAGGCCGGAGCCCGGCGAGCGTCACGTCGATGGGGTTGCGGTCGAGCTCGGCCTCCTTGAGGTCAAGCGCCTGCAAGGCCTCGCCGGTGGCCCTGTCCGGCGCGGGCATATCCAAGCCGGACAGGCCGACATTGTCCGCCACCACCGTGGCAGCACCGCCGGTCGAGGTGACGATGGCGACCCGATTGCCCTTCATCATCCGGCCCTGGGCGAGCGCCGCCGGGATGTCCAGAAGGTCGGCAAAGGTCTGGGCGCGGATGATCCCAAGCTGTTTGAACAGCGCGTCATAGACCTCATCTGCACCCGCCAGAGCGCCGGTATGCGACACGGCAGAGCGTGCTCCGGATTCCGAACGCCCCACCTTATAGGCGACGATGGATTTGCCCGCGGCAACGGCCTTGGCCGCGGCGAGGCGGAATTTGGCGACATTGCGGATGGTCTCAAGATAGAGCGCGACAACCTGCGTTGAATCGTCCTCGGCCAGGGCTTCGAGGAAATCCGAAACCCCCAGATCGGCCTCGTTGCCGGTGGCGACCAGCTTGGAAAACCCGATGCCCCGCGCCACGGCGCGCGACAGCAGCGAACCCAGAATGCCGCCCGACTGCGACAGAAGCGCGATGCGGCCCGCCGGGATGTCATCGACCTCCATCGCGCCCGAGGCGGTCAGCGGGATGCCATCGGTCAGGTTCACAAGGCCGATGGTATTGGGCCCGAGGATACGCATCTCGCCTGCCGCTTCACGCAGCTCTTCCTGCCGCTTGCGGCCCTCTTCGCCGGCCTCGCCGAAACCGGAGGCCAGGACCACCGCCGCCTTGGTGCCGCGCGCGGCCAGATCGCGCACAGCCTCGATCACCCGATGGGCCCCGACCAGCACGAGACCAAGGTCGGGGGCCTCAGGCAGATCTGCAACCGAAGCGTAGCTTTTCAGCCCGGCAATCTCGTCATAGCGCGGATTGATCGGGTAGATCGCCCCGGCAAAGCCCTGTTTTTGCAAAAAGGCGATGGGCCGTCCGGTCAGTTTGGCCGGATCGTTGGAGGCCCCGACAACAACAACGCTGGCGGGATTCAGGATGGCTTTCATGTTCGACATTGCGGCGGCCCTTATTTCGACAGTTTGTTGAGGAAATCTTCCACCGACTGGCGGTGCTCGGCGGTGGTGTAGCACATGGCCTGCGCCTCGCGACCCAGCGCAAAGATCTCTTCGTCGGACCGCTCGAAAGTCTTGTCCATGATCTCCTTGGTCAGCGCGATGGCGGTCGCCGAGCCCACGGTCAGCTCCTTGGCCCAGGCATGCGCCTCAGAAAGCAGCGCCTCGGGTGTTGCAACGCGGTCGACCATGCCGATGGCCAGCGCCTCCTCGGTCTCGACAACCCGTGCCGAGAAGATCAGCTCTTTGGCCTTGGAAAGACCCACCCGGCGCGGCAGGAAATACATGCCGCCACCGTCGGAGACGAGCCCGCGCTTGATGAAGCTCATCGACATCTTCGCGCCCTCGGCGGCGATGATGAAATCGCAGGCCAGCGCCATATCGAGCCCGAGGCCATAGGCGCCGCCGTTCACCGCCGCGATCACCGGCTTGGTCACCCCGTGGATGGCCGCGACGCCCCGATGGGTGTTCTTCTGCCGCTTCCAGCCGTTGAAGGCCACTTCGCCGGTCGGCGCATCAAGCCGCGCCCGCATGCCGGCGATATCGCCGCCCGAGCAGAAGCCTTTGCCCGCGCCGGTCAGGATAATGGCGCGCACGTCCTTGTCCGCATCCGCCTCGGCAAAGGCGGCAATCAGTTCGGCACGCATCTGGTCGTTGATCGCATTGCGCTTGTCGGGCCGGTTCAGGGTGATCGTTGCGATCCCCTCATCCTGCGACACGGTGATGAACTCGGGCAGGGAAACTGCGGTGTCCATGGCTCTTCCTTCTTGTCTGTCTGCAGCCGGGGCTGCCATTTCACAATTTATCCGTTGCGCCTTCTGGTGACGGCATCGGGCAGGTCGGTGCCGTCAAAGACGGTCTTGCGCAGCCGTTGCAGGTCCGGGGCATTCAGCACCGGGGCGACCAATTCTTCGAACTTGGCTTCCAGATCGGCGCGCGAAATCGGATTGTCCGGATCGCCACGCCGCGAGGGCTGGAAATGGCTCCATGACCGCCCGTCCTTCAGCGTGACATGCAGCCGTGCCATGCGCCTGCGCGGGTATTCCGCCGCCAGATCCTCGGCGCGCTCGACGGTGATGCGCGGCATCAGCGCGCGGATCTCGGCACTGGTCAGTGCCTCGGGCGTAAAGGCCCCGAGCCGCACCCCGCCCAGCACCATCTGGGCCGCAAGGCAATATTGCGCGCTGAACCTTGCCTCCTGCGCGACCTGAGGGTCCGGCCGGTCGCAGATCTCCTTGGTCGGCCCGTAGCCTTCGATGCGAATGGCGTCGATATCCTCGGGGCCAAAACCATGTTCGGCGCGCAGGGTCTCCAACGCGTCGAGCGCGGGGAAGATATGACCGCAACAGCCGTGGATCTTCACCGTCATCCGGGTGATCGGGGTCCACTCCCCTGCCCCGTCGAAGGCCGCATCCCAATTGCCGGTGCTGTCACTGGTGGCGGCTGCATATCCTTTGGGGCCGTCCAGGCTGTCCCAGGCCCCCGTTGCCCCTGCGGCAGCCGCATAGGCGGCAAGGATGCCCGCATCGGCCGCATGACCGGGATGCATCGCCTTGACCATGCTTTCGCCCTGCAGGTTCTGTTGCACGCCCCCGGCAAAGCTGGCGGCGATGGCAATAGCATTTGCGATCCCGTCGCGCTGACACCCCATCAGCATGGCCGCAGCCGTGGCGGCACCGAAGGTGCCGACGGTTCCGGTGATGTGCCAGTTCCTGTAATGGCTGGGTTGCAACGCCATCGCGATCCGGCAGCCGACCTCATAGCCGCCGATGACCGCGCGGTCAAAAGCCTCCCGGGAGGCGCCCAGATCCTGCGCCAGGGCCAATGCGGCGGCAAAGGTGGGCGATCCCGGGTGATAGCCGCCATCGCGGAAGATGTCGTCGAATTCCACCGTGTGGCTGGCCGAGCCGTTGATAAAGGCCGCGCTGCGCGGGTCGATCCGCCGCTCGCCGGTGTAGCACCAGGCATTGCCAGCCGCCCGGCCCAGCCCGCTGGCAGCCAGGAGCGTGGCCGGCGGTTGCAGGGTCCCCGGCAGGGTCGTTGCGAACCAGTCCAGCGTTGCACATTGCACCGCCTCACGAAGCGCCTCCGAGAGGGAGGCCTCCCGCCATCCGGCGGCCAGATCCGCCAGTCGTTCGATCGCGCGCGTCATGGCTTCACCCTCTCCCTTGCGCCCGGCTCCGAGGCCTGAAGCGCCAGTCCTGCGAGGCACATCGCCTCGATCTCCGCATCGCCGAGGCCGATGGACCGCAGGATATCGACGGTCTGCGCCCCCACGGGTTGCGGCGCCAGGGTCACGCCCGTTTCCGACTGCGACATACGGAAGGCCACCGATGGCACCCGCAGGCCCTCCAGCCGGCCGCTGGGATCGGCCAGGCGCAGGAATTGCGCGCGCGCCCTGGCCTGCGGGTCGTCCAGCGCCTCTTCGAGGCGGCGGATGCGCGAGGCGGGCACACGCCGTTCATTGAAGAACTCTTCCCAATAGGCCGCAGGCATGGTTTCGATGATCGAGGCAAGAGCGGCTTGCTCGGTCTTGTAATCGTCGATCCGGGCCAGGTTGTCGGTCTTGACCAGATCCTCCCGCCCCAACCCGATCCACAACCGGCGTTGCTGCCGCAGGTTCGAGGCCGCGATCATCAGCGGTTCATCGGCGGCCTGATACATGCCAAGCGTGGCAAAGGCATAGGAATTGCCCTTTGCCTTCGGGTGTTTGCCGGTCAACAAGAAATCCGTTGCGGGCGCGGTCATCAAGGTCATCGCAACATCCAGCATCGAGACGTCGATATGTTGGCCCTTTCCTGTGCGTTCACGCTGGAACAGCGCGGCAGAGATTGCAAAGGCCGCCGTCAGCCCGGTCGCGTAATCAACCACCGGGGCACCGCATTTCAGCGGCCGGTCGTCGCCGTGGCCGGTCATGTCCATGATGCCCGAGAACGCCTGGATCACATTATCATAGCCGGTCTGATGTCGGCGCGGCCCGGTGGCCCCGAAGGCTGAGACCGAACAATAGATCAGGCGCGGATTGACCGCAGCAAGGTCTTCGTAGCCAAGTCCAAGATCCTCGAAGGCACCGGGCCGGTAGTTCTCGACAAAGACATCGGCCCTCTCGGCCAGCTTCAGCAGCGCATCGCGTCCGGCCTCCGATTTCAGGTCCAGCGCCAGGGCTTTCTTTCCGGCCCCCTGTGCCAGAAAGGCCGTCCCCATGGCCGCGCGCACCAAGTCGCGGTCAGTGCCGTTGAACCGGGCCTGATCGGGGTCCTGGGGCGCTTCGAGCTTGATCACCTCGGCGCCCAGCAGCGCCATCTGATAGCTTGCATAGGGTCCCGCCAGAACATGGGTCGTGTCGATGACCCTGAGGCCAGTGAATGCGCCAGACATAGTGTTGTCCCGTTTGATGCAGAGGGGGTCCCGCCCGGACGACCCGGGCGGGAAGTGGCGGACCTCAGTTCGAGGTCAGGCCCGCGGCGGAAAGCTGCTCTTCGGCCAGGGCGTTCAGGTTCTTGACGAATTCCGCATATTCGACCGGACCGAAATCGCTGTCTTCCACACCCGAAGCGCGGGCATAGGTCTGGTAGCTCTCGGTCGCCATCGCCTTGTGGATGGCATCGGCGATCTGCTGTTGCAGCTCGACGGGCATGCCCTTGGGACCGAAGACGCCACGAACCTGCAGCCAGTTGTTGTCGACATCATAGCCCTGCTCGCTGAAGGTCTGCATCTCGGGCAGGGTGCCAAGACGCTTTTCGCCCAGAACGCCGAGCCCCTTCAGGCGGTCGGCCTCAAAGAATTCCAGCGCCGGGCCGAGGTTGGAGACCCCCACATCGATGTGACCGCCGAGGACGGCCGCAATGATGTCGGGCGTGGATTCAAAGGCGACCCAGTTGAACTTCACCCCGGCGGCTTCTTCCAGCATGGTCATGCCGATGTTCTGCATCGAACCGACCGGACCGAAGCCGCCGATGTTGACCTCGCCCCCATTGGCCTTTGCCTTTTCGACCAGGTCGGTGACCGAAGTCAGGTCGGACTCCTTGGACACGAAGAACAGGATCGGGTCGATCTGCGACAGGGCGATCCACTCGAAATCGTCGGTGGAGAACGTGCCGCGCAGATTGGTCAGCATCGAGGTGAAATGCGTGACCGTGTTGACCCCCAGGGTCAGGCCGTCCGGCTTGGCCGTACGCACCTTTGCCATTTGTGTCGCACCGCCCCCACCGGGCGCGTTCACGATCACCACCGTCTGGCCGATAATGGGCTCCAGCTCCTTGGCCAATGTGCGGGCGTAGACATCGACACCACCGCCCGGCTTTGTATGCAGGACAAACTCGACCGGGCCCTCCGGCGCCCAGTCCTCGGCCGCGGCACCCTGGGCGAGGCCAAAGGCCAAGGTCGCGGCGCAGGTCATGCCCAGCATCATGTTCTTGAGTTTCGAGATTGCCATTGTTTCCTCCCAAAGCAGTCTTCATATTTCGTGGCGTTTTCGCACCGCTGTAGTGTCCGCCTTCCCGCTGCCTGATTGAACTGAGGGTTTGTCAGGCAACGGGGACTCTAAACTTGGTCAAACGGCCGAGGCCTTGGCGCGGCGGGCACGCAGCTGCGACAGCCCCGGCAGCACAAAGGCCAGAACGGCGATCAGGATCAGGATCACGGTCATCGGCGAGGTGTAGAAAATGTCCCACTCGCCCTTGTTCGAGATCAGCGCGCGGCGGAAATTGGTTTCCATCATTTCGCCCAGAACCAGCGCCAGGATGATCGGGGCCAGCGGAATTTCCAGCTTGCGCAGGATATATCCCAGGATGCCGAAGGCCGTCATCACATGGACCGGGAACATGGTGGTATGCGATGCATAGGCCCCGACATAGCAGATCCCCGCCACGATGGCCGCGATGGCGGGACGCGGGATATTGGCGACGCGCGCCCAGATCTTGGCACCGGCCAGACCGATCAACACCATGATCGGGATCCCGATCCAGAGCGATGCAAAGATGGTATAGGGAATCTCCGGCGATTTGGTGAACAAGAGCGGCCCCGGCTGGATGCCCTGCACCATCAGCGCGCCGATCATGATCGCGGTGGTCGGAGAGCCCGGAATGCCTAGAGCCAGCAGCGGCGCCATCGCTCCGGCCACGGCGGAGTTGTTTGCCGCCTCGGAGGAGGCAACACCCTCCAGAGATCCCTTGCCGAATTTCTCCGGCGTCTTGGACATGCGCTTGGACACCGCATAGGCGACGAAGGAGGCGATGGAGGCGCCCGCCCCCGGGATGACGCCGATCACATAGCCCAGAACCGAGCTGCGCAGGATTGCCGTTTTCAACCCGAGGATGGCCTTGACCGGCAGCCCCATAAGGCCGTTGATCGGGGCGCTCTTCAGCTTTTCGGAGGGGCCGTCCTCGATCATGAACAGGACTTCGGACAGGGCATAAAGCCCCAGCAGGACCGGCACCAGCGGAAGGCCCTCGAAGAATTCCGGATTGCCCATGGTAAAGCGCGGCGTGCCGGTCTGCACGTCCAGCCCGATGGTCGCCAGCGCCAGGCCGATGCCCATGGCGACGGTCCCCTTGAGCGGCGAGCCCTCTGCCAGGCCGGCCACGAGGCTGAGGCCGACAAGCGCCAGCGCGAAATATTCGCCGGGTCC
Organism: uncultured Paracoccaceae bacterium; assembly: GCA_937146765.1. Lineage (GTDB taxonomy): Bacteria > Pseudomonadota > Alphaproteobacteria > Rhodobacterales > Rhodobacteraceae > Epibacterium. Next base: position 10,943 of record CAKZRP010000044.1, on the reverse strand, counting down.
AAAGCGCAGGGCGAATTCCGACAGGGGAATGGCCGTGATGATCAGCAGCAGGGTCGAGATGAAGATGCCCGCGCCGGAAGACAGGATCGAGACGGTGAGCGCCTCCCCGGTGCGGCCCTGCTGGGTCAGCGGATAGCCGTCCCAGGAGGTGGCCACCGCCGCTGCCGTCCCCGGAGAGTTGATCAGGATGGCCGTGATCGCGCCACCATATTCCGCCGCCGCATAGAGAGCGACGAGGCCGACAATGGAAACCACCGGGTCCATGCCATAGGTGAAAGGGATCAGCAGCGCGACGCCAAGGCTCGGTCCCAGACCGGGGATCGCTCCGATCAAATAGCCGGCCAAGGCTCCGAAGACCAGGGCGAACCAGACCATAGGATCGCCGAATGCGGAAAAACCGATTGCAAGAGTCTCAAGCATGTTTGTTCCTCAGGGCAGATTGACGGCAAGCGCCAGATTGAAGACGACATAGATGAAGGCGCCAAGCGCGACCGGCACGCCGATCAGGTGCAGCGGGCGGCGTTCACCGCAGGCCAGCATCGTCAGCGCGGCAAAGGTCAGAACGCTCGGCAAGGTTCCGAGCCGCTCGAAATAGATCGACTGCAGGACGAGCAGCCCGACCGTCGCCAGTACAAACACCGGCCGCCGCACGGAAACCCAGGTGACAGGCACCGGATCCAGCAGACGGACAATGGCAGAGATCGAAACGGCGACGATCGCGATCAGTGTCGCCAGCGCCAGCAGTGTCGGAAAGCCGCCCGCGCCGATGTCAATCTTGTTCAGCGGCGCCGGAAGGGCGGCTGCCTGCGAATAATATTGCCAGAATACGACGAACAGGGCCGCGCAGCCTATCAGGTCCACAACCGGCAGGGAGCCACGCACAACATCCCAGCGCAGCCGCCATCCAAGGGCCTTCTTGTAGTCTTCCATTTGATCCTCCCTTCCCAACGCCCTGACCGGACGTTGGCAGCACTCCTCAATGCAAATGTCCCAAATCGGAGCCCGTTTCGTGAACTGAGTATATGTTTGGCCTGCAGGCACTTCGGTTTGGTCTGGTCAGGGTTCGGACCAGCAGTCGGCGGCCGTCAAACCGTGGAGCGCGCCATATACATCGGCCCACCCCTGTGACGCGGAAAGCCGTAGCCGGTGATCATCACCACATCGATATCCGCGGGCGTTTCCGCGATGCCTTCGTCAAGGACGGCCTGTCCCTCGCGCTGCAGTGTCGCCAGAATGCGCGCCATGATCTCGTCAGCGGTAAAGGCTTTGCGGGTCCGGCCCGCCCTGGCGCTTTCCTTTTCGATGATCCGCGTGACCTCCGGGTCGATCCCGGCCTTGCCCGAGGCGTAGTCGTACCACCCCTTGCCGGTCTTGCGTCCCAGCCTTCCGGCCTCGCACAAACGGTCGGCAATATGCGCGTAGCGCTCGGAAGGATCGCGATGCGAGGCATGCGCCTTTCGCTGCGCCCAGGCGATGTCCAGCCCGCTCATGTCCTGAACAGCATAGATCCCCATGGCAAAGCCGAAGGCCTCCATCGCCGCGTCGATCTCCTGCGGCAGCGCGCCCTCCTCCAGCATGAACTCGCAGTCCCGCCGGTAGGCCGCCATGATCCGGTTGCCGATGAAGCCGTCGCAGACCCCGGCAACCACCGGGATCTTACCCAGCAGCTTTGCCAATGCACCGCCTGTCGCCAGTGCCCTTGCGCCGGTGGCCTCGCCACGCACCACTTCGAGCAGCTTCATGACATGCGCCGGAGAAAAGAAATGCAGGCCGAGGATGCGCGCGGGATCCTTCGTCGTATCCGCCAGCCCGTTCACATCCAGGTAGGAGGTATTGGTCGCCAGGATCGCCTCTGCGGGCATCACCGCGTCCAGCCGCGCAAAGACCTCGCGTTTCACGGCCATATCCTCGAACACCGCCTCGATCACCAGCGCACAATCGGTCAGCGAGGCGTAATCCGTGTCGGTGCTCAGGCCCGCCAGCGCCCTGTCGCCCTTCTCTGCGGCAATGGCACCGCGTTTGACGCTGGCGGCAATGGTTTCTGCAACCCGCGTTCGCGCCATCTCGGCAGCGGCAGTATCGCGCTCGATCAGGCGCACCTGCGACCCGGCCAGCAACAAAGCCGTGGCAATCCCCGCCCCCATCGTGCCACCGCCGATCACGCCCACACGCGACAGGTCAGCGGGCTCTGCATCCGCCTGCTTCAAGGATTGCCCGGCCGCCCGCTCCGCAAAGAAGACATGCCGCAGGGCCGCCGCCTCGTCAGATGCGGCCAGCCGCAGAAAGCGTGCCCGCTCTCCCGCCAAAGCCACATCGACAGGCTCCTGAGCGGCAGACTTCAACGCGGCCAAAGCCTCGAGCGGGGCCGCCGCACCGCGGCTGCGCTTGCGCAACTGTGCCGCCTGCGCGTCCCAATCAATGGCCTCACCCGCGACCAGATCCCGGTCCAGTGCTGAAAGAAGCCCCCCCCTTTTCGCCAGATCCTGGGCCATCGCACTGGCCTCGGCCATCAGATCACCCGAGGCCAGCCGGTCGATCAAACCCGCCTCCAGCGCTTCTTGCGCACTGATGGGTTTGCCGCTTGTCGCCAGCTTGACGGCGGTTGCCATCGGAACCAGACGCGGCAGACGCACGGTGCCACCGGATCCGGGAATGATCCCGAGATTGACCTCCGGCAGACCCAGCTTTGCCCCGGGCAGCGCAATCCGGGCGTGGCAGGCCATCGCCAGCTCCAACCCGCCGCCAAGCGTAAGCCCACCCAGGGCCGCGACCCAGGGCACCGGCGATCCGGCAATCGCCGCCAGCACCTCCGGCAGGACCGGCGCCAGCGGTGTCTGACCAAGCTCGCGGATATCCGCCCCGGCCACAAAGGCACGGCCTGCGCCGGTCAGCACCACCGCCCGCACCGCGCTGTCGCGAAGCTGCTCCACAGTCTCCAGCAGCCCCTGCCGGACCGCGCGCCCGATGGCATTCACCGGAGGATTGTCGATTGTGACCCAGGCCAGCCCATCCCTTATCTCGACAGATACTTCAGCCATGCGCATCCCCTCCTTCGCTGAAACCGCCTTCCGGCGTTTGCGGGTGTATACTGCGCAGGCGGTTTGCCGTGACCAAACCATTGGTTGGGTTCAGGCCAGCCCCGGATTAAGTATGCTGCCTGCAGAAGATGCCATCAGGACAGGCCGCTCGCCCGGTCCCGGCCAAACAGAGGACACAACAGCATGGGTGGCTCAGACCAACCGCCAGTCGGCAATCCGACCATTCGCACCATCGCCATGCCGGCCGACACCAATCCGGCGGGCGACATCTTTGGCGGTTGGTTGATGAGCCAGATGGACCTGGCGGCCGGGACGGTCGCCGCCTATACCTCGGGCGGACGCAGCGCCACGATCGCGGTCGAGGGTATGATCTTTCACAGGCCGGTCAAGGTCGGCGACGAAGTGTCCCTCTATGCCTCTCTGATCAAGATTGGAAAGACCTCGATGACAATCCATGTCGATGCCTGGCGGCGTCCCCGCGAAGCGCGCTTCAGCGAGAAGGTGACCGAGGCGAATTTCGTCTTTGTCGCCCTCGACACCGCTGGCAAACCCATTCCGATCCAAAGCCAGCCGACCCCGGCATAACCGCCAGACAGCCCGGATGATTTGGCCCCTGCCTGCCGGTATCCCTGCCCGGGGGCGCAGGCAGGTCTGCCCATCCCGAGATCACCAAGGACCTTTTCGTGTCGCCGCGTATCAAGACCCTCTTCTCGCTCTCCGCACTTTATCTGGCTGCCTCCCTTGTCGGCTGGCTGTTTTCCCAGCTGGGCATTCCGCTGCCGTGGATGATCGGTCCCCTCGTCTTGTCGGCGGCGCTGTCGATCTCGGGCCTGCTCAAACTCACGGTCCCGGTCAAAACGCGCCCCTTCGGTCAGATGACCATTGCCGCACAGGTCGGTCTGGCCTTCACACCCGCCGCGCTGGCGGCACTGCTGAGCCTCGCCCCGGTGATGATCGGCACCGCACTGGCCTCTGCCGCCTGCGCCGGCCTGATCGCCATCGTCATGGCACGGACCACGGGCATCCGCCTGTCGCAGGCCTTTCTGTCGACCTTCCCGACCAGCCCGGTCGAGGCGGCGATCATGGCTGAGCGGCATGGCTGCGAGCCTGCCCCGGTCATCCTTGCGCAGACCACTCGCATCGCCGCGGTTGTAATCCTCGTCCCGATCGCGGTCTTCGCATTGGACGGCTGGCCCGACCGCTCCGGTATCATCGGCGGCGGCGGTTTCAACCCGCTCGGCAATGCTTTTCTAGCTCTGCTGGCGATCTCCGGGGCGCTACTGTTCAAACGCGTCGGACTGTCCAACCCCTATTTCCTCGGGCCGCTGACCTTCTCGGCTGCGGCCAGTGCCATCGGCCTGCACCCTGCGCCCTTTCCGACCGAAATCCTGTCGCTGGCCCAGATCGTTCTGGGAACCTGGCTGGGCAGCACCTTCAGGCGCGACCTCTTCGTGAGGCAGAAACGCCAGTTGCTCGCGATCATGAGCAGCACATTTGTTCTTCTGGGACTGATTTCAGCTATTGCCGTAGCTATTGCCTCGATCGCCGGTCAGCCCTGGGAGGTCCTGGTTCTGGGAGCCGCGCCGGGCGGTGTCACCGAAATGGCGCTGACGGCCAAATTCCTGGGGATCGACCTGGCCCTGGTCACGGCCTTTCAGCTGACCCGGATCTTCCTGTTCATGCCGAACATTCCCTGGATCATCCGCATGATTGACGCCTACGAGCAGCGCAGGCAGGCGCGCCGGTAACGCCGCAGGCCGCGTCCCGGACCCTGAACCGGCGCGCTGAACGGCCCGCTGTCACAAACCTGTGCCGTGAATCACCTATGAGGGTGGAAACGTTTCCACAGCACCAGTCCGGCCCGCGCGGCCCGGCGGGCGCCGGGAACCGGACAGGCATCAGACAAGAATCGGAAAGCGGCCCATGGCACAGAGACCCCGTATCACCATCAAGGACGTCGCCCGCGCCGCCGGTTGCGGGGTGGCCACCGCCAGCCGGGTCCTGAACAAGTCCGGCCCCGCCAGTGCCGCCACAAGGGCCCGGGTGGAACAGGCCGCCCGCGACCTGGGCTTTGCCTTCTCCGCCACAGGACGCGCCTTGCAAAGCCGCCGCAGCCGCACCATTGGTTGCCTGATCCCCTCGCTCGCCAATCCGGTCTTTGCCGAAGCGGTGCAGGCCGCGCAGGAGGAGCTGCGCGCCGCCGGATACCAATTGCTGATCGCCAGTTCCAATTACGATGGGTCCACGGACAACGAGGTGCTGACCACCTTGCTGGCGCAGGATGTGGACGGGCTGCTCGTGACCATGGTCGAACCACACACCAGCGCCCCGCTGCACGCGGCTCGGGAGCGGGGCCTTCCGGTCTCGCTGATGTTCCACGATCCCGTGGCGGGCCTGCCCTCCGCCCATGTGGAAAATGCCGCCGCCGCCCGGATCGTGGCACGCCAGTTCGCCGACCGGGGTCACCGGCGCTGCGGCTTTCTCGCGCTGCGCTTTGCCACCTCCGACCGCTCCCGCAGCCGGTTCGAGGGGTTTGCCGCCGAATGCGCCGCCCTTGGCCTGCCCGCGCCGGAGCTGATCGAGATTTCCGAGGCCGAGGCCGCTAACCCCGCCATCCTCGCTGCGCGATTGGCGGAATACGCCGCGGTCACCGCCCTCTTTGCCTCCAACGATTTCCTCGCCATCGCAGTGCAAAAGGCCGCCCGCCACCTGGGCTGGCAGGTGCCGCAGGACCTATCGGTGGTGGGATTTGACGGCATCGAGGTGGGGCGTCTGCTGGATCGCCCCCTCGCCACTATCGAGACCGCCCCCGCCGCCTTGGGACGGCAGGCGGCCCGGACGCTTCTCGCCGGATTGCAGGGGGAAGAGATGCGCCAAGCCCCTCCCCTGCCCTTCACCTTTCGCGCCGGGGCGACATTGTCCGCCCCCCGTGCGCAAGGCCCTGACGACGACCGGGTAGCCGCCCGGCCGCCGTCTGTTCCCCCGTCACCGTCCAACGATAGACAAGACAGACAAGGATGAACCCATGAAACATATTGCTCTTGCGGGTCTGGCTGCAACCGCCCTTGCCGCCCCCTTTTCCCTGACCCTCTCCCTGGCCCTCGCCGCGCCTGCACAGGCCGAGGAGGCCATCTGCTACAATTGCCCGCCGGAATGGGCCGATTGGGCCGCCATGCTCGACGCCATCAAGGCCGAGACCGGCATCACCCTGCCGCATGACAACAAGAACTCCGGCCAGACCTTCGCGCAACTGGTGGCCGAACAGGCCAGCCCGGTGGCCGATGTGGCCTATTACGGGGTCACCACCGGCATCAAGGCAGGCAAGGAGGGGCTGGTTGAGGCTTATAAACCCGCAGGCTTCGACGAAATCCCCGAAGGCCTCAAGGATCCCGAGGGCAAATGGTTCGCTGTCCACTACGGCACCATCGGCTTTTTCGTGAATGTCGACGCGCTTGGCGGCGCGCCGGTGCCGCAGTGTTTTGCGGATCTGACCAAGCCCGAATATCAGGGCATGGTGGGCTATCTCGATCCCTCCTCCGCCTTTGTGGGCTATGCCGGTGCGGTCGCGGCCAACCTCGCCTTTGGCGGCGATCTGACGAATTTCGACCCCGCCATCGCCTATTTCTCGGATCTGGCCAAGAACGATCCCATCGTACCCAAGCAGACCTCCTTTGCCCGCGTGGTCTCGGGCGAGATCCCGATCCTCTTCGACTATGACTTCAACGCCTATCGCGCCAAATACGAGGAAGACGGCACCTTTGAATTCGTCCTGCCCTGCGAGGGCTCCGTCCGCGTGCCCTATGTGATGAGCCTCGTGGGCAATGCGCCGCATGGCGAGACCGGCAAGAAGGTGCTGGACTTCATCCTCTCCGACAAGGGGCAGGCGATCTGGACTAATGCCTATCTGCAACCCGCCCGCCCGGTGGCGCTGCCCGCCGAGGTGGCGGAGAAGTTCCTGCCCGCCAGCGACTATGCCCGCGCCCGGGCGGTGGATTACGCCGAGATGGAACAAGCCCAGGCCGGTTTTGGCGAACGCTACCTGAGCGAAGTGAAGTAACGCCCCCGCGCCAAAGGGGAGCGCGCGGCCCTCGGCGCGCTCCTGTCCCGCCTGCCCCTGACGAAAACCCCCTGACACAAGCCCCCTGACGCCCCCCTGACGAAAGACCCCGCCCGTGACGGCCCGACATTTCGGCACCCTGTGCCTGCTTCCCTTGCTGATCTTCTCGCTCGCCTTCCTCGCCCTGCCGCTGGTGCGGCTGGTGCTCTCTTCCGCTGCGGGAGAGGCCGGCTGGGGGATCTATCTGCAGATGCTGCAAAAACCCCGCTACCTCTCCGCGCTGGCGCAGACGCTGGCGGTTTCCGCCGCGGTGACGGTTGTGGCGCTGGCGGTGTCGACCACCGCCGGGCTCTACCTTGCGCGCAACCGGTTCCGGGGCCGCGCGATTCTGCTGTCGATCCTGACGCTGCCGCTGGCCTTTCCCGGCGTGGTGGTCGGCTTCATGATCATCCTGCTCGGCGGTCGGCAGGGTCTGGTGAACCAGATCACCCCCGGCCATCTGGTCTTTGCCTATTCCACCTTCGGCCTGTTCCTCGGCTATCTCTATTTCTCGATCCCGCGCGTGCTGCTCACGGTGATGGCGGCGGCGGAAAAGATCGACCCGGCGCTGGAAGAGGCTGCTCGCAGCCTCGGCGCTCCGCCTTCGCGGGTCCTCTGGGACGTGCTGCTGCCCGCCCTGCGCCCTGCCATGGTCGCCGCGGGCGCGATTGCCTTTGCAACCGCCATGGGGGCCTTCGGAACCGCCTTCACCCTGGCCACCGACATCGACGTGCTGCCGATGGTGATCTATACCGAATTCACCCTGTCGGCGAATTTCGCCATGGCCTCCGCCCTCTCCATCGCCCTTGGTCTTGTCACCTGGAGCGTCCTACTCATCGCGCGCAGCCTGTCGGGTGGCGCCGTCGCATCAGGGGGCTAAGCCTATGAAATTGTTAACAAGATACATGCCTTTGGCGGTCACGCTGCTGGCCTGCGCCTTCCTCCTGGTGCCCACCCTGCAATCGGTGCTGGCAGGGATCACCGCCAATTACTTCCGCGGCCTGTCCTCCGGCCTGACGCTGAAATGGGTGGGCGAGGTCTGGGGGCTCTATGCGGACAGTATCCTGCTGTCGATCTGGCTGGCGCTGGCCTGCCTTGCCGTCACCCTCCTGATCGGTGTCCCGGCGGCCTATGCGCTGGCTCGCGCCCCCGGTCGCCTGTCCCGCGTGCTGGAGGAGTTCATCTCCCTGCCGCTGGCGATTCCCGGCCTCGCCCTGGCGCTGGCGCTCCTGCAGCTCTATGGCGCCCAGCAGGGGTTCCGCGCCCATTGGAGCTTCATCCTCGTCGGCCATGTGCTCTACACGCTGCCCTTCATGGTACGCGCAGTGCAGGCTGTGCTGGCCGCCATCGACCTCAAGACACTGGAGGAAGGCGCTGCCTCCCTCGGCGCACCTCCCTGGCGGCGCTTTGTCGATATCGTGGTGCCCAATGCCCTGCCCGGCATCCTCGCCGGCAGCCTCACAGTGGTGACCCTCTCGATCGGCGAATTCAACCTCACCTGGATGCTGCATACGCCGCTCTTGAAAACCCTGCCGGTGGGGCTGGCGGATTCCTACGCCTCCATGCGGCTGGAGATCGCCTCCGCCTATACGCTCGTCTTCTTCGTGATGATCGTCCCCCTGCTGATGGCCATGCAATGGGCCACCGCCCGCGCCCAAAGGATCCTGTCATGACCCTCACCCTGACCTGTGTCGCCAAGACCTATGGCAGCGGCCCGCGCGCCCTGCACCCCACCGACCTGCGGATCGAGACCGGCGAAATCCTGTCGCTGCTCGGCCCCTCGGGCTGTGGCAAGACCACGCTCCTGCGGCTCATCGCCGGGCTGGAGGAAGCGGATCCCGGCGCCGAGATCCGCTTCGGCGACGAGGACGTGACCCACCTGCCGGTGGAGCGGCGCCATATCGGCATGGTGTTTCAGTCCTATGCGCTGTTTCCCAACATGTCGGTGCGCGACAACATCGGCTATGGCCTCAGGATGCAACGCCTGCCCCGCGCCGAGATCCGCAGCCGCGTCGAGGAGGTCATCGCGCTTTGTCGGCTGGAGCCCTATGCCGACCGCGCCATCACCGCCCTGTCGGGTGGGCAACGGCAGCGGGTGGCCCTGGCCCGCGCCTTTGCCCCCCGCCCCCGGATCATGCTGCTGGACGAACCGCTCTCGGCGCTGGACGCCGCCCTGCGGCTGGCCCTGCGGGACGAGCTCGCGGCCCTGCTACGCAGCTTCGGCACCACGGTGATCTTCGTGACCCACGACCAGGACGAGGCGCTGGCGATCTCGGACCGGGTGGCGGTGATGGAGGCCGGGCAGATCCGCCAAATCGGCACGCCAGAGGAGCTCTACCGCGCGCCCCGGTCGCCATTTGTGGCCGAATTCGTCGGCCATGCCATGCCGCTTGCCGGGGCGCGTCGCGTCGGAGGTCTGCACCTCGCCGGCGGGATCCTCCCCCTTCCGGCAGAGGCCGGCCCCGGCCCGGTCTATGTTCGGGCCGAGGACCTGCGCCTCGACCCTCACGGCCCCCTGCGCGCCTGCGTCGACAGCGTGACCTTCCTGGGCACCCACTACCGCCTTGGCCTCTCCGCACTCACCGATCAGCGGCTCTATGCCCTGCACCATGGCCAATCCGCGCCCCGCGTGGGCGAGGCCGTGACCCTCTCCATCGCGCCCGAGGCGCTGATCTGCCTGCCGCTCTGACGTTTCGGACCTGACCCAATGACCGCATTCATCCAACTCACCGACACCCATATCGTGCCCGAGGGGCAGCTGGCCTATGGTCGCTCCGACACCGGCGCGGCGCTCGTCCGCGCGGTCGAGAGCCTGCGCGCGACCCTGCCGCAGCTGGACCCCGTGGACTGCGTGGTGCTGACCGGCGACCTGACCGACCATGGCACCGCCGAGGAGTACCAGCGCCTGCGCCGGATCCTCGCGCCCCTGCCCCTGCCCCTTTTGGCGATCCCCGGCAACCACGACAGCCGCGAGGCCATGCGCGCCGCCTTTGCCGATATGGACTGGATTCCGGCGTCCGGCCCGATCCACTGGCACCATGATTTCGGCCCCTTCAGCCTCATTGCGCTGGATACGCTGGTGGAGGGCGCACCCTATGGGATGATCTGCGACAGGGGTCTTCAGTTTCTGGACCGGACCCTCAACGCACTGGGCGCGCAGCCCGTGGTGGTCGCAACCCACCATCCCTGGATTCTCTCCGGGATTGCCGAGATGGACCGCAACAACCTGCGCAATGGCGACCGCCTCTGCGCCCGGCTGGCAGCCCACCCCGCACCGGCCCGGGTGATCTCCGGCCATTTGCACCGCGCCCTGTCCTCGCTGGTCGACGGCATCCTGCACCAGGTTGCCCCGGCCCCCTGCCATGCAGTCCACCTCGACCAGCGCAGGCAGGCGGTGAACAGCCTGACTCTCGAACCCGGCCAGGCGACGCTCTACAACTGGCGCGGACCACTCGGCGGGCTCGTGTCCAACACAATCAACCTTGAACAACACCCCGGGCCCTGGCCATTTTATCCGGACTAAAGGAAAGCTGGGTCACTTTCCGCGGAGGGTAATAGCCCTCGCTTATTGCCGGTTTCATGGATACGACGATATGAATCGTCACCACGCGCGGAAGCAAAGCAACGAATGACCGCCTCCCGCCGATTCCGTGGAAAAACACCCGTTCGCGAGTGCAGAATATCGACGGCTGAACATGGCGTGAGCGCCTTTATCGTTAGGCTTTTCGCGAATGCTGCGGTGCAGGAAGGACCTTGGCCAGCTTGCGGAGGTTTTGGGCGGTTGCGGCGAGGAGGAATTCGTCATTCGC
>CAKZRP010000043.1 GCA_937146765.1 uncultured Paracoccaceae bacterium | reverse complement strand
AGACGGTCTGGCTCTTTGGCCTGCATGCGGTGCGTGATGCGCTGATGAACCCCAAGCGCGAAAAACTGCACCTGATGGTGACCTTGAACGCCCAGGCCAAGCTGGAAGACGCCATTGCCGCCTCGGGTCTTGAGCCCGAGGTGGTTGATCCGCGCAGGTTCAACCCGCCGATTGATCCGGGCTCGGTGCATCAGGGCGCGGCCCTTGAGGTGAAGCCGCTGAACTGGGGCAGCCTCGAGGACAATTGCATCGGTGCCGAGGTGCCGCGCGTGCTGCTTCTGGACCGGGTCACCGATCCCCACAACGTCGGCGCGATCCTGCGCTCCGCCGAGGTGCTGGGCGCCTCCGCGGTGATCGGCACCCGCCACCATGCCGCACCGGAAACCGGTGCCCTGGCCAAGACCGCCTCGGGCGCGCTCGAACGCCAGCCTTACTTGCGGATGCGCAACCTCTCGGACACCATCGTGGCGCTGCAGGGCATGGGCTATCTGGTCCTCGGTCTCGATGGCGAGGCCGAGGAAACCATCGAGGAAGCCGTCGCGGGCCGCACCAAGGATCCGATTGCGCTGGTGCTGGGGGCCGAGGGGCCGGGCCTGCGGCAAAAGACCAAGGAAACCGTCGACAAGCTGGTCAAGATTGACGCAGCGCGCGGATTTGGCTCGCTCAACGTCTCAAATGCGGCGGCAATCTCCCTATATGCCTCCCTGAGGGGCTGAAGGGAAAGGACGTCACAATCGCACATCACGGTATCCCCGGCGGCAAGATCGTCACCTGTTGCTATTGCGGCGTCCAGTCGGCCTTTCTGGCGGATCGCAGCCGTCATGCGCTCGTCTGCAGCACCTGCGGGGCCCCGCTGGCGGCGCAAAAGGCGCGCCCGCTGACCGAACCTTCGGCTGCCAAGAGGCCCAAGCCCAAGAAGCGGGGCGGGGCGAAAGCAGGAGGCAAGACTTCCCTGGCCGCCTTTGACAGGTTGCCCGGAACCTCCTCGGCCGGAACCTCCTCGGAATGGCAGGCGCTGGCAAAAGTGGCCCTGACCCAAAAGGCCAGGAAGAAGTCGCGCAAGTCGGGCTGGGCGCGGCTCTGGGATGTGATCGAGGATGTGTTTGACTGAGCCCCCGCGCGAAAGCTGACTGACCGGGCACACTCGCCTGTCCTGACCGGGAGGAGGCAGACATGTGGCCTGCTGGCTGCACTGACGTACAACTCTTGTCACGCCACGATCAATTTCCCGTTCGCCACCTTTTCTGCGGCGTTGCCTTTGGGCATGATCTGCGCCACTGACGCCGTCGGAGAATGCCGTTGCCCCAGAAGCCTGCCCGCCTGATGCGACCTGCCTGGACCCTTGTTCTTGGTCTCGGGCTGGAGCTGTGCTGCGGTCTTGGGGTGCTGGACGGAAGCCCGAGGTCGGCCGAGGCGGGGACGCTCTACATTTCGGCTCAGGAGGGCATTGCCATCGGCGGATATGATCCGGTGTCCTTCTTTGTCGCCCCCGCACCGCTGCCAGGGCGCAGCGATCACGCGGTGATGTGGAAAGGCGCGGTCTGGATGTTTGAGAACGCGGAGAATCAGGCGCGCTTCGAAGCGGATCCGCGGGCCTTTGCCCCGCGCTATGGCGGTCACTGCGCCTACGGGATTGCCCGCGGCAAGATTGCCTCCGGCGATCCGCTCAATTGGGAAATCGTCGAGGGACGGCTCTATCTCTTTCATACCCCGCGGGTAGAGGATCTCTGGCGTGGCGACAGTGCAGAGATGATCGCCGCCGCGGGTGAGGTCTGGCCGGGGATCATGCGCGGCCACTGAGGCGCGCTGGCGGTGCGCTTGCGTGAAATCCCCCGCAGGTCAAGCGCCACGCCGGATCCTGATATCACGAATTTGAGAGTTGCCCTTTAAATTCCCGGCGCATGGGCCACATCCTTTAGTAGACTATGGCCCTTGGAACCGCCGTAGGTCTTTTTCACTGTCCCTCGTTCCACACCTGACGCCCGAAGCCACTTCGGGCGTCTTTTTCTGTCCGGCCCCAGTCCCGATCGCGGGACCTGCGGGAGGGGGCTTGTGTGGCCCGGCACTCCGTCGCAAGGTGGCGCCATGTATTCAGATGCGCTTCTCAAACAGATCCTGACCCGCACCCGCACCATCGCTGTGGTGGGGGTCTCGCCCAACCCGGTGCGACCGAGTTACTACGTGGCCCGCTACCTGTCGCTGAAGGGGTTTCAGGTGATTCCGGTCAACCCGGGCCATGCGGGCAAGGAGTTGTTCGGCCAGGTGGTGCGCGCCTCGCTATCCGAGATTGCCGAGCCGGTGGATATGGTCGACATTTTCCGCCGCTCGGAGGCGGTTCCGCCGATTGTCGAGGAGGCGCTCGAGGCTTTCCCGGATTTGCAGACGATCTGGATGCAGATCGGTGTCGAACATGCCGGGGCGGCGGCCCTTGCCGAGGCGCGCGGGGTGACGGTGATCCAGAACCGCTGTCCCAAGATCGAATACCAGCGCCTGTTCGGCGAGCTGCGCCAGGGCGGTTTTGCCACCGGAATCATCTCCTCGAAACTTTGACAGCGCACGGCCGATCTGTAGGGGGCGCAGGGGCGGGGGGCTCCCGACCGACGCGCAGCCCGCAAGGGCAGGGCGGTGGCGGTCTCAGCCCTTGGGGCGGGCGGCTTTTTCCGCGATACCGCTCAGACCCTGACGCTCGGCCAGCACCGCCAGCACATCGTCCAGGGCCACATCGCGCGCCGCCAGCATGACGAGGAAATGATAAAGCACATCCGCCCCTTCGGAGGCGAGTTTGCCCTTGTCGCCCTTTACCGCCTCGATGATGGCCTCAACGGCTTCCTCGCCGAATTTCTCGGCGCATTTTTCCGGCCCCTTGGCGAGCAGCCTGGCGGTCCAGCTGGTCTCCGGGTCGGCGCCCTTGCGGGCGAGGATGGTCTGTTCGAGATCGTGCAGCAGGGTCATTGGAGCCTCATCGGAATGCCATTGGCGATCATATGCGCCTTGGCCTCTTGCACCGTGTATTCGCCGAAGTGGAAGATCGAGGCCGCCAGCACCGCGCTGGCACCGCCCTTGGTGACCCCCTCGACGAGGTGGTCCAGGTTGCCGACGCCGCCCGAGGCGATCACCGGCACCGCCACCGCGTCGGAAATGGCGCGGGTCATCTCGAGGTTGAAGCCGGATTTGGTGCCGTCGCGGTCCATCGAGGTCAGAAGGATCTCGCCCGCGCCCTTGGCGGTCACCAGCCGGGCGAACTCCACCGCGTCGATGCCGGTCTCGCGCCGCCCGCCATGGGTGAAGATCTCCCATTTTCCGGGGGCGACCGATTTGGCGTCGATGGCGCAGACGATGCACTGGCTGCCGAACTGGTCGGCGGCCTCGGCGATCACATCCGGATTGGCCACTGCGGCGGAATTGAACGAGACCTTGTCGGCGCCCGCGAGCAACAGCGCGCGAACGTCCTCCTTGGTGCGCACGCCGCCACCCACGGTGAGCGGCACAAAGCACTGCTCGGCGGTGCGGCGCACCATGTCGAACATGGTGCCGCGGTTCTCATGGGTGGCGTGGATGTCGAGGAAACAGATCTCGTCGGCGCCGGCGGCGTCATAGGCGCGCGCCGCCTCCACCGGGTCGCCTGCGTCGCGCAGGCCGACAAAGTTCACGCCCTTGACCACGCGGCCATCGGCAACATCGAGACAGGGAATGAGGCGGGTCTTCAGCATCGCGGCAAGGTCCTTCTGCGGCTTGCCGCTACCCTTGCCACGGCGCGGCGCAGATTACCAGCATTCGCGCAGCCGCCGGGGTCTCAGGGGGCAGCCCGCGCGATCCGGCGCATCGCATCGCGCACGATCAGCACGTGAAAGGGCATCACCGCCGCGAGGTAGAGCCGCCCCAGCGCATTGTTGCGCCTTACCCAGGTCGCCATGTGGACGCGGCCCGCCTCCTGCCGGACGCAAATGCGAAAGTTCAGATGGCGGTCATCGGTGCCGAGGATCACCTCCGCCGCATCCTCATGGGTGACGGGAAAGATCGCGCCTTCGCCTGTATTGCTCACCTCGGTCTTGAGGCCGAGAGGGCGCACCAGCCGGTTGCGCAGGGCGAGCAGCGCCCCCGCCCAGTCCGGCAGGCTCAATCCGATATCGGCGGCGACCCGGGCAGAGAGCGGGCTGTGGACAGCATAGCCATCGATGAAATCCCCGGGTCCGACCTCTGTCCAGAGCTTGGAGGCGGAGGGCAGGGGGCAGATTTCGATGCGGGCAGGACGCGTGGTTTGGGCTGAGGTCATGAGGGCACTCCTTCGCCGGCACTCTCACACAGGTCCCAGGCGCAGAACCAGTTGGCGAGGTGTCGCACACCGATGAGGCCAAAGGCCAAGCGCCGCGCCTGTCCGCAGGACAGGCGCGGCGCGGGTCGCTTCGGGCTCTGCCCGAAGCGAAACCTCTCAAGGCAGATCGGTTTGCGGGCGAGGCGGGCTGTCAGCCCTTCAGCACCGCCAGCGCCTCGGCCAGATCAATAGCGCCGTCATAGAGCGCCCGGCCCGAAATCGCGCCGTTGAGCGCGGCACCGCAGGATTTGAGGGCGCGCAGGTCGTCGAGCGAGGAGACCCCGCCCGAGGCGATCACCGGGATCGAGACCGCTCGGGCCAGCGCCGCCGTCGCTTCGATATTCGGGCCCTTCATCGCGCCATCGCGCAGGATGTCGGTATAGATGATCGCGGCCACCCCGGCATCCTCGAAGGAGCGCGCCAGATCGGTGACCTCCACATCGGTCTCCTCGGCCCAGCCCTTGGTTGCCACTTTGCCGTTGCGGGCGTCGATACCAACCGCGACCTTGCCCGGAAAGGCCCGCGCAGCCGCGCGCACCAGCTCCGGGTTCTCTACCGCCACGGTGCCCAGAATCACCCGCGCCAGACCCTTGTCGAGCCAGCGCTCGATTGTGGCCATATCGCGAATGCCGCCCCCCAGCTGGGCGGGGACCTTGCATTGCTTCAGGATCTCCTCCACCGGGGCCGCGTTGACCGGCTCGCCGGCAAAGGCGCCGTTCAGGTCGACCAGATGCAGCCATTCGCAGCCCGCCGCCACGAACTCCAGCGCCTGCGCCGCCGGGTTGTCGTTGAAGACGGTGGTCTTTTCCATGTCGCCATGCAGAAGCCTTACGGCCTGGCCGTCCTTCAGGTCGATGGCAGGGTAGAGGATCATCGGCTGCATCCTTCGTCGTCAGATCAGGGAAGGGGCGCCTCTGGCCCCGCGCGCCCTTTTGCCCAAGGACGCCGGGAATTGCAACGCCGCTGCCGGACGGCGCCTCGCACAGGGCGACCCGAGGTCAATCTTGCCCGACTCCCACCGCCTCGGCCAGAGTTCGCAGCAGAGGAGGACCCCACCCATGAAACATTTGATTGCTTCCGCCATCGCCACGCTCGCCCTCGCCACGGCCGCGCTGGCCGCCGACCCCGTCGAGGGCCTTTGGCAGACCCAGCCCGACGATGGTGCCTATGCCCATGTCACCATGAAACCCTGCGGCAGCGCCTTCTGCGGCACCATCGACAAGACTTTCAACGCCAGCGGCGCCTATGACTCGCCGAACCTCGGCAAGGTGCTGGTGATCGACATGGTGCCACAGGGCGGTGGTTCCTATGAGGGGCAGGTCTGGCGGCCGTCCAACGACAAGATCTACATCGGCAAGATGGACCTCAGCGGCGATACGCTGAAGCTGCGCGGCTGCGTGGCGGGCGGGCTGATCTGCTCGAAACAGACCTGGAGCCGGGTCAAGTAAGCCGACAGCGCGGGAAACGGTCCGGTATGGACCTCAGAACAGGCCCATCTGCACCGGGATCGGCACAAATCCGCGTTTGACCTGCTTGGCGCGGGTGCTGTTGAACAGCGCCTGCGCCTCGTCGAGGGAGGGGAGGTAGTTGCGCTTCTCCTGACCGCCCGGATGACCCAGCGGGCCGGAGGACTGCGACACGCACCAATCGCCGAACAGCGTCTGCGTCAGGCTCAGCACCAGATAGCGGTGCTGTCCGTCGCGATGGCTGAATTTCTCGAAGCGCAAGTACAAGATGGAATGGGCCTGACCGTCGATAGGTCAGGCCCATATGCCGTCTGAAGGGGCGAAAGTCCATTGCTCACGTGGTGTCCGGGGACCGAATGGGCAGGCAAACGCTGCGGCAGAGAAACGGCGCCGCCGCTCAGACCGCGCCGGTATATTCCCCGCGCGCCGGATAGGACTTGGCAATTGCAAAATCCAGCGCCGAGACCAGCTCGGAGAAATGCGGCCGCACGAAGGGCATGGTCTGCACCGCGCCGTAATAGAGCGTCTGCTCCGGCGTCACCATGAAAAGGCCCGGCTCGGAGAACAGGGCCGGCTCCTCGATGCCGATCGAGGTCTTGCCGCGCGAGGTGGAGATATAGAGCCCCCAGTCACGCGCCAGCGCCAGCGGCAGGTCATAGGCAAAGCGGAGCGCCTTGGCCTCGATCTTCTCCGCCATCTGGGCGGTGCGCTCTTCACCATCGGAGCTGACGGCAAGGCAGCTCACGCCGCGCTCGGCAAAATCCGCAACCCGCTTTTCGAATTCCGTGAGGTAGGTGGCACAGATCGGGCAATGCAGCCCGCGATAGAAACAGATCACCGTGCCGCGCGCGCTTGTCTCGCCGGCAAGGTCGAAGCGACCACCGCCGAGGAGCGGCAGGGAAAGGTCCGGGGTCTTCTGGCGGGGGATCAGCATGGTATGTCCTTGTTCTGGGGCTACGTCTCTGGGTGACGTCCTGTTCCGGCCTGCGCGCAAGGTGGCTCCTGATCGAGTCTCCGCTTGGCCCGCTTTGGCCTCGACCTTGGTATCCCACAATTCCTGGCTTGATATTTCCGATTAACCTGACAGTGTCTCCGAAGTTGCCAGGCGGGTTCATCGGTTTGGCTTCAGTCGTTTGGTCTTGTGTCGCGCCGGGGGCGGTGCTTCGGATCTCGAAAGCCGCCCTGGCTCTCAAGGAGTAATTGATGGATCGTCTGTCTGCCCTGATCGCGCATTTCCGCATGCGGGTGGAGCCGGCCCTGCCGGAAGATGGCAACCTCTTTGCGGTCTCCGGGCGCGGCGGCGGTCCGGGCTGGCTTGTTCTTTGCCCGGCTGCGGGCCCGGCCCGGCTGCTGGCCGAGCCGGAGTTCTCCGCCCGGGTGGAATGGGCCGGAGAGCTCAATCCGCTGATCTCGGCCCTGCCTGCCCGGGTCTCGGTTGATCTTGCCGCCACGCCGCAGATTGCTGCGGTGCTGGAGTTGATCCTGCAGGAAAAAGAGGTCCATCGCTGTGGCGCGGAGACCGTGGTCAGCAGCCTCGGCCAGGCGCTGATGGTGCGCCTGTTGCGCCATCTGATCGAGGTGGGCACCACCGAGCCGGGCTTGCTCGCGGGCCTCTCGGATGCGCGACTGGCGCGCTCCATCGTGGCGATGCACGACCATCCCGGGCGGCCCTGGACCACTCACGACCTGGCGCGGGAGGCGGGCCTGTCGCTCTCGCGCTTCAGCGAGCTGTTCTCCGCCGAGGTCGGTGAAAGCCCGATGAGCTACCTGCGGCGCTGGCGGCTGACACTGGCCAGGCAGGATCTCAGCCGGGGCGATCGGGTCGATGCGGTGGCGCGGCGCTATGCTTACGACTCGCCCGAGGGGTTCACCCGGGCTTTCCGCAAGACCTTCGGTCTGGCACCGATTTCGCTGCGTCCGCAGGGGTGATGCGAAACCCGTCGACGGGTTCGGCCTCAGCCACAAGATCAGCGTCGCAGACCCCGTTTTGCCCCAAGGGGCAAAACGGCGCGCGCCCGCCCCTCGATGGGGCGGGCGCGCGTGGCTGCCGGTGGCGCGCAAGGGGCACGTGCCCCTTGCGCGCGCCGCCCTCACGGGCGGCCGACGCGTCATTGAGAGGGGGGGCTCAAGGCCTCCAGGTCAGGAAATTGCCGATCATCCTGAGGCCGACGTTCTGGCTCTTTTCCGGGTGAAACTGCATGCCGAGCATGGTGTCCCGCCCGATCACCGCGGTCACATCGCCTGCGTAATCCACATGGGCCAGCCGCTGCGCAGGATCGGCGACGCGGAAATGAAAGCTGTGCACGAAATAGCAATGATCGCCGCTCTTGATGCCGTCAAAGACCGGGTGCGGATGGTCGATGACCAGATCGTTCCACCCCATATGCGGCACCTTCAGCGCCGGATCCGAAGGGGTGATCTTCACCACATCGCCTCCGACCCAGCCGAGCCCCGCCGTTTCCTGGTATTCATGACCGGTGGTGGCCATCAGCTGCATGCCGACGCAGATGCCGAGGAAGGGACGCCCGCGCCCCTCCACCGCCTCGACCATCGCCTCGTAGAGCCCCTTGTGGCCACGCAGCTCCGCCGCGCAGGCGGGAAAGGCGCCATCGCCCGGCAGCACCAGCCGGTCGGCTCGGGCCACCACATCGGCGTCGGAAGTGACAACCACCTCGCCGGCGCCGGTCTCCGCCGCCATACGCTGAAAGGCCTTCTCGGCGGAATGCAGGTTGCCGGATTCATAGTCGATGATGGCGGTCAGCATGGCATGGGCATCCTTGGTCTCTGTGGGCGCCAGTGGCGGCGCGGTTCGAGGCGGGGGGGCGGGCGCGGGTCACGAGCGCGCGCCGGGTGTCCTTTTCAGAGCGCGCCCTTGGTGGAGGGCACCGCGTCGGATTTGCGCGGATCGACCTCGACCGCGGTGCGCAGGGCAAGCGCGACCGCCTTGAAGGCGGCCTCGGTGATGTGGTGGCTGTTGACCCCGTGGATCTGGTCGATATGCAGCGTGATGCCGCCATGGGTCGCCAGCGCCTGGAAGAACTCGCGCACCAACTCGGTGTCGAAGGTGCCGATCTTCTGCGTCGGCAGGTCGACATTCCACACGAGGAAGGGACGCGCCGAGAGATCCAGTGCCGCGCGCACCTGTGCGTCATCCATCGGCAGGTGGCATTCGCCATAGCGGTTGATGCCCGTCTTGTCTCCCAGCGCCTTGACCAGGGCCTGCCCGATCGCGATGCCGGTGTCCTCGACCGTGTGGTGATCGTCGATGTGATAGTCGCCCTTGGCGCGGATGGTCATGTCGATCAGCGAATGGCGCGACAGCTGGTCGAGCATATGGTCGAAAAAGCCGACGCCGGTCTGGTTGTCGTAGCTGCCGGTGCCGTCGAGATTGATGGAGACCGAAATCTCGGTTTCGGCGGTGGACCGGGTAACCTGGGCTGTGCGCATGGCGAAATCCTCACTCTGTCGAGAGGGCTTATAGGGGCGGAGCGGGGCCGGGCTCAAGATGGCCAAAGCCGAATTGCGCGCGCCTGTGGCAGATCAGGGGCGGGATTGCCCTTTGTCGCGCCCCATGCGAGGTTGCCGGGCAACAGACCTGACAGAAGCTGAGGCCAGACATGTCCACCTGCGTCTTTATCCAGATCCGCTGCAAGCCCGGCACCACCTACAAGGTGGCCGAGGAGATTGCCCTGCACGAGATCCATTCCGAGCTCTATTCGACCAGCGGCGAATATGACCTCTTGATGAAGCTCTACATTCCCTCGGGCGAGGATGTGGGCATGTACATCAACGACCACCTGCTGCAGATCCCCAATATCGAGCGCTCGCTGACCACGATGACCTTCAAGGTCTTCTGAGCGCGCGCAAAAGGCGCGCCTGGCGGCGCACAGCCTGTGCTTTCCCTGCCGGGAAAGCGAATTGCGAGGCGCTGCCTCGCGCTCCGGGATATTTGGGAGAAGATGAAAAGGCGCCCCGGTTTCCGCGGAGCGCCTTTTGCTTTGCGGGGTTGCGTGACGGCGATCAGTTGTCGAACACGCCTTCGGCCTGAAGCTTGGCATAGGCGGCGTCGACTCCCGCCTTGGCACGTTTCAGCATTTCGTCCACCTCACCCCTGGTGATGATCAGCGGCGGGCAGAAGGCCAGCGCATTGCCTGCAACCGCGCGCAGGATCAGACCTTCGTCCTGGCAGGCCTTCACCGCCGCCGCGCCGCCCTTGCCACCGGGGATGGTGGCGCCGGTGGTCTTGTTGGACACCAGTTCGAGGGCCGCGATCAGGCCCTTGCCGCGCACCTCGCCCACCATCGGGTGATCGGTGAAGATCGCACGCAACTGCTCCTGCAGGTAGGCGCCCACTTCGGCGGCATGGCCAAAGGTGTCATCACGCTCGTAAATCTCCAGCGTTTTCAGCGCGGCGGCGCAGGCAGCAGGGTGGCCGGAATAGGTATAGCCGTGGCCAAAGACTCCAACCTGATTGGTTTGGTCCACCATCGCTTCGTACATCCAGCCGGGAATCACCGCCGCCGAGATCGGGAAATAGGCCGAGGAGAGCTGTTTGGCGAAGGTCATCAGATCCGGCTTGATCCCCATGGTGGTGCAGCCGAAATCCGCACCGGTGCGGCCAAAGCCACAGATCACCTCATCGGCCCAGACCAGGATGCCGTATTTGCGCAGGATCGCTTGCAGCCCCTCGTAGTAGCCCTCGGGCGGCACGATCACCCCCGATGCGCCAGTGATCGGCTCGACGATCATCGCGGCGATGGTGTCGGGATCCTCCGCCAGGATCTGCTCTTCGAGGTTCTTCAGGATGCGTTCGACAAATTGCGCCTCGGTCTCATTGCCCTTGCGCCCGGTGTAGTAATGCGGTGCATCGGTGCGCAGGATCGACAGCGCCTCCAGCGGTGCGTCAAAATGCGCAAGGTTCGCGGGCAGCGAGGTCAAGGAGCCCGCCGCCACCGTCACCCCGTGATAGCCGCGCTCGCGGGTGATGATCTTGCGCTTTTCCGGCTTGCCGATCGCGTTGAAGTAATAGCGCAGCATCTTGTAGTGGCTGTCATTGGCGTCCGAGCCGGAATTGCCGAAGAAGAAATAGGCATCCTCCACCGGCACCATCGCCTTGAGTTTGTCGGCGAGCTGCATCACCGGCTCGTGCGTCTTGCCGCCAAAGGTATGCTGGAAGGGCAGGCGCTTCAGCTGCTCGGTGATCGCATCGATGACCTCGGCGTTGGAGTAGCCAAGCGAGGTGCACCAGAGGCCTGCGAGGCCTTCGATATATTCCTTGCCGGTGTCGTCATAGACATGGATGCCCTCGCCATGAGTGATGCAGAGCTGCTCCGTCGCGGTGAAATTCGTCGTCGGATAGATAACGGAGGACATCGGGCCATTCCTTTGCTGTCATGAGGTGACCACAGGATTGGCGGGCATTTGCAGGACAGTCAAAGGCTTTTGATCAAAAACTGGAAGCGATTGATCTGAAACGCGAAAAGCCGCCCGTGAGGACGGCTTTTTCGGCTTTCGAATGGAGCGGGCGAGGCGATTCGAACGCCCGACCCTAACCTTGGCAAGGTTATGCTCTACCCCTGAGCTACGCCCGC
>CAKZRP010000042.1 GCA_937146765.1 uncultured Paracoccaceae bacterium | reverse complement strand
GCCACCTTGTTGGGCCGCTCGATGAAGAAGGTGCCTTCCTGGCGCCCGCCATTGGTGTCGATCTGCAAAAAGCGCCCCACCATGGTGCGGATGGCCGAGTTGTGCGCATTGATTTCGTTGATCAGTTGCTGTTCTTCGGCACTGAGCGCGCGGCTCTGGGCCAGCACCGGCAATGCGGGCGAGAGCGCGGCGGCAAGGCCGAGCATGAGAGCGGTGCGGCGAATCATGGGCGGGGTTTCCTCGCTGGGTCGTTTGGTAGAGCCTAACCTAGGCAGCAATTGCGGCAACAGGTGGAAAGTTCCGCCGTGGTTGATTTCACCATGCCGAGAGCGCTTAGCGCCGTTTGTCGCACGCAATCGCGGTCGCCAATGCGTCCGGTTTCACCGGGCAGGCAAATAGATATCCCCGTCACCAAAACCGCCCTTATCCTCCTCTCATCTCTCCCGCGATGGGCGGACTGCAGCGAACAGTTGCGGGAGGAGCCGGTGAGACTGGATTCGCTCCAGGGCTCGTCTGCCAGTCGGGCCACCTTGCGACGAGCGATCAATAGGGGCCACGACGGCAGGAGAAACCCGCTTCGATCTGTCCCGACAGGGCAAATCTCTCCGGTGGAGAGATTTGAAGTGAGAAGGCCATGAGCGCTACGCGCGAATGGCTGGGGCGGCGACGTCTCTATTTACTTAGTTTTACTGAGACGCACGCGCCTCGGGATACGTCCATTTCAGACAAAACCGCCGGCGCCTTGCGGCACCGGCGGGGATTTGTCACGGCCATGCGAGTGGTCAGGCGCGCGGATCAGTATCCGTCGGCATTGTCGCCCACCAGGATCTCGCGCTTGCCGGCGTGATTGGCCGGGGAGATGACGCCTTCATTTTCCATGCGCTCGATCAGCGTGGCGGCCTTGTTGTAGCCGATGGCCAGGCGTCGCTGGATATAGGAGGTGGAGGCTTTCTTGTCGGTCATCACGATATGGACGGCCTTGTCGTAGAGCTCGTCGCCCGAGCCGGGATAGCTCTCGTCGCTGGTGCTGCCACCCTCGCCAAAGCCGCCCTCGTCTTCCTCGGTGATATTGTCGAGATAGTCCGGCGTACCCTGGCTCTTGAGATGGGCAACGACCGATTCCACCTCATTGTCCGAGACGAAGGCGCCATGCAGGCGCTTGGTGCGGCCGCCCGAGGCCATGTAGAGCATGTCGCCATTGCCCAGGAGCTGTTCGGCGCCCTGCTCGCCCAGGATGGTGCGGCTGTCGATCTTGGACGTCACCATAAAGGAGATACGCGTCGGGAAATTGGCCTTGATCGTGCCGGTGATGACGTCCACGGACGGACGCTGGGTGGCCGTGACCATGTGAATGCCGGCAGCACGCGCCATCTGCGCCAGGCGCTGGATGGCGCCTTCGATATCCTTGCCCGCGACCATCATCAGGTCGGCCATTTCGTCGACGATGATGACGATATAGGGCAAGGGCTCGAGATCGAATTCTTCGCTTTCGAAGATCGCCTCGCCGGTTTCGCGGTCAAAGCCGGTCTGCACCGTGCGGGTGATCGTGCGGCCTTCCTTGTTGGCCTCGGTGACCCGCTGGTTGAAACCGTCGATGTTGCGCACACCGATCTTGCTCATCTTGCGGTAGCGGTCTTCCATCTCGCGCACCGCCCATTTGAGCGCGACCACAGCCTTTTGCGGATCGGTGACCACCGGGGTCAGCAGATGCGGGATGCCGTCATAGATCGACAGCTCGAGCATTTTCGGGTCGATCATGATCATGCGGCACTGCTCGGGCGTCATCTGGTAAAGCAGCGAGAGAATGAAGGTGTTGATACCCACCGACTTGCCCGAGCCGGTGGTGCCGGCGATGAGCAGATGCGGCATGCGCGCCAGATCGGCAATGACGGGTTC
>CAKZRP010000041.1 GCA_937146765.1 uncultured Paracoccaceae bacterium | reverse complement strand
GAAGATCAGGAAGGGCCACAGCTTGATGCGCTCGGCCAGGGTGCCGGAGACGATGGAGGCGGTGGTGGCGCAGAACATCAGCTGGAAGAAGAAGTCAGAGCCGGTGGAGGCATAGTCCAGCGCGGCGGCGGAGGCCTCGAGGCCGACCGGCTCCAGCGAGGCGGGCACGAAGAGCGCGCCGAGGACGCCCGGGATGGTCCAGGCATCGCCCGGATACATGATGCCGTAGCCGATGAACCAGTACATGATCGCGGCGATGGAGAAGAGTGCGACGTTCTTCATCAGCTGCATGGTGACGTTCTTGGAGCGCACGAGGCCCGCTTCGAGCATGGCAAAGCCCGCCGCCATCCAGAACACCAGGAAGCCGCCAATCAGGAACAGCAGCGTGGTGAAGATATAGGGGTTGATGTCCGGCGTTTCCGCCGCCGCTTCCTGGGCGAAGGCCAGACCGGGCAGGGCCGCCAGCGCCGTGGCAGCGAGAGTCACTGTCAGTTTCTTCATTTTATTTGACTTTCCTTTGGCAGGCTTGCGCGATCACAGCGCGTCAAGATTGGTTTCGCCGGTGCGCACGCGCACGGCCTGGGCCACGTCGAGCACGAAGATCTTGCCGTCACCGATCTTGCCGGTGCGCGCGGTCTTGGTGATGGTCTCGACCACCTGATCCGCCAGGTCCGACGGCACCACGATTTCCAGTTTCACCTTGGGCACGAAGTTCACCTCGTATTCGGCCCCGCGGTAGATCTCCGTGTGACCCGCCTGTGCGCCAAAGCCCTTGATTTCCGTCACCATCAACCCCGATACACCGAGCGCGGTCAGCGCCTCGCGGACCTCCTCCAGTTTGAAGGGTTTGATGGCTGCAATGATCAATTTCATCTCGACACCCTTTCCCGGGCTCCCCGCCCGCTGTTTGCAGGGGCAGAAGAGCCTTCCACTCGAGTCGTGGAAACGTTACAGAGGGGCGAATGCGCCTGCTTTCTGGGCGTCGGCTGAATTAATTTGCTCAAAAAAGGTGCTTTGCTCAGTTTTTAAGCTTAATTGGGATCGCGTTTGGCGGGAATCCGCCTCTCTACAAGCGCGCCTCGGGCCGCTATTCTGTCGCCAACGGGCAGGGCTTAAGCCCCTCGCACTGGCAGAACCGAGCAGGCAGAACAGGATCTTGACATGACGCAGGGGCGCAATTCCGGGCGTGACCGACTGGTTGCGGAGAAACGCTACGCCAGCAAGGCCGCCGCCAAGCCACGTAAAGCAGCCGCAAAACCCGCGCGCAAGGGTTGGCGCCTGTTCTCCCGCAAGCGCAAACAGCCCAGACCGCCGCGGCGGCGGGGCCTGCTGGGCTGGCTTCTGTGGCCTTTCGGGCTGGTGCTGCGGGTGCTCTGGGCGATCGGCTGGCGCATGGGGGCGCTGGCGGGGCTGTTTCTCGCCGCCGCGGTGGCCTTCGAATATACAAAGCTGCCGGAGTATCAGACGCTGCTCGACGGGCGCAACCAGGGGTCGGTCACGCTCCTTGATCGCGAGGGCAAGACCTTTGCCTGGCGAGGCGACCAGTTCGGCGGCGTGGTCACCGCCACCACGGTCTCGCCCTATCTCAAGAACGCCATCGTCGCGACCGAGGACAAGCGTTTCTATCGCCACTTCGGCGTCAGCCCGCGCGGCATCGCCTCGGCGGTGCGCATCAACCTCAGCGAGGGGCGCGGACCGCTTTCGGGCCATGGCGGCTCCACCATCACCCAGCAGACGGCCAAGCTGATGTGTCTGGGCGTGCAATATGACCCCAAGGTCTGGAAGAGCGAGGGCGAGTATGAATCCGACTGCCGGCAATCCTCGATCTGGCGCAAGGCCAAGGAAGCGATCTTTGCCATGGCGATGGAGGCGAAATACTCCAAGGACGAGATCCTCTCCATCTACATGAACCGCGCCTATATGGGCGGCGGCGCCTATGGGGCGGAGGCGGCGGCGCAGCGCTATTTCGGCAAATCCGCCAATCAGGTGGATGCCGCCGAGGCGGCGATGCTGGCCGGGCTCTTGACCGCGCCTTCGACGCTGGCGCCGACCAGCAATATCGACCGCTCGCGCAACCGTGCCGCCACCGTGCTGCGGCTGATGGAGGAGCAGGGCTATCTCTCCGAGCCGGAGCGCCAGGCGGCCACCGCCAACCCGGCGGAACTGAGCGAGGCAGCGGCGGCGCGCGCGGGCGGCTATTTCGCCGACTGGATCATGGACACGGTACCGGGGTTCCTCGGCGATCAGACCACCGAGGATGTGGTGATCCGCACCACGCTCGATCAGCGGCTGCAGCAGGCGGCCGAGGATGCGGTCACCTATGTGTTTGAAAACAAGATCCGCGAAGGCTCCAAGGCACAGGCCGCGGTGGTGGTGATGAGCGCCGATGGCGCGGTGCGCGCCATGGTGGGCGGGCGCAAGGTGCGGGCCTCGGGCGTGTTCAACCGGGCGACCCAGGCCAAGCGGCAGACCGGCTCCTCCTTCAAGCCCTTTGTCTATGCGGCGGCGCTGGAGCTGGGATATTCGCCCTATGACCGGGTGCTGGACGCGGAATATTGCCTCAATATTCCCGGTTCCGGCCCTTGGTGCCCGAAGAATTACACCAACAAGTTCTATGGCGAGGTGACCCTGGCGCAGGCGCTGCGGGATTCGCTCAATATCCCGGCGGTGAAGATCTCCGAGGCGGTGGGCCGTGACAACGTGCGCCATGTGGCGGGCGAATTCGGCATCGACAGCGATCTGGCCGATGGGCCCTCGCTGGCGCTGGGCGCCTCGGAAAGCACGCTGCTGGAGATGACCGGCGCCTATGCGGGGATCCTCAACGGGGGCTCTTCGGTGACGCCCTACGGGGTGGACGCGCTGACCCTGGTGGGCGACAGCGAGCCGCTGATGGGCGCATCCGGCGGCATGGGCGAGCGGGTGATCCGCCCCGAGGCGGCGCAGGAGCTGATCTGGATGATGGAGAAGGTCATTGCCGAGGGCACCGGGCGGCGGGCGCAGATCCCCGGCTGGCAGGCGGCCGGCAAGTCCGGCACCACCTCGGCGGCCAAGGACGCCTGGTTCATCGGCTTTACCGCCGATTACGTGGCCGGGGTCTGGATGGGCTATGACGACAATACGCCGCTCACCGGTGTCACCGGCGGCGGTCTGCCGGCGGAGATCTGGCGCGAGGCCATGGTGCGGGTGCATGAGGGGCTGGCGCCGCAGCCGCTGCCGATGAAGGCGCCGGAGCCGATCTATGTTCCCGAGCCGCAACCCCAGCGTGGCCAGGGCGGCGGCGGTCAGGGCGGTGGTTTTGGTCAGGAGCTGGAGCGGGCGCTCAACGGCGTGTTGCGCGACATCTTCGGCAACTGAAGCCCGAGACGGCAGGCGCGAAGCGTGGTCTGAGGCCGGCCGCCGACATGGGCGGCCGCC
Organism: uncultured Paracoccaceae bacterium; assembly: GCA_937146765.1. Taxonomy (GTDB): domain Bacteria; phylum Pseudomonadota; class Alphaproteobacteria; order Rhodobacterales; family Rhodobacteraceae; genus Epibacterium. The sequence goes on along the minus strand of CAKZRP010000041.1, from coordinate 3,991 downwards.
TCAGCAGAGGCTGATCAGCAGCTCGCTCAGGGCGGTGGGGTCGTAACGGTCCGCGCGGCCTTCTGCGCAGAGGTCGAGCCTGTGGCAGGGGATGCCATGGCGCGCCTCGACCGCCTCGGCCACCCGTGCCGGCACCTGCCGGTCGCAGATCACATGGCTGATCAGGCGGCGGGGCGGCTCTGTCTGGTCGAGATCCCGGTTCAGCGGTGCCAGCAGGGCGGCGATCTGGTCGCAGAGGTCCATCCCCAGGCATTCGGGGTCCTGCCCGAGGCTCGGCACATAGATCTTGGGCACCTGTCGCGCCGCCACAGCGCGCCCGACCCCGGCGGGCAGGAGGTTGGCGATGACGCTGGAGAAGAGGCTGCCCGGCGGGTAGAGGATCAGGTCGCTGCGCGCGATCAGGCGGCGATTCTGCTCCGGCAGCGGCACGGCTGTGGCGGGCAGCTCCCGCCCCCCGTCGGCAAGGAACAGGCGGCTGATCGGGCTGTCGAGGGGCGCAACCTCCTTGCCGGTGACCTGGCGCTGGCCGATCACCCGCCGCCCGTCGGCCAGCTCGGCGCCGATCTCGAGGTTTACGTCGGCGATCGGGCGCACGGTGCCGCGCACCTCTGCCATCTTCGACATCAGGAAGAGCACCGGGTCCAGCGCGCGGTTGTTGTCGAGGTAGCCGCCGGCCAGGATCAGATTGCCGAGGCTGGCGCCGCGATAGTCGAAATCCGCAGGCACCTCGGCGGCAAACCGGTCGAGGTAGCTGGCGATCAGCGGGCGCATCGGCGCATTCAGGGCCAAGAGGAGCGGATGCCGCCCGGCGAGGAGCGCGACCACCTCCGCTGCCAGATCGGCGGGCGCGCCCTCCCGCGGCAAGCGGTGCGAGAACAGCCGGTAGGTATCCGGCTGACCGAGGTCGCTTTCCTCCGCCAGCGCCATCAACCGGCTGCGCAGGTCGCCGACCGCCGGCATGGCGAAGGCCGTGCGCAGGATCTGGCTGGAGCCGCCGCTGTCGAAGGGGGTAATCAGATGGGCGGAGTTATGGGTATAGGCCTTGAGCCGGCGCGAGGTATCGTTGAGGGCGCTGCCGCCGGAGAACACCAAGAGACGCGGCCCCAATGCGGGCGTGGCGCGGGCGCGGGCCAGCCGCAGGCTGTCGGGCCATTCCCCCTGCCGTTCGATCACGATATCGGACATGCGCCTCCGGTGCTGACTGGCGCCGGGCTGTGGCTCGGCTGTGGCGCAGAATGGCAAGCGGCACCGGCAAAGACCAGAGGCCTCTGCTCCGGGGCGCCGCCTATTGCAATACAGTGCCTCGGGACCGGGCAGGGGGGGACGCAGGGAGGATTGCGCCTGCCTGCGGCTCAGGCCGGTTGATGCCGGTCGGGATGGGCGGCGGCGAAGGCCGGGTGCGCGGCGCAGCTTGCCTCGATCCGCAAGAGGCGCGGATAGGGGGCTAGGTCCACCTCCCAGCGGCGCGCATTGTAAAGCTGGGGCATCAGGCAGATATCGGCGAGGCCGGGGGTGCCGCCAGTGCAGAACCCCGCGTCCGGCCAGCGCTCCAGCAGCACCGAAAAGGCGCTGAGGCCGGTGGGGATGAAATGGCGCATCCAGTCGCCCATCTCCAGCCCGCCCTGGCTCTGGCCCACGCCGTAACGCGCCACCGAGAGGTTGCAGATGGGGTGCAGGTCGACCGCGATGCTCTGGGCCAGCGCCTCCACATGGGCGCGGGCCACCGGCTCCTGCGGCAGGAGGCCGAGGCCGCGGGTCTGGTCGAGATAGGCCAGGATCGCCAGCGACTGGGTGAACCGCTGCCCGTCGATCTCCAGCACCGGCACAAAGCCCTGCGGGTTGATCGCCAGATGCTCTGGCGTCCGATGCGCCCCGGCCACCAGATCGACCGGGCGGCTTTCGTAGGAAATCCCGGCGAGGGTCAGGGCAATGCGCAGCCGATAGCTCGCCGAGGAGCGCCAGTAGTCGTAGAGAACCGCCATCGTCATTTGCAAAGCCCCCGCTTGGCTTCGGTCAGCGCCTGCTGCAGCACCTCTGCATCGCCGATGTGATTGGCCAGCAGAAGGATCAGCCGGGCATTGAGCGCATCGCTTGCTTCCTTGCTCAGCCCCTCATGGGCGGCAAGCAGCAGGGCATAGGCATCGTCCGGGCGGGCGAGGTTCGGGGTCAGCGTCAGCATCGGTGTCACTCCTTGCCAATGGCGCGGCGCAGGGCGGCGCGGAAATGGGTCTCGTCAAAACGCTCCATCCGGGTGGCCACATGCTGATCCGGGCGGATCAGGTAGACGGCGGCCGGAGCCTCGCCTAGGTAGCGCGCGGCGAGCGGCGAGGTGGCCTCGGCCCTGAGCCGCAGGGCGGTTGCGGTGACACCGGCCTCCTTGAGCGCGTCGGGCACCTCGGCGTTGATGGCGAGAAGGGTGAACCCATTGCCGAGTTTCGGCAACAGGAACCCGTCGTCGGTCGGCGCATCGGGGCAGGGGGCGCCGGGACGGGTGCGCGCAGGCCCGCCGACCAGGGCGTCGGCGGAATTGAGGCGGGACCCCTCATAGACCGAGGGCAGCGACAGGCGACCGGAGTTGACCAGCGGACGGGCAAATCCGTGATGTTCCGACAGGTCCAGCACCGCATCGCGGAAGATCCGCGAGATCTCTGACTTCGGCGTGATGAAGTCGGTTGAGCGCGAGGAGTTGAGGATATTCTCATCCGCCGCCTGCAGGCGTTCGGCGTCATAGGTGTCGAGCAGGCTGTCGTCGGCCAGCCCCTCGATCACCAGTTTCAGCTTCCAGACCAGATTGTCGGTATCCTGCAGGCCGGAATTCGCCCCCCGCGCGCCAAAGGGCGAGACCTGATGGGCGCTGTCGCCGGCAAAGATCACCCGCCCGTGGCGGAACTTTTCCATCCGGCGGCACTGGAAAGTGTAGATGGAGACCCATTCCAGTTGAAACTCGACCTCGTCGCCCAGCATGGCCTTGAGGCGCGGGATGACGTTTTCGGGCTTCTTCTCCTGCTCCTTGTCGATATCCCACCCAAGTTGCAGGTCGATGCGCCAGACCCCGTCGGGCTGTTTGTGCAGGAGCGCCGACTGGCCCTTGTTGAAGGGTGGGTCAAACCAGAACCAGCGCTCGGTCGGGAAATCCGCCTCCATCACCACGTCGGCGATGAGGAAGTTGTCCTCAAACACCCGGCCCACAAAATCGAGTCCCATTTGCGCGCGAATGGGCGAGGCGGCCCCATCGCAGGCGATGAGCCAGTCGGCCTCCAGCTGATAGGGGCCGTCGGGCGTGGTGATGGTGAGCAGCGCATGATCGCCCCGCTCCACCACATCGGTCACCCGGTTCTTGCCCCGGATCTCGATGGCCGCTCCGGCCTCCTGCAGGGCGCGCACCCGGGATACGAGGTAGTCCTCGATATAGTATTGCTGCAGGTTCACGAAGGCGGGGAACTGGTGACCATCCTCCGGCAGGAGGTTGAAGTCATAGACCTTGCGATCGCCAAAGAAGACCTTGCCGACGTTCCACTCCACGCCCTTTTGCGCCATCGGATGACCCAGGCCGAGACGGTCCGCGATCTCCAGCGTGCGCTTGGCAAAGCAGATGGCGCGGGAGCCGAAGCTGACCTTGTCATTGTCGTCGAGCACCAGAACCGGTACGCCGGATTGCGCAAGGTCGATGGCGGCGGCAAGGCCCACCGGACCGGCGCCGACCACCACGACCCTGTGGCGGGCAGGGGCCGCGGCATCCTGATCCGCGTGGCGCGCATAGGGGTAGAGCGGCAGCTCGAAAATCTTCTTCATCCGGTTTCCTCCCTCCCGGGGTTTCGGGTGCATCGGGGCAACAAGGTCCTTGCCCGGCCCCCAAGGAGGGACCGGAGGCACGGGCCGGCGGGGCCACCGATGCGAACAGTTCAGGCTCTAAACCGGGGTTTAGAGCCACATATCAGGACTGCAGCGCCTCCCACATCTCCAGATCGCGCTGGGCGGTCCAGATGCGGGG
>CAKZRP010000040.1 GCA_937146765.1 uncultured Paracoccaceae bacterium | reverse complement strand
GACCGAATACATAGAAGCAGGGTCAGCGGCGCATCGACAAATCACTTGCAGGGGAAGGCAGTTCATACATGCTCCCCCGGCATGGCCGGGCCCATGTCCGGCGCGGCGCGGCTGCATTTGGATGGCAGACAGATCCGCCTGAAGGAAGCGCATCGGCAGGGGATGGGGGCGATCTGTCGCAGATTGCCGCCCCGGCGTCGGTCCTGGCTTGCCGGATCTGCAATCGGCCTGCGCCCGGTTGACAAAGCCGGTTGACGCTTTGACCTCTCCTCTGGCATTCAGGCTTCATGTCCGGTTCCGGGGTCCGTCCCGGAAGCAATAGGGAATGCAGTGCGGCGCGTCTTCGGGGCGGGCCAAGGCTGCAACTGCCCCCGCAACTGTAAGCGGCGAGCACGGCTGACATCGCCACTGGGATACTCCCGGGAAGGCCAGTCGGACGCTTTGACCCGCAAGTCAGGAGACCTGCCGGATCTGCGCCTCGGGGAAGGGGTGCTCTCCATCGGCGTCGGGGTGTGCGCCAGACCCGTTCGTCCCCTGGGGCGGTTGGTCTTGTATGTCCCGCGTCAGACAAGAAATGTGCCGGGGTTGGCGCACAGGGACAAGGACGACTTTCATGAAGAAATGGCTTGCAACGGCGGCAGCAGCGCTGGCCATTCCGGTCACGGCTCAGGCGCATTTTCTACTGGAATACACCACCGAGACGATGATCGACGCACCGGGCGATGTACCGGTGAAGCTGATCTTCTGGCACCCCTTCGAGAATGGCCATGTGATGGATCTCGAGATGCCGCAAGAGTTCTTCATGATCCACAATGGCGAGAAGACTGACCTCAAGGACACGCTGCAACCGGTGCGCTTTACCGGTGGCGAGAATGAGGGGGCAGCCTTTCTCGGTTCGGTGCCGGTGAAACGCTCCGGGGACTACGTGCTGGTGACGGTGCCCGTGCCTTATTACGAGGAATCGGAGGAAATCTATATCCAGCAGATCACCAAGGCTTTCCTCAACCGCAACGAACTGCCAACTGACTGGGACCAGCCGGTGGGGCTGCCGACCGAGATCCTGCCACTGAACAAGCCCTATAACATCATCGCCGGTTCGACGTTCACCGGACAGGTGGTCGCCAATGGCGCGCCGGTTGCCGGCGCGGAGATCGAGATCGAGTATATGGCCGCCGAGCCGGACATGGAAAGCGCTGCCTCTTCCGAGCCGTCCGTATCGCCGATGCCCGGTGGCTCGGTTGTCGCGATCTCGGACGCAAATGGCTATTTTTCCTTCGGTGTGCCCAAAGCGGGGTACTGGGGCTTCGCTGCTCTGGGCTCCGGCCCGGTCACCGAGCATGAGGGCAAGGAATTGAGCCAGGATGCGGTGATCTGGATCCGCGCCTGGGATCTGGAGTAAACGCCAATGCATATCGTCGACGGAGCCCTGTCCAATCCCGTGGTCATTGGTGGCGTTGTCGCCGCCGCAGGCGGGATTGCCATGGGGCTGAGGTCGCTGGACATCGAGCGCATCCCGACCGCCGGGGTGCTTTCGGCCAGCTTTTTCGTGGCCTCGCTGATCCATGTGCCGATCGGTCCGTCCTCCGTGCATCTCATCCTGAACGGTCTGGCCGGGCTGCTGCTCGGCTGGGCCGCCTTTCCAGCCCTCTTCGTTGGGCTCCTGCTGCAGGCGGTGTTCTTCGGGTTTGGCGGGTTGACGGTTCTGGGCGTGAACACCCTCAACATCGCCCTGCCTGCGGTCCTCGGCTGGCTGCTGTTCGGGCGCTTCATCGGGCGCGGATCCCCGGTTGCAGGCGCGATCTGGGGCGGTATCGGCGGCGCTTTTGCCATCGCCGGAACCACGGCCCTCGTGGCCTTCTGCCTTGCACTCTCGGGCGATGAATTCCTGCCCGCCGCGAAACTGGTGTTCGTGGCCCATATCCCGGTGATGGCGATCGAGGCGCTGCTGACAGGCTTTGCCGTGCTGCTGGCCCGCCGGGTCAAGCCGGACCTCTTTGAAGGGAGGGTCGTGGCATGAAGTCCTTGCTTCTGAGCCTTGCCCTCATGGTCGCGCCTTTGCCCGCGCTTGCGCATAAGGTCATCGCCGGGGTGTTTCCCGCCGGAACCAGCATCGAAGGCGAATTGGGATTTTCCAATGGCGATATGGCCGCCCATACCGAAGTCGTCGTCAGCGGGCCGGACGGGGCGGAACTGGGGCGTATCGTGACTGACGCCGACGGGTTCTTCACCTTTGTGCCGGTAGAGCCTGTGGCCCATACCTTCTACGCCGATCTGGGCGCTGGGCATGTGGCAGAGGTCACCATGTCGGCCGCTGATGTGGCCGCGATCCTGGGCGTGGTGGAGCGGGAGGCAGCCGCGCCAACCGCGACCGAGGGGGAGCCACAACCGGCGGCCGTGACCGTAGCCGCGCTGACCGACGTGGAGCGGCAGGTGATCGCCGAGGCCGTGCGCGACGAGATCCGACCACTGCGTCGCGAGATCGCAGCCTATAAGGAGCACAACAACCTGCAAACCATTCTCGGCGGCATCGGCTATATTATTGGTCTCTTCGGGCTAGGGTGCTACCTCGCCGCCCGCCGGAAGCTTGCTCTGTGATGGCACATGCGCTGGGACAACGGGAAAAGACCCTGTCAAAGGCCGGGACCGCGGCCTGGGGCGGGGTCTTGGGGCCGCTTGATCCGCGCATGCGCATCGTCATGGCCTGTGTGTTCGGCGCGGTGACCGTTGCCCTGCAGACCATCCCGGCGCTGGCAGCGGCTCTGGTTGCGGCGCTGGCCATGCTGGCGGCGTCGCGGCTGCCGGTGGCGCGAACCCTGAAACGCATGGCGATGATGGACGGGTTCATCATCTTCATGCTGGTGCTGTTGCCTTTCACCCTGCCGGGCGATGCGATCTTCAGCCTCTGGGGATTTGCCGCCAGCTGGCAGGGGCTCTGGCGCGCGGTGGAGATCGCGCTCACGGCCAATGCGGTGATCCTGGCGCTGATGGTGCTGGTCGGCACCCTGGAACCGGTCACCCTGGGACATGCGCTGCACCGTCTGCGCTGCCCGGAGACCCTGGTGCATCTGTTGATGTTCACCATTCGATACATCGAGGTGCTGCGCGAGGAATACCTGCGGCTGCGCGCGGCGATGAAGGTACGCGGCTTTCGTCCCGGCACCAATTGGCACACCTATCGCAGCTTCGGCTATCTGGTGGGGATGATGCTGGTGCGGGCCATCGAACGCTCCGAGCGTATTCTGGCGGCGATGAAATGCCGGGGCTTCTCCGGACGCCTTCTGATGCTGCAACCCTTTGTCCTGACCCGCCGCGACCAACTCTTCGCCCTGCTGATCGGGGTGATCTGCCTCGGGCTCCTTGTCCTGGACCACGCATGACCCTGCTTGCGCTCGATATGATCCGCTTTGCCTATCCCGGCCAGCCGCCGGTCCTGGATGGGGCCTCGCTGCGCCTTGCGCCCGGGCAGCGGTTGTCGCTGACCGGACCCAACGGGGCGGGCAAGTCCACCCTGCTGCGCATCAGTCTCGGCTTGCAAAGGCCGCAGAGCGGCACGGTGACCGCTTTTGGCAAGGCGCGTTGCGCGGAGGCGGATTTCCACGAGGTGCGCCGCCGCATCGGGCTGGTGTTCCAGGACCCAGACGACCAGCTCTTCTGTCCCACCGTGGCCGAGGACATCGCCTTTGGTCCGTTGAACCTCGGCCGGTCGCGAGACGAGGCGCTGGCGATCGTGGAGCGGGTGCTCGGCGATCTCGACCTGATGCATCTGCGCGACCGGATCACCCACAAGCTCTCTGGTGGCGAAAAGCGGCTGGTGACATTGGCGACGGTGCTGGCGATGGAGCCGGAAGCCTTGATGCTGGACGAACCCACCAATGCGCTCGACACCCGCAACGAGGCCCGGCTTCTGGAGATCCTGCAGGGGCTGCCGCAGGCGATCCTGCTCGTCAGCCATTCCCCTGCCTTCCGCGAGGCTTTGGCCCCGAAGGCGCTGGAGCTGAGAGGCGGCAAGCTTCTTCCCGTCTGAGGCCCTTGGGTCAATGGGCGGCAAACCTGTCTCCGGCGGCCTTAATCCCTAGGGCGGTCGAACAGGGGCAGGCCGACGAGACGGGCGACCAGTTCCATGCTGTTGCGCGCCTCCATCTTGCTCATCAAGCGGCCCCGGTGCACCTCGACCGTCCGATGGGAAATCTCCAGCGCCTGTGCGATTTCCTTTGAGGTGAGCCCCTCGGCCATCATCTTGGCCACCTGCCGTTCCCGCAGGCTGAGATCGGCGGTGGGGCGCACTTCGGAAAGGTCGGCAAAGGTCCAGACCGCACGGGCAAAGGGGTGCTCTGCCTCCAGCGATTGCCCGCGTACCCGGCACCAGAACAGGCGGCCATCGGAGCGCCGCATGATGCGTTCGTCATCATAGCGCCCGCTGCCCTTCATCCGGGCCGCGCCAAGCTGACCGATGCGGTCGAATTCGGCCGGGGTCGGATACAGCAGGGAAAGCGAGGCATCCTGCAACCGGTCGACCGGATAGCCGAACATGGTGCAGAGACGCGGGTTGCAGCGCCTGATCACCCGGTCCTCGGAATAGATCATTCCGATGGGGGCGTGTTCAAAGGCCAGAAGCGCCAGATCGTCCATGGAGGCCCATTACGTAATTGTCCGGAATTGGCCAAAAGGCCGAAGGGGCTAGTATTGAGGAGCACCAAAAGGGAGGCAAGCATGGACGCGAAGATCACAGGCTGGGGACATACCCCTTTCGGCGCGCTGAAGGACAAGACCTTCGAGCAGCTCATTCTCGATGCGGCACGCGAGGCGCTGGATCATGCGGGGCTGGAGCTGCGCGACATCGACGGTATCTGGCTCGGCCATTTCAACAACGGTCTGGTGGCGGATGCCTTTGCCTCCTCGCTGGTGCTGGGCCTGAGCGAGGAACGGCTGTTCATTCCTGCCACGCGGGTCGAGAATGCCTGCGCCTCCGGCTCGGCGGCGGTCTATGCGGCGCGCGATGCCATTCGCTCCGGCCGGGTGCGGCGGGCGCTGGTGATCGGGGCGGAAAAGATGACCGGCACCGACACCCGGGGCGTCACCGCGGCATTGGCCGGGGCCTCCTACCAGGGCGAGGAAAGCGGGGTTTCCTTTCCTCAGATCTTCGCGCGGTTCGCCGAGGCCTATTTTGCCGCCTATGGCGATGGGTCGGAAACCCTTGCACGGATCGCGGCTAAGAACCACGCGGCGGCGCTGAACAACCCGCTGGCGCATCTGCAAAAGGATCTCGGCTTTGCGGCCTGCAACACGGTGTCGGAGCGCAACCCGATGATCGCCGCCCCGTTGCGGATGACCGATTGCTCGCTGATCAGCGACGGGGCAGCGGCGCTGGTGATGGTGGCGGAGGATCTGGTGGCGGATTTCCCGCGCGCGGTCGGCTTTCGTGCTGCCGTGCAGATGAATGACGTGATGCCCTTGTCGCGTCGGGACCTGACCGAGCTCACCGCCGCGCGCCATTGCTTTGCCGCCGCCTTCGAGGCGGCAGGTGTCACGCTGGCTGACATCGACCTTGCCGAGGTGCATGACTGTTTCACCATTGCCGAACTGCTGATCTGCGAGGCGATGGGGCTGGCAGACAAGGGCCATGGCGCCGCGCTCATCGAGGCCGGAGAGACCGCGCGAGGCGGGCGTCTGCCGGTCAATCTCTCGGGCGGGCTCAAGGCCAAGGGCCATCCGGTCGGGGCGACCGGCGTGTCGATGCATGTGATGGCGGCGCGGCAGGTGAGCGGCCTCGCCGGGGCGATGCAACATCCCAGCGCCGAGCTGGCGGCGGTCTTCAACATGGGCGGGTCCGGTGTCGCCAACTATTGCTCCATCCTCGAGGCGCAGAAATGAACCCGGCCACTTGGCTCGACCGCACGGCGCGCCGACTGCCGCAGGCTCCGGCGTTGTTTCGGGGCAACAGATGCCTGTCGGATTACGCCGGGTTTCGCGACCGGGTCGCCGCTCTTGCCGGGGGGCTGCAGGCGCGCGGGGTGGAGCCGGGGGACCGGGTGGCGCTGTTCCTCGCCAATGCCTCTGAATACCTTGAGGCGCTCTATGGCATCTGGTGGGCCGGGGCGGTGGCGGTGCCGATCAACGGCAAGCTGCACCCGAAGGAAGCCGCCTGGATCATCGCCGATGCCGGGGCGGCCCTGGTCTTCGGTGATGTGGCCTCCGCCGCCGCCCTAAAGCCGCATCTGGCGGAGGGGGTGGGGGTCCTCTCCATCGCCGAGGCGGAGTTTGAGCGGATGTGCTGTTCGGAACCGCTGACTGCGCCTGTCTCCCTCGGCGCGGAGGCGGTGATCTGGCTCTTTTATACCTCGGGCACCACCGGCCAGCCCAAGGGCGTGATGCTGACGGCGGGCAATCTGGCCTCGATGGCACTGTGCTATTTTGCCGATGTGGAGGAGGTGCGGCAGGAGGACGCCATTCTTTATGCCGCTCCGATGAGCCATGGGGCAGGGATCTACAACTTCATGCATGTGATGCGGGGCGCCCGCCATGTGGTGCCCGAGAGCGGCGGATTTGACGCCGCGGAGGTGCTCCGTCTTGGTGAGACCCTCGGGCCGGTGTCGATGTTTGCCGCGCCGACCATGGTGCGTCGGCTGGTCGATGTCGCCCGGGCCAGCGGCCAGCACGGCGAGGGCCTGCGCAGCATCATCTACGCCGGCGGGCCGATGTACGAGGCGGATATCCTGGAGGCGGTGGAGGTGATGGGCGCGAGGTTCATCCAGATCTATGGCCAGGGCGAATGCCCGATGGGGATCACCGCCCTGCCGCGGGTGACGGTGGCGGACCGCAGCCACCCGCGTTGGCGCCAAAGGCTCGCTTCGGTCGGTTGCGCCCAATCCGAGGTCGAGGTCGCCATCTTCGACCCCGAGGGCCATAGCCTGCCCCCGGGCGAGGTGGGCGAGATCGTGGTGCGCGGGCGCACGGTGATGAAGGGCTATTGGCAGAACCCGAAGGCCACCGCGGCGACCCTGCGCGACGGTTGGCTCTGGACCGGGGACATGGGGGCGATGGACGGTGACGGCTATGTCACCCTGCACGACCGTTCCAAGGACATGATCATCTCTGGCGGCTCCAACATCTACCCCCGCGAGGTGGAGGAGGTCTTGCTGAGCCATCCCGACCTGAGCGAGGTGGCGGTGGTCGGCAAGACGGATCCGGAATGGGGCGAGGTGGTGGTGGCCTTTGTCGTGGTGGCCCCGGGCAAAACGGTGGACGTGGCCGCGCTCGACGCGCTCTGCCTCGATCGGATCGCACGGTTCAAGCGGCCCAAGCACTATCGCTTTGTCTCCACGTTGCCCAAGAACAATTACGGCAAGGTCCTGAAGACCGAATTGCGTCGTCACCTGCTGCACGAGACCCCCCTCGAAGAATGAGAACTGCCACCCTTTGCCTGTCCCGGTCCGATGGGGGCAGGGCAGGGGAAGGGTGTGGATCCTGACCAGAAGTTAATCACAGGTAAAAAATCTTTGGGGATAAGTGGAACACCATATGTTGACGAAAGGTTGACGTCGCACCAATATACAGTCGCTTTGGTTCTTGCGAGGCGACTCGTGGGTGAAGAGGGAAACCGGTGTAATTCCGGCGCTGCCCCCGCAACTGTAAGCGGCGAGCCCACCTCGGGCCACTGATGCACTGGCTGCATTGGGAAGGCGGGGAGGGGCGTTTGAGCCGTGAAGCCAGGAGACCTGCCGAAGCACGAAACGACAACCGCGGCGGAGGGCCCGGGGGGCGTGGGTCGATGCTGTGCGCAGTCTCGGGTTTCGTGTCCTTCCCTTTGCTTAAAGAATGCCAGAAGGGACGCTACAGATGACCATCACCGTCTATTCCAAACCCGCCTGCGTGCAATGCACCGCCACCACCCGCGCGCTGGAGGCCAAGGGGATCTCCTTCGACCTCGTCGATCTGACAGAGGATGCCGCTGCCATGGCGATGGTGCAGGGTCTGGGCTATCGTCAGGCCCCCGTCGTTGTCGCAGGGGAAGAGCATTGGGCGGGCTTTCGCCCCGATCTGATCGGTCAGCTGGCCTGATCGACCCTGCGGCGCGCGGAACATCCAATGGCTGGCCTCGTCTACTATTCCTCTCGTTCGGGCAATACGGCCCGGCTGATGGAGCGGCTCGGTCTTTCGTCCCTGCGTCTTGGCTCTGGCGATCCAACCGTGGAAGCCAGCGCCCCCTTTGTTCTCGTGACCCCGACCTTTGCCGATGGCGAAGGACGGGGGGCGGTGCCAAAACCCGTCATCCGCTTTCTGAACAATGCCCGCAATCGCGGTCTCATTCGTGGTGTGATCGCGGGCGGCAACCGGAATTTCGGCGCCACCTTCGCCCTGGCGGGACAGGTGATCGCCACCAAATGCAACGTGCCCCTGCTCTATAAGTTTGAGCTCGCCGGCACCGAAACCGACATCATCCGCATTCGCACGGGCCTCGCCCGGTTCTGGGCGGCACAGGAGAGCCAGACATGCTTGACGCAAGCGTAACCGCAGACCTCGACTATCACGCGCTGAACGCGATGCTGAACCTCTATGACAAAGAGGGCAACATCCAGTTCGAGGCCGACCGTCTGGCGGCGCGCCAGTATTTCCTGAGCCATGTGAACCAGAACACGGTGTTCTTTCATTCGCTGGACGAGAAACTCGGCTATCTGGTCGAGAAGGGCTATTACGAGCCGGAAGTGCTGGACCAATATTCCCGCAACTTCCACCGGGCGATCTGGGATGCGGCCTATGCCAAGAAGTTCCGCTTCCCGAGCTTCCTCGGGGCGTTCAAATATTACACCTCCTACACGCTGAAGACTCGCGACGGCAAACGCTACCTCGAACGTTACGAGGACCGCGTGGTGATGAACGCGCTGACGCTGGCGCGCGGCGACGAGGCGCTGGCGATGAAGCTGATGAACGAGATCATCGAAGGCCGCTTCCAGCCGGCGACGCCGACCTTCCTCAACGCGGGCAAGAAGGCGCGGGGCGAGTTCGTCTCCTGCTTCCTGCTGCGGCTTGAGGACAACATGGAGTCGATCGGGCGCGGCATCAACTCGGCGCTGCAACTGTCGAAACGCGGTGGCGGCGTCGCCCTGATGCTGACCAACATCCGCGAGCATGGCGCCCCGATCAAGGGGATCGAGAACCAGTCCTCCGGCGTCATCCCGGTGATGAAGCTGCTCGAAGACAGTTTCTCCTATGCCAACCAGCTCGGCGCGCGGCAGGGGGCCGGGGCGGTCTACCTGAACGCGCACCATCCGGATATCCTGCGCTTCCTCGACACCAAGCGCGAGAATGCGGACGAGAAGATTCGCATCAAGACCCTGTCGCTGGGCGTGGTGATCCCCGACATCACCTTCCATCTGGCGAAGAAGAACGAGGATATGTACCTCTTCTCGCCACATGACGTGGAAAAGGTCTACGGGCTGCCCTTCTCGGAAATCTCGGTCACCGAGAAGTATCACGAGATGGTGGACAACCCGCAGATCCGCAAGAAGAAGATCAAGGCGCGGGCCTTCTTCCAGACCATTGCCGAGATCCAGTTCGAGTCCGGCTATCCCTACATCATGTTCGAGGACACGGTGAACAAGGCCAATCCGATTGCGGGCCGCATCGCCATGTCGAACCTCTGTTCCGAGATCCTGCAGGTCAATACGCCCTCGAAATTCAACGAGGATCTGTCCTATTCCGAGATGGGCACCGATATCTCCTGCAATCTCGGCTCGATGAACATCGCCCGCGCCATGGACGGCGGCGATCTGGCGGGCACCGTCGGCACCGCCATCCGCGCGCTCAACGCGGTGTCGGAAATGTCGGCCATCGACGCGGTGCCCTCGATCCGCAAGGGCAATGACGAGGGCCATGCCATCGGTCTCGGCCAGATGAACCTGCACGGCTATCTCGCCCGCGAGCGCATCCATTACGGCAGCGCCGAGGGGGTGGATTTCACCAATATCTACTTTTGCACCGTGCTGTATCACGCGCTGAGCGAGTCCTGTACACTGGCGCAGGAGAAGGGTGTGAAATTCAAGGGGTTCGAGGAGTCGACCTACGCGACGGGGCGCTTCTTCGACAAATATGTCGAGCAGGACTGGCTGCCGGAAACCGATCGGGTGAAGGCCTTGTTCGAGGCCTCCGGCATCGCGGTGCCGAGCCGCGAGGACTGGGCGTCCTTGCGCGACCGGGTGATGGAGTATGGTCTTTACAACCGCAACCTGCAGGCGGTGCCGCCGACCGGTTCGATCAGCTATATCAATTATGCCACCTCCTCGATCCATCCGATCACTGCCAAGATCGAGATCCGCAAGGAAGGCAAGATCGGCCGCGTCTATTATCCGGCGCCCTATATGACCAACGACAACCTCGAGTATTATCGCGATGCCTATGCGATTGGCCCCGAGGCGATCATCGATACCTATGCGGCGGCGACACAGCATGTCGATCAGGGCCTGTCGCTGACGCTGTTCTTCCCGGCGGAAGCCTCGACCCGGGATATCAACCGGGCGCAGATCTACGCCTGGAAGAAGGGCATCAAGACGATCTACTACATTCGTCTGCGTCAGGCAGCGCTGGAAGGCACCGAGGTCGAGGGCTGCGTGTCCTGTTCGCTGTAAGCGTTTCGGGACAGGGGGGCTCTGCCCCCGGTCGCCTGCGGCGCCCTCCCCCAGGATATTTTTGAAAAGATGAAGGGGCGCGGCCCCGAGCTGATGAGATGGAACCCATGAAGGACTTGACCCATACCCGCGCCGTGCCCAAGGCGATCAACTGGAACCGGTTGCAGGACGACAAGGATCTGGAGATCTGGAACCGTCTGACCGTGAATTTCTGGCTGCCTGAGAAAGTGCCCCTGTCCAACGACATCCAGTCCTGGTCGCAGCTGACGCCGGAGGAGCAGACGCTGACCATCCGCGTTTTTACCGGGCTCACGCTTCTGGACACGATCCAGAACGCGGTGGGGGCACCGACGCTGATGCAGGATGCGATCACCCCGCATGAGGAAGCGGTGCTGAGCAATATCGCCTTCATGGAGGCGGTGCATGCGCGCTCCTATTCCTCGGTCTTCTCGACCCTGTGCCAGACCACCGAGGTGGACGAGGCCTTCCGCTGGTCGGCGGAGAACGAGCATCTGCAGGCCAAGTCGCGGCTGATCCTTGGTGAATATGACGCGACCTCCTCGCCGCTGCGCAAGAAGGTGGCGAGCGTCTTCCTCGAGAGCTTCCTGTTCTATTCCGGCTTTTACCTGCCAATGCACTGGTCGAGCCGAGCACGGCTGACCAATACCGCCGACCTGATCCGCCTGATCATCCGCGACGAGGCGATCCACGGCTATTACATCGGTTACAAGTTCCAGCGCGGGATGGAGCGGGTGAGCGAGGCGGAACGCCAGGAGATCAAGGATTTCGCCTTTGGCCTTCTCTTTGATCTTTACGACATCGAGGCGCGCTACACCGAACAGCTCTATGACGGGCTGGGGCTGACCGAGGATGTGAAGAACTTCCTGCATTACAATGCCAACAAGGCGCTGCAAAACCTCGGGTTCGAGGCGCTGTTCCCTGAAGAGACCTGCCGGGTCAACCCGGCGATCATGGCGGCGCTGTCGCCTGGGTCGGACGAGAACCACGACTTCTTCTCCGGCTCGGGATCGAGCTACGTGATCGGCAAGGCTGTGGCCACCCAGGACGAAGACTGGGATTTCTGACAGGATTATTGACAGGCAGGAGGCCGCTTCCGGATCGGAGGCGGCCTTTTCTTGATCCAGATCTGTCCGCGGCCGGGAGCCTCCGCTGTGGTCTCGGACGTCAGACCAGCACCACGGGGCGGCCCTCGACAAGGTGCAGCCGCGCGTCGGTCTCGAATACGGTTTCGATCAACGCGCTGCTGATCACCGCCTCGGGGGGGCCATCCGCGACTAGGCGACCGCCCTTCAGCACCAGCACCCGGTCGGCATAGGCGCTGGCAAAGTTGATGTCGTGCAGCACGATGACGATGGTGCGCCCCTTGCGGTCGGCCAGATCACGCAGCCGCGCCATGAGCGCGCGCGAAGCGGCGAGATCGAGGTTGTTCAACGGTTCGTCCAGGAGGAGATAGTCGGTATCCTGCACATAGGTCATCGCGACGAAGGCGCGCTGGCGTTGACCGCCCGAGAGAGTATCAAGCCCGCGTTCGGCCAGGGGCAGGAGGTCGAACAGGGCCAGCCCTTCCTCGACCAACTGGCGGTCTGTAGCGCCGGGGCGGCCCCGGTGGTAGGGATAGCGACCAAAGCCGACCAGGTCGCGCACCGTGAGGCGGCTGGCGGCCTGGACCGACTGCGGCAGGATGGCCAAGCACTGGGCGAGATCGCGGTCGTCGCAGCGACCGATTTCCAGATCGTCCACGGTGATGCGTCCCTGCTGCAGGGGCAGCAGCCGGGCCATCAGCGACAGCAGGGTCGACTTGCCCGCGCCATTGGGGCCGATGAGGGCAAGGATGCCGCCGCGCGGCAGACTGAGCGAGACATTGTCGAGGATCCGCGCCGTGCCGATCCGATAGGAGAGGTCCTGTACCTCGATCATCGGTTCACTCCTTTCAGCAAAAGCAACAAGAAGACCAACCCGCCGAGGAAATCCACCACGACGCTGAGCGGGGTGGCAAAGGCAAAGACCCGTTCCAGCGCCCATTGCCCGCCCACCAGCACCAGACCGGCGATCAGGGCGGCTCCGGGCAGCAGGATGGCGTGGCGGTGGGTTGGCAGCACCAGGTAGGTGAGGGCGGATACCAGCAGCCCGAAGAAGGCCACCGGTCCCACCAGCGCGGTCGAGACCGCGACGAGGATGGAAATCAGCAGCAGGGCGCCGCGCTGTCCCCTGAGGGGAGGCTCGCCCAGCGATGTGGCGGCAACCGGGCCCAAGGCTAGCACATCCAGCCGGTGCCGCATGCGCCAGGCCAGAACCAGCGCTCCGAGGCAGAGGGCGGCGGACAGCCCCAGAAGATCGGTCTCGGCGCGGGAAAACCGCGCATAGGATGCGGCCTGAACCACGGCGTATTCGCTGGGGTCGATCACCCGCTGCAACAGGCCGGTGATGGAGCGCAGCATCACCGCCAGCACCACCCCGGTGAGCAGCATCCGCATCATGTCCGCCGCGCTCTTGCGCAGCAACAACCCGAACAGGGCGACTGCCGCGCCGCTCATCAGGGTTGCATTGACCAACATCAGCAGGCCGGGGTCGAGTTGCTGATAGGCGGGCGCGCCAAGCACCACCACCGCTGCGCTCAGGATCAGCACGTAAAGCGCATCAAAGCCCATCAGGGCAGGAGTCAGTAGGCGATTGCCCGAAATGGTCTGAAACATCACTGCCGCCACGCCCTGCGCCGCGCCAATGAGCAGCAGAGCCAGAAGCTTCTTGCCACGAAACATCAAGGCAAACTCCAGGCTGCCCTTGACCCCGGTGAACAGATAGGCGGCCACGGCGGCGAGGCAGAGCGCGCCGAGCAGCAGCAAGCGGTTATGATACATGCTGCCCCCTGCCGTAGAGCATCCAAAGGAAGAGCGCGGCACCGATCATGCCGATCACCGTGGCCACCGGCACTTCGAACGGGTGCACCACCAGCCGCGCAAAGATATCCGACGCCAGCACAAGTGCCGCGCCCGCCATGGCCGTCAGGGGCAGGCTGCGGCGCAGGTTGTCGCCCGCTATCCGGCTGACGAGATTGGGCACCACCAGGCCCACAAAGGGGATTGCCCCCACCGTGACCACCGTGAGGCCGGTCACGACCGAAATCACCACCAGCCCGCTCAGCACCACCTGGCGGTAATTGAGACCGAGATTGAGGCTCACGGCTTCGCCAAGGCCGAGAATGGAGAATTGATCCGCCACCAGATAACTGAGGGCGGCGACACCGCCTGCCACCCACAAGAGTTCGTAACGGCCGCGCATGGTGCCGGAGAACTCGCCGGTCATCCAGATGTCGAGATACTGCAGCAGGTCGATCTGGAAGGCGATATAGACCGCCGTGGATCCGATCACCCCGCCGTAGACGATGCCCACCAGTGGCACCAGCAAGGGCTCCTGCGGGGGCAGGCGACGGGTGATTGCGAAGAACCCGAGACTGCCAAGCAGGGCGGCGAGGGCCGCCAGCGCCATCTTTACCCCGATCTCCGCTCCGGGCATCAGCAACGAAACCAGCAAGAGCCCCAGCATCGCGCTTTGTCCGGTGCCGGCGGTCATCGGCTCCACAAAGCGGTTGCGGGCGATGAGCTGCATGATCTGCCCGGCAATCGCCAGGGCGGCGCCACTCAGCACCACTGCAAAGGCACGCGGCAGGCGGCTGTCGCGGATCAGGGCCCAGGCCTCTGCGGTCAGCAGGTCGGCAGGAACGAGAGGGGTCGCTCCGACAAAGAGCGACCCGACAAACAGCAGACAAAGGAGCAAGAGCCCGAGGGCAGGACGTGACATCGGACCTCAGTTGCCTTTGAAACCGGCCTCGATATCGGCGAGGGTGCGCAGCATCGACTGGATGCCACCGCCGGAGATGTAGATGTCAGAGGCGTTGAGGTAGATCACCTGATCCTGCTTCCAGGCGGTGGTCTCGTGCACCAGTGCATTGTCGAGCGTGGTGCGGGCATCCTCGCCAGGCTGGCCGACGGCCGCCAGACGGTCGATCACCAAGAGCCAGTCCGGGTTCACGTTCTGGATATATTCAAAGGAGATGCTCTCGCCATGAGTGGTATCGCCTATGTCCTCGGCGGCCTCGGGCAGGTCCAGCGCGTCATGCACCCAACCGAAACGGCCACCCTTGCCATAGGCCGAGATCTTCGGCCCGTTGGTGAGCACGATCATCGCCTTGCCCTTGCCCGCAACCGCGTCACGGGTGGCGGCGAGCTGGCTGTCAAAGGAGGCGCGCAGGTCGGCGGCCTTGTCCTCAAGCCCGAAGATCCGGCCGTAGGTGGCCAGCCGCGCGAGACCCTGACCCACCACGTCTTCCCAGATCGTCATGTCGATGGCCGGGGCCAGCTCGCCCATCGGATCCACCTGATCGGAACTGCGGCCACCGACAATGATCAGATCGGGGCCAAGCGCGTGGATCGCCTCGAAATCGGGTTCGAACAGGGTGCCGAGGTCGGCCGCCTTGGCGGCCACCTCGTCGAGGTAGGTCACATAGAGGGTGTCGGGAGCCCCGGCCACCTCAACCCCCAGCGCCGTCAGCGTGTCGATGGCGGCAATGTCAAAGACGGCGATCGTCTTGGGATTGGCCGGGATGTCGACCGATCCGCGATAGGTCTCGACGGAGAGGGGGTCCGCAGCATGGGCGGGCAGGGACAGGAACAGCGCAGCGGCGCAGGCAAGCGGTCGAAACATCGCAAAGGGCTCCAGCTCGTTTCATCGTGAAGGACGGTCCGTTTCGCTGGCTTGTGCCGGGGCAGTTGCTTGCGCGCGGACCCTGCCACAGGCGGCGGAGAATGGCCATGGGCATTCGGGGGATTGAGGCGCGGAGACCGGGTGGGCGGGTCCGCAGTGCGGGGTATCGGTCGTGCGGGTCAGTCCACCGGGGCTTCTGCAGTCGGCTCCGCCCAGGTCATGGTGGTGAAATCCTCGCGAAAGGCGAAGGTCACCAGATGGGAATCGATCACCCCGCGTGCCATGGGCAGTACCGCTTCATCCGGGGCGCAGAGGATCACGGTCAGATCGCTGTCGCTGGCCATCAGGCGGGCCGGGCCGAAGGCAAAGGCGACGCGTCCTTCGCGCGGATCATACCTGGCGTCGACCTTGTGGCCAAAATGTTTGCAGAGTTGCTGCAGGTATTTGGAGGCATGGGCGGTGGCGAAATGTCCGGTCTGATACATCATCGGTGTCTGGCTCTTGGCTGGGGCAATGGAACGGAGGGCGGCAGGCGCCCTCCGAAACAGCTCTGGTTCTATCTGCGGATCAGAAGCGCAGGCGGGCAGTCAGACCGATGGTCCGCCCTGGTTCATTAAGCGCGATCACCCGGGAAGAGCCGACCCCGTCCGAGCTGCGGCTGGCGTAGGTCTCGTCAAACAGGTTCCGGACATCCAGGCGAATCTCCAGGTTGTCCAGATTGCGCGGGGTGTAGGCAGCGTAGACATTGACGACCTCATAGGCCGGCAGGGCGGTTGCAGCGTCGTCGTTCTCGAGCGCGATCTCGGCGGCGCCGCCCAGGCGCCACTGGTCATTCACACTCCAGGCGCTCTCCAGGGCAATGACATGGCCGACCGGGCGTCCGAGATAGTAATCGGTGGTTCCAATCGCCGCCTCGTTGAGTTCCACATCCGCATAGGTCCAGTTCACGCGGGCAAAGCCGGAGAGCCAGCTGTACTCCAGCGAGGCCTCGTAGCCTCGGCTGCTGAGGTCGCTGAGCGCGCCCCGTGCCCCGGAGGTGGGCAGCACGGCGGCAATGTCGTTCACATCGGTCTGGAACAGGGCGGCGCTGGCTTTCCAGGGACCGTTCTCGTAGCGCAGACCGATCCGGGCGGCATTGGCTCGGGAGGCGTCGAACCCGGTATAATCCCAGGCCCCGCCAAAGTTGACCAGCGCGGCTTCGCCCAGCTCATATCCGCCCCAGCTCGACGCGAGACCGGCGGTGAGGGTCCAGGCTTCCGTGAGGATCACGTCGACCGCGCCATTGACGCTGACGCCGGTGTCGGAGAACTCCGATCCGTCCGCGCCGGTGAACTCCTGACTGTCCACACGGGCGCCATAGCTGACCGAAACGCGGGAGTTCACATCCTGCCGCGCCTGGGCAAAGAGGCCGATGTTGTGCAGCTCTTCGCGACCCGAGCTGCCGAAAGCGCCCGGACCGCGCCCGAGGCCCTCGGCCGTCTCGCGGAAGAAATCGAGACCTGCGGTCAGGGTGCCGCCGGTGATGTTGAAGGTGTTCTTGGCTGTACCCGAGAAACTCTTGTTGGTGCCATAAATGCCGCTGGCATCGATTTCCTGCTCGTTGTGGCTGATCTGGATCACCGGGTCCCAGATACCGACGGGCTTGGTGTTGCTATAGGTCAGCGTGTAGGAGGTGCGACGCGACAGGCCCTCGGTCAAAACGCTGGGACCGGAGGTGATGCCGGCGAAATCCGGTCGGATGAACAGGATCCCTCCGGGGCCAGCCTGGGCAGCGCGCAAACCAGTGTCCTCGGTGCGCGAGGCGGCAAATTCGAACCGGTGGCCATCGAGGGATTCATAAGCGAGCTTGCCGACATAGTCGGTCAGATCGGCTTGCGTGCCAAGAATGGTATTGCCGTCGCCATCCTCGTAGTCGTCGCCGCTGCGGCGGGTGGCATTGATCAGGAATTCGATCTGACCGGCGCGCCCGAAGAGCGCGAGCGAGCTGTCGAGCTCGGTGCCGTTGGAGGTGGTGCCGAGGCTGAACAGGCCGCCAAAGGTGTCGTCGCCTTCCAGAAGGTCGCTGGCGTCCTTGGTCTCATAGGCGATGGAGCCGGCCAGCGCACCCGGACCGGCATCTGCGGGGGCGAGACCCTTGCTGATGCCGACCGATTTCAGCAGCGCCGGATCCAGCAGTACGTTGCCGGTGTGGTGGAAGGCGGATTTGTTCTGGCGCGCGCCGTCGATGGTCACCGACAGAAGGCTTTCCTCGATGCCGTTCACAAAGATCTTCTGCGCGATGGCCGCGCCACCGCCGGTGGTCACCGAGCTTTCGCCGGCAAAGACATCGCGGGTGGAACTGGGATTGCGGGCCTCGATCTCTTCCGCGGTGATCTCGTCATTGCCAAGGAGGCTTTGAGACTCGGCGGCTTCGATCCGAATTTCATCGAGCAGAATGACATCGCTCTCCTGTGCCGAGGCGGACTGGATCAGAAGGGGGGAAGACAGTGCTGTTCCGGCCAGCAAGACAAGGCGCAGGGGCATCCACGACATAAGGCGTTCCTTAGAAAGTTGACTATAACGCTTGGGAAAGTATAGTCTGCGCGGAGTTCCAGCCAGATGATGACCTTTGCGGAATGGTCAAAGACCTATGCGCAATGTGCAAAAGCACACGCGGTCCCTCGCCAGCGAATGCAAAAGTTCCTGAAATTGACACTCTACGGCTGGGCACGACATGGGTCTGCGAAACATGATGGAATTCGAGCGCAAGCTCGATTGGTTCAGCGATGGTGACCGGCCACGCCCGCAGCATTTCGACGGTCTGGTCACGGCCCTGCAACTGCAGGAGGGCCTCGGTCTTCACACGCTCAACGCCACCGCCCGCCAGAAATTCGAGGTTGACGGCACGCGCGCGCCCGGCGCCGTTCTGCATTGCTTCCTCGAAGGCAGCACGGATGCGCGCTTGGATGGTCAACCCATGCATCTGGGGCGTCGGGCGGGCGAGCCGGTGCGTCTGGTGCTGACGTCGATCGAGGAAAGCCAGCGGTTCACCCGCAGGTCCGACGTCAACGAATATGTGCGCAAGGTCAGCATCCAGATGTCCCATGACTGGCTCGACATGCACGAGCTGAAGCTGCCGGGCGGGATCAGCCAGCGTGGCAACAGGCGTTTCGACTGGCTGGCGCGCAGCGAGGACATCGCTGATCTCGAACGGCTGGCCACCACGCCGGGCTTTACCGCGCCAGTGGTCCGGTTGCAGGCCGAAGCTTTGTCTCTGGGTCTGGTGGCGCGGTGTTTCGAGGTATGCTCGGAGCGGGATGAGGCGGGGGAAGGGCGCAGCCTGACCCCGCGCGAGCACCGCCAGTTGCGGCGGGTCGAGGATCTGGCCCTTGCCATCGGACCGCTGCCGTCCTTGCAGCAACTGGCGCTTGAGGGCGGGCTCAGCCAGTCCGGATTGCGACGCCTGATCAAGACCGCCCATGGGCGCACACCTCTCGAGCATGTGCGCCACCTGCGTCTGGTCCGAGTCCGCGCGGGATTGGAAGCAGGCGCACTCAGCGTGGAAAGCGCGGCCGAGCAGAGCGGTTACAGTTCTGCCACCAATTTCGCCACCGCCTTTCGGCGCACCTTTGGTCTTGCGCCGTCTCAGGTCAAGAACCAGCGCAAGGGCCTGCGCGTGCTGGACTGAAGCCGCGTTGAGCCGACCTGCGCCCTGGCCGAGGACCGCGCGCCCGTTCTGCGACCGAGCGGCCTGAGCCATCACCAGATCTCGTTGCGCCCCCATAGCGGCCCGCGTCCGGACGTGCTAGGGCAGGACCAAACGCCTTTCCCTCCGGGTCGCCACCCGGGTCGGGAAAGATCCTGCAGACACGTCCCAGACAGAAGGACAGACCAATGAACATGATCGGGACCTTCGTGAAGCCCATGCACCCGGAAGGGCGCAAATTCGTCGCCATCTTCGCTGCCGTGACGGCGGCCCTGTTCTGGCTGACGCCGATCCTCGGCTGGATCGGGGTTGGCCTCACGGTCTGGTGCTACTACTTCTTCCGCGATCCCGAGCGGGTGACCCCTCCGCGCCCCGGGCTGGTGATCTCGCCCGCCGACGGAGTGATCTCGTTGATCGAACCGGCAGTTCCGCCGGCGGAACTGGGCCTGCCCGATGTGGCTTTGACCCGGGTCAGCGTGTTCATGAGCGTATTCAACTGCCATATCAACCGCGCCCCGGTCGCAGGTGAAGTCACCGCCGTTGCCTACCGTCCCGGCAAGTTCTTCAATGCCTCCCTCGACAAGGCCAGCGTCGACAACGAGCGCAACGGGCTTGCCATCCGCATGGAAGATGGCCGGGATCTGGCAGTGGTGCAGATCGCCGGTCTGGTGGCGCGGCGTATCGTCTGTTTCGTGAAACCCGGCGACCGGCTTGCACGCGGCGAGCGCTTCGGTCTGATCCGCTTCGGCTCCCGTCTCGATGTCTACCTGCCCGAAGGCGTGGTGCCGCTGGTGGCCATCGGTCAGACCATGATTGCCGGGGAGACCGTGATCGCGGATCTGACGGCCTCTGGGTCAGCGAGGCCCGCTGCCGATGTCTGATGCGCCGGAGCAGCCCGCCTCCCACCTGACGATTGTTCAGCTGATCCCGAACATGCTGACCATCGCGGCGATCTGCGCCGGGCTGAGCGCGATCCGCTTTGGCGTTCAGGGCAACTATGTGCTGGCGGTGCAACTCATCCTGGCCGCCTGCGTGCTCGACGGCCTCGACGGGCGCATTGCCCGACTCCTCAACAGCGACAGCAAGATGGGGGCGGAACTGGATTCGCTCGCGGATTTCCTGAACTTCGGGGTGGCGCCTGCGCTGGTCCTCTATTTCTGGGCGCTGCAGGATTTTCGGGGTCTCGCCTGGATCACCGTGCTCATCTACACGATCTGTTGCGTGGTGCGGCTGGCCCGGTTCAACGTGGCGGCGAAGTCCGACAAGGAAGAGGAGCGCGAGGCCGCCGGGGCCTATTTCACCGGCATCCCCTCGCCGGCGGGCGCGCTTCTGGCGATGCTGCCGATGTTCATTTCCTTCGCTTTCGCAGAGGCGCCGCTGCTGCCGGACTATGTGATCTGCCTGCATCTCATTCTGGTCGGCTGGGCCATGATCGCGCGCTTTCCTGTCTGGTCATTCAAGACTGCGAAGGTCTCGCGCGATAACGTAAAATTTTTTCTCGTAGGCTTTGCGATCCTTGGGTCTGCTGTGCTTATCTACGCGTGGATTACCCTCGTGGCCCTGTGCCTCGCGTATCTGGTGATTGTTGTCTGGAGCATCCTGTCCCATCGGAAGGCTCTCAGGACGAAAGGACATTGAGTGAAACCCGAAGCCGTCGAGACCTCCTATGCGCGCTGGGCGCCTGTTTATGACATAACCTTTGGCGCGGTGACCGAGATCGGTCGGCGCAATGCGGTGAATTACATCAACCGCCGTCCGGGGCAGGTGCTGGAGGTCGGTGTCGGAACCGGGCTCGCCTTGCCCCATTACGGCGCGCAAGTGCAGGTTACCGGGGTGGATTTCAGCGCCCAGATGCTGATGCGGGCGCAGCGCAAGGTCGAAGAGCTGGAAGCCGCCCACCGGATCCGGCTGCATCGGATGGATGCTCGGGCGCTGGAGTTCGAGGACGCAAGCTTTGACACCGTGGCGGCGATGCATGTGCTCTCCGTGGTGCCGGAGCCGGAGAAGGTTATGGGCGAGATTGCCCGGGTTCTGCGGCCCGGGGGGCGGGTGGTTATCACCAATCACTTTGCTCGCACCACGGGCGTGATGGCGGGGATCGAACGCGCGGCGGCACCCTTGGCGGATCTTCTCGGCTGGCATTCGGATTTCCAGTTGGAGACGGTGCTGCAGGAACCGAGCCTCAGGATCCGCAGCCAGCGCAAACTGCCGCCGATGGGCATGATGACGCTGCTGGTCTTGGAGAAAGCGGCGGCCTGAGCCGGGGGGGGGGCAGAGCGTGGTGTCCCCAAGCTAGGGCGCGGCGGCGTTTCATCTGACTTGTGAAGGATGCAAGGGGCGGGCATTGTCCCGCCTTTCGCTATTGAGGACTAAAAAAGGCAATGGACATGATTGGCACCGAATGGGCTTTTGACAGATATGAAAGCGTGCGCGACGCCCTGCCTCGGGCGGAGTTTCCAATGGTCTCGTGCTTCGGCCCGGACCTTGGCGAAACCGTCGATCACTACGACGCCTATGTTCTCGATGCCTTTGGCGTGCTCAATCGCGGCGAGACCGCGATCGAGGGCGCGGTGGAGCGTATGGCGGCGCTGCGCGCCCTGGGCAAGCGGCTGGTGGTCCTGACCAATGCTGCAAGCTACACCCGGGCCGAGATCCTCGCCAAATACCACCGCCTCGGATTTGATTTCACCGCCGATGAAGTGGTGTCGAGCCGGGATGTCGCCTTTGCCGCATTGCCACCGCTGGCCGCCGGTCAGGTCTGGGCTGCCGCTGCGGCGGCGGGTGACGATTTCAGCGATGCTCCGCAAGGAGTGGTGATCGAACATCTGTCCGATCGACCTGACCTGCTGCACCGGGCGGGCGGATTCCTCCTTCTGTCTACCGCGCGCTGGGGCGCCCAGGATACCGCAGCACTGGTACAGGCGCTCAAGGACAACCCGCGGCCGCTGGTGGTGGCCAACCCCGATCTGGTGGCTCCGCGCGAAGAGGGGCTATCGGTGGAACCTGGCCTGATAGCCCATGACATTCTTGCCGAGACCGGCGGGAAGGGGGCCTTTTTCGGCAAACCCTTCGGCAACGCCTTTGAGGCGGCCCTGGCGCGGTTGACGGGGATCGCTCCGAGCCGCATCGCCATGGTGGGCGACACGCTGCATACCGATGTGCTGGGCGGGGCCGCCGCCGGGATCGGCACCATCCTCATCAGCGATCATGGCTTGTTCCGGGGCCACGATGTCGCGCATTATATCTCGAGGTGCGCAATTCGGCCGGATTGGATCGTCGCGACAACGTAACCTGCCCGGATATTGCCGGAATGTGACGGGCCTGGCCCGCAGGCCCCGGCCTCTGCATGGACGGGAGACGGGATTGACGGTATTTCTGATACAGATCGCGGGCGCGGCGGCGCTGTTGCTCTGGGCGGTTCGGCTGGTGCGCACCGGGGTGGAACGCGCCTTTGCGACCCAGTTGCGGTTGGGGCTGCGGCGAGCCTCTGACAACAGGCTGCTGGCGGCGTTGTCCGGTCTGGTTTCCGCCATGTTGCTGCAGAGCTCGACCGCGGTGGCGATGCTGGTGTCGAATTTTGCCGCCAAGGGCGCACTCACCGCATCCGTCGGCGTGGCCATGCTGCTCGGGGCCGATCTGGGCTCGGCACTGGTGGCGCAGGTGCTCCTGGCCAGGCCGGGCCTTCTGGTGCCGCTCCTGGTGCTGGGGGGCGTGGTGCTGTTCCTGCGCAGCAAGGCCCGGCGACTGCGCCAGTGCGGGCGTATCCTGGTCGGGCTGGCGCTGATCTTCGTCTCGCTCGACATGTTGCGCACGGCGACCGCGCCGATCATCCACAGCGAGGCTGCGGTGTCGATCCTCGGCTATCTGGACCAGGACCTGCTGACCGCCTTCCTGATCGGCGCGCTTTTCGCCTGGGTGGTCCATTCCAGCGTCGCGGCGATCCTGCTCTTCGTCACCATGGTGGCACAGGGGGCGCTGCCGCCGACAGCCTCCATGGCGATGGTGCTTGGCGCCAATCTCGGCGGCGCGATGATCGCCTTTGTGCTCACCCTCGCTGCCGAGGTGCCGGCCCGGCGCATCGTGGTGGCGAACCTCCTCCTGCGGGGTGGCGGTGCGCTGGCGGTGCTATTGGTGCTGAACCTTTCGCTGCTGCCTGCGGAGTGGCTCGGTTCTTCGGCGGCTGGCCAGGTGATCAACCTGCATCTCGCCTTCAATCTGCTGCTTTTCCTGCTGGCGCTGCCGATCTGCGGCACAGTGGCCAGGATGAGCGCAGCCCTGGTGCGCGAGGCGCGCCATCCTGCCGAAGGCCTCGCGCTCAGCGCGCTTGATCCATCCGCGCTGGAGGTGCCGGAACGGGCGCTCAACTGTGCCGCGCGGGAATTGCTGCGCATGGGCGAGGTGATCGAGAAGATGCTGGTTTCGGCCGGCGGCCTTTACGACACCTGGGACGACCAGGTGGCCGAGGCCATTCTGGCCAATGAACGGCGGGTGCGGCAGATGCATTTCGACCTCAAGCTCTATCTGGCCAAGATGAACCGGCACCAGCTGGATGACACCTCCGTCAATGGCGCCATCGAGGCGGCGCTGCTGGCCGCGAACCTCGAATCCGCCGCCGATCAGGTGGCGCGCCGGATGACTGAGCAGGCGCGCAAGCTTTCGACCGAGGGGATCTCCTTTTCCAGGTCCGGGCGTCAGGACATCGAGGATTTCATGGATCGGGTGCAGGCCAATGTGCAACTGGCGCTGAAGGTGATGATGACCCGAAACCCGGACGACGCGCGCGAATTGGTGGCCGAGAAGGAAAGCATTCGCAGCACCGAGCAGCGTCTGCAGAGCAAGCATCTCAGCCGGTTGCGCGACGGGGTGAGCGAGAGCATCGAGACCAGCTCCATCCATCAGGAAACGCTGCGGATCCTGAAGCAGGTCAATACCGCCTTTGCCATGGCGGGCTATCCGATCCTCGACGAAGCGGGCGATCTTTTGTCCAGCAGGCTTGCCTCCGCCGAGGATCGAAGGACCGGTTGAGGGCCTGTGCTACCCCGGACACCGGTCTACAGTCTGACAAAAAAGAGGCGCCCGGGGGCGCCTCTTCCAGTTGGGTGAGGAGGTGCGGGCAGGGCCTGCCCGCATCGGGACCTCACATGGAGAGGGTGAAGGCTGCGGTATAGCTGTCCACATTCTCCCGGGTGATCAGCAGGCAGTCAAAGAGCTGCTTTTCGTTCGCCACCAATGCCGAGCCGGTCTTTATGTCGTGGTCCGCCTGAATGACCGCCTCGCGGCAGAAGACCGCGACCGGCTGCAGCACGGTATAGGCCAGATCGTCCGATTTCACCGCGTCCACCGCATCCGGCGCGCCGCCAAAGCCACCAACGATCACGCCATCGCGCTTGCCCGCTTCCTTCAACGCCGCAATCGCGCCGCGCGCCATCCCGTCGTATTCCGCAATCACCGCGCCGATGTCGTCGTTCGCCTGAATGATCGACTGCATCTTGGCTTAGCCCTGGGTGCGGTCCGAGATGGCCATTTCCTCCACGATCTCGGTCATCTCGGCGTATTTCGAGGTCACGGTTTCATAGCCGTTGGAGCCGGGGGGCGGCGTTGTTGTCCGAAGGGTTGTCGAACAACTCGACATAATTGGCGCCGTTTGGCGCGCTGTAACGCTCGGAAGCAGTTGCCAGTTCCATCCGGTGCAGCGCGCCCAAAGCCGCGCCTTGTGTATTCCTCTGGCCCTTGGGCATTCTTGGCCGGATCTCTCTTGCGCGCCGGGGGCTCCTCGACCCCGATGCTGCAATTCTTTGGGGTGGGTTGAGGGCTTAGCGGCCCCGAGCCCTTCCGTATTGGATGGAGTTCAAAAGCACAGCGAGGACGACGACCGCAACGGTAAAGACGGTCTGCCTGGAGCCGGAGACCTCGACTCCCTGCATCAGCCAGTCTGCAAAGACGCCAGACAGATCCAGCACCGAGCCGACCGACAGATCAATGCCGCCGTTCAGGATCACCAAAAGCATCCCGATGGCCAAAAGACCAAAGATCGCGACATGGCTTGCCATGATCAGGAAGTTGCCCACCCAGGCATAGTCCGGCGACAGGCTGAAAAAAAGGCGATCACAATCGCGATCAGCGCCAAAAACGCGCGGCCTTCCAAGAGGATGCGGACGGTGTTCTGGGCCGTTTGGCCTCTGGAGCCTGCGCCGTTTGTGGTCGTTGCCGACATATCTCTATCTCCCTGAAGTGGCTTTAAGCGACCAGCGACTCGCCCGAGGCGGCCATGATGGCTTCCTTGGTGGTGTCGTGGCTGAATTCGGCGGAAATCTTGCCGCGGTGCATGACGATGATGCGAGGCGCGATGGAGAGGCACTCGCTGACCTCGGAGGTGGTATAGACCACCGCCAGCCCCTGACGGGCGCGCTCGGCGAGCAGGCGGAACACCTCTGCCTTGGCGCCAATGTCGATCCCGCGCGAGGGTTCATCCAGCATGATGACCGAAGGATCGGTGACCAGAATCTTGGCGATGACCACCTTCTGCTGATTGCCGCCGGAAAGCGAGCCGCTGGCGGCCCCCGGCCCATCGGTCTTGACCGTCAATCCCGGATCGAGGCGGCGATGATCCGGTCTTTGTCCCCGCGTGAGGTGAAGAGCCCACGGGTGAAGCTTTGGATCACGGCGAGCGAGAGGTTCTTGCCCACGCTTATCGTTTGCACCAGCCCATCGCGCTGGCAGTCTTCGGGGACCAAGACCAGCCCGGCGTTGATCCGCTCGGCAATCGTCAGACGCGAGACGTCGCGGCCATGAAGCTCAACCGCCCCCGCCACGGGTTTGAGCCGCCCTGCGGCACATGCCAACAGCTCGGTGCGCCCGGCGCCCATCAGACCCTAGATGCAGACGATTTCGCCCGCCTTGACCTCAAGTTCCATGTGATCCACCGCAAGGCTCGCGCCGGAATGCGACGGCACCGCAAGCCCCTTGATCGACAGGGTCGGCCCGCCAAAGGCATAGCCCTCAGGTGGGCTGCCAAGGTCGAAATCCTTGCCCACCATTTTGCGAACGATCCACTCCAGATCGATCTCGGCCCGCGGCGCATAGGCGGTCACGGTGCCATCGCGCAGCACCGCCGCGTGATCGGTAATGGTCAGCGCTGCCTCAAGGTGGCGCGAGATATCGACGATCGAGACCCCCCTTGGCCTTGAGGTCGTGGATCACCTTGAACAGCACCTCCACCTCGGCCGCGGAGAGGGCTGAGGTCGGCTCGTCCATGATCAGGATGAGGGCATCCACCGAGAGCGCCCGGGCGATCTCGACGATCTGCTGCTGACCGAGGCGTAGGTTCTCGACCATTTCCAAGGGGTCGATGTCCTCTTCCAGCTCTTTCATCAGCTTGCGGACCTGACGCTCTTCCTCGGCGTAATCGACGCCAAAGCGGCCCCGGATCTCGCGCCCCATAAAGATATTGTCGCGCACGCTGAGATTGTGGGCGAGGGACAGCTCCTGATGGAAGATGCAGATGCCGCGCTCTTGCGCCTCGGTGGTGGAGCCGAAGTCGACCGCTGCG
Organism: uncultured Paracoccaceae bacterium; assembly: GCA_937146765.1. Taxonomy (GTDB): domain Bacteria; phylum Pseudomonadota; class Alphaproteobacteria; order Rhodobacterales; family Rhodobacteraceae; genus Epibacterium. The sequence goes on along the minus strand of CAKZRP010000040.1, from coordinate 1,578 downwards.
CCGTCGAGGATGATTTCGCCGGTGCTGGGACGCTGCACGCCGGACAGGATCTTCATCGGCGTCGATTTGCCCGCGCCGTTTTCCGCCAAGAGCGTGGTGACCTGACCGCGATGCACGTCGAAATTCACGCCCTTGAGCGCGCGCACCGCGCCAAAGGATTTGGTGACATGGCGCGCGGCCAGAACCACCCCGCCTGTGTTGGGAGGGTCTTGATGGATGTCGATCGCGCTCATTCCTTTACCGCAAAGGCGACAGGGGGGATCTGCCACATCTATGGGTTCAACAGGGTGCAAGCGCCGAAGCTCACGGTGCCGGTGACGTCGCGCAGGTCGGTGCCAATGATCACCGCGACGACACCCGCCGCCGTGCCATTTTGCGCAACAGCCGCCTTTTTGTCGGCGAGAAGCGCGGCAGAGAGCGTTGCAGCCTCAAGGACCTTTTTCAGAACATATGTCCGCACAGCGGGGAATTGCGCGGTGCCAAAGCGATCCGGGTTGAAGGCCTGCTGGTACAGGTCAGCTTTGGACCCCACGGTGACCACTTTATCTTTGGAATACGCGCCGGATTGGCGGCGCGGGTCAACGCGGAGGGCACCGGCGATGTGATCTGCCTGCCAAGCCCCGTGAACCGCGCCGAGTTTGCCGGAGGCTGATTTGTCTTAGTTACGCGGCCATGTCTGATCTTTCCAGAGCAGCATAGAAGTTTGCCTCAGCTTCTGCTGGCGGGATATTCCCGATGGGCTCCAGCAAGCGGCGGTTGTTGAACCAATCGACCCATTCCAAGGTGGCGTATTCCACTGCGTCGAAGGTGCGCCAGGGGCCACGCCGGTGAATGACCTCTGCTTTGAACAGGCCGTTGATCGTTTCTGCCAGGGCGTTGTCATAGGAATCCCCAACGCTGCCAACAGACGGGGCGATCTTCGCCTCGGCCAGTCGTTCGGTGTACTTAATCGACAAATATTGAGAACCGCGATCCGAGTGGTGTACCAGCTGGTTCTGTGCTGGCCTGCGTTGATGAATAGCCTGCTCCAGAGCATCCAAGACAAATCCGGCAGAGGCCTTGCGACTAACACGCCACCCGACAATGCGGCGGGCAAAGACATCAATGACGAAGGCCACATACACAAACCCCTGCCACGTCGCGACATAGGTGAAGTCGCTCACCCAAAGCACATTCGGCGCAGGTGCATGGAATTGGCGGTTCACCTTGTCCAATGGACACGGCAGCGCCTTGTCCGGGATCGTTGTCTTCGGCTTCCTGCCGCGCACAACACCTTCGATCCTAATGTCCTTCATCAAGCGGGCGACAGTGCAGCGTGCGATATCAAAGCCTTCTCGGCGCATTTGGTGCCAGAGCTTCCGCACGCCATAGACGCTGAGGTTTTCTTCAAAGACACGCTCGATCTCAGGCTTCAGTTCTTCGTCACGCTTGGCGCGATCCGAAAGGCGAGACGGATCAGCGCGCTTGGCCAAATGTTCATAGAACGTGGCTGGGGCAATCGGCAGCACACGGCAGATTGGCTCGACCCCATGATCACCCCGGTGATCTTCTATGAACTGGATCATCGTTTCAGTGGGC
>CAKZRP010000039.1 GCA_937146765.1 uncultured Paracoccaceae bacterium | reverse complement strand
AGGTGGTGCAGATGTCGATCCGCGAGGCGCTGGCCTGGATCGAGGATGTCCCGAACCATCTGTCTGCGCAGAAACAGGAAATCGCCCGCGCCATCGTCAAGGAAATCCGCGAACGTCTGGGGTTCCTCAACAATGTGGGGCTGGAATATCTGACGCTGAGCCGCAATGCGGGCACTCTCTCTGGTGGTGAAAGCCAGCGGATCCGTCTGGCATCGCAGATCGGCTCTGGCCTGACGGGTGTGCTCTATGTGCTGGACGAACCCTCGATCGGCCTGCATCAACGCGACAATGATCGCCTGCTCGGCACGCTCAAGAACCTGCGTGATCAGGGCAATACGGTGATCGTGGTGGAGCATGACGAGGACGCCATCCGCGAGGCGGACTATGTATTTGATATTGGTCCCGGCGCTGGCGTGCACGGGGGGCAGGTGGTCAGCCACGGCACCCCGCAGCAGATCGCAGAGGATGCGGCCTCCATCACCGGCCAGTATCTCTCGGGCAAGCGCGAGATCGCAGTGCCAAGCGAGCGTCGCAAGGGCAACGGAAAGTCGGTCAAGGTCGTAGAGGCGACGGGTAATAACCTTAAAGAGGTGACCGCAAATTTCCCCTTGGGCAAGTTCCTCTGTGTGTCTGGCGTGTCAGGCGGCGGGAAATCGACGCTGACGATTGAAACGCTGTTCAAAACCGCCTCCATGCGGCTGAATGGTGCGCGCCAAACCCCGGCGCCCTGCGAGACCATCAAGGGGCTGGAACATCTGGACAAGGTGATCGACATCGACCAGCGCCCCATCGGCCGCACCCCGCGTTCGAACCCCGCCACCTACACCGGCGCCTTTACCCCGATCCGCGAGTGGTTCGCGGGCCTCCCGGAGGCCAAAACGCGCGGCTACAAACCGGGGCGGTTCTCCTTCAACGTGAAGGGCGGGCGCTGTGAGGCCTGCCAGGGCGATGGTGTCATCAAGATCGAGATGCATTTCCTTCCCGATGTCTATGTGGAGTGCGAAACCTGCAAAGGCGCGCGCTATAACCGCGAGACGCTTGAAATTCAGTTCAAGGGCAAGAGCATTGCCGACGTGCTGGACATGACGGTGGAGGACGCCCAGCAGTTCTTTAGCGCCGTGCCATCCATCCGCGACAAGATGGATGCGCTGATGCGGGTCGGGCTGGGCTATATCAAGGTTGGGCAGCAGGCGACCACCCTGTCCGGCGGCGAGGCGCAGCGGGTCAAACTCTCGAAGGAGCTGGCCAAACGCTCCACCGGACGCACGCTTTATATTCTGGATGAGCCGACGACCGGTCTGCATTTCGAGGATGTGCGCAAGCTTTTGGAAGTGCTGCATGAACTCGTTGAGCAGGGCAACTCCGTCGTGGTGATCGAACATAATCTCGACGTGATCAAGACCGCAGATTGGATCATCGATATCGGCCCTGAGGGCGGCGATGGCGGCGGTGAGATTGTTGCCGAGGGCACGCCCGAGGATGTTGCGGCGGAGCCGCGCAGTCACACGGGCCGGTATCTCAAGGATATTCTGGCAGCACGCAAGGTTGCCGCAGAATAGGAGGCTGAGCGCCGCGCGGAGCCAAGGGGCGCTGCCCCTCTTGGCCGTTGGCCAATTCACCCCGGAGTATTTTGAAAAGGTGATGGGCGCAGATCTGGCCGCAGCAGGCCGAAGATGGGCGGGATCGACATCATAAAGGGGCCGAGAGGCCCCTTTTCCGTTGCGGTGGCGGAAGAGGGGGAGGCCTGTCGCGCGGAGCTGGCATGCGGGCCTGCCGCAGACTAGGCACGGGTGATCTGGCGGTTCGGAGGTTGGCCTGAAACGACAAGCACCGCCGACGTTCTGTCAGCGGTGCTCTCCACAGAGCTGGATCGGGACGGTGTTGGCCCTCGCCTGAGGGGGTGGGGGGTACATCTGCGAGACCTGAGGTCGCAGAACTGGAGGGCCGACCAATTTCAAAATCCAATTGGTGTGGATGTCTTCGTCATTTGGAGGGTCTGCCGCCGGGACCAAACCCCTGCCACATGTGGGGACCTGTGGCAGCGGATCAGCTGGTTGCAGATTTTGAAACAGATCCTTTCTTGCAAGGTGTGTTCAGTTTCAAAGTGGTCACTGTCCTCGTAACCGGGGTCACTTCGCAGCTGCCAGTTGCTGGGGGTGCAACCGTGAAAGATGCAGCCTGTGAAATGTCCGAATTTCTTTCGGATGGTTGGGCCTTTCTGGCCTCCAAGGCTCAGCAATTTTGTCATTCAGGTAGTGATGAAAAGGTGCCACAACAGCTATTTCGGGTCCATATGTAAGTTAATGCAACCTATGCGATAGTCTTGAAAATTTTAAAGACCTTGCTGTTTTGGTTTACCTCCTGGCCGGATCTGGCCGTCAAGATTGCCATGTAACGTGCTGGTTTTTAACCGAGTTTTGGATTTTCTGTGGGGTCACGCCGGACTTGGAAATGGAAAAATCCGCAGCCCCCTGGCAGAGCTGCGGATTTGTGAACCCTTTACGGAAGGGCCTGGATGTGTCGCTGGGGCCGGGTCAGGCTTAGCGGTCGTGTCGGCT
>CAKZRP010000038.1 GCA_937146765.1 uncultured Paracoccaceae bacterium | reverse complement strand
TCGACGCCGCCGAGGCGCAGGATGATCTCGTCCTGCGCACCGCCATCCACCAGCGCCCACATGATCTGGCCGGTGGGACGGTAGATCACAAAGGCCTCCTCCACCCCGGCCGCGCCGGCATTGGTGGTCTCGGTGAAATTGACCTGGAACTGGTCGATGGTTGCGCCGGCCTGGCCAAAGACCAGCACGTCGCCCTCGGAGGCGTCATAGTCCTGGATCCAGTCGGAGCCATGGTCGAAAATGCCGAGGTGGTAGAAACGGTCGCCATCATCGCCGCCATTGACCCGGTCACTGCCAAAGCCGCCGTTGATGAAATCCTCGCCCTCGCCGCCGAAGACCTCGTCGGACCAGGCCGAGCCGGTCAGCACGTCATTGCCGACCCCGCCGATCACCGTGTCGACGCCAAAGCCGCCTTCGATGGAGTCATCGCCCTCGTCGCCGCGCAGCTCGTCATTGCCATAGCCGCCGTCAATGGAGTCATTGCCGAGCCCGCCGTAGATCACGTCGCGCACGTCGTTCTCGCTGTCGCCGCCGGAAAGCGTGTCATCGCCCTCGCCGCCGATCAGCGTATCGGCGCCGTCGCCGCCGGACATGTTGTCATTGCCGGCGCCCCCATCGAGCCGGTCGCTGCCCTGACCGCCGTCGAGCGTGTCGGCGCCTTCGCCGCCGTCGAGCGTATCATCGCCGCCGCCGCCCTCGAGCGTATCATTGCCGGTGCCGCCGGAGATGGTGTCATTGCCCGCCGAGGTGGAGGTGCCGCCACCGCCGCCGCCGGCCTGCTCCAGCACTTCCGCCACGGTCAGGATCTCGCGCCCGTTGTCTCCGACCAGGAAGGCCAGCTGTTCCACATCGTTGAGGGTGCCGATCAGGCTGTCATCATCGGCGTCATAGATGGTGAGGCTGCTGGCGGAGCCTTCGAGGCGGGTGTTCTCCAGGAAGAAGTCGAGGGTGATGCCGCGGATGCGGTCGTCATTGTCGTCCTCGACCCAGGTGCGATAGAGGTCGACCCGGTCGGTGCCGGCACCGCCGTTGAAAGTGAAGACATCCAGCAGCTCGTTGAAGCGGATGCGGTTGTCGCCGGAGTTGCCCTCGATCAGCGCCTCGCCGGTGACTTCCAGCACCACCCGCTCGAGGTTGACCGCCTCGACCGTATAGAGATTGGTGGCGTCATCGTCGAGATCGCTGCGCCCGTAGATATGCACCGCACCGCCGTCGCTGCCATCGTCGAAATCGACCAGCACGCCGTTGCTGCTGTAATCGATGATCACCGCATCGTCGAAGTCCGAGCCGCCCTCGCCGCCGTCGAGCGTGGCGTCATGGGCCTCGATCACCATCCAGTCCTCGTCGTCGCCGCCGTTGATGGTGTCGTCGCCGCCATTGCCGTAGATATTGTCATTGCCGGCACCGGTCTCGATCAGGTCATTGCCGGAGGTGCCGAAGGCCTCGTCATTCTCGCTGGAGGAGGAAAAGAAGCTGGACAGGGCAATGTCCTGGCCGGGGGCAAGGCTGCCGCCGGGATAGCCCATGCTGGTGATGCTGTCCTCGAAGGCCTCCCATTGGGCGGCGGTGGTGATGCTGGGGATGGCATCGCCGGAGATCACGAAGACATGGAAACGGTTGGCGTATTCGTCACCGTTGCCGGTGGCATAAAGCTCGTCAAAGCCAAAGACGGTGGTGGTGCGGCTGGTGCCATTGTCGTCCCAGGTCACCTCGAGGATGAATTCCTCGGTATTGTCCGGATAGGCACCGCCGTCAAACAGCAGCAGCGCATCCTCGGGGACGTCGATATTCGCCGTCGGCTCGCCGTCGAGCCCGGTATCGGCGGTATAGCTCAAGGTTCCGGCGGATCCGTCCGGGACAAAGAGATAAAGCTCGGTGCCGGTCTCGATCAGATTGGCAACGGGATCCTCGTCATCGGTCAAATTAACCGTGATCCCGGTCATCGAATAGGTTGTCATGGTAATAATCCTTACTCAACCAACATGGTTAACATGTGCTGTAACAGGCCTTCACGGGACAGAGGCTAACGAACCCCTGATCAAATGGTCAATGATTTCTGAATATATTTAATCTTTAAGGTTAATGCCTCGCAGAGGGGGGCGGAGCTTTTGCCTCTGCGCCCGACCCATGCCCGACCCATGCCCGCCCCATGCCCGACGCATGTTTGGCCCATGCGTGACCTGTGCCTGGCATGGGCCCGATCTGTGTCCGGGGCGTTTGCCTGAGCCTGAGCTCAGGCCAGCAGGTCGTGGTCGACGCCGCCGAGGCGCAGGATGATCTCGTCCTGCGCACCGCCATCCACCAGCGCCCACATGATCTGGCCGGTGGGACGGTAGATCACAAAGGCCTCCTCCACCCCGGCCGTGCCGGCATTGGTGGTCTCGGTGAAATTGACCTGGAACTGGTCGATGGTTGCGCCGGCCTGGCCAAAGACCAGCACGTCGCCCTCGGAGGCGTCATAGTCCTGGATCCAGTCGGAGCCATGGTCGAAAATGCCGAGGTGGTAGAAACGGTCGCCATCATCGCCGCCATTGACCCGGTCACTGCCAAAGCCGCCGTTGATGAAATCCTCGCCCTCGCCGCCGAAGACCTCGTCGGACCAGGCCGAGCCGGTCAGCACGTCATCGCCGACCCCGCCGATCACCGTGTCGACGCCAAAGCCGCCCTCGATGGAGTCATCGCCCTCGTCGCCGCGCAGCTCGTCATTGCCATAGCCGCCGTCGAGGGAGTCATTGCCGAGCCCGCCGTAGAGGATGTCGCGCAGGTCATAGGCGCTCTCGCCGCCGGAGAGCTTGTCATTGCCCTCGCCGCCGATCAGCGTATCGGCGCCGTCGCCGCCGGAGAGGCTGTCATTGCCGTCGCCGCCCTCGAGCCTGTCGTCGCCATCCTGCCCGTCGAGCGTGTCATCCCCCGCGCCGCCGCTGAGCGTGTCATTGCCGGCCTCGCCGCGCAATATGTCCTGCGCCTGCGTGCCGGTGCGGGTGAGGTCCGCGATGACCTCTGTCGCCTGCTCCAGCAGCTCTGCCACCGAAAGGGTCTGGTCGTAAAAGCGGATGTATTCGACATCGTTCAGCGTGGCACGCAGGCTGTTGTCCTCCGCGTCGTAGATCCGCAGGCTGTCGGCGGTGCCGGCGAGGCGGTTGCTCTCCAGAAAGCTGTCGAGGGTGATGCCATTGACCCAATTGCCATCGGTATTGATCCAGGTGCGGTGCAGGTCGATCTGGTCATTGCCGCCGCCGCCGTTGAACAGCAGGTACTGGGGCAGCTCGGTCACCCGGATGTGGTTGTCGCCGGCATTGCCGTCGATGCGCAGCACCCCCAGCGTGTCCAGCACGATGTATTCGATGTTGCGGGCGGTGACGCTGTATTGTCGGCTGGCGGCATCCGTCAGGTCGACGAGGCCGGCGAGATCGAAGAGGCTGCCGTCGGATCCGGGGGTGAAGGTGATGTGGATGTCATTGTCGAAATCGTAGATGGCGGCCACATCCTCACCGGCGCCGCCGTCCAGGGTGCCGTCCTGCGCGGTGAGCCCGAGCCAGTCCGTGCCATCGCCGCCGGAGAGCGTGTCGTCGCCGCCATTGCCGAAGAGGTAGTCATTGCCGCCGCCGGTCGCAAAGGCCTCGTCCGCGCTGCTGCTGTTGACGACGTCATTCTCGCTGACCGAGGTGGCCAGGCTGGAGAAGGCGATCTCGCGCCCGGGCCGAGGGCGCCGCCGGGGCTGCTGACATTGAGGACGCTGTTGTAGAAGGATTGCCAGCCCGCCGGGGTGGTGACATTGGGCAGCGGGTCGCCGGAGAGCGTAAACAGATGCGACCAGTAGTCGCCATTGGCATCCGGCGCGTATTCGTCGACGATCAGCACCACCGAGGAGCGCAGGCTGCCGTTTTCGCTCCAGGTGAAGGTGAGTATCGCCGGCTCGGAATACTCGGGATAGGGGTAATAATTGACCGACAGGTTGATTTCCGCCGCCATGTCGAAATCCACATAGGGATAATCGTCAATGGAATAGTTGAAGCTTCCCGCTGCGCCTTCAGGCACATAGACGTGCATGATGGTGTTGGCAGAAACGGAATCCGCAACGCCGTCGCCGGCATTTGTAATGGAAAATCCCGTAACAGAATAAGTCGTCACCAAAAAATCCTTTGCCATATGCCGCAGGCAGAGAAATTGCCGGGCTCAAAAAGGAATTATTGGTTTTCGGGAATTGCCGTCAATGAAGAATTAACCCTGTTTCGCCACCGACAGCCATGTTGATGCCAGGGTGATGTGCCAGGGTGACGTAACAGGAAGGCCGGGGAAGTGGCAGGGTCGGACCTCCCTTCCCTGGCGGGAAGGAAGGCCCGAAGCCCGATCTTGCACCCCGGACCTGAGCTCAGGCCAGCAGGTCGTGGTCGACGCCGCCGAGGCGCAGGATGATCTCGTCCTGCGCACCGCCATCCACCAGCGCCCACATGATCTGGCCGGTGGGACGGTAGATCACAAAGGCCTCCTCCACCCCGGCCGTGCCGGCATTTGTGGTCTCGGTGAAATTGACCTGGAACTGGTCGATGGTTGCGCCGGCCTGGCCAAAGACCAGCACGTCGCCCTCGGCGGCGTCATAGTCCTGGATCCAGTCGGAGCCATGATCGGCGATGCCGAGGTGGTAGAAGCGGTCGCCATCATCGCCGCCATTGACCCGGTCATTGCCAAAGCCGCCGTTGATGAAATCCTCGCCCTCGCCGCCGAAGACCTCGTCGGACCAGGCCGAGCCGGTCAGCACGTCATCGCCGACCCCGCCGATCACCGTGTCGACGCCAAAGCCGCCCTCGATGGTGTCATTGCCCGCATCGCCGCGCAGCTCGTCATTGCCATAGCCGCCGTCGATCCGGTCGTCGCCATTGCCGCCGTAGATCACGTCGCGCAGGTCGTTGCTGCTGTCGCCGCCGGAGAGCGTGTCATTGCCGTCGCCGCCGCTGAGGGTATCGGCGCCATTGCCGCCGCGCATCAGGTTGTCGGCCTCATTGCCGATCAGCGTGTCATTGCCGCTGCCGGCGATGACATTCTCGATCACCGTGCCGCGGGCGATGGCCACATTGCCGGTCAGCCCCGAGACATTGGAGTAGCTGGCATCATTGAGGTCGATGCGGTCATTGGTGGTGTTGTTGCTGAAGTCGAGCATGTCGGTCCCGCCCACATCATAGATGGTGAGGGTGATGGCGGCATCGGCATTCATGTTCGAGGTGCTGCGCCCGTCGAGCGCGGCAAAGACATCGTAGAGATAGCTGTCGGTGAGGGTGGTATTGGCGCCCCAGACGGTATCGCCGGCGGTCTCGCTGCCATTGGCGTCGGGGGTGCCGTAGAGCTCCTGGATGGCGAGGATATCCGCCATCATCGCTGAGGCCACATAGGCGAAGGAGGCGGTGATGCTGGTGTTGTCCTCCTGGTCGAAATAGGACATCACCGAGACCTGCCAGCTGTCATTGGTGAAGGTCTCGTCGCTGCCATAGCTGGCATCGCCATTGTAATCGCCGAGATGCCCGAGCCCCAGCGCATGGCCGATCTCGTGGATATAGGTCTGCAGCGAATAGCTGTTGATCACGGTGCCGGAGGAGCTGAGCCAGTCGGTGGAGACATTCACCGTGGAGGACAGGATGGTGTTGCCGCTGGTCACCGAGGTGGCATAGGCACCGCTGTCGCTGTCGTCAAAGACGATATCGGCCGCGCTCGAGGAGGTCTCCACAAACACCAGATCGGCGACCCGTTCCCAGGCCTCGAAGGCCCAGCGGGCCAGCTGCTGGCCGGCGGCGGTGAGCCCGGTGAGATTGACGGTGATCTGATTGTCGCCGGAGGTGTCAAAGCTGCGGGCCGCATCGCCATCGGCCTCCCAATAGCCCGAGATCAGGAAATCGGCCAGCTCGTCCAGGGTGCCGGTCACCTGGCTGCCGGGGGTGGGGGCTGCGGCCTCGCTGACCGAGAGCTGATAGGTGCCGGTGACGTAATCCGCCCAGGCACCGGCCGAGATGTAATAGGTGCCGGTGGTGGCGGCGGTATAGGTCAGCGCCGCATTGAGCGAGGTGCCGCTGTCGTCATCCTGGGTGATGAAGGTGCCGGTGCTGTCATAGAGCCGCAGGAAAGGGTCGCTGAGGCTGCCGCTGCCGGAATCGCTGCCGTTGAGGGCGATCTGATAGGTCTCGCCGGCGGTGAGGGTGATGGAGATCCAGTCGCGGTCGCCATCGGTGCTGATGGTGCCGCTGAAACTGTCGCCCACCGACATCACATAGGTGGTGAGAAGGGAGGCGGCGGCATCCGTGGTCTCGGTGAGGGCGGCAAAGCTGCGCCCCTCCTCCGCGGTATGGCGCTGGGGATCAAAGGTCTGGGTGCTGCTGCAGATAAAACACATGCTGATGCTCTTCGGGTGTCAAATGGGAGTGTCGGGACAATGCGGCGAAGCGCTTCTGCGCCAGCCCTGGTGCGGGCCGTCTGGTCGTCTTCGTCTGGCGTTCTAGGGTTGGCGTAGCGTGGCTAGAAGCTCGGGGCTGCTGGCCAGCAGCGCGCGGGCAAATCCGGCATAGATGGCGGCGCCGAGGTTGGCATCCATCACGTCCAGTGCGATCTCGGGTCCCCGGGCAAGCGGGGTGCCAGCCTTGGCGCCCTGCCATTCCAGGTAGCCGCTCAGCCGGTCGCTGCGCAGCCCGGTCAGGGCGAGGCGCACGGCGGCCCCTGTGGCGGGCAGCGGCGCGTCGCTCTGCCGACCGGCAACCGGAGTGCCGTCGAGCCCGTCCTGCAAGGCGTTGCCGAGTGCGGCGCAGAGCGCCTCCGGATCCGGCACGGTGGTGGGGCAGTGCAGCAGCACTTCGACCGGATCAGCTCCCATGGCCTGGGCCTCCGCCAACAGCAGCGGCAGGGCGGCAAGGCCGACCGTGGCCGCCGCCGTCAGCGCCAGCCGGTTCAGGGCGGCTGAGAGACCGCTGAAGAGATGTCGTCCTTGCATGCGCCATTCCCGCTCCCCGATCGGAGACAATGCTACAGTTCAATGCGGTTTTTTGAAGGCGACTGCCCGGAGCCCCAACCGGCGAGGCCAGTGGGAGATCCGCCTGCTGTCCCGGGGATGGGGCCATGGATATCGCCGCAGACGATATCGGGACTGGCCTGCACAAGGGCTGCGGGATCCGGCGTGCTGCCTCGGAACGAGCGGAGCACGGGGCGGAAATCCACAAGGGGGCGGGCCTGACCGGCCTGCCGCCCGGACGGCCTGACAATGGCCGCCACAGTCCTTGACCCGGGTCGCAGCGTGTTCAAATACCGCGCGCGCCCCGCGTTCTGCGGCGGCATTTTTCGGTCAATTTGCTTTTACACGGCGCGGGCCGGGCTGGGAAGCCCTGCCGTGCAGTCTGCGCAAGCTTCTGCCGGAAGGTCATAAGGGGGCGGGCGGTGGAGCTGGCGGTTGAGAAGGGCGATCAGTTCGAATCCGGGATGCGCAGGATCACTTCCACCACATCGCCGGGATAGACCAGATCGCCAGGGCGCACCGGGGCGGTGACCTCCCGGTCGCCGATGCCGCGGTGCACGAGGATCTCGGTGCGGGTCACCGGGGCCTCCTCCTGGCTGCTGCCTTCCGACAGCAGCAGCAGCCGCAGGCTGTCGACCTGGGCGGTCACCTCCGACAGTTCCTGCGAGAACCGCCGCTTGTCGTTCAGCACCCCGGAGTGGAAACTGTCATCCAGCCGCGCCAGCTCTTCCTTCAGGCGCTGCAGCTCGGCCTTGGCCTCGTAGATGTCGGAGCCGACGGTGAGCAGTCGGGTGGAGGCGGCGAGCGCCGAATTGCGCGCCTCGCTGACCCGGTCGGCGGTCACCAGCCCCTTGTCGCCCATCACCAGCATCCGCTGCAGCCGGTCTTCCTCGGAGACCGAGGCCTCCTCGTAATTCTCATAGGCGCGGTCGAGGCTGTCGACCCGGTTGGTGGTCAGATTGATGCGCTCGTTGAGGTCGGCGCGCTGGTATTGCCGCTCGCGCAGGGCGATCTCGATCTCGGCGATCACCGCCTTGCCCTCGGTCTCGCCGAGGTAGTCGCGCAGCTGGGCGGCCGCCTCCGCCGCCACGGCCGCCTCTTCGAGCGGGGCCTCGAGCAGGATGTCGCTGCGCAGGATCTGCGCCCGCATCCATTTCTGGGTCTGCAGGGCGGATTGCAGGCGCACGGTGGCATCGGCGGGGATGCGCACATCGGCCAGCTCTGCCAATTGGGCCCCGCCGGCCTGGCCGAGCAGCGCCCGCACCGTCATGCCGGGGACAAATTCGATGCTGCCGGGCTGCGAGATATCGCCGATCACGGTGACCGGCCGGTAGCGGGTGACCTGCATGTAGATCTCCTCGCCCGAGAGCACCACGGCGCTCTTCTCGCCGCCATCAAAGACCTGCACCTCAAGCCCGGTGGCGGCGATCTCCATCTGGGTGTTCAGCTCCGACAGGGTGAGGCCGGCCGCCCTCTGCTGGCCGAGGAAGGGAAAACGGACATCGCCGGTGATGTCGATCACCGCCTCCCAGGTCTGGCTGGAGATGCCGGGCATGGAGAGGCGCAGCTCGTCGCCCGGCTGCAGCAGGTAGTCGCGCACCTCGGAGCCGGGCTGGGCGGTTTGCGCCGAAACGGCGGGAGGAGAGACGAGGCAGAGGCAGGCCCCGATCAGCGCGGCGAGCAGGGACCCGGGCAGGAGGAACGCGGGGCGGCAAAAGGTCTTCAGTGTCATGTCGGATCCAGTAAAGCACAAACCAATAGGGCTGAACACGCCCCGCACCGCTTCCGGGGGCCGGTGCCCCGGGGCGCGACACGGGCCGCCTGCCCTCACTATAGAGACAATCGCCCTTTGGGGCAGCATAGAATCCGGCCCGCGCCCCCGGCTTTGCCCTTGCAGGGGGGCGGGCTGCTGCAAGGGGATGCAAATCCCGCGGCCCGGCGGTCCGGGGCCGGGTGCCGATCCGGGGTCAGGCCCAGGATCAGGCCCAGGATCTCAGGCGCGGGCGGCCGCGAGCGCTTCGGCGCGGATGACGGCGGCGAGATCGTCGAGCCGGTCGAGATCGCGGCGGATGTGCAGCACATAGACCGGTGTCGTCTTCACCACATGGCAGCAGCGCTTCATGAACAGGGCCAGATGCGCCCGCCCGAGGGAGGTATTGCCGAAGCGGGCGATGAAGGCGAAATAGAGCAGCGCCTCCAGCGCCCTGGTCTCCGGCAGCCGCTCGGCCCGGGTCTCGCCCTCTTCGGTTGGCGCCAGAAGGAAAATCGCCCGCGCCGGGGTCGGGCGCGCCATCACCGCCGGGTCGATCTGCTTCTGGATCTTGGTGATCGAAGGGTGGATCAGCTCGGTGCCGAGGTCGCTCTCCCCCGCCAGGGCGCCGGCGGAATCGGGCCAGAGCTTGACCGCGGGAAAGCCGGTTTGCACCTCGGCGGCGGCGCTGTGGTCGCCGCAGTCGAGCGCCACCAGATCATCGGTCAGCAGCCGGTGACCGGCGCGCAGCAGGCTGGAGACGGTGGTGGACTTGCCCGCGCCCTTGTCGCCGAGGACGATCACCGCGCCGCCCTCCACATCGACGCTGCCGCCATGCAGGCAGAACAGGCCCAGCCGTTCCAGCGCCACCGAGATGACGATGCCGAGGAGTGGCTGGCTGACCAGCCGCCAGGGGATGTCGGGGCGCGGATCGACGCGGATGCAGGCAGGATCGGTGATCTCGAAGGCGCCGACCGCGCGCCACTCAAAGACCTGCCGGGTCTCGGTGATCTCGAAGAACGGATCCTCCGCCCGCTCGCCCTGCCGCAGGCCCTGGGCCAGTTCGACCCGGATGGTGGGCCGGGCCTCTGCCGGGGCGGTCTCCAGCACGTCAATGGGAAACTCGGAGGCGATCACCTGGCCGAAGGCGTGATACTTGAAGTGGCTCACCACAGGGTTCCTTCTTGTTGACGGCGGTTCCAAAGCTCCAACCGCTCCAGCCAGGCGGCAAGATAGAGGGCCTGCCACAAAAGCTGCACGACGGAGGCGCTTTCCTCCGGCGGCCCGTTGCGCACCAGGTCGCTCCAGTCCCGGAACACCGCCAGGTCGACGCGGCCGGCGAGGCGCTGTTCCAGCATCCGGGCGCGGGCGGGATCGTCGAGATAGGCCAGCAGGAAGCTGGCGACCTCGGTGTTGAAATTGGCCTTGTCCGGGCGCCACTGGATGCGCCGGGGCAGCAGGCCCTCCATCGCCTCGCGCAGCACCCGACGGCTCCAGCCGCCGCGCAGCTTGCCCTCGGGCGGCACCCGCAGGCAGAGCTCGACCAGCGCCCGGTCGAAGAAGGGATAGAGCGGTTCGATCCCCTGGGCGGCGGCACTGCGGTGCAGCACCTCGAAGGCCCGGGCCATCACCGGGGCGGCGATGGTGCGCAGATGCGCCTGGCGTTCGTCCGGCTTTCCATAGGCGGGGGCAAAGGCCTCGGCGGCGCGCAGCTCGCGCCCGTCCAGATCCTGGGCGGCGCGGTAATCGGCATCGAGCAGCGCCAGCGCATGGCTGGGCAGGTTGCGGCGGTTCTCGATGCGACGGCCGATCCAGCCGATCGCGCGCCGCAGCAGGCTGCGACGGTGCAGCGGCGCATGGCGGTAGAGATAGGCGAGATAGGGTTCCAGCACCGGCTGGTCATAGACGCGGGAGGCGCCGCGCATCTCGTGCCAGAGCCGCAGATAGGCCCCCCGGCTCGCCAGTTCCGCCAGCCGCAGGTAGCCATGCGAGATCACCTCATCGCCGCCATGGCCATCAAGCAGCGCGGTCATGCCCCGGGCGCGGGCCTCGGCATAGATCCGGCGGCTCTTCAGCAGGCCAGGCGCCGGGCAGAGGTCGAACTGCTCGTCCAGGAGCAGCGGCAGATCCTCCGGGTCGGGGGCGCCCTCGACCCGGATCAGCACCGGCTCGGCGCCGATCTGGCGGTTGATCTCGGCGATGAAGGGGCTCTCGTCGTAGCTGTCGCTCTCGCGGTAGACGAAGGAGAAGGTGCACAGCGGCGCGGCGGGCGACTGGGCTCCGGAAGCGGGATCGGCCTGTGCCGCCAGCACCGCGATGGAGGAGGAGTCAAGCCCGCCGCTCAGCATGCAGCCGGTCTCGGCCGTGGTGCCGCGGCGCAGGGCGACGGCCCGGCGCAGGGCGCTGCGCAGCGCCGGGGTGGCCTCGGCCAGCGGCATCGGCGCGGGCAGGGTGAGCTGCCAGTAGCGTGCGGTCTCGGCATCGGCGCCGGGCTGCCAGTCCAGCAGATGTGCCCGCGGCAGCCGGTCGAGCCCGGCAAAGGCGGTGCGGGTCTCGCTTTCCTCAAAACCGGCGAGATAGGCGGAGACCGTATCGGCGCGCGGCTCCAGCGGGCGGGCGTCGAGATGGGCGGCCAGGCGCAGGTCGCTGGCGATCACCATCTGCGCGCCCTGCTGCGCCAGATAGAGGGGCTGGATGCCGAAATGGTCGCGGATGACGCGCAGCTGGCGGCTGTCGCCCTGCCAGAGCGCCAGGGCGAAACTGCCCGAAAGCCGGGTCAGCGCCGAGGCGCCCTGCGCGCGGCAGAGCTGCAGCACCAGGTCCAGATCCGGGAGCGGGGTTTCCGGCGGCAGGGCCAGTTCCGCCAGCAGATCGGCGCGATTGTCGAGGCGGACATGGCCGCAGAGGCTCAGCGATCCGGCCTGCCGCAGCGCTGCCGGGTCGCTGGCCCAGAGCCGCAGCTGCGGATCCGGCGCCTGGGGTGCAGGCCCCTGCAGCTGCTCGAAACGGCGCAGGCTCTCGCCCGCATCCGCCGGGTCGGGCAGGGTCAGGAGGGCAAAATCCACCGTCATGTCTGCTGCGAGGAGAGCCGCGAGAGCGGGGCGAAATTGCGGCGGGTCAGCTCCTCGCCGCCGAGGATGATATGGTCCTGCCAGATCAGCCAGGCATGGAAATCGGTGGCCTCGGTGGCCTCGGGCGTGGCGGCGCTGGCGGCGCCGATCACCAGGTCGGTGGGCACGCCGAACCAGCTCAGCACCGCCTGGCCGGAGATCGCCTGTGTCATGCAGGTGGCCCTGGGCACGAAACGGGCGGCCCGCGCCACGCTGCGCGCCACCACATGGGCCCGCGCCGCATTGCTGCGGTTGCGCGCATTCGGGCGCACCAGCCATTTGCGGATGCGGGCGAATTTGGTCAGGTAGAGCGCCACCCGCACAAAGATCACCACCAGAAGGCAGAGCAGGAACAACAGGCCGCGCCGGAGCCCGGCTTTAACCCTGCGCATTGCCCTGGGAGGCCGCCTGAGAGGTCCGGGTGACCAGCCCGGCCGAGACCAGGTCCTGCAGCAGCGCCTCGACATCGGGGCGGCAGAGGTCCTCGGACACCGAGAAGGTGGTGGTCACCGCAGAGATCAGCCGCGACAGCGGCGCCGGGGACTGCATCGCATTCCAGACCTCCGCGCCGGTGGCGTTCAGGGTGTAGTAGAGGCTGGTTTCCAGATCGAGCAGCGCCCAGTGACCCCCGATATCGGAGGCCACGACATCCGCCCGGGCCAGATAGTGCGGCTCAGCGCCGCCGGGGGCCATGCCCGCTGCGGTGGTGCTGTCTGCCGAGGAAAGTTCCGAAGAAGAATGTGGCATGATCATTCAAAACAAATGGATGGGTTACGAAAAGGCGTCGCCACTGTCCGTACTGGTATCAGTGCCTTTGGATTTGCCGAATTTGCCGCCGTGGCCCCAGCCCCAGCCGTGGCCGTAGCCCCAGCCCCAACCATGTTTGGACTTGCGGCCGCCAGTCTGTGTCAATTCTTCAACACGACCGACGCAGAGAAGTTGCGGAGACACATAGGGTTTCTGGTCAGTCATTTAAGTATACTCACAATGCTAAAATGCGCATGAGACAAGAGCCGCACACGCCGGACTTGGTTTAATCCATTTCTGGAAATGAGAAGGCCGAGAGCTCAGCCTCCTCATGTCTTTTAGGAAAAGGACGAGGAGTCCGTGGTGCAGGTCAGGCTGCTGCGGGGGGTCCGGCTCGGGAAAGTCGCGTCGAGGGACGGGCCAGGGCAGCTTGCTGCGTGGGTCAGTTGCTCAGCAGACCCCTGCAGGATCAGGCGAGGGGTAATGTAGTTCTGCTTTTCCATAGGATAAGCCTCTCTGTTACGTTCTGTTACTCTGTAATAGGCGTGAGGAGCTCACCTTCAGGAGAAGGTGATGTCCCCAAACGGCGTGCCGACAGGGAAGACGGCATCGGTATTGTCGCCTTTGCTGGTGCCTGCGGTGAGGGTTTCGACACGGCCCATCTTGCACAGGCTGGGAGCAACGTAAGCGATCTTTGCGGTATTGTCAGTCATTGGTAAACACACCTCCGAGAAATATGAAACCGACGTGCTTTAGTGACATTGGAAGCACGGGGTCCCAAAAGGATTAACACAAACTTAACCTCGCTCCAACGCAAACTCTGTGAAAAATTCATTTTCTCGCAGGCATGTGAATGGTTTTTTGGCACCCTCCGGGCACAGCCTGTGGTTGAATCAAATTACCCTTTAAAAACAAATAATTAGATGAAAATTTTAGACCTTCCGGAGATCGGGGCGAGGGGGGCTGCGCCTGTGGTCTGGACGTCACACCGCTCTCACGGCGAAGGATTGGTGATGGATCAAGGGGGAAAAGAGCCGTTAATTCGGCATTTGCGCTCTAAACATGGTGTAGTACCTGCCCCGGGCGGCCACCAGATCCTCGTGTCGCCCTTCTTCCACGATTCGCCCGCCGTCCAGAACATAGGTATAGTCCGCGAACCGGATGGTGGAGAGCCGGTGGCTGATCACCAGGGCGGAGCGGTCGCCGAGCTTGTCGCGGAAGTGGTCGAAGAGGGCGGATTCCGCGCTGGGGTCGGTGGCGCTGGTGGGCTCGTCGAGGATCAGGAAGCGCGACTGGGGGAAAAAGGCGCGGGCCAGCGCCACCCGCTGCCACTGGCCGCCGCTCAGCTCCTGACCCTCGTCGAACAGGCGCACCAGCATGGTGTCATAGCCGCGCGGCAGCGCCTCGAGAATGTCATGCGCCCCGGCCAGCCTTGCCGCCTCCTCCATCCGCGGCCCGTCGGCAGGCTGCGCCAGATCGCCGAAGTGGATGTTCTCGCGGGCGGTGAAGGCATATTGGCCGAAGTCCTGGAACACCACCCCGAACTGGCGGCGATAGGCGACGGGATCGAAATTGCGGATATCCTCGCCATCGAGGGAGATCTGCCCCTCCTGGGCGTCATAGAGTCGGCACATGACCTTGATCAGCGAGGATTTGCCGGAGCCATTGCCGCCCACCAGCGCCACGAACTTGCCCGGCGGCAGATGCAGCGACACGCCCTTCAGCGCCGCGTCATGGCTGCGCGGATAGGAGAAATGGATGTTCTCCAGCCGCAGCCCCTCGCGCAGGGTCTCGGGCAGGGGGCTGGCCTTGGCGGGCACCTTGATGCTGGGCTCGATGGCCAGGAACTGGAACAGCTGGCCGAGGAACAGCCGGTCGTCATAAAGGCGCGACAGGCTCTGCACCGCCGCCCGCCCCGCCGCCTCGGCCCGCTGGAAGGCCACCACCAGCAGCACCAGGGCGCTGAGGGCGCTGGCATTGTCGGGGGCGGAGGTGGCGACCAGATAGGCGGAGGCGATGAAGACGAGGCCGGCGATCAGCGCGATCATCGCCTCGCGGGTGGCGCGCACCCATTCGATGCGCACCTGGGCGGCGCGGATGGTGTCGCGCAGCCCGCGGAACTGCCGCCGCAGGGTATCGCCGAGATGGAACAGGCGGATCTCCTTGGCATATTGCTGCGAGGTCACCAGCCAGTCCAGATAGGCGGCCTTGCGCTCCAGCTGGATGCGCTGGGTGATCCACTGGAACCGCATGCTGGTGGTCTGCAATTGCACGATCAGCGTCAGCACCAGCGCCACCGCCACCCCGGGCAGGATGCGCCAATCAAGGCCGACGATCACCACCCCGGCGCCGAGCAGCAGGATCAGGCTGCGCAGGAAGGTCAGCGCATTGGAGATCACCTCGGCCGGACGCTGCGCCCCCACCTCGCGGGCGCGCTCCAGCGCATCATAATAGAGGGCGCTGTCAAAGAAGCTGAGATCGGCGGCCACGGTGCGGCGCTGGATCTCCTCGTTGACCACATCGGCCACTAAGAGGCTCTGCTTGGCGCGCAGGTAATTGCCGCAGGAGGCCAGCAGCTTGCCCAGGGTCAGCGTCGCCAGGGTCAGCCCCAGCGCGAACATCGTCTGCTGGTTGAAGGGATCGGCCTCGGCGCTGCCGTTCTGGGCGATGGAGCCCACCAGCACCTTGATCGCGAACAGCATCGCGATGCCGAAAATCGCCTCCAGCACTGCCACGATGAAGACCAGGAGCGTCAGCCGCCCCTCCGCATAGCGCAGCAGCGTCAGCACATCCGTCCAGAAGGTGAGGTAACTGGTGATCTTCTTTTTCATGACGGGAGCAGGATCCGGAAAGGGCCGATCTGTCGGCCCCGCCGGGCGGCGGTGCACAGGCAAGACGCGGACAGGCGGGATTCAGACGGGCGGGATGCAGACGGGAAGGGACCGGGCAGGGAGGGC
This sequence comes from uncultured Paracoccaceae bacterium, assembly GCA_937146765.1. GTDB lineage: Bacteria > Pseudomonadota > Alphaproteobacteria > Rhodobacterales > Rhodobacteraceae > Epibacterium. Next base: position 78,326 of record CAKZRP010000038.1, on the reverse strand, counting down.
ATTGGCAAAGGCGAAACAGATCTAAACAGGGTGAAGCGAAATGAGGGTCCCGCCGGGAAACCGAAGCTGGGCGGGCGTGAGCGGGTCGCAAAATCTGCGCCGACCATGTCCTATTGCCGTCGCACAGGCAAGCCCGGGGGGGCAGGGGGGAGGCAAAATCGGGACCCGGCCCGCCGCGGCGGGGCGGCGGGCGCCCAGCAAGGCGGCAGCCCGGCCCGCCCCGGTGCCCTGTCGCCCGGCCGGTGAGGTTTTTGCGTGCGCAGCCCTCCTGCCTGTTGCATAGTCGCCGCGACGCGCCGCGCCCGGACCCTTGCTGAAGTACATATTATGATTGAGACCTATTACACCCGCAGCCGTGACACCCTCGGCTGGCAAGCCCTGGCCTGGCGGCTTTATACCCTGGCGCTGGCCACCAGCTTCTTCGTGATGATCGAACCGGCGCTCACCGATCTGCTGCTGCTGCTGGCGGTGCCCTGCCTGGCGCTGGCCGGGCTGAAGCCGGTGCGGCTGGTCGGCGGGGTGGAGCTGACCGGCATCATCATGTTCATCTGGTTCACCTTCCTGTCGCTGGTGATGGTGGAGCAGTATTTCATCGTCTCGGCGCGGGCGGCGGTGATCGAAGTCTATATGCTGATCATCTTCCTGATGACCGCCTATTGGGTGCGCCACTACGGCGACCAGGCCTTTCGCGCGGTGGTCCTGCTGCTGATCTTCGGCGGCATCTGCACCTCGCTGATCGGCCTTTTGGCCTGGCTCGACCTCATTCCCAACAGCGACATCTTCTTTCGCGACGAATTCCGCTCGCGGATCAAATCCACCTTCAAGGATCCCAATGTGCTGGGGCCCTATCTGATCCTGCCGCTGCTTGGCGGGCTCTGGGCGGTGGTGGAGCGCGAGCGGCGGCGCATGCTGTTCCTGGTGGCGACCGGGATCATCGCGCTGGGGCTGCTGCTGACCTTCTCGCGCGGGGCCTGGATCCACGCCATCGTCACCATCTTCATCTTCTTCATGGCGCTGCTCAACCACCGCAAGACCGCCTATCCGACCCTGCTGGCCGGCTGCCTTGTGATGTGCTGCGCCGGGCTGGTGATGTTCATCTTCGCCGATGAGATCTTCGGGGCGATGACCGGGAGCTACTTCAGCAAGCGGCTGTCGCTGCAGTCCTATGACAGCGAGCGCTTCGACAATATCTTCACCGCCCTGTTCCTGATCTTCGACTACCCCTTCGGGGTTGGTCCCAACCAGGTGGTCTTCCGCTTCGGTATCGAGCCGCATAATACTTTTGTTGTATTCGCCCTCAATAATGGCATTTTTGCCTGTCTCGGTTTTGCCATTCTGTATTTCGCCGCCGCCTATCGCTGTCTGGTGAAAACATTGGAGCGCCGCGACGGCTGGCTGAAATACGCCTTTATCCTTGCGATCATGTGCGGGCTTTTCATTCTGATGAACGTGGTCGGCTCCATTCACTGGCGGCATCTTTTTGTCACCCTCGGCCTGGCCTATGGCAATTACACCCAGAATGGGCTGATGGGGCTGGAAGAGCCGGGCGCAAAACCCGCCGCCTGATCCGGGCGCCTGGCACAGGCCGAGGAACGGGGGCCGCACCAAGGCTGACCACCGTGAATTTCCAGCAGAATCCCCCACGATATTGCCGGTGATCTTCCCGCTGCTTCCCTTCGGAGAGCGCAACCAGAGCGGGCAGGAGGCGGCGCCGCAGGGTCCTGTTGCCGGGCCTCCTGCCTGCCATCGCACCAGTTTCCCGGCATCGGATGGCCGGGCGGACCCCCGCGGGGGCAAGAGCGTTGACAAAAATTAACGTAAAATGCCATAGATCATCCCGTCTGTGCTTATTTCAGTGGGGGATTTTACCTTGGCTATTCAAAACGATAATTTCACCGTTCCGACAAATTCCAATTGGGTCCCAATTGCATTTGATGCAAATGACGATGCCGCGGATCTGAATGCGGGCACAATTGAATTTTCCGCCGCCCTGAATGGGGATATCCGGATTATTGATGGGGTGCCCTATTATAAACCCTTCGAGGGATTCACCGGTCAGGATACATTTGAATATACCGTGACCATTGACGGGGTCGAACAGACCGCCACCGTCTCCATCGAAGTGGCGCTGCCCGAGGGGCAGGCGCAATCCTATTACGACGATCGCATTGCCGAGACCCTGCCCACCTCCGGCCAGGCCATCGTGCTGGCGGAAGTGGCGCATTTCCCCACCAACAGCGCCGGCGCCAACCAGCGGTTCAACAGTTTCGACTATACCGAGACCGGCCGCTATTTCGCCAGCACCGACGGCACCGAGGATGGCGAGGGGCTGATCTACGAGCTGATCCCCAATGGCGACGGCAGCTTTGAAACCGAATTGTGGTTCGATGTGGGCGCCGAGGTCTTCTCCGTCACCGGGCGCGATATCGACAACAGCAACTATGTCTTCGGCGGCCTGCGCGGGATCGCCTTCCATCCCGATTTCGAGACCAATGGCAAATTCTACGTCTCGATGATGGAACAGATCCCCGAGGATGGCTCCGGCCATACCTACATCGGCCCGGTCTATGACGGCGAGCAGCATGGCGACAGCGTCATCGTGGAATTCACCGTCGATCCGGTCACCGGGGATGTGATTGCCGGCAGCTACCGCGAGGTGCTGCGGGTCTCGGTGCCGGTGGATGACCACCCGATCCGCCAGATCGAGTTCAACCATTACGCCGAACCCGGCGACGAGGATTACGGGCTGCTCTATATCGCCCAGGGCGACGGCTCCATCCAGTCCGCCACCTCCGGCGGCGGCCAGCGCAACGACGCGCTGGGGAAAATCCTGCGCATCGACCCGCTGGAGAGCGAGGACGGCCCCTACAGCGTGCCCGCCAGCAATCCCTTCGTCGGCGACGATACGATGCTGGACGAGGTCTATGCGCTCGGCTTCCGCAACCCGCATACCCTGTCCTTCTCGCAGGATGAGAACGGCGATGTACATCTCTTCGTGGCCGATGTGGGCCGCGACAATGCCGAGGAGATCAACCATGTGATCGCCGGCGGCAATTACGGCTGGTCGGTGGCCGAGGGGATCTTCTCGCTCAATACCAACCCCGGCACCCTGATCGGGGTGCAGCCGCTCAGCGACGAGGAAATCGATTTTGCCATCGCCAACCAGCTGATCTTCCCGGCCGCCTTCGTCGGCCATTTCGGCTTTATCGAATACGATCAGGAGGGCAACCCGGTCTCCGGCCAGGTCGGCGGCGGCCAGGCGATCGCCAGCGGCCATGCGATTCGCACCGATTCCGTGCTCAACGGCATGTTCATCTTCGGCGATTTCGCCAAGGGCGGGCGCTTTTACACCACCGATCTGGAGGCGATGCTGAACACCACCTCGGTGATCCCCGAGGGCGGCAGCATCGCCGATGTGTCCTGGATCACCCCGGCGCATATGCCGATCCTGTTCGATCACGACAATGATCCGACCACCACACCGCTGGTCTATGCCGACATCCTGGAGATGATCGACCGCACCCGCTCCGACATCCGCTTTGCCGAAGGGCCCAATGGCGAGATGTACATCACCACCAAGCGTGACGGCACCATGTATCAGGTGATGAACGCCACTGCCGATTTCGACGACGTGCTGTTCGGCACCCTCGGCGACGACACGCTCTACGGCTATGGCGGCGACGATCTGCTGTTCGGCGATCAGGGCGATGACGTGCTGATCCTGTCGGAGGGGGCCGATACGGTCTCCGGCGGCACCGGCGCCGATACCTTCGTGCTCAGCACCGCCGGCGGCATCGACACGATCACCGATTTCTACAGCGGCTTTGACCAGATCGACACCTCGGCCTTCGATGCCATCGGGGTGGCGATCCAGTCCCAGGTCTCGGGCGACGACATCCTGCTGATCCGCGGCGACACCGGCGAGACCGTGGCCCGGCTCCTGGGCGCGGCCACCGCCGGTCCCGCCGGTCCGCTGGCGATGCAGGACCATTTCTACGCCGCCCGCCTCGATGTGGATGCGGCCGGCAGCGAGGGCCTGGTGCTTGGCGCCGGCTCGGTGCTGACCAATGACGGCGACTATGACGGCGATGTGCTGGTGGTGAGCCGCGTGAACGGCTCCGCCGCCCTTGTCGGCACTTGGGTGCCCGGCTCCGCCGGTGGGTTCTTCCTGATCGAGGCCGATGGCCAGATCCGCTTCTCCGACCCCGAGGGCGAGGTGGGCGAGGGGGTGCGCAGCACCGTCACCTACGAGATCACAGATGCCGACGGTTTCACCGCCAGCACCACCGCGGCGGTGGATCTGGTGCTGGAGGAGAACCTCGCCCCGGTGGCGGCGGATGACTTCTTCTTCGTGCCGGTGGAAAGCCATGGCAGCTACACCCGGCTCGGGGCGCTCTCCAACAATACCACGCTCCTGGCCAATGACAGCGATCCCAACGGGGATCCGCTGCGCCTCATCACCATCAACGACAATGGCTTCAACGTCAGCGTCGCCGATTTCCCGGTCTGGTTCGAGGGCAGCAACGGCGGCGAGTTCCGGGTCTTTGACACCGGCGTCATCGACTTCCGCTTCGACGCGGAAGAGGCGGTGGCGGGCACCACCACCAGCTTCACCTACACGATCGCCGACGAGGGCGAGCTGAGCAGCACCGCCACGGTCGAGGTCTGGCTCGGCGGTTATGCCAATGCCGACAGCTATACGCTCGCCGAGGCGGATCTGGCCGCCGCCGGAACCGGGCTCATCGTGGTCGGCGGCATCGGCAATGACACCGATGCGCTGGAAAACGACTTTGCCGGTGCCTCGGTGGCGGCGATCAACGGCAGCACCGCGGCGCTCGGGACCTGGGTCAATGGCGACAATGGCGGCCAGTTCCGGGTCTTCGCCAGCGGCGTGGTGCAGTTCCGCAACCTGAACGGCGGCGTCGAGGGCGGCGAGACCACCTCGATCGAATATACCGTCACGGTGCCCGGGGTCGAGGGCGGCCCGCTCACCTCCACCATCAGCGTCACCGTCGAGGAGCAGGCGCTGCCGCCGGGGGCGGAGGACGACAGCTTCCACGTCGGCGCCGATACGCTGGCCGAAGCCGGCAGCAGCTGGTTCCGCCTGGCCCGGCTCAATGACGGCACCTTCGTGCTGGCCAATGACCCCGGCATGGAGGAGATCGTCTCGATCAGCGGCCCCGGCGATATCGACGGGCAGTTCTTCGCCGGCTCCAACGGCGGCGAATTCCGGGTCTTCTCCAGCGGCGTGGTCGATTTCCGCAACCAGGGCGACCTGCTGGAAGCCGGGGAAAGCACCTCCTTCACCTATACCGCCAGCAATGGCGAGGAGGAGTTCTCCGCCACCGTCACCCTCACGGTGGACGACTTCCTGCTGGTCTGAGGGCAGCCCCGGGGCGCGGGCCCGCTTGCCTGCCCATTCGTCATGCGACCGGAGCCCCCAGGGGCTCCGGCACCCCCGGTGCGCCGGGAAAGGGTTTGCGGCGGGGCGCTGCTGTGCTAGCCTGCCGGAGAGTTGTTTTTATGTCATTTTCAGAGGCTTCCATGGGGCGGATATTGAAGATTGCGCTGATCCTGGAGACTTCGGGCGGCGGCTCGGGACGCCATGTGCTGGATCTGGCCGAGGGGCTTGTGGCGCGCGGTCATGCGGTGACCGTGGTCTGGTCGCCGGTGCGGGCGGACGAGAGTTTCAAGGCCCGTCTCTTCGGGCTCGAAGGGGTGCGCCAGGTCACCGTCGATCTGCAGCGCAGCGTCGGGCTGCACGATTGGGCCGGGCTCAGGGCGCTGAGCCGGCTGCTGCAGGCGGGGGGGCCCTTCGACATCCTGCATGCCCATAGTTCCAAGGCCGGGGCGCTGACCCGGCTGCTGCCGCGCCGCCTGCCCGGCGCGCGGCTCTATACGCCCCATGCGCTGCGCACGATGGATCCGGCGATCTCGCGCCGCGGCTACCGGATCTACGGCGGCATCGAGCGGCTGCTGGCGCTGCGCGGCGATCCGATCATCGCGGTCAGCCAGGCCGAACGCGCCCATGCGATCGCCCTCGGCCTGCGGCCCGGGCAGGTCACCTGCATCCCCAATGGCGCCGATCCGGTGCCCGGTGCCGACCGGGCGCGGGCGCGGGCGGAGATCGGCCTCGGCCCCGAGGAGTTTGCGGTCGGCTTTGTCGGCCGCATGGTGGATCAGAAGAACCCGCAGCTCTTTGTCGAGGCCCTCCGCGCCGCCGCCCGCCAGGCCCCCAATATCCGGGGGGTGATGATGGGGGACGGCCCGCTGATGGAGGCGGTGCGCGCCCAGGCCGAGGGGCTGCCGATCCGCTTTCTCGGCTGGTGCGATGCGCCGGCGCTGGTCTACGGGCTCGACACGCTCTGCATCACCAGCCGCTACGAGGCGCTGGCCTATAGTTTCCTCGAGGCGCTGCAGGCGCATGTGCCGCTGGTGACCGCCCCGGTGGGCGGCGCGGAGGAGACCGTGGAGGAGGGGCGCACCGGATATGTGCTGCCGGCCGAGGCACCGGCCGAGGCCTATGGCGCGGCGCTGGCCCGGCTGGCCGGGGCGCCGGAGCTGCATCGTGCCTTCTGCGCCGCCACCGCCGATCTGGCGCGACAGCGCTCCATCGGCGCGATGGTCGCCGCGACCCTCGACCTCTACCATCGTTCATTGACGCAGGCCGAAGCGCTGCCGTCGCACACCGCCTATCCCGCCAAAGGGGGCTAGGCAGGCGCAGGAGTGCCGGCTGACCGGCCCGCGGTCCCTTGGGGATCCGGGTCAGACCCACGCGAATTCAGGATGTTCCCATGGTCGATTTGACCGCCCAGACCGCAGAGGTGCGGCTGCAGATCCTTCTGGCCCAGACCACGCTCGGCGACGAGGATACCGCCCTGGCCCGGCAGCTGATCGCCCGTATCGGCGATTGGGAGGGCTTTGCCCGCAGCGCGCAACGCAATTTTTCCCTGCCGCTGATGCAGCGCCATGTGGCGCGGCTCGACCCGCCCGAGATCGCGCCGGAGATCCGGATGATGATGCATCAGGCCGCCACCCAGACGGCGCTGCGCAACATGAAGCTGGTGGCCAGCCAGCGCCAGTTCCTGAGCCGCTGCCTGCGTCCTGCCGGGGTGCCGGCGATCTTCTTCAAGGGGATCAACCTTGCCGCGCAGTATTACCCTGACCTCGGCCTGCGCCCGAGCCGCGACATCGACGTGCTGGTGCCCCCCGGCAGCCTGCGCCGGGTGGTGGACCAGGCTCTGGCCGAGGGCTACCAGCTGATTTCCCCCGACACCCGGATGCGGGCGATGACCAGCCCGCAGGACATCGATGCGGTGCTGCGGCTGAGCGGCGACGTCTCGCTGCTGGCGCCCGAGGGCACGGTCTTTGACCTGCAACAGAAGCTCGACAAGCATTCCGGCATCTTCCCGGTGGCGGATGTCTTTGCCGAGGCCGAGACCTTTGCCCTGGGCGGCGAGAGCTTCCAGACCATGGCGCCGGCCTTCCTGTTCAACTACCTCTGCCACCATCACGCGCGCCACACCTGGTCGCGGCTGCACTGGCTGAGCGATCTCGACGCGATCTGCGCCGCACCGCGCTTTGATCCCGAGGCCACCCTCGCCCTCGCCGACCGGCTGGGCCAGCGCGGCACGGTGGAGGCGGGGCTGGAACTCAGGGCGCTGATGTCGGCATCCGCGCCCTGGGACAACGGGCCTGAACGGGCGCGCGGCAAGGCCTTTCTCGACCTCGCCATCCGCAACCTGCCGGGTGATCTGCGGCTGGAAAAGAAGATCAGCCTGCCCCTGAAGGGCGGCGAATTCATGTTCGACTGGCAGGCGCGGCCGGAGCTGATTGCCCGCGCCCGGCGCAATTGGTGGCGCAGCATCTTCCGGCCGACGTTGAAGCAATATGTGCAGATGCCGCTGCCGAGGAACCGGCAATGGATCTATTACATCCCGCGGTTCTTCCAGCTGATGCAGGAAACCGCCAGCCGCCTCGCCCTCAGCGGCAAGACCGGATGAGCCGGGTCGGATAGGGGGCGCGGACCCGGGCAGTGCCCCGGGTCCGCGCCCGGGATCACATCACCCCGAGCTTCTGGCTGTAGCGCTCCGCCTTCTGCTGCGGATCGGCTTCGGCCCCGTAGAACACCACCACATCCTGGGCGCCGGGGCCCTTGGGCAGCAGGTCGCCGAGGCTGGTCTCGAGGCTGCCGGAGCTGGAGAGGTTGCAGCCGGCGACAAACAGCGTCTTGTCCACATGGCGCGCCACCTGCAGCCCGTCCGGGGCCGCCAGCAGCGGCGCGGTGTCGATCAGCACGATGTCATAGCGCTCCAGCGCCGCCTGCAGCAGCAGCGGGAAACTGTCGAGCTCCAGCAGGTCCGCCGGGGTCCGGCTGTCCTGGGTATTGACCAGGAGGTCGACGCCCAGCTGCTGCTGGCGGATGATGGTGCTGTCCAGATCCTCGCCGCCGATCAGCACATTCTCGAGCCCGTTCTGCACCGGCGAGCCCTGCAGCAGGCGCATCACCGCCGCCGACCGCTCGTCGGCGATGATGATCAGCACCTTCTTGTCGACGAAGGAGAGGCTGCGGGCCAGCGCCAGGGTGACCAGGCTCTTGCCCGGTCCCACCAGGTCGGAGGCCACATGCACCGCGATCGGCTTCTCCGCCGCCCCGGTCAAAAGCGTGGTGCGCAGCCGACGGATGCCCTTGGAAAACTCGGTGGGACGGGTGGTCAGCAGCTGACCCAGATCGACCTGCCGCTTCCAGGGCAGGCCCTTGACCGGTACCCGCGGCAGCGCCACGATGCGGGTCTTGGGCAGCAGCGCCTTGAGATCGGCGGCACTGCGCAGGGTCTGGTTGTTGGCCTCCCGGATCAGGATCCAGGTCACCGAGACGATCAGCCCCAGAAAGCCCAGGATCAGCATGGTGCGCAGCCGGCCCCGGCTGTTGCCGGTCTGCGGCGGATGCGCCGAGAAGACGATGCGGCCGCCGCCGGTTTCCACATCCGCCTGCACCGAGAGCTCGTTGAGGCGGCGCTGGGAGAATTCGTAGATCTCGCCGCTGGCTTCCATTTCCCGTTCCAGCTGGCCGAAATGCAGCAGCCGCTCGCTGTGCAGCGCCACCCGGTCCTCAAGCGCGGTGATCGAGGCGGAGAGCTTGGCGGATTGTTCCTCCACCCGCTGCCGCCGCATCCGCGCCTCGGCCAGCATGCTGCCGGTGGCGGGGCCAACGGCGGCGCGCAGCGCCTGCAGCTCCGGGGTCTGGGCGATGCGGGCGGCCCGCGCCTCGGCCCCGAGGGAGTCCAGCGCCTTCACGTCGTTTTCCAGTTGCATCGCCGCCTCGAGATCCTGTGCCAGCATCTCGCGACGGTCGCGCAGCCGGGTCACCTCGGCCGCCATCGAGCGCAGCGCCGCCGGATCGACGATCTCGGATTCATTCTTGAAGGCCTGCAGCGCCTGTTCCTTCTCGCGGAAATCCTGCCGCAGGTTCACCAGACGGTCGCCAAGCTGGGCCACCACCCGGTCCACGGAATCCAGCCGCGAGCGCAGCGCGTCATTGAGGAAGGCCTCGGCCACCGCATTGGCGAGCTGGGCGGATTTGTCGGGATCGAAGGTGGTCGCCTGCACATGGATCAGCGAGGTCTGCGGCATCACCAGGAAACGCAGGCTGTCCTGCACCCGGGCCACCACTTCCTGCTGCATGTAGCCGGCCGGCAGTTCGGTCACCGGCGCCTCATCCTTGCGCGGGCCGAAGAGGCGGGTCCAGATCGCATCCATCAGCTTGGCCATCGGCGAGGGTTCGACCTGGGCGCCGGGCAGGAAGGGGTTGAACTCCGGATCCTGGTCCAGCGCCAGCCGCTCCACCACTTCCTCGATTACCGGGCGGGAGCCGAAGACCTCCACCGCGGTGGTGGGGTTGGCATAGGCGCTGTCATCGCGGGTGAGCGCGGTGCTGAGCGAGGCGGAATTGTCTTCGAGGATCAGCAGGCTCTCGGCGGTATAGGTCCGCTCGCCCGCGCCGGTCATCACAAAGCCCAGCAGCATGAAGCAGAACATGGTCAGAGCGATGCGCCATTTGCAGCTCCACAGGATCCGCCAAAGCGACATGAGGCTGAAGGATCCGGTTGCGGAAGGGGTGGAGGCGCCCGAAGAAACAATGGCCGCCGGGTCGAAATATCGCATTGTTGACACCAGGTTGATAACTAAAAAAGTCTGCCCCCTAGTAACATGCTTATCTGGCCGGTGGTAGGTTTTACGGTCACCTGCGGTGCCCCCCGCCGGTGCCCCGCAAAGCCTGATGGCATTTGCCTAAAATCAAGGCTGACCGCGCCGGGGCGGCAAAAAACCCGTGAACAGAGTGCCCGGATCAGCCGGATTGTTGCGCAATCCGCCGCCCGGCACCTGCCGCCTGCCGTCGGCTGAGCCTTTGGAATCAGAGGCGAAACCGTATGGATTCGCCGGAGCTGTCGCGCCTGACCCGGCCCTTCGGCGCCCGCCATTGCTGCATTGCGGCGAAATTCCCGGCAAAACCGGCACCAATCAGCCGCGCAGCCCCCTTCGGGGCCCGGACAAACCATGTGGCATGTTGACGTTAACCCTTCAGTTCTGCCAAGTTGCGGCTGCAGAAAACACCTTTCGGAGACAGCCGGGGGCAAGGGGGCAGACCAGCGGATCCGGCGCGGCCGAAAGCTGGGACGGGCTTGTATTTTCCTTTGCACCGCCTGGTTCCGCCGCCATACCGTGCAAGAGTCATTGAAGAATCATGATCTTACCATCCCGACCCCGCCAAAGCAGATTTTTTGAGGTATTGTCATGATCGACCTGAAGAACCGCATTCTCTTCGTTCATATTCCCAAGGCCGCCGGCACGTCGGTGGAAGAATATTTCCGCCAGCTGCGCGGATTGGAGGAATGCGACATTCCGGCCCTCGGCATCTTCAAGAACGACAAGGCCTCGCATCTGGAGCGCGGCAACCAGCACTGCACGCTGGAGATGTACGAGAAATACTATTTCGGCGGTCCGCTGCCCGAGGACTGGCGCGCCTTCACCGTGGTGCGCGACCCCTATGCGCGGTTCTGGAGCGAGTGGAAATACCGCCGCCTGCCGCCACCCTCGCGGTTTCCCTTCAGCACCCTGCTGTCGGTGCGCGCGCTGGTCTATCTGAGCGAGAACCCGATCGCCAAGCTCAAGGACCTCAATTCGCACATGCGCCCGCAATATACCTATGTGGAAGGCCAGTCGCGCGACCGGCTGCGGATCCTGCGCTTTGAGAACATCCAGGAGGAGTTCTCCCAGCTCTGCCGCGACTGGGACCTGCCCGACACCGGCCTGCCCAGGGCGAACAAGTCGCACAAGCGCCCGGCCCCCGGCGCCCGCGACATCGCCCTCGGCAATGACTTCGTGCGCCGCGCCTATGCGGAGGATTTTGTGAAACTCTCCTATGACCGCGAGGCCAATTACGTGCCGCGCTGAGCCCCGGGGACGGCGCCGGCCCCTGCGGCACAGTCCCCGGGTGCGGGCCTCTTCGATGACTGAACCCAATCGCCACGGAGCAAGACGGGTGTCCGACACATCATCGCCAGCAACCCCCTCCTCGCCGGAGTTCCGCAGCAAGCGCCGTTTCCTGCGCGCGGCCTCGCTTGCCACGCTGCTTCTGGGCGGTGCGGCGGCGGCGCGCGCCAGCGCCGCGACCGGGACCTCGACGGGGACTTCGACGGGGCCGCAACCGGCCCCCAATCCCGGCGGGCTGGACACCATCCTGACCTTCCAGAGCCTGCTGCGCGGCGAGCAGCGGGTCACCGGCGACCTGGTGCAGAGCCTCGGCTTTCACCATCTGGGCGATGGCGGCGGCGGCCTCTACCGGCGCCATGCCAGCCAGCTCTTCAAGGACAGTTTCCAGAGTGCCGCCGGTGACTGGTGGAGCCTGGTGCCGACCAGCAGCCATCTCAACGTGCGCCAGTTCGGCGCCGCCGGCGATGGCCGCCGCGATGACAGCGCGGCGATCGAGACCGCGGTGCGCTGCTTTCGACGGCTGCGGGCGGCGGTGCTCTATTTTCCCGCCGGCGACTACCGGCTGCGCCAGCCGGTGCTGCATTACGACCAGCCCGAGGATCTGGGCAATATCCGCATCCTCGGCGACGGGCCCGAGCTGACCCGCTTTGTCCTCGATGGTCCCTTCGAGGAGTTCCTCTTCCGGGTGCAGGGCGACACCAGCGCCTATGGCAAGCGCCACGTGCGCTTTGTCGACTTCGAGAATTTCGGCATCCTCGGCAATGGCCGCGACCGGCAGAACCTGTTCTCGCTCACCTGTGCCGACCGCACCAACCTGCGCAACATCCATGCCTATGACTTTGTCGGCACCGGGATCCGGGGGCGGCAATGGTGGGACAGTCTCTGCGACATCCGCTTCGTCAAGGGCGGCGATTCCGATCCCGGCCGCGAGACCCCGGTGGTCGATCTCGATTTCGTCTTCGAGGAGCGGCTGACCGACAGCGCCTGCAACAATATCGTCTTTCCCGAGACCTGCCAGATCGAGGCCTATCGCTGGCAGGCGATGCGCTGGGGGCGCAGCACCCGGCGCTGCCGCTTCCTCGGCAAGGTGCATGGCTGGATCGGCCGCGACTACCAGGTGCCCGGCGTGCATCTGCAGGGCGCCACCTCCAACCTGTTCTTCGGCTGTTCGCTCGCCCATAGCATGGGCAGCGACCAGCTGCAGCGCGACCTGGTGATCGAGAACACCGATTACATTCCCTCGCACAACCGCATCATGGCCTGCAGCTTCGTGAACGGGGTCGAGCTGATCGGCGACACCCGCGGCAATCTCATCTCCGACTGCGTGTTCCGCAACAAGTCCGGCCCGGCGGTGCTGGTCGACCGGGGCCGCGGCAATATCATCCGCGACAATATCGGCGAACCGGACCAGCCGCTTCTGAAGGCCGCCGACCCGCGGGCGCTGGCACCGCTCTCGCCCTGATCCATTCGCCTGACGCCACCGCCCCTCAGCCCCGCATGACCTAGTCAAAGAAACGCGCCCAGATGCTCTCTCTCGTCCTGTCCCCGTCCTGTTCCCGCCCGCCGGTTCTGCCATGCGCCGCGTGATCTTCCAGACCGCCTTTTCCGGCGGCATCAAGGTGCTGGGGGCCGGCCTCACCTTCCTGATGTTCATGTGCCTGGCGCGGGCGATGTCGGCAGAGGAATACGGCCGGTTCGCGCAGATGTTCTCGATCGGCAATTTCTGTGCCCTGGTGGCGCTGCTCGGCCAGCACACGCGGGTGCTGAAGCGGCTCTCGGCGGCGCTGGAGATGGAGAACCTCGAGGCGGCGCGCACGGTCTTCTGGCAATCCTGGTGGGTGGTGGTGCTGTTTGGCGCCCTGGTCTCGGCCGCGTTGGTGGCGGCGGCACCGCTGCTGGCGGCGCTGGTGCCGGGGTTCGACATCTGGATCCTGATCGGGGCCGCCTGTTTCATCCTGCCCTTCGCCTTTGCCGAACTGGCCGCCTCCTGCCTGCGGGTGGTCGGGGCCCTGCTCTGGGCGCTGGTGCCGCGCGACATCCTGTGGCGCGGCGCGGTGGTGCTGCTGGCGCTGGCGATCAGCGGCGGCCTGATCGCCGGGCTCGGCGCGATGGAGGTGATGGCGGTGATCTCCGGCATGCTGATGGTCTTTGTGCTGGGCCAGATGCTGCGGATCGGAAAGGCCCTGCCCACGGCCCTGCGCCAGCGTCAGGGGCCGCGGCCCGAGCGGGCGATCTGGACCGAATCCGCCTGGCTCTGGGCCGCCTCGCTGGTGGGGGTGATCGGCGCCAACCTCTCGGTGGTGGTGGTCGGCCTGTTCCTCAGCCCGACGGATTCCGGGGCCTTCTTCGCCGCCTCCAAGATCAGCCAATTGCTGCATCTGCCGACCATGGCGGTGAGCGTGGTGGCAACGCCGACGGTGGCGCGGCTCATAGAGCGGCGGGCGATGGCGGAGCTGCAGGTCTTCAGCCGCGGGCTGGTGGTGATCCTGGCTGCCAGCGCCCTGGGCGGTGCCCTGGCGATCTGCCTCTCGCCGGGCTGGGTGCTGTCGCTGCTGAACCCGGATTTCGCCTTTGCCGGGCCGGCGCTGCTGCTGCTGACCGCCGGCTATCTGGTCGCCGCTTTCTGCGGCATCCCCACCATCCTGATGCTGATGTCCAGGGGCGAGCGCACCTTCGTCTGGTACCAGGGGCTGTTCGACGGGCTCGGCATTGTGCTGATCGTGCCGCTGCTGCCGCTTCTGGGGCTGGAGGGGGCGGCCCTCGGCCTGCTGCTGGGCAAGATCGGCTGGAACATCGCCGCGGTGCGCTGGTGCCGTCGCGAACTGGGCATCGATCCCTCGCTGCTGGTGTTTCTGCGGCCTCCGCCCGCAACACCGGACTCGCAGGCCTGATCTCTGACTTGATCTCTGGCCAATATTTCTGGCCGATATTTCTGGCCCTGATCCCGGGGGCCAGATCTTGCGACCTTCCCCTGCCGCAGGACTAGATCGTGGCTAAATCTCCGGCGATGCGGAATTCACGATCCGCACCACCCCCCTCATCCTGCCCGAAGTGACTAGTTTCACGGCAAAGCCTGTCGGTTTTGCTGCAGTGCGTCATATTAACCTGTGCCGAATCATCTAAATCTATCTATGCTGATGGATAGAATTTGAGCTAAATCGGACATAATTGTTCGGAGAATCTCCGATCGTCTTTTGAGTGGAAGGGTAGTTGATGCAGAATATTGTTCAGGGATTGCATTCAAGAGAGGTGCTTCAGCAACAGGTTGAGGGGCAGAGCGGTTTTTACGCTCAAGCGGGCAAGCGCCTATTCGATTTGATGCTAGCTTTACTGATCGCCCCCCTGGTCCTGCCGATGATCGCCATTCTGGCGGTGCTGGCACGGCGCGACGGGGGCAAGGCCTTTTTCGGCCATGAGCGTGTGGGCCAGGATGGCGTCGCCTTCCGTTGCTGGAAGATCCGCTCGATGGTGCCCGATGCGCAGGAGCGCCTGAAGAAATACCTCGCCGAGAATCCGGAAGCGGCCGCCGAATGGGAACGCGACCACAAGCTGACCCATGATCCGCGGATCACCCGCTTTGGCAATTTCATCCGCAAGACCAGCCTCGACGAGCTGCCGCAGCTGCTCAACGTGCTGAAAGGCGAGATGACCTTTGTCGGTCCGCGCCCGATCATCACCGATGAACTGGCCAAATACGGCACCAAGGTGCAGCACTATCTGGCGCAGAAGCCCGGCATCACCGGCCTGTGGCAGGTCTCCGGGCGCAACGACGTCAGCTATGACGAGCGCGTCGACATGGATGTCGCCTATCTGGAGCGCCGCAGCCTGATGCTTGATGTCAGCATCATCGCCCGCACCGCCCTGGCCGTGGTCGGCAAGACCGGCCGCTGAGGCCGGAGGTCCCCGCCGCTCCGGGCCATATTGCGGCCCCTGAAGCGGCAGGACCCGCACAGAGCATCACGCCCCCCGACCGATCCCGGCCGGGGGGCTTTTTCCTGTCCCGCGGGCGCGGGGCCGCGCGACCGGGTCAGACCCAGCTCAGGATGTCGTAGCTGGCGGAGTTGAAATTGCTCAGGCCGGTGAACTCCAGCCGGTCGCCGGTGTCGAAGGTCAGCACCAACGCCCCGCGCACAACGCTGCCATAGGTGTCGACCAACTCCCCCAGCGACATCTCCTCGCCGCCCACCAGATCCAGGTCGAGCTGCAGCAGGTCGCGTTCGCGCAGGTCGAAATCCTTGATCCGATCGGACCCGGACCCGGCGTCAAAGCAGAACAGATCCGCACCGACGCCGCCGCAGAGCACGTCATCGCCAAGGCCGCCGTTCAGCGTGTCATTGTCGTTCTGCCCCACCAGCAGGTCATTGCCGCCCTCGCCGAACAGCAGGTCATTGCCGGCATTGCCGTAGAGGATGTCGCGATCATCGCCGCCATAGATGGTGTCGAGCCCGGCGCCGCCCCAGATCTGGTCGGTGCCCGCCCCGCCGCGGGCGATGTCATTGCCCGCGCCCAACTCGATGATATTGTCGAGCTCGTTGCCGGTCACGGTGTCATTGCCGCTGCCCATGACCAGGTTCTCGATCTCGGTGCCCTGGGCGATCGCCATGGCGCCGGTGCGGCCGCGGATGTCCGAAAAGGCCCCGTCGTTGAGGTCAACAGTGTTATGCGAGGTCAGCGGCGACAGGTCGAGCGTATCGATGCCGCCGGCATCATAGATGGTGAAGACAAAGTTGCGGTTGCTGCCCAGGGCCGCATCGCTGCCCAGAAGGAAGCTGTCGAAGGCATCATCGAGATAGGTGCCGAAGTTGGATCCATGCCCCCAGACCGAGTTCCCGGCGGTGACCCCATCGGTCGCCGCCCCGTAGATCGACTGGATCGCCATGATATCCGCCATCATCGCGGTGATCGGCAGCCCGTAGCTGGCGTTGACGGTGGTGTTCTCCTGCTGGCTGAAATAGGACATCACCGACATCTGCCAACTGTCGTTGACGAAGGTCTGGTTGGTACCATAGGCGGCGCCGCCATTGTAGTTGCCCTGGTGGCCGAGGCCGAGCGCATGGCCGATCTCATGCACATAGGCGACCATGCTGTAGCTGTTGAGCTCGGTGCCATAGCGGGTGAGCCAGTCGCGGGAGATATTGATCTGGGCGCCGGTGATGGTGGTGCCCCAGGTGGTCGAGGTCGCATAGGCGCCGGAGGCCTCATCGTCAAAGGTGATCTGGCCACCGCTGCGCACCTCGACGAATTCGAGGTCGGCCACCGTTTCCCAGGCTTCCAGCGCCCAGCGGGCAAGCTGCTGACCTTCGGCGGTCAAGCCGGTGAGGTTGACGGTGATCTCATTGCCGCCGCGCAGGTTGAAGGAGCGCTCGTCGCGGCCGGTGGCCTCCCAGTATCCATCGACGAGGTAATCCGCCAGCACCTGCACCGAGGCCACATCGGTGGCGTTGAGGCTGGGGGCATTGCTGTCGATGTCGAGCCGGTAGGTGCCGGTCAGCCCGTCGCGGTAGGAGCCGACGGAGACATAGAAGGTACCGCCTGATGTCGGGGTGAAATTGACTTCGGAATCATAGCCATGGCGGCCATCGTCATTGGCGGCCACCTGGTTGCCGCTGCTGTTGTAGATGCGCAGGAAGCCATCATTCAGGGTGCCGCCGCCGCCCCAGTAGCCGGATTGGGAGATCTGATAGGTGACGCCCGCCTCGAGGGTCACCGCGATCCAGTCGCGGTCGCCGACGGTTTCCAGCTCACCATAGAAACTGCCACCCACCGGCAGGCTGTAGGTGGTATTCCGGTTGGCGGAGGCGTCACTCCCTTCAAAGAAGTTCGCTCCATTGATGCGCAATCCTTCGCTGTCCGCATGACGCGCCGGATCAAAGACTGTGGTTGCCGCGCAAAATTCACACATCGTGCACGCTCCTGTTCACTCGGGGATGTGAAATTCTCTGCCAGCCCGTTCAGCTGGCGTCTGGAGCCAGAAATGCTTAGGCAGTGTGGTCAAAAAGCGGCGGAACCATGGGAGAAGTTAGCGGAACCTTTACGGTTGTATTTAAAACTTCGGAAACAAGCGAGGGTCCGCCGGTGCTCGGCAAGAGCCCGCCAATGGGGGCTGCCTGCACCGTTTTGCCATAAAATATTGGCGTGTTTCACGGCAAAGACCAAGGAATACAGGGCTCTTCCCCATCGGTCCGGCAGCACGCAAGCGGTGCAAACCTGTGGCGAAACTGTGGCATATCTTTGTTTTCAATGAGAATTATGAAAGGCCAAAGTGTTTCCAGGCGACGGCCGCACCGGAAGGGGAAAGCCTGGTCGTGATTGCTAAAATACGACGGATCCGGCGGCCGGATCTCTGGAGGTGCAAGGGGTTTGGATTCTGCGGGGGCAGGTCCGTTTTTTTGCAGATTTCAAATAATGAAATAAAGGAAGTACAGGAAGGCACCCGGTCACCCACTGGCCCCTTCTCGGATCATGTTGTAGCCAAGGAGACTGTCCCGGGGCTTGCACAGCCGGACAGACCCGATGCGCCATTCAGCACTGTCACTCTCCCCAAAAGAGTATGACAGAGCAGGGCTGCGCAGACGTGTTGCAACCAAGTAGAAATGTCACTCGGTTTGCAAAGCAGACGTGTCACCAATAGCGCTGACGGTAGCAAGGCTTAGCAGCCCGGAGACCTCAAATATCGCAGGGCTGAAAAGCCTTGCGGGATACAAGCCAGACCAAAGTAACTTTGCGCTGCTGTGTTTTACAAACCGATCAGTTCGACACAGTTCAGCTCATGGAACAAATAGGCCCACGACAACGCCAGGCAGACGCCGACAACGCCAGAACCAATCGCTAGAATTGTTCGTCTGAAGCGGCGCAGAATGAGAAACGCTGCCAAGGCGATCACTGCTATCAGCCAGCTTTCCCAGTCTAAGAATGTGGCTCGCACGCACTGCTCATAGTTCATTCTTTGTCGGCTCCAGTTCGCCTCATTAGATAACCCTTTGGCTTCTAATAGGAGTCGCAGTTGGGGGTAGCGCGCACCCTTGGGGAGTATTGAATCCTGTAATCTATCTTATGGTAAAACTATTCATGCAGAGGTGACCCGCAGCCCCGAAGGAGGCCGCGGGCCAAAGATCCGCACCGGGATTCGGCCTGTGATCCGCTCTGTGATCCGGCCCCGCGCCTTTTAGAACCCAAGCCGACCGACTTGCCGACCTAGTGGCGGGCGTAGACATCCTCGTAGCGCACGATGTCATCCTCGCCCACATAGGCGCCGGTCTGCACCTCGATCAGCACCATCGGCACCTTGCCCGGGTTCTCCATCCGGTGCCGGGAGCCGAGCGGGATATAAACGGACTGGTTCTCGGTCACCAGGCGCACCTCCTCGTCGACGGTGACCCGCGCGGTGCCCTCCACCACGATCCAATGTTCGGAGCGGTGGAAATGGCTCTGCAGGGACAGGCTGGCCCCCGGGTGCACCAGGATGCGCTTCACTTGGAAGCGGCTGCCCACCGCGAGGCTTTCGAACCAGCCCCAGGGCCGGTGATCCTTGGGAAATTGCACCGCCTGGGCCGCGCCCTTCTCCTTCAGCGCCGCCACCGCGCGCTTGACATCCTGGGCACGGGACTTGTCCGCCACCAGCACCGCGTCATTCATCGCCACCGCGATAATGCCCTCCAGGCCGATACCGACCACCTCCAGCCGGTCGCTGTCCGAGCGCAGAAGCGTGTCACGGCACTCGATGGCGGTGGCGCCGCCACTGGCGACCACGCCATCCGCATCCGGGCCGCTCTCGCGCCAGACCGCATCCCAGCCACCGAGATCGGACCAGGCGGCGTCAAAGGGCACCACGGAGAGGTTCCTGGCCTTCTCCATCACCGCGTAGTCGATGGAGATCTCCTCCGCCTGTCCCCAGGGCTCCGGCGCCAGCCGCAGGAAGCCCAGATCCGCCTGGGCCTGGTCGAGGGCGGCGCGCACCGGGGCGATCAGCGCCGGCGCATGGGCCTCGAAAGCGGCGATGATGTCCTTGGCGGCAAAGAGGAAGATGCCGGCGTTCCATTTGAAATTGCCGGCCGCCAGCATGGCGGCGGCGCGGGCGGCATCGGGCTTCTCGACGAATTGCTTCAGCGCCACCGGGGCGCCCTCGGCGCCGGGGGCCTCGGCCAGTTCGAGATAGCCATAGGCGGTCTCCGCATGGCTCGGGGTGATGCCGAAGGTCACCAGCTGTCCCTCGGCCACCGCCGCAAGGCCGCGCGCCACCGCCGCGTGAAAGGCGGCCACATCGGGCACCACATGGTCCGAGGGTGCCACCAGCAGCACCGCCTCGGGATCCTCGGCCTCGGCCCGCAGCGCCGCCGCCAGCACCGCCGGGGCGGTATTGCGCCCCTCCGGCTCGATCAGGATGGCGCCGGGGTCGATGCCCGCCGCCTGCAACTGCTCGGTCACGATGAAGCGGAAATCGGCATTGGTCAGCACCATCGGGGCGGAAAACGCCTGGCCCGCCACCGTGCCGCTGAGCCGCCGGGCCGAGGCCTGGAACAGGGTCTCTTCCCCCATCAGCTGCACAAATTGCTTGGGATAGCTCTTGCGGGACAGGGGCCACAGCCGGGTGCCGGAGCCACCGCAGAGAAGAACTGGAATAAGGGGCATGGGACACGCTCTAAAGGAAAACCGGGGTTCCCCACTGTCCTAGTCAACTGACGCCCCCCTGACAAGGCTGGGGGCCGGGCCGGGGGAGGCCCGGCTGTGCCTGTGCCCTGCGCGGCGCAAGCGCGCCGCGGTCAGCCCGCCTGCCCCGTGTCCAGACCTGCGTTCTTCCCGGCCATATTGGGCCGGTAATAGGCCCGGTACCACTCGACGAAGCGGCGCACCCCCTCCTCCACCGGGGTCTGCGGCGCATAGCCGGTGAGCCGGGTCAAAAGCCCGGTCTCGGCCCAGGTCGCCGGCACGTCGCCGGGCTGCATCGGCAGCAGATGGCGCCGGGCTTCAAGCCCGGTGGCGGCCTCGATGGCGGCGATGAAGCGGCTGAGGGCGACGCTTTCGGAATTGCCGATATTGACCACCCGGAAGGGGGCCACCGGCGACAGGCTGTCGCCCGCGGGCACCGCCCCGTCCCGCGGGCGCTCGGGCACCGCTGCGAGCAGAAGGCGGATCGCCTCCACCAGGTCGCTCACATAGGTGAAGTCCCGCCGCATCTCGCCGTGATTATAGACCTCGATCGGCTCCCCCGCGAGGATTGCGCGGGTGAATTTGAACAGCGCCATGTCGGGCCGCCCCCAGGGGCCGTAGACGGTGAAGAAGCGGAACATGGTGACCGGCAGGTCAAAGAGATGGGCATAGGAATGCGCCATGTTCTCGGTCGATTTCTTGGTCGCCGCGTAAAAGGACATCTGGTGATCGGCCTTCTGGGTCTCGCCGTAGGGCATCTGCGTATTGGCCCCATAGGCCGAGGAGGTGGAGGCCAGGAGCATATGCGCCGGCGGATGGGCGCGGGCGGCCTCGAGCAGCTCGAAGGTGCCGATCAGATTGCTCTCGAGATAGGAGCGCGGGTTCTCGATCGAGTAGCGCACCCCCGCCTGGGCCGCCAGATGCACCACCTGATCGGGTCGGTGCGCCGCAAAGAGCCGCAGCAAGAGCCCCGGTTCTTCCACCCGGCCGATGACCGGCAGGAAATTCTCCCCGCCCAGCTCCGCCAGCATCGCGTGGCGCTTTTCCTTCAGGGCGACATCGTAATAGTCGCTGAGCGCATCGAGCCCCACCACCCGCAGGCCCCGCTCCAGGAGCAGCCGGGCGAGGTGAAAGCCGATGAAACCGGCCGAGCCGGTGATCAGGACGGTCTGCATCCCGGGGATCCTTCTGCTGTCAGTCACCGCCAAAGAGGTCGCGGGTGAAGACCTTGTCGGCCACATCCGCAATCTCCCCGGTCATCCGGTTGGCCACGATCAGGTCGGCCTCCTCCTTGAAGGCGGCGAGATCCCGCAGCACCCGGCTGCGGAAGAACTCCTCCGTCTCCAGCACCGGCTCGTAGACGATGACCTCGACGCCCTTGGCCTTCAACCGTTTCATGATGCCCTGGATGGAGGACTGGCGGTAATTGTCCGACCCCGCCTTCATCACCAGCCGGTAGATGCCCACCACCCTGGGGCCGCGCATCAGGATCTGGTCGCTGAGGAAATCCTTGCGGGTGCGGTTGGCATCCACGATGGCGCGGATCAGGTTCTGCGGCACGTGGTTGTAATTGGCCAGGAGCTGCTTGGTGTCCTTGGGCAGGCAATAGCCGCCATAGCCGAAGGAGGGGTTGTTGTAATGGCCGCCGATGCGCGGATCGAGGCTGATGCCGTCGATGATCTGCCGCGTGTCCATGCCCCCGGCCATGGCATAGCTGTCGAGCTCGTTGAAGAAGGCCACCCGCATGGCGAGATAGGTATTGGCAAAGAGCTTGATCGCCTCCGCCTCGTCGGGATCGGTGAAGAGCACCGCCACATCCTGCTTCTCGGCACCCCCGAGCAGCAGATCGGCAAAGATCCGGGCGCGCGCGCTGCGTTCGCCGACGATGATGCGGGAGGGGTGCAGGTTGTCGTAAAGCGCCCGTCCCTCGCGCAGGAACTCCGGGGAAAAGATCACCTGGTCGGTCCCGAGCCGCGCCCTCAGATCGCGCACGAAGCCCACCGGAATGGTCGATTTGATGACCACAGTGGCCTCCGGATTGACCGCGATGACCCGGGCGATCACCGCCTCGACGCTGGAGGTGTCAAAGTAATTGTGCTTGGGGTCGTAATTGGTCGGGGTGGCGACGATCACGTAATCGGCCCCGGCATAGGCCGCATCGCCATCGCAGGTGGCGGTGAGGCGCAGCGGGCGATGGGCGAGGAAGTCCTCCAGCTCCGCATCGACGATCGGGCAGTGGCGGGCATTGACCTGATCGACCCGGGCCTCGGAGATATCGACCGCCACCACCTCATTGTGCTGCGCCAGCAGGACCGCATTGGACAGGCCCACATAGCCGAGACCGGCAACCGCGATTTTCATGTTCTGATCCCTGCGCAGAGGTCCGGAAGAGGCCGCCTCCGGGCTGGAGCCGATACCCTCTTGCTGTTGAAACATGCCAAGGGTGTGAAATCAATGGAGTTTGGCCGAAGCCCCTCCCCGCCGGATTGTCCCTATCCCGAGGGCAATCCTACCCCTTTGCCCCAACTGACCCCGAGATGGGGAAAATGCTACACAAGCGCCGCCCCGTCGCCATATTTCCGCCCCCTGTCTCGCCCGCCGCCCCCGTGATCTTCGCCGCCGTGGTGGTCAAAGGTAGGAGCGGGTCGCATGGCAAGGCTGAGCGCAACAGGCAGCAACTGGATCGGGATTTCGGCCCTGCCGGAGATGGCGCCGGTGACGGAACTGGCGGTCTTTGCCAGCGCGGGCGGTGCCAGGCTCGTGGCGGCCTCGGCAGCGGGGGGCGGGCTGGTCTCCTTTGCCCTCTCCGGCAGCGGCAGCGCCCGCTTCGAGGACTATCGCCCCTATGCGCCCTCGCCGAGCGGCATGTCCGGCATGGATCTCCACCTGGTCACCCTCGCGGGCCGCTCCAGCGTGATGCCGCTGGGGCCGGCCAGCGGCGGCGGCTGGGGCTACAGCCTGGAGGCCGACGGCGGCCTTGCCGCCCGCCAGAGCCTCGATCCCGCCAGCCAGCTTCTGGCCGGCAGCAGCGGCCGGATCACCGCAAGTCTGGTGGTGCAGGAAGGCAGCGCCGCCCAGCTGATCACCGCCGGCACCACCGGGCTGATCAGCTGGCAGATGCAGGCAGGCAGCCTCACCCGGCAGGACCGGGTCACCCTGCCCGCCAGCGGCGATCACGTCACCGCGCTGACGCTGGCGCAGGGCGACATCGTGCTCTCCGCCCATGCCGACAGCGACAGCCTGCGCAGCTTCCGGCTGCTGGCCAATGGCAGACTGCAGGCGCTGGACGCCTTCGGCGCCGCCGAGGGAGCGGGCATTGACACGCCGACGGTGCTGGCCAGTGTCACCGAGGGCGGGCGCAGCTATGCGCTGCTCGGCGCGGCCGGCAGCGACAGCCTCACCGTCGTGGCGGTGGGCAGCGATGGCAGCCTCACCGCGGTGGATCATGTCAACGACAGCAGCAGCAGCTATTTTGCCAATGTCAGCGAGATCGCCGTCACCCGCAGCGACGACTGGACGCTGGTGGTGGCGGCGGGCAGCGATGGCGGCTGTTCGATCTTCGCACTCCTGCCCGGCGGGCTGTTGACGCCGCTGGCGGATCTGCCCTGGAGCGCCGATGGCGACCGGCCGATCCGCGCGGTCTCCGGCCTCGCCCTGCATGTGGCGAACAGCACCCTGCATATCTACGCCAGCCCCGAAGGCGGCCTCGGCCTGCAGCACCTGGCGGTGGATCTCTCCGGGCTCGGCCTCTTGCGCAGTGCCAGCGCCGCCGGGGCGCAGGTCAGCGGCGGCGGTCGCGACGACGTGCTGACCGCCGGCAATGTCAATCAGGTGCTGACCGGCGGCGCCGGGGCGGATGTCTTTGTCTTCACCGATGCGGTGGCCAATGCCCAGGGCCATCTCGGCCGGGTGTCGGATTTCGCCCCCGGCAGCGACCGGCTCGACCTCTCCGGCCTGCCGCTGCTGCGCGACGGCACCCAGGTCCGGCTGGTGCAGAGCGGCAGCGACCTGCTGCTGCACTACGAGGGCTTCAGCCTGACCCTCACCGGGGTGCGGCTGCGGGATTTCGATGTCGACCGCGACCTGATGCTGGAGGTCCTGCGTACCCCGGTCAGCCAGTTCCCCCTGCCCGAGGAGACCACGCTCTACGGCACCGCCGGCGATGACCTGCTGGAGGATGACGACAGCGACGGGGTGCTGATCGGCGACGATGGCAACGACCGGTTGCTCGGCCATGGTGGCAACGACCGGCTGGAGGGCGGCCGCGGCGCCGACACGCTGAACGGCGGCGCCGGCGACGACACGCTCATCGGCGGCGATGACCAGCTGGACCTGCGCGACGTGATCTATGGCGGCGCCGGCAATGACGTGATCGACGGCGGCTACGGCAACGATCTGATCTACGGCCAGGAGGGCAATGACACCCTCGAGGGCGGCTGGGGCGCCGATGAGGTGATCGGCCAGGACGGCGATGACGTGCTGAACGGCGGCGTCTATTCCGATCTGGTCTTCGGTGGCGCCGGGCGTGACTTCGTCAATGGCGGCTTTGGCCATGACCGCATCAATGGCGGCAGCGGCGCGGATGTCTTCTATCACCTCGGCATTGCCGACCATGGCTCCGACTGGATCCAGGACTATAGCGCCGCCGAGGGCGATGTGCTGCTGTTCGGCCAGCCCGGCGCCCTGCCCGGCCAGTTCCAGATCAACTATGCCCATACCACCGATGCCCAGGGCGAGCGCTCCGGCGACGATGACCTGGCCGAGGCCTTCGTGATCTACCGCCCCACCGGCCAGATCATCTGGGCGCTGGTGGATGGCGCCGCCCAGGACGAGATCCTGCTGCGGGTGGCGGGCTCCGATGTGGTTTATGACCTGCTCTGAGCCCCGGTCCGGTTCAGGCCGGGGCCCGATCGGGGCCCCTGGGCCTCACTCCGCCAGGGGGAGCTCCAGCTTCTGGTGCAGGTCGCGGATCAGGGCGGCGCTGCGGCTGATCAGCAGATGATCGCTGTCGTAATAACCGGCCTCGGCAAAATCGCCCAGGGGAAACAGCCCCCCCGCCGCGGTCGGATTGCCCAGCTGGCCGCCATAGCGCTGCAGCAGCTCATGCTCCAGCGCATGCAGCACCAGCGGCGCACAGGGGCGGCAGCGGCGCAGGAAGGGGGCAAGCTCGGCCTCCAGCTCCGCCATCTCCGCCGCCAGCAGCGGCAGCGCCTGCCACAGCCGCTGGCGCACGCTGGGCGTGCCTGCCCCGGTGCCGAAGCTGAGCCGGTTCAGGAGCCGCAGGATCTCGGTCGAGCTGGCCGGCCAACTGCTGTTGCGCTCCTGCGCCTGCGGCGGCGGCGGCGTCACTTCCAGCACCCGGCGGCAGAAATGGGCGACGATATCGCCGGTCTCCTCGATCGCATTGTCAAAGGACCAGAGCCGGATCGAGCCGGTCCCGAAGACCTGCGCCCAGCGGTCGAGCACCATGGCATAGTTCAGGTAGAAACTGGCCCGCGGCGCCGCGGTCTGCTGGTTGAGGAACTCCGGATAGCTGCGGCTGGAGCCATGTTTCACCAGCTCCTGCCAGACCGAGGGCATCAGCCGATCCCAGCGACGGGCATAATAGACCACCTCCACCTCGGCGCCGGGAATCTGCGCCGCCAGCGCCGCCACCTGCTCGACCGCGAGGTTGGAGAAATCCTCCGACGAGAAGACCACCACGTGGTCCCGCGGCAGATCGCCGATCCACTCCATCAGCGGCACCGGCAACGCAAGCCCCGCCTGCAGCGCCGCGGGCAAGCCGTGATGGCCCGGCAGCTTCGGCATCCGGTCGTAGCGGCCCAGCGTCGGATAGGCGACACCCTGCGCCATCAGATGGTCCTGCGCCGCATAAAGCGAATCCTGCAGGCTGCTGGTGCCGGTCTTGGCCGGTCCGATGTGGAAGATGATACGGCGGCTCATGTCTGTCTCGCTGTCCTGAAACCTGTCCTGAAATGGCCCCGACACATGCCCTGCGCCTGCCCCTGCGGTCCCGATGCGCCCCCTTGTGCCTCTGCGGCCCCGGCTTGACCAGCCCTTTTGCCCGGCTGCCAGAGCATTTGACCGCACCCGGCCCGCCTGCTACCTGCTTGCGAACACCGACACAGCAAGACCGATTTCCCCCGTGGCCCGACTGAAGCTCCTGTTTTCCCTGCTCCTGCTCACTCCGGCCCGGATGCGCTACCTGTTGCGGATCAGGCGCAGCCGGTTGTTCGACCGCCAGTTCTACCTGTCGAGCAACCCGATGATCCATCCGCTCTTTCGCCTGTTTCCCGAGCGTCACTACATCCTCCTCGGCGAGAGCGCGGGGCTTTATCCCAATCCGGAGTTCGCGCCGCTGGCCTATCTGCGCCACAATCCCGACGTGGCGGCCAGCGGCGCCCGTCCGCTCGAGCATTACATCCAGATCGGCCACAGCGAGCACCGGCTGACCAAGGATCTGCCCGCCAGCGATGCGGAGGGCAGCGCCAGCCTGCCGCTGCTGCGCGGCCCCGGGATCAACCAGGCGCGTCAGGCGGCGGTGCTCCATCTCTACTACCCCGAGCTCTGGAGCGAGTTCCGCGACCACCTGCGGGCGGCGGAACTCGCCTTCGACCTCTATGTGACCCTGACCCATCGCGGGCCCGAGACCGCCGAGGTCAAGAGCCGGATCGAGGCCGACTGGCCCGGGGCCCGGGTGGTGATCCTGCCCAACCGCGGCCGCGACATCTACCCGTTCCTGCATCTGCTGAACGCCGGCTGGCTCGACCACTACGCGGCGGTCTGCAAGCTGCATTCCAAGCGCTCGCCGCATCGCCAGGACGGCGACCTCTGGCGCGATCACCTGACCCGGGGCATCCTGCCAGAAGAAGAGACCGCGCCGCTTCTGGCGCAGTTCCTCGCCGAGGCCGACAGCGCCATCTGGGTGGCCGACGGCCAGCATTACGAGGGCACCCAATGGTGGGGCAGCAACCTCGCCCGCTGCCGCCAGCTGCTGGCGCGGGTGGAGATCGCCCCGGATCCCGACCAGCTCGATTTCCCGGCCGGCTCGATCTACTGGCTGAAGCCTGCGGTGCTCGACATGCTGCGCGGCCTCGCCCTGGGCTTTGGCGATTTCGACATCGAGCGGGGCCAGACCGATGGCACCGTCGCCCATGCGGTGGAACGCGCCCTCGGGATGATCTGCGCTGCCGGCGGGCTGCGGATCCGCCAGACCGCGGAACTGCGCACCGCGGCCGCCACGCCCCACCCGGCCGCCCCTGCGCCCGCGCCCGGATTCGTATCCGCCTTCTACCTGCCGCAGTTCCACCCGGTGGCGCAGAATGACGCCTGGTGGGGCAAGGGGTTCACCGAATGGACCTCGGTCAGCCGGGCCAAACCGCAGTTTGCCAGCCACGCCCAGCCCGCCCTGCCCGCGGATCTCGGCTTTTACGACCTGCGGCTCACCACGGTGATGGGCGAGCAGGCGGCCCTGGCGCGCAGCGCCGGCATCGATGCCTTCTGTGTCTATCACTACTGGTTCGACGGCAACCGCCTGCTGGAGGAGCCGATGGAGCGGCTTTTGAACCGGATCGATGTGGATTTCCCCTTCTATCTCTGCTGGGCCAACGAGAGCTGGCGGCGCAACTGGGACGGGCTCTCGGGCGAGGTGCTGATGGCGCAGAGCTACGCGCCGGGCTTTGCCGCCGACCTGGCCCGCAGCCTGATCCCCTATTTCCGCGATCCGCGCTACCAGCGCCCCGACGGCCGCCGGCCGCGCTTCGTGATCTACCGCCCCGAGGACATGCCCGACCCCGCCGCCGCGGTTTCCGAAATGCGCGCCACCTGGCGCCACGAGGGCATCGGCGAGGTGGAGCTTGGCGCGGTGCTCTTCCATCTCGACGGCGACAGCCCGGTGGCCGAAGATCTCTTTGACTTCTGGATCGAGATGCCGCCGCATGGGCTGGTGCGCGCGGATGAGGACTATCTCTTTGGCGGCCCGCTCGGCAATCGCATGCCGGTCGGGGTGACCCCCGGCTTTGGCGGGGTGATCTATGACTATGACCGCGTCCGCGCCGGCAGCCAGTCCGCCGATTATGTCTCCGCTTTGCCGGCAAACACCATTGCCGGGGTGATGCCCAGCTGGGACAATACCGCCCGGCGCGGCAGCGCCGCGCATCTGGCCTGGGGGGCCAATCCGGCCCGGTTCGAACGCTGGCTGCGCGAGCTGCGCCAGGGGCGGCTCGCCGGCGCCTACCGGGGCGAGATCATGATCAATGCCTGGAACGAATGGGCGGAAAAGGCGATGCTGGAACCCTCTGCCCGTTATGGCCATGGCTCTCTCAACGCCCTGCGCCGGGCGCTGGCCGGGACCTCGCCGACAGAGATCAGCACAGAAGTCGGCCCAGAGATCAGTACGGGGGATCTCCGGTGAGCCAGCCCCCGCGGATCACGGTCCTTCTGGCGCTGTTCGACGGCAGCCGGCATCTCGACGACCAGTTGCAGAGCTACCTCGACCAGAGCCTGCCGCCGGTCCGGGTGCTGGCCTCAGACGACCGGCCCGGCGATGGCACCGGGGCACGGTTCCGCGCCTTTGCCGACCATGTCGCCGCCACCAGCCCCTGCCGCTGGCAGCTGATCCCGGGCCCGGGCGCCGGCCCCACCGCCAATTTCCTGCATCTGCTGGCCTGCGTGGAGGCGGCGGAGACCGATTATGTCGCCCTCTCCGACCAGGACGACATCTGGCTGCCGGACAAGCTGCAAAGTGCAGTGGCGCTGATCGCACCCGAGGGCGCGGGTCCGGTGCTGCTCGGCACCCGCAGCTGGGAGTGGCATGCCACCGGCAACCGCCGCCAGCTGTCGCGCCCGGTGCCCGAGCCCTGGGATTTCTCCCATGCGCTGATGCAGAACTATGCCGGCGGCAATACGATGGTGCTGAACCGCGCCGCGCTGCAGCTGGTGCAGGCCGCACTGGCCCGCGGCGGCCCCTGCCCGGCGGTACATGACTGGTGGCTCTACCAGCTGATCTCCGGTGCCGGCGGCCGGGTGATCCTCGATCCCGAACCGCGGCTGCTCTACCGTCAGCATCCCGGCAACCAGATCGGCGCCAATTCCGGCCTGCCCTCCAAGCTGCACCGCTTCTGGCTGATGCTGCGCGGCACCTACCGGTCCTGGATGGACCGCAACCTCGCCACCCTCGCTGCCCATGAGGACCTGCTGACTCCCGAGGCCCGCGCCCTGCTGACCCGGCTGCGACAGGATCGCGACGGCGGTTTTCTCACCCGGATGCGGCTGCTGGCGCAGACGCCGCTGCACCGCAAGGGCTGGTCCAACCAGATGACGCTCTGGATCGCGGCAGCGCTGCGGCGGATGTGAGCGGTCAGCCCCGGCGCCGGAACAGGTTGCCGATGGTCTGGAACACCAGGTCGAAATCGTAGCACATGGTCTGGTGGCGCTGGTAGATCAGGTCGAGCCGCGCCTTGGCCGGCACGCAGATGCGGGAATAGACCGCATGGGTCTCTTCCTTGGTGGTGCAGCGCGCCAGCAGCAGCGCCTCATGCCGGTGATAGGCGATCGAGGCCAGGCCGGTGACGCCGGGGCGCGATTTCAGCACCTCGGCATAGATCTCCGGATGCGCCTCCACATATTGCCGCAGGGGCGGGCGCGGCCCGACAAAGGACAGATCGCCCTTCAGGATGTTCCAGAGCTGGGGAAACTCGTCGAGCCGCTTGGAGCGCAGCCAGGCCCCGGTCCGGGTGACCCGCGCCGCCTTGTCGCCGCCGGAGACGCCGCTGTCCTCCTCCACCACGGTCATGGTCCTGAGCTTCCACAGGAGGAAGGGCTGGTCGACGCCCTTCATCCGCTCGGCCACGTAGAAGATCGGCCGCCCCTCCTTCAGCAGGAGCCAGAGCAGGAGCGCCAGCAGGATCGGGCCGAGCAGGACGATCAGCAGGGTGACAAAAAAGAGGTCGAACAGGCGCTTGTCCCAGGTCATCGGGCGGATCAATCCTTCATATGCGGCTCTAACAGGGCCATTTCCGCGACCATCTGGGCGGGATCGGCTGCGGGCAGGAGCCTCTGTGGAGCCAGAAGCGCCTTGAGGCGGCCCAGGTCAAGCGCCACTTCGGCAATCGCCGTATCCGGCGCCGGAGCTGTTGCATAGGCGCGCCCCGCCGCCGCGAGCAGGGCGCCCATTTCGACCGGCCCGGGCTGGGCGATGTTCAGCCGCTCCGGCAGATCGGGCCGCGCGCAGAGCTCCGCCAGCACATCCGCCAGGCTGAGCGGGCCGATATAGCTGCGCCGGGGACTGCGCCCGTCGGCGAACCGGTCGAGCCGGAAGCCGGGACGCCAGCCGCCGAGAATGGCATCGAAACCGGCGATATTGCCGATCCGCAGGCAGCAGACCGCGCAGCCCAGCTCGCGTCCGAGCGCGAGGGCCTGCACCTCCATCTCCGCCTTGGCCACCCCGTAGGGATGGCTTGGGGCGGGCGGCAGATCCTCACCCAGGAGGCCGGGCTGGCTGCCGTAGACCGCCGCCGAGGAGGCCAGCAGCACCCGGGCCCCGGTGGCGGCCCCCGCGCGCACCGCCGCCGCGCCAAGGGCGATGCTGTCGCGCAGATCGCCGCCCCGCCCCGGCACCGGCCCGGCGAGGCAGAGGATCTGGCGCACCTGCGCCGCGACGGCGCGCAGGGCGTCGGGCTCGGCCAGGGGATCGAAGATCGCCCAGCCCGTCCCCGTCTGCGCCCGCCGCGCCTGCCAGAGGGCGGCCTCCCCCCCCCAGCGATAGCGCAGGGCGCGCCCGATGCGCCCGGAGGCGCCGAGGACCAGCGTCTCAGCCATCAAAGCGCAGCGAGATCACCTGATCCCAGGCCGCCAGCTCCAGGCGGTCCCCCGCCGCCACCGCCACTGCCGGGCAGAGGCCGCCGCTGGCGATCCACTGGCCGGGCAGCAGCGGCAGGCCATGGCGTGATGCCAGCGCCAGCAGCTCTGCCGCCGCCCCCAGCGGGCCGCCAATGATATTGGCACTGCCGCCGGCCGCCGAGGCGTCGTCATTGTGGCGCAGGGTAATGTCGAAGGGGGCGGCAAAGCGCGCCGCCTCGAACCGTTCCACCGCGGTGATCCACAGCAGCCCCGCCCCGGCGCGATCGCAGATCTGCGCGTTCAGCAGCGGCTTCAGCTCCTCCGGCAGCACCGCCGCCGGGATCTCGAACCCAAGCGCCATATGCGAGAACTGCCCGGCCGGGGTGGTGGCCGCCGGATCCGCGATCTGCAGCATGACTTCCGGCTCGGCCAGCGGCCGGTTCAGCCCCGCCAGCGACAGGCTGTCGCCGCCCAGGGCCACCTCGCGCGGGTGCAGCGGGCCGACGAAGACCTCGCTGTTGTTGAACACCCGGCGCGACCAGGGGTTGGCGCCACCGATCTTCCAGGCGGCGATCTCCTGCATCTGTGCCAGGCTCTGGCCATAGGCCGCACTCTGCGTTGCGGGAATATCCGCGGCGACAAGCGCCGCAGCCCGCCCCGCCCTGCGGGCCTCGGAAAGCCTCTCTGCAACCTCTGTCATGGTGATCCTGTCCCTTGCATGCATCATCACTCTGTTACTTTTGGCGGCTATCGCGACAGCCTCGGGGAGCCCCGCGACCGGCACGCCGCCGGGCACTCCGACAGACGCCCCATGGCCCTCTGTTGTCATCCCGGGTCGCAGCCCGTCAAGCGGTGGCGGCGGGATGCCGTGACAAAGAGCACAAACCGGCATAAGCGGCAGCGGCGACCGGCTTGCGGGTTGACCCCGCAACCCGGATCACTAATCTGCGCCGCGGGCCGGTAGAGTGGAACAGGAACCCCCCCGCGCAAGGATCTGCCGGGGCAAGTAAAGAGAACCTAATAGACATATGACATTACGCGCTGCGATCATTGGATACGGGAAAATGGGCCGTATCCGCCACGACGCCATGGATCGCCACGGAGGATTCGAAGTGGTCGTTGCCTGCGACACCGCACTCGATCCCACCGCCTCCGTCCCGATGGTCACCGACCCGATGGCGGTCTATGACTATGCCCCCGATGTGATCGTCTGCAGCGTGCCGAACATGATGATCCCGGATGTGGTCTGCACCGCGCTGGAGCGCGGCAAGCATGTGTTTTCGGAAAAGCCCCCGGGGCGCAACTCCGCCGATGTGCGCCGGATGATGGAGGCCGAGGCTGCCGCGCAGGCCGCCCATGGCGGACGGGTGCTGAAATTCGGCTTCAACCACCGGGTCCATGACGCCATCGAGGAAGCCAAGAAGCTCATCGATGCCGGCACCATGGGCGATCTCTATTTCATGCGCGGCGTCTACGGCAAGGCCGGCGGGCCGAACTATGCCCAGAACTGGCGCAACGACCCCGCCCTTTCCGGCGGCGGCATCCTGATCGACCAGGGCATCCACATGCTCGACCTGTTCCAGATGTTTGCCGGCCGCTTCACCGATGTGCAGAGCTTCGTGCAGCGCAAGTTCTGGACCGATGTGCCGGTCGAGGACAATGCCTTTGCCCTGATGAAGAACGCCCAAGGCATCGTCGCCTCGGTGCATTCCTCGGCGACCCAGTGGCAGCACACTTTCCGGCTTGAACTCTACCTGCGCAACGGCTTCATCTCGGTGGACGGGATCCTGTCGGCCTCCGGCAGCTATGGCACCGAGGTGCTGACTGTGGCGCTCAACCGTCTGGATGCCACCGGCAGCCCGATCCCCAACCCCGAGAGCCAGGAACTGCGCTTCACCGAGGACAGGTCCTGGGACAAGGAAATCGCCGAGTTCCATGCCGCCGTGGTGGAGGGGGCCGCCCTCAGATGCGGCACCTCGCAGCAGGCGCTCGATGTGATGGAGCTGGTCGAGGCGATCTATGCCGCCGACCCGGAGTGGAGCACCACCCGCCAGCAGACCCCGCAGACGGCAACGGAATAAGATCATGCAAACCCCTGTTTTCCTCGACCACCTGCCCGACATCGACGCGGTGGCAGGCCAGAAGCCCGCGAAATACCGGCTGCGCCGCAACCAGGCGCTGGGTGCGCTGCTGCTGGATCCGACCGACCCCTGGCAGGAGCGCAAGTGCTGCCCCGCCTGCGGTCAGGCCAGCGACAAGAACCCGATCTTCTCGCAGGCGCTGATGGAATTCCGCCGCTGCTCGGGCTGCAACTCCATCTATGCCGCCCGGACCCCGGATCAGGCCACGCTGGACCGGCTGCGCCTCGAGCAGATCGCCGCCACCGCCGCCGAACCCCAGGGCGATCGCGAGTTCGAATTCACCTCGCTGCTGAACTGGATCAGCCTCACCGAGGCCCGGCTGGAACGCCGGCTCGACCGGGTGCTCGACATCCGCTTTGCCAGCCAGGCCCCGGCCTGGCCGGATGCCACCGAGCGGCTGAGCCACAACCGCGCCTGGGACTTTCTGCACCTGGAGCCCGACAGCCCGGATTTTGCCGGCCTGCGCGCGGCAATCGCCCAGGCGGCCCCACGCGCGATCCTTATGCCCGCCGAACTGGACCGCGCCGCCGATCCCGCGGCCCTGCTGGCCGCCCTGAAGGACGCCGCCGCCCCCGGCACCGTGATTTTTGCCGCCAGCTCCTGCGCCGACGGGCTCGAATACGAGATCCTCGGCGCGGAATCCCCGAGCTTCGTGCCGCTGGACCGGCTGACGGTCTTCTCGATCAAGGGCTTTGAGACCCTGAGCGCCCGGCTCGGCCTCAAGGTACTGGAGGTTTCCACCCCGGGCCGGCTCGACGCGGTGATCCTCGACCGCTACTTCAAGAGCGCCGAGAACCGCTCCATCCCCTTCTGGTCCAGCTTCTTCCGCGAGGCCGACAAGAACCGCCTGCGCGACCTGCAGATCCTTCTGCAGCGCAGCCTGAAATCCGGTGTGCTGCGTTTCATTCTGGAAACCTGACCCTCTCTCCGCCTCCAGCGATTAGGAATACCCCGATGTCCGAGTTTTTCCCCTCCACCCCCTATGACAGCTGCCAGGACTTTGCCGGCGACTATTTCGCGACCCTCGCCAAGGCGACCCAGGTCAGCGATCTCTCCGCCCTCGACCGCGTGGCGGCCCTGCTGCGCGAGACCATCGCGGCCGGCAATTTCATCTATATCTGCGGCAATGGCGGCTCCGCCGGGATCGCCAACCATTCGCTCTGCGATTTCCTCAAATGCGTGCGCACCGATACCGAACTGAAGCCCCGCTTCATGTCGCTCTCAGCCCATACGGAAATGAACTCGGCCCTGGCCAATGACATCTCCTATGACGAGGTCTTCGCCTATCAGCTGCAATCCATGGCCCGTCCCGGCGATCTGGTCTGGACCGTCAGCTCCTCCGGCGACAGCCAGAACGTGGTGCGCGCCCTCGAGGTGGCCCGCGAAATGGGTCTGAAGTCGATCTCCTTCACCGGCTTTTCCGGCGGTCGCTCCAAGGATCTCGCGGATGTGAACGCCCATGTGAACGCGCAGAACTACGGCGTGGTCGAGGACATCCACATGGCCTTCATCCACATCCTGACCCAATACCTGCGCATGACCCATATGGACGCGTCGCTGATCGCCGACCGGAAGTTCTGAGCATGAGTGCAGATCTGCCCGCAGAGCTGCCCGCAGATCTGCATGACCGCCTTTGCGCCCTGCTGCCCGGTCTGGTCGCAGAGGTCTTCGCCCAGGATGTGATCACCGAAGACAAGGGCAGCGATGGCCTTGATCTGGTCACCTCCATCGACCTCGCGATGCAGGCCCGGCTGGTGACGGAGCTGGCCGCGCTCTGGCCCGGCTCGGTGGTGGTGGGCGAGGAAGACTATGCCGCCCAGGAGGGGGACGCGCCCATCTGGCTGGTGGATCCTCTGGATGGCACGGTGAATTTCGTCGCCGACCTGCCCGCTTACGGCGTCGCCGTGGTGCTGCTGGTCGCGGGTCGACCGGTGCTGGCGGCGGTCTATGACGTGCCGCAGGGCGATCTTTATTCCGCCGAGGCCGGGCGCGGCGCCCGCCTCAATGGCGCCCCCCTCCGGCGCCGCAGCCACAAGGCCCGCCTCGCGGTGGTCTCCTCCGGCCTCTTGAAGGATCTCGCCACCCGCGCCCCCGAGGCGCTGGCGGAGCTGCTGGAGCAGTTCAAGCTGCGCAACTTCGGCAGCCAGGCGCTGCATCTGTGTTACGCCGCCGCCGGGCGCGTCTGTCTGGTGGCCAGCCGCGAGGCCAAGGGCTGGGACGATCTGGCCGGCGCCCTCATTGCGCAGGAGGCCGGCCTCCTCTATGGCAGCTATGCCCCCCCGGCGGACCGCAGCCCGCGCCCGATGGATCAGGACCAGCTGAGCCTCTGCGCCCCCGCCGATCTGTTTGATCGCACCACATCTGTTTTTGCCCGCGCCGCCGCCCCGCAGGCCGCGCCGCTCAACCCGCAAGGATGACGAGATGAAGACCGTTGCCATGATCCCCGCCCGCATGGGCAGCCAGCGCCTGAAGAAGAAGAACCTCGCGCCCCTCGCCGGCCAGCCGCTGATCACCCATGCGATCGAGAAATGTCAGGCCTCTGGCCTGTTTGACGAGATCTACATCAACTCGGAAAACGCCGAGTTCGGCCAATTCGCCGAGCAATACGGCATCAAATTCTACCAGCGCCCCGAAGAGCTCGGTAATTCCGTCGCCACCTCGGAGCAATTCGTCTACGACTTCCTGAAGAACGTCGACTGCGACCTCCTGATCCAGGTGCATTCCATCGCGCCCCTGCTGACCGCCGAGGAAGTCAAAGCCTTCACCCAAGCCTTCATCGCCTCGGATGCGGATGTGATGCTGTCCTGCATCGAAGACCAGATCGAGGTCGCCTATCAGGATCAGCCGGTCAATTTCACTTTTGCCGAGAAGACCAACTCGCAGGATCTGAAGCCGACCCAGCGGGTCACCTGGTCGATCACCGGCTGGCGCGCCAAATCCTATGTCGCAGCGGTCGAGGCGGGCTCCATCGGCACCTATAATGGCAGGATCGCCTTTTACCCGGTGGGCGCCATCTCGGGCCATGTGATCAAGACCCAGGAAGACCTGGACATCGCCGAGGCGCTCCTGAGCGTGCTCGGCAAAGCCAAGACCGCGTGAGGAGAGCACTGATGCAGGTTCTTGTATCCAACATCATGATGATCAACGAGCGCGACCGCTTTGACGCGATCCTGCGCGAGCGCGGTCTCACCCCGATCTGGCCCGAGGTGAACCAGTTCATGGGCGAGGCGCAATGCCTGGAATATGCCGGCGAGATCGACGGCTGGCTCGCAGGCGACGACAAGATCACCGAGACCGTGCTCAAGGCCTTTTTGCCCCGGCTCAAGGTGATCTCCAAATGGGGCACCGGCATCGACAGCATCGATCTGGCCGCCGCCAAATCCCTTGGGGTGCCGGTCTGCAACTCTCCCGGCGCCTTCCGCGATGCGGTCAGCGAATATGCCATCGGCCTCCTGCTGGCGGCGACCCGGCGGCTGGCGCGCACCGACCGGATGATCCGCCAGGGGGACTGGCCCAAGGGGCGCTTCCCCGGCATGACCGGCAAGACCATGGGCGTGGTCGGCTATGGCGCGATCGGTCAGGGCGTCGGCCAGCGCGCCCGCGGTCTGGGCATGGAGGTGATCGCCCATGATCCCTATATGACCGAGGCCCCGGACGGCGCCCCCGTCGTCAGCTTCGATCAGCTCCTCGAGCAGGCCGATGTGATCTGCCTCTGCTGCAACCAGACGGCGGAGAATTACCACCTGATCAATGCCGACACCCTGGCGCGGGCCCGCGACGGGGTGATCCTGTGCAACGTGGCGCGCGGCGGCCTGGTGGACGAGGCGGCGCTGGTTGCGGCGCTGCGCTCCGGCAAGGTGGCGGCGGCGGCGCTCGATGTGTTCGAGGTGGAACCCCTGCCGATGGATCATCCGCTGATGGAGTTCGAGAACGTGGCGCTTTCCAGCCACAACGCCAACAGCACGGTTCAGGCCATCGAATACGTTCACGGCAATACGCTCGACAATCTGTTCAATCATCTTTCCGCCTGATCCCCTCATGCGCGGCCGGGGTATGACATATCGCCTGCAAACGGGCCTGGCCTGCGGGTCGGCCCCGCAGGATGACGGGTTCGACCCCGGCTTCTGGGCCCGCGCAAGCCATCTCGCCGTCTTCGGCGTCGAGCTCTGCGTCAGCCGGGGCGCGGTCTCGGTGGATCTGCTGCAGGAGCGTCCCGGGGCGGAACCGGCGCTGCTGGCCCGGCTCGACTGCCCCTTCCCGGGCAGCCAGTTCAGCCCGGCGCTGTCGCTGCCGGAACTGGCCGCTGCGGGCGGGCTGATCCGCCCGGTCCTGCGTGCCGCCTCCGAAGAGGCGCACTACGACCTCTGCTTTGCCACCAATGATCCCCCCGCCACGCCGCAGCCGCGGCTGGCCTTCCTGATGCCGGGCGCGCTGTCGGCGGCGCAGGCACGCGCCCTGGTCGAGGTCTTTGCCCAATGGCGCGCCGCCTCCGGCAGCGCCTCGGCCCTGTTGCTGATCTCGGATCAGACCGCCAGAGCCCTGGCTACCGCCCTGCCCGCCGGGGTCATCTCTGCCGGACCTGCCAACCGGTCCTGGCTGCGCCGGGCCTGTCACGCGCTGGCCCATGGGGCCCATGCGGTGGCAGATCCCACCCATCTGGCGACCCTCTCCCCCGCCCAGCTGCCCACGCCGGAGATGCTGGAACGGGCGGCCGCCCTGGCGCTCTACCTGCGCGAAGACGCCCTGCTGCACGGCGCGGCCGAGACCCCCTCCTGGGCCGAGAGCCTGATCGACCTGCGCCAGCTGCTGCGCCACGGGCTGCCGCGGGCCAGTTTCCTGGGCTATCTGACCCGGCTGGAGCGGGGCGGCCTCAGCCGTCACCGCCCGGCGGGCGCGCCGCCGGCGCTGCCGCCCCTGAGCCGCCTGGCGCAGATCGGCCAGCGGCTGGCGGCCCCGCGCCCGGCCAATCCCGATGCCGCACTGACCCGGCTGCGGCTGCAGACCGCCACCCAGCTGCGCCAGCGCGACCATGCCGCGGCGGTGGAGCGGGACCGGCTGCAGCGCCGCCTCGAGGCCGCCGGCCTCTGGGAGCCGGACCAGGCCCGCGCCGATCTCGACCGGGCCAACCGCACCCTGCTCAGCCTGCTGCGCGACCGCCATCGCGGCCAGCGGGCGGTGGTTGTCGGCAATGGCCCGAGCCTGCGCATCGGCGACCTGGAGCGGCTGCGGGACACGGTCACCTTTGCCTCCAACAAGATCTACCTCGCCTATCCCGAAACCCCCTGGCGGCCCGATTACTACTCGGTGGAGGATCACCTGATCCTGCTCAACAACCGGGCCGAGATCGAGGCGCTGAACGGCAGCCTGAAGATCTTTCCCGCCAATACCCGGGATTTCGGCTATCACGCGGCGGATACGGTCTTTGTCCCCTTCCTGCCGCCGACCTCCTTCACCGATCCGCTCAGCGATCCGGACTTTCCCGCCTTCAGCCGCGACCTCAGCCAGGGGCTCGCCTGGGGCTCCACCATCGTCTACAGCCAGATCCAGATGGCGCTCCACATGGGCTGCCGCGAGATCGTGCTGATCGGGGTGGACCACCGCTACACCCTGCCCGGGCGCAAACAGGGCAACCAATATCTGCACGAGGGTGAGCAGAACCATTTCCACCCGGAGTACCGCCAGCCTGGCGAGACCTGGCACGAGCCCAACCTCGAGGTGCTGGAAGTCTCCTATGCCAAGGCCCGCGATGCCTGCGCCGCCGCGGGGGTCCGGCTGCTGAATGCCTCGCGCGACAGCGCCCTCGACGTGCTGGAACGGGTGGATTTCGACCAGCTTTTTCCCCAGACAGGAGTCCTTCATGACCGCCATACCGCAGATCTTTGACGACCGCGCCTGCACCCTGGGCGAAGGCCCGCTCTGGCACCCCGAGCGCCAACAGCTGTTCTGGTTCGACATCGTCAACTGCCGCCTGCTGTCGCGGCAGGGTGACCAGCCGCTGCACTGGACCCTCGACCGCATGGCCAGCGCGGCGGGCTGGATCGACCGGGACAACCTGCTCCTCGCCAGCGAGACCGGCCTCAGCCGCTTCAACCTCGAGACCGGGGCGGAGGAGATGCTCTGCGAGATCGAGGCGGACAATCCGCTGACCCGCTCCAACGACGGCCGCGCCGATCCCTGGGGCGGCTTCTGGGTCGGCACCATGAGCAAGGCCGGCGATCCCGATGCCGGCACGCTCTACCGCTGGGCCGGGGGCGCGGTGCGGGTGATCGAAACCGGCATGAGCACGCCCAATGCCATCTGTTTCGACCACGGCCGCGCCTGCGCCTATTTCGCCGATACCAGGACCCGGATCATCTGGCGCCAGCCCGTCGATCCCGCAACCGGTTGGCCGGAAGGTGAAAAACAGATTTTTGTGGATCTTCGCGCCACGTCTTCCAGCCCCGAGCACAAGCCCGACGGCGCGGTGGTGGATGCTACTGGCTGCCTCTGGAGCGCCCAATGGGGTTCCGCCCGGGTGGCGCGCTACAGCCCCGAGGGACAGTTCCTCTCGGCCATCGCGCTGCCCACCGGCCATAGCTCCTGCCCGGCCTTCGGCGGGGCGGATCTCAAGACCCTCTTCGTGACCACCGCCCGCCAGAAACTGCCCGCAGAACGGCCCGAATGGCAGGCCACCGCCGGGCAGGTCTTCGCCCTGACCCTGCCGGTCGCCGGCCGGGCCGAGCCGCGCTTCCCGCTGTGACAGAAACCGCCCCGGACAGACCTTTTTCATGACCTCTCCTCTCGCCTTCCCCTCGCTCCCCGATCAGGCCCGCAGCGGCCGGTTCATGCCCCAGCACGGGCTCTACCAGCTGCAGCGCTACCTGCCTGAATTCGGCGGCTCGGTGGTCAACTGCTTCGACATCCCGGCCTGGAGCCGCGCCACCGCCCTGGCCTGGGTCGGGGTGCGGCTGGTGGTGCGGGCGGGCCGGGTGCGGGTCAGCCTGCAGCATGTGGCCGCGGATGGCAGCAGGCACCTGCTCGGCGTGCTGGAGCAGGACGGGCCCGGCACCCAGGTCCTGCCGGCCCTGCGGATCGCCGATCTGGACGGCGCCCTGCTGCCCGAGGTGGAGGAGATCCAGGAAACCACGGAAGAGGCCGCGACTCGCAAGGCGAATTAC
This sequence comes from uncultured Paracoccaceae bacterium, assembly GCA_937146765.1. Lineage (GTDB taxonomy): Bacteria > Pseudomonadota > Alphaproteobacteria > Rhodobacterales > Rhodobacteraceae > Epibacterium. The sequence continues at coordinate 38,050 of CAKZRP010000038.1, read as the reverse complement.
GACCTGCTGTTCGTGACCGACGATCAACCCGTCACTGCGGCCTTGCGCATCAACTACATCTTCTGCACCTTCCGGCGGGCGGAGTATGTGCAGCACAATGCCCAGGTCTTCCGCGACTACCTGCAGCGCCACCGCGCCGCCCATGAGGCGCATCTGACGGTCGTGGACAATGGCCATGACGGCAGCGCCGGGGGCGGCGCCGGGGCCTGTGGCGTCACGCCGGATGCGGATGTCACCGTCCTGGCCAATACCAACACCGGCGGCGCCGGCGGCTTTGGCCGCGGCATTTACGAAAGCTGCTACGGGGCGCTGGCCCCACAGGGGTTCAGCCATGTCTGCCTGCTCGATGACGACATCTACCTGCACCCGGAGATGTTTGCCCGCAACACCGCCTTCCTGCGCTATCTGAAGCCGGGCTATCACGTCGGCGCGCCGATGTATCCCACCTCCGAGGCGCAGAAGATCCCGCGCCGGAGCGCCTGTTTCGGCCACAGGTTCACCGGCACCGTGCATCCCCGCGACAGCGCGCTGGGGGCCGGGCTCGACACCGGCGACATTCCCGCCTTCCTCGGCATGGACCGCGACCCCGACAGCACCGGCTGGTGGTGGAGCTGCTTTGCGGTCAAGGATGTGCACCGCATCGGCCTGCCCTATCCCTTCTTCATCAAGATGGATGACGTGGAATATTCCCTGCGCCTGCAGGCGGCCGGGGTGAAGCTGGTGATCCCCTTCTCCTTCTGGGTGCTGCATGACGACTTCGAGGAGAAATACTCCGCCGCCATGCAGTATTTCCGCCACCGCAACCGCTGGCTCTTGCTGGCCCTGCGCGGCGAGGTCGAGGACAGCGACTTCTTCATGTACGGTTTTGACGCCATCGTGCGCGATTTCGTCTCCGGGCGGCGCTACGAACATGCCCAGCTGCTGCTGGACGGGATGCGGGATTTCCTGCAGGGTCCGGAGCATCTGGTGGCCCGCGAACAGGAGATCCTCGCCGGGGTCTTTGGCCGGGTCCGGCACGAGAAGAACCGCCCCATGGCCCAGGCGCCGGAAGGCGCGCCGGTGGTGAACGGGCTGGCCCCGCCCAGCAGCCCGCGCAACCAGCGCCTGACCGAGCGCACCTGGAACAACCATTTCCTGCCGCTCCGGGACCGGGTCACCCTCGACACCACCCGGCGGCACGGCGAAACCGACGTGCGCCGCGCCCGCGAGGTCAGCTACTGGAATGCCCAGAAGCAGGTCGGCTATACGGTCCGACGCAACTCGCCCCTGGCCCTGCGCCAGATGCTGACCCTGCGGCGTCTGCGCCGACGCATCCGACAGGAGATCCCGGCGCTGCTGGCGCGCTATCGCCAGGCTGCGACGCATTTCACCTCGCCGGTGTTCTGGGCCACCTATGGCAAGCACGGGGCCCGCGCGCCGCTGAGCCCGCAGCCGCAGGACCAGGGCCTGCTGGCGCTGCAGCACACGGTGGCTCGCCTGGTCGCCGAGGCCGGTCCCCGCAACCGCCCGCCGCAGGTCACCGAAGGCGACCTCGCCTTCTTCAACGGGCTGCGCAACCGCTACCGGGGTCAGCGCTGCTTCGTGCTCGGCAATGGCCCCAGCCTGCGCGTCAGCGATCTGGAGCTGCTGAAGGGTGAGGTGACTTTTGCCGCCAACAAGATCTACCTCTGTTTCGACGAGACCGACTGGCGGCCGACCTTCTATTCGGTCGAGGACCTCCTGGTGGCGCAGACCTGCCGCGCCGAGATCCTGGCGGTGGACCGCTGCACCAAGATCTTTGCCGACCACATGCTGCCCTACCTGCCGCGCCAGGCCAATCACCACTATGCCCGCTGGCTGCCACCACAGGACAACCGCTCGCCCTTCCGGGAGTTTTCCACCGACCTGACCAAGGGCATCTGCTGGGGCTCGACCATCACCTATTCGATGCTGCAGATGGCCGTGCACATGGGGTTCGAGGAAATCTACATCCTCGGCCTCGACCATTCCTATGTGGAGCCCAAGACCAAAGAGGGCGGCGCTTTGGTCTCGGAAGGCGAGGTGAACCACTTCCACCCCGACTACCGCAAGCCCGGCGAACGCTGGCACTACCCGGTGCTCGACCGGCTCGAACACTCCTACCAGTTCGCCAAGGATTACTGCGACGCCCTCGGGGTGCGCATCTACAATGCCAGCCGCACCAGCAAGCTCGAGATTTTCCCCCGCGTCGATCTGGATGACGTGCTAAAGGTCGCTCCCGTCTCAACCGAACACTCCGCCCTCTGTCCGGACCAAAATTCGCAGGAACTGTTATGATTTTCAAACGCAAGACCACCCGAGCCCCCTCGTCCGACAACAGCAATCCAACAGTCGACGGCAGCTCTCCCTCTTTTCAGCAAGTATTATCCCTTTCTCAAACTCCAGCCGAGAATGACGAAAGCTTCTATGCCGGACTGCAAGCTGAAATTCGTATTTCGAAAGCTGAGTACAACCCGAAAACCAAACAAGTGGCAGTCAATGGATGGTGCTTGTCGCCAGAGCCGCGGTTCGATTTGTTTCTTCAGGTCGTCGACACAAACATCATCTCTGCCGTGAAGCCAGGGACAGAGGACCGGCTCGACGTTTTCGAAAGACTGCCACAATATGGCAACAAGAAAAGTGGTTGGCGGGCACATGTCGATGTGGAACTCCTCCCTGCCGGGAGTCGTGCACGTATCGTTTATGTATCGGAGAACAGACAGCACGCATTTGACAAGATCATTACGAATTTGGCGGTCGAAACACAGGCGAACGAAACTCTGACCATTCAGAAGTGTGTGTACAGCCCGCTTCGCAGCCAATGTTTTATCGACGCTGAGATTCAGACGGATCGGGACGCATTGGACTTCACAGTCACCGCCAAGGACAACGTCGCTCTTGGCGTCGTTCATAGCAACGTCCTCCCCCTGAACAGCCGCGGTCGGCGCCCTGTGAGGATAAGCGTTCCGGTCGCAGGACTGCGTGACAGAGAGCAAATAACGCTTATGGAGCGGGGTAACCCCTCTCTCAGTGCCACGTCCACAATAGTTTCATTGAATGATTCACCTCGCAGGGTCACAGCAACCACCCCGTCCGTCTTCCGGGATGTGACACGCCTCGAAGATACGCTAGATCTGGAAGATCTGTTCGCGCTGAAACAGTCTCTGGCGGACTATCCCAGACCCGAGCGGGCTAAGGGCGAAATTTGCTATTTCCCCCCTTTCGACAATCAAGCAACGCTTTCCGATCATTTTCACCGGGCAAGTTGGTACCTGACCGGCACGGGATCACCTGTGACGCGTGTAACCTTTGCCGCACCTGAGGGGCAGAACACCCCGGGTCCGGTACCTGAGTGTTTTGCAACACGTAACCTCGACACCACGACATTGGAATGCCTCCCCCCCAACGCGACCTATTTAGATGCCCTGCTGCGCGCCCAGACCATCTATGTTTGGCGCCCCTTGGCTCCCGATTTGCAGAAGTATCTCGCAAAAATTCTGGGCAAGAAGCCCACAATCATCACCGTAGCGACCCATGACCCAGCCTCCGTAGAATACGGGAACTATTGCCGGGGTCCTTGGATGCTCCTGCCCGAAGAGGATAAGGCGCTTTGGCTTCAGGAGAGTCAGGAGCGGTTCCGCGGTGCCCTTCGAGAGCAACGCGAGGCGGGCAAGAGCTGCAGCGCGGTCTTTGGGACCGGGCCATCCATCGACAAGGCCTTCGACTTTGACTTCAGCGCCTGCATGACCGTGGCCTGTAATTCGATAGTCGCAAATGACGCATTGCTCGACCATATTCGCCCCGCCTTTATTTGCGCAGGCGATGCCGTCAGCCACTTCGGCGTCTCAAAATATGCAGAGACCTTCCGCGCAGATCTCATCAAAGCACTCACAGAACGCAACGTTTATCTTTTTACATCAGCCGCCATCGGGTTCCTTCTCGTACAGAAACATCCGGAAATCCGAGATAGGGTCATCCTGTGCGAACAGGGTTTCACAGGGCTGAACTGCGATCTGGAAAACATATGGTCTCTGCCCCGTTTCGACAGCACGCTCAACATCCACATGCTTCCGATCGCAGCGACATTCAGCGACACGGTCTTTATGTTGGGTCTTGATGGGCGTGACCCCAATCCTTCCAACAATGAAGACTTCTGGGCGCATTCGAAAGCAGCCCAGTACCATGATCTGGTGGACAGTGGTCATCAAGCACACCCGACATTTGCTATCAATCGAGCACAGGCCACGGAAGACCGTTATCTGTCTTCGGTCCATGAAAGCTTTCTCGCCGGAGAGGCTCTGGGCAAATCGTTTTTTGCCCTAGCCCCGTCTTTCACCCCGGCAGTCCATGCCCGCCCCGCGCCCGAAGGCTGTTTCGAAGGAGACCCGACGAACCCTGCGCGCCGCCTGCGCGCGCCCCGCTCCCGCACGGAACAAACCGCGCCAGCCGAAACGGCACCGCGCTCACGGGCGCTGGTTGTCATGCGTATGAACCGCCGCCATTTCTCCGGTGGCCGCTATCATGGCACCATTCTGGCCGAAGCAATGGCTGATTTCTGTGATGAGGTTGTTGTCTGGAGCAACAACATGCCTCCGTGGTCCGGGGATCTTGCCTACAGCCCCAATCACCACAAAGTTAGCTACTGGATCGACGATTTCCTGCAAGCTCCGGCAGGAGATTTCAACTATGTCGTTGTTCTACCTGACGGTTCCAGCAACCCCAGTATGTACTACCAAGTGTTTGAGAAGGCGAAATCCTGCAACGCCAAGACGGCTTTTCTGAACTTTGAAAGCCCGAACTGGTTCAACGCCCTCTCCCCGACTCCCAAAAAGATGAGCGATGCCGACAACTGGTTCGCAGCTGCCTGCTTCTCGGACATCATACTTTCGTCGGCCCAGACCGCCGTACCTTTTGCGGAAAGCTTCTATCAGACCCTCTATCACACGCCTTCATTCGCAGTGGCTCCTCCTGCGATCAACAGTCCGATTGCGGACCTGGTGAAAAAACAGGACATCGTTCGAGAGAAACAGATCATCCTGATCAGCCGGTTCGGAAATGTGAGTGCTCACAAGAACATAAACGCAATTTTCGACTGCATCACCCCAGAGATGGAAGGCTATACTCTGGCGCTCATCGCCGGCACCTCTGATTTGCCGGATGACGAGACTCTGAGCGCATTTACAGCACGACTGGCCTCCCTCGGTCTCTCCCTAAAGCTGCTTTACATGATCTCGGACCGGGAGAAATACGAGGAGATCGCCAAGTCAGAACTGATGATCTTCCCCTCCTTGTTTGAAGGGTTCGGATATCCCCCGGTCGAAGCTGGCTATATGGGCACCCCCTGCATCGCCTATGATTTGCCTGTCCTGACGGAATTCAGCGAGGATCACGGCCATTTTGTACCTTGGGGCGACCATGCCGCCCTCCGGGCGAAAATCTCCGAAGTGCTGCAAGCGCCCCAGAGCGGTCGTTCGCGGACCCAGACCCCGCAGGTCCTGACAACAGCGGGGCTCAGCGCCTTCAGCCAAACCCTGCAGCATGCGTTCGCCACGGCCGGTGAGACACCTGCAGCGCTCAAATTCAGCCCGGATCTTTTTGAACTCGCCCGCAAAGTGTACCTGGATGGCTGCCGGGAAGCTGAACTGACCTATGGGCTTGTGAGTGAACAGGAATTGTACAGCATTGCCGCACGCTACGAACAGCTGGCAACAGAGGCTCGGGAAAAACTCCAAGCCCGCCAGGGCAGGAAGAGGGCAGCGGTCTGATGCGTGTCTTTTACAGTGACTATGGTGATGATCCAGTCCGGATGGCACGTATCGAGGCTGTCCTGAAGGACTTTAAGGCGCGCGGCGCCGACGTCTGCCGCACCAGCCGGAGACCTCTGGACACGGTGGCTCGCAATCTTGTGCTGCCGAACCTGATAGAACGCCCGCTGAAAAGCGCTGGCATCGCCCTGCATCCCGACATCCGCCTGACTGATCGCTCTTTGCGCATTCAGGCCGCCACTTACCAGTATGACCATCCCAAGAAATCGGTTCGAGACTGCTACACCTCACTCTATATGTACCGCCAGTATATCGAACAGGAACTGGAACAGTTCAAACCGGACCTTGTGATCCTCTGGCATCAATTCAATGCCTATCACTATGCAATTGCAGATTGGTGTGAACGGAATGATATTCCCGTTATGTTTGGTGAGAACGGAGTCCTCCCTGGCTCTTGGTGCTTTGAATTCCAAGGGCAAATGGCCGAAAGCTGGATTGCCCGAGCTCCGGAACGGTTCAAAGATCTGCCAATCAGTAAAGCTGACAAACGCCATGCAGCAGCCTATCTGCAATATGCCGTTGATCATGGCCTGAACCGCAAGGGCCGAGGGGCAAGCCTGCAAGAAGCAGGAATTGAGGGGAGATTGGCTGCCGACACACGCCCGAAAATTCTCTACGCGGGAGTGAATGATTTCAAAACCGGTCTCCAACCCTTTACCCGGCGCCGGTCCCTGAAACATACAGCCGACTTCGTGAGCACTGAGATCGGTCTCGAGACTCTGTTGCATCTCGCCAGAAAGAACAACTGGCATATCCTTTACAAAGCCCATCCCTCGATCAAACACGTCAGTACGGAACAGGAATCTTATTCGGACTGCCTGACCGTTATTGATAAAAGCATAGACCTCATTGAACTTCTCAAAGTCGCAGATGCCTTGGCCACCATCGTATCTCAAAGTGCATACATGGCTCTGCTGTACGACTGCCCTGTCGTGCTCATGGGGCGAATGCAGCTCACCGGCTCCGGGTTGGTTCAGGAAGCCCCTTACCGCAATCAGCTGGAACAGGCCGTGCAGAGGGCTTTGGCAGACGACGAACGCGAAGAACGCCGGGGGGTTCTCCGCGATCATGTCGCCCGACTGATGAAGTATTACCTGATATCCCCCGAATACGGACAACCGGACCTGTTCCGCTATGATACCTCAGAGATTGCGAGAACGATCCTGCAAGATGTTGCCTCCAAGAAGCGCCTGAACGCATGACCTCGACAAGCCCTCACACTCTTGGTCTCCAAAGCCGCCAACTGATCCCTGCACCGAAAACGCTGCCCCAGGATCATTGAAACTTAAGACTCAAAGACACTAAGATTGCTCAAAAAATACTGCGCACCGCTCACCCCTGAAGATGCAAGGTATAGCACCACAACATATCACACGCGGGCGCAGCACTCGCTGTTCATAAAGGCAGGAACACAAGATGCGTAAGATGAATACATGGGCGCGGGGCCTGGAAAGCAAATACGAGACGGAAGGACATGCCCCCCATGATGCCGCAACCCGGCTGACGACGGGAGATTACCTGGAAGTCAACCACACACCGAAGTTCCAACTTTCCAAAGACATGGGCTTTTACATGATTGGCTCATGCTTTGCCCGGGAGATCGAGAAAGCCTTCTTACGGGAGAACAGGCGTGTTCTTTCTCAGATCGAAGACCTTCCGGCCGCCTGCGATGCGCAGCTCAACGGTGACAATTCATCCATCATGACAAAATTCACCACGCATTCCATGCTGGTGGAGCTGGAACAATGTCTCAACGACGTCGAGTTGCCGGGTAAGGGGCTGATCGAAGCCGCCCCGGGGCAGTTTTTCAATCCGCAACTCCACCGCCTGCGCACCCTGGGGTACGAGGACGCCGTCGCTGTTCAGGAGGTTGTCCGCTCCAGCGTCAAGCGGATCCAGGATGCTGATGTGGTTTTCATCACCCTGGGCCTGACCGAGGTCTGGTGGGATGATGAATTGCACGTCCCCATGAACGTCGCTCCCATTCACTGGAAGTTTGCCCGGGAGGGGAACCGTTTCCGCTTCGAGAACACCGATTATGCAGAGAACCTGAAATCGGTCAAAACACTGATCGAATTAATCCGTGCCAAGAGCCGCAAGGATGTCAAGATAATCCTGACGGTCTCACCGGTGCCTCTGAACCGCACCTTCACAGACCAGGACATTATCGTCGCCAACAGCTATTCGAAGTCGACCCTGCGGACAGTGGCACAGGAAATCCAGAGCGAGTATGATTTTGTCGATTACTTCCCGAGTTATGAGCTTGTCACCAACTCTCCTCAAGAGAAGGCCTGGCGGCACGATATCCGACATGTACAGGCGGATATGGTGCGCCATGTGATTGCGACCTTCACCGCAAACTACATTTCCGACTGACGCAAGCCAGACCAGAGAAAACCCGCCAGCGCCGGGTTTTCTCTCCTCACAGCGCCGCCACGAAGAACGCCGGCACCGCCGCGCCCGCCGCCCGTTTCGCCTCAAAGCCGCGGGCAGTGTCCAGCGCCTCGCGGATGGTCACATCCATGTCGAGATAGCGATAGGTGCCAAGCCGGCCCACAAAGGTCACCCCTGTGGTCTGCTCGGCCAGCGCCACGTAATCGCTGAGCAGCGCCTTCTCCTTCACCTGGCGGATCGGGTAATAGGGAATGTCCTGGGGCTCCGCCGCGCGGGAGAACTCGCGGTAGAGCACCGAGCCCTCGTGGCTTTCCCAAGGGCTGAAATGCTTGTGCTCGGTGATGCGGGTGTAAGGCACCGCCTCCTCGCCGTAGTTCATCACCGCACAGCCCTGATAGTCGCCCTGATGGGTGAACCGTTCGAAATCGAGCGTGCGGTAGCCGAGGCGGCCCAACTCGTAGTCGAAATAGCCATCCAGCGGCCCCGAGTAGAAGACATGATCGAAATCCGCCCCCATCTCACGGGTGAAAACAGTCTCTAACTTGACCGTAATGCCCGGGTGATCGAGGATCTTCTCGATCATCGCGGTATAGCCGTTCTGCGGCATGCCCTGGTATTTGTGAAAGAAGTAGTTGTCGTCGTAGTTGAAGCGCACCGGCAGCCGCTTCAGGATCGAGGCGGGCAGTTCGGAGGGGTGCAGCCCCCATTGCTTGATCGTGTAGCCCTTGAAGAAGGCCTCGTAGAGGTCGCGGCCGACGAAGCGCAGCGCCTGTTCCTCGAAGGTCTGCGGATCCTCGATCGCGGTGTCCGCCTGTTCGTTGACGATGAAGTCATGCGCCTCTTCGGGGCGGAAGGTGCGGCCAAAGAACTGGTTGATGGTATGCAGGTTGATCGGCAGCGAGAAGACGCCGCGCTGACCCTGCGCATCCACGCTCGTGGTCTTCACCCGGTTCTTGTAGGGTTCGAAGGGCTCGAAGCGGTTCACATAGTCCCAGACCTCGGCATCGTCGGTGTGGAAGATATGCGGCCCGTAGACATGCACGTTGACGCCGCTCTCCGGATCCCGCTCGGTATGGCAATTGCCGCCGATATGGGCGCGGGCGTCCACAATGGTGATGTCATGGCCGGCCTCGGCCAGATGACGGCCGATCACCGCCCCGGAGAGGCCTGCGCCCACCATCAGAAATTTGCCAGAAGTCATGTCACCTGCCGCCTGTCTTGAGTTTGCGGCAACCTAAACAGGCAGCCCCCGGCCAGCAAGCGACAGTCTGGCTCAGTATCGGCTTTTTTCGCCGCGCCAGTCTGGCTATACCGCCCTGCGACAGCCATTCCATCCGGGCCGCCCATGAAAGCCATTCTCCACATCGGTCATGCCACAGCACAGACCCGCCAGCTGCGCGCCACCCTGGCCCTGAACTGGCGCCTTCTGGCGCAGCACGACATCCTGTTTCCCGCCTTCGGGCCCAAGGGGCAGGTCTGGACCCTGGCGCAGGCCCTGCCCCCCCAGGCCGGGGCGGAGACCTGCCCCGGGACACGGCCACCGGCGGATCTGATCCACGGGCATGAACCGCTGGCCCATCCCGGACCGGCGGAATTCGCCGCCCTGAAGGTCCAGATCAGCCAGATATCGCCGGCCACCCTGCTGCTCTGCCCCGGGGTGGTGCATCCCCAGGAGGCCGAGACCGGTGCAGAGGCCCGCAAGGCGCTGGCCGCGCTCCTGGCCAAGGGCAAGACGGAGGTGGAGATCCATGCCAGCCTGCCCCGCCCGGATCTGCATCTGGAGCAGCTGCTGCGCCAGCGCATCGCGGCAGGCGCAGCACTCGGCCCCTTGCCGCAGGAGGCGCTGGCCCTGCTGGAGACCGCACATGTGGACTACCTCAGCCTGCTCGCCCCCTGGCGCCGCCTGTTCCCCCAGGCCCCGCTGCGGATTCTGGCCGAACCCGCGGAAGAGATGCCTGCCGCATCCGTCGATGCCTTCTGCCGGCAACTCGGCCTGCCGGACCTCTCTCCCGCCCCGTCCGGAACGGACGCCGGAGAGACAGACCCGCCGCTCCCCATGGCCCTGCTGGATCTGTTGCGCGCCGCCAACCGGCTCTCCCCGCCCGAACAGCGGGCCCACGCCCGACAAGAGCTGCTGGCGCGCTATGCCTCCCTGTCGCTGCCACCGGATCCTGCAGTCGAGATCCTCGGCCCGGAGGTCCGCAAGCGCCTTGCGGAACGGTTTGCACCGGTGGCGACCGAATTGGCCCGGCTGAATGGCGACACTCCGGTCTTTACCGATCTGGAGACGCTGGAAGCCCTGCGCCCGGTGCCGCTGGCGCAGCTGCGCCCGCAGCTGCGCGCCGCCCTGCCGGGACTGCCATTCGGGATATTTCAGCCGCACCTGTTCAGGCTTCGCCGTGCCCTGGCCTAAAAACGCTCTGACAAGCCCGCCCGCGCATGCTAGGTGCGCAAGCGCCCCTGCCGGGACGATCCCTGAGAAGACCGCCGGACGTTTATGAAAGTCATTCTGTACATTGGCCATCACAAGGTCGGATCCACCGCCCTGCAGGTCTTTCTGACCCGCAACTGGGCCCGGCTTGCCCGCCTCGGGATCCTCTATCCCAGCACCGACCATCGGGGCTATGCCCATAACATGCGCCAGCTGCTGGAGCGCCCCCCGCTCAAGGTGCTGCCCGCCCATATCCGCGAACCGCATAATGCGCTGGCCTATCGGATGATTGCCGACGTCAGCCGCCGGGAGATTCCCTCGCAATTCGGCGATCTGCCGAGCAGCCGCGACATGCTGGAGCGGATGCAGCATCAGGTGGCGGCCCTGATGCCCCATACGGTGATCCTCTGCGCCGAGGCCTTTGCCAATTTCGGCGAAGTCAGCCCGGAGCTGATCAGCCAGCTCTGCGACAGTTTTTCCGGGGCCGATTTCACCCTCTATTGCGCCCTGCGCCGACCGGACGACTACCTCGCCTCCTGGCATGGGCAGCGCATCAAGGTGGGCGAATTGGTCCCGCCCCTGCGCAACGGCGGGCTACGGCAATATCTACGGACCATCCATTTCAATTACCGCACGGTTGTGGAGCCCTGGGTCCAGCGGGTGCCGCAGGCGCAGGTCCTGCTGCGCAACTACAAGGATGTGGTGACGGCGGGCGGATCGGTGGAGGATTTCACCGCCTGCTGCCAGCTCTCCCTGCCCGAGGACCTGATCCCGCCCGGCCGCTCCAACCCGAGCCTGCCGCTGGCCGCCTTTGCCCTCATGGAACGCGCCAACACGGAACTCGCCCCACTGCCCCGTCACAATCTGTCTCTGTTCCTGCAGGCCCACGCCCCGGCGTTGTCACCGGTTGCGAACCGCGATGTGGAGGTCTTTGGGGCCGCCCAGCGGGCAGAGCTTCTGGAGGCCTTCCGCCCGCATGAGGCCTATCTGGCCGGACAGACCGGTCAGCCGCAGTTCTTTGCCGATCTCGAGGAGATCGCCCGCCCCCGCCCGGTGCCCGATCAGGACGCCGCGCGCCAGTTGCTGGATGCAATCGACCCCGAAAGCATTCCCCATCCCATCCCGCGCGCGTTCATCCGCGCCCTCAAGGGCAGTTTCTCCCCTTGCCTGCAGACATAAGACGCCCATGATCACGCTTCAGAACATCATCGCCCCGGAAATTGGAATCTGCACCGAAAGCAGGCTCTATTACAGGGAAATTGGCGCTGTCAGCCTCGATGCGCAGAGCGGCATCTACCATGTGCCGCCAGGCTGCCGGATCAGCTTTGACACCTATTTCAACCTCTTCAACCTCGACAGCTGGGCCTTCTGCCGGCTGGAGGGGCTGGTGCTGGAACTGGAGGGGGCCGGCGAGGCCGAGGTGCAGATCTGCCAGGACCTGCCCGGGCGCTCCGGCGAGGTGATCTGGCGCCAGGTGCTGCGGCTCGACCCCGGGCATCCGCAGGTGATCGCGCTGGAGGACCTGCTGGCGGAGCGCCGCGGGGTGCTCTCCTTCAGCCTCGCCGCCCTCTCCGGCACCGCCCGTCTGCAACGCGCCCGCTTTGCCCTCGACCGGGCGGATCTGGCCGCAGAGGAACGCCCGGAAATGGCGATTTCCATCACCACCTTCCACCGCGAGGCCGAGGTGACGCGCACGGTGGACCGGCTCTGCGCCTTTCTGGCACGCTTCGATTATGGCGCCCATATCCGCCTGCAGGTGGTCGATAACGGCCAGAGCACGGGCCAGAGCACGGGCCAGAGCGCGGGCCTGACCAGCGGCGACCGCCTGCAGGTTTACCCCAATCCCAATTACGGCGGTGCCGGCGGGTTTGCCCGCGGGCTTCTGGAGGCGGAGGCGGCCGGAGCCAGCCATTGCCTGTTCATGGATGACGATGCCTCCTTCCACATGGAGAACATCGCCCGCGCCTATGTCTTCCTGGCGCTGGCCCGCGATCCGCGATCCGCCCTGGCCGGGGCGATGATCAACACCACCCACAAATGGGCGATCTGGGAAAGCGGCGCCTGGTTCGACGGTGCCTGCCGGCCGCTGTTCAACGGTGTCAACCTGCGCAACCGGGCCCGGCTGATGAAGATGCAGCACGCCGAGAACGGCCCCCGCCCCGCCACCCTCTATGGCGGCTGGTGGTTCTTTGCCTTCCCGGTCGCCGGGCTGCGCCATCACCCCTTCCCCTTCTTCGTGCGCGGCGATGACATCAGCTTCTCGCTGGCCAATGACTTCGACATCCGCACCCTGAACGGGGTGGTCTCCTTCCAGGATGATTTCACCGAGAAGGAAAGCGCCCAGACGCTCTATCTCGATCTGCGCAACCACCTGATCCACCATCTGGTCTTCGACAGCCTGGCGCGCAGCCCGCTGGGCACCGCGCGGGTGGCGATCCGCTTCATCCTGCGCTCGCTGCTGCGGCTGCATTACGCCAGCGCCGAGGCGCAGTTGCTGGCCTGGCAGGACGTGATGCAGGGGCCCCAGTTCTTTGACGACAATCTCGACATGAGCGCCCGGCGCGCCCATATCCGCGACCTGGCCGCAGAGGAAGGCTGGCAGCCGGTGGCGGATCTGCCCTATAGCGCGCCGCAGCAACGCATCTTCACCCGCATCTCGCGCAAGCTGCGCACCTGGCTCGGGCTTTTGACCCTGAACGGCCATGTGATCCCCTTCTGGTCGCATCTGGGCAGCCGCATCCATCAGGACATCAGCCAGCGCGGGCTGGTCTATTACGCGCTGGGGGCGGCGCGGATCACCTTCGTCAACACCGGCCGCGACAAGGCCTATACGCTGCACCATTCCAAACGGCGTTTCTATCGCATCGCCTGGGAGATGACCCGCACCACCCTGCGCTTCATCCGCGGCTTCGAGGCCCAGAAGACGGCCTGGCGCCAGGGCTATGACCGCATGACCACCCCGGCCTATTGGCAGCAGCGGCTGGGCGCGCAGGATCGTGCAGAAACAGGCTCTAAAAAGGCGGAGTGAGGCCTGCTTTCAGCGCAGGATCTCCTCATGCACGGCGATCGCCTCCTCGAGGTCGTCGAAATATTCCGCCTTGCCGCCTTCCAGCACCACCCCGGCGTTGCAGAACCTGCGCACCTCGCCCATGGAGTGATTGACCAGGATGGCGGAGGAGCTGCGCATCCGTTCGGCAAAGATCGCCTGGCTCTTGCGCTTGAAGGACTGGTCGCCCACCGCGGTGACCTCATCCACCAGATAGGTGTCAAAGCGGATCCCCATGGAGGCGCCGAAGGTCAGCCGTGACTTCATGCCGCTGGAATAGGTCCGCATCGGCATGTGGTAGGAACGGCCCAATTCGGCAAAGGCGCCGACGAACTCCACCAGATCATCTGTATCCACCCCGTAGATCCGGGCGATGAAGCGCACATTCTCGGCCCCGGTGAGATCGCCATGGAAGGAGGCTGCAAGCCCCACCGGCCAAGAGATCGTCCCGTCGCTCAGCACCCGGCCGCTGTCCGGCGGCAGGGTGCCGGCGATGATTTCCAGCAGGGTGGATTTGCCGGCCCCGTTGCGCCCCAAAAGCGCCAGCGACTTGCCGGTGGGCAGGGTCAGCGACAGGTCGTCGATCACCACCTTGCGCTCGCCCTTGATCCAGAAGCTCTTGGTCAGGTTCTCCAGCCGGATCATGCCTCAGCACCTATCGCCGGTCGCGGACCGAATAGTAGATCAGCACCAGGATCGACCAGCCCATCAGCAGGAACAACCCCGCCAGTGCAGAGATCAGCCCCCGCCGCGGATATTCGGAATCCTGCGCCCGGGTCGGGTTGATATAGGTGGCGAGATAGCGGCTCTGGCGGGTGGCCTCCTCGCGGGCCAGTTCCATCGAGGTCAGCGCCCCGCGGTAGGCCTGTTCGGCAAATTCACGGTCCACGGTCAGCCGCTCGAACTCCGAGATCAGCGCCGGGTAGCTTTCCCCCGCGCCGCCTGCTTCGAAGGTCTCAGAGGAGGCAAAATTAGTGCGCTCCTGGTCGATCCGCTCGCGGATCACGTCGATGCGGCGCTGCGCGGTCGCAAGGCGTGGGTCATCGCCGGTGACAGTGCCGCGCAGCAGGTCGTATTGCACCAGCGCCTCCGCCAGTTGCTGCTGCAGGTTGTTCATCACCCCCATGCGACCCTGGATATCCGCGGCCGGATCGACGATGCGGGTGCGGGTGCGGAACTGGATCATCGCCTCGCGCGCCGTTTTCAGCCGCTCGATCGCCTCGTCGAGGTCGGTGCGCGCATAGCGCATGGCATCCTCGCGCGCCTGTTCGTTGAGGATATTGATGCGAGCCTGGGAGTGGGAGACGATCGCCTTGGTGATCGCCTGCGCCATGTCGCGATCATAGGCCACTGCCTGGATCTCGATCAGGCCGGAGCCGCTGTCGTAGTTGACGCTGACGATGCGCTGCCAGAACCAGGTGAGGTCCTCCGGCGTCGCCTCGGGCCAGATCGCGAAGACCCAGTCCTTGGGCCAATGGTCGGAGAAATGCGCCACCAGCCCCAGCTCGGCATTGATTTCCTCGGCGATTTCCTGGCTCTGGATGAATTCATAGAGGATGTCGCTGTCCGAGGCGGTGCCCCCGCCGGCGCCAGTGAAATGGGCAAGCCCGCCCAGAAGATCGGTCGCCGTGGCGCCGTCCTGGCCCCGCACGATAAAGCCCGCCTTGGAGGTATATTGGTCCTCCGCGATCATCAGAAGATAGAGCACCACCGCCAGAAAGGGAGCCACCACCATGGCGAGGAAACTGGCCAACACCCCCCAGTGGCGGGTCTTCATCCCGGCCGCCTGCGCCAGCACTGGCACGGTCGGCGCGGCGATCTTGCGGTTGAGCTCGTGCACCTTGTCCTCTGCCGCCTGGGCCCGCTTGCGCAGGGCGGCGAGTTCCTTTTCCATCTCTGCCGGCTTGGCGGGCGGCTCCGCCTGCGGCGGCGTCCCTTCAGCCTGCTTGGGGGCAGCCGATTCCGAATTGGACTTGGGCGCCTGCTCCTCTGTGGCGGCGGCCTTCGCCTGCGTCTCACCCGCGGGTTTGATGGGGGTCACGTTATCGCTCACAACGGCATCGCTTCTGAAAGGGCATGTTGGGGGAGTTATCACGATAAACCGCCCCGGAATCAATGGCCGCCCGGGTCGGCGGGCAAAGAGCCGTTTGTCACCGACGGGCCGATCCGTCATACTGGCCCCTGCCGCGCGCCGCGCGCCGCCGAGTTTGCCCCGAATTTACCCGAGATCTGCATGGCCGAGATTCCCCAGCCCCCTGCCCTGCCCACCCTGACCCCGGTGCGCGGCAGTACCCGGCGGTTTGCCACCCTGCGCACCATCGTGGCCCTGATCCTGCGGGAAATGTCCACCCGCTACGGGCGCACCCCGGGGGGCTACCTGTGGACCGTGCTGGAGCCCCTGGCCGCGATCCTTTTCCTCAGCATCGGCTTTTCGCTGATGGTGCGCAGCCCGGCCCTCGGCAACAGTTTCCTGCTGTTTTACGCCACCGGCTACATGCCCTTTGACCTGTACGGCAATCTGGCGCGCACCTGCCGCCATGCGATCGGCTTTTCCAAACCGCTGCTGCGCTACCCGGCAGTGACCTGGATTGATGCGATGATGGCGCGGCTGCTGCTGAACGGACTCACCAGCGTCTTCAACACCTTCCTGCTGATCGGCGGCATCCTGCTGATCACCGATGCCCGCGCCATGCTGGATCCCGAACCGATCCTCGTCGCCCTGTTTCTGGCCATCCTGCTCGGCCTTGGGGTGGGATCGATCAATGCGGTGCTCACCGCCTTCTTCCCGATCTGGGACATCATCTGGAACGTGGTGAACCGGCCGCTGTTCATCGCCTCCGGCATCTTCTTTCTCTATGACGACATGCCTCGCTATGCCCAGGACATCCTGTGGTACAATCCGCTGATCCATATCGTCGGGCTGATGCGGCAGGGCTTTTACGCCACATATACCGCCGCCTATGTCAGCGAGCTCTACGTGCTGTTCCTGAGCCTCGGGCTCACCGCATTTGGCTTTTTGCTGCTGGCCCGGTTCAACCGCGAGATCATGAACCGCTGAGCGCGCGGGGAGGGCGGCCCCTGCCCTCACTCCTCGCCGGGGCGGCGGGCCAGATCCAGCACCTCGGCATGGGTCATCGTCTTGCGCTGCAACAGCCCGTCGACCATCGCCCGCCGCAGCAGCCGCAGGAAGACCCCGGCATCCCCCCCGTAGTGGCGGGCCTTCAGCAGCCATTTGGGAATGATTGCGATCAGCGCCGGCCAGAACAGCGCCCCCGCCGCCATCCGGTAGAGGAACAGCAGGTTGCGATGATAATAATAGACCTTCCACAGCGGCGCCAGGCGCCCGCGCTGCACCGCCTGGTCCGGGCTGGCCCCGGCAAAGCTGGTCAGGTCGTGTTCAAAGCGGATCCCCGGCTCGAACCCGATCCGCCCGCCGTCCCGACTCAGCCCCAGCGTATAAATGCCATCGTCGCCGTAGATGAACAGCCGCGGGTCCGGATAGCCGATGCGGCGCACCACCTCGGCCGAAATGAAAAACCCGACAAAGGAGGTGACATCGATGCCGAATCCCTCCCCCTCATAGGCCGAGGGCGGAATATGGAACCCCGAGCGCCCGCCCCCGAGCAGGGTGCGCAGGAATTCGCGCCGGTGCCAGAAGGGGTTGCGCGAGGGGCGATTCATCTCGCAGATCTCGCCGGAGGGGAAATAGACCGCCGCCGCCACCGCCTCCCATTTCTCCGGCGGCAGCGCGTGAAAGGCCGCCAGCGCGCCGGGCTCCGGGCGGGCGTCGTCATCCATCACCACCAGCCAGTCGGGAGCGTGCTGCTCCATCGCGTGCCGCATGCCGCGGTTGAAACCACCGGCGCCGCCGGAATTGACCGGGCTCGACAGGATGTCCAGCCGCGGATCGCTGAGCCCGGCGAGCCAGGCACCGGTGCCATCGGTGGAGGCATTGTCGGCCACCACCACCATCGCCAACTCCTCGGCGGCGCTCTCCAGCAGACGCGCCAGGGTCACTTTCAGCTTGTCGAGCCGGTTATAGGTCACCACCACGGCGACCAGCCTGCGCGGGGCCCTGTCGGAAAATGCCATAGTCAGGCGCGCTCCTTGATCTTGAACTTCGTGCGTCTGGATACAGACACCGGGCCCGGCTGACAAACCCCCAGTAACGGCTGCGCAAAACATCCGCTGGCCGACAGGCGTCCCGGGCAGGGCCCGAAGGACCGGGACGAACCCCAAAGGCAGGCCACGACAAGACACCGGGATCAAAAGGATGGGACGGGATCGGAAAACCCCTCGTCCGAGACTTTCGCAAGCCCCCGGCGGAGACCATGGCCAATCCCGCCTGCACATGCCGCCGCGGGCGCTGGCCGGAATGTCACATCCCCGCTCTGCGTGCGGCAGGCCCCGTTCCAATATTGACCCTACTGGCCCCGCCGGTATGGTGCCCGCAATCGTTTCACAATCGCTTCCTGACTGCCATCAGGATTAGGACTTCATGATCAAACTCCCCTTTCTGGCCGCCGCATTTTTCGCCCTCCTGCTTCCCGCCGCCTGCTCCCGCCTGCCCGGGGGTGCCCCCGCGAGCGAGGAGATCCTGAAGGAGGTCAGCGATCCGCAGACCGATTTCGCCCTTTACGCGGTGAACCGCGCCTTCCTGCCGAGCGTCGCCCACTGGCCGCCCACCGGCAAGCAGGAGCGCCTGTCCTGGATCGGGGCCAGCCAGGGACCGAAAACCCAGATCATCCAGCCCGGCGACCAGCTGACGCTGCGGATCTGGGACAGCAACGACAGCTCCCTGCTGAGCTCGGTCGGCCAGAAGATGGTGCAGCTGCAGGATGTGCGCGTCTCCGCCAATGGCGAGGTCTTCCTGCCCTATGTGGGCAATGTGAACGTGAACGGCATGTCGCCGGAGTTCGCCCGCGAGAAGCTGCAGACCGCGCTCGAGGCCATCGTGCCCTCGGCGCAGCTGCAGCTCGACATGCGCGAGGGGCGCAACAACTCGGTGGACCTGGTTTCCGGCGTGGCCCGTCCCGGCACCTATCCGATGCCGGACCGCAACTATTCGGTGATGGGGCTGATCGCCGCCGGTGGCGGCATTTCCGCCGGACTCAACAATCCGCAGATTCGCCTGATGCGCGACGGCCGGATCTTCGGCACCTCCGTGGACAGCCTGCTCAACGCGCCGCAGAAGGACACGCTGCTCCTGGGTGGCGACCGGGTCTTTGTCGAGGAGGACGAGCGCTATTTCCTCTCCTTCGGGGCCACCGGGCGGGAGGCGCTGCATATCTTCACCAAGGATGAGGTCTCCGCCATGGATGCGCTGTCGATCACCGGCGGCATCCAGGACGGGCGGGCCGATCCCAAGGGTCTGCTGATCCTGCGCGAATATCCGACCTCGGCCGTGGCGCCGGGGGTGCGCGGGCCGCGGCACACCCGGGTGATCTTCTCGCTCGACCTGACCTCGGCAGACGGGCTGTTCTCGGCCCGCAACTTCCAGATCAACCCCGGTGACCTGGTCATGGCGACCGAAAGCCCGATCAACGATGCGCTCACCGTTGCCAACCTCTTCGGCAATGTCTTCGGCATCTTCAGCCGCATCGGCATCATCGACTGATCCGGCGGATCCGGCAAAGCTGACAATCCGGGGCTCGAGCGGTCATCCCGCTCAGCCCCAGCGGCCCATGGCCAGGCAATGCAGCAGATCGCCCGGCTGGGCACTGCCGCTGGCATCATAGCTCAGCGGGGTGACCGCCCCGGCGGCAAGCGCGCTCACCGCCACCATCCGCGGCGCCGCCAGTGCCGGGGTCAGCATCACCTGCGGCGGGGTCGCAAAGACCTGCGGAAAGCTCCAGACCGCCCCGGCGGCGCGCTCGGCCCAGCAGATCTGGCTGCCATCCGCCAGCCGCAGCCAGTCACCCGCCGCGGAACTGCCCCGCTCCAGCACCGCCCCGGAAGGGAGAGCCCCGGCCAGGCTCACCGGACCGAGCAGATTGCCCGGCCCATAGCCCCAATCCGCCCGCATCAACCGCCCCGGGGTGGTATCCCCGGCAGAGGCCTGCACCGCCGCGCCGCTCAGATGGCCGCTGGCGGGATCGGCCCGCAGCGCCTCGGTCCAGGCACTGCCATCGGCGCTGACCTTGAGCGAGAAGGCCAGATCCCCCGCCAACCCCATCTCCGCATGGCCGTTCCAGCCGGATTGGAACAGCAGGCTGGCGGTCTCGCCCGCTGCCGCCTTGTTGATCTTCAGCTGATGGCCGCCGCCGGCATGGGTCAGCAGCGTCGCCGGTCCGGCCACCGCCAGCGGGTTCTGCGCATCCGCAGGGGTGGCAATGCCCAGACGCGGCCGCACCTCGGCCTCCGGGCTCTGCCAGCCACCCTCCCGGCGCACCAGCAGCCGGGCCGTGTCGCGCACCCAGGCCCGCCAGCCCTCGGCGGCATCGAGGAACAGCCAGGCCCCGTCGCAGTAGGCCGCCAGCCGCCCCCCCTGCCCGGCCCAGTCGCCACTCGGCTCCGCGCCGAGATCAAAGACCTGGCCCGGTTCGGGCGCGGGCGGCGGGCTCAGCGCCCCCTCTGTCTCCAGCACCAGCTGCACCAGGAGGTCGAGCTGCAGCAGCGCTTCGTTATGGGTCACATGTTTCTGCGCCTGGGCGGGCATCAGGAAAGGCAGGCCGAGACGGGCGGAGCTTTGATCGGCGAGAGCGGGCATCGGGCAGTCCTTTGCAGCGGGAAGAGTGCAGCGATCCTGCCGCAGGGACACCAAGATCCCATCAACAGCGCGCACGCGCCGTTAACCGGCCTCCTGCCCTGCTCTCCGGCCCTGCCCTCCGAAGCCACCCTCGCGCCCCCGGCCCTCCCACAGCAAACAGGGCCCCCCGCGCGGCGGGAGGCCCTGTCCAGATCTCAATCCGATACCTCTGTCAGAGCAGCGTCGTCACGCCACCCCAGAGGCGCAGGATCAGTTGGTGGTGGAGGTGGTGGTGACTTCGTCGTCGTCGTTCACGACAACGCCAACCACGACGGCTGCTGCGATCACGCCGGCTGCGATGCCTGCGGCACCCAGACCGCCCACACCGAGACCAAAGCCGGCACCTGCGCCAGCACCTGCTCCGCCGCCTGCTGCGGCTGCGGCTTCACCACCGGCGGCCTGAGCGAAGGCGCCAGTGGCGGCCAGCATTGCGATTGCGGAAGCTGCGATAATATTCTTCATAACTAAAACTCCTGTGGAGATTGGGGATCCTCGGTCGGACCCTATGCCAGCGTCCGCCCTATTTCAACGTCCCCAATAGCATCAAGATCCTTGCTTTTTCGTTTTTATTTCTGCGTTGCCAAAAAATCGCTCAGCCGATCCGGGACTTAGGCAGATATCGGCTCCTTTACGCCTAGATCACGACCTGGCGGATGCGGATATAGCCCACCGAGGGACCGGCCCATTGCCGCGACTGCCAGAGGCGGCCACTGCGGGAATCGATCCAGTAGTCGTTCACCACCTCGCCGCCCCGGGACCCGCTGCACCGTTCCTGCAGGTGACGGACCGGATAGGTGAGCCCCACAATCTCAAGTGATTCGGCCCCCAGGTCCTGCAACTCGCAGGCGAGATTGACATCAAAGGCCCCCTCGTCATCGCCGCGGAAGGCATAGGTCCGCTGCCCGCCCGAGGCCGGTCCCATGGCGCCCTGCCCGTCCGCCGGCACCGAAGCCGACAGCATCGTGCCACGCAGCCCGCGGGTGGAGATCAACATGCCGTCGCGAAAGGCAAAGCTGATATTGTCCACCGTGCGCCAGACCTCGATCCGCCCCGGCAGCTCATCCCTGCGGGCGAGCTGCAGCGTGAGGTAATCGCGCAGCTCCGCCTCCTCGATCACCACCTCGATATGAGGCTCCTTGATGCTGTCGAGCAGCGCCCGGGTCAGCGTGGGCGGCTGCGGTTTTTCCGCCTTGCCGAACCGCTGGCCCAGCTGGTCGCGCACCACCTTGCCGATCTCCAGCTCCAGCGGCGTGGCCTCCGGCCCCCGGGCACAGGATGCCAGCAGCGCCAGCAGCAGCCCGGCGCCAAGCGCCCGCGTCAGACCCGTCTTCATCCCCCGCCTCATTCCCAGAACCTCGCCCGCTGTTGTTCGAGGCTGCGGCGATGCGCCTCGCGCACCTGACCGTAAAGCCGCCCCGGCACCGAAACCCGCTGGCCGCCGTCGCGCTGCGTCGGGCGGATGGTCAGCCCATAGCCATTGCGCGAGGGCTGGCCCAGCAGCCAGGCCACCGGCACGGTGAGGGTGATGCCCTTGTCAAAGGAACCCTCGCCGAAATCCTCCGCCGAAACATCGGTGAGGGTGAAGAAGCCGCCCAGGCGCCAGCCGTTGTTGAAGGTGCGTGTCAAGGAGACGGTGGCCCCCAGGTCGCCCGCCAGGTAGCGGCCCGCATCGACCTGCAGAAGGTAGCTCTTGGGCAGTTCCAGATAGGCGGAGGCATGCCCCGTCAGCACGTCGTAATCCTGAAAGCCGAGGCGCTGCTCGAAGTCGCGCTGGCGCACGTAGTTCAACTCCAGCCCGAGGCCGAGGGCGCTGTTCACCGGCTTCCACAGCACCTCGCCGGAGAGGCCGCCGAACATGCTCTCGAAATAACCGGCCGAGGCACGGGCATAGAGGTTGTGGCCCGGCTTCCAGCGCCGCTCCACATAGAGCTGGTTCAGCGTGGTGTCATACTGGGCATATTCCCGTGCATCGGTGCGCACTGGCTGCAGGCGCGAATTGCCCGGTCGGCCATCGGCGACATTGCCCCAGAACCGCTGGCGGATCGTCCCGCCGATGTGCCAGCCCGGAGCCGGGCTGTAACCGGCCTTGAGATCGACGCCGAGATCGATGCGGAAGGGCACCGAAGGGTCGAAATAGGAGGGCGAGGCATAGGGGCTGATCGAGGAGGAGAAGGAGGGGTAGAGCTCTTCGGACACCAGCGCCTCGGCGCTTGCCACCCCGGCGTCCTGCACCCCGGTCACCGCCCAGAGCGCATCCGCCGCCTCGGGGGTGAATTCCAGCGCTTCGAGGTCGGAGCGGCGCAGCTCCACCGCGCCGAGCCCGAGCCCGCGGGCGGTGGGCACGATGCGGAAGGTCTCGACCGAGGGCGGCAAAGTGCGCGCCATCGCCCGCGCGGTGCGCCCCAGCGCCAGGGATTCCGACCCGTAGCGGGTGTTGCGAATGCGCGCCTCGGCGCGGGTGCCCTCAAGGGTCACGCTCTCGAGGATCAGCCCGTCCTGCTTCAGCGCCTCGGCCAAGAGGTCGCGCGCCTTGACCCGGGCGCTGCGGCTCTCGGCCCAGGCCTCGGACCAGAGGGCCTCCTCAGGCGCCCAGGTGCTGCGTGGCACCACCGGCGTGGGGGCGGGCACCTGCATCTTGGTGGCCGGGTGGCGCGGGTTCATCTGGATCTGCGCGGTCACGCCGAATTCCGATCCATAAAGGTAATAGGCCCCGAGGCGCAGCTGGCGGCTGGCCTGGTACTCCACCCCGAAGTTGAAGCTGGAGCGGCGCTCAAAGACCTGGGCGCTGCCGGTTTCCAGCTCATAGGCATCGGAGGAATATTCCGCCTTCACCCCCCATTTGCCATGGGTCCATTCGACCCCGGCAAAGGGGGCGACATCGCCGCGGAACCATTGGTCGGTGGAGAGTTCGCCCCCGGTGTCGCCGGCAGTGAAACTGCCGCGGGTGCCCAGGGTGGCAATCGCGCCCTGGCTGCCGAAGCGGCCCCAGCCGAGACCGGCGGTGACCTTGAGTCGGCCAGGCAGGGCCTCGGGCTCGAACGTCTTGGTGGCGACGATGTATTCGCTGCCGAACAGGCCGGTACCGGCAAAATCCTGCAGCCCCACCGCAACGGCAGGGCGATAGCGCCCCTCTTCCCAGAGTCGGAAGCGAACGTCGAAATTGCGGTCGTAATAGGTGTTGAAGCCGAATAGCAGCTGGTTCGGATTGCCGTTCCGGATGCCGGTATATCGGAAGGCAAGGGTCATCCAGGGCAGGGCCTGGGCCTGCAGGTTGACCCGACCCTGACCGGCGAAATAGCTCAGCGAGGGCGCAAATTGCGCATCCGGCAGCATCTCGGCGCTCGGCATGTCGATGAGGCCGGGAGCGCCATAGAAGTTGAGACTGGGGGGCGTCTCCCAGGCAAAGCCCGCAGGGGCCTCCTGGGCGGCAAGCGGTTGGGTCAGCAGGGCCAGCCCGGCGACGCCGGTCAGCATCCTGCGCAGGCCGGCAGGGCTGCGCTGCGCTGTCTGGAAATTGCGGCGTGTCACGAGTGGGGGCGTCCTTGGTGCGTCATCTGTCCATCGCACCGCCGCCTTCTGCGGGCAGCGGTCCTGTTGCTTACTGCCCCAGCGTGGCGCTGCGATCAACGGGCAACTGGCGGCAAACCGGCCCGGCGGCGCGCTTTGCCCGCGACCTGTGGCTTCAGGACGTCTTGCGGTCGGCCAGGGGCTGCACATAGCCCTCGACCCAGCGGATGATCACCCGGCGCGCGCCCTCGCTGTCGCCCGCCGCCACCACCTGCCGCAGGGCCCGCATCAGCGCTGCCACCTCGATCTCCGACAGCACCGCCTCGCGGGCGCAGAAGATCTTGGGATGACCGGTGGTGATCAGCTCGGTGGAGAGCGTGAGCTCCTCCTCCAGCTTCTCGCCCGGACGCAGGCCGATGATCTCGATGGCGATATCGCCATCGGGATGGGCCGCATCGCGCACCGCATAGCCGGCACTTTCGATCACCTGCCGCGCCAACTGCAGGATCGAGACCGGCTCGCCCATGTCGAGCACGAAGACCTCACCGCCCTGCGCCTCGGCACCGGCCTGCAGCACCAGCTGCACCGCCTCGCGGATGGTCATGAAATAGCGTTTGACGCGCGGATCGGTCACCGTCACCGGGCCGCCGCGGCTGATCTGGTCCTGAAACAGCGGAATGACCGAACCGGAGGAGCCGAGCACATTGCCAAAGCGCACCATGGTGAAAACGGTCTCGCCGCCCGACCCATCGCCATTGGGGCCGGAGCGCGAAGCGAGATCCTGCACGATCAGCTCCGCCATCCGCTTGGAGGCGCCCATCACATTGGTCGGCCGCACCGCCTTGTCCGAAGAGATCAGGATGAAGCGTTCCACCCCAAACTCCGCCGCCGCCCGCGCCAGGGTCTGGGTGCCAAAGACATTGTTGGCGAGCCCCGGCAACGGGTTGGCCTCGACCAGGGGCACATGTTTATAGGCGGCCGCATGCAGCACCACCTGCACCTGGTGCTGTTCCAGCACCCGGCGCACCTGGCGCGGGTCGGTGACCGAGCCCAGCACCGGAACCAGCGCGATGCCGGTGCCCTCGATCTGCTGGCAGAGCTCCTGGTGGATGGTATAAAGCGCCAGTTCCGACAGCTCGTAGAGCACCAGCTTCGTCGGCCGGCAGGCCAGGATCTGACGGCAGAGTTCGGAGCCGATGGAGCCGCCGGCGCCGGAGACCAGCACCACCCGCCCGGCATAGGAATCGGCCGAGGCCTGCAGCGGCACATCGCAGGCATCGCGGCTGAGGAAGCTCTGCGGCGAGACCGGGGTCAGCTTGTCGACCAGGGCTTCCTCGCCGATCAGCTGGGCAAAGGAGGGCAGCGCCTGCACCTCGAGGCCGAGCTTCTGCAGCCGCTGGATGATGCGGGCCTGTTTCGGCTGGCTCTGCGAGGGCATCGCCAGCAGCACCCGC
Organism: uncultured Paracoccaceae bacterium; assembly: GCA_937146765.1. Lineage (GTDB taxonomy): Bacteria > Pseudomonadota > Alphaproteobacteria > Rhodobacterales > Rhodobacteraceae > Epibacterium. The sequence continues at coordinate 12,648 of CAKZRP010000038.1, read as the reverse complement.
TTGATGTCGCGGTTCTGCACCAGACCGGCGATCCGCGTCGGCGCATAGACCGGCAGGCCGACCAGGGTCAGCCCCTGCAGCGACTTGTTGTCATCGACAAAGGCGACGGGATCGATTCCGTCATGGGCCTTGAGCGCCTGCGCCAGCTGGGTGCCGGTATTGCCCGCCCCGTAGATCAGCACCCGCGCCCGCGGCCGCGCCCGCCGATAGAGCGCCAGAACCAGCTGCAGCATCACCGCCCGCGCCGCTACCATCATCAGCAGGTAGCTGAGGCCAAAGACCACATGCACGCCCAGCGGCAGCTCGGGACCGAACAGGGCGCAGAGGGCGGCCTCCGCCAGCGCCGCCACCCCCGCGAGGATCGCAGTCTGGCACACCGCATGGCGTTCATAGGCGATCAGCTGCACCTGCGGCAGCCCCAGCCAGTAGGACAGCCCCGCAGTGAGCAGCAGCAGATAGGGCAGCACCGGCAGCATCTGACCCAGGAGCGCCAGCGGCGCCACCGGCAGTTCCTGCAGCACGAAGGTGAAGAGCAGCGCAACCGGGAGAAGAAACAGATCCAGGGCCAAGAAGATCCTGGCCTTGTGCTGGCGCGTCAGCCCTTCCACGATTTTCAGCATTCTTTCACCTGCCCCGTAATTCACGGATTCCGTCTGGCCCCTTTGGGTGCCCTGCAATGACCCGATCTCAAATTAATGTCCATAATGCACAGGAGCTATCACGCTGCGCGTGAAAAAACAGTGCATTTGAGTCATCACCCCCTTTCGCCTACAGCATTTTGGCAACGCTGTCGCCTCAGCCGTTTTTTTGGGCAGCGAATGGCAAGGATCAGCCTGCCCGCTCCCAAATCCGCCTCCGGATCCGCCCCGGACAAAGGGCGGAAAGACGAAACCAGAGGGCCGAGGTTCGGGACGGATCTCTCTCCGGGGTGATCGAGACACGCCCCCCGAATAGGTCAGTATTTATTACCTATTGTTTCGCGCGCGAAACAATAGGTCAGCAATGCTTACCTATATTCGATGCCTCGTTTCAGCACCTCGGGAACCGGCAGACCAGGCCGCGACCCGGACAGGAAAACAGCGCGCCCGGGGCGGGGCGCGCTGGTCTGGGCGAGAGGAGAAGAGCGGGGCAGGGAGGGCTCACCGGCCCGCCAGCCAGGCCCGGAGATCCGCCATCAGGTCCGCCGTCACCCCGGCGCCGCTCAACTCGATCTTCTGTGCCGCTCCGCTGAAGGAGAGCCGCAGACCGGGCGCCACCTGCAGCGCGATCCGCTCGCCCGATGTTGTGCCCGATGTCACGCCAGGGCTCGGGCGTCCGAGGTCGGCCCCCCCCCGGTCAACCGGAGCGACGGGGGCAGGGAGCGCGGCGGCAACCGGGGCGGGCTGCGGTGCCAGATCAGGCTCTGTGGCCCTGCTCAGGCTCTGATCCGATGCCTCAAGAGCGGCCTGCAGCAGCGCCAGTTCCTCCGCCGCCTCGCCCGGGGATTGACGGCGCAGGCGGGACACCAGAGCGGGGCCGAAGCCCGGATCCTCCTCGATCTGGCGGGCCAGGGCCAGACCCAGCTTTTCCGGAATCGCGGTGGGAAAATGCAGCGCCTCGTCCAGGGCCTCGACCAGGGTGACAAAGCTCGCGATCTTCGACCGCTTGGCGCGGGGCACATTGAGGAACAGCCCCAGAAGCGCCTTCCTCTGATCCGGGAACACCCCTTCCTTGAGCGCGCGCACGGCGATGCGGGCGCGTTCGTAATGGCTGAGGTTCACCCGGATCTCGTTTTCCTCGACCATCGCCAGATAGGCGTCGGCGGCGCTGTCGGGGCGCACCACCAGCGCCTTGATGGCGGCGAACCTAGGCTCTGGACTTTCTTTATAGAGCCTGCGCAGGGCGGTCAGGCGGCGCCAGCCGGAGATCAGCCCATGGGTGACGAGCCCGCGCGGCGTCTCCAGCGCGACCACCTCGATCGGGGCCTGCTGGCCGCGTCCGCGAATTGACTCCATCAGCGCCGTCATGTCGTCGGCGTCCTGCACGATACGGTCGCGCACCAGATAGGTCTCGTCGATGGCGGAGAGCGGCAGCTCCTCGATCATCAGCCCGCGGGCGCGCGCATTGGCGAAGACGTCGGACAGCTCCTGCAGCGCCGCCGCGGCAGAGGTCTCCGAGGCCACCTGCGCAATCGGGGCGGAGCCCACCGAGACGCCCTTGCTGAGGCCCGCCGCCGGCGCGGCAGCGGGGCGCGCCGCCTCGGGGCTGCTCAGGTAGCTGTCTTGCGCCGGGGTCAGCCGTTTGCGTTTTGCCATTCTCATCGTCCTTCTCGTCAGCCGCGGGACCAGGGCATCCGGGGTGCCAGTCTCGCAGCAAAATCCTGACGCGGCCTCAGGAGGCCGCGCGCTCCGCCTGCAACGCCAGCTCCTCGCGCCGCCAGACGCCGGCGAGGAGCTTCTTGAAGGCGGCATAGGTCTCGTCGAATGTCTCGCGGCCGCGCGCATAGGTCTCGCGGTTGAAGTCGCGGTAATCCGCCTCGTAGATGCCGTTCACCTGCTCGCCGGCCTGACCGATGAGGGCGGTGAAATCCTGCCGGTGCGGCGACAGGGTCGGACCCATATAGGCCTGCACCAGCCCCGCGAGCTCGCCCTGCTGGGCACTGTCGTAGCGGGTGATCACCGCGCGCACCGCGTCCCATTCAAAGCCGATCTCGGGTCGGCCCAGAGCGCGGGCAGCGAGGTTCTCGCCCTCCTCGATCGAGGCGAAGGTGGAATGCAGCATGTCAAAGAAGCGTCCCGTGGAGTCGAACTCGAGGAAGGACGCGCCCATTGGCACCAGAAGAATGTCGGCGGCCGAAAGCCCGTTGATGGTGAGGTAGCCAAGGGCGGGGGGCGTGTCGATGAAGATCACATCGTATTGGTCGAGAACCCCATCCGCCTCCAGCCGGTCGGTGAGCGCATCCCAGAGCTTCCAGGAGCGTGCCGCCATCCGCCAGACCGGGATCTGGAACTCGGCCCAGTAGAGGTTCAGCTGCGCCCCGATGAGATCGATGTTGGGCCAATGGGTCGGCTGGATCACATCTGCCGCCGTCATCTCCATCGCGGCCGAGAGGCTCTCGTCGAGGGGATGCGGCGCGTCGCCCCGGTCGAGGCGCCGCTGGTTCTCCAGCCGCAGGTGTTCGCCGTAGTGGCGGGCGAGGAGGGGGAAGGCGGTCTTCCACTCGTCCTCCACCCTGCCGCCGAAGATCGAGGTCATCGACCCCTGGCTGTCGAGGTCGATCACCAGCACCTTGTAGCCGTCGAGCGCGGCGGACATCGCCAGATGCGCGGCGGTCGAGGTCTTGCCGACGCCGCCCTTGAAGTTTGCAACCGCAACGAGTTTTGCCGCCAGCCCCTCGGGGCGGTAGGGCAGGTAGTTCTTGGCCTTCGATCCTTGCGCGGCAAAGAAGGCGCGCAGGCGCAGCACCTCGTCGAGGGTGAACCACTTGGCGCCGCCCTCGGTTTCCGACCGCCCCTGCGGCAGCTCGGGATTGGCCTTCAGCACCCGGCGGAAATGGGCCTGGGCGACGGGGATCAGATAGCGGGTGATCTCCCAGGTGGAGAACAGGCGCAGGCTCTTTGCCCCCTCCTCGTTGAGGCCGCGGCTGGCCAGGTCGGAGCGCCCGCGGGCACAGCCCTCGGCGATCTCGGCAAAGCGCGCGGTATCGGTGGGCTGACCCAGTTCCGCCAGCGCCGCATCGGGATCGATGCTGAAATAGGGGGGCAGCGGACTGGCTGCCTTACTGTGGATATCTTTGGCCATCCTGCCTCTGCCTCATGCTGGAGGGGAGGGATCCGACCCTGCGGGACTGCGCCCCTGGCCTGAAGTCGACCCACCCATGTATCGCCTTTTGGATAGAATAGCAGAAAAGGCAGCAGGTGGAAGGATTATGATGACACGACTTGAATTTTCTAAGCAAATCCGAGGCTTGCATCTCGCGATCCGTGGCCTTTGGGGCACAGGATGAGCGGTTCTGAAAAAAACATGTCTTGTTATATTTGTGTTATTTCTAGTTAAGGCAGCAGGCCTCTCTCTGCAAAGCCCTTTTTTCATTGGGCTCTGAGGGTAAATTCGAGGGAGGGCTGACTCTGAAACCCCGATAAAATGACTCCGAACCCCCGATGGGCTGACTCCGAACCCCCGTTGTCTGGGGCTGTGGATAACCCTAGGGTGGGTGTAATCAAAACCACGAATGACTCGGGGGGCCAAATCCCCGGGCAAAACCGAGCAGTTGGACAGGATCATGACGGGCGTGAGCACGGCAGCGGCGGGCTATCCGCCGGAGGGGCAGGGGGCGTTCTTTCTCTGCGATATCTTCGACGCGATGCCGAAGAACGATCTCGCCTCGATGGAGCATCCGTTGTTCTCGCTGGCCACCCGGCCGGACCGGCGCATTCTCACCTACGAGCACAATGGCGCCGAGATCACCGTGGTGCCGAGCGTGAAGGGGCTGGCGACGATCCACGACAAGGACATCCTGATCTTCTGCGTGAGCCAGCTGATGGCGGCCTTGAACGCCGGCCGGCAAGTGAGCCGCACCCTGCATCTCACTGCCCATGACCTGCTTGTCGCCTGCAACCGGGAGACCTCGGGCGATGCCTACCGGCGGTTGCGCGAGGCCTTTGAGCGGCTGGCGGGCACCCGCATCACCACCAATATCACCACCGGCGGTCACGAGGTGACCTCGGGCTTTGGTCTCATCGAGAGCTGGGAGATCGTGCGCAAGGCACGCGGTGGGCGCATGGTCTCGGTGGCGGTGACGCTCTCGGACTGGCTCTACCGGGCGGTGCTGTCGAAATCGGTGCTGACGCTCAGCCGCGATTACTTTCGCCTGAGGAAACCGCTGGAGCGGCGGATCTACGAGCTGGCGCGCAAGCACTGCGGCCGCCAGGACAGCTGGCAGATCTCGGTCGAAACCCTGCTGAAGAAATCCGGCTCCGCCAGCCCCCGCCGGGTCTTTCGCAAGATGATCCGCGACATGATCGAGGCCCAGCCCTTGCCGGATTACGAAATGGCGGAACTGCCCGGCGACCTGATCCGCTTTGCCCAGCGGGTGGCGCTGGTCGATGTGCCGCCGCCGGTGGTCTCCGAGGCCGCTCGCGACGAGGCGCGCCGCCTGCTGCCGGGCATGGATGTGCACGGGCTGGAGGCCGACTGGCGCGCGGTCTGGGCCAGATCCGGCGCCCCGCGGCTGCGCAAACCGGATGCGGCCTTCCTGGGCTGGGTGCGAAAGCGGGCGGAGGGCTGAGGCCGAGGGCGCAACCGCCCCTGGACCGTATCGGGGCAGACGCCGCGGCGGGCCCTGTGACGATCCTCTCCAAGAGGAGCGCTCTGGCGACGGCGGTAACGGTTTCCCGACCGGGCAAAACCGGCTATAGGCTGTGCGGATTGAACAGAGATCACGGAACAAGGCCTGGAGATCATGCAGATTGAAGACACGAAACTCTCCGGTGTGAAGATCCTGACCCCGCAGCGCTTTGGCGATGCGCGCGGGTTTTTCAGCGAGAGCTGGAGCCGCAAGCGGATGGCGGAACAGGGGCTCGATCTGGATTTCGTGCAGGACAATCATTCGCTTTCCGTCGAGGTCGGCACCGTGCGCGGGCTGCATTTCCAGGCCCCGCCCCATGCCCAGGACAAGCTGGTGCGCTGCGGCCGGGGGGCGCTGTTCGACGTGGCGGTGGACATCCGCAAGGGCTCGCCCACCTACGGGCAATGGATCGGCGTCGAGCTGACCGCAGAGAACGGTCGCCAGCTGCTGGTGCCCAAGGGCTTCCTGCACGGGTTCATCACCCGCGCCCCCGAGACCGAGATCATCTACAAATGCACCGATTACTACGCCCCCGACTGCGATGGCGCGGTGCGCTGGGACAGCTGCGGCATCGACTGGGGTTTTGACGGCCAGCCGCGGCTCTCGGCAAAGGATGCCGCAGCCCCGACGCTGGCCGAGTTCGACAGCCCCTTCCGGTTCTGACCGGCCGATGGGTGTCGCCCCGGCAGATCCCCTCCCGGCCGAGGCCCATCGCGCCTATCTGACCCGCGCCCGCTTTGGCGCGCTGGACGGGCTGCGGGCGCTGGCGATCGGGGCGGTGCTGGTGCATCACAGCGCGCTGGCGCGCCCCGAGGGCCCCTGGTCGCGCGGCTTTCTCGGGGTGGACCTGTTCTTCGTGATCTCGGGCTTCCTGATCACCGCCCTCCTGCTGCGCGAGCTGGAGGGCGCGGGGCGGATTTCGCTGCGCGGCTTCTACTGGCGGCGGGCCTTGCGCATCCTGCCGCTCTATTACCTGCTGGTCACCCTGGTCGGTGCCTATTTCGTCTTCTGGCACGGGCCGGGGGAGCTGGCCCGGCTCTGGCCGGCCTATTACCTCTTCCTCGCCAATTTCCTCAGCGACCATATCCCGACGCTCTATCCCACCTGGTCGCTGTCGATGGAGGAGCAGTTCTATCTCGTCTGGCCGCTGGTGATGATCCTGCTGCCGCGGAGGCTCTGGGGGGCTGCCCTGGCGGTGGCGATCCTGCTCAACCTGCTGGCGGTGACCGGGGCACTGGCGGGTCTGGGGGTGGTGGCCGTGGAGATCGGCCCCTTCCGGGTCGCGATGAATGATGCCACCTATGCGCCGCTGCTGCTGGGATCGGGGCTGGCGCTGCTGTTGCAGGACCCGCGCGGCTTTGCGCTCCTGTGGCGGGGGCTGTCGCATCCGGCGATGCCGCTGCTGCTGGGGGTCGGGCTGCTGGCGGGGCTGTTCTGGGTGCTGCCGCTGGTGCTGGCGGGGCTGCCCTATCTGCTGGTGCATCTGGGGATGACCGCCCTTGTCGCCAGTCTGGTGCTGCAGGAGCAGAGCTGGCTGCACGGGCTGCTGCGGTGGGCGCCGCTGGCGCGCATTGGCGCGGTCAGCTACGGGATCTACCTGCTGCATCTGATCGTGCTGCACGGGGTTACTCTGCTGGCGGTGCGCTTCGGCTGGGCGGCAACCGGGCCGCTCTTCCTGTTCCTCTACTGGGGCGGTACATATCTGCTGGCGGAGCTGAGTTTCCGCTATTACGAGGGCCCCTTCCTGCGGCTGCGTCATGCGGGTCCGGGCGGGGGAGCCTGCGGGCAATATTCGTCAGATAGAAAGGACCTGCGGTCACAATAGCGGCGGCGGTCATCATTGAGGGAGCAGATCCATGAAAATACTCGTCACGGGCGGTGCGGGCTTTATCGGCTCCGCGGTGGTACGCCAGGCGATTGCCGCCGGCCATGAGGTGGTCAATGTCGATGCGCTGACCTATGCCGCCTGTCTCGACAATGTGGCCAGCGTCGCGACGAGCCCGCGCTATGCCTTCGAGCAGGTGGACATCCGCAACCGCGCCGCCCTCGACAAGGTCTTTGCCCTGCATGCGCCGGATGCGGTGATGCACCTGGCCGCCGAGAGCCATGTGGACCGCTCCATCGACGGGCCCGGCGATTTCATCGAGACCAATGTCACCGGCACCTTCAACATGCTGGAGGCGGCGCGCAAGTTCTGGGCCGCCGTGGGCAAGCCCGGCCATTTCCGCTTTCACCATATCTCCACCGACGAGGTCTATGGCTCCCTGCCGGCCGACAAATCGGTGATGTTCACCGAAGAGACCGCCTATGATCCGCGCTCGCCCTATTCCGCCTCCAAGGCGGCGAGCGACCATCTGGTGCGCGCCTGGCACGAGACCTATGGGCTGCCGGTGGTGCTGACCAATTGCTCCAACAACTACGGCCCCTATCATTTCCCGGAGAAACTCATTCCGGTGGTGATCCTCAATGCGCTGGCGGGCAAGCCGCTGCCGATCTATGGCGACGGCTCCAACATCCGCGACTGGCTCTATGTGGAGGACCATGCGGCGGCGCTGCTACTGGTCCTGCAAAAGGGGCAAAACGGGCGCAGCTATAATGTGGGCGGCGAGAACGAGCGCACCAATCTCGAACTGGTAGAGACGCTCTGCGCCATCCTCGACGAGAAGCGCCCGCGCACCGATGGCAAGTCCTATGCCGCGCAGATCACCTTTGTCACCGATCGCCCGGGCCATGACGCGCGCTATGCGATAGATCCCTCGCGTCTGCGCACGGAACTGGACTGGCGTCCTTCGGTGACGGTGGAAGAGGGGCTGGCCCTGACCGTGCAATGGTATCTCGACAATGAGGATTGGTGGCGCGCGCTGCAAAACCGTCAGGGCGTTGGAGAACGGCTCGGTGTGACGGCGTGATATGGGCGGCCCTGCGGGCCGCGGCCTCCGGCGGGGATATTTGGAAAAAGATGAAGAAGAGGCAGACATGACCATCCTGGTATTTGGCGCAACCGGACAGGTGGCCCGGGAACTGGCGCCCCATGCGGGGGTGACCCGCGTCGGGCGCGACCGGGCGGATCTCACGGATCCGGCCGCCTGCGCGGCCCTGATCCGGGCCGAGCGGCCTGCGGCGGTGATCAATGCCGCGGCCTATACCGCGGTCGACAGGGCCGAGAGCGAAGAGGATCTGGCAACCGTGATCAATGGCGCCGCCCCCGGCGCCATGGCCGAGGCCTGTGCCGCCCTTGGCATTCCCTTTGTGCAGATCTCCACCGATTACGTCTTTGCCGGGACTGGCGAGACCCCCTGGCAGCCCGCGGACCCGGTGGCGCCGCCCAATGCCTATGGGCGGTCAAAACGCGCCGGCGAGGCGGCGGTGATCGCCGCCGGCGGCACATATGCGATCCTGCGCACCTCCTGGGTGGTCTCTGCCCATGGCCACAACTTCGTCAAGACCATGCTGCGGCTCGGGGCGGAGCGCGAGCGCCTGACGATTGTCGCGGATCAGATCGGCGCCCCGACACCGGCGCGCGCCATTGCCGCGGCCTGCCTGGAGATCGCACGCCAGCTGATCGCGGAGCCGGGCAAATCCGGCATCTACCACTTCCAGGGTGCGCCTCTCGTCAGCTGGGCGGGCTTTGCGCAGGAGATCTTTGCCCAGGCGGATCTGGCCTGCGCAGTGGAGGGCATCGCCTCCACCGATTATCCGACCCCGGCGCTGCGGCCTTTGAATTCCAGGCTCGATTGCGCCGCGTTAGAGACTGTTTTTGGCATTCCCCAGCCCGATTGGCGCCTGGGGCTCAGCGAGATCCTGAAGGAGCTTGAGGCGACATCATGAAACGCAAAGGCATCATCCTGGCCGGGGGCTCCGGCACAAGGCTTTATCCGATCACCATGGCGGTGTCGAAACAGCTCCTGCCGCTCTATGACAAGCCGATGATCTACTATCCGATCTCGGTCCTGATGCTGGCGGGCATCCGCGAGATCTGCGTCATCACCACGCCGCAGGATGCCGAGCAGTTCCAGCGGCTCCTTGGCGATGGCAGCCAATGGGGGATCAGCCTCTCTTACGTGGCGCAACCGAGCCCGGATGGTCTGGCGCAGGCCTTCATCCTCGCCGAGGCGTTCCTGGCCGGGGCGGCCTCGGCGCTGGTGCTGGGCGACAATGTGTTCTTTGGCCATGGGCTGCCGAAGCTGCTGGCGGCGGCCGATGCCAAGACGGTCGGCGGCACCGTCTTCGGCTATCACGTCTCCGATCCCGAACGCTATGGCGTGGTCTCCTTTGACGGCGAGGGGCGCGCGCGCCAGATCATCGAAAAGCCGGCAGTGCCGCCCTCGAACTATGCGGTGACCGGGCTGTATTTCCTCGACGGGGAGGCCCCCACACGGGCCAAGGCGGTGAAACCCTCGGCGCGCGGCGAGCTGGAAATTACCGATCTGCTGCAGATGTATCTCGATGAGGGCCATCTCTCGGTGGAGACCATGGGCCGCGGCTATGCCTGGCTCGACACCGGCACCCATGCGAGCCTTCTCGATGCGGGCAATTTCGTGCGCACGCTGGAGGAGCGCCAGGGTCTGCAGACCGGGTGCCTCGAGGAGATCGCCTATCACGCCGGCTGGATCAGTCGCGACCACCTCGCCGCCCGGGCGGAGTTGTTCAAGAAAAACAGCTATGGCGCCTATCTGAGCCGCCTGTTGAAATAGGCTGCGAGACATCGGGGCAGGGGGCCGCGGATGAAACTTCTGTTTGTGCATCAGAACATGCCCGGCCAGTACCGGGAGCTGATCCAGTGGCTGGCGGCGAGTGGTGCCCATGAGCTGGTGTTCCTGACCCAGCGCGGCGACATCAAGATCCCCGGCGTGCGCACCCTGGTCTACAAGCCCTTTCACACCCCCGCCAAGGAGGCCTTTGGTCTGGCCAAGGATTGGGAAGGGGCTGCGGGGGCCGGTTTTGGCGCGGTGCAGGCGATGCAGAAATACGAGGCGGAGACGGGGTTCCGCCCCGATATCATCCTCGGCCATACCGGCTGGGGGGAACTCTCCTTCTTCAAGGATCTCTGGCCCGGGGTGCCGATCCTCGGCTTTTTCGAGTATTACTACACCATGGAGGGCGGCATGGTCGGCTTTGATCCCGAACAGCCCCCCGGCCCCCATGCGCCCTATTTCAACCGTGCCCGCAATGTGGTGCCCTGCCTCAACCGCGAGGTGGTCGATCTGGGCCATGTGCCGACCCTCTGGCAGCGGGACCGCTTCCCGGCCTCCTTCCACGACAAGATGTATGTCTGCCATGACGGCATCCGCACCGACCGGCTCGGCCCCGACCCGGAGGCCAGCCTGGCCCTGGGCCGCCTGCGGCAACCGATCTCGCGCCGCGACGAGGTGGTGACCTATGTGGCGCGCAACATGGAACGCGCCCGCGGGTTTCACATCATGATGCGGGCCCTGCCGGAGATCCAGGCGGCGCGCCCCGAGGCCCGCATCCTGATGATCGGCGGCAATGAGGCCTCTTACGGGCGCGAAAGCGACCACCCCGGGGGCTTGCGCGGCGAGATGGAGGCTGAGGTGGGCGACCGGGTCGACTGGAGCCGGGTGCATTTCCTCGGTCGGGTGCCCTATGCGGATCTCTGCCGGATCATCCAGATCTCGCGCTGCCACATCTATCTGACCATGCCCTTCGTGCTCAGCTGGTCGCTGCTTGAAGCCATGGCGATGCAGGCCACGGTGGTGGCTGCCGATGTGGCGCCGGTGCGCGAGGCGATCACCCATGGGAAAACCGGCCTCCTGGTGGATTTCTTCGACCCTGCCGCCCTGGCGGCGCAGGTGGCCGATGTGCTGGCGCGCCCCGAGGCCCATGCCCACCTCGGCCCCGAGGCCCGCGCCCATGTGGTCGAGGACTATGATTTCCTCACCCGCTGCCTGCCCGAGCATCTGCGGCGCATCAACAGCCTGGTCACCACCGCCGCCCCCATCGCGCTGCCGTGAGAGGGGCAGGATAGGGCAGGGCCCCTTCACCCGTGGATGTTTTGACCCAAGACAGATGCGGGCGCGGGTCTTTCTTTGGGTTTCAGATCTTCCGGAGCGTGAGGTTGAGCCTCGCAGACCCTGTCGCATGCGGCTCTGGCTGGCCTTCCGGGGCGCGCGGGCTTAGATAAGCGGCATGCGTTCCTGCCGGAGAGACCCGATGACCCCACGCGCGTTGAGTGCCGATGAAACCCTGAGCGAGATGGCCCGCGTGCTGCGGGTGGAGGCTGCGGCGCTGTCGCAGATGGCGGGCGAACTGGGGGAGGCGCAGCTGAGGGCGGTCGAGATCCTCGAAGCGATGCGGGGGCGGGTCATCGTCTCCGGCGTCGGCAAGTCCGGCCATATCGGCAACAAGATCGCCGCGACCTTCGCCTCCACCGGCACGCCGGCGCAGTTTGTCCATGCCACCGAGGCGAGCCATGGCGATCTCGGCATGGTGACGCCGCAGGATGTCTGCCTGGTAATCTCCAACTCGGGCGAGACCTCGGAGCTCGCGGATATCGTCACCTACAGCCGCCGCTTCGGGATTCCGCTGATCGCGATCACCCGCAAGGCCGAGAGCACCCTGGGCGCCCAGGCCGATGTGGTGCTGCAGCTGCCCGACGCGCCGGAGGCCTGCGGCATCGGCATGGCGCCGACCACCTCGACCACCGCGACCCTGGCGATGGGCGATGCGCTGGCGGTGGCGTTGATGGCCCGGCGCGGTTTCGAGCGGGAGGATTTCAAGGTCTTCCATCCCGGCGGCAAGCTCGGCGCCCAGCTGATGCTGGTGGATGCGCTGATGCATGTGGGCGAGGCGCTGCCTCTGGTTGCCCCCGAGACCCCGATGGCGGAGGCGCTTCTGACCATGACCGCCAAGGGCTTTGGCCTTGCCGGCCTGGTCGAGCAGGGGCGTCTGGTCGGGATCATCACCGACGGTGACCTGCGGCGCAACATGGAGGGGCTGATGTCCCGCAGCGCCGGCGAGGTCGCCACCCGTGGTCCGAAGGTGATCCGCACCGGCAGCCTTGCTTCGGAGGCGCTGCATGAGATGAACAGCCGCAAGATCTCCGCCCTCTTCGTACTCGACAGCGCCGACCGGGTGGCTGGTCTCCTGCATATCCATGACTGCCTGCGCGCCGGTCTTGGCTGAGACCGTCTCGGCTGAGCCCGCCCCCAAAGGACAACGCGCCCCGGCAGGGGCGCGTTGGGATTTCAGCTCGGGTCGGCCTGACCTCAGGCCAGCAGGTCGTGATCGACGCCGCCGAGGCGCAGGATGATCTCGTCCTGCGCACCGCCATCCACCAGCGCCCACATGATCTGGCCGGTGGG
>CAKZRP010000037.1 GCA_937146765.1 uncultured Paracoccaceae bacterium | reverse complement strand
ACGTCGCGGGTGATCGAGGGGTTTTCCGACTTGCGGGTGATCTTGTCGACCTCGTCGATATAGACGATGCCGCGCTGTGCGCGCTCGACGTTGTATTCCGAGGCCTGCAGCAGCTTGAGAATGATGTTCTCCACATCCTCGCCCACGTAACCGGCTTCGGTCAAAGTGGTGGCGTCGGCCATGGTGAAGGGCACGTCGAGGATACGCGCCAGGGTCTGGGCCAGCAGGGTCTTGCCGCAGCCGGTGGGGCCGATCAGCAGGATGTTGGACTTGGACAGTTCAATGTCGTTGCCCGCCTTCTGAGCGTGGTTCAGACGCTTGTAGTGGTTGTGTACCGCCACCGACAGCACGCGCTTTGCCGTCGCCTGGCCGATCACATAGTCATCCAGCACCGCGCAGATGTCCTTCGGCGTGGGAACGCCGTCGGAGGATTTCAGACCGGAGGCCTTGGTTTCCTCGCGGATGATATCCATGCAGAGCTCGACACATTCATCACAGATGAAGACGGTCGGGCCCGCAATCAGCTTGCGCACCTCATGCTGGCTCTTGCCGCAGAAGCTGCAGTAAAGCGTGTTCTTGCTGTCGCCGCTCGAGTTCGTCGCCATGGTTTACCTTTCCATCCGCCACGGGGCCAGCGCGTAGAAAATCGCCCCGATTTCAGGCCAGCTTAGGACAGGTCCAAACCGGCCACAATGTCAAAGTGTGCTCCCTTGCACACAGGTTCGGGAAGGGAGCACAAAGCCCGTGCAAATGCGCCGGATCAGCTGGCCTCGGGCTCGCTCTTGGCGCGGTTTTCCACGATCTCGTCGATCAGGCCAAACTCTTTCGCCTGCTCCGGCGACATGAAGTTGTCGCGCTCGAGCGCCCGTTCCACGGTCTCGTACTCCTGGCCGGTGTGCTTGACGTAGATCTCGTTCAGGCGCCGTTTCAGCTTCTGGGTTTCCTCGGCGTGGATCATGATGTCGGTGGCCTGACCCTGATAGCCGCCGGAGGGCTGGTGCACCATCACGCGGGAGTTGGGCAGCGAAAAGCGCATCCCCGGCTCGCCAGCGGTCAGCAGGAGCGAGCCCATGGAGGCCGCCTGACCGATCACCAGGGTGGAGACCTTCGGCTTGATGTACTGCATGGTGTCATAGATCGAAAGGCCCGAGGTCACCACGCCGCCGGGGCTGTTGATGTACATCGAGATCTCTTTCGAGGGGTTCTCCGCCTCAAGGTGCAGAAGCTGCGCCACGATCAGCGAGGACATGCCGTCATGCACCGGACCATTGAGGAAGATGATACGCTCCTTCAACAGGCGCGAGAAAATGTCATATGCCCGCTCGCCCCGGCTGGTCTGCTCAACGACCATCGGCACGAGTGTGTTCATGTAGGTTTCTGTTGGATCAATCATTGGACCTGCCTGTCTTTCGGATCATGACGGGCACCATACCCGACAGAGGATTACCCGAGTCTTAGTGCTGGCAAAAATCAGCTGCAAGAGGTCGCCCCGCATTTTACGGGCAGCCCCCCGACCAAATGGCCTGCGCGGCCACCGGCACAGGCAGCCAGCGCAGCCCGGGCGCATTCCGCACGCGTGTCGCAATTCACGAGATCCACGTCGCAATGAAAGGGCACATCGCGGCGCAGTCGGCGCTAGCTGGTGCAATGGCGTCCCGCCGCGCGCGGATGCTCCCCTCCTTGCATGGATCGCCCATGGATCTGCCCATGTCCGAAGACAGCTTTGTTCAAAAAGGCGCCGCCGCCACCCTGTCGATCCCGCATGTGGGCGAGCCGCAGGATTTCTACTTCCTGCTGTTGCCCAAGGCGACGATGCTGCCGGTGGCCGCCGCCATCGAACCGCTCAGGATCGCCAACCAGGTCACCAATACCAAACTCTATCGCTGGTATATCATGACCGAGGATGGCGCCCCGGTGCGCTGCTCGAACGGCATGGTGGTGACACCGGACCGGGCGATGGCCTCGCTGCCCTCGGACGCGCTCGGCTTTGTCTGTGCCGGGGTGGAACCGCAGGACACCGCCAGCGACGCAGCCCTCAACTGGCTCCGGCGCGAGCATCGCTTCGGCCGCAAGATCGGCGGCATCTGCACTGGCGCCTTTGCGCTGGCGCAGGCCGGGATCATCAAGGATCAGCGCTTTACCCTGCATTGGGAAAACCAGCCCGGCTTTGTCGAACGCTTCGAACACCTGAAACCCTCGCCGAATATCTATGAAATCTCAGGCAACCTGATGACCTGCGGTGGCGGCAGTGCGGCCACCGACATGATGCTGACCCTGATCGAGGAACGCCACGGCAAGCAGCTCGCCATCATCGTCGCCGACATGTGCCTGCATGTGCGCTCTTCCTCCGGGGCGGCGCCTCAGAAATCCAACTACGCGGTGGCCATCGGCAGCCGCAACCAGCGCCTGCTCAGCGCCTTGCAACTGATGCAGGAGTCGATCGAGGAGCCGCTGTCGATCGGTGAACTCTGCTATCGCTTGGATATCTCGCGCCGCCAGCTGGAGCGGCTGTTTTCCCGCTATCTCGACCAGAGCCCGATGCATGTCTATTCCGACATGCGCCTCAGCCATGCCTTTGCGCTGATGAACGAGACCTCGCTTTCGGTGACCGAGATCGCGCTGGCCTCGGGCTTCAACTCGGCGACGCATTTCTCGCGCCAGTTCAAACGCAAGTTCGGCGCCAGCCCGCATTTCTTCCGCAAGGGCTGGGCCTGAGCCGCGCGGCCAGGATCGGCGCATATCGGCGAACGCACTGAAATGTGACGTGTATTTCAGCCGCTTTCGCGTAGACCCTAGGGGCCGACAATAGCCGCGCGGAAAGGATCGCCCGCCATGTTTCGCCCTCACGTTCGACCCGCAGCCACGCTTATTGGCGCGACACTGCTGCTTGTCACCGCCGCAAGTGCCGAGATCACCGCGCGGCCCGGCTGGGAGATCCATGCCTCGAGCAAGGATTACGCCACCCTCTTGGCGGATCTGAAATCCGCGGTGAAAGACCAAGGCCTGGCCGTGGTCACCGAGGCCGGTCCCACCGATGCCGCAGCCGCCCGTGGCATCACCCTCCCCGGCAATCGGGTGGTCGGTGTCTTTGCCAATGACTACGCGGTGGAGATCCTCGGCCTCTCGACTGCAGCGATGATCGAGGCGCCGATCCGGTTTTACGTGACCGAAGAGGCGGATGGCACCGCGACCCTCGCCTACAAGACGCCCACTTACGTCTTTGCGCCCTACCTGCCGGAAGCGGGCGACAAGCTCGGGTCGGTAGCAGCGCGTCTGGACGCGGCCTTCGCCGCCATCGCCACCTCCGCGCTGCGGGACTGACCTTCCCGCACAACTGCACCGGCGCCTGCCGCTCCCCTTTTGACCAATTACGGACGACCCGATGACCCAGACCCTCCGCGCCGCCGATGTACTCGCCCGCCGTCTCTATGCCGCGGGCTGCCGCCATGCTTTTGGCATGCCGGGAGGAGAGGTATTGACCCTTGTCGATGCGCTGACTCGCGTCGGCATCACCTTCCACCTCGCGAAACATGAGAATTGCGCAGGCTTCATGGGTGAAGGGGTGCATCATGCCGATGGGGCGCCCGCAATCCTCGTGGCGACCCTGGGACCGGGGGCGCTGAACGGCGTCAACGTGGTGGCCAATGCCCATCAGGACCGGGTGCCGATGCTGGTGCTTACGGGCTGCGTGGACGCGGATGAGGCTCAGACCTACACCCATCAGGTGCTCGACCAGCAGGCGGTGTTCCGTCCGATCACCAAGGCCAGCTTTCGCCTTGACCCCGGTGCCGCGGCCGTGATCGCCGACAAAGCGGTGCAAATCGCCACCGCGCCGCGCCAAGGGCCGGTGCATATCGACGTGCCGATTTCGGTCGCAGAAACACCCGCAACAGAACGCCCCGCTCTCAGCGCGCCTGCCGGAGCCTCGGCCCCTGCAGGCGCAACGCTGGCGCAGGCGCATACCTGGCTGAGGGAAACGCGCCGTCCCTTGGCGGTGATCGGTCTCGACGCGCTGCTGCCCGGCGGGCCGGAGGCGGTGCAGGCCTTTGTCGAGGCGCGCCAGATTCCCTTTGTCACCACCTACAAGGCCAAGGGCATCCTGCCGGAGGATCATCCCCTCTGCCTCGGTGGTGCGGGCCTATCGCCGCTCGCAGACCGGCACCTGATGCCGCTGCTCTCGACCGCCGACCTGATCCTCGGCATCGGCTATGACCCGATCGAGATGCGCACCGGCTGGCGCGACGCCTGGGATGCGCGCCAAACCCGCGTCATCGACATCACGCCGGAGCGCAACACCCATTACATGCACCAGGCGAGCCTGCCGCTCATCGCCGACATCCCCGCCACCCTGGCCGCCCTAGCAGTTGCACCACACCCCGCAAGCCTCTGGTCCGACGGTGAAATTTCCCGAACGAAAGCAGCCCTCGCCGAGGCCTTTTCGCCAAGCGAGGACTGGGGTCCTGCCGGTGTTATCGCCGAATGTATCGCCACCCTGCCCGTCGATACGGCGCTGACCGCCGACAGCGGTGCCCATCGCATCCTCCTGAGCCAGATGTGGCCCTGCCGCAGCCCGCGCCAGATGGTGCAATCCTCGGGCCTCTGCACCATGGGCTGCGCGGTGCCGCTCGCCATCGGGCGCAAGCTGGCAGAACCAGATCGCTGCGTCGTCAGCTTCTCCGGCGATGCGGGGTTCCTGATGGTGGCGGGTGAATTGGCCACCGCCGCCGAAATGGGCCTTGCACCGATCTTTGTGGTCTTTGTCGATGCCTCGCTGGCGCTGATCGAGCTGAAACAACGCCAGCGGCAGCTGCCCAATGCGGGCGTGGACTTTGGCCGTCATGATTTTGCCGCCATCGGCCGTGCCTTTGGCGGCGCCGGCCATAGCGTCCGCAACCGGGCCGAGCTGCGCGCGGCGCTCGAGAGCGCGATGCAGGCCGAGACCTTCACTGTCATCGCCGCCGAGATCGACCGGGAGGGCTACGATGGCCGCATCTGATCTCCTGCCCCATGGCGCGCTCAAGGGAGTCAAGGTGCTCGACCTCTCGCGCATTCTGGCCGGGCCCACCGCAACCCAATTGCTGGGCGATCTTGGCGCTGATGTGATCAAGGTGGAAAACCCCGGCTCCGGCGGTGATGATACTCGTCAATGGGGCAAGAGCGTCGCGGAAGGCGCTGATATCACGCCCTATTTCATGTCCGCCAACCGCAACAAACGCTCGCTGGCGCTGGACATCTCGACGCCCGAAGGGCAAGCGGTCATCCGTCGCCTTGCCGCCGAGGCCGACGTGCTGATCGAGAACTTCAAACCCGGTGGCCTTGCCAGATACGGACTCGACTACGCAACCCTGCGCACGGATTGCCCGCGCCTCGTCTATGCCTCGATCTCGGGCTATGGCCAGACCGGCCCCAACCGCGAAAAACCCGGCTATGACCTGATGGCACAGGGCTTTGGCGGCATCATGTCCCTGACGGGAGAACCGGAGGGCGCTCCGATGAAGGTCGGAGTCGGCATCGCCGATGTGATGTGCGGCATGTATGCCTGCGTCGGCATCCTCGCCGCCCTGCGCCACCGCGACCTCACCGGCGAGGGCCAGCAGGTCGAGTTGGCGCTGGTGGATGCGCAGATCGCCTGGCTCATCAACGAGGGTGTCAGCTATCTCAACACCGGCCAGGAGCCGATCCGGCGCGGCAATGAACATCCCTCGATCATGCCCTATGGCACCTATCGGACCTCGGACGGCCATGTGATCCTCGCGGTCGGCAATGACAGCCAGTTCCGCCGTGTCCTGAGCTTCCTCGCGCTGGAGGGTCTGGCACAGGATTCCCGCTTTGCCACCAACCCGGCCCGCCTCGAGAACCGGGCGGAGTTGAACGCCATTCTGATCCCTGCCCTTGGCCGTCACACGACCGAGGATGTGATCGCCGCGTTGGAGGCGGTGAAGGTGCCTGTGGGCCCTGTTAAGACTTTGGCAAAAGTCTTTGATTCCGAGCAGGTTTCCGCTCGGAAAATGGTCATCGAGATGGAAAGCTGCGGCAAAAATGTGCGCCTTCTGGGCAACCCGCTGAAGTTCTCGCGTACCCCCGTGACTTACCGCAAGAGCCCGCCTATATGCGGCGCTGACAGTGACGAGATTCTCGCCACGGAGCACCCTTTCAAGGACCACTGAAATAACCAGTATTGCTGCGGGCATCGCGCCCCGTGCCGCAATGTTACAGTTTCCAGCGCCCCAGCGCTGCCATGCTGCCGAAAACAGCATTGGGGCGAAGTTTTGCGCCGATTTCCGCGCGCGCAACCGGGTCGAACCTTCTGTTTTCCGCTCAGCGCCACACGCCGCTTCACCAACGCGAGAGCGGGGGGCGCGCGGGTGGAGTGGCTCGGCTAATCTCTTCTGCAAGACCTGTTTTTCCACAGAGATTGCGAAAGAGACGCCCCCGATGACAGTTGATATTTTTGGCCAGGACTGCAGCCTTCGCGATGCCACGGCCCTTGCCGATTGGAACGGCGCCCAGATCGGGGTGTTGGCCCATGCGGCCCGGACCGCCACCCATCTTGGCGCGGTGCTGGAAGTGGCGCCGGACTTCGCCCTGGCTCAGGCGCTGAAAGGTCTGTCTCTGCTGATGCTGGGACGGCGCGAGTTGCTGCCTGCCGCGCGTGAGGCCTGTGCCGCCGCCCGTGCCGCCTGCGACACGGCGCTGCCCCGCGAACGCCGCTATGTCGATGCGCTCGAAGCCTGGCTCGCCGGTCAGCCCTCGCGGGCCATCGCGATCATGGAAGAGGTGCTGACCCTGCACCCCTGCGACACGCTGGCGATGAAACTGAGCCACGGCATCCGCTTCATCCTCGGCGATGCGCGCGGTATGCGGGCCTCGGTCGAACGGGTGCTGCCGGCCTATGCCAGTGACCACCCGGGCCATGGCTACCTCCTTGGTTGTCACGCTTTTGCGCTGGAAGAAACCGGGGCCTATGACCGCGCCGAGGTGACCGGGCGGCAGGCGCTCTGGACGGCGCCGGACGATGCCTGGGGGTTACATGCGGTGGCCCATGTACATGACATGACCGGCAATGCCCGCGCCGGCCTCGACTGGCTCGAGGGGCGCGAGGAGGCCTGGTCGCAGTGCAACAACTTCCGCTATCACGTCTGGTGGCACAAGGCGCTGATGCATCTCGATCTCGGTCAGATCGACGATGTGCTGCGGCTTTACGACGCAGAGGTGCGCAAGGACCATACCGACGACTACCGCGATATCGCCAATGCCACCTCGCTGCTGATGCGGCTCGAGCTGGAGGGCATCGCCGTCGGGCACCGCTGGGACGAACTGGCGGATCTTTGTGAAAACCGAACCCAGGATGGCAGCCTGATCTTTGCCGACCTGCATTATCTGCTCGGTCTCCTCGGCGGCGAGCGCAAAGTGGCCGCGCACCGCCTGGTTGCGCGAATTTGCGCCGATGGCAGCCAAACCGACAGCGAGAGCGCGCAAAGAATGGCCAATCCCGGTGCCGCAGTTGCAAAGGGGCTTGAGGCTTTTGGGGAAGGCGACTACGGCAGCGCCTTCAGTTACCTCTCTAAGTCGCGGGATTCGTTGCACCTTGCCGGAGGCAGTCACGCGCAGCGCGATGTCTTCGAACGCATGACGATCGACGCAGGTCTGCGCGCCGGCCGCTGGGCTGAGGCAGAAGCCCTGCTGGAAGATCGCCGGTCCAGACGGGGCGGAGCCGAGGATAACTTTGCGCTGGTCCGGCGCAACCTGATTGCAACCGCAGGGAACAAGGGCGGCCCCCGGAGCGTTCCGGCGGAGTGATCTTTTTAGGAGTTTGAAGACCGATGGCAGACGTCGCGCCCTTTCCGGCGCCCAACAAGGCGGGGTCCTCCCGCGAGGCCGCAAATGCAGGAAATGCGCCGCTGTCGCCAGCCGCGCAGGCTGCAGCCGTGCGCCCGCGCGATCCTCGCCTTGATTTCTATCGGGGGCTGGCGATGTTCATCATCCTCAGCGCCCATATTCCGGGCAACCGCTGGGCCGGCTGGATTCCCGCCCGCTTCGGCTTCTCCGATGCCACCGAGATCTTTGTCTTCTGTTCCGGGATGGCCTCGGCCATCGCCTTTGGCGGCTCCTTTGCCCGCAACGGCTGGCTGATGGGCACAGCCCGGGTGATCTATCGTGTTTGGCAGGTCTACTGGGCCCATATCGGACTGTTTTTCTTCATCGCGACCTCGATGGCGGCCTTCGACCTCCTCGGTTTCGGCCCCAAGGGCACGAGCTACATTGCCTCGCTGAACCTGCATCCCTTCTTTTCCAATACCGTCAGTCAGATCGTGGGCTTGTTCACGCTGACCTATGTGCCGAACTATTTCGACGTGCTGCCAATGTACCTCGGTGTGCTGGCCCTGATGCCGGTGGTGATGGGGCTACACAGGCTCGGCACCTGGGCCGTCGCCCTGTTCTGTGTGGCAGTCTGGCTCTCGGCGAACCCCTATATGCTGGGGCTCCATCCGCGCGGCCTGTCCTTCCCGGCGGAGCCCTGGTCCGATCGCGAGTGGTTCTTCAACCCCATGGGCTGGCAGTTGCTGTTCTTTACCGGCTTTGCCTTCATGGCAGGTTGGCTGCCGAAACCACCGCGCAGCCGCGCCCTTGCGGTCTTGGCGGTCGTCTTCCTTGTGGTCTCCGCGCCCTTCGGGTCCTGGAAGGTCTTCACCTGGCTCAACGATGGGATCCCCGATCTCGGCGCGCTGGTCAAGAAGACCTGGCCGGTGACCTCGCAATGGCGCGAGAAGACGGATTTCGGCCTCTTGCGCCTGATGCACTTCCTGTCGCTGGCCTATCTGGCCTGGCTGGTGGCCGGCGAGAATGGCACCAACCTCCTGGCCCGTGGCTCCTCGCTTGGCGCTCGCATCTGGACCCTTGTGCTGACTCTCGTCACTAAGGTCGGCCAGCAGAGCCTCGCCGTCTTTGTCTTTTCCATGGCCGCCGCGCAATTCCTCGGTGCCCTGCTTGACCAGACCGAGCGTGCGGTCATCACCACCGCAGCCGTGAATATCTTCGGCTTCGCCCTTCTTATCGCCTGCGCCTACAGCGCGGCATGGTTCAAATCTCAGCCCTGGAGACGCAAACGATGAGCAAAGTAAGCCGTCGCGCCTTCCTTCAATCCGCATCCGCACTTACGCTGGTTGCCCTTGCCCCGGCCGTTCAGGCCTCCGGAACCGAGCCTTTCTCGCGCGCCGATGTGGTGGCGCGTGCCAAGGCTCTGGCCGAACGCGCCTACAAGCCCCGCAGCAAGGTGCCCGATGACTGGCTGGCGATGACCTATGACCAGTACCGCTCGATCCAGTTCGACGTCGACAAGGCGCTCTGGGCGGATACCGTGCGCAGCTACAACGTCGATTTCTTCCTGCCCGGCCTCTATTTCGAGCGTTCGGTACAGATCAACGCGGTCGAAAACGGCACTGCCTCCAGGGTGCCTTTCGACATGCACCGGTTCAAGAAACACCCCGAGATTTCGCCCGAACTGTCGGAGGATGGCGCTCTTGGCTATTCCGGTTTCCGGCTTCGCACGGACCTGGATGACCCCGACCATCCGGGCAAAAAGACCGAGTTCTGCGTCTTCCAGGGCGCCAGCTATTTCCGCGCCATCGCCAAGGGCAATGTCTACGGGCTCTCGGCCCGGGGTCTCGCGCTCAAGACCGGCGATGCCGAGGGCGAGGAGTTCCCCGAGTTCATCAGCTTCTGGCTCGAAGCGCCCGGCCCCTTGCAGCAAAACATGGTTGTCCATGCGCTGATGGACAGCCCCTCGGTGACCGGTGCCTATCGCTTTGACATCACCCCGGGCAATCCCTGCGTGATGGATGTGGAGGCAACGCTCTTTGCCCGCACCGAGCTCAGTCACGCGGGCCTTGCGCCGCTCACCTCCATGTTCCTCTTTGACGGCACCAACCACCAGCGGTTCGACGACTTCCGCCCGGCGGTGCACGACAGCGAGGGGCTGCTGATCAAGAACGGCAATGGCGAGATGATCTGGCGGCCGCTGGCCAACCCGACCCGCCTGCAGGTGTCGAGCTTTGTCGACCAGGCGCCCAAGGGCTTCGGCCTGATCCAGCGCTCGCGCAACCTGTCGGACTTCGACGACCTCGAAGCCCATTACCACCGCCGCCCCTCGCTCTGGGTCGAACCCAAGGGCGATTGGGGTGCGGGTGCGGTGACTTTGGTGGAGATCCCGGCCGACAAGGAGATCTACGACAATATCGTGGCCTATTGGCGGCCGCGGGATCCCTATTCCGAGGGATCGCAAATCGACCTCAACTATCGCCTCACCTGGGGTGAAGAGCCGGCCCCGGACCTGCCGCGGGTGATCAAGACCGCTTCCGGTGCCAAGATCTTTGGCGATCCGGGCCGCCTGATGGTGATCGACTTCGACGCCCATCCGATCTTCGAGGACGGGCCGGAAGGTTTCGACATCCATATCAACTCGCCGCAGCTGGAGACCAGCGCCGGGATCCTGGAGCGCAATCCGGAAACCGGTGGCATGCGGTTGGTGTTTTCCTTTGACCCGGGCGAGCAGACCTATGTTGAACTGCGCGCCCAACTTCGCAAGGACGGCGCTGCCGCCTCCGAAGTCTGGCTTTATCGGTGGACCGTTTAAATGCGTGAACACGCTCCCTCCTCTTCCCTGTTGCCCCCCGAGGCTCCGCTGGCCATGCCGGCGCAGGATTTCGGGCGCGACTTCCACGACGCCAGCGCGCCGGCCACCGATGCAGGTGAGCCGGGCGTGGCAATCTGGCGCATCCTCGCCTTCTCGCCCGCGATGGCCTCGACCCTCGCGCTGGCCTGGGTGATGCAGGGCTGGTTTGCCGCCGATGGCACCACCGTGCTCGAATGGGTGCTCTTGGTGCTCATCGCCTTCAATTTCTTCTGGATCACCTTCACGGTCTCTACCGTTCTGCTGGGTCTCTACAGCCTCGCCCGCACCCGGCCACTGCCCCAACGCGGGCCGCGCCGCGCCATGCGGGTGGCGCTCTTGGTACCGGTCTACAACGAGGTGCCCTGGTATGTGCTCGGCAATGCGCGCTCCATGCTCGAAGAGCTGCGCGCCATCGGCGGGGCACATTCCTACGACATGTTCATCCTCTCCGACACCCGCGACGCAGAGATTGCCGCGCAGGAAGAACAGAGCATCCGCGCGCTGCGCGAGGAATTGCCCGAGGGCATCACCCTCTACTATCGCCGCCGTGAGAAGAACATTGCCCGCAAGGTCGGCAATATCCACGACTGGGTGACCCGCTGGGGCGGTGACTACGAGGCGATGCTGGTGCTTGACGCCGACAGTCTGATGACCGGCCGCGCCATCGTGCGTCTGACCGATGCGCTGTCGCGCGATCCCAATGCGGGCCTCATCCAGAGCTTCCCGCAACTCATTGGTGCTCAATCGGTCTTTGGCCGCATGCAACAGTTTGCCAATGGCGTCTACGGGTTGGCGCTGGCCGAGGGTCTGGCCCGCTGGACCGGGCATGAAGGCAACTATTGGGGCCATAACGCGATCATCCGCACCCGCGCCTTTGCCGCCTGTGCCGGCCTGCCGGAACTGCCGACCCTGCGCGGTGGCACCTCGATCATCATGAGCCATGATTTTGTCGAGGCCGGCCTGCTGCGCCGCGCCGGCTGGCGGGTGCGCTTCCTGCCCCGCATTCGCGGCTCCTACGAGGAAACCCCGCAGACGCTGATCGACCATATCCAGCGTGATCGCCGCTGGTGCTCGGGCAACCTGCAGCACCTGCGCATCCTCTCGGCCACCGGCTTTCACGCGATGTCGCGCTTTCACCTTGCCCATGGCGCCATCGGCTATCTGATGGCCCCGGTCTGGTTCGCGCTGCTGGTGATCTGGGCGATCATTGGCCATGACGAAGGCGGCTCCGTGCTGACCTATTTCTCCGAAGCCAACCCGCTGCGCCCAAGCTGGCCCGACATGAGCGAGCCGCGCCATGTAGCGGTGATCGTGCTGATCTATGCGATGCTTCTGTTGCCCAAGGTGCTCTCGGTGGCGGCGCTGCCGCTCACCGGACGGCGCATCGCCGATTACGGCGGCGCCGGGCGCTTTGTCCTCTCGATGCTGACCGAGATCCTGCTGGCGATCCTCTTTGCACCGATCCTGATGATCCAGCAGATGATCGCGGTTTTCCGCACCGCCCTCGGCATCCAGAAGGGCTGGGCCCCGCAGGCCCGCGCAGGCGGCAGCTACAGCCTTGCCACCCTGCTGAAATGTCATGCCCTGGAAACCGCCAGCGGCCTCGCGCTCTGGGTCGGCATCGCCGCCGGTCTGGTCTCGCTCTGGCTGGCGCCCATCGCCTTTTCGCTGGTGCTGGCGGTGCCGCTCTCGGCCCTGTCCAGCCTGCGCCTGCCAAAGAGCTGGATGGGCACCGCCGAGGTGCTGAAGGAGCCGCAGATCAACCAGGCGGCCCGCCACTACCGCAGCCTGCTGCGTCAGCATCTCCAAGGTGCAGACACGCCGGTGGAAGCGGCGGAATGACGTAAAAAACGAGGGTGCGGGGGCATTGCCCCCGCACCCTCGGTGTTCAAGACCAAAAGTAAAGACAGCCCCTGCCTCATTCCGTCGAGGAAGATGCGGTCGTCGGCGCCTTGAGCCAGGTGATCACCCGCTCGGCCCAGCCCTCCGGCACCATATGGCCGCCGAGGAAAAGCTCGACCCGGAGCTCGGCCTTTGCGCCGCAGTGCCATTCCCGCAGCATCAAGTCCCCCTCCTGCCAGGCTTGCTCCGGTGCCGGGCTCCTGCACCCCATGGCCTGACGCCAGAGGTCGAATCCGGCCCAGATGTCGCCCTGAATAAACCGCCCATTGCCAAGGATCCGCCCCTCCAGCGGCACGGTGCCATCGCGCCAGCCATGGCTGTGATAGAGCCGCACCGGCCCGGTGCAGCTCTCGGGCATCGGACGCCAGAATCCCCCCGCCACCGGCAGATAGGCGGCAAAGGCCTCCGGGGTCTTGCAAGCGAGGTAGTTCACCATGAAGGCACCAGAAGAAAATCCCGCCAGAACAGAGCGTTCGGTGTCGAGGTCAAAGCGATCCGCCGCATCCGCAAGCACCGCCGGCAGGAAGGTGAAATCGTCTCGCGTGGCGAGATCGCCGCGGAAGGACCAGCTGCGGGTGCCATTGGGTCGTGGGGCCCCGTCCGGTGCGATCACCGCATAGCCTGCGGTGGTGAAGGCCGTGACCATCTCGCGCATCCGCAGCACACCCTCGCCGGAGCCGCCATGGCCATGCAGGAAGACCACTGCGGGCACCGGACTTGCGACGGTTTGCGGCAGCGCGATGTGATAGGTGCCCCCTGCGGCCTCGCAAGGATCGGGTGACGGACCACAGCCCGCCGCAGCGCCGGTGGCGATCCAGGCAAGCGCCAGCCCGGCCAGGCTTCGCATCATCCCTCCCATGGGGTCACCGGCAGTTGAGACGCGAGCCAGCCGGGCCCGGCAGAGGACCCATAAAGCCCTTCGGGAACATCACGGATCCTGTCGAACCCCGCAGCAACAAGGCGACGACTGAGCCGGGCGGAGCGCACGCCACCGGCGCAGATCAGCGCAATCGGGCGCTCCGGGTCGCCCGCCACCAGCTGACGCAGCGCGGCCTCGAAATCGTCGCGGCGCATGTCCAGTGGCACCGCCCCCTCGGGCAGGCCGGTGCGCCGCCATTCTGCTGGGGTGCGAATGTCGATCAGCCAGAGCGCGCCCGCCCGGCTCAGCCCATGGGCTTCCGCCACCGACAAGAGCCCGGCGTCATGGGGCGGCCGGTAGCGATAGAGGGCCCACCAGCCGCCGCCAGTTCCCAACAGCGCAAGGCCGATCAGGCCAAGCCGCCGCCGTGACAGCGCCACCTGCCGGTGTCGAGGGGAGACATCATCCATTTCCAAGAGCCTTCTTGCAACCACCGGCACCGCTCACTCCTAGCACAGGGGCGACAGATCCACCTCCCGGGAAACGCGAACCTCTCTTCAAGATCCCGTCATTCAGGCGCGAGCGACCACATGGGGCACAGAGGCGCCTTGGAAAAGATGCGGCTGACTGTCACATTTGGCGGTATCAGCCCCCGGATCGGCAAGTTTCTGGCCGGAATGACTGGATCGACACTGGAAAATTTCCTACTCAATTCACAACTTGCAGGCTTATCGTCCGCATGAAGAACAATAATGCCCGACAGGAGAGTTTGACGTGTCCCTTTTCTTGATTGCGGCCCTGCCCTTTCTCGGCGCGCTGTTTCCCGCGCTTCTGATCCGGGCAGGTCGCAATACCTCTGCCTCCGCGGCGGGCCTCGCCAGCGGTCTCGCCTTCATCGGCCTGATGCTGCACGCCCCCGCGATCCTGCGGGGCGAGGTGGTGCAGGTCGGCATCGACTGGCTGCCCGCGCTGGGGCTTTCGGCCAATTTCTTCCTCGACGGGCTCGGGTTCCTCTTTGCCACGTTGATCCTCGGGATTGGCCTGCTGATCATCCTCTATGCGCGCTTTTATCTGTCGCGGCAGGATCCGATGGGCCAGTTCTACACCTATCTCCTGCTGTTCCAAGGCGCGATGGTGGGCATTGTCCTGTCCGACAACATCCTGCTGTTGCTGGTGTTCTGGGAGCTGACTTCGCTGTCGTCCTTCCTGCTCATCGGCTATTGGAAACATCTCCCCGAGGGGCGCCAGGGCGCGCGCATGGCTCTCACGGTGACCGGCATGGGCGGGCTTGCGATGATCGCAGGCATGCTGATCCTCGGCCATATCGCGGGCTCCTACGACATCTCGGTGATCCTGCAGAACAAGGACGCGATCCAGTCCTCCGAGCTGTACCTGCCGGCGCTGATCCTGATCCTGCTGGGCGCCTTCACCAAATCGGCGCAATTCCCGTTCCATTTCTGGCTGCCGCACGCGATGGCGGCACCGACGCCGGTCTCCGCCTATCTGCACTCCGCCACCATGGTCAAAGCGGGCCTCTTCCTGATGGCGCGGCTCTGGCCGGTGCTTGCGGGCACGCCCGAGTGGTTCTACATCGTTGCCACCACCGGCCTTGTGACCATGGTTCTGGGCGCGGTGATCGCCCTGTTCAAGGATGACCTGAAGGCGCTCCTGGCCTTCTCCACCGTCTCCCACCTCGGCCTCATCACCATGCTCCTCGGGCTGGGCACCGAGGCGGCGGCGATTGCGGCGGTCTTCCACATCATCAACCATGCGACCTTCAAGGCGGCCCTCTTCATGACCGCCGGCATCGTCGACCACGAGACCCATACCCGCGACATCAAGCGGCTGGGCGGTTTGCGTCACCTGATGCCGGTGACCTTCGTGATCGCCACCGTCGCCTCGCTGTCGATGGCGGGCATTCCGCCGCTCAACGGGTTTATTTCCAAGGAAATGATGCTGGAGGAGGTCTCGCATACCTATTGGCTGCAAAGCCCGCTGGCGATGTCGGTGCTCGCGACCCTCGCGGCGGTCTTCTCGGCGGCCTATTCCTTTCGCTACATCGCCCATGTCTTCCTCGGGCCCAAACGCGACGACTACCCGGCCAAGCCGCATGATCCGGGCTTTGGGCTCTGGGCCTCGCCCGCCTTTCTGGTGGTGCTGGTGGTCTCCATCGGCCTGTTCTCCGCGACCCTTGTAGGGCCGCTCGTCGATGCCGCCGCCGGGGCTGTCACCCAGACCCATCCCCATGCCCATCTGAAGCTCTGGCACGGGGTTACCCCTGCCCTTTACATGTCGATCATCGCCGTCGTCGGCGGTCTCATCCTGCTGGCGCTGCACCGGCCGCTGGAGCGGATCTGGACCGCCTTGCCGCGCCCCGAGGCCAAGGTGATCTTTGATCTTCTGACCGGCGCGCTGACCGGGCTGGCGCAGGCTGTCACCGCGCGGCTGCATGATGGCTCCTTCACCCGCTATGCGGCGATCATGGTCAGCTTCACCCTCGCCATCGGCCTGTTCGCCTTTGCCAGCGGCACCCTTGGCGCCGCCAGCCGGACCCTGAGCCCCACCGGCGTGATCCCGGTGATTGGCTGGCTCTGCCTGATCGTGGCCACCATCGGCATCGTGATCTATCACCGCCGGCGCTTCATCGCTCTGATCCTGATCGGGATCATCGGGCTGATCGTGTCGCTGTCGTTCAACTACCTCTCAGCACCGGATCTGGCGCTGACCCAGATCTCGGTCGAGGTGGTGACCATCATCCTGATGCTGCTGGCGCTGAACTTCCTGCCCAAGGACATGCCGGTCACCTCGACCGGCATGGTGCGGATCCGCGACGGGGTGATTTCGATCCTCGGCGGGCTTGGCGTCGGCGGGCTGATCTATGCGCTGCTGCTGCGCGATTTCGCCTTTCCGACGATTTCCGACTTCCACCTCACCAATTCCTACAAGGGCGGCGGCGGCACCAATGTGGTCAACGTGATCCTCGTCGACTTCCGGGGTTTTGACACCTTTGGCGAGATCATCGTGCTCGGCATCGCCGCCATGGTGATCTTTGCCCTCACCGAGGCGCTGCTGTCCTCGCGGGTCCGGGCCTATCTCCTGAACCGCAAGCCGGACATGCCACAGGCGGGTGACAGCCACCCGGGCCTGATGGTGGTGGTGACCCGGATGATGATGCCGGTGGCGCTGATGGTGGCGGCCTATATCTTCTTCCGCGGCCACAACCTTCCCGGCGGCGGATTCATCGCCGGCCTGATCGCCGCGATCGCCGTCATCATGCAATACATGGCCTCCGGTTTCGGCTGGGCGGCAGAGCGCCAGCGCTTTCCCTATCACGGCATCATCGGATCCGGCGTGCTGATCGCCGCCGCCACCGGCCTCGGGGCCTGGTTCAACGGCCAGCCCTTCCTGACCTCGGCCTTCGGCTACATCCATATCGCCCCGCTCGAGGAATTCGAGGTGGCCACCGCCGCGCTCTTTGACCTTGGCGTCTTTCTCGCCGTGGTGGGAGCCGTGATGCTGGCGCTGGAAAGCCTCAGCCGCTTTGCCTGGCAGCCGGGCATCCAGAGCGAACACGCCATGGACATCAACCCCGCGCGTGACGCCGCGGGCCAAGACGCTCGGGAGGTTTGAGCATGGAGTTTCTCGTGGCCTCGGCCGTCGGCCTGCTGACCGCCGCCGGGATCTACATGATCCTGCGCAAGCGCACCTTTCCGGTGATCCTCGGCACCTCGCTGCTGTCCTATGCGGTGAACGTCTTCCTTTTTGCCTCCGGGCGGCTGGTGGTGGATGCGCCGCCGATCCTGAACAAATACGCCGAGGTGCCCTATACCGACCCGCTGCCGCAGGCACTGGTTCTCACCGCGATCGTGATCTCCTTCGGCATGACCGCCGTGGTGGTGATGATCGCCCTCGGGGCCTATCTCAGCGCCCGGGATGACAGGATCGACATGACAGAACAGGCCGAACAGGTCGGAGAGGACGCATGAACCACCTTCTGATTGCGCCCATCGTGCTGCCCGCGCTGGTGGCGCCCTTCATCATCATGACCCTGCGCTATCACATTGACCTGCAACGGATCTTCTCGCTGGCATCCAACGTGCTGCTGATTGCCATCGCGCTGGCGCTGGCGGTGCAGGCGGCCGATGGCACCGTGCAGGTCTACGAGCTCGGCGACTGGCAGGCCCCCTTCGGCATCGTGCTGGTACTCGACCGCCTGTCGGCGATGATGGTGCTGCTGACCACGCTTCTGGCGCTGGCGGTGAACCTATATGCCGTGGGCAGCAACTGGGACGCGCGCGGAGCCAATTTCCATGCCCTGTTCCAGTTCCAGCTGATGGGCATCATCGGCGCCTTCCTCACCGGCGACGCCTTCAACCTATTTGTGTTCTTCGAAGTGCTGCTGATCGCCTCCTACGGGCTGATGATCCATGGCGGCGGCACCCGGCGGTTTCAGGCCGGGGTGCAATATGTGGTCTACAACCTCATCGGCTCCTCGCTGTTCCTGCTGGCGCTTGGCACCATCTATTCGGTGACCGGCACCCTCAACATGGCGGATCTGGCGGTCAAGGTCGCCACCTTGCCGGTGGAGGACAGCGCCCTGATCCGGGTCGGTGCGGTGATGCTGCTGCTGGTCTTCGCGATCAAGGCCGCCCTCCTGCCCCTGCACTTCTGGCTGCCCGCCTCCTATGCCAATGCGCCCGCCCCGGTGGCGGCGCTCTTCGCAATCATGACCAAGGTCGGCGCCTATGCGATCCTGCGCATGTACACGCTGGTCTTTGGTCCCGATGTCGCGGTGGCCGAGGGTCTGGTCGGCGACTGGCTCCTGCCCGCCGCCCTGCTGACGGTGGCCATCGGGGCCATCGGCGTCCTCGGCTCCAGGGAAATCGGCAAGCTGGTGTCCTTCGGCGCCATCACCTCCGTCGGCACGCTCCTGACCGCGATCTCCATGTTCACTCCCGAGGCGGCCGCCGCCGCGCTCTATTACGCGGTGCATTCGACCTTCGCGGCGGCCGCCCTGTTCCTCATCGCCGATATGGTGCGGGCGCGCCAGGGGGGCGAGATCGCCGCCCAGCCGGTGATGGCCCAGAGCGGGCTGATTTCTGCCCTGTTCTTTGCCGCCGCCATCGCCACCGCCGGGATGCCGCCGCTCTCGGGCTTTCTCGGCAAGCTGCTGATCCTCGACGCCGCCCGCGATCAGGATCTGTCAGTCTGGATCTGGGCGGTCATCCTCGGCTCCTCGCTGGTCACCATCATGGGCTTTGCCCGCGCTGGCACGCTCCTGTTCTGGAAGAGTCACGGGCTCGCCCATGCCGACACGATGAAAGAGCCGGAAATCGAGCTGGAGAGTGTCGATCAGGCGGACGCGCCGCAAGGCCCGCGCGCCCCGGCCCTGCCCTTTGTCGCGGTCTTTGCCCTGCTGGCGGGGCTGGTGTCCCTGACCGTCTTTGCCGGACCGATGACGAGGTACACCGCCGCCACCGCCGAGGCCCTGTTTGCCCCCAGCGCCTATATTGAAACGGTACTGGCCAATGTGGACCGCCCTGTGACCGACGAGGCGGAGACGCAGGGCGGAGAGCACGACGCCCCGGCTGACGCGGCCGAGGGCACCGCACCCGAAAGCAAGGAGAGCCACTGATGAAACTCCTGAACCGCCTTTTGCCGCATCCGCTGCTGACGCTGATGCTGACGGTGATCTGGCTCTTGCTGGTGAACCGCTTCTCGCTGAATTCGCTTCTGTTCGGCTTCCTCCTCGGCCTGTTGATCCCGGTGGCGACCCAACCCTACTGGCCGAACCGCCCCAAGCTGAAGCGCCCCTCCAAGCTGGTCACCTATACGCTTCTGGTGCTCTGGGACATCATCGTCGCCAATGTCGCGGTGGCGCGGATCGTGCTCTTCATGCCGAACGCAAAACGCCAGCCCGCCTGGATCAACATCCCGCTCGACATCCGCACGCCCGAAGCCATCGCCATGCTCGGCGGCACCATCACCATGACCCCCGGCACGCTCACCGCCGATATCTCGGCGCAGGGACGCTCGCTCCTGGTGCATTGCCTGCACGCGCCGGACCCGGACGCCGTCCGGGCCGAGATCAAGACCCGCTACGAGGCTCGACTGAAGGAGATTTTCGAATGATCGAATATGCTTACGCCTTCGCCTTCATCTGCTTTGCCCTCGCCCTCCTGATGAACCTCTGGAAGGTGGTGACCTCGAAGGAGATCACCGACCGGATCCTCGCGCTCGACTCCATGTTCATCAATGCGATTGCCATGGTGGTGCTCTTCGGGGTGATCCTCGGCACCGAGATCTTCTTCGAGGCCGCTCTCATCATGGCGATGCTCGGCTTCATTTCCACCGTGGCCTATGCGCGCTTCCTGCTGCGCGGCAATATTATCGAGTGAGGGGCTGGACATGATTATCGAACTCCTCATCTCGGTCTGCGTGGTGGTCGGCGGCCTCTTCGGCCTTGTCGGCTCCTTCGGCCTCATCAAGCTCAGCGATCCGATGTCGCGGATGCACGCGCCGACGAAATCAACCACGCTGGGGGTCGGCGGCGTGCTGGTCGGCTCGATGATCCATGCGGCGGTCTACGAGGGAAAGGTCTCGGCGCATGAGCTCTTGATCACCCTGTTCCTGCTGGTTACCGCCCCGGTCACGGCAAATTTCCTTGCCAAGGTCTTCATCAACCAGCAGACAAGGCCCGAAGACCTGCCCGATGCCGGTTCCTGCAAGCTCTGGGCGACCCATGACAAACCGGAACACCATCCGGCATCCGACCAGAGCGAGGCCTGAACGCAGGCGCGCAGACCCCATCCACAAGAGGCCAGAGCCGATGATTTCCTCCCGTCTTCCGCTGACCCGCGATCTGGTCCTGGTGGGAGGCGGCCATACCCATGCGCTGGTGCTTCGGATGTGGGGCATGAAACCGCTGCCCGGCGTGCGCCTCACCCTCATCAACCCCGGTCCTACCGCGCCCTATTCCGGCATGTTGCCGGGCTTTGTCGCCGGGCATTACGAGCGCGAGGCCCTCGATATCGACCTCGTGCAACTGGCGCGCTTTGCCGGGGCGCGGCTGGTCTTGGGCGCGGCGGAGGCGATTGATCCTCTCACCAAGACGATCACCGTGCCGGGTCGGGCCGAGATCGCCTATGACGTGGCCTCCATCGACGTCGGCATCACCTCCGCCATACCCGCGCTCGCGGGCTTTGCCGATCATGCGGTGCCCGCCAAGCCGCTTGGGGCCTTTGCCGCCGCCTGGGAGGCCTTTCTCGGCTCTGACGGCCCGGCCCGCGTCGCGGTGATCGGAGGCGGCGTGGCGGGGGTGGAGCTGGTGCTCGCCATGGCCCATGCCCTGCGGAGGCACGGACGCTTCCAGCAGGCCACCCTGATCGACAGCCACCGGGCGCTCTCCGCCCTGGGCGCGGTGAGCCAGGCCCGCCTGCGTGCCGCCCTCTTCGATCACGGTGTCACCCTGATGGAGGAGGCCCCGATCGCCGAGGTCCACGCAGGCGGGCTGACGCTGGCGGACGGGCGCGAGGTCGCCAGTGACTTCACCGTGGGGGCAGCAGGCGCCCGCGCCTATGGCTGGCTGGCGGAGAGCGGACTGGACCACCATCACGGCGCGCTCCTTGTCTCGCCCCGGCTGCAGACCTCGAACCCCTATGTCTTTGCCTGTGGCGATTGCGCCCATATGGGCTTTGCCCCGCGCCCGAAGGCCGGGGTCTATGCGGTGCGCCAGGCGCCGGTGCTTTATCACAACCTCAAGGCCCTGCTGAGCGGTGGTGCGCTCAAGGACTATCAGCCGCAAAAGGACTATCTGAAGCTGATCTCCATGGGCGGCACATCGGCTCTCGCGGATCGCAACGGGCGCAGTTTCTCCGGTCCGCTCCTGTGGCGGTGGAAGGACCATATCGACCAAAAATTCATGCGCAAATTCGCCGCGCTTCCGGTCATGGCCCCGCCGCCCCTGCCACGTCACCGGGCCGAAGGCATGGTGGAGGCTCTGGGCGACAAGCCGATGTGCGGCGGCTGCGGTTCCAAGGTTGGCCGGACCAGCCTGCGACAGGGTATCCGATCCTACTCCGGGGCGCGCCGCGCCGATGTCACACCGCTGCCCGGCGATGATGCGGCGCAGCTTCTGACCGGCGGCGCGATGCAGGTGATCAGCACCGACCATCTGCGCACCTTCACCGAGGACCCGGTGACCATGACCCGCATCACCGCGCAACACGCGCTGAATGACATCTGGGCCATGGGGGCCACCCCGCAAGCCGCCACCGTGACCCTGATCCTGCCAAAACAGTCCCCCACCCTGCAGGAACGCCTGCTGGCCGAGATCATGGAGACTGCCCATCAGGAGATGAAATCCGCCGGGGCGGCCATCGTCGGCGGCCATACCTCGCTAGGCGAGGAGCTGACCATCGGCTTCACCCTCACTGGCCTCTGTGAACGGGCGCCAGTGACGCTGGGCGGGGCGCGCGCGGGCGATCACCTGTTGCTGACGAAACCAATTGGCTCCGGCACCGTGATGGCGGCGGAAATGTCCGGTCAGGCGCGTGGGCGCTGGGTCGCCAAGGCCCTCGACCTCATGTGCCAGAGCCAGCGCCGTGCCGCAGAGGTGCTGGGACCGGCGGCCCATGCGATGACCGATGTGACGGGCTTTGGCCTTTTGGGGCATCTGCAGGGGATCTGCGAGGCCTCCGGCCTTGGGGCCGAGCTGCGCTTTGACGCCATCCCCAAGATGCGCGGCGCGCCGGAACTGGCCGAGGTGGGGGTGCGCTCCAGCATCTTTGCCGACAATGCGGCGCTCCTGCCGGGTATCGGCACGGCCGGTGCGCGCGCCCTGTTGTTTGATCCGCAGACCTCGGGCGGGCTTCTGGCCGCTGTCGCCCCGGATCAGAGTGAGATCCTGCTGAACCGCCTGCGCAGCCAGGGCTACCGCGCCGCCGAAATCGGCGTGATGACTGGCGCGGGCGAAGGCATCGTGATCCGCTAAGCCGCGTCGTCAAAGCGCATTCAACCGCGCCAAAATCTGTTCTGCCGCCGCGCGCCGATCCTCGGGCGCAAGACCCGGCAACTCAATCTGCTGCAAGACCGCCACCTCGTAACGGCTGCGCGCCTTGAGGTAGGCCGGGTCGTAGTGATCTGCCATCAGCCGCGCGGTCAGGGCCGGCTTGTCACCCGCCGCGATCAGCGCGAACCACGCGTCGATGACTGCACCAGAGCGATGTTCCTTGAGTGGGGCCAGTTTGGAGCGCAGGCCTTCGCCATCCGACAGGATATCGTCGTAGGCCTCAACCAGATAGGCACACCGCGCCGCAAAGGGCGCTTCGACCTCGATCCGAGGCGCGGATTTCATCGCCGCCCACAGGGTCGGCGGCAGGATCCGCGCGCCGATCTTGCTGGCCTCGGCCTCGACCAGGACGGGCTTTGAGGGGTCCATGGTGGCCAGCGCACAGGCGATGGAACTCTCGAACCGCTTTTGGCTGGGTTGCCCGCCGGGGCGCTCGCCCAGGAGCGATCCACGATGGCCCGCCATTCCCTCAAGATCCAGCACCTGCCCGCCGAGCCGTGCGACCTCTTGCAGGATCTCGGTCTTTGCCGTGCCCGTCAGCCCGTCGAGCAGCACCAATCTATGCGCCAGCGGCACCTCGTACATCGCGGCAAAAACCAGCCGACGGTAGCTTTGATAGCCGCCCTGCACCACCTCGGCCCGCCAGCCGATCTGCCCCAGCATCCAGGTGAAGGATCCCGACCGCTGACCACCGCGCCAGCAATAGACCAGCGGCCGCCAGCCGCCGTCGTGATGGCTGAGGCTGTGCTCTATGTGGTTGGCGGCATTGCGAAACACCATGGCCGCCCCGATCTTGCGGGCGAGGAAGGGGCTCTGTTGCACATAGATCGTACCGACCTCGGCGCGTTCCTCATTGTTCAGCACCGGCAGGTTGATCGCCCCCGGCACATGATCCTCGGCATATTCCGCCGGGCTGCGCACATCGATCACGGTGTCGTGTCCATGGGAGAGAAAGTCGGAAAGAGTTTGAAATGACAGAACCATGCTCCATCTCTAACCGCACGGGTTGAACAACTGAACCGAAATTCGCGAGGCAGCGGGCATTCGTCCGGTCGCACGCCCGGTGAGGACAGCCCGCGTGACGTCAACCTCCGGAAGCCGCTCATGCCCAACCCCATGTCCAGTACAAAGCCCCGCCCGGCCGCAGCCCCTGCGCCGCAACCCGCCCCCTATCCCGCAACGCTGATCCGACGTCTGAACCAGATTGCCGTGGCTCAGTTCACGACCGCCATGGCCCGGGCGGGGATCGACCTGACCCCGGTGCAATTCTGCGCGCTGGAGGCCCTTGCCCGACAGCCGGGGGTGGATCAGGCCACCCTTGCCGCGCTCATCGGCTATGACCGGGCGACCCTCGGCAAAGTGGTGGAACGGCTGGAATTGAAGCAGCTCGTGCGGCGCGAGGTCCGCGCCGAGGACCGCCGGGCGCGCAGCCTGGAGCTGACCGAGACCGGCATCACCCTGCTGGCCGAGGCCAGCCCGAGGGTAGAAGCCATGCAGCCGGACATCCTCGCCGGGTTGAGCCAGTCGGAGCGCCGCGATCTGGTCCGCCTGCTGACCAAGGTGACCCTTGCCGCAGAGGACAACGAGCATGACGCACCGCCCATGGCGCGCCTCGCCTGACCCTCAGATCAGCCGCCCGGCCGCGGCACTGTCGGCCTTGTCACCGGCCTCTGGGTCGATCTCCTCGATCAGTTCCGGCCCTGAGGCTCGATTGGAGTTCACCGCCACTTCGACCCGGTGAAAGCGCAGACGCTCCTCAGGCCCCGGTTGCATCAGCCGCGCCGCGCCCTTGCCCGCCTCGCCCAGCCAGAGCGGCCATTGCTCCGGCTCCAGGATCAATGGCATCCGGTGATGGATCCGCCCCATGGTGTCATTTGCGGCGGTGGTGACAATGGCGCAGGTCGGCAGGGTCTCGGCCCGGTCCTGCCCCTGCCAGTCCTGCCAGATCGCGGCAAAGGCGATGGGGGCGGTGTCGGCGCGGTGGATGTACCACGGCAGGCGCTTGCCATTTTCGTCCTTGGTCCACTCATAAAACCCGGTTGCCGGGATCAGGCACCGGCGGCTGCGACAAGCCTCGCGAAAGGCGGGTTTCTCTGCCAAAGTCTCCGCACGGGCGTTGATCAGCAAGGGGCCGGAGGACTCCGCCGCGTACCACGAGGGCAGGAATCCCCAGCGCATAGCCACCAGCCTGCGGCCCACCTCGGAATTGCGGATGACATGCACCGGGCGCGTCGGACAGACGTTGTAATTCGGCACTTCGGGCAGGGCATTGGCCGCCTGCGCCTCAAAGAGCTGCGCCATGGCGTCGCTGGGAAGTGTCACCGCAAAGCGGCCGCACATGCGCCCTCAGCCCCGGGAGCGGGAGAGCTCGATCCGGGTCTCCAACAGGGCAATCTCGGTGATCAGCCTGCGTCTTTCGTCCCGGTCGGCGGTCTCGATCAAGGTCTCGCGCAGCCGTGACAGCTCGCGTCTGAGGGCCACCGCCTCCGGCACCGCACCATTGTCCTTCAGGATCCGCGTCATCACCGCGTTTGCGGGGTCGTCACAGGGCGGCAAAGGCTGGCCCGCGCCCTTGAGATTGTCAAAAGCACCGTCCTGTTCGGCGGCTGCTATCCGCGCGTTGATGAGGTCGATCAGCGGGTGGTCCATGGCGGCAAGACTAGGCAAAGCCCGCGCCCGAGGCAATCTCCCGCGATGTCTGGTTGGCCCTGATACGGCCAGACAAAACCCCCCACGGATCGCTCCGCCGGGGGTTAAGGATGTGTTACTGATATGTCACACTCCCTGACCTGTTGTTTCGCGCGCGAAACATTGGGTCAGGAGCGCTGACCTACCCCGGAGACGCTTATTTCTTGACAATACGACCGTCGGTATAGGCGCTGTAGGGGCCACTTGCGGCGAGGTATTCCGCCACCACATCGGCGAGGTCGGGGCCGTAGTCATAGGCGTTTTTGTCGTCGCCTGCGAACATCTTGTAGCCATCACCGCCGTTGCGGACGTAGTTGTTGGAGACCACGCCATAGGTCTTTGCCGGGTCGATCGCCACCCAGGCCTCGCCGTCCATGACCATCACGTCAGAGACACGGGAACCGGCCTCTTTGGTCGCGTCGAAGGCGAATTTCAGACCGGCCACCTGCGGGAAGCGTCCGCCGCCTTCCTCAACCTGGCTCACGCCGTTTTCCAGCGCTTCCACCATGGTGGCACCGGTGATCTGGAAGGTGGAGAGGGTATTCTGGAACGGCAGCACGGTCAGCACTTCGCCCATTGTCACCTCGCCCGCGTCGATAGAGGCGCGCAGACCGCCACCGTTCTGGATCGCGATGGAGACGCCCTGGTCCTTCACGCGGGCCAGCATGGCGTCGGCCACGAGGTTGCCCATCGCACATTCCTCGGCGCGGCAAACATCGCGGGAGCCTTCGATGGCCGAGGCGGCAGAAGCCACAACCTTGTTGCGGATCTCATCCAGCGGCACCGCCAACTCGGCAATCCGCGCGACGGTGGTGTCATCCTCGGTCACGGCGGCGTCCATGATCAGGGGCTCGCCCACGGCCTCGGTCACATTGCCTTCGTCGTCAAAGGTCACGTTCAGCTCGCCCAGGAACTTGCCATAGGCATAGGCCTGCACGATGGCGACATCGTTGACCATGGTCGGGTACGGGCCCTGCGCCTTGTCCGAGGTATTGGACAGGTAAGTATTGGTGTGACCGCCAACGATCACGTCGACGCCGGTGGTTTCCGCCGCAACCTTCTGGTCCACCGCATAGCCGGAGTGGCTGAGCACGATGATCTTGTTGACGCCCTCTGCGGTCAGACGGTCCACTTCACCCTGCACGGCGGCAACCGGGTCAGAGAAATGCACATTGGCGCCGGGGCTGGCCAGCTCATCAGTGTCTTCCGGGGTCAAACCAATCAGACCGATCTTCTCGCCGCCCTTTTCGATCACGGTGGATTTCAGCAGCTTGTCCGCCAGCGCAGGCTCAGCCGAGAAATCGGCGTTCGACATCAGCACCGGGAAGGAGACCGCATCCATAAAGCCGCGCAGCACTTCGGGGCCATCGTCAAACTCGTGGTTGCCGACGGTCATGCCGTCATAGCCGAGCTTGTTCATCATCTCGGCGGCAACTTTGCCCTTGTAATAGGTGTAAAACAGCGTGCCCTGGAACTGGTCGCCGCCATCCACCAGGATGGAGTTCTCGGCGCGGGCACGCGCGGCCTCAACCGCGGTCACCAGACGGGCAGAACCGCCAAAGCATTCGCCCGCAGTATTGTCTTCGGCAGAGCAGCCGCTGTCATATTTGCTGATCGGCTCAAAGCGCGCATGGAAGTCGTTGGTGTGCAGAATGGTCAGCTTGTACTCCGCCGCGGCCATGCCTGCGGTCAGGCCCAATGCTGCAACGGATGTCAGAAAACGCGTCATCATGATGATAAACCCTCACCTTTGTTATGCCGCCGGAACCGGCGGTTGTTATCCGACCGATATTCGGGATCTTTGCCCAAACAGTCAAAACCAAACTTACGTGACAGGCACGTGTCGACGCAGGGGAAACTTTGCCCTGCCAAAAGCATAAGCGCCCTTGCGCCGGAGCCGCCCTGCGGGCAAGAGGGAGCCATGCTGATCTACAAGATATTCCGAGACGACGAATGGCGCGCTTTTGAGGGCGCCGGCCATACCGAAGGCGCGCCCGTGGACCTCGCGGACGGGTTTATCCATTTTTCCACCGCCACCCAGGCGGCGGAAACCGCGGCCAAACATTTCGCCGGGGCCGAGGGGCTCTGGCTCCTTGCTTTCGAGGCCGATGCCCTGGGCGAGGCCCTGAAGTGGGAACCCTCGCGCGGCGGCGCCCTGTTCCCGCATCTCTACCGCTCGCTGAGGCTCGATGAGATGCTCTGGGCCGAACCGCTGCCTCTGGTCGAGGGCGCACATCGCTTCCCTGCCGCCATGGTCTGACCTCCGGCTTTCCCTCCTTACCCGCAAAGGACGCACCCCGTGACATTCGCCGAGAAAATCGCCCTTGCGGTGATGCACCGCATGGATCCCGAAGCCGCTCATGGCCTGTCGATCAAGGCGTTGAAGGCCGGGTTGACACCTTGCCCCGGTCCGGTGACCTCCCCTCGGTTGGCTTGTACTGTGGCGGGGTTGGAGCTGCCGAACCCGGTGGGTCTGGCGGCGGGGTTTGACAAGAACGCCGAGGCGCTGAAGCCGCTTTCCGAGGCGGGATTTGGCTTTATCGAAGTGGGGGCCGCGACGCCGCGTCCGCAGCCCGGCAACCCCAAGCCGCGCCTCTTCCGCCTCACGGAGGACCGCGCCGCGATCAACCGCTTCGGCTTCAATAACGAAGGCATGGAGGCGATCGGCGCCCGGCTGGCACAGCGCCCCAAGGGGGGGGTGATCGGCCTCAACCTCGGGGCCAACAAGGACAGTAGCGACCGGGCGCAGGATTTCGCCCACGTGCTGAGCCATTGCGGCGCGCATCTGGATTTCGCCACCGTCAATGTCTCCTCGCCCAACACTGAAAAGCTGCGCGATCTGCAGGGCAAGGCAGCCCTTTCGGCGCTTCTTGCAGGCGTGATGGAGGCCAATCGCGGACTCGCGCGCCCGATCCCGATCTTCCTCAAGATCGCACCGGATTTGGACGAGGCGGGTCTCGACGATATCGCCGCTGTCGCGGTGGAGAGCGGGATTTCTGCAGTGATCGCCACCAATACCACCCTCGCCCGCGATGGTCTGCAGAGCCAGCACAAGGGCGAAATGGGCGGCCTTTCCGGCGCGCCACTGTTTGAGAAATCCACCCGCGTCTTGGCGCAATTGTCTGCGCGGCTCGACGGTCAGGTGCCGATCATCGGCGTTGGCGGGATCTCCTCGGCGGAGCAGGCCTATGCCAAGATTCGCGCCGGGGCCACGGCGGTGCAGTTCTATACCGCGCTGGTCTACGGTGGCCTGTCGCTGGCGGGCGAGATCGCCCGCGGGCTAGATGCA
The DNA here is from genome assembly GCA_937146765.1 of uncultured Paracoccaceae bacterium. Taxonomy (GTDB): domain Bacteria; phylum Pseudomonadota; class Alphaproteobacteria; order Rhodobacterales; family Rhodobacteraceae; genus Epibacterium. The sequence goes on along the minus strand of CAKZRP010000037.1, from coordinate 350,995 downwards.
CTGCTGGCGCGCGATGGCTTCCACACTGTCAGCGAGGCTGTCGGCACCGGGCGCAGCGACTGGCTCTAAGGTCACCTGTCCCAATATAGCGCGCCTCCGACAAGGGCGGGAGCGCTCCCGCCCGTCGGCGGCTGCTTTAAAAAAGCACCCCCTCCCGTTGGGCCCGGCATGGCCGCGCCAGAGGCGCGGCCATGCCCCACCGCGATTTGCGAAGCAAAGCGCAATACCTGCTGATGTGCGCCAGCACATCTCCGCTTAGGAACGGTGCGAGACAGGTCAGGCAACCGCAGCCTCAAGACGCGGATAGCGCCACCCCAGGGTGACCGCCCGCGCCAGGTTCAGGACCATCAACGCCAGCCACAGCCCGTGGTTGCCCATCAGCGGCACCAGCACCGCCAGTGCGACGACATAGAGGCTCACCGACTGGATCATCGCGATCCGCATGTCGCGAGTCCAGGTGGCACCGATGTAGATGCCATCGAACATATAGCTCGCCACGCTCAGCAGCGGGCCCAGCACCACCCAGATCAGGTAGAGACGCGCCGCTTCGCGTACCTCCGGCGCCGTGGTCATCAGGTCGACCACCAGAGGCCCCGAAAGCGCAAATCCCACCGTCAGGCCGAGGGCGAAGACCAGCCCCCAAAGGCCGGAGACCCGCGCCGCCTGTCGCAATCTTCCGGGATCGCGCGCCCCCACCGCACCCCCCACCAGCGCCTCGGCGCTGAAGGCGAAACCGTCAAGGGCAAAGGCCGTGATCTCCAGGAACTGGATCAGCACCTGATTGGCAGCCAGGGTCACATCGCCGAAATCCGCCCCGATGAACAGGAAGGTGGTAAAGGAGACCGTCAGCAGCACCGAGCGCACCATGATGTCGCCATTCACCGCCATCATTCGCTTGATCCGCGCCCGGTCGAAGATCCGCACCCAGTCGTGCCACTGGCTCCCTGCAAAGGCGGACCCACAGAACCAAAGCCCAAGGGCCAGCCCCGACCATTCCGCGATCAACGTCGCGATTGCCACGCCCTCGATGCCCCAGCCGAGTCCCAGTACGAACCAGAGATCGAGCAGGATATTGAGCCCGTTCATCCAGATCTGCAGCAGGAAGACACCGCGTGTCTTCTCCATCGCAATGAGCCAGCCGGTGACCGCATAAAGCGCAATGGTCGCAGGCGCGCCCCAGATGCGGATCTCGAGATACTGCCGCGCCAGCCCCTCCACCTCGGGACTGGCGGGCGCCAAAGCAAAGGCCCCTCGGAACACCAGGGCCTGCGCCAGGATGAAGAACAGCCCCGCCCCGCCCGCTAGGATCAGCCCGCGCATCAGGAGCGCGCCGGTCTCGGCCTCATCGCCTGCGCCGCGCGCCTGCGCGGCCAGCCCGGTGGTGCCCATCCGCAAAAAGCCAAAGACCCAGTAAATGGTCGACAGGATCACCGCACCGATGCCGACCGCACCGATCGGAGCCGCCTCGCCCAGCTGCCCGACCACGCCGGTATCCACCGCGCCAAGGATCGGCACGGTAGCATTAGAGAGAACAATCGGCAGGGCGATCTTCAGCACCCGAGCATGGGTGATCGGGCCTGTGGCCTCTGACATCCTGGGACTTCCTTAAACGAAATGAGCCTTGGACCGCGGGGCTTAGCTTGAGGAGCTGCGCTCCTGCGGCATCAGGAAATGACCCGTCGCCTGGGCAAAGAGCTTGTCCTTATGATCCTGCCAGGCCGCCACATGCACCGAGGCATAGCGCCGCCCGGAGCGGTTCACCGTGGCGCGCGCATAGGAGTCGCGCGGCAGGCCGGAACGCAGGTAGTCGACTGTGAAATCAATCGTCTTCGGCAGGCGCGGCATCTGGCCGGCGGTCATCGTCTCCACATCCAACTCGCCGCTTTCAAACTGGGGCCAGAGGTGGAACCATTGCAGGGTGATGACCGAAGTGACCTCGAGAAAGGCCGCCGTGGCGCCGCCGTGAATGGCGGGCAGGAAGGGGTTGCCGATCAGAGTGTCGTGGAAATGCAGGGTCGAGGTCAGCTCATCGCCGCGCCGCTCGAAGGTGATGCCGAGAAAGCCGATGTAGGGCACCGATTCCACCAGCGCCGCGAGGGCCGCATCGCGGCGTTGCTTGACCACTTGTACGGGTTCGGGACGCGGGCGGCTCATGACTTCAGTTCCACGGTGAAGGCGCCATTGGCGGTGGCGACGGGGGTCTCGGTCTCGTCATCGGTGGCCACCGCGCGCACAAAGGCAACGTTGCGGGTGATGTGGTGACAGGTCGCCGTGGTGCGAATGGTCTGCCCCGGCGTGGCCGCGCGCATGTAATCGATCCTGAGGTCAATCGTCGCCGTACTGGAGGGCGCGCTCGGATGGCTCATCACCGCCGCGCCGCAGCAGGTGTCCATCAGGGCCGAAACCGCGCCGCCGTGGATCACGCCGGTCTCCGGATCGCCGATCAGCTTCTTGTCGTAGGGCATCACGATCACCGCACGGCCCTCGCCGATCTCGGTCAACTCCATCCCCAGCGCGCGCGAATGCGGGATCGCCTCGATGAACTGGCGCGCCAGTTGGGTCTTGTCTGCCATCACATGCTCCTTGCGGCTCTGGTCTCATTTATTCCGCCGAAGGGGGCAAAGCGCAAGGCTTGCGAAACTCCCCGTTGCACCGCTCGGTTCAGTTGCTTAGGTTGCCCGCAAGGGAGGACGTGGATGACCGAGAAAAAACTGTCATTCAAGGAGATGTGCGCCGAGTTCGATGTAACCCCGCGCACCCTCCGGTATTATGAATACATCGAGCTGTTGCAACCGGAACGCCAGGGGCGGTCGCGGTTCTACGGTGCCCGCGAAGTGGCCCGGATGAAGCTGATCCTGCGCGGACGCAAGTTCGGCTTCCAGCTGGAAGAGATCCGCCAATGGCTGCTGATCTACGACAAGGAAGGCGACGAGGCGCAGAATCGCGCCTTCATCGAGATGGCGGACCGGCAGCTGAAGGAGCTGGAGCATCAGCGCCAGCAGATTGACGAGGCCATGGCCGAACTGACGGAACTGCGCCGGGTGACGCTGGATCTGATCCCCTGAAGCGGGCCCCGAAAGCCTGACGACTTTACGATAGCGAGGGCACCTGCCCCTCCGCATGACCGGCTCCGACACCGCTCGCAGCCGGTCTTTTTATGCGCGTTTTCTGGCGCATAGCTGGCCTGCCTCACGGCCGGTTTTTGCCACCCTCTCCCGGAACGTTACGTCAGACAGACCTGCCACCACGTCACCCCTTAAAGTGACGCGGCGTCGAAGTTACGTAAACGTCAAGTTCATGTTGTAACTCTGTTGGAGAGCCGCCAAGGTTGACGCAGACGAAGCCAACGTAAAGCAACATCTGAGTGACGCCCCATGAGTGACATGAGTGAAGACACCAAATCCATTCGCGAAATGTGCGACGAATTCGCGGTCACCCCGCGCACGTTGCGATTTTACGAAGCCAAGGAGCTGCTGTTTCCCATCCGCGACGGACAGAAGCGGCTCTTCACCAAGCGCGACCGCGCCCGCCTCAAGCTGATCCTGCGCGGCAAGCGCTTTGGCTTCAGCCTCGAGGAAATCCGCCAGCTTCTGGACCTCTACCATATGGGGGACCAGCAACTGACCCAATTGAGCCGCACCTATGAGATCGCCCAGGACCGCCTGGCCGATATGGAGCGGCAGCGCGACGAGCTGACCGAGGCGATCGACGACCTCAAGGATCAGCTCAAGTGGGGCGAGAAAATGATCGCCTCGATGCGCAATTCCAACCGGGCGGCTGAATAACAGCCCCGCCCGACCGAAACACGCTCCATATCAAAGTAGGAGGACCGCGATGCCGAGCTATACCGCCCCCACCAAGGACACTCAGTTTGTTCTGCATGACGTACTGAACATCAAAGACGCAGGCATTCCCGGCTATGAGGAGCTGGAGCCGGAGTTCACCGGCGCGGTTCTGGAAGAGGCCGGCAAGATCGCGAGCGAAGTGCTGCATCCCCTGAACGCCGTCGGCGACACCGAGGGCTGTCGGCTGGAAAACGGCGTGGTCTACACGCCGACTGGCTTCAAAGCGGCCTTTGAGCAGGTCAAAGAAGGCGGCTGGACCGGTCTCGACATGCCGGAACAATACGGCGGTCAGAACATGCCTTACGTGATGGGCACCGCGGTGGGCGAATTCTTCTCGGCGGCGAACCAGGCCTTTACCATGTATCAGGGTCTGACCCATGGCGCGGCCTCCGCCATTCTGGCGCATGGCACGGAAGAGCAGAAAGACACCTATCTGCCGAAGATGGTCTCTTGCGAGTGGACCGGCACCATGAACCTGACGGAGCCCCATTGCGGCACCGATCTCGGGCTGATGCGCACCAAGGCGGAACCGCAAGAGGATGGCTCCTACAAGATCACCGGCCAGAAGATCTTTATCTCCGCTGGCGACCACGACATGTCGGAAAACGTGATCCATCTGGTGCTGGCGAAGATCCCCGGCGGCCCCGAAGGCATCAAGGGCGTGTCGCTCTTCATCGTGCCGAAGTTCATCGTGACTGCCGATGGCACGCCGGGCGAGCGCAATGGCGTCTCTGTCGGCAAGATCGAAGAGAAGATGGGCATCCACGGCAACTCCACCTGCGTGATGAACTACGACGGGGCGACCGGCTGGCTCCTGGGCGAGATGCACAAGGGCATGCGCGCCATGTTCACCATGATGAACGAGGCCCGTCTGGGCGTTGGCATGCAGGGTCTGGCACAGGCCGAGGCCGCCTATCAGAACGCGGTGATCTACGCCAAGGACCGCCTGCAGGGCCGCGACGTCACCGGCGTGAAAAACCCCGATGGCCCGGCAGACCCGCTGATCGTGCACCCGGATATTCGCCGCAACCTGATGGATCAGAAGAGCTTTGTCGAAGGCGCGCGCGCATTTATCCTCTGGGGCGCGACGATGATCGACCGCGCCCACCGCGCCGAGGATAAGGCGGCGGATGGTCTGATCTCGCTGCTCACTCCGGTGATCAAGGGCTTTTTGACCGACAAGGGCTATGACATGACCGTGCAGGCCCAGCAGGTCTACGGCGGCCATGGCTACATCGAAGAATGGGGCATGTCGCAATACACCCGCGACGCCCGCATCGCGATGATCTACGAAGGCGCCAATGGCGTGCAGGCGCTCGACCTCGTGGGGCGCAAGCTGGCGCAGGACGGCGGCAAGCACGTGATGGCCTTCTTTGATCTGGTCAAATCCTTCTGCAAGGACAACGCCGAGATCTCCGAAGACTACACCAAGGATTTCATCGAGCCGCTGAAAGCCGCCTCGAAGGATCTGCAGGCGGCAGGCATGTACTTCATGCAGAACGGCATGAAGAACCCCAACAACGCCCTCGCCGGCTCTTATGACTTCATGCATATGTTCGGTCATGTCAGCCTCGGCCTGATGTGGGCAATGATGGCAAAAGCGGCGCAAAAGGCGCTTGACGAGGGCACCTCTGACGCGGCGTTCTACGAGACAAAACGCGCCACCGGCCGCTACTACATGGCACGTCAGCTGCCCGCGACCAAGCTGCACCTGGCCCGCATCGAAACCGGTGCGAGCACGGTGATGGCGCTGGACGCAGACCAGTTCTGATAAACGTTCCAACGACTTGGGCTGCGCCTTTAATGGGGCGCAGCCCGTCCCTTCCCCGGCTCGTTGGCGCATCTGGAAGAGAGGATCCACGTATGCCCAAGAGGTTTCGCCTGACCCGCCGCTTTCCCGTCGCGATGACGGAGGACGGCTACCGCAGGCTCAAACGTTTTGCCACAGAGGCCGGTCTGGACGAGGGAGAGGCGCTGTCGTTCCTGTTCGAGAATTTCGACAGCGTGACCAATTCGGAAAACCTGACCCACCGGCTGCGGCTGTTCAACGCCGAGCTGGAGGATCGCAAACGCTAGCCAAAGAGCCGGCGACAAGGGGAGAGAGATGAGCGCAGAGTTGGATTTCCGCAAGGCATCCGCCTGGATGACCGACGAGCACAAGATGCTCGCCGATATGACCGAGAGCTTCATCACCACCGAATGGGCGCCCCAGTTTGAACGCTGGCGCAAACAGGGCGAGATGGATCGCGCGACCTGGGCGCAGGCGGGGGAGCTGGGCCTTCTCTGCCCCTCGATCCCCGAGGAATACGGCGGACCCGGCGGCGATTTCGGCCATGAGGCAGCGATCCTGATCGAGGCGAGCCGTGCCAATCTGGCCAGCTGGGGCCATGGGATCCACTCCGGCATCGTGGCGCATTACATCCTGTCCTATGGCACCGAAGAGCAGAAACAGCGCTGGCTGCCCAAGATGGTCAGCGGCGAGCTGGTCGGGGCGCTGGCGATGACCGAGCCCTCAACCGGGTCGGACGTGCAGGCGATCAAGACGAAGGCCATCCGCGACGGGAACGTTTATCGCCTGTCCGGGCAGAAGACCTTCATCACCAATGGCCAGCACGCGAATCTGATCCTGGTGGCGTCGAAAACCGATCCCTCCTTGGGCGCCAAGGGGATTTCTTTGGTCGGATTGGAGACTGACGGGGCCGAAGGTTTCAGCCGGGGTCGCAACCTCGACAAGATAGGCCTGCATGCGGCGGATACCTCCGAGCTGTTCTTCGACAATGTGCCGATCCCGCCTGAAAACATCCTCGGTGGCACCGAGGGTCAGGGCTTTTATCAGATGATGCAGCAGCTACCGCAGGAACGTCTGATCATCGCCTGCGGTGCGGTCGGCGCCATGCAGGGCGCGGTGGAGCGCACGGTGTCCTATTGCAAGGAACGCGAGGCCTTTGGCGGTCCGCTGACGCAGTTTCAAAACACTCGCTTCAAACTTGCCGAGTGCCTGACCCGCGCAAAGGTCGCGCGCGCTTTCTTGGACGAATGTATGGTCGAACACCTGCGGGGAGAGCTCAGCGTCGAGAAGGCCGCGATGGCAAAATACTGGATCACCGACACCCAGGGCGCGGTGCTGGACGACTGCCTGCAACTGCACGGTGGCTACGGGTTCATGCAGGAATACGCAGTTGCGGAAATGTGGACAGACGCAAGGGTGCAGCGGATCTACGGTGGCACCAATGAGATCATGAAAGAGCTGATTGCGAGGACATTGTGACCCAGCTGGCGCTTTCCCTTGCCGCATCGGGCGGGAGCCTCCGGCGGGAGTATTTTAAGAAAGATGAAGGTACGGGGCGCGCTCGCCCCCTGGCCTTTCGCCTAATGGGCAAGCGCGCCTTCACCTTTCGCGGTCATCGGCTCTCCAGCCTGTACCGCACCGCCATATTATCGCCTTCTTGGTTAACAAAGCCTAACCGTACTTCATCTTTCCCAAAATACTCCACGGGGGTTCGGGGGTGTGAAACCCCCGCCGCGACATCGCCACTGGGAGGGGCGATCTGATATGAAACTCTATTGCTTCGGCGAATCCGGACATTCCTACAAAGCCGCGCTGGCGCTGCAGCTGGCGGGGCTCGACTGGGCGCCTGTCTTTGTCGACTTTTTCAATGGCACCACCCGCGGCGATGACTTTCGCTGCACCGTCAACGAGATGGGCGAGTGTCCGGTTCTGGTGGATGGTGAGGTCGCTTTGAGCCAATCTGCGGTGATCCAGCAGTATCTCTCTGATACCTACGGGCATTTCGGCGGCACCAGCGCGGCGGAGAAGCGCGAGATCCTGCGTTGGCAGTTTTGGGACAACCACAAGCTCTCTTCCAACGCGGGCCTTTGTCGGTTTCTTATGAACTTCGTGCCCGAGGACAAACGCCCGGCCGAGGTGATCGCCTTCCTGCAGGGCCGTCTCAAAGGCGCCTACGCGATCCTCGACAAGCACCTTGAAGGGCGCGACTGGATGGTGGGCGATGCGGTGACCAATGCCGACCTCACCTGCTGCGGCTATCTCTATTACCCGGAGCCCTTTGGTTTTGACCGCAAGGACTTCCCCCATATCGACGCCTGGCTTTCGCGCATCAGCGCCCTGCCCGGCTGGAAACACCCCTATGACCTGATGCCCGGCAACCCGTCGGATCGAGCTTGAGGAGACACCTATGACCGAAGCTTATATCTATGATGCCGTTCGCACCCCGCGCGGAAAAGGCCGCAAGGACGGCGCGCTGCACGAGGTGACCTCTGTGCGCCTCTCGGCCCTCACTCTGAACGCGCTGAAAGAGCGCAACAATCTCGAAGGCCACGCGGTCGAGGATGTGATCTGGGGCAATGTCACCCAGGTGATGGAACAGGGCGGCTGTCTGGCGCGCTCTGCCGTGCTGGCCTCGGACCTTGACCAGTCGATCCCCGGCCTTGCCATCAACCGGTTCTGCGCCTCGGGCATGGAGGCGGTGAACCTGGCCGCCAACCAGGTCAAAGGCGGCGCGGGCGATGGCTATATCGCGGGCGGGGTCGAGATGATGGGCCGGGTCGCCATGGGCTCTGACGGGGCTGCGATTGCCGTGGACCCGAGCCTTGCCATGGACACCTATTTTGTGCCGCAGGGCATTTCTGCCGATATCATCGCCACCGAATATGGCTTCACCCGCGAGCAGGCCGATGCCCTTGCGGTCGAAAGCCAGCGGCGCGCCAAGGCGGCCTGGGATGACAACCGCTTTGCCAAATCCGTCATCACCGTGCGCGACCAGAACGGCCTCGCCATCCTGTCGCATGACGAATACATACGCCCGGGCACCGATATGCAGGCCTTGGGCGCGCTCAATGCCTCGTTCCAGATGATGGGCGAAGTGATGCCGGGCTTTGATGCGGTGGCCAAGCTGAAATATCCGCATCTGGAGCGGATCAACCATATCCACCACGCGGGCAACTCCTCCGGCATCGTCGACGGGGCTGCCGCCGTGCTGATCGGCAACAAGGAATTCGGCATTCGCCACGGCTTGACGCCGCGCGCGCGCATCAAGGCGACCGCCAAGATCGGCACCGATCCGACCATCATGCTGACCGGCCCGGTGCCGGTGACCGAGAAGATCCTTGCCGAAACCGGCATGAAGATCAGCGACTTGGACCTGTTTGAAGTGAACGAAGCCTTCGCCTCGGTGGTGCTGCGCTTCCAGCAGGCCTTTGACGTGGACCCGGGTCTGGTGAACGTGAACGGCGGCTCGATCGCCATGGGCCACCCGCTGGGCGCGACCGGCGCGATCATCATCGGCACGCTTTTGGATGAGCTGGAGCGGCAAGACAAGGAATGCGGTCTGGCGACGCTTTGCATTGCCTCCGGCATGGGTGCGGCCACGGTGATCGAGCGGGTCTGATGCCAAAACTGGACCTCTCTCAAATCCCTGCAAAGGGCGGCTCAAGCTATCCCGGCAAGCTGGCCAAGAGCGTGGCGGGCCGCACGGCGCAGCGTCTGGGCGATGCCGGGGGGATCAGCCAATATGGCGTGAACCTCGTGCATCTGGAGCCCGGCGCCATGTCGTCCCTGCGCCATTACCATATGGAGCAGGACGAGTTCGTCATGGTCACCGCAGGCAGCCTCGTGCTGGTGGATGACGCGGGCGAACACGCGATGCACCCCGGCGATTGCGCCGCCTTTCCCAAGGGCGACGCAAACGGCCACCACTTGATCAACAAGAGCGATACGCTGGCGTCCTTTCTGGTGATCGGCACAAGGACCGAGACAGAGACCGGATATTACAGCGACCTCGACATGATGGTGAAGTTCGCCAATGGCGCCTTTGCCTACACCCGGAAAGACGGCAGCCCCTTGACGGCTGACCAGATCGGAGACGACAGATGAGCGATTTTACCTATAGCGTTGACGCAGACGGCATTGCCCTGATCACCTGGGATGCAGTCGACAAAAGCATGAACGTGCTGACCCGCGAAGCCTTTGGCCTCGTTGAAGAATTTATCGACCGCGCGCTGGCGGATGCGGAAGTCAAAGGCGTGGTGATCACCTCGGGCAAGAAAGATTTTGCCGGTGGGATGGACCTCAACGTGCTGGCCTCGATCCGCGAAGAGTCGGGTGAAGATCCGGCGCAGGGCCTGTTTGACTTCACCATGAACGGCCACCGCATCCTGCGCAAACTGGAGCGCGCGGGCATGGATGCCAAGACCAACAAGGGCGGCAAGCCGATTGCCTGCGCCATCAACGGCACCTGTGCCGGCATCGGCACCGAGATCGCGCTGGCCTGCCATTACCGCACCATGACCGACAATCCGAAGGCCAAGATCGGCCTGCCGGAGATCCTGCTCGGCATCTTCCCCGGCGGCGGCGGCACCATCCGCTACTCCCGCATGGTGGGCGCGGTGGCGGCAGCGCCGATCCTGCTGGAAGGCAAGATGGTGGACCCGAAAAAAGCCAAGGGCGCGAGCCTTGTGGACGAGGTTGCAGCCGATCCGGTGGAGGCGGCGCGCCAGTGGGTGCTCAACGCCAAGGACGCGGATATCGTCAAACCCTGGGACCAGAAGGGCTACAAGATGCCCGGCGGTGCGCCCTATCACCCGGCGGGCTTCATGAACTTCGTCGGCGCGTCGGCCATGGTGCATGGCAAGACCCAAGGTGCCTTCCCGGCGGCCAAGGCGCTCTTGTCTGCGGTCTATGAAGGCGCGCTGGTCGATTTCGATACCGCACTGCGCATTGAGGCGCGCTGGTTCACACATGTGCTGATGAACCCGTCCTCCTCGGCGATGATCCGGTCCTTGTTCCTCAACAAACAAGCGCTGGAAAAAGGCGCGGTGCGACCCAAAGGCGTTGCGGATCAGTCGGTTAAGAAGATCGGCGTGCTGGGTGCGGGCATGATGGGGGCTGGCATCGCGCTGGTTTCCGCGCAGGCCGGCATGGAGGTTGTGCTGATCGACCGCGACCAAGCGGCGGCGGACAAGGGCAAGGCCTATTCCGCCAACTACATGGATCAGGGCATCAAGCGCGGCAAAGCGACCGAAGAGAAGAAAGCGGCGCTGCTGGCTCAGATCACTGCGACGCCGGATCTGGACGCGCTCAAGGGCTGCGATCTGATCATCGAGGCCGTGTTCGAGGACCCGGGCGTCAAGGCCGAAATGACCAAAAAGGTCGAGGCGATCATTCCCGAGGACTGCATTTTTGCCTCCAATACCTCCACCCTGCCGATCACCGGTCTGGCGGAGGCCTCGGTGCGCCCCGAGCAGTTCATCGGTATTCACTTCTTCTCGCCGGTTGAGAAGATGTTCCTCGTCGAGATCATCAAGGGTGAAAAGACCGGCGACCGCGCTGTAGCCAAGGCGCTGGATTATGTGCGTCAGATCCGCAAAACGCCGATTGTGGTCAATGACGCGCGGTTCTTCTACTGCAACCGCTGCATCATCCCCTATATCAACGAGGGTCTGCGGATGATCACCGAGGGGGTCTCTCCGGTGCTGATCGACAATGCGGCGCGGCAGTTGGGCTTTCCGGTGGGGCCGATCCAGCTCAATGACGAGACCTCGATCGACCTTGGCGCCAAGATTGCACGGGCCACCAAGGCGGCGATGGGCGATGCTTACCCGGAAAGCCCGGCGGACGATCTGATCTTCTGGATGGAAGGTCTGGGACGTCTGGGGCGCAAGGCCAATGCGGGCTTCTTTGACTATGACGAAAAGGGCAAGCGCACCGGCTATTGGGCCGGTTTGGCGGAACAGTATCCACTGGCGGAGGAACAGCCCTCGCTGATCGAAGTGCAGGAACGGCTGATGTTCTCGCAGGTGCTGGAAGCGGTGCGGGCGCTGGAGGAAGGCGTGCTGATGGACATCCGCGAAGGCGACGTCGGCGCGGTTCTGGCCTGGGGCTTTGCGCCCTGGTCCGGCGGTCCCTTGTCCTGGCTCGACATCATCGGCACGCCCTATGCGGCTGAGCGCTGTGACCAGCTGGCTGAGGCTTACGGCGAGCGCTTCGCCTGCCCGCCCTTGCTGCGCGAGATGGCGGAGAAGGGTCAGAGCTTTTACGGCCGGTTTGCCCCGGAGGCTGACGCCGCCTGAGGTCTGTTCTCAAAGTAGCTGAAAGGGTCGCCCCATCTGGGGCGGCCTTTTTTGTTATTTGAGTTGGGTAAGATGCGAGGCTCTGCCTCGCGCTCCGGGATATTTGGAAGAAGATGAAGGGGGCAAGACAGAACCCGCCCCCGGGGAGCGGGCAGCGGGTCTTGGTCTTCAGGAGTGGGTCGAGAGAGAGAGAAAGTCGATCAGGCGAAGGTGGTGAACTGCGGCTCGCCGGTGCCGCCAGTGCCTGCGAAGGCGCCGGGGGTCCAGAAGCTGTCTTCGGTGATCATGTCGATCACCAGCTCGCGGGCCTCGGTGGCGGAGAGGAGCGTGTAGATCTCGTCCGACTGCGCCGTCACGCAGTAATGCATCAGGTCGTGGGACGCCGGGCAGAAGGCCAGAACGCCGGCTTCGATATAGACCACTTCGTCCTCGTCGAAGGTCAGGATGACGGTTTCCATCGACACTTGCTGCGGTGCGCGGGTGATGCCGCGGTAGCCTTCCAGCGCGCAGGCCGGAACCACTGCGAAAGGATCGCCAAGCGCGTCTTCCAGGAGGTCATGCTCGATCAGCAGGCCCTGCTCCGGCTTCACCCACAGCGGGTTGCGGTTGCCGAGGGCGTCGCGGGGGATATAGACCGGCGCCATTTCCTGAGCGGAGGCGGTGTCGCCCAGCACGAGGGTGCGACGCTCGATGGATTTCACGGGGCGCATGCCGTGGTCGAAGGTGAGGACTTCGTCGCCGATGGTCAGCGCCTCAACCGGACGCCAGCCCAGGGAGGTTGCAACCATGGTGCCTGCCAGGAAACCCGCGTAACCGGTCGCTACCATCGCATATTCGGTGGTGAATGCCTCTGCCATCGGGGAAGCGTTCCGTTTTGCAAACCAATCCAGCATGTTTCCGTCCTTTCGACCTTTGCGTTGCTTCGGACCTTGTGGGCTCGAAGCTCCAATCGCCGTTCCGTGAAGTCTTTATAACAAACCGGTTCAGCCTGGGCGCGTGCTCTAAGGGAGCCGCCCTTGCTCAAAGGGATAGGGGGGAATCATTAAAAGAGTATTCAAATCGCTCCAATTCAGTAGCGCAGCACTGGCGAACGGCTGCAATCGCCTGCGGATCATAATAGGGACGCCAATCGCGGTCGCGCGGCGACTCGTTGGCACGGGGCAGGTCAAGGGCGAATCCGAGGTGGTCGAACAGGGGCTGCGCATCCGTCGCGAAATGTTCGATGCGGATGTAGAGGCTGCAATGCTCCCTCCCGTCCGACTGGCGCATGTAATCCGGTGCCTGATGGCGGGCGAGGCTTTGCATCACCAGCGGATGGGTGATGAAGCTGGTAAAGGAGCCCGCCCTGGCCAGGGGCACCATCGGGTGATCGAAGCTCTGTGCCCTGAGCCAGTGAAAAAGGCTCAGCGCTCGGTCAAAGGGGTTGCGCACCAGGGTGAAGGCGAACATTGCCCGGATCTCCGCGCGGCTGGCGAGGCCTTCGATATCGGCAAGCGTTGAGTGTTTCCACAGGCGACCCCGGGTCTGCAGCCCCTTCAGGCGGTTGCGGCGGCGCAGCGCCTTGGGGGTATCGCCCAGCATCTCGTCCGCGGCCATGGCGCGGGCCTCCAGCGCCAGCGCCATCGCGGTACCGCCGGTCTTGGGGATATGGACAAAGACGTAGTTGCGGCCGCGCGACAGGATCATGCGCAGAGCTTAACCCATTCGGATCACACAAGAAACAACGGAAATGACAGCGCTAAACGGGTAGAAGTACGCCCGCGCCACGCAATCCCTTTCAATTTTCGCGCCGCCGACGCAATAATCGGTCGCAAGAGGAATGAGCCGACGCAAGGTCGGCAGGACTGGGGAGGATCACAATGGGCTGGCTTGCGGATGAAACCGGATTGGAGCGTCGGGCGGCGAATTACGTGGCGCTGACGCCGCTGTCGCATCTGCAACGGGCGGCGCATGTCTTTGCCGAGGATCTGGCGGTGATCTATGGCGGCACCCGGCGCACCTATGCGCAGTATTACGACCGCTCCACCAGGCTGGCGGGGGCGCTGGCGGGCATGGGGGTCAAACCCGGCGATGTGGTGGCCACCTTGCTGCCCAATATCCCCGCCCAAGCGGAGGCGCATTTCGGCGTGCCGGCCTGCGGCGCGGTGCTCAACACCATCAACACGCGGCTCGATGTGGATACGGTCGCATATATCCTTGAGCATGGCGGCGCCAAGGTGGCGCTGGTGGACAGCGAGTTCCTGCCCCTCGCCGAGGCCGCAAAGGCGCAGATGGCGGGCGCGGGGCCGATCCTGATCGAGGTGCCGGATGCGGAGGCCGGGATCGACGCCAGCGGTCGACATGCGACTTATGACGAGATGCTCGCCGCCGCGCCGCATGACTTTCAGTGGATCATGCCCGAGGACGAATGGGAGAGCCTTGCGCTCAACTATACCTCCGGCACCACCGGGCGGCCCAAAGGCGTGGTCTGTCACCATCGCGGCGCCTATCTGATGACCATGGGCACGGTGATCTCCTGGCGGTTGCAGATGCGGCCCGTCTATCTGACCATCGTGCCGCTGTTTCACTGCAATGGTTGGAACCACACCTGGATGATGCCGGTTCTGGGCGGCACCGTTGTCTGCTGCCGCAACATCACCGCCGAGGCCATTTACAACGCCATCGCCGACGAGGGCGTCACCCATTTTGGCGGCGCGCCCATCGTGCTCAACATGCTGGTCAACGCCAAGGACGCGGCACGGCGTGCCTTTGACCACACGGTCGAGGTCTTTACTGCAGGCGCGCCCCCTGCCCCGGCGACGCTGGAGAAGATCGAGCGGTTGGGCTTCCATGTCACCCAGGTCTATGGCCTCACCGAGACCTATGGCCATGTCACCGAGTGCCTGTGGAAGGGCAATCAGTGGAACACGCTCGACACCGCCGGACGGGCAGCGATCAAGGCGCGGCAGGGTGTTGCCTTTCCAATGATGGAGGAGGTGACGGTGCTGGATGAACGGCTTGCGCAGATCCCCAAGGACGGCCAGACCCAGGGCGAAATCGTGATGCGCGGCAACTCGGTCATGAAGGGCTATCTGAAAAACCCCGAGGCCACCGAAGAGGCCTTTGCCGGCGGCTATTTCCACTCCGGCGATATCGCGATCCAGCATCCCGACGGCTATATCCAGATCGCGGATCGTGCCAAGGATATCATCATCTCCGGCGGCGAGAATATCTCCTCGGTCGAGGTGGAGGGCGTGCTGATGGCCCATCCGGAGGTGAACCTGGCCGCCGTGGTGGCCAAACCCGACGAGAAATGGGGCGAAGTGCCCTGCGCCTTTGTCGAGCTCAAGGAAGGCGCAACCGTGGACGAGGCGGGGCTGATCGCCTTTACCCGCACGCGGCTGGCGGGGTTCAAGACGCCAAAGGCGGTGATCTTCGAAGAACTGCCCAAGACCTCCACCGGCAAGATCCAGAAATTCGAGCTTAGGAAGCGGTTCAAGACATTCTGAGGCGCACGCAGGCTGAGGTGAAAAAATATCCACACGCAAGGCTTTTCGGTGGCAAAGCGGTTTGCCGCCGACGCCTGCCCCGTGCTAAGGCCAAGGACAAGAACAAGGAGCAGGCAGACCGGGTCTATGACGGTACTCCGTGAATTTCAGCGGCTGGAAGCTGCGGGGATCTGGCGGCCCTCGCCCGAGGATCAGCGGCGTGACGTGATCGTCTCGCTCGGGGATGCCACCCTCACCATAACCGACATGCAGGATCGGCCCCTGGCCCATTGGTCTCTGGCGGCGGTGAAGCGGGCCAACCCGGGCGAGTTTCCGGCGCTCTTCCATCCCGATGGCGACCCCGGCGAGACGCTGGAACTTGGCGCGGATGAGACCACCATGCTCGACGCGATCGACAAGGTGCGCAACGCCATCGACCGCTCCCGCCCGCATCCCGGGCGCCTGCGTATCTACGGCGGGCTGGGGATTGTGGCTCTGGCGGTGGCGCTGCTCGCCGTCGGCCTGCCCCATACCATGCGCAGCCATACGCTTGAGGCGGTCTCACAGGTGCATCGCAAGGCAATCGGCCAGGCGCTGCTGGGTCGGATCGAGCGGGTCTCCGGGCAGGCCTGCTCTACCCCGGAAGCCGAGCCGATCCTGAAGAAACTGGCGGATCGCACTGGCGTGCGCCGGGTGGCGATTATGCGCGAGGGCATCGCCGACAGCCTGACCCTGCCCGGCCGCATCGTGCTGATCCATCGCAAATACGTCGAGGATTACGAGGACCCGGCTGTGGCCGCCGGGGCGGTACTGGTGGAACGTGCCCGTGCCGAAGCCCGTGACCCGATGGCCGACGTGCTGGATATCGGTGGCATCACCGCCACCTTCCGACTGCTGACCACCGGCGAAATCCGCCGCGAGACACTGGACCGCTATTCCGAGGTCATGCTGGCCTCGCCCCGCCCGCCGGTGGATGACGAGACGCTGCTGGCGGAATTTGGCCGCACCGCGATCCCCTCGACCCCCTATGCCTATGCTAAGGACGCCACCGGCGAGAGCACCGTGGGCCTGATCGAGGCGGATCCGATGGCCGGGCGCGATCTGGCGCCGGTTCTCAACGACCGGGACTGGGTGCAATTGCAAAACATCTGCGGCTGAGGCGCTGGCCGAGCGGATCCGGCTCGCCCCCTGCCCCAAAAGCAAAGCGGGACCACTGGCCCCGCTCTTTCGTTCCCAATCCCAGTCCTGCGAGAGACCCCGGCCTCAGTTGCTGAGGCGCGCGCCACCGTATCCCGCCGCCCGCACCCGGTTCAGCGCCTGATCCGCGCCCAGCGTAAAGGGGCCGGAGAGCACCACATGGAAGACGGTGCCATTGCGGTTCACCTTGCCGATCACCATTGCGAGCCCGGTCGCCCCGGAGAGCGCATCGGCCACCGCTGCCGCCTCGGCCCGGTCCGCAAAGGTGGCCGCGCGCACATAGCGTTGCCGCAGCGGCGCGTCCTGCGGCAAATCTGCGTCCGGCGCGGAACGGGTGGACAGGCGCATCACCATGCCGTCGCCGGAGGCATCCTGCACGCCCTGCGCGGCATAGGTCTGGCCCGCGATCCGGGCCTCCGCATCCCGCAACAGAAAAGGTGTCTTGTCCAGCGGCTGCGCCACCGGTTGCAGCGGCAGGCGTTTGCCCCAGACCTGCGCCATCTGCACATCCCCCGCCTCGGTGCGCACGCCGCGCATCGGGTTGAAGCGGTTGTCTCCCCGATCCACCAGAGTGTAGCCGGCGGGCACGTCCACCCGCGGTGAGATCACCGCCTCCCGTGGCGTACGCTCGGCGCGGCGCGGGTTCAGCCGGTCATCCTCCCAGACCGGACGATAGCCGGCAGGCACGATGACATCGGCGCTGAGCTGGCGCTCGCGATAGACGTGCAGGGGCAGGATGCGGCTGTTCGGCGTCAGGCTGCTGAGCGGATCTTCCTTCTGCGGCCCGCAGCGCACATCGGGTCCCTTGTTGATATATTGCTGACTGAGCGCGGAGGCACCGGGACAACGTCCGGGCGCGCTCGGCGCTGCCGGAACGGGCTTGTAGACCGGGGCGGGACTGCGCGCGGGCTTGGCCACCTGGGGCACAGGCTGAACCGGGCGCACCGGCACCGCAACCGCTGCCGCGCCGGTCGAGGTGCTGGCGGGGGTCCGCTGCGGTTTGGCCGGGGCAGCGGCTGCGGCTTGCGCGCGCGCAGGCGCGGAGGTGGAGGCGGGTGCCGTCACCACCCGCGGGGCCGCCGCCTGCGCGGCGGGTTGATCGTCGGGCGCAAGGGTAATGATATCGGGACCGCTGTCGGGATTGGCGCGGGTGGCGCCGCTCACGTTGCTCGGCTGCGCACCACAGAGTTGCTGGCGCGCCCGGTTCACCCGAGGCACCCAGGTGACATTGCCGTCAAAGCCTGCACGGATGAAGACACAGCCCTTGCTGTCGACATATTGCCGCCCGGTGTAGGTGGTCGGCGGATACTCAGCAGGCCGGGCTGCGGGTGCAATGGTCTGCGCCTGAAGCCCGCTCAGGGCTCCTCCAGCCAAGATGATGGATACCGCCGCAATTCTAGTGATTTTCATCGACCCGCCCCACAATATATGGCGGGAGGATGCCCCAATTCCCCCCTTGAGTAAAGCGGATGCTGGCAACAATCTCGTCAGGCCGGGGCAAACCGTCGCGAAAATCACGCGCCGCACTCGGCTTGGTGAGAGCCCCCTTCGGAGGCCCATCGCAGGTCTTCGTCCGCAAGTCCGGCGGAAGGGCCCACTCCGGCCAGAGACAGGGGCTGGCACAGAGGCTGGCCCCGCCTCATGCGGCCTATTTGGTGCCGAACATCCGGTCACCCGCATCGCCGAGACCGGGCATGATGTAGCCCTTTTCGTTCAACTGACGGTCGAGCGACGCCGTAACGATTGGCACATCCGGATGCGCTTCCTTCATCCGCGCCACCCCTTCCGGCGCCGCCAAAAGGCAGAGGAAGCGGATGTCGGTGGCGCCTGCCTTCTTCAACAGGTCGATGGCGGCGGCGGAAGAATTGCCGGTGGCCAGCATCGGATCCACCGCGATCACCATCCGGTCGGAAATCTGCTGCGGCACTTTGAAGTAATATTGCACCGGTTCCAGCGTCTCCTCGTCGCGGTACATGCCGACAAAGCCGACCCGGGCCGAAGGCACCAGTTCCAGTACCCCGTCGAGCATCCCGTTGCCTGCACGCAGGATCGAGACCAGCGCCAGTTTCTTCCCCGCAAGGATCGGCGCCTCCATATCCTCCATCGGCGTCTCGATCGACGTCATGGTCAGGGGCAATTCGCGGGTGATCTCATAGGCCAGAAGCTGGGTGATCTCGCGCAGAAGCTGGCGGAATTCCGAGGTCGAGGTGCGCTTGTCGCGCATGATGGTCAGCTTGTGCTGCACCAACGGGTGTTTCACGACGGTCAGATGCTCAGTCATCGGGCGCTCTCCATTTTGCTTTTTGTTGTCTTAAGCGCCGCGCCCCGGGACAGGCAAGGCGTTTGGTCTGTGTTGCGCGGATCAGGCGGGCAGAAAGCTGCGCCCCGGCCCTTGGGCAGGCACCCCGAGATGGGCCGCAACACTGGCCGCCACATCCGCAAAGGCGACAAGGCCAAGGCTGCCCTGCCCTGCGCCCGCAACCAGAACCGGCACCCGCTCGCGCGTGTGATCGGTGCCGGGCCAGGAGGGATCATTGCCATGGTCCGCCGTGAGGATCAGCAGGTCGTCCGCCCGCAAGTGCGCGATCACCTTGCCGATCTCGGCGTCAAACCATTCCAGCGCGCGCGCATAACCCGAGAGGTCGCGGCGGTGGCCATAAAGACTGTCGAACTCGACAAAATTGGCAAAGGTCAGACTGCCGTCGTCGGCCGTCTTCACGGCTTCGGCAAGGTGGACCATCAGCTCGGCATCCGAGCCTTTCTTCAGCGTATCAATGCCTTGCATCGAGAAGATATCGCCGATCTTGCCGATCCCATGCACGCGCCCGCCTGCCGCTTGCACCCAATCGGTCAGGATCGGCGCAGGCGGCGTGATCGCGTAGTCGCGCCGATTGGTGGTGCGGGTAAAACCCGCCTCGGGCGTGCCCACAAAGGGGCGCGCAATGACCCGGCCCACCTTGCGGGCATGCAGATAGGGGGCGATGGCCTCACACAGGGTCAAAAGCCGCTCAAGGCCAAATGCCTCCTCATGGGCGGCGACCTGGAACACGCTGTCGGCAGAGGTGTAGCAGATCGGCAGGCCCGTCCGCATATGCTCGGCCCCGAGGTCAGCGATAATGCGGGTGCCAGAGGCATGGCAATTGCCCAGAATCCCCGTCGTGCCCGCCGCAGCGGCCACATGGGCCACGAGATCCGCGTCAAAGGCCTCGCCTTCCTCTGGAAAGTAGCTCCAGTCCCAAGGCACCGGCAGGCCGGCGAGTTCCCAATGGCCGGAAGGGGTATCCTTGCCCGCGCTCACCTCGCTGGCCGCGCCCCAGAGGCCGGTAGGTACAGCATCAAGCCCCGGCGCAGGCTGGCCAGAGGCCAAGCGCAAAGCCGCCCCGAGGCCCAGCCCGTCCAGCACCGGCACGCGCAGGGGACCAGAGCGTCCCTCTTCCGCCCGCCCTTCGGCGCAGGCCTGGGCGATATGGGCCACCGTATTGGCGCCCAGGTCCGGAAGGTCCTTGTTGAAATAGGCTGAGGCATCTGGCGCGCCGCCAATGCCAACAGAGTCCATGACGACCAGAAAGGCTCGCGCCATCAGCCGATCCTCTCATGCACCAGGGGCGGCAGCGCGGGTGCAACAGGCGCCACGCTCACCGCCGCCCGCAAGGCTGCCTTCGCCTCTTGCGCGGCGTCGGCGCGGGCGGCGTGGATGCGGGCGAGCACGTCGCCCTTGGCCACTTTGGCCCCGAGCGGCAGAAGGTCCGAAATCCCCACCGATGGATCGATCCGATCACTCTCCACCATGCGGCCGCCGCCCAGACGCACCACGGTCAGCCCCAGCGCCTCGCCATTGATTGCGGCGACATAGCCGGCCTCTTCTGCGGTCACCTCTATAATGACCGGCGCTTCCGGCAAAAACCGCTCCCAATTCTCGTCAAAGCCCAAGGGCCCGCCCTGTGCGGCCACCATGCGGGCAAAGCGCACCGCCGCGCGGCCGTCCCGAAGGGTCGCAGCGATCTGCGCCTCGCCCTCGGCCACCGAGGCGACCAGCCCCGCCTGCTGCAGGACCACGCCCCCCAGGGCCACAGTAATGTCGAGGATGGGACCCTGCCTCTGTCCCGTCAACGCCCGCATCACCTCTGCCACCTCGAGCGCATTTCCAAGCGAGGCCACCAACGGCTGGTTCATATCGGTAATCAGGGCCCGTGTCGGGCAACCCGCCGCATTGGCAGTCTCCACCAGCGACGTCGCCAGCGCGCGCGCTTCCTCCACCGTCTTCATAAAGGCGCCAGAGCCGATTTTCACATCAAGCACCAGCGCCTCCGGCGAGGCGGCAAGCTTTTTCGACAGGATGGAGGCGGTGATGAGATCGAGGCTTTCGACCGTCGCGGTCACATCGCGCACCGCATAAAGCCGCTTGTCCGCCGGGGCGATCTTCGCCGTGGCGCCGACAATGGCGCAGCCGCCATCGCCGACAACCTGTGCGAGGCGCTCCTGCGGGATCTGCGTGGTAAGACCCGGTATCGCCTCCAGCTTGTCGAGCGTGCCGCCGGTATGGCCGAGGCCGCGTCCCGAGATCATCGGCACATAGGCCCCGCATTCCGCCAGCGCGGGCGCCAGCAAGAGGGACACGCAGTCGCCCACCCCGCCAGTGGAGTGTTTGTCCACCACCGGACCGGGCAGGTCCCAGCGCAAGACCTCGCCGCTGTCGCGCATCGCGAGGGTCAGGGCCGAGCGTGCCTCTGGCGGCAAGCCATTGAGGCAGACCGCCATGGCAAAGGCCCCGGCCTGCGCGTCACTGACCGCGCCACCGGCCAGCCCTTCGGCGAACCAGACCAGCTCCTCTGCCGTCGGCACTTGCTTCTGCCGCAGCTTGGCAATGACCGCCCGCGCGTCCATCGGCTCAGCTCCGCTCCATATGACCGGCGTCAAAGGCACCGGGCAAGAGGTCGCCAATGGTGGTCTTGAACTCCACCCCATCGGTGGTGGCCAGAGTGACCGCCACATCGGTTGCGCCAAACTCCTTCAGCTTCTGGCGGCAGCCGCCACAGGGCGGCACCGGGCTTGGGCAATCGGCGATCACATAGGCCTCGATCAGCTCTTTTTCGCCCGCCGCCACCATGGCCGCAATCGCGCCTGCCTCGGCACAGGTGCCCTCGGGGTAGGCGACGTTTTCCACGTTGCAGCCCACATAGACGGTGCCGGATTTGGCCCGGATCGCCGCCCCGACCTTGAAGTTCGAATAGGGCGCATGCGCGTTCTCGCGCACCTTGGCAGCAGGATCGCGCAGCGGATGAGGCGTTTCGGATGCGGACATGGTTCTGTCTCCCGGTTCAGCCGCCCCTGCCCGAACAGGTCCGGGGTGTGAGCGGTCAAAGTTGCTTGTCCCAGCGAAGGGCTCACCGGGGTATGTCGTTGAAGACTAGCCTTCAACGATTTTGACCGGATGGTCAAATCCCATCTGGTCCGATTGCGGTCGAAAATGCCTTGTGCCAGCTCCGCCGCGCAAGACCCGAGCAGGCGCCGCTTCAGTCCAGCGTGGTGGTAAAGTGCCCCGGCAGGGTCACTTCCAACAGCTCCAGATCTTCAGAGGCACCGACCAGCCGGGTTTTCATCCGCGGCGGGATCACAAAGGCATCGCCCTGCTCCAGAGCATAGGGCTCTCTCCCCTCGCCTTCCAGCGTCACGGTGCCCGCCATCACGAAAGTAAAGTGAATATCGGTGTCATGCGCAGCCCAGGGGCTGGTGCCGCCGCCGGGTGCAGCGCGCACCACCTCGACCCCGGCGACGCCCTTGGTGTTCTCGGCAATGGTGGTGTCGCGGCAAATAAAGCCCGGCAGGCGGAAGTCTTGCCACGCCGCCCCTTCGGCGCAGTTATAGACAAAACGCTGACCGCCCCATTCCCGCTCTGGCCGCAGATGCGGGGTCGGCAGGGTCATGAGGTGGTCAATCTCGGTGACATGTTCGGCCGGAACGCCAATTTCGATCACCTGCACATTGTCGCTGGCTTCGAGCACACGGTGGCGAATCTCTGGCGGCTGAATGAAGCAGTCGCCCGGGGTGAGGCGCATCTTGTCGCCCTGATCCTCGTAGACCACATCGACCCAGCCATGGATGCAGAAAATCAGTTGAAAGCCAACTTTGTGGAAATGCACCATATCCGGCACCGGCCCGCCATCGGGGATGCGGATATGGCTGGCGATAATCGACCCGCCGAGGCGGTCCGGCACGAGATCGCGATAGTGCATGCCCGCGCGCCCGATGATCCAGGGCGCCTGATCCTTGAGGCGGCGCACCACAAAGCTATGCGCGGTTTGCGGCATCACCAGAGGCGGGTTGCGCTCCTCGATCCGGATCTCGGTGCCATTGGGGGCGGTGAGCTGACGCGCGCCCTCAGCAAAGCTCTCCGGATCCTCCGTCAGTATACGGATGAGGCCGGGCGCCGTGGTTGCCTCGCGGTCGATCCGGAGGCGCAGGCCATGGCCGGAGAAAACGCCGACACGGGGATCATCCGCCGGGTAGATCATGTCGAGCTTCATCCCCAGAACCTTTGTATAAAAGGAGATATCATCGCGCAACTCGGCGGTGGGCAAAAGGATCTCGGCAATGGTATCGGCCATGAGGGACTCCCGGGCTATTGGCGCTCTGCTGTTGCGCGACACCCTGCGCCTTTCGACAAAACGCCGCAAGTTCGAATACGGTTATAGCGTCAGGAGCCCCCCCCTGCGAGTGGATCTCATCGCTCCCGCCCACCCCGGCCCTGCCTGCGGCAGCCCCTCGGCCGGTTGGGCACGGCACCGCGGCTCCGGTGGCTTTGTACCGCACCCTTGCCGCGCGCGGTGCAGCCTCTGGCCCACCAGTTGGGCCAGAGGCGCGGCCCAAGCGCAAGGGGCGCGTGCCGCAGGGCACGGGACCCGCCGCGCGCGGGAGCGCTAACATGTGAATATGAGGCACGACAGCGTGAGACCACAGGCAAATCGCTGCCGATTTCACAGACCAAAGCTGCCCCAGGGGAACAATCACGGTTCCCCTCCGCCCCAGGATAGTTTAGCACTAAACTATTACCAGCAGGAGCGTGTTTTCCATGACCGACAAGACCTCGGAGTCCCTTCGCGACGCAGCGCTGCGCTATCACGAGTTTCCGCGTCCCGGCAAACTCGAGATCCGCGCCACCAAGCCGCTGGCCACCGGCCACGATCTGGCCCGCGCCTATTCGCCCGGAGTGGCCGAGGCCTGTCTCGAGATCAAGGACGATCCCGACAATGCAGCCCGCTACACCGCGCGCGGCAATCTGGTCGCCGTGGTTTCCAACGGCACCGCGGTTCTGGGTCTTGGCAATATCGGCGCACTGGCCTCCAAACCGGTGATGGAGGGCAAGGCCGTCCTGTTCAAGAAATTCGCCAATATCGACTGTTTCGATATCGAGGTGAACGAGAGCGACCCGGAGAAACTCGCCGATATCGTCTGCGCGCTGGAGCCGACCTTTGGCGCGATCAACCTTGAGGACATCAAGGCCCCCGATTGCTTTATCGTCGAAAAGCTCTGCCGGGAGCGGATGAATATCCCGGTCTTTCACGACGACCAGCACGGCACCGCCATTGTGGTCGGTGCCGCAGCCAAAAACGCGCTGCATGTCGCGAACAAGAAATTCGAGGACATCAAGATCGTCTCCACTGGCGGCGGCGCGGCGGGCATTGCCTGCCTCAACATGCTGGTGAAGCTGGGCGTCAAACGCGAGAATATCTGGCTCTGCGATATTCATGGTCTGGTCTATGAGGGCCGTGAAGAGGACATGAATCCGCATAAATCCGCCTTTGCGCAGGCCACTGACCTACGGACCCTCGACGAGGTGATCGAAGGCGCCGACCTGTTCCTCGGCCTCTCCGGCCCCAATGTGCTCAAGCCCGAGATGGTCGCCAAGATGGCGCGCCGTCCGATCATCTTTGCGCTGGCCAATCCAAACCCGGAAATCATGCCGGATGTGGCGCGCAAGGTTGCACCGGATGCGATCATTGCCACCGGGCGCAGCGATTTCCCCAATCAGGTGAACAACGTCCTGTGCTTCCCCTTCATCTTCCGCGGCGCGCTCGACGTGGGCGCGACCGAGATCAACGACGAGATGGAGATCGCCTGCGTCGACGGCATTGCGGAGCTGGCGCGGATCACCACCTCGGCCGAGGCCGCCGCCGCCTATAAAGGCGAGCAGCTGACCTTTGGAGCGGACTATCTGATCCCGAAACCTTTTGATCCGCGTCTGGTCGGCATCGTCTCCTCTGCCGTGGCCAAGGCCGCGATGGCGAGTGGCGTGGCCAAACGTCCGATCGACGATCTGGGCGCGTACCGCGCCAAGTTGAACCAGAGCGTGTTCAAATCCGCCCTGCTGATGAAGCCGGTGTTTGAGGCGGCCCGGGCCGCCGCGCGGCGGATCGTCTTTGCCGAGGGGGAGGATGAGCGCGTGCTGCGAGCGGCGCAGGAGATCCTGCGCGAGACCACCGAAACCCCGATCCTGATCGGTCGCCCCGAGGTGATCGAGAGCCGCTGCGAACGTCTGGGCCTGTCGGTGCGCCCCGGCCAGGACTTCCAGATCGTCAACCCGGAGAACGACCCTCGCTATCGCGACTATTGGTCGAGCTATCACCGGATCATGGAGCGTCAGGGCGTGACCCCCGATCTGGCCAAGGCGATCCTGCGCACCAATACCACCGCGATTGGCGCCATCATGGTGCAGCGTGGCGAGGCCGATAGCCTGATCTGCGGCACCTTCGGAGAATACCGCTGGCACCTGAACTACGTGCAGCAGATCCTCGGCGGCGGCACCTATGCCCCCCATGGCGCGCTGTCGCTGATGATCCTCGAGGACGGGCCGCTGTTCATCGCCGACACCCAGGTGCGGATCGAACCGACCCCGGAGGAGATCGCCCAGACGGTGATCGGGGCTGCGCGCCATGTGCGCCGCTTCGGCCTCAGCCCGAAGATCGCGCTCTGTTCGCAGAGCCAGTTCGGCAATATCGCCTGCGACACCGGCGCCCGCCTGCGCGAGGCGCTGAAGATCCTCGACGACAAGCGCCGGGACTTTGTCTACGAGGGCGAGATGAACATCGACACCGCGCTGGACCCGGATCTGCGCGAGCGGATCTTCCCCAACTCGCGGCTGGAAGGTGCGGCCAATGTGCTGATCTTCGCCCATGCGGATGCGGCCTCGGGCGTGCGCAATATCCTCAAGATGCGCTCCGGCGGGCTGGAGGTCGGCCCGATCCTGATGGGCATGGGCAACCGCGCCCATATCGTGTCGCAATCGATCACCGCGCGCGGTCTGCTGAACATGGCCGCCATCGCGGGCACCCCGGTCGCCCATTACGGCTGAGACCGACGGCAACGGACAACACCATCAGGCGGGCCCGGAGTTGGCCCGCCTTTTCTTTTGGTCACAGCCCGGATCGGGAGGATCAGCCCCCGACCCGGTCCACCTGCGCGAGGATCCGCAGGTCGATCTGCGGCCCAACCAGCTCCGGGTAACCGGAGGCGCCAAAGTCCATCCGGTCCAGGCTGCCGGTCAGCAGGATCGCCAGATGGTCGCGCTCGCCAACCTCGGTGCCGCGCTGGCGGTAGAGCTGGGCGGTGAGCGTCACCGGCCGCGTCACCCCGCGCACCGTCAGGTCACCGCTCACCTTGGCTCCCGAGAGGGAGCCGGTAATCCGGCGGGCGACAAAGCGGATCGTGGGGTGATCGCGCACGTCCAGCACGCTGGCGCTCTTCAGGGCTTCGGTGGCGATGACAAACCCCGCCTTGGCCTCGCCGGGGTTCAGCGTCACGTCGATGCGGCTGGCAGCGATATTGTCGAGATCGAGCGACAACGCCGCCGCACTCACCGGCATCTGCCCTTCTGTCGGTTTGCCGTCGAGGTAATAGGTGAATCCCACCACGCTTTCCTTCGGGTCGAGGTCAAACGCCGCCGGTGCGCCCAGCGCGGCCTGCGCCGCCAGCAGCCCTGCGGCGATCAACGGGATAAAGAATGCTTTGGTCATGAACGTCTCTCCTTTGCACAGGGATAACGATCAGGGGCGAGGATTTATTCGGTCTACGTGCCAGCCGTGCAAAAGGATCAGCCTGCGCCGCAACTGAGTCGCCCCCTCGGAGGGGACTGCCCGGACCGCGAGCGCAAACAGGAACTTCGCAACTTTGCAGATCACCGGGATTATCTTAGCTAAACCTTCCCCTCGCAAGGGCTTTGCAAATCTTTGCAATCCCCGGCGGCAAAATCGTCAGCAAATCTGCTCCAATGTGACGCAGGGTCGCTGGCTGTGCTTGCGAGGTTTGAAAGCTTCCGCCTACCCTCGCCCCCGGAGGAGACAGGAAGGAGGACCCCCATGACCTATTCTGAGGTTTATGCGCAGTGGAAAGCCGACCCGGAGGGGTTCTGGATGGAGGCCGCCGGGGCGATTTCCTGGGACAAGGCGCCGACAAAGGCGCTGAGCGATCTCGGTGGCGGGCTATACGAGTGGTTCGCCGATGCAAGGGTGAACACCTGCTACAATGCGGTGGACCGCCATGTGGAGGCCGGGCGCGGCGAGCAGACGGCAATCATCTACGACAGCCCGGTGACCCATACCAGGCGCGAGATTTCCTTTGTCGAGCTGCGCAACCGGGTCGCCTCCCTTGCCGGGGCGCTCAGGGCCAAGGGCGTGGAGAAAGGCGACCGCGTCATCATCTACATGCCGATGATCCCCGAGGCGCTGGAGGCGATGCTGGCTTGCGCGCGCATTGGCGCGGTGCATTCGGTGGTCTTTGGCGGCTTTGCAGCCAATGAGCTTGCGGTGCGGATCGACGATGCCAAGCCCAAGGCGATCATCGCCGCCTCCTGCGGGATCGAGCCGGGGCGGATCGTGCATTACAAACCGCTTCTGGACGGGGCGATTGATCTGGCGAGCCACAAACCCGACTTTTGCGTGATCTTCCAGCGCGAGCAGGAAGTGGCCCAATTGGTCGAGGGGCGCGATGTCAACTGGCACGGGTTCCAATACGGCGTGGAGCCTGCGGACTGTGTGCCGGTCGAAGGCAATCACCCCGCCTATATCCTCTATACCTCCGGCACCACGGGGCAGCCCAAGGGGGTGATCCGTCATACCGCGGGGCAACTCGTCGCGCTCAACTGGTCGATGAAGAACATCTATAACGTCGATCCCGGCGATGTGTTCTGGGCCGCGTCGGATGTGGGCTGGGTCGTGGGCCATAGCTATATCTGCTACGGTCCCCTTATCCACGGCAACACCACGGTGGTGTTTGAGGGCAAGCCGGTCGGCACCCCGGATGCGGGCACCTTCTGGCGGGTGATTTCCGAACATAAGGTCAAAAGCTTTTTCACCGCGCCGACGGCCTTTCGGGCAGTCAAGCGCGAGGATCCCAAGGGCGAATTTGTCGGCAAATACGATCTGTCCTGTCTGAAGCAGGTCTATCTGGCGGGCGAGCGGGCTGATCCCGACACCATCATCTGGGCGCAGGATCAACTCGGTGTGCCAGTGATCGACCATTGGTGGCAAACCGAGACCGGCTGGTCGATTGCCGCCAACCCCCTCGGCATCGAGAAACTGCCGGTGAAGCTCGGCTCCCCCGCCGTGCCGATGCCCGGCTATGAGGTGCAGATCCTTGATGAGGGCGGCCATCCCGTTAAACCGGGCGAGCTGGGCGCCATTGCGGTGAAGCTGCCTCTGCCCCCCGGCACCCTGCCGACTCTGTGGAATGCGGAGGAGCGGTTCAAGAAAAGCTACCTCACCACCTTTCCCGGTTACTATGAGACCGGCGATGCGGGGATGATGGATGAGGACGGCTACCTCTATATCATGGCGCGCACCGATGATGTGATCAACGTGGCCGGTCATCGCCTGTCCACCGGCGGCATGGAGGAAGTGCTGGCGGGCCATCCTGACGTCGCCGAATGCGCGGTGATCGGCGTGGCAGATCAGCTCAAGGGCCAGATGCCACTCGGCTTTCTCTGCCTTAACGCGGGCTGCAACCGCCCCCACGCGGAGATCGTGGCGGAAGTGGTGAAACTGGTGCGCGACAAGATCGGCCCCGTCGCGGCCTTCAAACTCGCCTGTGTGGTGGATCGCCTGCCCAAGACCCGCTCGGGCAAGATCCTGCGCGGCACCATGGTCAATATCGCCGATGGTACGCCCTGGAAGATGCCCGCCACAATCGACGACCCGGCCATCCTGGAGGAAATCACCCTCGCGCTGCGGGACTTGGGCTACGCGCAGTAACCTCAGACACAAAAGCGGCCCCCTCGGGGGCCGCTTGCGTTATTCACTCTTCTATCAGAGCATTTCTTTTTGACGCTTGGCGAAGTCGTCGACCTGACGCTCCGCCTCATCCTTGGCGATGCCATAGCGTTCCTGCACCAGACCGACGAATTTCTCGCGGTTGCCTTGGATGCGGTCCACCTCGTCATCGGTGAGCTTACCCCACTGGTTCTGAACCTCGCCTTTCAGCTGCTTCCATTTGCCTTCGACAATATCCCAGTTCATGATCTCAGCTCCTATCTCTCAGATTTGGATCACAGTGCGTGTCGTCACGCGTGCTGCTTGACCAGAGAACGGCCCGGGCGCAGATTTGTTCCCGCATTGGGCGAAATCCGCTCAAACCTCAGGGGCGGATCGGCTTTGGCGTGTCGAAGAAATGCACCGTCACATTGGGCTGCTCGGCCAGGTCGCCATTGGGATAGCGGAACTCCACCTCATACTGGCGAAAGCCAATGGGGTAATAGGCGGCGCAGGGCTGCCAGCTGTCCCAATTGGCGTTGAGCTGCGCCTGAAGCTGCTGCGCATAGGCCTCGCCCATGCCGGGTTGCCCGCCAGAGGAATAGCGGATCCCCGGCGCGCTATCGCCCGCCAAGGGACAGCCCCAGCCCATACGGACCTCGTATTCCTGAAAGGTCTCAAACACATAAGGCACGCCACCGGGGTTCGGCATCGCAAACCAGCTGGTGTTATAAAGGATGCCTTCCTCGCTATACATCAGCGACACGCCCGAGCAACTATCCGTCGCCGGGTCGTAATCGGCGCACTCGTAGGGCGCCTCCACCACGCTGTCGAGCACGTTGAAGACGGAGTCAAATCCATGCGCCGCCGCGCCAGTGGCAAGGCTCGCAGCGCAAATGGCAATAAGGGGCAAAAAAGGCTGGGTCACGTGGGGATCTCTCAATAGGCTGAAGGCGCCTGAAAAGACGCCAGATATACGGACCAAAGTGACGCCCAAGAGGTGAAGATCCACCTAAGGCCAACAAATCCTTTTCTGCGCGCAGATCCCGCTCTAGGCTCGCCCGGAAGGAGAATACCCATGCAAGATCAAGACTTCTGGCGCCTCAGTGCAAGCGCCCTCGCCGCCCTCACCCGCAAGGGCGAGGTCTCCGCCACCGAAGCGGTCAAATCCTCGCTTGCGCGGATGGACGCGCTGAACCCCGAGCTCAACGCAGTGGTGGTTGACCTTCGGGACGAGGCGCTGGCGCGGGCCGAGGTTCTCGACAGCACGCCGACCGACTTGCGCGGCCCCCTACACGGCGTGCCGGTGACCATCAAGATCAACGTGGATCAGACCGGACATGCGACCTCGAACGGGGTGTTGGCGTTTAAGGATCTGATCGCACCGGATGACGCACCAGTGGTCGACAATCTCGAACGCGCCGGTGCGGTGGTGATTGGCCGCACCAATACGCCGGAGTTCTCCTTCCGCGCGGATACCGATAATGATCTCCATGGCCGCACTCATAACCCCTGGGGGTCGCATATCTCTGCCGGTGGCTCCTCTGGCGGCGGCGGCGTTGCGGTGATGACCGGCATGGGCGCATTGGCGCACGGCAATGACATCGGCGGCAGCTTGCGCTTTCCCGCCGCCGCGACGGGGGCTGTGACGGTAAAGCCCGGCTTTGCCCGGGTGCCCGCCTGGAACCCGAGCCAAAAGGCCGAGCGCGGCCTTCTGGCGCAGCTGATGAGCGTGCAGGGCCTGATGGTGCGCTCCGCCCGCGACCTGCATCTGGCCATGCCCGCCATGATCGCGCCTGACCTGCGCGACCCCTTCCACGCGCCGGTCCCCTGGCAGGGGCCGAAAGTCGAAGGCCCGATCAAGGTCGCCTTCACCCGCAATACCCATGGCTATGACCTGCACCCGGAGGTGGAAGCGGCGTTGCTCGCGGCTCGGGATACGCTCCGGGACGCAGGCTATATCGTGGAAGAGGTCGAACCGCCCAATGTGTTTGAAGCCGGACGGACTGGTTACCGGGCCTTGATGGGCGAGGTTCACGCCCTGATGAAACCGGATATCGACCGCCATGGCTCCCCGGCGATCCAGAGCCTGTTCGACACCTATTTCCAGGAGTTCCCGCCCTTCCACGGCGAGGAGCTTCTGAAGATGTACGCCAAACGCAGCCACTACGCCCGCGCCTGGTCCATGTTCATGGTGGACTATCCACTGGTGCTGACCCCCTTCCTGCCGCATCCCTTCTTCGCGCCGGACCGCGACCAACAGGGCGTCGAGGGGGCGCATGACGTGCTGGGGTGTGCGATCTATTCCTATGCGATGAACTACATGGGACTGCCCGCCGCCTGCCTGCCTGCCCGCCTTGCGCAATTGCCCAAGGGGCCGCAGCCGATCAACGTCCAGATCGTCGCCCAACGCTGGCGCGAGGATATGGCCGTGGATGCCGCCATCGCCATCGAGGATCGCCTTGGCGCCATGGCTCCGCAGCTCTGGGACCATATGGCCAGCCGCTGACCGCCGCAGGCACAGGGCTTTGAGCCCTCTTCTTGAGGGCTCAAAGCGCAATAGAGCCGCGCGTCAGCGCGTCCTTTTGATAGATGGTCTCAGTTGAACTGTTCCGAGATCAGCCGCTCTTCCAGCCCGTGACCGGGGTCGAACAGGATCTTGTGGCTCACCCGGCGCTCGCTCTGGATCTCTACCCAGTCGATATGACGGAAGGAGACCGAATCCGCCTCCGCCATCACCGGTCGCTTTTCCGCATCGAGCACGTCAAATCGCACCGTCGCCCCGCTCGGCAGCAAGGCACCGCGCCAGCGGCGCGGCCGGAAGGCGGCAATCGCGGTCAAAGCCAGCACATCGGCACCAATCGGCAGGATCGGCCCATGGGCGGAGAAGTTATAAGCGGTGGAGCCCGCCGGCGTCGCCACCAGCGCCCCGTCGCAGACCAGTTCCGCCATCCGCTGGCGCCCATCGACCGAGATCTTCAGCTTGGCCGCCTGCGGCCCCTGCCGGAGGAGCGAGACCTCGTTGATCGCCATCGCTTCATGCAGCCCGCCACGCCGGTCATGGGCGCGCATCCGCAGCGGGTGAATCACCTCCTGCTGCGCCGCCTCCAGCCGTTCGAGCAGGCCGCTTTCCGCGTAGCTGTTCATCAAAAAGCCCACCGTGCCCCGGTTCATCCCGTAGATCGGCACCCCGAGATCCACAGTGTCGCGCAGGGTCTGCAGCATGAACCCGTCCCCCCCCAGCGCCACGATCACCTCTGCCGCCTCTTTCTCCACATTTCCGTATCGGCCCACCAGCACACCACGCGCGGTCTGCGCATGCGGGGCCGGGCTGGCGAGAAAAGCGATTCTCATGGCGCGCAATCCTGTTTCCGGAAGGGTTCAAACGGTTCCGAAACAAGCACAGGTTTTCCCCCTTGACCAGACTTGCCGTTCAGCCGATGGATTTCGTCGCTTTACAGCCTTTCAGAACTGTGAAGTTTCCTATAGGAAATTCCGCATTGTCCCCCTCTACCAGACGGAGCCAGCATGACTGACGCCCCCCGCGACCCCGGTTTCTTCACCCAAAGCCTCTCGGAGCGTGACCCCGAGCTGTTCGGCGCAATCACCAGCGAGCTGGGCCGTCAGCGCGACGAGATCGAACTGATCGCTTCCGAGAACATCGTCTCTGCTGCCGTCATGGAAGCACAGGGTTCCGTGCTCACCAACAAATACGCCGAAGGCTACCCGGGCCGTCGCTATTATGGCGGCTGCCAATATGTGGACGTGGCCGAAAACCTCGCCATCGACCGCGCCAAGCAACTCTTTGGCTGCGAATTTGCCAATGTGCAGCCAAATTCCGGCTCCCAGGCAAACCAGGGCGTGTTCCAGGCGCTGATCCAGCCCGGCGACACCATCCTCGGCATGGACCTGGCCTCCGGCGGCCACCTGACCCATGGCGCGGCGCCGAACCAGTCCGGCAAATGGTTCAACGCCATCCACTACGGCGTACGTCAGCAGGACTGCCTCATTGACTACGACCAGATCCAGGCGCTGGCGACCGAGCACCAGCCGAAGCTGATCATCGCTGGCGGCTCCGCCATTCCGCGCCAGATCGATTTCGCCAAGTTCCGCGCGATTGCCGACAGCGTCGGTGCCTACCTGATGGTCGACATGGCGCATTTCGCCGGTCTGGTGGCGGCAGGTGAACATCCCTCGCCCTTCCCCTATGCGGATGTGGCCACCACCACCACCCACAAGACCCTGCGCGGTCCCCGGGGCGGCATGATCCTGACCAACAACCCCGACCTGGCCAAGAAGATCAACTCCGCGATCTTCCCGGGCATCCAGGGTGGTCCCCTGATGCATGTGATCGCCGGCAAGGCCGCCGCCTTTGGCGAGGCGCTGAAGCCCGAGTTCAAGGCCTATCAGAAGCAGGTGCGCGCCAATGCGGTCGCCCTGTCGGACGAGCTGCAGAAGGGTGGTCTCGACATCGTCACCGGTGGCACCGACACCCACGTCATGCTGGTAGACCTGCGCCCCAAGGGCGTGACCGGCAATATCGTCGACAAGGCCCTGGGCCGCGCCCATATCACCACCAACAAGAACGGCATCCCGTTTGACCCGGAAAAGCCGACCGTGACCTCCGGCATCCGTCTGGGCACCCCCGCAGGCACCACCCGCGGCTTCGGTGAGGCGGAGTTCCGCGAGATCGCCCGGCTGATCGTCGAGGTGGTCGATGGTCTTGCGGCCAATGGCGAGGAAGACAACGGGGCGGTCGAGGCCGCGGTGCGCGAGAAAGTGGCCGCCCTCTGCGCCCGCTTCCCGCTCTATCCGAACCTCTGATCCGATCCAAATTTGGACAGAACCAGCCGCCGCAGCGCAAGTTGCGGCGGTTTTCTCATGTCGGGGGAGCTCCCGCGCCCTGACATCGCATCAAGGATGCGACGCCAAAGGCCTTTGGCCCGGCATTTTGCCCCCTCGGGGGGCAAAATGCGCGCCGCGCTCCCCCAAGGGGAGCGCGGCGCCGGGCCCAACGCTTTTGGAGGTCCCGCAAGGGGCACCAAAAGGGGCGGGAGCGCCCCCGCTCTCCAAGCCGCCCGCACCCAACGGTAGCAAAACCGCTGGACAAGGCCCGTGCGAATGCTCCAACTCCCGGTCATGACAGAGCAGGCCTTTATCCCGCAGAACCGCACGCGCCGCCTTGAACGCGCCCTCGGCGATGGCATGCGCGCGCGCCTGCCGCTCTGGGCGGCGGAGTTTGTCATGTTCACCCTGAAACAGGGCTGGGCCGCGATCTTCGGCGCGCTGCTGCTGCTCGGGCTCATCGTCTCCGACCAGATCTGGCAGCCGGACTGGGCGATCGCCCGCTACGATGCGCTGCTGATCTATGCGCTCGGCCTGCAGGCGCTGTTCCTGGTCACCGGCATGGAAAGCTGGCGCGAGGTGCGGGTGATCCTGCTGTTTCACCTCACCGGCACCGCGATGGAGATCTTCAAGGTCGATGCGGGAAGCTGGGCCTATCCGGGGGCCGGTGCGATGAAACTCTGGGGCGTGCCGCTGTTTTCCGGTTTCATGTATGCGGCGGTCGGCTCCTATATGGCGCGGGTGATCCGGCTCTTCGACATGCGGTTCGCGCCCTACCCGCCGCTCTGGCTGGCAACGGGGCTGGCGGTGGCGATCTATGTCAATTTCTTCAGCCACCATTTCCTGCCCGACATCCGGATCGCCCTCTTTGCCGCCACGGTACTGATCTTCTGGCGCACCCGGATCTGGTTCACCATCGGGGCCTCTACGCTCTGGATGCCACTGCCCCTGGCGGCGCTCTGTTCCAGCCTGTTTCTCTGGCTTGCGGAAAATATCGGCACCCGCACCCGGACCTGGCTCTATGCCGGGCAGGACAGCAGCCATTGGGTCAGCCTCGCCAAGATGGGCAGCTGGTATCTTCTGCTTTACGTGAGCTTCGTGACGGTGACGCTGGTGGTGCGCGACGCGCTGTCGCACGCGCCCTATCGCCCGGCCCCAAAATCAGCCCAACTCAGACAAAACCGCGCCAGCGCAGCACCAGAACCAGCAGGGCGATGAGGCTGAGCACCGCAAAGCCCACCGTCGCCCCGATGTCGAGCCAGCGCCCGCGGCGCCGGTCCACCAGGTCGATCTGATCCAGCCCAACCCGCAGCGCCCTCGCCCGCCGCAACAGCCGCGCTTCGTCCCGCATCATCGCCAGTCGCGGATGGTCGGAGGCGGTCTCCGCCGCCACCAGCTCCTCGGCGGCGCGGCGCAGGCCACGGGGCAGATGCCGTCGCGCTTTCAACAGGCACTCTGCCCGCGCCCCGCTGAGCTTCAGCCGCTTGTCCATCAGCGCGCTGATCTGGGTGAGTTCGCTGTCCAGCGCATCGCTCATGGGGTGGGATCCTTCCGGGGTAACACTTCCCGGCGAGTTTAGCCTGCCGCGGCCCGGATCTCAACGCGCGCATTGCCTCGGCCCTGCTGCGGATTGGGGCTGACAGGCGCCGGGGATGGCTCTATCAAGACGCCATGCTGAACATGATCGCCCATGGCACCCCGACCGACCTTCCCAAGCTTCTGATCGCGCACGGGCTTTACGGCTCCGGGCGCAACTGGGGCGTGATCGCAAAGCGGCTCGCGGACGCGCGCGAGGTGATCGCGGTGGACATGCGAAACCATGGCTACAGCCCCTGGACCGAGAGCCACAGCTACCCCGATCTGGCCGAGGATCTGGCCGAGGTGATCGCCGCCCGGGGCGGGCGGATGGATGTGGTCGGCCATTCCATGGGCGGCAAGGCAGCAATGATGCTGGCGCTCAGTCGGCCTGAGATGGTGAACCGGCTGGTGGTCGCCGATATCGCCCCGGTGAGCTACAGCCACACCCAGGCGCATTTCATCACTGCCATGCGCTCCGTCGCCCTGAACAATGTCACCCGCCGCTCCGATGCGCAGGCGCAACTGGCCGCCGCCGGGGTGGATCCGCTGTTGCAGAGCTTTTTCACCCAGTCGCTGGACGTGGAGGCCCAACAATGGCGGCTGAACCTCGACACGCTGGAGCGCGAGATGCCCCATATCCTCGCCTTTCCCGAGGTGGAGGCGCAGTTCGCGGGGCCCGTGCTGTTCCTGACCGGATCTCAGTCGGACTATGTGCAGCCCGAGCACCGCGACCGCATCAAGAGGTTGTTCCCAAAGGCCCGCTTCGCCAGGATCCCCGGCGCCGGTCACTGGCTCCATGCGGAGAAACCGCGCGAGTTCGAGGCCGCAGTGCGCGCCTTTCTGACCGCCTGACAGGGTCCCTGGACCTCGGATTGGGGTGCCACCCCATACCCTGGGAAATTTGCCCCCGAATGAAGGGCTCAGTAGGTCAGCAGCAGCCGATCCCTGACCGCCTCGCTCTGCATCCGCTGGCCGCTCATCTGGAAGCGCTTCAGCATGGACTGCCCCATGTTGACGAAGATTTCGCGCTCAAACAGCCCCGGCGGGATCGGAATGTCGCAATAGACGTCGCCGGATTTCTTGGTGCCGTCGATTGACAGCGCCACCCGCACTCCGCGCGCCTTGCATGCGGTGATCGCAGCAAAGAGCTCCTCCAGACGAAAGGATTGCGCACCGTAAAGGATGCTCTGGGAATGGGCATAGGGCGGGTCGCAATAGACCACATCCCCCGCGCGTGCCTGTGCCATCGCGTGCCGATAGTCGAGGCAGGCAAACCGCGCCCCCGCCATCCGCACCTGCCAGAGCGCCACCCGGCGGGCGAATTTCTCCGGGCTGATGACCGGATGGCTGCCGCAGGGGGTGGACATATGGCCGTCGCGGCGGCGAAAGCGCACCACGCCGCCATAGCAGGCCCGGCAAAGGAAGAGGAAATCGGCACCATTCGGGGACTGGTTGTAGCGGGCCTTGATCGCCTCATAGGCGGCGGTCCGGTCCCCGGCCTCGAACTGGGCGTGGCGCTCTGCGTACCAGGCGACGAGCAGGCCGGGATCGGTGCTCAGGGTCTGCCAGATCTCCACCAGGGGGGCGAAGATATCCGAGCCGAGCGCCCGTTTCGGCTGCAGGGTGGCCATCACGCCCCCGCCGCCGAGGAAGGGTTCGAAATAGGTGCCGAAGTCCGGTGGCAGGTGGCTCGCGATCTCATGGGCGAAGCGCTGCTTGGTGCCCACCCATTTCAGAAGCTGGGTCTTGAACGGCGCGATCTGCGGGTCTTGCATCCGCACGGGCTCCGGCTCGGGCTTGGACTCGGTCTTGCTGAGAGAGATGGTCGTGATCCCCGCGCTGCCTGCGGGCCGCCCTGTGTCGCTCCGCTTGGTGTCTGTCCCAGCAGCACCGGCCGAAGGCGCGCTCCGGGCCGGGATCTGGTACGGGCGGCCGGACTCGAACCGGCACGGCATAAGCCTGGGGATTTTAAGTCCCCTGTGTCTACCATTCCACCACGCCCGCGCGGCTGGACCTGGGTCCTGCTCTAACGCTGCCTGCAAGCGGGTTCAATCACAAATCCAATGGGTTGAAGACGCGACCCTGGGACAGAGCCCAGGTCAGAGCTCGATCTCCGCCGCATCCAGCGGACCACCGGGGACCAGCAGGGAGCGCTCCGGCAGCCATGGATTGAGCTTCAGGGCCTGTTCGAGGACCGCACGCGCCTCTGCCAGACGCGACAGACCATAAAGCGACAGAGCCTGGCCGCTCATCGCGGCGACATGATCGGGCGACAGGGCCAGCGCGCGTTCGAGATCCGCCAATGCCGATGCAAAATCGCGCAACAGGTAATGGACAAAGGCGCGCTGGTTGTAGCCCTCGGCATAGTCCGGGCAATAGGCGATCAGCCGGTCGAAATCAGCAAGTGCCCCAAGGAAATCAAAAGCCGAGCGCCGCGTCATGCCACGGTCCAGCAAAGCCTGGGCTTCGTCATCGGGCGCGTCGGCCCATAGGGCCCAGAGCTGGTTGCCGATCAGTTGCGCGGCCCGTTCGCTTTCGGCCGCCTGCACCCTGTCGAGCAAGGCGGAGATATCCGCGGAATGATCCGGGGCGGGCGGACAGTCAGCCGAAGCCGCGCCCGCAAGGACGCAGCCACAGGTCACAAGAGAGGCGAAGCGCTGGATCATGATTTGATGTTGGCGCAGTTTGCCGCGCCGACAAGTCACAATGCCGCGCAGGCGCTTTTTTCTGCCTCCTTACATCTTTCCGCCCCCTTACATCACATCGGGGCGAGGCCGGCATCGTCCTTGACCGCCTGCATCGACATATAGGTCGAGGTGGAGGAGACGTGCGGCAGCGAGGAGATCTTTTCACCCAAGATGGCGCGGAAGTCCGACATCGACCGGCAGCGCACCTTGAGGAGATAATCGAAATGCGAGGCCAGCATATGGACCTCCTCGATCTCCGCCACCATCACCACGGCGGCGTTGAACGCGGCCAGCGCCGCCTCGCGGGTGTCAGTCAGCTTCACCTCGACAAAGGCGACGTGATCGAGCCCGAGACGGATCGGGTCGATCAAGGCGCGATAGCCCTGCACATAGCCTTCGGTTTCCAGCCGCTTGAGCCTGGCCTGGGTGGGCGATTTCGACAGGCCGATGAGGCGCGCGAGATCCGAAACAGATATCCGGCCGTTATGGCTCAACTCCCGCAGAATCGCCTGATCGAACCGGTCCAGCCCGGGAAACTGCGCCTGCATCGAAAACCCTCCGCAAATAAACGTAATCGACCTGTAGTATCGCCACAATCAGGACAAATGACCAGTGATGACGCGATATGATGGGTCAATTCTCTTACGTGTGGAGACACCCAATGACTCGTGACATTCCGCTGCGCGACCGGATCGACGCCGGCACCTACGTTGATCAGACCCATATGCGCGATGCGCTGGTGGCCCAGGCCGCCCTGTCTGAGACGGATCGCAAGACCATCTGCACCAAGGCGGCCAATCTGGTGCGCGACATTCGCGGTCATTCCGCGCCGGGGCTGATGGAGGTCTTCCTCGCCGAATATGGCCTGTCGACCGAAGAAGGCGTGGCGCTGATGTGCCTTGCGGAGGCGCTCTTGCGGGTGCCCGATGCGGATACCATCGACGCGCTGATCGAAGACAAGATCGCGCCCTCCGATTGGGGCAAGCACCTGGGCAAATCCACCTCCTCGCTGGTCAATGCCTCCACCTGGGCCCTGATGCTGACCGGGAAGGTGCTGGACGAGGACAAGAGCCCGATTGGCGCCCTGCGCGGCGCGATGAAACGTCTGGGCGAGCCGGTGATCCGCACAGCAGTCTCGCGCGCGATGAAGGAGATGGGTCGCCAGTTCGTGCTGGGCGAAACCATCGAAAGCGCCATGAAACGCGCCTCCAATATGGAAGCCAAGGGCTATACCTACTCCTATGACATGCTGGGCGAAGCGGCGCGCACCGAGGCGGATGCCTCGCGCTATCACCTCGCCTATTCCCGCGCGATTTCCGCCATTGCGGCGGCCTGCACAAGCAGTGACATCCGCGAGAACCCCGGCATTTCGGTGAAACTCTCGGCGCTGCACCCGCGTTATGAGATCGCCAAGGATATCTCGGTCAAAGAGCAGCTGGTGCCCCGCCTGAAAGCGCTGGCGCTTCTGGCGAAAGCCGCGCGCATGGGGCTCAATGTGGATGCCGAAGAGGCCGACCGTCTCGCCCTGTCGCTCGAAGTGATCGAAGAGGTGATCTCTGACCCCGCACTAAAGGGCTGGGACGGGTTTGGCGTGGTGGTGCAGGCCTATGGTCCGCGCACCGGCCTTGCCATCGACGCGCTCTACGAGATGGCCGAGAAACACGACCGCCGTTTCATGGTGCGCCTGGTGAAGGGTGCCTATTGGGACACCGAGGTGAAACGCGCGCAGGTCGAGGGCATGGCGGGCTTCCCGGTCTATACCAACAAATCCCTGACCGATGTCTCCTACATCTCCAACGCCCGCAAACTGCTGGCGCGCACCGATCGGATCTATCCGCAGTTTGCCACCCACAACGCCCATACCGTCAGCGCCATCCTGCATATGGCGCAGGACGGCCAGCCGTTTGAATTCCAGCGCCTGCATGGCATGGGCGAGACCCTGCACCAGATGGTGCTGGAGCAGAACCGCACCCGCTGCCGCATCTATGCGCCGGTGGGCGCGCATCGCGATCTCTTGGCCTATCTGGTGCGGCGTCTTCTGGAAAACGGCGCCAACTCCTCCTTTGTGAACCAGATCGTCGATGAAGACGTGAGCCCCGAAGAGGTCGCTGCCGACCCCTTCCTAGCGGTCAGCGATCTGTCCTCGCCAATCCCCACCGGGCCGGATCTCTTTGCGCCGGAGCGGGTGAACTCCAAAGGGTTCAACCTCAAGCATGTGCCGACGATTCACGCGGTGGACGCGGCGCGCGCGCCCTTTGCCGCGGCCACATGGTCGGTGGTGCCGCTGATTGCCGGCAAAGCCACGCCAGAAGCCCCTGTGCCGGTGACCAACCCCGCCGATCTCAGCGTAATCGGCACCGTGGCGCAAGCGAGCGCTGAGGACGTCGAACTGGCCCTCTCCTCGGCGAGCCCATGGGAAGCCGCGCCTGAAGTCCGAGCCCAAATTCTGAACAAGGCGGCAGACCTTTACGAGGCGCATTATGGCGAGCTGTTCGCGATCCTCGCCCGTGAGGCGGGCAAGACGCTGCCCGATGCAGTCGCCGAACTGCGCGAGGCGGTGGACTTCCTGCGCTACTACGCCGCCCGCATTCCGGCGGCAGAGCCTGCGGGGATCTTCACCTGCATCTCGCCCTGGAACTTCCCGCTGGCAATCTTCACCGGTCAGGTTGCGGCCGCGCTTGCCTGTGGCAATGCGGTGCTCGCCAAACCGGCGGATCAGACGCCCATCGTCGCCTTCCGCGCGGTGGAACTGCTGCATGAGGCCGGCGTGCCGCGTGCCGCCCTGCAACTCTTGCCCGGTCGTGGCTCCAAGGTCGGCGCCGCCATCACCGGCGATGCGCGGATCAATGGCGTGGCCTTCACGGGCTCTACCGCCACCGCAATGCGCATTCGCGCCGCCATGGCCGAGGCCTGCACCCCCGGCACGCCGCTGATTGCCGAGACCGGCGGTCTCAACGCGATGATCGTGGATTCGACAGCACTACCCGAACAGGCCGTGCAGGCGGTGATCGAAAGTGCGTTTCAGTCCGCAGGCCAGCGCTGCTCCGCCCTGCGCTGCCTCTATCTGCAGGAAGACATCGCCGAGGACGTGCTGACCATGCTCAAGGGCGCGATGGATGTGCTCGATCTGGGCAATCCCTGGCATCTGGCCACCGACAGCGGCCCGGTGATCGACGAGGGCGCGCGCGCCAAGATCCTCGCCCATATTGACGTTGCCCGTGCTGAGGGCCGGGTGCTGAAGGAGATGCAGACCCCGCAAGGGGGCACCTTTGTGGCGCCGACCATGATCTCGGTGAAGGGCATCGCCGAGATGAAGGAAGAGATCTTCGGCCCGGTGCTGCATGTGGCGACCTTCAAGTCGAGCGAGCTGGATCAGGTCATCGACGCGATCAACGCAACGGGATATGGCCTGACCTTCGGGTTGCACACGCGGATCGACGACCGGGTGCAGCATGTCTGCGACCGCATCCACGCGGGCAATATCTATGTGAACCGCAACCAGATCGGGGCGATCGTGGGCAGCCAACCCTTTGGCGGTGAGGGTCTGTCCGGCACCGGCCCCAAGGCAGGCGGCCCGAACTACCTCGCCCGCTTCTGCGCGCCCGACCGGCAGCAGAGCCGCGAGGACTGGAGCGCGGAGATCCGGGACCTGCCCGCCGCCAGCGGCACCGCAGCAAAGCCCGAGACCACCTCCCTGCCCGGCCCGACCGGTGAGTCGAACCGGCTGACCACCTCTGCCCGCCCGCCGCTCCTCTGCATGGGTCCCGGGGCAGCCACGGCGGCGGAACAGGCCAAGGCGGTCTTTGCCCTCGGCGGCACCGCGATCCAGGCGCATGGCGCCATGGACCTGCACCGGCTGCAGCATATCGGCGGGATCTCCGGTGTGCTCTGGTGGGGCGACGCTGCCACCGGGCGCGAGATCGAGCAGGTTCTGGCAAAACGCGACGGACCGATCCTGCCGCTGATCCCCGGCCGCCCCGACCGCGCCCGGGTGCTGGCAGAGCGCCACGTCTGCGTCGACACCACGGCTGCGGGCGGCAATGCCGCCCTGCTCGGCGGCGCGGGCTGAGGCTGATCGCCCCGGCCATTACATGTCGCATCCCCCGGTGCCTCACAAGGCCACGTCTGCGGACGTGGCCTTGTTCATGTCCGGCGCATCGCCGCGCAGTCGCGGATCGCCAGAGACCGGTGCAGAGTCCGGCAGGAGAGGTTGCGCTTTGCTAAGCAAATCGCGGTGGGGCGCGCGCCGTGCCTGCGGCACGGCGCGCGCCCGGCCCACCCCATAAGACGGTGACTTTGCCGCAGCCCGGGAGGGCCGGAGCGCACTCCGCCGCTGCTGCCTCCTACCGCTCCGGCAAGCTCCGACACCGCCTAAGCTCTTGACCTCGAGAGAGGAACAGCCCAGCTTTCGAGCCATGTTCCCTCTGCGCGATCATAACCCCTCGGGGCGTACACCCTATGTGGTCTACTTGCTGATGGCAGTGAACATCCTCGGCTATCTGTGGTATTCCACCAGCTTTACCAGCGACCGCAGCCTTGCCTTGTTCTACGCCGCCTTTGCCGCCACCCCGCGCGAGATCATGGCCGGAAACGCGCCCCTGACGCTACTGACCTCCATGTTCATCCATGGCGGCTTCATGCATCTTGCGGGCAATATGCTGTTCCTCTGGATCTTTGGCGACAACCTCGAAGACGAGATGGGGCCGTTCACCTTCCTGGCCTTCTACCTGGTCTCCGGCGTGGGGGCGACGCTGGCCCATGTGATCTCCGCGCCGAACTCGCCGGTGCCCCTGGTCGGGGCGTCCGGCGCGATTGCCGGGGTGATGGGCGGCTATCTGCTGCTCTTTCCCAAGGCCAGGGTCGATGTGCTGGTGATCTTCATCGTCTTCTTCCGCATCATCCCGATCCCGGCTTTCCTGATGCTGGGGATCTGGCTTGGGTTGCAATTCCTCGGCGGTGTCAACGCCGACCCCAACAGCGGCGGCGTCGCCTATTGGGCCCATGCGGGCGGCTTTGTCCTCGGCCTGTTGCTGACGGTGCCGCTCTGGCTCCGGCGCGGCGGCCCGCGCTACTGGCAGCGGACCCATGGCCAACCGCCGCATCCCGAAACCCGATACAGAGCCAGCCGGATCCCGCGCATCCCGCGCCGGGCCTCGCCGCCGTCCCGCCCCGGCCCCTGGGGCAAATGATCCGCCCCTCCGGAGGAGACTCGCGAATGGAAACCAGACATGCCAGCTGCCATTGCGGCGCCGTGGAGATCCGGGCCGAATTTCCCGAAGGCCTCGCCTCCGCCCGACGCTGCGACTGTTCCTTCTGCCTGCGCCGGGGCGCCCCGGCGGTGACCGCGATCGCGGCCACCCTCGAGGTGCTGCGCGGCGGCGACAACCTCAGCCTCTACACCTGGGGCAGCCATGTGGCGCAACATTACTTCTGCAAGACCTGCGGCATCTACGTCTATCACCGCCGCCGCTCCGACCCCAGCCAATGCGGCGTCAACCTCGGCTGCATCGAGGGAGGCAACCCGCGCACCCATAGAGACACCTATGGCGAGATCGGCTGGAGCGACGGGGTCAACCACCCCTCCGACCGCATCCCCTAGGCGCGGGCAGCAGAAGACGCGACCGCGGCCCTGGACTGTGCTATCCTGCCCCAAGCCTGAACGGCACCGAGGCAGCCATACGCCGGGAAACCCTCACCCATAAGGGAGTCCCCGCCATGATCATGCGTATCTTTCAGGTCATCACCCACCCCGGCAAGGAAGCCGAATTTGCCGAGTTCTTTCACCGCACCGCCATCCCGATGATGCGCGCCACCAAAGGGGTGATCTCGGTCATTCCCGGCACCGCCCGCAGCGACAGCCCGCGCGATTTCAGCCTGGTGATGGTCTGGGAGAACCTCGAGGCGCTCAAGGCCTTTGTCGGCGAGGATTACGACAGCCCCCACATCGATCCGAGCGAGGAAGGGCTGGTGCAGTTCCGCTCGATCAAGCATTACGATTTTGTCGAGGTCTGAAGGGTCGACAGCGGCGGCCCTGCGATGTCGGACGGGGCGCCGGTCAAGCAAACACCCCGCAGCGGCAAGCGCGCGGGGTGTGCCTTGAGTTTGGTTCCGATCTGCCGCGGCACCGACGCCCGGCAGCGTCCCGGCTCCGGCCTCAGCCGCGGATCACCTTGGCGAAAGTCTCGAAGATCTGCTCGTTGCCACAGATGACATCGCCACTCTCGACGATGGACTC
Organism: uncultured Paracoccaceae bacterium; assembly: GCA_937146765.1. Taxonomy (GTDB): domain Bacteria; phylum Pseudomonadota; class Alphaproteobacteria; order Rhodobacterales; family Rhodobacteraceae; genus Epibacterium. The sequence continues at coordinate 306,814 of CAKZRP010000037.1, read as the reverse complement.
CTCGGGTGCCAGCGCCTGGCAGAGACCGCCGGCTTCTTTCACGATGATGATGCCCGCGGCGAGATCCCAGGCATTGAGCCGACGTTCCCAGAACCCCTCGTAGCGGCCCGCGGCCACATAGGCCATGTCGAGCGCAGCAGAGCCCCAGCGGCGGACACCGGCACAGGCGGGCATCAGGCGCGCCAGATCCTGCAGGGTCTCCGGCAGGTCGACACGACCGGCAAAGGGGACGCCCGTGGCAAAGATCGACTCGATCAGCCGGTGGCGGGCGGACACCCGCATGCGGGTCTCATTCATCCAGGCCCCGGCGCCCTTTTCGGCAAAGAACATCTCGTCCTTGGCCGCGTCATAGATCACCCCGGCGACGATCTGGCCCTTGTGCTCCAGCGCGATGGAGATCGCCCAATGCGGCAGACCGTGCAGGAAGTTGGTGGTGCCGTCGAGCGGATCGACAATCCAGCGCCGTGTCGGATCCTCGCCCGCGATCTCGCCCCCCTCCTCGGCCAGCCAGCCGTAGGTCGGGCGCGCGCCCATCAGCTCGTCCTTCAGGATCTGTTCGGAGGCAATGTCGGCGCGGCTGACAAAATCGCCGGCGCCCTTGGTGGAGACCTGCAGGTTCTCCACTTCGCGGAAATCCTTCACGAGGGAACGGCCGGCCTTGCGGGCTGCCTTGATCATCACATTGAGATTTGCGCTACCAATCATTGTACGAGCTGTCCTTGCGGGGGGAGATGTCGGTCAAAGGGTGCCCATACACGGGCTGGCCGCGCTTGCCAAGGGCGAAACCGGCAGGCCTTATCATATGGTAAATCGCCCCGGCTGGCGACGGGGCTTGCGCAAGCGGGGCTGAACTGCTTGGTTCAGTCGCATAGGAGATCCGGGCCGGGCCGCCGCCGCCCGGCCCCACATGGAGCAAGAGACGATGACAGAGACCCTGCGCCGCATCCTTCTGGCCAGCCGCCCCGAGGGGGCACCCCGTGCCGAGAACTTCCGCCTTGAGGAGGTCCCCCTGCCCCAACCCGGCCCCGGCGAGGTGCTGGTGAAGGCAGAGTTCATGTCGCTGGATCCCTATATGCGCGGCCGGATGGATGCAGGCGAAAGCTATGCCGAGCCGATCGCGGTCGGGGCGCCGATGCAGGGCGGCGCGGTGGGCGAGGTCCTGCTGTCGAACCACGCGGGCTTTGCTCCCGGCGACAAGGTGCTCGGCATGTTCGGCTGGGCCAGCCATGGCTGCCTGCCGGGCGAAGAGCTGCAGAAACTGGATGCGGGGCTTGCTCCGCTGTCGCTGGCGCTTGGCGCGCTGGGTATGCCCGGCTTCACCGGCTGGCATGGGCTGACCGCTTATGGCCGCCCCAAGGCCGGCGAGACCCTGGTGGTCGCGGCCGCCACCGGTCCGGTCGGCGCGATGGTGGGGCAATTGGCCAAGGCGGCGGGGCTGCGGGTGGTGGGTCTGGCGGGCGGGGCGGACAAATGCGCGCTGGCGGTGGAGACCTTCGGCTTTGACGCCTGTCTCGATCATCGCGCCTATGCCAGCGCGCAGGCGCTGCGCGGAGCGCTGGCCGAGGCCTGCCCAGAGGGGATCGACATCTATTTCGAGAATGTTGGCGGGCGGGTGCTGGAGGCGGTGCTGCCGCTGATGAACCGCTTTGGCCGCATTCCGGTCTGCGGCATGATCGCCTGGTATGACGGCGCGGCAGAGAGCGGGCTCAGCGCCCCGGCGCTCTGGCGGCGGGTGCTGGTCAAACATCTCTGCGTCACCGGTTTCATCATTTCCAACCACTATGATCGCTATGGCACCTTCCTGAAGGAGCTGGGTCCGAGGGTCGCCTCCGGCCAGATCCGTTATCTGGAGGATGTGGCCGAGGGGCTGGAAACCGCGCCAGCCGCCTTCATGGCCATGCTGAAGGGCGGCAATACCGGCAAGCAGGTGGTCAAGATCGCCTGACGCGGCCTGTCAATCACCCTGCCAAACGGTCCGATTCCGCAGGGATCGGGCAGAAACGACACCCCTGATCCCTGCGGGATCCGGGGTGCCAGAGGGTTCCGATCCTGGCGGATCGGACCGGCGCGGGTAGGGCCTTGCGGCCCGGCCCGCCTTTGCTACCCCATTATTGCTGCTGCAGCTTGCGGGCCTCCACCCGGGCAAGGCGGATCAACTCCTGCATATAGGGCTTGGCCTCATCCTCGGTGCGGATCGCCGCGTAGAGCCGCCGGGTGATCCCCGCCGCCGTCAGGGGCCGGGTCACGTAATCCGAGGAATATTTCACCTCCCGCACCACCCAATCGGGCAGCACCGCCACCCCGCGGTTGGAGGCGACCAGCAGCAGGATGACCGCCGTCAGCTCCACCTTGCGCACGCTGGCGGGTTCCACCCCCGCCGGGATCAGCAATTGGCTGAACACGTCAAGGCGCGTGCGCTCCACCGGATAGGTGATGAGGGTCTGGCCGACGAAATCCTCCGCCTCCACATAGGCCCTGGACGCCAGCGGGTGATGGCTCGAGGCCACAAAGACCGGCGCGTAATCGAACAGTTCGATGAAGGTCACCCCCGCCATCTCCTCGGGATCGGAGGAGACCACCAGATCGACCTCCTCGCGCATCAGGGCCGGCATGGCCTCAAAGGCGAGCCCCGGGCGGATGTCCACATCCACGTCGCCCCAGGCCTTGCGAAACCCTTCAAGCACCGGAAACAGCCATTCAAAGCAGGCATGGCACTCAATCGCGATATGCAGCCGCCCCGCCTCGCCATCGCGCAGGGCGGCAAACTCCGCCTGCGCCGCCTCCACCTGCGGCAGAATCTGTTCCGCCAGTCGCAGCAGGCGCATCCCTGCCGCGGAGAGTTTCATCGGCTTGGACTTGCGCACGAAGAGCTCGACCCCGGCCTGCTCCTCCAGGCCCTTGATCTGATGGGACAAAGCGCTCTGGGTGATATTGAGCTGATCGGCTGCACGAGCCAGACCGCCGGCCTCGTGGATCGCCTTGATGGTGCGAAGGTGACGAAATTCGATGTGCATCCTGCAGTTCGCCTCATGTTGTTCTTGAGAATTATGAATTTGCCTCACTGATAGCTCTCATGACACAAGGGGTCAAACAGCCAGCGACGCTTTCGCTGCAAATCACGACATTGCGCCAGCGGCCAGAGCGCCTGCCCCGGCTCCTGAGGAGAAAAGACAGTGACCACGCCCGAGATTTCCTTTGAGTTCTTCCCGCCGAAAAACCTCGAGGCCTCCTTCCGCCTCTGGGACACGGTACAATCCCTGGCCCCGCTGGCCCCGCGCTTCGTATCCGTGACCTATGGCGCCGGTGGCACCACCCGCGAGCTGACCCGTGACGCGGTAACGACGCTGCACCGGAATTCCGGCCTGCGCGTGGCCGCGCATCTGACCTGCGTCTCCGCCACCCGCGCAGAGACGCTGGCGATTGCCGATCAATATGCCGAGGCCGGGATCACCGATATCGTCGCCCTGCGCGGCGATCCGCCCAAGGAGCAGGGCCGCTTCCAGCCGACCCCCGAGGGGTTCAACTCCTCGGTCGAGCTGATCGAGGCGCTGGCCGCCAAGGGCACCTTCACCCTGCGCGTCGGCGCCTATCCCGAAAGCCACCCCGAGGCGGCCAGCCAGCAGGCCAATGTCGACTGGCTGAAGCGCAAGCTCGACGCCGGTGCCGATGAGGCCCTGACCCAGTTCTTCTTTGAATCCGAAAGCTTCTTCCGGTTCCGCGACGCCTGCGCCAAGGCCGGGATCGACACCGATCGGATCATCCCCGGCATCCTGCCGATCGAGAACTGGAAGGGCGTGCGCCGCTTTGCCGAAACCTGCGGCACCACCATCCCGACCTGGCTCGACGAGGCCTTCGAGAAGGCCGAGCGCGATGATCGCTGCGATCTTCTGTCCACCGCGCTCTGCACCGAGCTTTGCGCGGACCTGCTCGACGGGGGCGTGCGGAAACTGCACTTCTACACTCTGAACCGCCCGGAGCTGACCCGCGATGTCTGCCATGCCATCGGGGTGAAATCGAAGGTCCGCCTCGAGAACGTGGCGTAATCCTTGTTGATCGCCCGGCGTCCTCCTAGCGTCCAGCAAGACGCTGACAGGAGGACGCCATGGCGGTTGCCACATCTCCCAACGACCTGATGCCGATGGCGGAGATCGCGACGATCTCCGGCCTCGACTTCATGCAGGCCATCCTAGATGGCCGCCTCCCCGGCCCGCCCATCGGCGCCACCATGGGCTATCATCTGCACAGCGTCGAAGAGGGGCGCGTGGTGTTTCGCGGCACGCCGGAATTCAACGTGACCAATCCGATGGGCACGGTGCATGGCGGCTGGTATGGCACGCTGCTGGACAGTGCCATGGCCTGCGCGGTGATGACCCGGGTACCCAGGGGCTCGGTCTACACAACGCTCGAATACAAGATCAACATCCTGCGCCCGATCCCCCTGGGCACGACCGTGGACTGCTGGGGCGAGATCGACCACGTGGGTCGCTCCACCGGCATTGCCCATGGCGAGATCCGCGGCGTGGCGGACGGTCGGCTCTATGCCACCGGCTCCACCACCTGCATCGTGATGCAGCTCACCGCCGGCTGAGAGATCCGCAGACCGCCTTGCCCCGCCTCGGAGCCGGGTGGATCAGAGCCGCGACGCCGCCCAAGGCCGAGGCCGGGCGGCATCCGGTCAGGGAGCACCTCCCCCGACCCGCGCGACAGGGCGCTCCCGCACTCAGCTCATGCTGCGCTGCTCGGCTTCCTGCTGGGCTTTCAGCTGGAGGTCCTCGGAGATCCGTTGCCGCAACGCTTCGATCTGCGCTTCGAGATCCTCGATCATGTCGGAGGCGGCGTTGCGCACGGTGTCATTGGCAAAACTGTTCAGCGACGACTTGAGCTCGGAGTAGGCGGCCGTCAGCCGGTCCAGTTCCTCCTGCATGGGGTGAATGGAGATCCGTCGGGAGTCGATGAGGTGGGACAGGGCATCTTTGGCAGATTGCCGCCCCGGTTCCAGGAAGGTGTCGATCACCTCCTCCAGTTCCTGCACGGTTTGCACCTTCGGCAAGCGGTCGCCAAGCAGCTTGGAATCCTGCTCCAGATTTCCGGTCAACTGGGCGCGGAAGGCGGCGATCGTCAGATCCGCAGCGCCTGCAGCGGCAGAAGGGCTCATCTGGTCGAAAACCGCCGAGAAATTACTGCCGAAAGCGGGTTTGGCCGCCATGCTCCCAAGGCGCGAAGGGCCAGAGAGAAACGAAACGTCCTGAACGTGAGATAGGGTCATTCTGACCTCCTGTGCTGTACTGCCTCCGGTTGTAGACGACCTGTCCTAAGCTTAAGTTTATTTTGCCTTGGGTGCAGCAGCGCCATCGCTTTGAAGCGTGGTTATGAACTCCTGCTGACCTCATTTGCCAGGCAATCGATGTCCGGACTGAGCCTTGCGGCGCCTTCTGCGACGGCTTGCCTTTTTCCTCCCGGGGGTTAGGGTGCCCCTCACAACTTAGAATCATTCTAATAGGTGTCGTCATGGCTGCATTCCTCACCGGCAAACGGCGTTTTTCGCAACTGAGCGACCAGGAAGTGCTCGCCCTCGCCATCGCCGCCGAAGAGGATGACGGGCGCATCTACCGCGGCTATGCGGCGCGACTGCGAGCGGATTATCCGGCCAGTGCCAGGGTCTTCGACGGCATGGCGCAGGAAGAATTCGAGCACGAACAGCGGCTGATCGCCCTGCACAAGAAACGCTTCGGCGACACGATCCCGCTGATCCGCCGCGAGCATGTGGCGGATTTCTATTCCCGCCGACCGGTCTGGTTGATGGACACGCTCTCGCTGGAGGAAATTCGCGCCCAGGCGGAATCGATGGAGCGTGACGCGCAGCGTTTTTACGAAGCCGCCGCCCGACGGTCGACCGATGCGGATACCCGCGCGCTCCTGTCGGAACTGGCCGCTGCCGAGGCCCAGCATGGGCGCGACGCCCTGTCGCTGCAAGACGCCCATCTGACCGATCAGGCACGGGATGAGGAATCGCAGACCGCCCATCGCCAATTCGTGCTGACCTGGGTGCAGCCGGGGCTTGCGGGTCTGATGGATGGCTCGGTCTCCACCCTGGCGCCGATCTTTGCCACCGCCTTTGCCACCCATGATCCCTGGACAACCTTCCTCGTGGGGCTTGCCGCCTCGGTCGGGGCCGGAATCTCCATGGGGTTCACCGAGGCCGCTTCGGACGATGGCGCCATCTCGGGGCGCGGCGCACCGGCCAAACGCGGCTTTGCCTCCGGCATCATGACCGCCATCGGCGGCCTTGGACATGCGCTGCCCTATCTGATCCCGCATTTCTGGACCGCCACCACCATCGCCTTCATCGTGGTCTTCATCGAGCTCTGGGCCATTGCCTGGATCCAGAAGCGCTACATGTCCACCCCGTTCCTGCGCGCGGTTTTGCAAGTGGTGATTGGCGGTGCGCTGGTGCTGGCGGCGGGGATCTTCATCGGCTCCGGCTGACCTGCCCCGGGCACAAAGCAGCGTCTCAGGCGCTCAATCGCTCCACCCGGCACTCACCCTTGCCACGCCAGCCAGACCGGATCAATGGGGTGTGCGGCGCAGGAACAGGCTCAACCAGCTGCCGGACCGCGCCCTGGGCTTGGCCTGATGAACACTGGGATGGATCTTCTCGCTGCGGTCAAGGCCGACCTTGCGGCGGCTGCGCAGCAGGAACAGCTTGCCCCAGCCCGTCCAGGTGCCGACCGAGGGCGCATCGGGATCCACCGGGAAGCGCATCCGCCAATCGCGCGGCAGCGGCAGACCGGACATCTCCGCCCGCTCCAGCATCCAGACCAAGGAGATATTGGCCAGCGGCCGTGCCTCCTCGTGCCCGCCAAGCTGACCGCCGACATCACCATGCGAGCCGCGGAACCAGACCTGTTCCACCTGACCTTCAAACCCCGGCGCACTGTCCCAGAGCACGGGCGCATAGACATCGCGGGTCTCGTCCAGCGCCAAGGCCTGAAACCCCGCCTTCACATGCGGACCGAGCTTGTGGTCGTGGAAAGCATGGCGCACGTCGAGCCAGCGCCACAGGATCGGCAATCGCACGCCCAGCGCCTTTACGGTGTCCCAGACGCCGACCATCTCCACCTTTACCTCCGGGTGGCAATGCACCCGGCTGAAGGCGGCGCGGGCCTCCGGGCTGCCGCCAAGCTGGTAGTGGCGATAGGCGGTGCGGATATGGCGCACGGTGGCATGCTGCTGTTTCAAGAGGCCGACCGAGCCGATCACCCCCGCCAGCGAGCGCACCGCATAGGCGCCGCGGGAATAGCCCAGCAGATAGATCTTGTCGCCGGGCCGGTAGCGCGAGCACAGGAAGCCATAGGCGCGGCGGATCTTGCGGTTGATGCCCCGTCCGATCATCACATCGGCGGTCTTGTTCCAGGCGGTCCATTGCACCCCGGCCTCATAGTAGACCGAAATCCGGGGGCCCATTTCCTTCAGCAGCCGGTAGGTGGTGCCGGCATGGGTTTCCATCCCCGGTTCCAGCGTCGACATGGTGCCATCGAGAATGATCACATGACACTGCGGCCCGCGGGTCGCGGTCTCGGCGGAATGCACCGAGACCGGACGCGCCTTGCCCAGCCATCCCAGAACACCCTTACTCAGCCGCTTGAGGAACATCCCGCAACAACTCCCATAGTTTGACCGGCGTGAACGGCATGTCCACCTGCCGGATGCCCCGGTCCCAGAGCGCATCCTGCACCGCATTGGCAACCGCCGCCAGCGCGCCGACGGTGCCCGCCTCGCCGCAGCCTTTCATGCCCATCGGGTTCCGGGTCGAAGGCACCGGCTCCGAGGTGAATGCAACCCAAGGCATATCCTCCGCCCGGGGCATGGCGTAGTCCATGAACGATGCCGTGAGCAATTGGCCATCAGCGTCATAGACCACATGTTCCAGCATCGCCTGGCCCAGCCCCTGTGCGACCCCGCCATGGACCTGACCTTCGGCCAGCATCGGATTGATAAGGTTTCCAAAATCGTCAACCACCGTGTAGCGCTCCACCCGCGACTGGCCGGTTTCGGGGTCGATCACCACTTCCGCCAGATGGGCCCCGTTGGGGAAGGACCGTCCCGGCAGCCGCGCCTCGGCCTTGTGGCGCAAGAGGTCGAGCCGTCCGCGCGCGCGCGCCAGATCGGCGGCCTCCAGAACGGTCGGCGTCAGGTTCGATCCCGGTGCGCGGAAGGTCTCGCCGTCAAAATCCACCGCCTCTTCGGCGACCCCCATTTCCTCGGAGAGGAAGGGCGTGAAGGCGGCGACCATCTTGTCCACGGTCGCCAAAGTCGCATTGGCCTGGGTGGTGACCGAGCGCGACCCACCGGTGCCGCCGCCCTTGGCGATACGGTCACTGTCGCCCTGCACCACCTCGATTGCGGTCACGGGGATCCCCGTCTGGTCGGCGAGGAACTTGGCATAGACAGTTTCATGCCCCTGCCCGTTGCTCTGAGTGCCGACATAGATGGTCACGCCGCCGTCCTCCCGAAATTCGACATCCGCGGACTCGGAAGGATCGCCCAAAATGCTTTCGATATAGTAACAGAGCCCGGCGCCCCGATAACGCCCTTCGGCCTCATCCGCCGCGCGGCGTCCGGCAAACCCGGCCAGATCTGCTTCCTTTACAAGGCGGTCGAGCACGAGATTGAAGTCCCCCACGTCATAGGTTTCATCACTGACGGTCTTGTAGGGAAACTGAAGCGGCGCGATAAAGTTCCGCCGCCGCAACTCCAGCGGGTCCACCCCGAGCGCGCGAGCGGCACGGTCCATCACCCGCTCCAGCACATAGATCGCCTCGGGTCGACCCGCCCCGCGATAGGCGTCCACTTGCGTCGTATTGGTATAGATGCCCTCCACCTCGATCCAGGCGGTCTTGATGTCATAGACCCCGGCCAGCACACGGGAGAACAGCGTGGTCTGGATCGGCTGACCGAAGGTGGAGTTGTAGGCGCCAAGGTTGCACTGTGTCTGCACCCGATAGGCGGTGATCTTCAGATCGCTGTCAAAGGCCAGTTCCGCCAGCGAGGTGAGGTCGCGCCCGCCGTTGTCGCTCAGCATCGACTCGCTGCGATCCGCCACCCAACTGACCGGACGCCCCAGGGTGCGGCAGGCATGGGCCACCGCGAAATACTCCGGGTAGGGCCCCGCCTTCATGCCAAATCCACCGCCCACATCGGGGGTGATCACATGCACGGCCTCAGGATCAAGGCCGAGCTTTTTTGCCAACTGGTCCTTCATGCCCCAGACGCCCTGGCCGCCAAAGGTGAATCTCAGCCGCCCGTCCAGCCACTCCGCATGGCAGCCGCGCGGCTCCATCGCGTTGACGATGATGCGGTTGTCGGCCACCTGCAGGCTGACGGCATGGGCGGCGGCGGCAAAGGCGGCCTCGGTCGCCTCCCGGTCACCCAGCCCCCAATGGAAGGCGCGGTTGTCCGGCGCCTCGGGATGGATTTCAGGACCACCAACTGTCAGATCGAGTTTGACGTCGAGATCCTCGTAGTCGAGCGCGATCAGCTCGGCGGCATCGCGGGCCTGATCCAGCGTCTCGGCGATGACCACCGCCACCGGCTCGCCCACATAGCGCAGCCGGGTCAACGCCATCACCGGCCGCTCCGGCGCCGCCCCCGGGGTGCCGTCGATGTTCTTGACCAAGGCCCCGTCCAGCCGCGCCTCCACGCCGGCATCCAGCAGATCCTGCTGGGTCAGCACCAGATGCACCCCCTCCGCGTCCCGCGCATCGTCGACGTTGAGGGTGGTAATCTCCGCATGGGCCACAGGGCTGCGGAACACATAGGCGCGCAGGGCGCCCTTGGGCAGGGTGTCCTCGATGTAGCGGCCTTGACCGGTCAGGAACCGCTGGTCCTCCACCCGTGCCATCGGTTGGCTCTTGCCGAATTTCTCCACCCGCTGGGTCATGACTGTCTTCCCTCATCTGCCTTGCTGTTGCGGCGGAGCCTAATGCGCGGGGAGGCATTGTCCAGTGAAAGTCCTGAACAGGTAAAGGAAATTTCGGCACTCCCGCTGCCCCGGTCGCCCGCCGCCGCCCAGGGCCAGGCTGGTGCGCAAGGGAGAGGCAGTCCCGCCGACCTCAGCCCCGATCCACGGCAGAAGACTTGCAAAGGGGTCAGAGCACGCCGATCTCGTGTCGAGACAATAGGTGGCGCGCATCGCCAATCGAGAGGTTGCGCTGCGCTGCACGCAACGGCGATTGAGGGATTGCGCTGCGCTGCGCGCATCGCCGGGGGGCGGCGGCCGCGCCTGCGGCGCGGCCGCCGCACGCAAGACGCCAAGGCAGTACCTTGCCGTGAGCTTCGGGTCTTGCGGCAGGGTCGATCATCGCAGGTCGAAACGCCGGACCAGAAGGCCGCCCCTCGCGGTCGCCGCAGGCTGCACCTGGCGGCCTCAGCGCCCGCACGGCGCGCCCGTCCAAACCATCGCTGCAAAACAGAAGACCCGGGCTTCGTGCCACCGATCCGGTTCGCTGCAAGAGCGTCAAACCAGACCGGTGGCGAAAACCCGGGCCTTCAATAGGGGTCCGGCCGCAGTGGGGGGTGTTTGGGTGGGGTGGGCTGCGACCTTCGATGACCTTTATTTCAAATAAGACTTAATAACCGGTTATCACCGCTCCCCTGTCAGGGTCCGGATGCAAAAACCAGCAGGCCCCCCGCCGCGTTCGAGACTTTCCCTTTGCCGCCTCACGCGCTATGAGCGACGCTGACGCGGCCTCAGGGCCTGCACATCTAGATTTCGACGCACAAAGACGACGGACGGGGCACCATCATGGCACTGGAAAAGACCTTCAACGCAGCCGAGGCGGAGAGTCGCCTGTTTGACGCCTGGGAAAAGGCGGGCTGCTTCACCGCTGGCGCCAATGCGCGCCCCGGCGCCTCCACCTATAGCATCATGATCCCGCCGCCGAATGTCACCGGCGTTCTGCACATGGGCCATGCCTTCAACAACACGTTGCAGGACATCCTGATCCGCTGGAAGCGGATGCAGGGCTTTGACACCCTCTGGCAGCCGGGCACCGACCACGCCGGCATTGCCACCCAGATGGTGGTGGAGCGCCGCCTCGCCGAGAGCCAGCAGCCCTCGCGCCGCGAGCTGGGCCGCGAGAAGTTCCTCGAGAAGGTCTGGGAATGGAAGGAGCAATCCGGCGGCACCATCATCAACCAGCTCAAACGCCTTGGCGCCTCCTGCGACTATACCCGCACCGCCTTTACCATGGCGGGCGCGCAGGGTGACACCCGCACCGGCCATGAGAACTCGCCGAACTTCCATGATGCGGTGATCAAGGTCTTTGTCGATATGTACAACAAGGGCCTCATCTACCGCGGCAAGCGGCTGGTGAACTGGGACCCGCATTTCGAGACCGCGATCTCCGACCTCGAGGTGGAGAATATCGAGGTCGCGGGCCATATGTGGCACTTCAAATACCCGCTCGCGGGCGGCGAGACCTATACCTATGTCGAGAAGGACGAGGACGGGAACATCACCCTGTCGGAAGAGCGCGACTACATCTCCATCGCCACCACCCGGCCCGAGACCATGCTGGGCGACGGCGCGGTTGCGGTGCACCCCTCGGACGAGCGGTATGCGCCCATCGTTGGCAAGCTGGTGGAAATCCCGGTTGGCCCCAAGGAACACCGCCGCCTGATCCCGATCATCACCGATGAATACCCGGACAAGGATTTCGGCTCCGGCGCGGTGAAGATCACCGGCGCGCATGACTTCAACGACTATCAGGTCGCCAAGCGCGGCGGCATCCCGATGTACCGCCTGATGGACATGAAGGGCGCGATGCGCGCCGACGGTGCGCCCTATGCCGAGGAAGCCGCCAAGGCGCAGGCCCATGCACAGGCCTATTTGTCGGGGGGGGCCACCTTCACCGAGAATGAGGTGGATGCGATCAACCTCGTGCCCGATCACCTGCGGGGGCTCGATCGGTTTGAGGCGCGCAAACTCGTGGTGCAGGAAATCACCGACGAGGGCCTCGCGGTCATGCAGACCGTCACCGCTGTGGTGAAGGATGAGGACGGCACCGAGACGGAAGTCACGCAGACCGTGCCTTACGTCGAGAATAAGCCGATCATGCAGCCCTTTGGCGACCGCTCCAAGGTGGTGATCGAGCCGATGCTGACCGACCAATGGTTCGTCGAGACCTCCAAGATCGTCGGCCCGGCGCTGGACGCCGTACGCAATGGCGATGTGAAAATCATGCCGGAGTCGGGCGAAAAGACCTATTTCCACTGGCTGGAGAATATCGAGCCCTGGTGCATCTCGCGCCAGCTCTGGTGGGGTCACCAGATCCCGGTTTGGTATGGTGCCAAACACTTGTGCAATAGCTTTGTAAAAGACCCCGAGGCGGCTAAGGCGTCTATGAAGAAGCATCACAAAGGCGATTTCGCAGTGTTCTGCGGAGCGTCTGAAGCTGACGTCCTTGCTCAAGCGCAAGAGCATTACAGCCATTGGTCAGAAGAAGTGGTGTTTGCAGCCGACATAGAAGAGGCCAAAAAACTCGCCCTAGAGGGCAAAGCGCCTCTCTTCCGCGACCCCGACGTTCTGGACACCTGGTTCTCCTCCGGCCTCTGGCCGATTGGCACGCTGGGCTGGCCGGAGTGGTCCGAGGAGACCTCGAAATACTTCCCGACCTCGACGCTGGTGACCGGTCAGGACATCCTGTTCTTCTGGGTGGCCCGGATGATGATGATGCAGCTTGCCGTGGTCGATCGGATCCCGTTTGACACCGTCTACCTGCATGGCCTCGTGCGCGACGCCAAGGGCAAGAAGATGTCGAAATCCACCGGCAACGTCATTGACCCCTTGGAGATCATTGACGAATACGGCGCTGACGCGCTGCGCTTTACCAATGCGGCCATGGCCTCGCTCGGCGGCGTGCTGAAGCTCGATATGCAGCGGATCGCGGGCTATCGCAACTTTGGCACCAAGCTCTGGAACGCCGTGCGCTTTGCCGAGATGAACGAGGTCTTTGCAGAGACCGTGCCGCAGCTTGGCGTGGACCAACTGGCCCCCAAGGCCGCCGTCAACGCCTGGATCCTGGGCGAGACCGCCCGCGTGCGCGAGGCGGTGGACGAGGCGATGGAGGCTTTCCGCTTCAATGACGCGGCGCAGGCGCTCTATGGCTTTGTCTGGGGCAAGGTCTGCGATTGGTATGTGGAACTCTCCAAACCCCTCTTGCAAGGCGAGGATGCTGCAGCCCAGGCCGAAACCCGCGAGACCATGCGCTGGGTGATGGATCAGTGTCTGATCCTGCTGCACCCGATCATGCCCTTCATCACCGAAGAGCTCTGGGGCATGACCGGCCCGCGCGCCAAGATGCTCGTGCACGCCGATTGGCCCAGCTACAGCGCCGCCGATCTGGTCCGTCCCGAGGCCGATGCGGAAATGAACTGGGTGATCTCGCTGATCGAGAACACCCGCTCCGCCCGGGCCCAGATGCATGTGCCCGCCGGCGCCTATGTCGACCTTCTGGCGGTCAGCATCGACGCTGCAGGTCAGGCCGCATGGGAGGCCAACGAGACGCTGATCAAGCGGCTGGCGCGCATCGAGAGCCTTGCCCAGGTGGAGGCACTGCCCAAGGGCTGCGTGGCGATCTCCGCCCCAGGTGCCGCCTTTGGCATGCCGCTGGCCGACCTCATCGACATTGAGGCGGAAAAGGCGCGGCTCGAAAAGACCCTCGGCAAGCTGGCCAAGGAGCTGGGCGGGCTGCGCGGACGTCTCAACAATCCGAAGTTCATCGAAAGCGCGCCGGAAGAGGTGATCGAGGAAGCCCGCGGCAATCTCGCCGAGCGCGAAGAGGAAGAATCCAAGGTCAAGGAAGCCCTCGCCCGGCTGAAGGAAATCGGCTGAGCCCCGGCCCCGCGACCTGCGCAAAAAAGCACATTGAGCGCCCGGGGGCTTCCCCGGGCGTTTTGCCTTCCACAAGAGCGGCTTGCAAGATGCGCAAAGGCGGCGTTTCCCCGTGAAATTATCGGCAATCGCCCCTAGGTGGTGATTGCCAAACTGCGCGTTCTGGTTCAGCTTGGAACGCGAAACGACAGAGGCCGGACACCGGCCCGGACTATGGTGGGGGAACCAGATGGCCAAAGGATATTGGGTCGCGCATGTCGATGTCCACGACATGGAGCGCTACAAGGACTATATTGCCGCCAATGCCGCGCCCTTTGCCGAATACGGCGCGAAGTTCCTCGTCCGCGGCGGGGCCAAGGAGGTGCGCGAAGGCACAACCCGGGCCCGCACCGTGGTGATCGAGTTCAAGGATTACGCCACCGCCAAGGCCTGCTATGACAGCCTGGCCTATACCGAGGCCAAGGCGCTGCGCGATCCGGTCTCGACCGGTGACATGGAAATCGTCGAAGGCTACGACGGCTGAGCCCGCGCCCAAGGAGAAACCGATGCTGAAGAAGCTGTTTCAGGCGTTTCGACCCGCCCAGAACCAAAACCTGCCCGACCCGGATGCGGAACTGGCGCTGGGGGCGCTTCTGGTGCGCATCGCGCAGTCGGACCGCGCCTATCTTCTCGAAGAGATCAGCCTGATCGACCGCATCCTCGCCCGGCTTTACGGCCACAATGCGCTGGAGGCCGCCAAGGTGCGCGCTACCTGCGAGAAGCTGCATGCCGCCGCGCCGGAGACCGACACCTTCGGTCGCCTGATCCGCGAGACCACCGGGCTCGAGGAACGGATGGCGGCGCTGGATGCGCTCTGGGAGGTGGTGCTGGCCGACAAGCACGAACATAAGGGCGAGGTGCAGATCGTCAATGACGCCTGCAAGGCCATGGGGCTTTCGGTGATCGACAACAAACGCGCCCGCGAACGCGCCCGGCAGAAGGTCGGCATGCCGGCGGTCCCGGAGGCGGAACGGTGAATTTCAAATCCTTCCTCGACAAGCTGCTCGCCCCCGCGCCCGCCCTGCTTCCGGACGAGGATGCCCGGCTCGCCCTGACCGCGCTGCTGGTGCGGCTGGCCCGATCGGACCGGTCCTATGCGGATGTGGAACGTGACCGGATCGACCGGATCCTGCGCAGCCGTTTCGGCCTCGACACCGGTGCGGCGCAGATCCTGCGCGAACAGGGCGAAGGGCTGGAGGCAGCCGCCCCCGATACCGTTCGCTTCACCCGCGCGCTCAAGGAGGCGGTGCCCTATGAGGACCGCATCGGCGTGATCGAGGCGCTCTGGCAGGTCGCTCTGGCCGATGGTCGGCGCGATGATGACGAGGATGCGCTGATCCGGCTCGCCGCCAGCCTTCTCGGAGTGAATGACGTGGACAGCGCGCGTGCGCGCCAGCGTGCGGAGGGTCGCGGATGATTGCCTGCCTGCCTATGTATGACCGCCCGGAGACGGCAGCGGCCAATGACGCCTTCTGGGCCGCGATCCGCGCCGAACTGGGGCGCGGGCCTGAGACCCTGACCCGCGACAGGGATCTCTGGGAGGTCTGGCGCGCGCCCGACCTGCTGCTGGCGCAGACCTGCGGCATGCCCTATCGCGCCCGGCTCTATGGCAATGTGGAGCTGGTCGGCACACCGGACTATGGGCTGCCCGGCTGCCCCGAGGGCCATTACAACAGCGTGCTCATCGCCCGCGCCGATCAGGCCGGCACCAGGTTCCGCAGCTTTGACGGTGGCCGGTTTGCCTATAACGATCCGGTCTCGCAATCCGGCTGGGCGGCGGCGATGATGCGGATGCGGGCCGAGGACATCCTGCCCAACGTGCTGATCGAGACCGGCAGCCACCGTGCCTCTGCCGAGACCGTGGCCGAGGGGCGTGCCGATTTCGCCACCCTCGACGCGCTGACCTGGCAGATGATCGAGACCTACGAGCCCGATCTGGCTGCCGCGCTCTGCGTTCTGGAACGGACCGAGCCGACCCCCGCCCTGCCCTTCATCACCGCCCTGGGCGAGGATGCGGCGGCGATTTTCACCGCCATGCAGGCGGCGCTGGAGGCCTTGGCGCCGGAGCATCGCGCCGTGCTGCACCTGAAGAAGATCCTCTACCTGCCGCCCAGCGACTACCTCGCGATCCCGACCCCGCCGGGGCCGACCCTGATCCGCGATCGGCTGGCGCGCGAACGCGGCATCAAGTGAGACGAGACCGCCCCTCGCCCGGCTCGGACCGGGGAATGGACAGCCCTGCTTAACACTTGTCCCTTCCGGCGGTTTACGCGGCGAAATTGGCGAATTGCACAGGCGAACGCCCCCTTTGCGCATTGCAATCGCCCGGAAAGTCGGTCCAATAGGTAACAGTTTGACTAAACAGACGGATATGGACGCCTTGACCGACGACACCCCCGTACTCGAAATCCGCGGATTGCATAAATCCTACGGTGACCTTGAAGTGATCAAAGGGGTGGATATCACCGCCAAGCGCGGCGACGTGGTCTCGCTGATCGGCTCCTCCGGTTCGGGCAAATCGACCTTGCTGCGCTGTTGCAACCTGCTCGAGGACAGCCAGCAGGGCGAGATCCTGTTCAAGGGCGAACCGATCAGCTGGCGCGGCACCGGGGCCAGCCGCATCCCCGCCGATCCCAAGCAGGTGCTGCGCATCCGCACCAACCTGTCGATGGTCTTCCAGCAGTTCAACCTCTGGTCCCATATGACCATCCTGCAGAACGTGATGGAAGCGCCGCTCACCGTGCTGAAGCGCGACCGCGCCGAGGTCGAGGCTTCGGCCCGCAAGTACCTCGACCAGGTCGGAATCGGCGACAAATGCGACAACTTCCCGGCGCAGCTCTCGGGCGGCCAGCAGCAGCGCGCCGCGATTGCCCGCGCCCTCTGCATGGAGCCGCAGGCGCTGCTCTTTGACGAACCCACCTCCGCCCTCGACCCCGAGCTCGAACAGGAAGTGGTGAAGGTCATCAAGGATCTCGCCAGCGAGGGGCGCACCATGCTGATCGTGACCCACGACATGCGCATGGCGGCAGATGTCTCCGACCATGTCGTCTTCCTGCACAAGGGACTCGTCGAGGAGGAAGGCTGCCCCGACGAGATCTTCGGAAATACCCGCAGCGAACGTCTGCGGGCCTTCCTGTCGTCGACCCGACAGGCCCAATAACCAAAAGACCACCCAACAAAGATAACGGGAGTACCTACATGAAATCTCTGCTTCTTGGCTCCGCCGCTCTGGCGCTGTCCGCCTCCTTCGCCCTCGCCGATACCGTGCGCCTGGGCACCGAGGGCGCCTACCCTCCGTATAACTTCATCAACGACAAGGGCGAAGTGGACGGGTTCGAGCGCGAGCTGGGCGACGAGCTGTGCAAGCGCGCCGAGCTGACCTGCGAGTGGGTCACCAACGATTGGGATTCCATCATCCCCAACCTGCTCTCGGGCAACTACGACACCATCATCGCCGGCATGTCCATCACCGCCGAGCGTGAGGAAGTGGTCGACTTCACCCAGGGCTACACCCCGCCGTCGCCCTCCGCCTATGCGGCCCTGTCCGAGGGCGTCGACCTCGAAAGCGGCGTGATTGCAGCCCAGACCGCCACCATCCAGGCCAACCACGTGGTCTCCACCGGTGCCACCCTCGTTGAATACCCGACCCCGGACGAGACCGTCTCTGCGGTGAACGCCGGCGAGGCCGATGCGGTTCTGGCCGACAAGGACTTCCTCGAGCCGGTCGTCTCCTCCTCCGACCTGATATTCGTGGGCGAGGACGTGCTGCTCGGTGACGGCATCGGCATGGCCTTCCGCGAAAGCGATGCCGAGCTGCGTGGCAAGTTCGACGCCGCCATCGCCTCGATGAAGGAAGATGGCTCCCTCAACGACCTGATCGTGAAATGGGAAGTGGGCGGCACCTGGTAATCGCCCCTCCTGTTCGCTGAACAGATCCGAAAGGGGGGCGCTTGCCCCCCTTTCCCCTTCCCCCCGATCCATCCGCCCGCGCCCTCCCTCGGCAAGCCCGCCCTCTCCGGCCCGTCTTGCAAGTGGACACCCGCCCGGCGCCCCAGATGATGAGGCCCGCCATTTTCTCCTTTTGCTCCGATCCGGCCAG
Organism: uncultured Paracoccaceae bacterium; assembly: GCA_937146765.1. Lineage (GTDB taxonomy): Bacteria > Pseudomonadota > Alphaproteobacteria > Rhodobacterales > Rhodobacteraceae > Epibacterium. The sequence goes on along the minus strand of CAKZRP010000037.1, from coordinate 288,782 downwards.
CCTGGAAGGCTTCCAATGGCTGAGCTGCTATCTCACCACCGGCAAGCACATGGGGTTTTACGTGTCCTTCGGCACCGTGCTCCTGCTGCTGGCGATCACCGCGCCGATGGCGCTTCTCTTCGGCTTCGGCGGCGCCATGGCGGCGCGGGCACGGTTTGCGCCTCTCTCCTGGGTCGGCAAGGGCTATATCGCCATCGTGCGCGGGGTGCCCGACATTGCCTTCTTCCTGTTCTTCGTGATCGCGCTCGATCAGGCCATCGAATGGCTGCGCCATCAGGTCAAATGCCCGGATTGGGAGGCAGAGGTCTGGCAGGGCAACGATTTTGTCGTCTGTGCCATTGCCAAGATGCCGCAAAGCTCCTCGCCGCAGTGGATGCATGAGGTCTATGGCTTCTCCATCGCGGTGGTGACCTTTGCCATCGTCTTTGGCGCCTTTGCCGCCAATGTGCTCTTTGGGGCCATGCGGGCGGTGCCCCGGGCGCAGATCGAAACCGCCGAAGCCTATGGCATGTCGCATTCCCAGGCCTTCTGGCGGGTGTTGGTGCCGCAGATGTGGGTCTATGCGCTGCCGGGGCTCTCCAACCTCTGGATGGTGCTGATCAAGGCCACCCCGCTGCTGTTCCTGCTTGGGGTTGAAGATATCGTCTACTGGGCGCGCGAGCTTGGCGGCTCCAAGACGCCGCAGTTCACCGAGTACCCCCATGGCGACTGGCGCATGTGGTATTTCCTCGCATTGCTGATCTTCTACCTCGGCTTCACCCGGATCTCCGAAGTGGTGCTGGCCCGGATCAGCCGCCGCCTGAGCCACGGCCAGGCCACCCTCGCCGGCGAAGCCCAACGCAGGGCCAAACCCTCCGCAGAAGGAACCCCGGCATGAGCTGCTTCGAGACCTTCCAGGCCTATGCGCTGCGCTCTCTCGGGCTGGGTGAGCGGCTGCTGCCACGCAGCGACTTCACCCTGTGCGATCAATTCGTGCTGATCGGCTCCGGCCTGTTGTGGAACATCTACTTTGGCGCGCTGGCAGTGCTGACCGGCTTCTTCTTTGCCAATGCGCTGGCGGTGGCGAAGAACTCCGGCAATCCCTGGCTGCGCCGACCGGCGAACGGGTTCATCTTCGTGTTCCGGGGCTCGCCGCTGTTCATCCAGTTCTTCTTTGCCTATTTCCTGTTCCTGTCGCTGAAGAGCGTCTCGCCGATCTTCAACCAACTCTCCTCCGCCTGGCTCGGGGCGCTGATCGTGCTGTTCCTCAACACCTCCGCCTATTCGGCCGAGATCTTCTACGGCGCGCTGCGCTCGATCCCCAAGGGCGACATCGAGGCGGCGGATGCCTATGGGCTCTCCGGCTGGTCGCGGTTCCGCCGGGTGATGTGGCCGACGATGATGCGGCTGGCCTGGCCCGCCTATACCAACGAGGCGATCTTTCTCTTCCACGCCACCACGCTGGTGTTCTTCTCCGGTTTTCCGGCCTGGCGGCAGCAGGGCGATGCGCTCTATTACGCGAATTACTTCGCCGACAAGACCTTCAACCCCTTCATCCCCTATCCGATCCTCGCCTTCTATTTCATCCTGCTGACCCTCTGCATCATCTTGCTGTTCGGGGCGATCAACAGGCGCCTGAACCGGCACCTGCCGCAGGAACGCCGAAGCCGGATGCGCTTCAAGATGCAGATGATCCGCTGACACATTGTACAAGGCTCCCTCCGGGGGGCCTTCTCTTTTGCATCTCGATACCGGAAAGGCGCCCGCCGGTCTCATGGGCTCGCGCCTCCTCCGGGCGATCTCTGCACTATTTTTCCGCGCGGATCGCTTCTGTTGAGGCCCGAAGCGCAACCTCTCCCGGACGGCGGGTTCCATGCCCCAAAAGCCCGCTCCGCCGGGCATCCTGCCTGTTTTCGCACAGGCCTCTCACCCGCCCGACCGGCGCGCTCATTTTTTGATCAAATTTGCTTGCCAGCTTCAAATTGCCACGCCACAGTAGCGACAACGAGAAAGGAGCCCGCGCATGGATCTCACTGCGCTCAGAACAATCCGTATCGCCGCCTGTGACCTCAACGGTCAGATGCGAGGCAAACGCCTCCCCGCGGGGATGGCCGCAAAACTGCATGAAGGCTCAGCCCGCATGCCCTATTCGGTGCTCAACGTCGACATCTGGGGGCGCGACATCGAAGACAGCCCGCTGGTCTTCGAGACCGGCGATGCCGATGGCATCCTGATGCCCACCAAACGCGGCGCCGTACCGATGCCCTGGCTCGCGACCCCCTCGGCGCTGGTGCCGATGAAGATGGTGCATGAGGATGGCCGCCCCTTCCTCGGCGATCCGCGTCAGGTGCTCGCCTATGTGCTCGACCGCTACGCCGACAAGGGCTGGACCGTCGCCGCCGCGACCGAGCTGGAATTCATCCTGATCGACGATTCCGGGCAGCAGCCGCTGCCGCCGATCGACCCGCTGACGGGGCGCGCGCTCGATCAGCAATCGGTGCTCTCGATTGCCGAACTCGACGCCTATGACGACTTTTTCACCGACCTCTATGACGGCGCGGAAGCCATGGGCATCCCCGCACAGGACGCGATTTCCGAGGCCGGTCTTGGCCAGTTCGAGATCAACCTGACCCATCAGGACGCCATGCGCGCCGCCGATGACACCTGGCTGTTCAAGGCGCTGGTGAAGGGAATTGCCCGCAAACACGGGTTTGCCGCCACCTTCATGGCCAAGCCCTATGCCGAGGAAGCCGGCAACGGGATGCATGTGCATTTCTCGATCTGCGACAGTGCCGGGCGCAACATCTTCGACAATGGCGGCCCCGAAGGCACGCCGGAACTCCATGCCGCGGTGGCGGGCTGCATCAACGCCATGCGCGACAGCACCCTGATCTTTGCCCCCCATGGCAATTCCTACCAGCGGCTGGTGCCCGGTGCCCATGCCCCGACCTCCGCCGCCTGGGCCTATGAGAACCGCACCGCCGCCATCCGCATTCCCGGCGGCAGCCCGGCGGCGCGGCGGATCGAGCACCGGGTCTCCGGCGGCGACATCAACCCCTATCTGATGCTCGCAACCGTGCTTGGCTCGGCCCTGATCGGCATCGAGGACAGCATGACCCCGCCGCCCCCCTCGGACGGCAATATCTACGAGATCGAGGGCCTGCCGCAGCTGGCGGACAGTTGGGAACAGGCCATCGACCTCTTCGAGCACAGCCCGCTGATCGCGCGGATCCTGCCGCCGATGGCGATCCGCAACTTGGTGATGACAAAGCGGCAGGAACTGGCAGGATTTGCCGACAAGCCCGAAGAGAGCCATTGGCTCTCCTGGTTGGAAACCGTATGACAACAGGGGCGGCTCGGTGGGCGGCACCGCCGTCCCACCCCTCAAGTTTTTGATCATATTTGGTGACCACATGAAGATCGGCATTCTGCAAACCGGCCACGCGCCAGAAGAGCTGCAACCCACCTCCGGCGAGTATGACGCCATGTTCCGGCGCCTGCTCGATGGTCAGGGCTTCACCTTCGAGACCTTCTTTGTGGTGGACGGGGAGTTTCCGGCGGGCATCGACGCGGCGGATGGCTGGCTCATCACCGGCTCCAAGCACGGTGCCTATGAGGATCACGCCTGGATCCCGCCGCTCGAGGATCTGATCCGCGCCATTCACGCGGCAAAGAAGCCGCTGGTCGGCATCTGCTTTGGCCATCAGATCATCGCCCAGGCGCTCGGCGGCAAGGTGGTGAAATATGACGGCGGCTGGAGCGTGGGTCACACGGAGTACATGCTCGACGGCGCCCCGGTCAGCCTCAATGCCTGGCATCAGGATCAGGTGGTGGACCTGCCGCCCGAGGCCTGCGTGGTGGGTGAGAGCGATTTCTGCAAACATGCCTTCCTCGCCTATGGCGACCATATCTGGACCTCGCAACCGCATCCGGAGTTTTCCTCCGATTTCGTCGAGGGCCTTCTCAACACCCGCGGCAAGGGCGTGCTGCCCGAAGATCAGCTTCAGGCGGTGGCCGCAAACCTGAACGCCCCCAATGATTCATCCCGCATTGCCCAGAGCATCGCGGATTTCTTCAAGAAAGTGAGGACCTGATGTCGACCCCGACGAGCTGGCAGGACAAACTGCCCGAAGCCGCCAAGACCTATCTGGAGGGCCGTCGTCTCGACGAGGTGGAATGCATCGTCGCCGACTTGCCGGGCATCGCCCGTGGCAAGGCGGTGCCGGCGTCCAAGTTCGAAAAGCAGGAGTATTTCCACCTGCCCGACAGCATCTTCTACCAGACCATCACCGGCGATTGGGCCGATGCGGCGGATCAGGACGGCTGGATCGAGAAGGACATGATCCTGCGCCCGGACATGAGCACCGCCACCGCCGCCCCCTGGACCGGCGACTGGACCTTGCAGGTGATCCACGACGCCTATGACCGCGACGGCAACCCGATCCCCTATTCGCCGCGCAACGTGCTGAAGCGGGTGGTGGGCCTCTACGAGGCGCAGGGCTGGAAGCCAGTGGTGGCGCCGGAGATGGAATTCTACCTCGTTGCCCGCAACCTCGACCCCGCCCGCGACATCGAGCCGATGATGGGCCGCTCCGGTCGTCCCGCCGCCGCCCGTCAGGCCTATTCCATGACCGCGGTTGATGAATTCGGCCCGGTGATCGACGACATCTACGACTTTGCCGAGGCGCAGGGCTTCGAGATCGACGGCATCACCCAGGAGGGTGGCGCCGGCCAGCTCGAGATCAACCTCCGCCACGGCTCGCCGGTCAAACTCGCCGACGAGGTCTTCTACTTCAAGCGGCTGATCCGCGAGGCGGCGCTGCGCCACAATTGTTTTGCCACCTTCATGGCAAAACCGATTGCGGACGAGCCGGGCTCGGCCATGCATATCCACCATTCGGTGATCGACATCGAGACGGGCGAGAACATGTTCTCCGGCCCGCAAGGCGGGGTGACGGACGCGTTTTACCACTTCATTGCCGGACTGCAGAACCACCTGCCGGCCGGGCTGGCGGTGATGGCGCCCTATGTGAACTCCTACCGCCGCTACGTGAAGGGCCATGCGGCCCCGATCAACCTGGAATGGGCGCGCGACAACCGCACCGCCGGCATCCGCATCCCGCTGGCCGAACCGGCCGGGCGCCGGATCGAGAACCGTATCGCGGGCATGGACTGCAACCCCTATCTCGGCATCGCCGTCTCGCTGGCCTGCGGCTATCTCGGGCTGATGGAAGAACGCCGCCCCACCCGCCAGTTCAAGGGCGACGCCTATGAGGGCGAAGGCGATTTCCCGCAAGTGATGGGCGATGCGCTCGACCTCTTTGAAGAGGCCAAGGCCCTGCACGAGGTGCTGGGACCGGACTTTGCCCGCGTCTACAGCATCGTGAAGCGGGCGGAGTATCAGGAATTCCTGCAAGTGATCTCGCCCTGGGAGCGGGAACATCTGCTGATGAACGTCTGACCCCAAAGATGCCGCGCCCGGGATCCGGGCGTGGTGCCGATTTGAGCATTTACGGAAAGATGAAAGACCAGCCTGCGCGCCTGGCGCGCGGGGTGGCCGGACCATGAGACGGACCCGATGGCACTGAACCTCCTGCATGCAAACGACCGCCCCGGCAAATACCCCCCCAGCTGGTATGCCGCCACGGCCACGCCGGGGGTGCATTACCCGACACTGCAGGGCGGGTTGCGGGCGGATGTCTGCATCATCGGCGGTGGCTACACCGGTCTTTCGGCGGCGCTGCATCTGGCCGAGGCCGGGCGCTCGGTGGTGCTGGTAGAGGCGCAGAGGGTGGGTTTTGGCGCCTCCGGGCGCAATGGCGGCCAGCTCGGCTCCGGTCAGCGGCAGGATCAGGAGGCGCTGGAGGCGATGATGGGGGCGGAGGATGCCCGCCACCTCTGGGCCCTTGGCGAAGAGGCCAAGGATCTGGTCAAGGATCTGATCGCAAAGCACAAGATCGACTGCCATCTGAAACCCGGCGTGGCCTGGACCGCGACCAGCACCCGCGACGCCCGCCACCTGCAGGACTACGGGCGACACCTGGTCGATCGCTACGGCTATGACCAGATCGAGATCCTCGACCGCGAGGCCTGCCATGCCCTGTGCCCCTCGCCCGCCTATAGGGGCGGTATCCTCGACCATGGTGCCGGTCATCTGCATCCTTTGAACTTTGCCCTCGGGCTGGCCCGCGCCGCCGCCGCCGCCGGGGCGCAGATCTTTGAACGCAGCGAGGTCTTTGCCATCGAGGAAGGGGAAAGCATCGAGGTACGCACCGGCGAGGGCACGGTGCGGGCCGATCACCTGATCCTCGCCTGCAATGGCTATCTCGGCGGGCTCAATCCGAAGGTGGCCGCGCGGGTGATGCCGATCAACAATTTCATCGCCGCCACTGAACCGCTGGGTGACGCGGCCGCCCGGGTGCTGACGCGCGACGTCGCGGTTGCGGACAGCAAGTTCGTGGTCAATTATTTCCGCCTCAGCCAGGACGGGCGGCTGCTGTTCGGCGGCGGCGAGAGCTATGGCTACCGCTTCCCCAGCGATATCGCCGCCAAGGTGCGAAAACCGATGGTGGAGATTTTCCCGCATCTGAAGGATGTAAAGATCGACTATGCCTGGGGGGGCACCCTTGGCATCACCATGAAGCGCCTGCCCTACCTGGCACGGGTCTCGCCCCGCATCCTTTCGGCCTCCGGCTATTCCGGCCATGGGGTCGGAACCGCAACCCATGCCGGCCGTCTGCTGGCAGAGGCGGTGGCAGGCCAGAGCGCGGGCTTCAACACCATGGCGCGCATCCCCACCACGCCCTTCCCCGGCGGGCCGCGCATGCGCTCGCCGCTGCTGGTGCTGGCGATGACCTGGTTTGCCCTGCGCGACCGGCTCGGGATCTGACAGCGGCGGGGCTCTGCCCGAGGGTTTTTCTTCGGGGGCTCTGCCCGCAGATATTATTCGAGGGCGCTGCCCGCATGATATTGTTCGGGGGCTCTGCCCGCATGTTATTATTCGGGGGCTCTGCCCCCGGGCCCCCCGGGATATTTGCAAGAAGATGAAGCCAGGGTGTTCTTCGGCCCTCAGGTGCAAATGAAGCGGATTGAAATTGGGCGAATCCGGATTTTGATCCGCACCGCCTCAGAGCCCGTTCTTTTCGGCAAAGCCGAGGTGAACCCCTCCCGACGTGAAACAGTTTCGTGAAATTTTCCGCCGACAAGCGCCTGTTTCTGTGGGAATACTTGGCTTGCCGAACGCGTTGTTTTATAATTCTGAAAAGGTAAATTCAGGAATTTGAAATATGAGCGAGACACAGAGTGTAGCGGTTCCCAATGTCCACCAGGGCGAACCGATCCCCGACGCGGCCCGCGCGGCCATCGATGCCCTGATGCAATCCGGAGACCTGTTCCGCTATACCGCGCCCGAGGATGCGCCGGTCTCCCTGCTGGAGACGGAATTTGCCGAGCTGCTGGGCGCCAAATACGCGCTGGCGGTCTCCTCCTGTTCGGCGGCCCTGTTCCTGTCGCTGAAGGCGCTGGATCTGCCCCGCGACGCCCGGGTGCTGATCCCCGGCTTCACCTTTGCCGCCGTCCCCTCCTCGGTGGTCCATGCCGACTGTGTGCCGGTTCTCTGCGAGGTGGGCGAGAACTACCGCATCAACATGGCGGATTTCGCCGCCCGGCTGGAGCAGGATATCTCCGCCGTCATCATCTCGCATATGCGCGGCCATACCTCCGACATGGATGCGATCATGGCGCTGTGTGACGCGCGCGGGATCCCGGTGATCGAGGATGCCGCCCATTCGCTTGGCACCACCTGGCACGGGCGCAACATCGGCACGCTGGGTGCCATCGGCTGTTTCTCCTTCCAGTCCTACAAGATGCTGAACGCCGGCGAAGGCGGCATTCTGGTGACCAATGATGCCGATCTGGTGGCCCGTGCGGTGATCATGTCCGGCGCCTATGAGCACAATTGGCAAAAGCACAAGCCCGCCCGTGGCGACAATGGCACCGCCCTGGCCGAAGCCTTCGGGCGCTGGCAGAACCTGCTGCCGCTTTATAACCTGCGGATGAGCAACCTTTCCGCCGCCGTCATCCGCCCGCAGATCCCGGAGCTGGCCCGGCGGGTGGCCGATGGCCTGCGCAACCACGACTATGTGGCGGGGCGGCTCAATCAGCACGCGCATTTCCACGTGCCCGCGCCGCTGGCGCCGGAGCAGCGCGCACCGGATTCGATCCAGTTCAACCTCGTCGACATGGACGATGCCCAGATCGAGGCCTTTGCCGCCGCCACCGCCGCCCGCGGGGTCAAGGTGCAGATCTTCGGCCGCTCCACCGACAATGCCCGCGCCTTCTGGAACTGGCGGTTCCTCAAGGATCTGCCGGAACTGCCGGAGACCCGCGCCATGCTGATGAAAGCCTGCGACGTGCGCCTGCCGGTGCGCCTCAGCCGCGCGGAACTCGATGTGATCGTCGACATCCTCGTGGCCTCGGTCGAGGAAACCATGGCCCGCGCGGCGGCCTGACCCCTCGGTCAGCCACCCCGCAAAAAACCAAAAGCCCCGGACCGCTCCGGGGCTTTTCTCTGTCTCGACAAGCGATCCGCGATCAGCTCAGCTTCGAGAGTTTTTCCTGCAATTCCGCCAATTGCCGCTTGATCGAGGAGAGGTCTTCCTCGCCCTCCTCCTCCTTCGCATCACGGCCGCCGCCGGTCCAGCCGCTGCTGAAACCGCCGGTCATCGCCTTGAGGAAGGCCTCCTGCTGGGCTTTCATCGCCTCGAACCCGGGCATCTGCGCCATCGGGTTCATCGCGCTCATGTTTTCCATCATCTTCGACTGGCTGTCGCGCAGCATGTCAAAGGAAGCCTGCAGGAACTGCGGCATCACCCCGCCGCCGGGCACCATGTAGCTGCGCACGAGATCGTTCAACACGTTGACGGGCAAGACGTTTTCGCCTCGGCTTTCGTGTTCGGCAATGATCTGCAGCAGGTATTGCCGGGTCAGGTCATCGCCGGTCTTGAGGTCGAGGATCTGCACCTCGCGCCCGTCCCGGATGAAGCCTGCGATGTCTTCAAGCGTGACGTAATCGCTGGTCTCGGTGTTGTAGAGCCTGCGGCTGGCATAGCGTTTGATAAGCAGTGGTTTATCGGTGTCCGCCATTCTCTCTCCCCCGGAATTTGCGCGTTGCAGAAAAACCCTAGGCGAGGCGGTTTCAAAAGGAAAGCACAGAAAACAAATGGATGCACCGCGCCTGCCCTGCTCCGCGCGGTGCCCATGTGCAGCTGCAGCGCAGCCCCGGTCAGATCCAGCGGATCGCGTCCTCGGCGGCGCGGCGGCTCTGCGGATGGCGCGGCGGAGAAGCCCGGTAGCCAAAGGCCGCCATAACCGCCGGTTTCAAGGCTTCGGTGTCGACGCCGAATTCCCGCCCGAGGATCTCGGTCACCGGCGCCATCTCGAAGCCTTCGATCGGGCAGCTGTCGATCTTCAGCAGCGCCGCTGCGGTCATCATGTTGCCAAGGGCGATATAGGCCTGACGGGCGGACCAATCGGTAATCTGCGGGTCACTGTCGATGTTGAAATCGCTGGTCTGGAACTTGGCAAAGGCGCCCTTGAACCCGCCGAGGGCTTCCTCCGGGAAATGCTTCACCTCGCGCAGGTGGCGATCCAGATAGGCGGAGCCATGGCGCATGGTCTGGCCCCGATGGGCGAGGAAGATGACAAAATGGCTGGCGGTATAAAGCTGCCCCTTGCTGCCGTTCATGCGGCCATTGGCGCCCCAGGCCACATCCTCCAGAAGGGCGCGCTTGTCGTGGTCCTGCACCACCAGGATCTGCCAGGGCTCCAGCCCGAAGGACGAGGGCGACAGCCGCGCCGCTTCGAGGATGGTGGTGAACTCCGTCTCCGGGATCTTGCGGGCGGCATCAAATTCCTTGGTCGCATGGCGAAAGGCGAAGGCGTCGAGGATCTGGGTCTGGATCGCAGTTTGGTCGGTCATGAGAGGTCTCCGGTCTCTTGTCTGACCCCTACATAAGTCCGCCCGCATTTCGGGACTATGGGTGAAGTACGGGAAATAAACTCCCCCAAACCGGGACAATCAACGGGAGCCAGCGTCGCGCAGGCCGCTCCCATAGAGCTCCTCATTGGTGGCGCGGATGCGGGCGCCGAGGAACTCAAGGAAAAGCTTCACCCGTGCCGGCATCAGCCGCCCCGGCGGGCGCACCGCCCAGATGTCCATCTTCGGCAGGCAGGTATAGTCAGGCAGGACGCGCACGATGCTGCCCGCCTTCAGCCCCGGTCCCGCCTTCCACAGCGAGGCCATGCCGATGCCCATGCCCGCCGCCACCCAGGCGCCGATGGCGGCGCCGAAATTCGAGCGCAGCGGCGCGTTGACCGGCACCCGATGTTCCTGCCCGTCCGGCCCCAGGAGCCGCCAACTGCGCGCCTCCCCCAGCGCGAGACAGAGGTGGTCGGTCAGATCCTGCGGCACCTGCGGCACCCCATGGGCCGCGAGGTAATCGGGATGCGCCACCAGGGTCATCGGGTTGTCGTCCACCTTCTGCGCCAGGAGGCTGGAGGGCGCGAGCTCGCCGATGCGAAAGGCCAGATCAAACCCCAGCGCCACGATGTCGAGCACCTGATCGGTCAGGTTGAGGTCGATCTGCACCTGAGGATGGGCGCGGTGAAAGTCCGGGATGAAGGGAATGATATGGGTCTCGGCAAAAGTGGCCGAGGCGGTGACCCGCAAGAGACCGCGCGCCTGTGCAGGATCCTGCGAGAGCACCGTGCGCAGGTCCTCGACATCGTTCAGGATCCGCTCGGCATAATCGCGCAGGATCTCGCCATCCGGGGTCAGCGTCACCACCCGCGTGCTGCGGTGGAACAGCTTCACGCCGAGGTCGCGCTCCAGCATCTGGATGCGCTGGCTGGCATTGGTGGAGGACAATCCGAACTCCGCCCCCGCCTTGCCGATCGCACCGAGACGCACCACTCGCAGGAACAGCTCGAGGTTCTTCAGATCCGGTGTCATTGCCCTGCGCCCCCCAATGCCGCTGCTGCCTGCGCCCCGACCATAGGGTGACGCCGCCGCAACCGCATCCCTGAAATCAGAGGGTGAGCCAATCCGCACCCTGCAAGTCAGACCCGCAAGTCAGACCCGCAAAACTGGCGCGCAAAACAAAAGGGCAGGCGCGCGGCCTGCCCTTCTCTTCGGGGTCCCGTTGGTTGGGAGGAGAGCTGAACGGGCTCCCGGACGTTCCTTGCAGCGATTACTTCGCGGCAGCGGCTTTCTTCGCGGCAGTGGTCACCTCTTCGGTGGCTTTCTTCACGGCTGCGGTTGCTTCTTCGGAGATGTCCTTGCCAGCCGCCATCAGCAGCTCGACGGTGTCCATTTGAACCTTCTTGGCGACTTCTGCAAAGGCAGCCATGTTCTCGGCAGCCACTTCAGCGGAAGCGGAGGCGAAATCGGTTGCGGCTTTGGCGTAGTCGGCCGGATCTGCCTTGGCTTTGGACAGGGCGCCCATCTTGGCCAGGGCGTCCTTGGTCCACTTGGAGGAGATCTCGGCGTTCTTCTCGGCGGCGTCCAGTGCAACGGCGGAGAGCTTCTCGTTCAGAGCAGCGGTGCTCTTGAAGAAGTCTTCCATCGCGGTGGTGTCGACCGGGAAGGAGGCCATCATGTCTTTCATCATCGCGGTAAAATCTTGGGTCTTTGCCATGGTACTCATTCCTTAGTTACGTCCCCGTGCCGGGGAGAGGGTGGTCCGAGCGGGCTTTGTCCCGCCGTTGACCTCAATATGCATGCTGCAGTGCAGCATTGCAAGTGAAATTTGCTGCGTTGCAGAAATTTTACCCTCACTTCACGAAACCGCCACTTTTGGCAGCCCGCGCCTGATCCTCCTGCGGCCGCCGCCCCTCGCCCGGCGAGCCTGGCCCCCGGGCCGGTCGCGCAGATCGCCCGATCCGGCCCTCCCCCGATTCAGATCTTCGCCTTGGCGCGCACGTATTGGCCCGGGGCTGCCTCCAGCGAAGGATAGGCCTTGCTGCCGGGCGCGCGGGCGGGCACCTGCTTGCCGGCGCGTTTCTTCAGCCACTCTTCCCAGCGCGGCCACCACGACCCCTGGGTAAACTCGGCGCCCTCCATCCAGGCCTCCGCGTCCAGCTTCAGGTCGTCATTGGTGTAATGCCCATATTTGTTGCGGCTCACAGGGTTGACGATGCCGGCGATATGGCCGGACTGGCTGACCACAAAGCTCTTGGAGCGCGAGCCCATCTGCTGCACGCCGCGATAGCAGTCCTTCCAGCGGGCAATATGATCGGTCTCGCAGGTGATCGCCATCAGCGGCACATCCACATCGCGCACATGCAGCTTGTGGCCGAACAGCTCGAACCCCTCGCCGACGAACTCATTGCCCTGACAGAGGCCGCGCAGATATTGCACCGCCATCTTGCCCGGCAGGTTGGCGCCATCGCCGTTCCAGTAGAGAAGGTCGAAGGCCGGCGGCGTCTCGCCCATCATGTAGCTGCGGATCGCGGGCCCGTAGACGAGGTCATTGGCGCGCAAAAAGGAGAAGGTGCGCGCCATGATATAATGCGGCATCACCCCGTCCTCGCCAATCTCCGCCTCGATGGCATCGACAAAATCGTTCTGCAGGAAGGGGGTGAAATCCCCCTGATCGGAGAAATCGGTGAGCGCGGTGAAGAAGGTCGCCGACTTCACCGATTTGTCGCCGCGCTGCTTCATCAGCGAAAGCGTCAGGCACAGGGTGGTGCCCGCGATGCAATAGCCCACCGCATTGACCTGCTTGGTGCCGCAGATCTCCTTCACCACCTCGATCGCCTTGAGGAAGCCGTCCTCGACATAATCCTCCATGCCGATGGCCGCATAGTCATGGTTCGGGTTCACCCAGGAGACCACGAAGAGCGTATAGCCCTGATCGGTGATCCACTTGATCAGGCTGTTCTGCTCCTTGAGGTCGAGGATGTAGAACTTGTTGATCCAGGGCGGGAAGAGCACGATCGGGATCTCATGCACGGTCTCGGTGCTGGGCTTGTACTGGATCAGCTCCATCATCCGGTTGCGGAACACCACATCCCCCGGGCTGGTGGCGATATTGCGCCCGATCTCAAAGGCGCTCTCATCCGCCAGCCGCACGATCAGCTCACCGTCATTGGCCTCGAGATCGGCCACCAGATTCTCCAGCCCGTCGATCAGCGACTGGCCCTCGGTCTCCAGCGCCTTTTCCAGCGCATCCGGATTGGTGGCAAGGAAATTGGTCGGCGCCATCATGTTGATGATCTGATCGGCAAAATAGCTCAGCCGTTGCTTGTCCACCCGGTCCAGATCCTCGACCTCCTCGACCGCGGTACGGATCGCGGCGGCATTGGTCAGATACTGGTCGCGCAGGAACTTGAAATAGGGGTTCTTCTCCCACATCGGATTGGCAAAGCGGCGATCCTCCGCTGCGGGCGCCGGTGCCGGGACCTCGCCCTCCCCCTCCGCCTGCCGCGCCATCGCCTGCGCAAACATCTGCTGGGCCTCGGCAAAATTCAGCACCGACTTGCCCCAGTATTGCACCTGCTGTTCGAGGAGTTTTGTGGGGTTTTGCGCCATCGCCGCCCAATAGGAGGATGCTGCACGCGCAAAGAGCTCTTGATTCGGCCCGTCCAATCCGGGGTTATGGGGCTTCTTCTGGGCCATCACCTCCACCAGACGCTTCGACAACTGCTCCACGCGCTCAAGATTTTCCTTAAGGCGGTCAATCTGTTCCGCCGAGGTCGCTTCAATTGCCTTGTCGGTTGTTGTCATCTTAAGGAAACCCTCTTAATCTTTCTGCTGTGCAGAATACTTGCCTCGCCATTCTACGGCAAAGCGGCCAAAGGTCCCAACCCGCCGGAGGCAACCGGAAAATTCGGACCCGAACCGCGGCACGAAAGCACCGCCAAGGAGACGCGCATGCGTAACATGATGTCCTATGACCTGATGGAGACGGTTCGCAACGCGAACCAGTGGCTGGGGGCAACCGCTCTCTCCATGGCCTCCTACCCCGCCTTCGCCGCCATGCCGAACCCCATGCTGAGCTGGATGGCCGCCTGGGGCAAGGTTACCGAGCGCAGCTTTGAACGTATGGTGGCCAAACCCGACTGGGGGATCCATGCCACCACCCTCGCCGATGGCAAGGACCATCTGGTCGAGATCGACACCGTTGTGGAGAAATCCTTTGGCGACCTGATCCATTTCCGCGTCACCGACCGCGAGGAACAACCTCGCAAGGTTCTGGTGGTTGCGCCGATGTCCGGACATTACGCGACACTCCTGCGCTCTACCGTCAAAAGCCTCATCGAAAACTGCGAAGTTTATGTGACGGACTGGCACAACGCCCGTGACATTCCGGTTTCCGCAGGCAAGTTCGACGTGGAGGACTACACCCTCTACCTCGTTGATTTCATGCGTCATCTCGGCCCCGAGACCCATGTGGTCGCGGTCTGCCAGCCGGCCCCGCTGACGCTGGCCGCCACCGCTTACCTCGCCGAGGAAGACCCCAAGGCGCAGCCCTCCTCGCTGACCCTGATCGGCGGCCCCGTCGACCCCGATGCGACCCCCACCGACGTCACCGATTTTGGTCGTCGCGTCACCATGGGCCAGCTTGAGCAGACGATGATCCAGCGCGTCGGTTTCAAGTACAAGGGCGTCGGCCGTCCGGTCTATCCGGGCCTCTTGCAGCTCTCCTCCTTCATGTCGATGAACATGGACCGCCATTCCAAGGCCTTTTCCGAGCAGATCCTGCGCGTCAGCCGTGGCGAGGCCTCCGATCACGATGCCCACAACCGCTTTTACGACGAATACCTCGCGGTGATGGACATGCCGGCGGAGTTCTACCTCTCCACCGTCGAGCGGATCTTCAAGAATCGCGAGATCGCCCGCAACGTCTTTACCGTTGCCGGCAAGCGCGTCGATATCGGCAAGATCACCGATGTCGCGGTGAAGACCGTCGAAGGTGCCAAGGATGACATTTCCGCCCCCGGCCAGTGCATCGCCGCGCTGGATCTGTGCACCGGCCTGCCGAAATCGAAAAAGGCCAGCCATGTGGAACCCGGCGCCGGTCACTACGGCATCTTCGCCGGGCGCTCCTGGCGCAACAACATCCGCCCGCTGGTGATCAGCTTCATGGATGCCAATGCGCGCACCCCGACCCCCGCGAACAAGCCCGGCTCCAGCGTGCAGGCGGCCGAGTAACCATGTCCGCACCGGGCGACCTCGCCTTCAGCTGCCAATGCGGCAGGCTGGCTGGTCATCTCGCGGCCGCCGGGGTCCGGCCCGGGGCGCGTATCCTGTGCCACTGCGCCGATTGCCGCGCGGTGGAGCTTTATCATCAGCAACCCGATCCCGCCCCCGGCGGGGTCGACCTGTTCCAGGTCAGCCCCGACATGGTGACACTGGACCAGGGCGCAGAGCATCTCTGCCTGCTGCAACTGTCGCCGCGCGGGCTCTACCGCTGGTATGCGGGCTGCTGCGGCACGCCGCTGTTCAACGGGTTGCGCAATCCAAGGATGCCCTTCATGGCGATCCGCTCCGACCGGTTTCAGGAGCCGGACCGGCTCGGTCGCGTCATTGCCGAGGCCTTTGTGCCGCAACCGGGCAAGGCGCCGCTGCACAAGAACGCCGGGCGGATGACCTTCAAACTGGCCAGCCGGATGATCTCCGCCTGGGTGTCGGGCCGCTGGCGGCAAACGCCGCTGTTCGACATGGCCACCCGCAAGCCCCGCGCCGAGCCGCAGGTGCTGACCAAGGACCAACGCCGCGCCGTCACCCGCGCCTGAGCCTGAGCCTGAGCCTGAGCGCCTTGCCATTGCCAGCCGCGCAAGCGCCTGTCACCACTGGGCGCAGCTTTGCTTTTGGAGGACGCCATGCAGGCCCTGCTCATCATCGACATGCAGATGGACATGCAGCACCGCATTGACCGCGGCATTGACTGCGTCAACCCCGAGGCGGGCAGCCGCATCACCGCCCTCGCTCAGGCCTTTCGCAACCGCGGCGCGCCGGTGATCCATATCCGCCATCACGACCTCGACCGCGCCTCGTCGATGCATCGCGACGCCGCGGGCTACCCGCCGATGCCCTGCGACACCGCCGCCCCGGGCGAGGCGATCTTTGACAAGACCACCTCCTCCGCCTTTGCCTCCACCGAGCTTGCGCCCTGGCTCAGGGCGCAGGGCATCGACGCATTGATGGTGACCGGCGCGGTTGCGGGCTTCTGCGTCACTTCCACCGTGCGCGCCGGCTGCGATCTCGGGTTTTCGATGACGGTGGTCCAGGACGCCGTCCTGGGCTTTGGCCTGCCCCATGCCGGTCAAACCGCACAGGCGATCTTTGACGTGACCATGGCGCTGCTGGCCGCGGATTTTGCCCGCATGACCACCAGCGCCGAGGTTCTTGCGGCCTGACGGCGCGCCTGCGAAGCTTGGCCAGCCCAGCTGTCAAATCTCCTTGCCGCCCTCGCACATCACTCCCTGAACCGTTTCCTTTCAACCCATTGCGAAGCAAAGCTTCCTTTGTCATCCGCCCTTGGCCCGAGAGTGCCCCCCAAAGGGCAGCGCCTTCCGTGTGCCAAGGAAAGCAGTCGTCCCAGGCATGGGAAATCCCCTGCGCAGCCTCAAGGCCCCGGCCCAGTTCCAAGGCCCCTGTCGCGCCGAGGGCCGTAAAAGGGAGCTGGCAAGAGGCACCAGCCGCCAATAGTCGCCATCCTGCGGCGTTGAGACGGCCATATGTCCGGCCGCCCTTTGCCCCAGGTCACGTCACCCCAGCGCCATCACAGATCGCTGCCGAGCGTCTGACAATCCCTCCTAGACCCTTGCGTCTCCGGCCTCGCCGGACCGCGGCGTTCAGCCCGCCCGCTTGCCGGGCCCCTTCGCCAAGTCGCAGTGACGGCCCATCTCCGCCCGCCCCAAGGGACACCAGCCCTATGGCCTGGCAACCGCCTGCATCGGCTTCCCCGCATATCCCGTTTCAACCGGCCGCCGCCTGTACAGGCTGATCGAGCCGAACCAGTGCCACTGCGATGGACCTGCAACCAAAAGACGGGATAGAACCGCCGGAGGCACAGCCACTGCGGGCCCCTCCCGTCAAAAGGGAGGCACCGCCCGAGGTCGGCACGCAGGGCACCGGGCGCAAGAAGACCAATTGCGGTATCTCTTTGCCGGTCTTCGCCAGGTTTCTGCCAAGTCCCGCAGCCCTGACCCGCACCAAAACGCCTTTCAGGCACTGCGCTGGATCGTCGCCCCCCGCGCGCGTCTGGCCGCGATCCGTTGCATCACGGGCCAGTGCAGCGGAATTTCCTGCACCTCTTCCTCCACCTGTCGGCCCATCGCCTCCGTCTCACGGAGCCAATGCCACAGGATCGCCGTCACCCGGTCCGGCTGCTCCAGCAGAGGCAGGTGACCGGCATCCTCGATCATCTCGATCTTGGCCTGTCGCATCAACTCGGCGGTGAACAACTGCCGTCTCACCGGGATGATCGTGTCATGCAGCCCACAAATCACCAGCCCGGGCTGAACCGCCCGCCGCAACACCGCCTGCAGATCGCCGCGCCGTTGCAGCATCCGGCTCTGCGTGACAAAGAGCTCCGCGCCCAGATCCTCCGCCATATCCGCCTGCCGCTGCATCACCTGCGCCCGCAGCGGGCCGGGCGCCAAGGCATGGGCCGGACAGACCTCCTGCATCACCCCGCGCAGCCGCCCGGCGCGTGCCCGCATGATCCAGGGTTCGCGCTCCGCCGCCTTGGCCGGGGTTTCCGCCAAGGGGCTGGCGGCAATCAATGCGATGCCCAGCACCCGGTCCGGCGCGCGGTCCAGTATCGCCGCCGCCACCGATCCGCCCAATCCGACCCCGGCCAGAGTGAACCGCTCCGGCAGCTGACGCAGCAAGACGGCGGCCACCTCTTCCACCCGCGCTCCGTCCGGGCACGGCGTCACCATCACCGGCAGATGCCGCGACAGGACCCGCGTCACCGGCTCAAAGATCCGCGCATCGCTCATGAAATCCGGGATCAGCACCAGCGGATGCTGTGCAAGCAGAGTGTCGGGCCGCGTCGATGGAGCTGTCATTCTCTTCTGCCCGCCTTTCCAGCGCCCCTCGCGGCGCGTGACTACAGATCATGTCCCAAGGTGCAGGGCAGCAAGGACAGCTTCAGTCTGCGGGAAATTGGTTAAGCACCCGTAACCAAGATCAATAGCCAGTCCAGCGAAACGCGCCTTCGGGGGACAGGGGCGAAAACGGGTTATGGGCGATTTCCCAGATATGTCCGTCGGGGGCGCGGAAATAGCCGATGGTGCCGCCCCAGAACACCGGTCCGGCCGGGCGCAGGATCTCCGCCCCCGCCGCCTCCGCCCGCGCCAACAGCGGCGCAACCTCCTCGGCGTGGCGCAGGTTGTGGCTCAGGGTCATCGCCCCGGTCCCCAACGCCTCCACCGGCAGCCCGATATCCTCGGCCAGCTTTTCCAGCGGATAGAGCCCCAGCGTCTGCGCCATCAGGTCAAAGGCGATCACCCCGTCCGGGCTCTCCGCCCGGCGCCAGCCCAGCGCCTCGTAAAACTGTGCCGCAGCCTCCACGTCCCGCACCCCAAGGGTGATCAGGCTGATCCTCTGGTCCATTTCCTTGCCTTCCTGTTTGAAAGTGTCAGCTCCCAGCCTGCCACAACTAGGAACAAAATGCGAACAAATTCAGCGCAACATCATCCGCACACCTCTTCCACCGCCGCCGCGATCAGGGCCAGGCAGGCCGGGTCGGAAAACCGGTGATCGGCGTCCCGCACCAGGGTCAGCCGCACATCCGCCCCCTCGACATGCGCCAGGAGCCGCAGCGCGGTCTCGGTGGAGACAGCCGTATCCGCCGTGCCCTGCAGGCAGCGCAGCGGGAAACCCACCGCCAGAGGGCTGCGCAGCACCAGATGCGCGCGCCCGTTCTCGATCATCCGTTCGGTGACCACATAGGGCTCCATGTAGTCGCTCGGCAGCTCCACCCGCCCGCGCGTCTCCAGCTCCGCCTTCTGCGCATCGCTGAAACTGGCCCAATAGCCATCCTCGGTGAAATCCGGCGCCGCCGCGATGGTGACCATCCCCTTGATCCGCTCCGGCCGCGCCTTGGCCAGCAACAGGGCCTGCCAACCGCCCATCGAAGAGCCCACCGGCACAATCGCCCCTGAGGTCAGCTGATCCACCGCCGCCAGCGTGTCCTCATGCCAATCGCCGATGCAGCCCTCTTCAAAGGTGCCGGAACTGACACCATGGCCGGAATAATCAAACCGCAGGAAGGCCTGTCCGCGCGCCCGCGCCCAGTCTTCCAGATAGAGCGCCTTGGTGCCCTCCATGTCGGATTTGAGCCCGCCCAGAAACACCACGCAAGGCCCTGTGCCCTCGGTCCTGTGATAGGCAATGCGCCGCCCTTGGGCGGTCTCCAGATATTGCGGCTCCATCAGAACCCTCCCAAATCTCATTTCCCCCGACATGCCACAGGCGCCCAGATTCTCCAAACCCGCCCCCTTCATCTTTTCAAAAATATCCCGGGGAGCGCGAGGGGCAGCGCCCCTCGCCC
Source organism: uncultured Paracoccaceae bacterium (assembly GCA_937146765.1). Classification (GTDB taxonomy): domain Bacteria; phylum Pseudomonadota; class Alphaproteobacteria; order Rhodobacterales; family Rhodobacteraceae; genus Epibacterium. Next base: position 269,235 of record CAKZRP010000037.1, on the reverse strand, counting down.
TTCGCCTCTCACCGACAGAGTTGATTTTTCAAATGGAATGCCTTGACCCGCCCCGCGCCCTCCGCCAAACAGCTTCCACGCATATAACCCGCAACCGGGCGTTCTGTGGGCGCCAAACCGACGAGGAGAGCCAGAGCATGGCCCAGATTTCCCTCACCTTCCCCGATGGCAACGCACGTTCCTATGACGCAGGCATCACCCCTGCGCAGGTCGCTGCCGATATTTCCACCTCGCTGGCCAAGAAGGCCATTTCCGCCACCGTCGATGGCAAGCACTGGGACCTGCAATGGCCGATCCCGGCCGATGCCTCCATCGCCATTCATACCATGCAGGACGAGGCGCAGGCCAATGAGCTCATTCGCCACGACCTCGCCCATATCATGGCACGCGCCGTCCAAGAGATTTGGCCCGCGACCAAGGTCACCATCGGCCCGGTGATCGAGAACGGCTGGTATTACGACTTTGATCGCGCGGAGCCCTTCACCCCCGAAGATCTCGGCCTCATCGAGAAAAAGATGAAAGAGATCATCAACAAGCGCGACGAAGTGCGCACCGAGGTCTGGGACCGTGCCCGCGCCATCCAGTATTACACCGACAATAACGAGCCCTATAAGGTCGAGCTGATCGACGCCATCCCCGGCGACGAACCCCTGCGCATGTATTGGCACGGCGATTGGCAGGACCTCTGCCGCGGTCCGCACCTGCAGCACACCGGCCAGGTGCCGGGCGATGCCTTCAAGCTGATGTCGATTGCCGGCGCCTATTGGCGTGGCGATTCCAACCGCCAGATGCTGCAGCGCATCTATGGCGTCGCCTTCACCGGCAAGGAAAAGCTCAAGGCCCATCTCACCATGCTGGAAGAGGCCGCCAAGCGCGACCACCGCAAGCTCGGGCGCGAGATGAACCTCTTCCACATGCAGGAAGAGGCGCCGGGCATGGTGTTCTGGCACCCCAACGGCTGGCGCATCTACACCACCCTGCAGGACTACATGCGCCGCATGCAGGACCGCAACGGCTATGTCGAGGTCAACACCCCGCAGGTGGTGAGCCGCAAGCTCTGGGAGAAATCCGGCCATTGGGAGAACTACCAGGAAAACATGTTCATCGTGGAGGTGGACGAGGATCACGCCCGCGAAAAGGCCGTGAACGCGCTGAAGCCGATGAATTGCCCCTGCCACATTCAGGTCTTCAACCAGGGCCTCAAATCCTATCGCGATCTGCCGCTCAGGATGGCCGAATTCGGCTCCTGCAACCGCTACGAGCCCTCGGGCGCCATGCATGGCATCATGCGGGTGCGCGGCTTCACCCAGGACGATGGCCATATCTTCTGCACCGAGGATCAGGTCGAATCCGAAACCAAGACCTTCGTCTCCTTCCTCGCGCAGGTCTACAAGGACCTCGGCTTTGAGAAATGGCGGGTGAAACTCTCCACCCGCCCGGAAAAGCGCGTGGGCACCGAGGAAAGCTGGGACAAGGCCGAAGCGGCCCTTGCCAGCGGCATCAAGGCGGCCGGCTATGATTTCGAGATCCAGGAGGGCGAAGGCGCCTTTTATGGTCCCAAGCTCGAATTCGTGCTGACCGACGCGATTGGCCGCGACTGGCAATGCGGCACGCTTCAGATCGACCCCAACCTGCCGGAACGTCTGGATGCCTCCTACATCGGCGCCGATGGCGACAAGCACCGTCCCCTGATGCTGCACCGCGCGACCCTGGGCTCGTTCGAGCGCTTCATCGGCATCCTGATCGAGGAACACGCGGGCAAGCTGCCCTTCTGGCTCGCGCCGCGTCAGGTGGTGGTGGCCTCCATCACGTCCGAGGCGGATGACTACGTCAATGAGGTGGTCGAGACCCTGCGCGCCGCCGGTGTGCGCGCCGAGGCGGACATCCGCAACGAAAAGATCAACTACAAGGTCCGCGAACACTCCGTGGGCAAGGTGCCGGTCATCCTTGCGGTGGGTGCGCGCGAGGTCGAGGAACGCACCGTCTCCGTCCGTCGCCTGGGCGAAAAGGAGACCCGCGTCGAGAGCCTGGCAAATGTTACAGCCGAGCTCGCCACCGCAGCGACCCCGCCGGATCTTCTGTAATATTTGACCCGACATCTGCAACAGGCGGCCCCCAATCGGGGGCCGTTTTGTTTCAAAGCGCCGAAATCCCTGAAACTTTCGCGGCCCGGCAGCGCCTTTCCTTGACATCCTCTGACGCGGGCGTGAGCCACGGTCTCGTGAGTTTCTTTTGGCGCACGGCCCCGGTTAGGGTAGTGCTGTCCCTACCAGACGACGCAAACCATTCAGGAGGACCCGCGTATGTCGACCACCCACAAATCCCTCGCGCTGGCAGGCGCTGTCGCCGCTGCCCTGACCGCAACCCTGGCCTCGCAGGCCGCCGCTCAGGCCAAGGAAAAATGCTTCGGCGTGTCGCTGGCCGGTCAGAACGACTGCGCCGCCGGTCCCGGCACCACCTGCGCCGGCACCTCGACCGTGGACTATCAGGGCAATGCCTGGACCCTCGTGGACAAGGGCACCTGCGCCGAGATCGAGCTGCCCGCGATGGCGGATGGCACCGCCCGCCAGGGCGCGCTCGAAGCGCTGGAGCGTGACCTGCCGGCCTAAGCCCGCAGTTGCACTCGCTGTCGCGGGCGGTGACCTGCCCGCGACCCCTTCCCCTGCCTGTGATTTCCGCAAGAGGTGCACCATGTCGGCCCCCCTGACATCCACCACCCTGCCCGCCGCACCGGGCGTCGGCTACAAGCCCCAGCATTTCCAGTCGATCATCGCGGATGCGGGCGCCGTCAAATGGCTGGAAATCCACGCGGAAAACTACATGGGCGATGGCGGGCGTCCGCTGGCCCAATTGCGCCATCTGGCCGAGCGTTTCCCGATCTCGGTGCATGGCGTCGGCCTCTCCATCGGCGGCGAAGGCCCGCTCGACCCCGACCACCTTGCCCGCCTCAGACACCTCATGAGCTGGCTCAATCCGGCGAGTTTCTCCGAACACCTCGCCTGGTCCACCCACGACAGCCATTTCTACAACGACCTGCTGCCGCTGCCCTATACGGATGCAACGCTGGCCCGCGTCTGTTCCCATATCACCCAGGTGCAGGAATTGCTGGGACGTCAGATGCTGCTGGAAAACCCCTCGAGCTATCTCGCCTTTGCCGAGAGCACCTGGGAGGAACCCGCCTTCCTGCAGGAGATCGCCCGGCGCACCGGCTGCGGTCTGCTCCTGGACGTCAACAACGTCTTTGTCTCTGCCACCAATCTCGGGCTTCGACCGCAGGACTACATCGACGCCTATCCGCTGGATCTGGTTGGAGAAATCCACCTCGGCGGCCATGACGAAGATACAGACGACCATGGCGCGCCGCTGCTGATCGACAGCCACGGCGCCGAGGTGGTCGATCCGGTCTGGGCGCTTCTCGATTACACGCTCGCCCGCTCCGGCCCGAAACCGGCGCTGGTGGAATGGGACACCGATGTGCCCGACTGGGTGCTGCTGGAGGCCGAAGCCGCCCGCGCCGGACGCGCCCTGGCCCAGCTGCGAAAGGCCGCGTGATGCAGCGTGCGCCCGACTTCACCCGCGCCATATTGGACGCCCGCCTGCCGGTGCCCGAGGGGCTGCTGGACGGCCAGTCCCGCCCCGCCGGACGCCGCTTCAACGTCTATCGCAACAATGTCGCGGTCTCCCTGACCGAGGCGCTGGAACAGGGGTTTCCGACCGTCACCCGCCTTCTGGGCGAGGAGAACATGAAGGGTCTCGCAGGGCTCTATCTGCGCAGCCATCCGCCCCGCTCGCCGCTGATGATGCACTATGGAGCAGATCTGCCCACCTTTATCGAAGGGCTCGACCAACTCTCCCACCTCGGGTACCTCGCCGATGTGGCACGGCTGGAGCTGGCCCTGCGCCAGAGCTATCACGCCGCCGACGCGCCCCCCCTCGATCCGCTCTACCTCGGCACGCTGGCGCCAGAGGACCTGATGCGGACCCGCCTTGCGCTGGCGCCCTCGGCACTCCTGCTGCGCTCGCATTGGCCGATCTGGTCGATCTGGCACTACCACACCACCCCGGGCGCGCCCAAGCCCGAGGCGGGCGGCCAGAACGTGCTGATCTGCCGGCCGGAGTTCGACCCCGCCCCGCTGCTGCTGCTCCCCGGCGCCGCCACCTGGATCGCCGCGCTTGAGGCTGGCAGGACCCTGGGCGAAGCCACCGAGAGTGCCGCCACCGCCACAGCCGATTTTGACCTCGCCGCCACCCTGGCGCTTTTGATCGAGGGTCAGGCCCTCACCGTTCCACCACGATAGGATCTCCCATGACCGCGTTGATTTCCTTGCATAACGCCCTCTTTGACATGATCGAGCGGGCGGGCAATGTCCTGTTGCCGCTCTTCGCCCGCTTCGCCTTTGCCGCCGTGCTTCTGGTCTATTACTGGAACTCCGGCCTGACCAAGCTCGGCGACGGCCTCCTCGGCCTCTTCTCGCCCTCGATCGGCGCCTATAGCCAGATCTTCCCGAAAAAGCTGGAAGCGGCCGGCTATGACATCAGCCAGTTCGGTGCCTTTGAATGGGCGGTGGTCATGGCCGGCACCTATGCCGAATTCCTGCTGCCGCTGCTGATCGTCCTCGGCCTCGCCACCCGCCTCGCCGCGCTCGGGATGATCGGCTTTGTCATGGTGCAGTCGCTGACCGATATCTATGGCCATGGGGCCACCGATCAAAAGACCCTCGGCGCCTGGTTCGACCGGCTCTCGGACGGGGTGATCCTCGACCAGCGGCTGCTCTGGGTCTTCCTGCTGACCGTGCTGGTGGTGAAAGGGGCCGGCGCCCTGTCGCTGGACGCGCTGCTGCGCCGCCGTGCCACCGCCTGAACCCGCACCGGAAAACGGCGCCCGAGGCTCCCGCCCCGCGCGCCTTTTTTGCCTGTTGCACCAGCCCTCTCAGACCCCGCCGAGCGCCGCTTTCACCTGTGCATCCCAGCCGAGATAAAGCGTACCCTCCGCTTCGATCAGCGGCCGTTTCATCAGACTCGGATGCGCCGCCAGCAATTCCAGCGCCGGCCTTGCGCGGTCCTCCTCCGACAGCTCTCGCCATGTGGTTGAACGTGTATTCAGCAACTTGTCCGGGAATTGAGCAAATGCCTGCTCAATGACCGCTTGTGGCACGCCTTCGGCACGGACATCGACAAACTCCGCATCCGCCAATGACTTCAGGGCCTTGCGGCAGGTATCACATGTCTTCAAACCATAGAGTTTCATCTCGGCTCCGTCTTGCTGAGGAAAGTTTCACACAATTTACGGGAGAGTCCCGCCGATTTCCTTTGATTTTTCAACCACGCGTGCCAGAATAATCGTGGTCTTTTGTTAACCAAAGGCCTCGGTCACCGTGCTCCGGGACCCCAGAAACGGGACCGGTCAGTGTGGTCGAAAGGTACGTCGGGCTTTCCCCGAAGTGAAGTGCAAGTGAGAAGGAGACACGGGACATGCCAATCGGCACCGTGAAATGGTTCAACACCACCAAGGGCTATGGTTTTATTGAACCCGAAGAAGGCGGCAAGGATGTTTTTGTCCATATCTCCGCCGTTGAACGCTCGGGCCTGACCGGCCTCGCGGACAATCAGAAAGTGGGATATGAGCTGACCGAGGGCCGCGACGGCCGTCAAATGGCCGGCGACATTCGCCCGCTCTGAAGCCCTCCCCCCCAAAACACCGCTGCGCCCGACCGGCCCCCGTGTTGTTTGGGCGCAGCAGCGCATGATCCGCGGCACTGCATGATCCAAGGGCAGCAGGGCTGCCTGTTTTTTTGCCCGCTGGCTGCCCGTTCGACGCGCCTGAAACAGGCGTTCAGACAGGGTTGCGCTGATATTCCCGCAACAGACAGGCCGGCGCCTCGGCGCGCAGGGGCAATTCCGCCGTCACCCGCCAGTCTTCCGCCGCGAAGGCGGGGAAATAGGCATCCGCCTCGGCAATCTCCAGATCGACCTCGGTGATCATCAGCCGGTCGGCAAGCCCCAACATCCCCTTGTAGATCCCGGCGCCGCCAATCCCGTAGATCCGCATATAGCCTTCCGCCCGCGCCAGCGCGATGGCCGCCGCGATCGAGGGCACCACCCGCTCGGCTGCCTGCGGATTTGACGAAACCACGATATTGAGCCGGTTTTTCAACGGCTTCACCGGCAGCGAGTCCCAGGTGTTGCGGCCCATGATGACGGCCCCGCCCAGGGTCTCGCGTTGAAAGGCCTTCAAATCCTCCGGCGCGTGCCAGGGAATGTCATTGTCCTTGCCGATGGCGCCATTGCGGGCCCGGGCGACGATCAGGGTAATCATGGGTTCTGCCTTCTTTGCCGGGGATCAGACCGCCACCGGCGCCTTGATGCTGGGATCGGGCTCATAGCCGATCACCTCGAAATCCTCGTAAGTGAAGTCGAAGATCGAGGAAACCTCGCGTTTGATCTCGATCCGTGGCAGCGCTTTGGGCGTCCGCGACAGCTGCAACTGCACCTGTTCCATATGGTTGGAATAGATATGTGCATCGCCCATCGTATGCACAAAAGTGCCCGGCTCGTAGCCGGTCACATGCGCCAGCATCTGCAACAAGAGCGCATAGGAGGCGATGTTGAAGGGCACCCCGAGGAACATATCCGCCGAGCGCTGGTAGAGCTGCAGATGCAGCTTGCCGCCGAGGATGCGCACCTGCCACAGCGTATGGCAGGGCGGCAGCGCCATCTCCGGCACATCGCCCGGATTCCAGGCCGAGACGATCAGGCGGCGGCTGTCGGGGCTCTTGCGGATCATCTCCACCAGATCGGCGATCTGATCGACCGTGCCCGCCCGGTAAAGCGGCTCATCGCCCAGCGTGCCCTCGGCCAGCTCCAGCAGGGGGAACTTGCGCCACTGGTGGCCATAGACCGGGCCAAGGTCGCCGTTCTCATCAGCCCATTCGTCCCAGATCGAAACCCCGTTGTCCTTGAGATAGCCGATATTGGTATCGCCGGAGAGGAACCACAGCAGCTCGTGGATGATCGAGCGCAGATGCAGCTTTTTCGTGGTCACCAGCGGAAATCCCTCGGCGAGGTCATAGCGCTGCTGCATCCCGAAACAGGAGAGCGTGCCGGTGCCGGTGCGGTCGGTCGTCTCCACCCCGTGGTCGAGGATATGCTGCAAGGCGGCGTGGTACTGCTGCATGAATGGGCCTCCTGATGCTGCCCCGGTGATACCCCGCAGGCCACCGAGATCCAAGCGGATTAGCACGGCCCCTCTCGACATTTGGCCGCGAGGGCTTAGGTTCAGCCGCGAGAGAATTATTTTGGCACTTGTACTAAAGGGAGAGGCCGATGCCGCTCAAATATCTGCACACGATGGTCCGGGTGAAGGATCTGGAAAAATCCATGGCCTTCTACGAGCTGCTCGGGCTGAAACAGACCCGCCGCTACGACAATGAAGGGGGTCGCTTCTCGCTGATCTTCCTCGCCCCTCCCGGTCAGGAAGACTGCCCGGTGGAGCTGACCTACAATTGGGACGGCGACGAGGGCCTGCCTTCGGACAGCCGCCACTTCGGGCACCTCGCCTATGAGGTCGACAATATCTACGAGACCTGCCAGTTCCTGATGGACAATGGCGTCACCATCAACCGCCCGCCGCGCGATGGTCGCATGGCCTTTGTGCGCTCGCCGGACAATATCTCCATCGAGCTGTTGCAGGCGGGTGAGGCCCTGGCCCCGGCAGAGCCCTGGTCCAGCATGGAAAACACCGGCCACTGGTAAGGGCTGTTTGCGGGGGAGATCCCCCCGCGGCCCCGCAGGCCTCGCCCGTCCCGGTGCCCCGGGGCGGGCGTTCTTGTGGCTGCCTCAGCCCGGCAGACGCACCGTCATCTCGATCTCGACCTGCAGGTCGGGCGCGGCCAGCGCCGCCACGCCGACCCCGGTCAGGCTTGGCTCGGCCCCGTCCAGAAAGCGCAGCAGCCCCGGCATCAGCTGGCCCAGACGCTCCGGCGTCAGATCGGTCACATAGCAGCGCAGCAGCGCGATATCCTGCGGTCCGGCGCCCAGAGCCGTCAGCGCGGCGCGGGCATTGGCACAGGCCAGGTCCATCTGCTCCGCCAGCCCGTCGGGCACCGGGCGCCCGTCCGCGTGCCAGGCCACCTGGCCGGAGACATAGGCCATTGGCCCGGGCGCAACGATCGAGATCTGGGAATAGCCCATCTCGGTGGATCCGGGCAGGCTGGCGGGGTTCAGTCGCGTGATGGCATCGGGCATGATAGTCGGTATCCTGTCATGAGGGATAAGATTGGCTCAAAGCATAATGCTACATATGTAGTAATTACCACAACACAAGAGGCAAAGTTGACATCCAAAGATACCCGCAAGCCTTTGCTGCATGCCGCTGTCATCGACCTTCTGGCCCGCGAGGGGCTGAAAGGCGTGACCCATCGCGCCGTCGATACGGCGGCAGGCCTGCCGCAAGGCACCGCAAGTTATCACTATCCGAGGAAATCCGCCCTGCTTCTCGCCGCGGCAGAGCATCTTGAGGCGCTGCTCAGTGCCGATTGCGCCGAGATGCAGATCGGATTTGCCCGCGAGGTCTCTCGCGACGGGCTGGAGGCGGGGCTGGCCTTCGTCGGGGCCGAGGTTCTGCGCTATACCGACGGCGCCCGGGCGCATTATCTGGCCCGGCTGGAACTGACGCTGGCCGGCATGCGCGACCCGGCGCTGGCAGGGATCGGCGATCGGCTGTCCGCCGCGACCCGACGCCCCATCGTGTTTTTCCTGGAGCTGAATTTCAACGAAAGCAGCCCCGCGCAGGTCGAAACCTGTGCAGGGCTGATTGACGGCATCATGCTGATGCACGCAACCGGTCAGGGGCCGCAGCCGACTGCCGGTCAGATCCGGGCGGTGTTTCGCGCCCTGGACTAGGCCCTGATCCACAGCCTGCGATCCTGGCGCCCGCTCTTGCCGCAAGGTCCAGGCAGAGGCCGGGTCCTTGCGCAACGGGCCGCAGGAAACAGGTCGCGGGACACAAGCTGAGGACACGGCCGCAGGCATCGGATCGACGCCTTTGAGCCCCCCTGTCCGGTCCCGGACGTCAGCGTGGTCGCATCAGCACCCTGACATCCCTATCAGGACGCCAGCACCGCAACGCCGCGATCAGATCGCGGCCACGCGCGCAGGCAGGACCGCGCCCGCATCGGGAGATCAAAACCCCAACAGCCACGGGCGAGGCTCTTACGCCCGGGACAAGGCCTCGCGGGTCGGCGGCCCTTTATCGACCCCCGCGCGCATGGCAAGCACCGGTCGCTGTCCCCGCGACCGGCAAAGCCGCTCAGGTGCCCCTATGGGTCACCGTCGCAGCATTCCCGGAACCGATGGGATGCAACGCGCAACGTGCACTGGTTTGACAGATTGCCGAATAGTCCGGCTTCGGCAGGGCCTCGGTTGCTTCTGCAACCGCCCCCGTCTGTGCCGCCTGTCCGCAGAGCCTGCGGCGGGGTCGACGGGGTTGACAGTTTTGCGGGATCGTCCGGTCTGTCTTGATGTGTCCGGCGAACCGGACGGGCGAACTGGCAAATCCTGTCTTGATGCTCCTCGGGCCTCCGGGCCCGCAAAAGCGGCGCTTAGTAGATATAGCGGATCTGGTCGGACCAGTACCGTTCCATCCGTTTGAGGGAGCTGGTGATGCCGTCGATCCCCTCGGCGCTGATCACGCCTTTGGTTTCCAGACCCTCCGCATGGCGGGCAAAGAGCGACGCCACGATGTCGCGGATTTCCCGGCCGCGGGGGGTCAGGCGCACGCGCACCGACCGGCGGTCGATCTCGCAACGCTGATGGTGCATATAGCCCATCTCCACCAGTTTCTTCAGGTTGTAGCTGACGTTGCTCCCCTGATAGTAGCCACGGGTCTTGAGTTCCCCCGCGGTCACTTCATTGTCGCCGATGTTAAACAGCAACAAAGCTTGCACCGCGTTGATGTCGAGGACACCGACGCGTTCAAACTCGTCCTTGATGACGTCCAGCAACAGGCGGTGCAACCGCTCCACCAGCGCCAGCGCATCAAGATAACCAGTCATGAACCCCTTGCGGTCCACCTGGTTGATTGGTCGTTCCATACTCATGAGCATCTCCGAATCGAAATGGCTTCATGACAAATGTGACGGGTATTTCCTGAAAATACGTTAAACCGAATTTCTCTCTTATTTTTGGTATGTTAGAGAGATTTCGGCGATCAGATCGTGAAACACCTCCGGCGCCGGCACCTGACCGGTTACCCATTGGTAAAGGTCTTGGTCATTTTCCCGCAAAAGCGAATCGTAGAGGTCGAGCTTGGCCTCCTCCATCGCCTCCAGATTTGCCCCGGCATAGGCCGAGAGCAGAATGTCCATCTCCTTGATGCCCCGGCGCATCGAGCGCATCGCCAGACGCTTGATACGGATCTCGCGGCTCTCGTCCCGGACTTGGGTCTCCTGGGCCTCCAGCGGCGGCCTCATTCCTCGATCTCCTGCCCGCTGGTCAGCCGGCGCAGCAGCTTTTCCAGTCGCCCCGCACGTTCCGCCTGGGCGCGCAGATCCTCGCGCAGGGCGCGCAATTCGCGCGCGATCACCGCCACATCGGCGCTCAGCGTGTCCTCGTTCGGAGCGACAAGGTCATCGCCCTCGCCGGTCAGCAGCCAGGCCATGGAGACATTGAGCAGCCCCGAGAGCATCGACAGCTTGTTGGCCCGCGGTTCGGAGAGGTCCTGTTCCCAGCCCTGCAGGGTGGTCTTCTTCACCCCGATCCGCCGCGCCAGCTGGCCCTGCGACATGCCGGTCGCTTCGCGCGCCGCGGCCACCCGGTCACCAAAGGTTGCGGCATCGGGTCCATACCAGTCCATCTCGGTTTCGGTCATTTGATCTGTCTCCTTCGGGGATGACTTGATTGCCGTTCGGGGCCACCCTAAGAGAATTCCAGTCGACATTCAAACCGAGGCCCGACATGTCCTTTCTTTCCGCCACCCTGGCGCGCGTGAAGCCCTCTCCGACCATTGCGGTCACCACCAAGGCGGCGGAGCTGAAGGCCGCGGGCCGCGACATCATCGGCCTCGGCGCCGGCGAGCCGGATTTCGACACGCCGCAGAACATCAAGGATGCGGCCATCGCCGCGATCCACGACGGCAAGACCAAATATACCGCCGTCGACGGTATCCCCGAGCTGAAACAGGCGATCTGCGCCAAGTTCAAGCGCGAGAACGGGCTCGACTACGAACCGGCCCAGGTCACGGTGAACTCCGGCGGCAAGCAGACGCTCTACAATGCTCTGATGGCTACGCTCAATCCCGGTGACGAGGTGATCATCCCCGCCCCCTATTGGGTGAGCTACCCCGACATGGTGCTTCTCGCGGGCGGCACCCCCGTCGCGGTGGAGGCCACGCTGGAGAACAGTTTCAAGCTGACACCGGATCAGCTCGAGGCGGCGATCACCCCGAAGACCAAGTGGTTCATCTTCAACTCGCCCTCGAACCCCACCGGCGCGGGCTATTCGCGGGACGAGCTGAAAGCGCTGACCGATGTGCTGATGCGCCACCCGCATGTCTGGGTGATGACCGACGACATGTACGAGCACCTCGCCTATGACGGTTTCGAATTCTGCACCCCGGCGCAGGTGGAACCCGGTCTCTACGAGCGCACCCTGACCTGCAATGGCGTCTCCAAGGCCTATGCGATGACCGGCTGGCGGATCGGCTATGCGGCCGGCCCCAAGGCGCTGATCGCGGCGATGCGCAAGGTGCAGTCGCAATCCACCTCGAACCCCTGTTCGGTCAGCCAATATGCCGCACTTGAGGCGCTCAACGGGCCGCAGGACTACCTCGCCGCCAATAACGAGATCTTCGTGCGCCGCCGCAATCTCGTGGTCTCGATGCTGTCCGAGATCGAGGGCGTGACCTGCCCGGTGCCGGAAGGCGCCTTCTACGTCTACCCCTCGATTGCCGGGCTGATCGGCAAGACCACCCCCAGGGGCGTGAAGATCGAGACCGACGAGGATTTCGCCACCGCACTCCTGGAGGACCACGGCGTGGCGGTGGTCTTTGGCGCGGCCTTCGGCCTCTCGCCCAACTTCCGGGTGAGCTATGCCACCTCGGATGAGGCCCTGAAAGAGGCCTGCAGCCGCATCCAGCGCTTCTGCGCCGAATTGCGCTGAAGCGGGCCGCAGGCAGAGGCGCGGGTTAGCGGGGCCTCAGCCCGGCGACAGTTTGAAAAAGGCGCGCCGGGCCGCAGCCCGGCGACTGGCTCGGGATGCTTCGCCCTGCACAGGCAGGGCCACCGGGGGCCGAAGCCTTGCGTCGGCCCTTGGGTTGTGCGGGAGGCTGCGCGACGGCTTGAGGGATTGCGCCTTGCCTTGCAAGTCGCGGTGGGGCGGGCGCCGCGCCTTTGGCGCGGCGCCCGCCCGGCCCAACCGGGCTCCCGGGTCCTGCCGCAGGCAGGGGATGGGTCACGGGCGGGAGCGCCCCCCTCTCCCCGGCCTTCCGGCGGCGGCGGCCTGCAAGCGTCTTGCGACCAGCCGCCGGCCTGATATCCTTCGGCCAACCCGCTGCAACGCCAAGGTCTTTGATGAACACGCCTCTGCCCGACTATTACTTCCGCATCCGCGACAACGGCGCCCTGGTCTTTCGCATCGACAGCGAGAACCGCAACCGTCGCATCGAGATGGACCAGATCGCCGTGGTCAACCTGCGCAAGGGCGAGGTCAAACCGCATGGCGAACACCGGCTCAGCCCCGCCGATCAGGAGGCGATCGCAACCTGGATGCGCGAGCGCAGCGCGCTGCTGGCGGCCCGGGAAGTCGATGACATCCTGCGCACCGTCGATCACCTCAATCTGACCACCCAATGGGCGCAGAGCCGCGCCAGCGATGCCGAGCTGGATCAGGTGACCGAGGCGCTGCTGATGGCGATGCATGACCTGCGCAACACGCTGGTGCGACGCAAGGCAGACCGGCTCGGCCGCGAGACCTGAGCCGGAGCCGGAGCCGCGCCCGTCTCAGGTCAGACCCCCTGCACCCCCGCCGGCGGCACCGCACCTGTCCCCACCCGCCGCAACGCGTAGAACCAGAACCGCAGCAGCAGCAGAACGCCCGCGGTGCTGAGCCCGAGGATCAGCCCCATCCAGACGCCGACACCGCCAAGGCCGAAGGTGAAGCCGAGGAGATAGGAGGCCGGCACCCCCACCGCCCAATAGCTCAGCGCCGCCATCACCATCGGCACCGCGGTGTCGAGCATGCCGCGCAACAGCCCCAGCGTGATCGCCTGCATCGCATCCATCAGCTGGAACAGCCCCGCCATCGCCAGGAGCGACACGCCGATCAGCAGGATCTCGCCGCGCTGCGGGTCCTCAGGGTCGAGGAACAGCAGGATCAGCGCCTCCGGCACCAGCAGGAAGACCAGCGCCGTCGCCCCGGCAATCACCAGCGAGGCACAGGTCACCACCACCGCGCCACGCATCAGATGCGCCCGGTCGCCGCGCCCCAGCGCATTGCCGACCCGGATGGTGGCCGCATTGGACAGGCCGAGGTGCAGCATGAAGGTCAGCCCCGCCACCGAAATCGCGATCCCATGCGCCGCCAGCGGCACGGTGCCGAGCCAGCCCATCATCAGGGCGGAGGCCGAGAACAGGCTGACCTCGCAGAGCGTGGTCAGGCCGATCGGCAGGCCGTGGCGGAAGATCTCGCGCAGCATCTCCCAATCGGGGCGCTGCAGGTTCTGCAACAGCGCGTGTTGCGGCAATTGCCGCAGCGCATAGGCGATCACCGCCAGCACCGAGACCATCTGCGTCCCCAGCGAGGCCAGCGCCGCCCCCTGCAGCCCCAGTTCGGGAAAGCCGAAATGGCCGAAGATCAGCAGCCAGTTGATGGCGCCATTGACCAGCGCCGCCAGAAGCGTGATCCAGAGCACCGCCTGGGTGCGCTCGAGCCCGGCGAGGTAGGATTTGAACACCATGACCAGCAGCGCCGGAAAGATGCCCCAGCCCGCGATCCGGAGGTAGCTGGCCGCATCCGCCGCCACTTGCGCCTGTTGCCCGGCGGCCAGCAGGATGGTTTCAGAAAACCACAGCAAGGGCATCGCCAGCACCGCGTAGACCACCGACAGCCAGAGCCCCATGCGGGTGGCGCGACGGATCCGGCGGTGATCATCGATGGCCGCCGCCGAGGCCACCATCGGCATCACCGCAAAGGCAAAGCCGGCCCCGAGAATGAACCAGACGAAGAAATAGCTCTGCGCCAGCGTCACCGCCGCCAGCTCCTCCACCCCGTACCAGCCCAGCATGACCGTATCGGTCAGGCCGATGGCGAACTGCGCGATATGGCCGCCGATCAGCGGCAGGCCGAGAAGGGCCAGCGCCTTGGCGTGGCCGGAATAGCTCATGTGGGGATAGGTGATACGTGCCATGACAACGGCCTCCTTGGACCCCAGCCCTTAGGGCCGGATCCGCAAATCGACAAGCACCGGTTGCGTACCGATACAATTGCACAAGGATTGGGCAGTTTGAAAACACAAGATCCGCCCCAGATCCCCCCAAACCGGCGGCCTCCGAAGAGCCGCAACCGCCAGATCCACAGGGTAGATCCACCGGCAAATCCAGAGGCCAGATCCACTTGCCGATTTGGGAGGTCAGAGGCTGCGCGCCAGCAACTGCAGGCAGAGCAGCATCACCATAGCGCCGGCAGAGATTTCCAGGACTGTGGCCAGCCGCAGCGCCCGCTCGGGACCGATCAGACCACGTGCCAGGAGGCTGCCGCGCAGCCCGGAGGCCAGCAGAGCCACCATAAGGGTCACCGCCGCGGTGCCAAGGCCCATGGCAAAGGCCCCGGCGATGCCCGCCGGCAGGATCTCCAGCCGCCAGGTCAGCAGCAGCAGGAAGATCGCCCCGGTGCAGGGCCGCGCGGCAATCGCCAGCACGATGGCCAGCGCCTCGCGCAGGGAACGCACCTCCGCCGCCTCCTCCAGCGTGGGACCATGGCGGTGGCCGCAATCGGCGCAGACCGCCCCGTCGCCGTGGGAATGAGCATGATGGTGAGCATGATCATGGGCGTGATCGTGATCATGGGCGTGATCGTGCGGCGCGTGATCCGCCTGCGGATGCGGGTTCACAGGCTGCTTCTCCGGCCGCGCCGCCCGCCACAGCCGAGCCGCGCGACGCAGGCCGCGCAGCACCAGATAGAACCCAAGCGCCGCCATCAGCCCGTAGGAGAGCGGCGCAAACAGCCGCTCCGCCAGATCGCTCATCCGCTCGCGGCCCCAGTCAAAGACCCAGACGCCGGAGAGCACCAGCAGCACCGCCGTCGCCGCCTGCGCCAGCGAGGAGACCACCGCCAGCGCCGAGAGCCGCCACAGCGTCACCCGCCGCGCCATCCCGTAGCCGCCCAGCACCACCTTGCCATGGCCCGGCCCGGCGGCGTGAAAGAACCCATAGGCGGCGCAGATCGTCATCAGCCCCCACCAGGCACCGGGCTGGCCGGCCTTCAGCGCCCGCAGACCCTGGGCCATCGCCGCCTGCGCCTCGGCCTGCGCCGCAGCCGCCCAGATCTCGATCCGCAGCGCGCCGCCAAAGCCCCAGAGCCAGGCTGCCAGCCCCAGGATCCCCAGCGCCACCAGCGCCACGACGACCCTGCGCCCGCCTCCCCCTGCCGGTCCCGTCATGCCGCTCAGCCCTCGCAGTCCAGCGACACGGTGGTGGCAAAGGCGCGGCCCACCTCGGGATAGCTCTCCTCGGCCTGATCCGCCGGCATCGCATAAAGCAGCTCCTCGACCAGCGTATAGGCCTGATCGAGATCGGGTCGGGTCACGGTGGCCGTGCAGCGACCGCTCACCTCGACGCCGCCGGTCAGCTCGTAGGCGGTATAATAGGTCGGATCATAGGCGCGCAGGGTCAGCCCCGCCGCCGGAACCGGCCCCTGCGCCGCCACCGCGCGCCGATGCCGGGTGGTGATGACGCCATCGGCCACCTCGGTGCTGAGCCCTTCCGGCGCCCCCAGCGGGATCGCCTGATCGCCGCTGCTGAGGTAGAGATCGCCCTGATAACCTTCCGACCAGTTGAGGTCGAAGCCTTCGAGCTGCGCCACCTCCGGCGCGGTCAACCTGCCGTCGAAATCCCGGTCCAGCCCCTGATCCTCGAAGATCAGCATGGAATAGAATTCGTCATAGGCCCAGGTGACTTCCACCGCCTGCAACACGCCCGCCGCATCCACCTCCAGCCGCAGGCCGGTGTCGACAAAGATATGCGGATGCGCCGCAAGCGGAGCCGGAAGGAGAACAAGACAGAGAGCGATGCGCCGGATCATGCGCCCAGATCTACGCTCCTGCCCCTTCCAGCTCAAGCCTTGCGCGCTCACATCCACGCCAGCGGCCTTGCGTTGCGCCGGTTTCCGCCCTTGCCCCCCATCCCTCAGCGATGCCCCCAGTCCTGCGGATCCTCGCTGTTGCCCGGGCTCAGGCCCAGCACGTCGCCCTTAGTGGAACAGCCCAGACCCAGCACGGTGCGATTGGCATAGGCGAAATAGGCCACCACCTGATTGATCTCGAGGATCTCGCCATCGCTGTACCCTTCGTCGCGCAACTCCCAGACATCGCGCTCGACCATCTGCGCCGGGGCTTCGGTCAGCTTCTGCGCATAGCGCATCGCCGCCTTTTCCGCATCGCGCACCGGCACCCGCAGGATCTCGCGGGCCTCGATCGCAGCACGGATCGCATCGGCCCGCTCCGCATCGCCAAGAAGCCGCGCCATCCCGGCAAAGTGATGCTCCACGCAATAGGCACAACCGTTGAGGGACGAGACCCAGACCCCGAGCAGCTCCAGCACCCATTTCGGCAGGCTGTTGCCGGTGTGGTGCAGCACGTTCTTGTAGAGCGCCATATGGCCTTCCATCGAATGCGGGCGCAGGGAATGGGCCATCATGATATTGTCCACATTGCCCCCCGGCCCGGTGATCCGGTCATAAAGCTGGCGCAGCTTTCCCGTTGCCGCCTCAAAGGAAATGGTCTCGATCCATGCCATCCGGCACCTCCTGCAGTTGTTTAGCCCCAAGGTATCGCGCCAGCCTGAGAGGACAAGAGGCCCGCGCCCTCTCGCGGCTGCGCCCAATCTGCCTCCTGTGCGCCCCTGGTGCCTTGATCTGGCGCAAGCTCATCGCGACCGCCCCCTTTCCCCGCCCCCTTTCCCCGCCCTGCGACATGCGCCATAATGCCCGCCAACCAAAGCAACGAACGAGCAGCCCCTCCCATGGCAGACGATCTCCTGAGCACGCCTCAATCCGAAGTCTATGACGCCTCCTCCATCGAAGTCCTCGAAGGGCTGGAGCCGGTGCGTCAACGCCCCGGCATGTATATCGGCGGCACGGATGAACGCGCGCTGCATCACATGGTGGCCGAGATCCTCGACAACTCCATGGACGAGGCGGTCGCCGGCCATGCCAACCGCATCGAGGTGACGCTGAACGCGGATTTCTCCGTCACCGTCACCGACAACGGCCGTGGCATCCCGATCGACCCGCATCCGAAATTCCCCGGCAAATCGGCGCTGGAGGTGATCCTCTGCACCCTGCACGCGGGCGGCAAGTTCTCCGGCAAGGCCTATCAGACCTCCGGCGGTCTGCACGGGGTCGGCTCCTCGGTGGTCAATGCGCTCTCGGACCTGATGGTGGTGCAGGTGGCCAAGAACAAGGAGCTCTTTGAACAGAGCTTCTCGCGCGGCGTGCCCCAGGGCCCGGTGGAGAAGATCGGCGCCGCCCCCAACCGGCGCGGCACCATGGTGACCTTCCACGCGGATGAGCAGATCTTCGGCTCGCACCGCTTCAAGCCCGCCCGCCTGTTTAAGCTGGTGCGTTCCAAGGCCTATCTCTTCTCCGGCGTCGAGATCCGCTGGAAGACCGCCATCGACGATGGCGAGACCCCGGCCGAGGCCACCTTCCACTTCCCCGGCGGTCTCAAGGATTACCTGACCGAGGTGCTGGGCAAGTCCTCCGTCTATGCCGACCAGCCCTTTGCCGGCAAGGTGGAGTTCCGCGAGAAGTTCAACGCCCCCGGCTACGTCGAATGGGCGATCAACTGGACCCCCTCGCGCGACGGTTTCACCCAGAGCTACTGTAACACCGTGCCCACGCCCGAGGGCGGCACCCATGTGGCCGGCTTCTGGGCCGCGATCCTGAAAGGCATCAAGGCCTACGGCGATCTCGTCGGCAACAAGAAGGCCGGCAATATCACCCGCGAGGATCTGATGGCGGGCGGCTGCGCGCTGGTCTCCTGCTTCATCGCCGACCCGGCCTTTGTCGGCCAGACCAAGGACCGCCTCTCCACCGAGGCCGCCGCCAGGATGGTGGAAAACTCGGTGCGCGACCATTTCGACAACTGGCTCGCCGCCGATACCAAATCCGCCGGCTCCATTCTCGACTTCCTCGTCTTGCGCGCCGAGGAACGCCTCCGCCGCAAGCAGGAAAAGGAAACCGCCCGCAAGTCCGCCACCAAGAAACTGCGCCTGCCCGGCAAGCTCACCGACTGTACCTCCAAGGACCGCGCCGGCACCGAGCTGTTCATCGTCGAGGGCGACAGCGCCGGCGGCTCCGGCAAGGGTGCCCGCAACCGCGAATATCAGGCGCTCCTGCCCCTCAAGGGCAAGATCCTGAACGTGCTGGGTGCCGCCTCCGGCAAGCTGACCTCGAATGCCGAGATCCGCGACCTCTGCGAGGCGCTGGGTGTGGGCCTCGGGACCAAGTTCAACCTCGACGATCTGCGCTATGACAAGATCATCATCATGACCGATGCGGATGTGGACGGCGCCCATATCGCCTCGCTCCTGATGACCTTCTTCTTCACCCAGATGCGCCCGCTGATCGACAGCGGCCACCTCTACCTCGCCTGCCCGCCCCTGTTCCGCCTGACCCAGGGCGCGCGCCGGGTCTATTGCCTTGACGAGGCGGAGCGCGACCGCTGGCTGGAAAAGGGCCTCGGCGGCAAGGGCAAGATCGACGTGAGCCGCTTCAAGGGTCTCGGCGAGATGGACGCCAAGGACCTGAAGGAGACCACCATGGACCCCAAGACCCGGAAGTTGATCCGGGTGACCATCGACGAGGACGAACCCGGCGAGACCGGCGATCTGGTCGAACGCCTGATGGGCAAGAAACCCGAACTGCGCTTCCAGTATATTCAGGAGAATGCGAAGTTCGTGGAGGAGCTGGATGTTTGAGGGGGGTTTGATATCCTTCAATAGTTTAATTTACTGAAAGGGACGACATGACGAACGTTTTTATCAGCTGGAGCGGCCAACAAAGCAAAGAAATTGCTGAAGAACTAAGAAACTGGATTCCTTCCGTCCTGCAATTTGCGAAACCTTACTACACGCCGAACGACATTGAAAAAGGAGCAAAATGGGGTAGTGAAATATCAAAGAAGCTCGCGGAGAGTAATGTTGGTATAGTGTGCCTCACAAAGGAAAACTATGCCAAACCTTGGATACTGTTCGAAGCTGGCGCGCTATCTAAAGATTTAGAAAAATCCAAGGTTTGCTCTATTTTGTTCGGAATGGAGAACACTGACTTAACAGGTCCCTTGGCTACTCTTCAAACGACAAACTTCAATAGATCAGACTTTAAAAAAATGATGCAAACCGTCAACCAAAGTGGGGGAGACAGCGCGCTATCAAAAGAAACGTTCGACCGTGTATTTGATATGTGGTGGCCACAACTGAACGAAAAAATTTCCAAAATACTTGCAGTGGAGAGCGGAAACAGCCCGGAACATTTGCGTTCTGAGCGCGATCTCCTCGAAGAAATATTGACGCTTTCGCGCGCCGGGCAGCGTTCAAACTCAATTGAGCCCGAAATTCACTCCATTCCAGCAGGGCTTGTGAGAGATTTCATAGAAACCATCGAAGTTATCATGGAATATAACAAAAAGGTCACGTCACAACAGATCAACGACGAGCTATCAAAGCAATTAAAAATGGTTGATTACCTGCATAATAGAAGTGACAGGTTCGATCGTGAGGTATCCCGCAAGATTGAAATGCTCAGCCACGAATGCGAAAACTTCATTCCTTTCTAGCCCCAAGTCCACCACTAAGAGGCCCGCGCCTGGCCTTGGGAGGGCGCGAATGCGCCTTCGTCATTCTGAAAGCATGCCTCCGGCATGACGGGAAGGTCAGGCGCGGGCCGTGCGGCTACGCCACACGGCCCAGGGGGCACGACGCCACCCATACCACCCAGCCGCCGCAGGGCTCCGCCCGTTCGCGCCTCAAACAGCGCCCCACGCTGTTTGTCCCTGCGGGAACCGGCGCTCACCCCCTTTCATCTTTCTCCAAATATCCCCGCCGGAGGCTCCCCAACCTTTCCGCCACACGCCCCGCGTGAAAAAATCCTCCTCCCTCGCGAATAATCCCCCGCCCGCCGGTGTTTCCTCTGCATCAACCCAAGTGATTTGCACAAAGGAACATCCCATGGCAGAGACCATCAAGATCGCAGGCAAGGCCTTTCCCGCCGACATTCCCGGCATCCTCAAGCACAATGCGATGCGCAACACCTTCGGCTCCTGGATCGCCAAGGAGAAGAAAGTGCTGATGCCCCATATCCGCTGCGCCATCGCGGTGATGAACAACCAGGACGGCCCCGGCCTCTATCGCAGCTATTTCGCCGCCGAACTTGCCGACAAGGACCGCGTCGACCTGCCGATCAACATCCTCTCCGTCTTCAAGGCCGAAGCCGAGAGCGACACCCCCCGCGATGCCGCCTTCAAGATGATCCTCTCCAAGGCCAGCAAGTTCTTCATGGGTCCGCTCGAGCATTTCCGCTCTGAGTTCTGGGACTCCGATACCTTCCGCGACTTCGTCATCAAGCAGATCGGCCAGACCGACGCCAAGAAGGAAGCCAAGGGCCAGGGCATCAAGGACGACAAGGCCCTGTTCGAAATCATGATCCTCGCCAACAGCAGCCGCAAGGACGAGGCGGTGAAACAGATCAAGGCGCTGGCCAAGAAGGAGAAACTCTCCAAGGAGACGGAAGAGAGCCTGATCCGCCAGGTCACCAAGGGCCGCATGTAACCCGTTGCCACCCCGGCGTGCGCCCCATTGGGGCCGGGTTCATCCCGCTCTGGCAGGATGACAGGCGTCGCGACACTTGCGGCAGCGGTCTGACACCCCGCTGCCCGACAGGAGACCAGGGCCCCAGAGACCACCCCCTTCATTGGGTGCAGGGGATCCGGCCAGAGGCGGGGGAGACCCCGCCCCATCTCTCCGCCCCCCGGGGACCTCAAGACCCTCGTGGCGGCGCCGCCATTTGCTCTTTGGCCAACTCTTCGTGAGCGGGCCGCCTCCCGATTGATCCCGCGCCCGCGCCGCGCCTACCCTCGACAAGAGACCTGCCAGAGGGGACCGCAGATGAGGATCATCGCCGACAACCAGCTCCTGCTGCTGGTGCTCTGTTTCGCCGCCGGCTGTCTTGGCACCGGACGGCTCTTTGCCATGCCTGCAGGCCACCGCGCCTGGCGGCTGGCGGATCTGGTCTGGGTGATCCTCGGCGGCATCGGCGCCCTGGTGGCGGTGCTGGCAGGCATCTACAAGGCCGATTACTCCCGGCTCGACCGGCAGGCGGATCTCGCCTATACGGCGGCCCAGGCCTTTGACCGCGATGCCGCCCGCTTTCGCCTCCGGTTTTGCGAGCCCGCCTATGACGGCGACATCGCCACCCTCTGCGAGAAGGTGGAATTCCTCTCCGCCTCCAGCGCCGAGGCCCGCGCCCTGCCCTTTTTCACCGCCGTCACCCAATCGGTGGCCCCGCTGCGCAGCCTGACGCTCTTTGCCAGCGACGACATGATGCGCGAGGTCGCGCGCTTTGATCCTGCGGCCTTTGTGGTCTTTGCCGCATTGGATCCGCCCACCGAGGCGGCGCTGGAAGGACTGCGGCGCAAAGTGCCCGCCATTGCGGGCGATTTCCTGATCCTCGCCCGCGCCTATGAGGATCAGGTCGCCCGCCTCGCCCGCCTCAAGGAGGAATGGCAAACCCTGGAAGACAGTGCCTATATCCTGATCCTGCAGATCCTCGCGCTCTGCCTCGTCAGCTTTGCGGCACCGTTTCGCCTCGGCAAATCGCTGGTGGAACTGCGCCCCGCGCGGCGCTAGGCTCGGCGCGAACCGAGGAGAGGCAAGAAATGACAGCAGAGGATCTGCAACAGATACTGGCCGAGAATTTTGCGCCCTGGGTGCAGGCGCTCGACCTCAGCGTCCTGTCCTGCGCGGGCGCGCGCACGGTGCTGCGAATGCCGATCACCCCCGATCTCGCCCGGGTCGGCGGCATCGTCTCGGGTCAGGCGCTGGCCGCGCTTGCCGATACCGCGATGGTGCTCGGGGCCATTGCCCAGGCCGGGCAGATGATCCCGCTGGCGACCACCGATCTGCATACCCAGTTCCTGCGCGCTGGGGCCGGTCGCGCCATCCTCTGCACCGCCGAGGTGGTGAAACCCGGCCGCGCCCTGATCTTCTCGCGCGCCGAAATGGCGGATGAGGAGAGCGGCAAGCTGGTCGCCACCGCCACCGCCAGCTTCTTTGTCGCGACCTGAGGGCCCCCTGATGCGCAGCTTTGACGAAATCTTTGCCATCGCCGCCAGCCGCCACGGCGGGTCGGAGGCGCTGGAGGCCAAATTGCCCAGGCCCGACCCCGATGTCACCAACCTGCCCGAGGACCGCTGGCTGGCGGTGATGACCAGATGCATCTTTCAGGCCGGGTTCAACTGGAAAGTGATCGAGGCAAAATGGCCGGGGTTCGAGGCGGCCTTTGACGGGTTTGACCCGGGCCGCAACGCGCTGATGGATGACGCGCGCCTCGACATGCTCCTGCGCGACACCCGGATCGTGCGCAACGGTGCCAAGATCCAGACCGTGCGCGACAATGCCGCCTTCCTGATCGAGCTGCGGGCGGAGGGCGGCGCCGGTCAGCTGCTCGGCGGTTGGCCATCCGAGGACTACATCGGCCTTCTGGCGATGCTGAAGGCGCGCGGCAACCGCCTTGGCGCGATGACCGGGCAATATGCGATGCGCTTTGCCGGCCGCGATGCCTTCATCCTCAGCCAGGACGTGACCGCGCGGCTGATCGCCGAAGGGGTGATCGACAGGCCCGCCACCTCCAAAGGCGCGCTGGTCGCGGTGCAGAAGGCCTTCAACCAGTGGCGCGACCAGTCCGGGCGCTCGCTCAGCGAAATCAGCCGGGTGCTTGCCTTCAGTGTCTAGGGTGCTTCTCTGTCTGCTCCTGCTCCTTGTCGCCTGCGGTCGCGGCCCGACCGAGCGCGAGCGGATGTTCCTTGGCAGCATCCATGGCGACAGCCTCGACTACGACCGCCTGCGGATCCACGAGGGTGCGCCCCTGCGCGCGGTGACCTTCCGCCGCCCGCAGCGCCCGCGCACTACCTGCCGCGAGCGCATCCTGCCGCCGCGCCCGGCGGGCGAACTGGTCACCGCCTCCCCGGCGGCGGTGGCGCTCTTCAACCGCATCTTCTTCACGCGCGAATGGTATCTGCCCGATTACACCCCCGCCTATCCCGAGACCCTGCCGCTGGTCGAGGCCATGCTGATCGCCCATGAGGCCACCCATGTCTGGCAATGGCAGAACCGCAAGCGCACCGGCTACACGCCGCTGAAGGCGCTGCTGGAACATTCCGCCTCGCCCGATCCCTATCTCTTCGACCCCGACACCACCGCCGAGTTCCTCTCCTATGGCTACGAGCAGCAGGGCACCATCGTGGAGGAATACGTCTGCTGCCGCGCCCTTGCCCCCACCGCCGAGCGCACCCGCAGGCTCCATGCGATGCTGGCGCGGGAAATGCCGGTCTCGCCGCTGCCCAAACGCCGCGAAAGCGATGTGCTCCTGCCCTGGCGCGGTGCCGATGTGGCCCGCATCTGCGACTGACCGGCTTCCCAGCGGGGCTCCGCCCCCATCTGTTGGGAATAACTATCGCGGAACGCGCGGTTGAGCCTCGCATCCGACGTCACGGCAGAGGGCGAAGAGTCCTTGTGAAACCGCGGACTTCTCCCCATGCTGCGCGGCAGAAACGTCTCGAAGGAGAGCACTCGTGAGGAGGACAGGCACGATGACCCACTATGCGCTGATCATGCTCGCAGCCGGGATCGGGATCCCGCTGCTGGCGGCGCTCAATGCCCGGCTCGGGCAATTTCTCGGAGCGCCGGGCGCGGCCTCGGTGGTGCTCTTTGCAGTGGCCCTTGCGGTTGCGGTGGTCTTTTACCTGCTGGTCGGGCCGAAGACACTCCTGCAGGTCACATCGGCCCCCAAACACCTCTTGCTCGGCGGGGTGCTGGTTGCTTTCTACGTGCTGTCGATCACCCATGTGGCGCCGCATTTCGGGGTGGGCAATGCGGTCTTCTTCGTGCTGCTCGGCCAGCTGGTCTCCGCCGCCGCCATCGACCATTTCGGCCTCTTCGGCGCCCAGGTCAGCCCGCTGACCCTGATGCGCGCCCTCGGGATTTCGGTCATGGCCGCCGGCGTCTGGATCACCCAGATCGCCGCCTGACCCGGTCTGCGCGGGGGCTCAGCCCTCGCGCAGCACGCCGCCCTCCAGCCGCACCACCCGGGTCATCCGCGCCGCAAGGTCCAGATTGTGGGTGGCGATCAGCGCCGACAGACCGGTCTCCTCCACCAGATGCATCAGCACGTCAAAGACCTGGTCCGAAGTGGCCGGATCGAGGTTGCCGGTCGGCTCATCCGCCAGCAGCACCCGCGGGCTGTTCGCCAGCGCCCGGCAGAAGGCGACACGCTGTTGCTCGCCCCCGGAGAGCGCCGCCGGTCGATGCGCGGCGCGGCCCGCGAGCCCCACCAGCGCCAACAGATCGGCGCCGCGCGCCTCCGCCGCCCGCTGCGACACACCATTGGCCAGCTGCGGCAGCACGATATTCTCCAGCGCCGAGAACTCCGGCAGCAGATGGTGGAACTGGTAGACAAAGCCCACATCCTGCCGCCGCACCCTTGTGCGCTTGCGCTCGCTGGCGCCGCTCATGTCCTGGCCGCCGATCCGCACGCTGCCGCTGTCGCCCACGTCCAGCAGGCCCGCCATATGCAGCAGCGTCGACTTGCCCGCCCCCGAGGGCGCCACCAGCGCCACCACCTCGCCCCGGCGCAAGGCGAGGTCCGCCCCGCGCAGCACCTGCACCTCGCCCGGGGTGCACGGCAGGTAGGTCTTGCTCAGCCCCTCCAGTTCCAGCGTGATCTCACTCATAGCGCAGCGCCTCCACCGGGTTGAGCCGCGCCGCGCGGCGGGCCGGGAAAATGGTCACGACAAAGGACAGCCCCAGCGACAGCGCCACCGCCGAGAGCACATCGCCCGCCCGCAGTTCCGCGGGCAGCGCATAGATGCCGCGGATCGCCGGATCCCAGACCCCGCCGCCCATCGCGTAGTTCACAAAGGAAAAGATCGGGTCGATATAGATCGCAAAGAGACAGCCGAGCGCCACCCCCATCACGGTGCCGATCACCCCGGTGACCGAGCCGCAGATGAAGAAGACCCGCATCACCGAACCTTCGCTGAGGCCGATGGTGCGCAGGATGCCGATGTCGCGCCCCTTGTTCTTGACCAGCATGATCAGGCCGGAGACGATGTTCATCGTCGCGATCAGCACCAGGATCGACAGGATCACGAACATCACATTGTCCTCGATTTCCAAGGCCCGCAGGAAGCCGCCCGAGGTGTCGCGCCAGGTCCAGACGCCATAGTCCGACCCCGCCGCCGCGAGGAGCGGCACCACCAGGGCGTCGATGGCTTCGGGATCCTCCACCATCACCTCGATCTCATCCGCCACACCCTCGCGGTTGAAATAGCTCTGCGCCTCGGCAAAAGGCAGGTAGACGCGTGTGGAATCAATGTCATAGCGCCCCGCGGTAAAGACATAGACCACCTCGTAGGCATTCACCCGCGGGCTGGTGCCAAAGGCGGTCTTGACCCCGTTGGGCGAGATCAGCTTGATCTTGTCGCCGAGCTGCAGCCCGAGGCTGCGCGCCACGCCGGAGCCGATCGCGATCCCCTCCTCAAAGCGCGCCAGATCGCCCCAGGCTTCCGCGCTCTGGGCCACGCCCGGCACTTCGGCCAGATCCGCGGCCCGGATGCCATAGACCTGCACGCCGGCATTGCGATCGCCCCGGTTGGCCAGCACCTGCCCCTTCACCAGGGGCGCCGCATGGCGCACGCCCGGCACCTGTGCCGCCGCCTCCGCCAGGGTCGCATAGTCGGCCAGGCTGCGGTCGAGCTGGCCCGCCTCGTTCACCGTTCCATAGGCGTAGATTGTGGCATGGGCATTGGCGCCCAGAATGGTGCCGACAAATTCGGAGCGAAAGCCCGAGCGCACCGCCAATGTGGCAATCAGCGCAAAGACCGCCAGGGTGATGCCGATGAGCGAGATCCAGGTCATCACCGAGACGCCGCCCTCGCTGCGGCGGGCGCGCAGGTAGCGCCAGGCGATCATCCATTCGAAACGGGAAAAGGGCGCGGGTGAGGCCATTTAGGCAATCTTCCTCAAGCGGATCCGGGCCGGTGTCGGCCGGGGGACATATGGGTCGCGCAGACCCTAGGGGTGCGCAGATGAAGGGTCAAGCGACCGGCCGTCGCGCCACCCGCGCGCCGCCTGGTTTCAGGCAAGAACGCGCCGCACGACCGACCGGCTGGCCAGCGTCAGCAGCCGCACCACCGCCCAGCCCAGAACCAGCCCGCCCCCGGCCAGCGCCAGCGCATCGGCAGAAAGCGGCATGGCCGGCTCGAAGGTGCGCAGGGTGGCATCGGCGATCTCGGCATCGGCAAAACGCCCGAGGTTGAGAAAACGTTCCACCGGCTCCATTGAGGAGAGCTGCGCCAGATCCTCCGAGAGGGTCTCGTAGCGCGCCACCGTCTCGCGCATGGTGGCGGCCCGGGCCGCACCGAGCTGGCCGCCCTGCGCCAGCTCCATGAGCGCCGCCTGCCGCTCCATCCCGAGGGCGGCGGCATCGGCGTCGAATTCCGCCACCACCCGGCGCAGCGCATCCACATGGCCGCCGAGCCGTTGCAGATAGGCCTGCGCCCAGGCGGGAAACTGCGACAGGCCGAGGCCAGAGCCCAGGCCACCCAGGGTGGCGAGCGTGCGTGCAATCATCTGTGTCCGGGTCCTCCGCTCGGGAAGGGCGCAGCCTTTGGCTGTTCTATTGACCGCCATCATGAGCGCAAGCGCCGCGGCGAGGCAATCGCAAATCCGCCGCGCGAAGGCTCCGCAAATCCGCGCTGTCCAGCGTGAAACCCGCCCCTGGCGCAACCTTTTGGAAGGGATTGCAGGTGAACTTTCTCCCATAAGGCGATTTCATTTCCTAAAGGACACTTCGAGATGACGGCGATACTCCCCGGGCAAGCCTCCTCCGTTGCCCAGATCTTTCAGGACCTCTCCGCCAGCCAGCGCGCGCTGAAGGACGCAGACGAGGTGGCACGCCTCGGCGCCGAGAGCGAGGGCGCGATGCGGGTCGAATTCCAGATGCGGGCCGAGGATGGTCTGGTGGTGAAGGAAGGCACCGGCGTCGGCGACATCAACCTCACTGCGCAGCGCTACCGCGCGCAGGCATCCGACATGCGCATGGCCCTGTCGAAACTGCGCGCCGAGGATCCCGATCAGGCGGATTACGCCAGCACCGTGGCACTGCAAATCCTCGGGATCGAGAGCACCGGCGACGATCTGGCGGACACCATCCTGCAGTCGATTCTGGGTGGCGACGCGGCGGATGACCTCTTCCTCAGCGCCCGCTTTGCCCTGCCCGACGCGGTGGGCACCGCCGGCGCCGATGCGCTGGAGGTCACCACCGAGGGAGATATCGTCGGCGTCAAGACCGGCGATGGCGGCGATGTGGTCCACCTCAGCGGCGCCCGGGTCTTTGACGTCAGCACCGATGCCACCCCGACCATCTCGGTGACCTCGATGACCGCGGAAAAATCCACCACCTGGATGAGCGCGCAGCATTTTGCCAGCAATGACCAGCTGACGATCACCGCGGGCACCGCCGGGGCGATTTCAACCGGCGGCGGCGACGATCTGATCACCGTGGAGGCGGACAATCTCCTCGGCCTGGACGCCGGGGCGGGCAATGACCGCATGCAGGTGAGCGCCGATTACATCAACGGCATCAATGCCGGGGCCGGAAATGACATCCTGACCCTGCGCGCTACCCTGGCCAATGGCATCTCCGGCGGCGAAGGGTCCGATGCGATCAGCCTCACCGCCGTGCGCGGCGACGTGGATGGCGGCGCCGGGGCCGATCTGATCCGGGTCTCCGCCCGCGAGGCGATCACCGTGCGCGGCGGCAGTGGCGACGACCTGATCGAGGTGGCCCATGGCGGCGGCACCGTCACCCTGGCGCGCCGCAGCGGCGATGGCGACGATCTGGCGATCCTGGAGAAAGGGGCCAATGTCACCCTCGCCGGTGCGCCGCCGACCCGGGTGGAGCGCGAGGGCGATCTGCTGCGGCTCAGCTTCGCCGATGGCGGCAGCCTCACCCTGGCTGGGATCGGGGCGGCGGGGCAGATCTCGCTGGCGACGGCGCGGGGCGGCGATCCGCGCCCGCTGGAGATCCCGCCCGACAGCCGCGCCGGTCTTGATCTGCGGATGTGACCGGGCCCAGGGCGCGCCGGGCAAAGAGCGCTTCGGGGCCGGAACGCAAATCCCCGCCCGGCAGGACCGGACGGGGATGTGAGGCAGGTCTTGCCCGAAGGCTGTGCGCTCAGAAGCCGCGCGGGGTCGGGTGTTTGGCGTAGATCTCGACGATCTTCTGCACCGCTGCCTCGGGCGACAGCTCCTCGCTCTCGCCGCTGCGGCGCGAGGTCAGTTCCACCACGCCATTGGCCAGGCCCCGCGGACCAACGGTGATGCGCCAGGGCAGACCGATCAGGTCCATGGTGGCGAATTTGCCGCCGGCGCGTTCGTTGCGGTCATCATAAAGCGGCTCGAGCCCCTTGGCGGTCAGGGCCGCATAAAGCGCCTCACAGGCCGCATCCGCGGCTTCGTCGCCCTGCTTCAGGTTCACGATGCCGCAGTGGAAAGGGGTCACGCCCTCCGGCCAGATGATGCCCTTGTCGTCGTGGCTGGCCTCGATGATCGCGCCCAAGAGACGGGAGACGCCGATGCCATGGCTGCCCATTTCGACCGGAACGGTATTGCCATCCGCAGTCTGCACGGTGGCCCCCATCGCCTCGGAATATTTGGTGCCGAAGTAGAAGATCTGCCCGACCTCGATGCCGCGCGCGGTGCGGCGGCGCTCTTCGGGGATCTCGTTGAACAGCGCCTCGTCGTGGGTTTCGTCGGTGCGGGCATATTTGGAGGTGAATTCCTCCAGGATCGACTGGCACTGCGCCACGTCGTCGTAATTGATCTCGCGGTCGCCAAAGGTCAGGTCGGTGACGGCGGAGTCATAAAAGACCTCCGACTCGCCGGTCTCGGCCAGCACCAGGAACTCATGGGTGTAATCGCCGCCGATCGGGCCACCATCGGCGCGCATCGGGATCGCCTGCAGGCCCATCCGCTCGTAGGTGCGCAGGTAGCTCACGAGGTGGCGGTTGTAGGAATGCAACGCCGCGTCCCGGTCGAGGTCGAAGTTATAGCCGTCCTTCATGTAGAACTCGCGGCCCCGCATCACGCCGAAACGCGGGCGGATCTCGTCGCGGAACTTCCACTGGATGTGATAGAGGGTCAGCGGCAGATCCTTGTAGGACTTCACGTAGGAGCGGAAGATGTCGGTGACCATCTCCTCGTTGGTGGGACCGTAGAGAATGTCGCGCTCGTGGCGGTCGGTGATGCGCAGCATCTCCTGGCCATAGTCGTCGTAGCGCCCGGATTCGCGCCACAGATCGGCAGGCTGCAGGGTCGGCATCAGCATCGGCACGTGACCGGCGCGCATCTGCTCCTCATGCACGATGCCTTCGATCTTCTTCAGCACCCGGAACCCCAGCGGCAGCCAGGAATAGATGCCGGCGGAGGATTGCTTGATCATGCCGGCCCGCAGCATGTAGCGGTGGCTGACGATCTGGGCCTCCGAAGGGGTTTCCTTCAGGACGGGCAGGAAATAGCGGGTGAGGCGCATATGGGCTCCATGCGGTCAAAGGGTGTTTGGCCCGGTTTAGAAGGTGTGGCGAGGTCAGACAAGGGCGCAGATTCGCTCCCTCCCCCTCGGCCCGGGGCAAGAAATCGGTGCCTATGGCCCCGGACTGGCCGCGCGCCTGTGGATAACACGGCCCCTTTGCCCGAAAGCGCGTCAATCACAGGTTGCAGGGTGATGAAATTTCAGCCGCAGGTGTGGCTGCGCAATCACTATCAAAACTGATAATTTTTTAACGCCTCCCTGTCATCATATGTCCACATACCGGATAACGGGCTGAGGCCTCGCCATTTTTGGGGAGGGTTAATTTTGATCGTCCCGTCAACCCATTCTGGAGCTGGAAAATTAAATTTAATTCGAGACAGTTTTTTGACGCATTGACGCTGAATGTGAGTATTCAGAGGTTGGAATTTTGGCACACTATTGCAGTAACCGCGTTTTTTGGCCGTTTTTGGCCACTTGTTAAAAGATGTCCTGTTCATGAATCAAACCGCTTTCCTGACTCCAGACGCCTATGACGCCCAGGTCCGGGACATCGGACTTGTTAACCATGATCGGGATCCGGCGCTCGATACTCTGACCGCGATGGCGGCCCGGATCCTTGCGGTTCCGACCACGGCGATCTCGGTGGTGCAGCGCGGTCAGGACCGGCAATTCTTCAAAAGCGCGATCGGTCTGCCGGAATTGGTGCGCGATCTGCGGCAGACGCCGATGTCGCATAGTTTCTGCCAATACGTGCAATCCGCCGATGCGCCGCTTGTGGTGCGCAATGCCCATAGCGATGCACGTGTGGCTGGAAATCCGGCGATCCGCGACCTCGATGTGGTGGCCTATCTCGGCGCCCCGCTGCATCTGCCCGATGGCACCCCGATCGGCGCCTTCTGCGCCATCGACTCGACCCCCCGCGACTGGACCAATGGTGACCTGCAGACCATCCAGCAGATGGCGCAGGCGGTGGACGAGATCATCGCCCTGCGTCAGGATCTGGCACAGGCGGAGGCACAGCGCGCCCGCGCCGAGGCCGAAGCCGAGACCCGCAAGACTTTCCTGGCCCATATGAGTCACGAAATCCGCACCCCGCTCAACGGGATCATCGGCTCGGTCGACCTGCTGCTGCGCGCCGCCACCAGCCTGGCCTCGGACCCGCGCGAACAGACCGACCTGTTGCGCACCGTGAACCGCTCGGCGCAGAACCTGCAGCGGCTGCTGAACGATGCGCTCGACATTGCCAAGATCGACGCCGGCAAGCTGGAACTGGTGGTGCAGCCCTTCGACCTGCGCGCCGTGGTGGAGGATGTGAGCAAGCTCTTTGCCGCCACCGCCGCCCGCAAGGGGGTCTCGCTCTGCCAGGAGTTTACCGATCTGCCACCGGGCGAACGGCGGCTGGGGGACAGTTTCCGCCTCAGCCAGGTGCTTTGCAACCTGCTCAGCAATGCGGTGAAATTCACCGAAGAAGGCTCTGTCTGCATCAGCCTGCGCGGCACGGCGCTGGGGGTGCAGATCGAGGTGCGCGACAGCGGCTGCGGCATTCCCTCCGACCGGATCGAGGCGCTGTTCCAGCCCTTCACCCAGGCCGAGGCCACCACCGCCCACGAAAAGGGCGGCACCGGCCTTGGCATGTCCATCACCAAGCAGATGGTGGAGCTGATGGGCGGCCGCATCCGTGCCAGCAGCACCCAAGGCCAGGGCACCTCCTTTTTCGTGTCCCTGCCCCTGCTGCCGGCCGCGATCAGCTACGGGTCGCAGGATCTGGAGGAGGCGCTGGCCAGCTACGAGGGTGAGGAGCTGCCGCAATTGCTCAAGGGCTGCCGGGTGCTGGTCGCCGATGACAGCCCCGCCAACCGGCTGGTGCTGCAGAAGATGCTGGAGCAGCTCGGCGCAGTGGTGGACAAGGCCTTTGACGGCGGCGATGCCTTTGGCCGGGCGGTCACCACCGCCTATGATGTCCTGCTGCTCGATATCCAGATGCCCGGCTATGACGGTACCGAAGTGGTCAGGAAACTGCGTCGCCACGCCCGCCACCAGGCCCGCGAGGCGCTCTGCATCGCGGTGACCGGCAATGCGATGAATGAACAGGTGGCGCAATATCTCGACGCCGGTTTCGATGCCTGGATCGCCAAGCCGCTGCGGCAGTCGGATCTGTTGCGGGTGCTGTCGCCGCTGCTGCGCGACAGCACCGGCGAGAGTGAGGCCAGCTGCGGCGAGGCCCCGCCCCCCTGCGCGCGCCCCTCCGCCTGAGATCCGGCCCTTGCGTTGCGCAAGCGAGACCCCAAGTCTCTCTTGCAACCCCGTGGCCTATCGGCGATCACGGGGCACAAGACCTTTGACGCGCCAGAGCGAGGATCCCGCAACCATGGCCCTGCCCGCCCGCAAGCAATTGAAATACTGGAGTGTTGCCGCCATCGGCTTTGCCGTGGTGATGTGGGCGCTCGGCAATGTGCTCTTGCCCTTCATCCTCGGTGGCGCCATCGCCTATATGATCGACCCGCTGGCCGACCGGCTGGAGCGCGCCGGGTTCAGCCGCGAGGGCGCCACCGCGGTGATCACCGTGGGCGCGGTGCTGACCTTCCTGATCCTGCTGTTGCTGATCGTGCCGATGCTGGTCAACCAGATGATCGACCTGATGCAGACTCTGCCGCAGGCGCTCTCCAACCTGCGCGATTTCGCCCATGAACGCTTCCCTGACCTGTTCGAGGAGAACAGCCGCGCCCAGGAGGTGCTTTCGGGTCTGTGGAAGACGCTGCAGGACAAGAGCGTCTCGCTGCTGCAGACCTTTGTCGGCTCGGCCTTGTCGCTGCTCAATGTGGTGGTGCTGCTGGTGATCGTGCCGGTGGTCTCGGTCTACCTGCTGGTGGACTGGGATCGCATGGTTGCCCGGATCGACGAGCTGTTGCCGCGTGACCACGCGCCGGTGGTGCGTCGGCTCGCGCGCGAGATCGACGCGGTGCTGTCGTCCTTTATCCGCGGCATGGGCACGGTCTGCCTGATCCTCGGCAGCTATTATGCGGTGGCGCTGATGCTGGTGGGGCTGAACTTTGGCCTCGCGGTGGGCTTCGTCGCCGGTCTGGTCACCTTCATCCCCTATCTCGGCGCCATCTTCGGCGGCGTGCTGGCCATTGGCCTCGCGCTGTTCCAGTTCTGGGGCGCGCTGGAAGGCGCCGATGGCGAGATGATCCGGCAGGGGACCGACTGGCTGCGCATCGCGCTGGTGGCGGGGATCTTTGCCATCGGGCAATTTGTCGAGGGCAATTTCCTCACCCCCAAGCTGGTGGGCAATTCCGTCGGCCTGCATCCGGTCTGGCTCCTGCTGGCGCTGTCGGTCTTTGGCGCGCTGTTTGGATTTGTCGGGATGCTGATCGCCGTACCCGTCGCCGCCGCCATCGGGGTGGTTGCACGTTTCGCGGTGGAGCAGTATCTGAACAGTCGCCTCTATCAGGGGCTCAGTCACCGGGATGCTTCCTCGCTCAGCGCCGATGCGGCGCAGGATCGGGCGGAGTAAGCCCCGGCCCGCACAACGCGCCTGTATCGACGCCGAAGACAGAGACCGAAGATGTCCGAACAGCTCAGCTTTGACCTGCCCGCCAAACCGGCGCTGGGGCGCGACGATTTTTTTGTGGCCCCCTCCAACGCGATGGCGGTCGCCCTGATCGATCCCGCCTTTGCCTGGCCCTCGGGCAAGCTGGTGCTGACGGGCCCCAAGGGGTCGGGCAAGACCCATCTCGCCCATGTCTGGGCCAAGGAGAGCGGGGCGCGGGTGATCTCGGCCCAGGATCTGGCCGAGGCGGATGTGCCTGCCCTGTCGCGCGGCCCCATCGCGGTGGAGGACGTGCCCGAGATCGCCGAGGATGGACCGGCGCAGAAGGCGCTGTTTCATCTGCACAATATGGTGCTGACCCATGGTCACCGGCTGATGCTGACCGGGCGGCCCGCGCCCAATCTCTGGGGCCTGGGCCTGGCGGATCTGCAAAGCCGGGTGCAGGCGGCCACCCATGCCGCGCTGACGCCTCCCGATGATGCGCTCCTGGCGGTGGTGCTGGCGAAACTGTTCAATGACCGGCAGGTGACGCCCAAGCCCGATGTGATCCCCTATCTGGTCGGGCGCATGGACCGCAGCTTTGCGGCCGCGCAGGCGGTGGTGCACCGGCTCGACCGGCTGGCACTGGCGGAACAGCGCACCCTGAGCCGGGCTCTGGCGATCAAGATGATGTCCGAGGATCGCCGCAACGAGATACCCTGACCGATCTGCCGCCAACCGGCCGGCCTTGCCCGCGGGCGTGCCGCGGCGGCACCCTGCCGGTGCGAATTGACCAAGCACCGCGAATAGACCATTCTTTCCAAAGCCTAACCGCGCTAGGCGCAACTGCTCCGGAGCCCCGATGACGACCTCGACCGATACCCCGACAGAGACCGCCGCAGAGCCCCCCGCTCAGTCCGCTGACCCGTCCGCAAGCCAGTCGCCCGATCAGGTCGCTGCGGGCGCAGCCCAGCCTTCGGACCCGGAGAGTGCCGCCCCGGTCGCGGAACAGACGGGCGTGCGCGCCGAAGCCTGGTCGGAGGAATGGGGATTTTTCGGTCGACCGCTGTTCAACGACCCCGATGCGCGGGCGCTGGAGCGGGTTGGCGTGGTCGATGTCGGATCGAACTCGGTGCGCCTGGTGATCTTTGACGGCGCCGCCCGCAGCCCGGCTTATTTCTACAATGAAAAGATCATGTGCGCGCTGGGGGCCGGCCTGTCGGAAACCGGCCATCTGAACCCGGAAGGGCGCGCCCGCGCCCTGGCGGCGCTGAAGCGGTTTCAGGTGCTGGCCAGGGGCCTGCTGCCGGAGCCGCTGACCGTGGTGGCCACTGCAGCGGTGCGCGATGCCTCGGACGGGGCGGAGTTCTGCGCCGAGGTGGAGGCGGCCACCGGCCTGCGCATCCGCATCATCACCGGCGAGGAGGAAGCCCGGCTCTCGGCGCAAGGCGTGCTCCTTGGTTGGCCCGGCGCCCATGGGCTGATCTGCGACATCGGCGGCTCCTCGATGGAACTGGCCGAGATCCAGGGCGGCGAGGTGGGCAAGCGGGTGACCTCCAACCTCGGTCCGCTGAAACTCAAGGACATCAAGGGCGGGCGCGCCGGGCGCAAGAAACATATCGACGAGGTGATGCTGCAGCTGCGCGCCCAGCTCGGCGACCAGCGCGACCGGCTGTTCCTCGTCGGCGGCAGCTGGCGCGCCATTGCCCGCATCGACATGCAGCGTCGCAAATACCCGCTGCTGGTGCAGCACGAGTACCGCATGACCGCAGCCGATGTGCGCGAGACCGCGAAGTTCATCGAGAAATGCGACCTCGAGAAGCTGCGCGCGGACTGCGGCATTTCCTCGGCGCGGATGTCGCTGGTGCCCTATGCGATCGACGTGCTGTCGCGGCTGGTGAAGACCTTCCGCCCCAAGGATATCGCGATTTCCAGCTATGGCATCCGTGAGGGGCTGCTCTATGAGCAGATGCCGGAAAAGCTGCGCGAACGCGATCCCCTGATCGAGGCGGCCCGCTTTGCCGAGGCCAAGGACGCAAGGGTGCCGGGCTTTGGCAAGACCCTCTATGCCTTTGTGAAACCGCTCTTTGCCGGGGCGCCCTATGCCAAGATGCGGCTGGTGAAGGCCGCCGCCCTGCTGCATGACGTGAGCTGGCGCGCGCATCCCGACTATCGCGGCGAGGTCTGTTTCGACAATGCCACCCGCGCCAACCTCGGCGGGCTCAAGCATTCCGAACGGATCTTCCTCGGTCTGGCGCTGCTGCATCGCTACCGCAACAAGCGCCAGGGCACCCATTTCGAACATCTCTATGACCTCTTGCCCCCGGAAAAGCAGAAGGAGGCGGAGATCCTCGGCAAGGCGATCCGCTTTGGCGCCATGCTGATGGTGGGCGAAGGTCAGGAAATCGGCCATTTGCGCTGGCAACCGCGCAAGCGCCTGCTGCATGTGGAACTGCCCGCCGAAAGCGCCGACCTTTTTGGCGAGGTGGCGCAATCGCGGCTGATGTCTCTGGTCAACACGCTCAATGCCGAGGTGCGGGTCACCGTGGAAGGCAAGCGCGGGGATCTTCTGGCCGCGGATTTCGACAGCTGAACCCCGCCTTTGCGCGCGGTCTCAGAGCTCGATACTGCCGTCCGGAGCGACCTCGGGGCCTGCGCTGTCCGGCGCCTCGCCCTCCGGCGGCGGCGCCTTGCGGCGGATGATGATATCGCCATTGGGCAGAATCTCGGGCGCCTCATAGGCGCTCCAGTCCTCCACATCCTCGGCGATCCGGGCCAGGGCCGGGCCCATTTCAGCAAGGAACTGCTGCATCGAGGGGCCGATTTCGGCAAAGAGCCGTGCGGCCTCCTCTAGCGTCGGCGCCATCTCGCGGCGCAGCCCCTCGAAGAACAGATCGGCGCCGCGCTCCATCAGGCTGCGCCCCGCATCCGGCTCCGCCATGTCCCCCTCCTGCGCGAGGGCCGGGGCCATGGGCGCGGCAAGAAGACAGAGGGCAAGGACAAGCGGGCGGCGGCTGGACAAGAGAGGGCACTCCCGAGGGGTCAGGGTTCACTACTGATCCAATGTAGGCAGTCCGCGCCGGAATGACAGGGGAGAGAGAACGATTGGGAGGGGGAAAGAGTCGCGCCTTCGCCCCTGCCCGCCCGTTGCCCCGGCCTAAAGGGTCAGAAAGGATCAGCCGCGCCAGAACGGCTTGGCCAGCTCCCGCCGCAGGCTGGCGCGGTCCCATCCGGCATCGCGGAGTGCCCCCGCCGGCGCGCTGAGCAATTCGCGTTCGAGACTGCGGCGCAGGGTCAGGCGCTGCCGCCAGAGGATCACCACCTGCCTGACCCGCCCAAGGGGGCCGGGCGGCGCTGCCGGGGATCGGGCGGCCTCGGCCTCCGGGCTGCGAAAACGGCGCGGAAAGGGCAGAACCGTGCTGGCCATGGGAAAACTCCTCTGTTCCAATGCGGCCAATCTATCGATAAAAACCATCCGGAAAATTGAGTTCTTTTCCACTCTTCTGGTCGCAAAGGGAACACAGCCATGCGCCACCTGCCCCCCCTCGGCGCCCTGCCCGCCTTTGAGGCCACCGCCCGGCTCGGCTCGGTCACCGCCGCGGCAGAGGAGCTGGGACGCACCCATAGCGCCATCAGCAAGCAACTCAGGCATCTCGGTGAGGATCTCGGCGGCGGGCTCTTCGAGAAGGTCGGCACCGGGCTGCAGCTCACCGCGCGGGGGCGGCAGCTGCAGCAGGACCTCGGCCCGATGCTGGACCGACTGGCGCAGCTGTCCGGGGAGCTGCGGGCGCCGCGCAATCACAAACGGGTGCGTCTGGCGGTCAGCGCCACCTTTGCCACCCGCTGGCTGACCCCACGCCTGCCCCGGTTCTATGCCGCCCACCCCGAGGTCGAGATCCATCTGATGATGTCCGGTCCCCATCGCGACATGCGCGAGCCCTGCGATCTCTACCTGAGCTACGACCGGCTGCGCGGGCCACTGATCGGGCCGGACCTCAAGACCTATCAGGGTCCCCCCTATGAGGAGATCGTTCTGGGCGATACCGCCTACGGTGCCGTCTGCGCGCCGGGCCGGGCACCGCAAAAGCGCGGCGCGCATTGGTCGACGGAGCTGCGGCTGGTCCATGCCGGAGCGCCCCAGTCCTGGCAGGCCTGGAGCCGGTTGAGCGGCATTCACCTGCAGGCGGATCGGGAACAGGCATATCCGCACCATATCCTGGCCCTGGAGGCGGCGGCGGCCGGGCTTGGCATCTCCATCGCCGAGAAACGGCTGGTGCAGGAGGATCTTGCCTCCGGCCGCCTGATCGCGCCTTTCGGCTTTCGCCCCGTGGTCGGCGGGCTCCTGGCGCGGGTTGTCGCGGCCACGGATCCCGGCGCCGCTCATCGCGAGGCGGTCAGCGCCTGCGTCGACTGGCTGCGCGAGATGGCAGAGACCTCAGGTTAATGGGGCCTGTGGCGGCGGCTGTACATCCAGCGGTGGCAGATCGAGCTCGAGGCTGACCGGGAAATGGTCCGACGCCGCCAGCAGCGCCTGTCGCAGGAGGGAATTGCCGTAACATTCCGCATCCTCGAAGGGATGCCAGATCCGCCAGCGCGGGTGATGGGCGCAGAGATCGGGCGAGATCATCGCGTAGTCCAGAAGCGCCTGAAAATAGCGCTTGTCCTGATGGTTGTAGAACCGCGCCGTGGTGGGAAGCCCCTGGACATTCGGCCGCAGGAGTTGGCGCGCCTGGGGATCGAACAGCTCTGCCCCCATCACGATCTCCACCGAAGACCGCCCGAACAGCGCCTCGTATTCATCCAGCCCCGGACCGTCGTTCAGATCGCCCATCAGCACAAGACTGTCGCCCGCCGCCAGATGATCCTCGACCCGCCCGCGCAGCCAGATCGCCTGCGCCAGTTGCTTGCGGCGGTTGGCGATGGAGAGGGCCCGGGCCTCTTCCGGCGAGCGCGCCCCATGGGGGGCCTTTGATTTGAGATGCGCGCCGATGAGTCGGAAAGGGGCCGCCTGCCACGGGGTCACCAACAGCTCCATCGGCGGTTTGGAAAAGCGCACCAGATCGGCGCGGGAGTCGATATCGAGGTCGATTTCGAAGGTGCCGTCAAACCTCGGGGCGCGGGGCGAGGAGATCGGGGCATGTTCTGCCGTCATCACGGTGCTGTCGAACAGAAAGGCGATTTCCTGCTGGGTGTCGTTGGAGAACCCCATCACCGCATCCCGGGTGCGCAGCTCCGCCCAGGCGGCAAAGCTTTCCAGCGCCCGCACGGTGGATTGGCGCCGACCGGTATTGGGCGCCTCTATGATGACGATGCCGTCGGCATCCACCGCGCGCAGCACATCGGCAATCGCCTCGGCCTGTGCCCCACGGCTGACCCCATGACGGCCGGAGGGGCCATCGTCGAGCCGCTGCCCGTTGCGCGCGTCAAAGAGGGCTTCGAACCATTCGATGTTATACGTGCTCAGGCGCATGGGTCCGGGCCTGCGCCTTGCCGCTGAGTTCCTCCCAGGCGGCATTGATATCGGCCATGCGCTTCTCTGCCAGCCGGATCGCCTCGGTCGGAACGCCACGGGCGATCATCGCATCGGGGTGGTTGTCGCGCACCAGCCGCCGCCAGGTGCGGCGAATCTCCTCCAGCGGCGCGCTCTGCGGCACGCCGAGCACCTCATGCGGATCCTTCGGCGCATCCTCGACAAACCGGGCCCGGAGCGAGCGGAACTGCGTCTCCGTCTGGCCGAAGATGCGGCTCACCTCCTCGAGGAAGGCATCCTCGTTCGGGTGGTAGAACCCATCCGCCATGGCGATGTGAAACAGCCCCTCCATCAGGTCGCAGAGCATGCCGGGATCCTGGGCGAACATCTCGCCGATGCGGCGGGCATAGGTGTCATAGCCGGCGATATCCTGCCGCGCGAGGTTGAAGACACGGGCTGCCTGGGCCTCGTCCTCGGCGGCGATCTGGAACACCTCGCGAAAGGCGGCAACCTCGTCGCGGGTGACCTGCCCGTCCGCCTTGGCCATCTTGGCGCCAAGGGCGATCACGGCGATGGTAAAGGCGACGGAGCGTTCGGGGGGCGCGCGCAGGCGGTCGAAAACCTGCGCGAGGCTTTCGCCATTGGCCAGCGCGGCGAGCGCCTCGGTGATGCGGGTCCAGAGTGACATGAGGGTATCTTAACCGGCTTCGGCCGGGCTGTCAGGTCAGGGCGCACTGCCCTCACGGAGAATTTTCTGCATCAGCACAAGGTCGAGCCATTGGCCCCATTTGTGCCCCACCTGCGGCATCCGGCCAACCTCCGTGTAACCGCAGGCGGCGTGAAAGCCCTGAGCGGCGGGATTGGCGCCGCTGATGCCTGCGACAAGCACGTGGATGCCCAGATCACTTGCCTGCTTTTCCAGTGCGGTCAGCAGCTTGCGCCCCACGCCCTGCCCCCGGGCGGCATCGGTCAGGTAGATCGAATGCTCCGCCGTATGGGCATAGCCCGACCCCTTGCGGAAGCTGGCGAAAGAGGCAAAGCCGAGGAAACGCCCGTCCTCCGCCTCGGCCACCAGGAGCGGCGGGTCGCCGAGGATGTCGTCCTGCCAGTCGCTCAGGCTGCGTTTGAGGGTGGTGAAGGTCATCAGCGAATGCTCGACCACATCGCCGTGCAGGGCCGCGATCGCCTCGGTGTCGGCGTCCCGCGCAGGGCGGATCACGCAGCTCATTCCAGCACACGCAGCCCATGCGGGGTTTCGATCTCGGCGCGCAGGGCCGCCGGGCCGGGTTCAAAGACCACGCGGCCCTCCCCGAGGCCGAGGAGATCGCGCAGGGCCAGAGCCTCGGGATGGGAGAGAACCAGACGCACAAGGCGGCAGCCCTGCTGGGTCAGACGCGGGGCGGGATGCGGCCCCTGCCACTGCATCAGCGCCGGAAAGAGATTGTCGAAGGGCAGGATGCCGGAGGCGGGCACCGCCATCTGCCAGCTGAGATCACCCCGGGTGAGTTGGATCGCCGCACCTGCGTCCACCGGCAGGGATGCGAGGGTTGCGGCAAGGTCGTCGCTGCGACAGATCCAGTTGGTGATCCTAGGCGTGCCGGTGAACCGGTCGAGGTCGAACCAGCGCGGGCTGCGCTCCGGTGTCGCCTCCGGATCAATGGCGATGGCCTCGAGATAAAGCCCCTCGGCCAGCCCCAAGAGCCGGTTGTGGGTGCCATAAACGCCATGTTTGCCGCCAGGTTGCAGGGGCACGCCAAGGGCCTCCTCCACATGGGCGGTGGCCTCGTCCAGCGTGGTGGCGGCAATGGCGAAATGGTCAAGCTCAATCATGCGGGTCTCCCTCTTCGCCGCCACCCTAGCAACCACGGTATTGCCCGCAATCGGAAACTCTGCGCGCGGCGCGACAGGAGCGCACAGCGACCGGCACCATCGCAGCGGCCACCCGGTGGGTTGGGGGAGGCGCGTCGCCCCCCACATAGGGGGGCGACGCGCGCAGCCGACCCTCTCGTCGAGGGTCGGCTGCCACCGTTCAGCCGCGGGCGTCGCGGATCAGTTTCAGGATGTCCTGGGCGGCGGTGGGAATATTGGTGCCGGGACCGAAGATCGCCTTGACCCCGGCCTTGTAGAGGAAGTCATAGTCCTGCTGCGGGATCACCCCGCCGCAGATGACGATGATATCACCGGCTCCCTGCGCCTTCAGCGCCTCCACCAGCTGCGGCGCCAGGGTCTTGTGACCCGCCGCCTGGCTGGAAATCCCGACCACATGCACATCGTTGTCGATGGCATCCTGCGCCGCCTCGTCCGGGGTCTGGAACAGCGGGCCGACGTCAACGTCAAAACCGATGTCGGCAAAGGCGGTGGCGATCACCTTGGCGCCGCGGTCGTGCCCGTCCTGGCCCATCTTCACCACCAGGAGACGCGGGCGGCGCCCTTCCTCCTCGGCAAACTCTTCAATGCTCTTCTGGATGGCGGCAAAGCCCTCGTCGCCCTCGTAAGCGGCGCCATAGACCCCGGCGAGCGTCTTCACCTCGGCGCGGTGGCGGCCGAATTCCTTCTCCATTGCCATGCTGATTTCCCCCACGGAGGCCCGGGCACGCGCCGCTTCCACGGCCGCTTCGAGCAGGTT
The DNA here is from genome assembly GCA_937146765.1 of uncultured Paracoccaceae bacterium. Lineage (GTDB taxonomy): Bacteria > Pseudomonadota > Alphaproteobacteria > Rhodobacterales > Rhodobacteraceae > Epibacterium. Next base: position 227,532 of record CAKZRP010000037.1, on the reverse strand, counting down.
GCCGCCCTCACGGGCGCGGCGGGTGACTTCCTCCAGCGCCGCCTGACAGGCGGCGGCGTCGCGCTCGGCGCGGATGCGGTCGAGCCGCGCGATCTGGGTCTCGCGCACCTTGACGTTGTCGACGTCGAGAATGTCGATCGGGTCTTCCTTGTCCTTGCGGTACTTGTTGACGCCGACGATTACCTCCTGACCGCGGTCGATCATCGCCTGCCGACGGGCGGCGGTCTCCTCGATCCTGAGCTTCGGCATCCCGGAGGCGACGGCCTTGGTCATGCCGCCCATCTCCTCGACCTCCTGCATCAGCGCCCAGGCCTTGTCCACCAGCTCGGCGGTGAGGCTTTCGACATAGTAGCTGCCCGCCAGCGGATCGACGACCTTGGTGACGCCGGTTTCCTCCTGCAGGATCAACTGGGTATTGCGGGCAATGCGGGCGGAAAAGTCGGTCGGCAGGGCGATCGCCTCGTCCAGCGCATTGGTGTGCAGGCTCTGCGTGCCGCCCAGGACCGCGCTCATCGCCTCGTAGGCGGTGCGGATCACGTTGTTATAAGGGTCCTGCTCCTGCAGGGAGACGCCGGAAGTCTGGCAATGGGTCCGCAGCATCTTGGAGCGGTCGTCCTTTGCGTCAAACTCCGTCATCACCCGATGCCAGAGCGTGCGGGCGGCGCGCAGTTTCGCCGCCTCCATGAAGAAATTCATGCCGATGGCAAAGAAGAACGACAGCCGCCCGGCGAAGGTATCCACATCCATGCCCGAAGCAATCGCGGCGCGCACATATTCGCGCCCGTCCGCCAGCGTATAGGCCAGCTCCTGCACCAGGTTCGCGCCCGCCTCCTGCATGTGATAGCCGGAGATCGAGATCGAGTTGAACTTCGGCATCTCGTTGGAGGTATATGCGATGATATCCGCAATGATCCGCATCGAGGGTTCGGGCGGATAGATATAGGTGTTGCGGACCATGAACTCCTTCAGGATGTCGTTCTGGATGGTGCCGGAGAGCAGCGCCTTGTCATGGCCCTGCTCCTCGCCCGCGACGATGAAATTGGCTAGGATCGGGATCACCGCGCCATTCATCGTCATCGAGACCGAGACCTTGTCGAGCGGGATGCCGTCAAAGAGGATCTTCATGTCCTCGACGGAATCGATGGCCACACCGGCCTTGCCCACATCGCCCACAACCCGGTCGTGATCGCTGTCATAGCCGCGATGGGTGGCGAGGTCGAAGGCGACCGAGACCCCCTGCTGACCGGCCGCGAGGTTGCGGCGGTAAAAGGCGTTGCTCTCCTCGGCGGTGGAAAAGCCCGCGTATTGGCGGATGGTCCAGGGGCGGCCGGCATACATGGTTGCCTTGACGCCCCGGGTGAAGGGGCCAAAGCCCGGCAGATTGCCCATATGGTCGAGGGCGGCGGTATCCTCGGCGGTATAGAGCGGCTTGACCGCGATCCCTTCCAGCGTGTGCCAGGTCAGATCCTCGGGGCTGCGGCCGCGCAGTTCCTTTTCAGCCAGTGCCCGCCAGTCGTCCGGTGTCTGGGTCATGCAGTGTTCCTCTTGTCAGATCGTCCTGCGGGATGAAATGCGGTTCCGCAGAGCTGTGATGGTCGCGTGCGCCCGCTTTGTGCGGATCTTCGACCAGTTCGGCGAGGCCATCGGCACCGCCGATGAGCCACATCATGTCGTCGTAATACTGTTCGCGCAGGGCGGCGGCCTGGGCGGCGTCAAAGGGCATCCAGCGCCCCTCGCCCTCGGGCAGTTGCGCCGCCAGGGCCGCGGGCAGGTCGGCGCGCAGTTCCGGCAGCTTGGCGCAGGGGTTGAGCCGGAAGCTGCCGCTGCCGCGCAGCGCCGGACAGGCCACCCCGGTCATGGCGGAAAGCTGGGCATGGGGCTGGCTGGCAAAGACCTCATGGGCAAAGACGCGGATGCGGGCCCCGGGCATGGCGCAATAGAGGTCCTGGATCACGTCGCGCCAGCTGCGCGGGCTCTCGGCGATGCGCGCCAGCAGCGGGGCATTGGCCAGCCGCAGGCTCTGTTCGAGCCGCCGGGTCACTGCCGAGGCCCAGAAGGTCTCCGGGCTGCGGATGGTCAGCATCACATCGGTCACCGTGCCGCCAAAGGCATGGTCGAGCCGCGCCAGCTGTTCGCCCGCACCGGGATAGAGCTGGCCGAGCGAGAGGCTCTGGTCGAGGTCGCCGAGCATCTGCGCATCCGAGATCACCAGCGCCGAGGTGCCCGCCTCGCGCAGGGAGGAGAGCTGCAGCGCGATGCGCCCGCGCGCGCGCCGCATCAGATCGCGTCCCGCCAGCGCCACCGCCCCCGGCTGGATGCCGTGCATCAGGCCGGTGCGGGTGCGCTCCGGCCCCATGAAGGCCAGACCGTATTGCGCCAGATGGTCGCTCTTGCGGCTCATGTAGCTTTGAAAGCTGCGCGTCGCGCAGCGGTGGGCCCCGATATGCAGAATGACTTTCATCGCAGGTTCTCCTCGCGCCGTCCTTGGACTCGCGCATAGGATGGCCCCCGAGGGGTTCCGTTCCGCTTAATGAAAGGTGATTTTTTTGTGACCTCAGCGGTTTGTGCCATCGCAATCGGGGCGTAACACCATATATTTGCGGTCAGAGGAGCGCCCATGACATTGACTTTCCGACCTGCCCTGACCGCCCTGCCGCTGATGCTGCTGATGCTGGCGGCCCCGCTCAATGCCCAGGATACCGCGCTGGTGGCGGTGACCGGCACAGGCATGGACACGGATCCGGAGGACACGGAGGCGACAGAGGCCACCGATGCGGAGGCCGACGCGGCGACGCCGGTGGAGCCGGTTTTCGGGATCCAGGACGGCTCCGACGTCGATCTCGACACGTATCGCTGGACCCACCGGCCAGTGGTGGTCTTTGCCGACAGCCCAGAGGATCCGCGATACCAAGAACAGATCGCCAAGCTGCTCGAGGATGTGCCGGCGCTTCTGGACCGGGATGTGATCGTCTTTGCCGATACCGACCCCAAGGCGCGCTCCGCCCTGCGCCAGAAGCTGCGCCCGCGCGGCTTCATGCTGGTGCTGATCGACAAGGACGGAGCCGTGGCGCTGCGCAAACCCCTGCCCTGGAGCGTGCGCGAACTGACGCGCACCATCGACAAGATGCCGATGCGGCTCAGGGAAGTGGAGGAGCGGCGCGGCGGCTGACCCATGGTGCTCAGCGCCCCCGCGAGAAGAACAGCCGCATGTTGCGACGGTCGAAGATGGCCATGAACTTGGCCTCGGGGTGGTAGATCAGCGCCGAGGTCGGGTCGTGCAGCGCGTTGAAATAGGCCTCTTCCATTTCCACCGCCATGCAATCCTTGCCGCCGGTGCCCGAGGCCAGAACGCCGAGCCCCAGCGGCAGGTCGAGGGTCATGATGCGCTCGGTCACCTCGGTCGGCGACAGGCCCTCGACCTCAAAGGCCACCGGGGTCATTTCGGTGATGGCGCGCATCCCGGCTTCCACCGTGCTCACCTTCTTCACCATCGAGGTGATGCGGCTGGCCTTCACCTCGAACAGGGCGGCGGTGCAATTGACGCGGGAGAAGAAATAATAGGTCTCGCCCAGTTTGATCCAATCCGCGATCTGGCCGCGCACCTCCTCCTCCTGATCGAGGCTGCAGCCGCTGAGGGCAAGCGCGGCGCTGGCCGCCAGTCCCAGAACGACATGTCGGAACGGGCGGTGGGACGGGATCAGGGGCACGGGTCTTTCCTCCAGCAAATTCGGCGCGCGCGAAAGGTCCCGGCAAAGCGGGCGGGCGTTTGGTCCGAAGCTACGGGAGGGGCCTTCAGAAAGGTTTAACACCCGCCTGTAAACCACCTGTTTTTGCGAAGGTTTCAGCCCCCGAAACGCCATGCCCCACGCGCCAGGGGGCGCGGTGACACAGGGCTGCGAAAGACGGGGGCTGAAGGTCATTTGGTTACTCGAACTCGATGATGACGTCATCCACGGCGAGGCTGTCGCCCGCGCTCGCGTTGATCTTGGCCACCACCGATTTCTTCTCGGCGCGCAGGATGTTTTCCATCTTCATCGCCTCGATGGTGCAGAGCGCCTGCCCTTCCTGAACCTCCTGGCCGACCTCGACGTTGATCTTCACCACCAAGCCCGGCATCGGGCACAAGAGCAGCTTGGAGGTATCCGGCGGCAGCTTTTCGGGCATCAGGGCTGCGAGTTCCGCCTGACGCGGGCGGCGCACATGGACCTTGAGGTCGGCACCGCGGCTGCGGATGCGGAAGCCTTGGGTGATCTTGTCCACCTTCAGCACCAGCGGTGCCCCATCGGTGCTGATCTCGGCGAGGCGCTGGCCCGGAGTCCAGTCAGAGGCGACGCGGATCGCGGTCTTGTCCTCAAAACTCACGGTGGCGCCTTCGGGGTCGGCGGCGATCACCACCGGATAGGTCTGCCCCTGCAGGGTCACCACCCAGTTGTTGCCCACCCGGCGTTCGTGATTGTCCATCCGCCCGGAGACCTGGGTGCGGCGGATTTCGGCGATCCGGTGCATGGCCGCGCAGGAGGCGGCGATGCGCTTCAGCTCGCCCTCCGGCAGGGCGACGCCGTCAAAGCCCTCGGGATATTCCTCGGCAATGAAGGCGGTGGTCATGTCGCCGGAAATGAACTTCGGATGATCCATCACCGCCGAGAGGAACGGCAGGTTGTGGCCAATCCCCTCAACCTCAAAACTGTCGAGCGCGATCCGCATCGCCTCGATCGCCGCGGCCCGGGTTGGCGCCCAGGTGCAGAGCTTGGCGATCATCGGGTCGTAATACATTGAAATCTCGCCACCTTCATAGACGCCGGTGTCATTGCGCACCACCACGTCGCCTGCCGCACCCGGTGCGACACCGGGGGTATAGGCGGCAGTTTCCGCAGGCGGGCGATAGCGGGTCAGTCGCCCGATGGAGGGCAGGAAGTTGCGATAGGGATCCTCGGCATAAAGACGGTTTTCAATCGCCCAACCGGTCAGTTTCACATCCTCCTGGGTGATCGAGAGTTCCTTGCCGGCGGCGACGCGGATCATCTGCTCAACCAGGTCGATGCCGGTGATGAGTTCGGTCACCGGATGCTCCACCTGCAGGCGGGTGTTCATCTCGAGGAAATAGAAGTTCTTCGCCCCATCGACGATGAATTCCACCGTGCCCGCAGAGGCATAGCCCACCGCCTTGGCCAGGGCGACCGCCTGTTCGCCCATGGCGCGGCGGGTCTCTTCATCGAGGAAGGGGCTCGGTGCCTCCTCAACGACCTTCTGGTTGCGGCGCTGGATCGAGCATTCCCGCTCGCCCAGATAGACGCCATTGCCATGGGTGTCGCAGAGCACCTGAATTTCGATATGGCGCGGCTGGGTCACGAATTTCTCGATGAAGATGCGGTCGTCGCCAAAGGAGTTCGCCGCCTCGTTCTTGGAGGATTCAAAGCCTTCGCGCGCTTCCTGATCGCTCCAGGCGATCCGCATCCCCTTGCCGCCGCCCCCGGCGGAGGCCTTGATCATCACCGGATAGCCGATCTGGTTGGAGATCTTCACCGCCTCCTCGGCGTCGGCGATCAGCCCCATGTAGCCCGGCACGGTGGACACGCCGGCCTCCTGGGCGATTTTCTTCGAGGTGATCTTGTCCCCCATCGCCTCGATCGCGCCCTTGGGCGGGCCGACAAAGGCGACGCCAGCCGCCTCCAGCGCCTCGGCGAATTTGGCGTTTTCCGACAGGAAGCCATAGCCGGGATGCACCGCCTGCGCGCCGCTTTCCTTGATCGCGGCCATGACCTTGTCGATCACGATATAGGATTGGTTGGCGGGCGGCGGGCCGACATGCACCGCCTCATCCGCCATCTGCACATGCAGGGCCTGGCGGTCGGCATCGGAATAGATGGCCACCGTCTTGATGCCCATCTTGCGCGCCGTCTTGATGACGCGGCAGGCGATCTCCCCCCGGTTGGCGATCAGGATCTTGTCAAACATGGGCTGTCCCTTGTGCTCGGTGATATGGTCGAAGTGGTGAAAGGCGGCAGACAGACGCAAAACCGCCGCGCAGGGGCAAAGGAGCCCATGGCGGCGGCAAAGCAGCAGTGCTGGATCGGGTCAGGTCCGAGGGGCGCGGCCCCGCGGCGCGGGCAGCCTCAGCAGCGGCCCGGATTTGCCTGACAATAGATGAGGTTGCCGGCTGCACCGACGGCAGCGCCGGTGACCAGATTGCCCTTGAGCAGGGCCGCACCGGCAGCACCGGCACCGGCACCATAGAGCGCCTGTTCGCCGGTGGTGTCGCCACAGGCGGCAAGGGCCGCGGTGCCGAGAAGAAGGGCGGCAAGGATGGATTTACGCATGGGGTGGCTCCTTTGGACTGGACTGCATGTCTGGCGGTCACTTTGTCCAGAGAACCGGCGAGGTCCAGATTTGTTCCGTAAGCGGGCTTACCATGGGCGGCGAAGCGCCCGTCGCAGCGGCCGGGCCGGCGCGCTTTTGCCGATAGGGCCCCATGCGGGCTCCCTGCCCCCTTGCGGACAGCGGACAGAAAAATGGGCAGCCCGCCCAGAGAGAGACGGCACTGCCCAGTCAGGTTTTGGGGCCAGAACAACAGCCAGAAGGGACGAAACGACTGCTTTGGCCCGTTCAGCATGACAGAGCAAAAATCCAGCGCAAACAGATCCTTGCGCGCCCCGGCCATTCCGGCAGGAGGCCGCGCAAAATCCCCGTTTCTCAGCAGGAAGGCGCCGATCCGCCGCACCGGCAGCCCGCGTTGCGCGGAAACCCGCCGCGCAAGCGCCTGAAACCGGCGGATATGAGCCCCTGCCGCCATGCGTTATTCCCCAAAGGCCTCGGGGAAGGAGCGCCGCGCCACCTCCACGTCGATGACGAGGAGGGCCTCGTAGCTTTCGGGATCAAAGGGATCATCCACTGCAACCACCTCGCGCCCGAAGAGCCAGCTCAGCCGGCCCGCGTCGAGATTGCCCCGCTCGAAGGGCTGGTCGCCAAAGCACTCCCAGAGTGCTTTCATGAAACCGGCATCGGCCCGCCGGTCGGCTGGTTTGCGGTCGCGAAACCGTTCCCGCGCTACGATCGGGGTAATCCCCTTGGGGTTCGCGCGTCGGATGACGAATTGGAAATCAGTGCCCGGAAGACGGCCGGGAAAGCCGCGATGTTTCAGCATGGGGAAGCCTCCGGTCCGGCACCCCGCGGGTCGGAAAGGTCCGGCCACATCAGGGCCGGACCCCTGAAGTGGTTACTTGTATTTGCCGGTGAAAGCCGGTTCCTGAGAGATCGGCTCGGGGTTGACCACGACGAACTCTTCTTCTTTCTGACCCGCGCAAGCGGCGACGGCGGCCAGCATGGCTGCGAGGGTGAAAAGCTTGATGCTCTTGGACATATCAGTCTCCTAAGACCAAAGAGATAACCTGCGCGGGCCTCGGCCCGCACCTCAAACGGTGCAGCGGACAGCCCAAAGCACCGAGGCGCATGTTTGCGTCCCGCGCGCACCATAGCGGTAATGTTTGGCACAACATATGGCAATTCGCTGTCCAGACAGGCTGCTGACGCGAAAATCGCAAAAAAGTGCCGATGACGAGGGATAAGGCCCATCAGAAGCCCTCCCAGACGCAGGTTTCGCCCTCAAGGCGGTAGGTTTCAAAGAACTGGGTGACGTCGCCCGCGCTGCTGCCAAAGGGCACCTCGCGGCTGGCGAGCGAAATCACCACTCGCGCGGGCGCAAGCCCGTGATGGCTGAGGTAGGGACGTGCGAGGGCGGTACAGAGGTGATCGATATCGCCCGCGCTCTCGCCCTGCCCCCCGGCCCGGATGGCGGGGGCAACAAAGCGGAACCGCGCCCAGAGCTCGCCGGGCGCCTCGTCCAGCAGCACTTCGGAGAGGGTGATCTCCTGGCCCGAGGGCACCGTGATCCGGGTGGGGTCCGCCGCCCTTGCCATGCCCGAGGCACTGAGCGCCATCAGAAGGGCCAGGCCGCCAAACAGCGCCCGGCTGCGGGCACGGACCAGCGACAAGGCAAGACTGCGCGCAACCTCAGGTTGCGGGACACATGGCTGCAGTGCGGGTTTTTTCGAGCTGAGTTTCGGGCGACTTGCCGGATAATTGCCGCAGCCCCGACCCCAATCAGATTGGGCTCCTCCTGCCGGGGCTGCGGGCGCAGCGCCAGAGGCGCGCGCTAAACTCGTTTCGGCTGAGACGGAGAATGCAACCGATTCGGCCTTCGTGTCAAACACTGTTACAAATTTGTGCAGAAATTCAGCAGATTGCCCAAGCGACAGGCGAGAAAGGGATTCGTTACCCAGAAACCCTGAGGCGAAATCGGCCTGAAACAACCGCTGGGTGAACCTGGTGCGAGACTCATCACGCTCCCGTGCCATTCAGAACCCCTTTCCCTGCCGACGGGCCTGCGCAATCCAACGATCGCGCCGCGCCGGGCAGGCCAGCAGGGCTGCGATCTCCGCCGCCAGACCCGGCGCCACCGGCGCGGCGACTCGCCCGCCCGCCTCGACGCGAATCATCTCGCCCGCGCGGGTCAGCCGCACCACCGGCGAGAAGCCCCGCAGCCGCTGCAGCTGCCGCCAGAGGTCCTGGCGGATCTGATGCGCCAGCCGCAGGGGATCGCCCATAGGGAGAGTCGCCTCCGCCTTGACGTCAAAGCGCGCAGGCCGGTGTCGGGAGAGCGTGAGCTCTCCCTCCCCGCGGGTGATATGCCAGCGGGTCTTCACCGGCTGCGGGTCCCGAAATACTGCGGCGAGCGGCAGGAGGCATTCAACTCCGCGACCTGATTGAGGTGCTCGCCGCCGTTGGACCGGGTCGGCTGCGGCAAGGCAACGCCGGGCCAGAGCATCTGCACGATGACATGATCAGGCGCCTTGCCCGCGGAAGCCTGCTTCATCGCCGGCATCACCACAGTGCAGATCTCCTTCAACCGGGTCGACGTGACCTTCATCCTGGTGTCAAAGGTGCCATAGACCCCAACCACGGCGATCACGGCCTCGGCCTGCCGCGAGCGGGACTGACCGTCATCGCGCGACAGCGTGCGCGTGATGCTGGTATCGGCCAGTTTCAGCAGACAGCCCGCGGTGCCGTCGCTCAGTTCAAAGGTCTTTTTACCCCGGCATTCGGCACCCGCCTGCGCGGAAAGCGCAGGCTGGGCGGCAAACACCGCCAGAAGGGCGAGTAAATATCGCATTAGTCTCTCCAAAATTGAATGGACCTTCTGCTTAGGGCAAACATCCTCACAGGGGAATATTGTCGTGCTTCTTCCACGGGTTCTGCAGCTTCTTGCCGCGCAGGCTGGCAAAGGCGCGGGCCACCCGGCGGCGGGTCGATTTCGGCTGGATCACCTCGTCGATAAAGCCGCGCTCGGCCGCCACAAAGGGATTGGCAAAGCGGTCCTCGTAATCCTTGGCATGGGCGGCGATCTTCTCCGGGTCTTTCAGATCGGCGCGGTGGATGATCTCGGTCGCGCCCTTTGCGCCCATCACCGCGATTTCGGCAGTGGGCCAGGCGTAGTTGAAATCGCCGCGCAGGTGCTTGGAGGCCATCACGTCATAGGCACCGCCATAGGCCTTGCGGGTGATCACGGTGACCTTGGGCACCGTCGCCTCGCCATAGGCGAACAGCAGCTTGGCCCCGTGCTTGATGACGCCGCCATATTCCTGTGCTGTCCCCGGCAGGAAGCCCGGAACGTCAACAAAGGTCAGGATCGGGATCTCGAAACAGTCGCAGAAACGCACGAAGCGCGCCGCCTTGCGGGAGCTGTCGATGTCGAGACAGCCCGCCAGCACCATCGGCTGGTTCGCCACCACCCCCACCGTCTGACCTTCGAGGCGGATGAAGCCGGTGATGATGTTCTTGGCGAAATCGGCCTGGATCTCGTAGAAATCGCCCTCATCCGCCACTTTGGTGATGAGCTCCTTCATGTCGTAGGGCGTGTTGGCGTTTTCCGGGATCAGCGTGTCGAGGCTGTCCTCGATCCGGGCGGGGTCGTCAAAGAAGGGCCGCACCGGCGGTTTCTCGCGGTTGTTGGCGGGCAGGAAATCGACCAGGCGGCGGACCTCGGCCAGCGCCTCCACATCGTTTTCAAAGGCGCCATCGGCGACGGAGGACTTGCGGGTATGGGTGGAGGCACCGCCCAGCTCCTCGGCGGTCACCTGTTCGTTGGTCACCGTCTTCACCACATCGGGGCCGGTCACAAACATATAGGAGGTGTCCTTCACCATGAAGATGAAGTCGGTCATCGCCGGGCTGTAGACCGCACCGCCGGCGCAGGGCCCCATGATGACGGAAATCTGCGGCACCACGCCCGAGGCCATGATGTTGCGCTGGAAGATCTCGGCATAGCCGGCCAGCGCATCGACGCCTTCCTGGATCCGGGCCCCGCCGGAATCGTTGAGGCCGATCACCGGGGCGCCGTTCTGCATTGCCATATCCATGATCTTGCAGATCTTCTGCGCATGGGTGGCGGAGACGGAGCCGCCCAGAACGGTGAAATCCTGAGAGAAGACATAGACCTGGCGGCCATTGATGGTGCCCCAGCCGGTGACGACACCATCGCCGGCGGGCTTGTTGTTCTCCATCCCGAAATCGGTGCAACGATGCGAGATGAACATGTCGAACTCTTCAAAGCTGCCCTCATCGAGCAGAAGCTCGATACGCTCGCGAGCGGTCAGCTTGCCGCGGCCATGCTGGGCGTCGATGCGGGTCTGTCCCCCACCGAGCCGGGCGTTCTGGCGGCGGTCTTCGAGTTCGGCAAGAATGTCTTTCATGGCAAATGCCCCCTGATCAGTTTGGGCCTTATGAGTTGTGGCGACCCTAGCTTGGCTGAGGTCGCGCCCCAAGGCAAATGTCGCAAATTTGCAAAGTTAATGCATATCACGACTGCAAAACTGTAAATCAGCAAATTCACGCCTGGCCGTGCCAACAGGTGACCCGCGTCACAGACAGGCCCTGCTCCCTTCCTGTTTCGTGCGACAAAATTGTATCCCAAATGTCAGCTTCATTGGACAAGGCTGCCCGCGCGGCCTAGACCCTGAACAGGTAAACTAAACCGAGACGTACAGTGACCCGCACCACACCCCCTACGATCTGGACCCTGATCCTGCTGTCCGGCCTATCCGCGCTTGGCATGAACATCTTCCAACCCTCGCTGCCCGGCATGGCGGCCTATTTCGGGGTGGAATACCGGCTGATCGCGCTGTCGGTGCCATTTTATCTTGCCGCCAGCACGGTGATCCAGATCCTGGTCGGTCCGATTTCCGACAAGATGGGGCGGAGGCCGGTGATGATGGTCTCGCTGGTGCTGTTCCTGCTGGCCACTTTGGGCTGCATCTTTGCCCCCACGGCCGGCATCTTCCTCGCCTTCCGCATGGCGCAGGCGGTGGTGGCCACCTGCATGGTGCTGAGCCGGGCGGCGGTGCGCGACATGTATGAAGGCCCAAAGGCCGCCAGCATGATCGGCTATGTTACCATGGGCATGACCGTGGTGCCGATGATCGGGCCCGCGCTTGGCGGCGTGCTGGACCAGGCCCTCGGGTGGCACGCGAATTTCTGGCTGCTGTTTGCCGCCGCGGCGGTGACGCTGGTGATCTTCTGGGCCGATTTCGGCGAGACCGCCACCAAGAGCGGCAAGACGCTGGTGGAACAGTTCCGCGAATACCCCGAACTGCTGCGCTCGCCGCGCTTCTGGGGCTATTCGCTGGCGGCGGGGCTTTCGGCGGGCAGCTTCTTTGCCTATCTCGGAGGCAGCCCCTTTGTGGGCACCGAGGTCTATGGGCTGAACAGCGCCGAACTGGGGCTTTACTTCTCCGCCCCGGCGCTGGGGTATTTCCTCGGCAATTTCCTCTCCGGTCGCTATTCGGAGCGGGTCGGCATCAATGCGATGGTGTTCTGGGGCGCGATCGTCAACATCCTCGGGGTCGGTGCGTCGCTTTTCATCACCCTCTCGGGCTGGGATACGGTCTGGACCTTCTTCGGCTTCATGTGCTTTGTCGGCCTTGGCAACGGCATGGCGATCCCCAATGGCACCACCGGCGCCATCGGCGTGCGACCGCATCTGGCGGGCACAGCGGCCGGGCTTTCCTCCGCCATCATGATCGGCGCAGGTGCCGCCCTTAGCGCCGCAGCGGGTTGGCTGCTGGTGCCCGGCTCCAACGCGGTGCCGCTGTTGGAGATCATGTGGGGCACCGGCATTGTCGGCCTTTTCGCCATTCTCTACGTGATGCGCCGCGAACGGCAGCTCAGGATCGCGACCTGAGCCTGCGGCTGTCGCAGTGACAGGCGCTTGCCCCGGACCGTCGGGATCGAGCGGTTTCGCTTCGGGCCTTGCCCGAAGCGACCGGCGCCGCGCGCGCCCCTCTGGGGCGCGCGCGGCGCCAGGCCCAACTGATGGGACGGCTTTTCCAAAGCAGGCCCAGCGGGCGGGAGGCTCCCCGCCCTTGCACCCACAGCCCTTTGCAGAAGGGATCCCCGGGGTCGGGCCAGCGAGCCAGACGCAGGCCCTCGGGCCGCTGAGCGCTTGCCAGCGCGACTTTGCACTTCTACAATTCAGGCATATATGTTTTGCAAAGGTAGCATCCGGATGGCGACCCAAAAACTCTATGCCGGTGCCAAGCTGCGCGAGATGCGCAGCCGCCTCACCCTGACGCAGAAGGATTTTGCCGCCAAGCTTGGCGTCTCCCTGCCCTATCTGAACCAGATGGAGAACAACAACCGCCCGGTGTCCACCACCGTGGTTCTGGCGCTGGCGCAGCAGTTCGGTCTTGATGTGACCGAGCTGTCCTCGGGCGACAGCGAGCGGCTGATCTCCGACATGCGAGAGGCGATGGCGGATCCGGTCTTTGCCGATGATGTGCCGCCGCTCGCCGATCTGCGGCTCACCGCCTCCAACGCCCCGGCCCTGGCCCGTGCCTTTCTCACCCTGCACCGCGCCTATCGCCAGACCCATGAGCGGCTTGCCTCGCTGGACGAGGCGCTGGGGCGCGAGGATGCGCGTATCCAGGCCAGCCCCTGGGAGGAGGTGCGCGACTTCTTCCATTACTGCGACAACTATATCGACGCCGTCGACCGCGCCGCCGAACGCTTCGCCGGCAGTGGCGACACCCGCCAGAATGCCGAAACCGCCCTGCAGGAGATGGGCATCACCCTCACCCTGCGCGACATGGAGGGGCTGCGCGCCTATGATCCCGAGACACGGGTGCTGGCGCTCTCGCATCGCTCCGCCCCGCAGACGCGGCTGTTCCAGATGCTGTTGCAATTCGCGCTCCTGCGCTATGGCGACCTGCTGGAAGCGACGCTGGATTTTGCAAAGTTCCAGACCGAGGAGGCGCGGGCGATTGCAAAGATCGGTCTGGCGAATTACTTCGCCGGGGCGGCGCTGATGCCCTATGGCCGTTTTCTGGCCGCCGCGCAGGCCTGCCGCCATGACCTCGAACTGCTGTCGATCCGCTTTGGGGCCTCGATCGAGCAGGTGGCGCATCGCCTCTCCACCCTGCAACGGCCCGGCGCCAAGGGCATCCCCTTCTTCTTTGTCCGTGTCGATCAGGCCGGCACGATCACCAAGCGCCACTCCGCCACGCGGCTGCAATTTGCCCGTTTCGGCGGCGCCTGCCCCCTGTGGAACGTGCATCGCGCCTTTGAAACCCCGGGACGGTTCCTGCGCCAATTGGCCGAGACACCCGACGGGGTGCGCTATATCTCGCTGGCCCGCGACGTGTCGAAACCGGGCGGTTCCTTTGGCGCGCCGGTGCGGCGCTATGCGATCTCGCTCGGGTGTGAGGTGAGCCATGCGGAGGCCCTGGTCTTTGCCGACGGGCTCGACGTCACCCAGGCTTCCGCCTTCGAGCCGATCGGGATTTCCTGCCGCATCTGCGAACGGCCCCATTGCCACCAGCGCTCGGTGCCGCCGCTGGAGCGTCGCCTGACCGTCGACACCAACGAGCGCAGTGTGCTGCCCTACCGGGTCAGCTGAAAGGGGCCGCGCAGCGCGCGACCCCTCCTGACGTCTCTTGGTGAGTTCCCTCGCCCGGAGCTGGTCACGCCTTGGCGAGGATGCCCCAGATCTCGTCCTTCAGGGCGGCGCGCGCCTTGCGCATCTCTGTCTCGGCCTGTTCGGAGACCGGCTCCACATTGCTTTCGGCCCGGTGCACGGCGCGGTTCACCGCGTGATATTCCTCGGCCAGCTTGGCGAAATGCGCGTCCGACTGTTTCAGATCGCTGATCAGCGCGGCCTTGTCGGGGAATTCCTCACCCAGTTCATGCGGGGTATGCGACATCTGTTGGCTCCTTGGTCTGCCGTGTTTGACAGGAGCCTAGAAGATGACTCGCAGGCGCACTTTGACCGGGATCAAGTCGGGCGAAATTCCCTCGACCAGAGGAAAAAACCGCCCCGCTGCACTCGGCAGGGGGCGGACAGAGAGGATCGTCAGCGCGGGGTTCAGCGCTGTGCGACCTGCCAGTTCGGGTTGAACCAGGGCTCGGCATTCGACGAGGGCAGGCGTCGGCCGAGGATATGGTCGGAGGCCTTCTCGCCGGTCATGATCGAGGGGCCGTTGAGGTTGCCATTGGTGATGCGCGGGAAGATCGAGCTGTCGGCGACCCGCAGCCCCTCGACGCCGATCACCCGGCATTCGGGGTCCACCACCGCCATCGGGTCGGAGACCGCGCCCATCTTGCAGGTGCCGCAGGGGTGATAGGCGCTTTCGGCGTGTTCCCGGATGAACCCGTCGATCTCCGCATCCGATTGCAGCGCCGCGCCGGGCTGGATCTCATGCTTGAGGAAGGGCTCCATTGCCGGCTGCGCAAAGACCTCGCGGGTGAGGCGGATGCATTTGCGGAACTCTTCCCAATCGCTGTCCTGCGACATGTAGTTGAAGGTGATCTTGGGCGCCGCGCCGGGGTCGGCGGAGGCCAGCGTCACCGCCCCGCGTGAGGCGGAGCGCATCGGGCCGACATGGACCTGGAAGCCATGCCCCTCGGCGGCGACGGTGCCGTCGTAGCGCACCGCCAGCGGCAGGAAGTGGTACTGGATATCCGGGTAATCCACCCCCTTGTCGGAGCGGATGAAGGCGGCACTCTCGAACTGGTTCGAGGCCCCGAGCCCGGTCTTGGTAAAGAGCCATTGCGCGCCCACGAAGGCCTTTCCAAACAGGTTCCAGTATTTGTAGAGCGTGATCGGCTGCTTGCAGGCGTATTGGAAATAGACCTCGAGATGGTCCTGCAGGTTCTGGCCCACGCCGGGGCGATCGGCGATGACCTCGATGCCGTGTTCCGCCAGATGGGCCGCAGGCCCCACGCCCGAGAGCATCAGGAGTTTCGGCGAATTGAGCGAGGAGGCCGCGAGGATCACCTCGGCCTTGGCGCGGATCACCTCGACCTTGCCGTGGCGCTCGACCTCGACGCCCACCGCGCGGCCCTCCTCGATCACCACCCTGCGGGCAAAGGCGCGGATCAGGTTGCAGTTCGGCCGTTTGAGGGCGGGACGCAGATAGGCATTGGCGGCGGACCAGCGGCGGCCCTTGTAGACTGTCATCTCCATCGGGCCGAAGCCCTCCTGCTGCGCGCCATTGTAGTCGCTGGTGAGCGGGTAGCCCGCCTGCGCGCCGGCAGAGACAAAGGCATCGTGCAGCGGATTGTCGCGCGGGCCGCGGGTCACATGCAGCGGGCCGTCCTTGCCGCGCCAGTCCGCATCGCCGCCATGGCCGCGCGGGTCCCAGCATTCCATCCGCTTGAAATAGGGCAGCACATCGGCATAGGACCAGCCCGCCGCGCCGCTTTCGGCCCAATGGTTGTAGTCGCCCGCATGGCCGCGCACATAGACCATGCCGTTGATCGAGGAAGAGCCGCCGATCACCTTGCCGCGCGGGGTGACCAGTTCGCGCCCGCCCAGATGGGGCTCGGGCTGGCTCTTGTAGCCCCAGTCATAGAGCGACATGTTCATCGGATAGCTCAAGGCGCCCGGCATCTGGATCAGCGGCCCGGCATCGGTGCCGCCATGTTCGATCACCAGCACCGATTTTCCCGCCTCGCTCAACCGATAGGCCATGGCGCAGCCGGCACTCCCGGCCCCAACAATCACATAGTCCGCAGTCATCACAGGTCTTCTCCAGTCTCAGATCCGGCGCAGGGCTGGGGATCATCAGGCAAAACGTCTCCGCGCCCCCTCGTCCCTTCGGACGACGGGGTGGGTGGGTGGGCGTCGTCCGAAGGGACGATTTACAAGGTCAGAAGGCGGCTTCGCAGTCGCCCATGCGCACGAAAACCGATTTGACCTGGCTGTAGTGTTTGATCGCTTCCTTGGAGTTCTCGCGCCCCACGCCGGAGGCTTTCACCCCGCCAAAGGGCGCCTCAACCGGCGCGTCATTGTAGGAGTTGATGAAGCAGCTCCCCGCCTCCAGCTGGCCGATCACCCGATGCGCACGGGCGAAATCGCGGGTAAAGACCCCGGCGGAAAGACCGAATTCGGTGCCATTGGCGCGGGCGATCGCCTCTTCCTCGGTGTCGAAATCCAGCACTGCCATCACCGGGCCAAAGATCTCTTCGCGCGCGATGGTCATCTCGTCGGTGACATCGGCAAAGACGGTGGGCTCGACAAAGAACCCGTCCCGTGCCGCCCGCTTGCCGCCGCAGACCAGGCGCGCGCCCTCGGCCTGACCTTTTTCAAGATAGCCGAGCACGATGTTCATCTGGTTTTCCGACACCATCGGGCCGAAGTTCACCGCCTCGTCCTGCGGATCGCCCAGCACCGCGCCCGCTTTGACACGTTCCGCCAGCCGGGCCAGGAACTTCTCCTTGATGCCCTTTTGCACAAAGACCCGGGTGCCGTTGGAGCAGACCTGCCCCGAGGAATAGAAGTTGCCGTTGATGGCGCCGGAGATCGCGCTTTCCAGATCCGCATCGTCAAAGATGATCAGGGGCGATTTGCCGCCTAGTTCCATCGTCACATGCTTCATGCCCGCAGCGGCGGCGGCATAGACCTTCTTGCCGGTGGGCACCGAGCCGGTGAGCGAGACCTTGGCGACGCGCGGATCGGTGACCAGCGCACCGCCCACTTCGCCCATGCCCTGCACCACGTTGTAAAGCCCGGCGGGCGCGCCGGCCTCAAACAGGATCTCGGCCACTTTCAGCGCGCAGAGCGGCGTGGTCTCGGAGGGTTTGAACACCATGGAGTTGCCGCAGGCCAGCGCCGGGGCCCCCTTCCAGCAGGCGATCTGGGTGGGGTAGTTCCAGGCGCCGATGCCGACGCAGAGGCCAAGGGGTTCGCGGATCGTATAGACCCAGTTCTCGCCCATCGGGATATGCTCGCCGGTGAGGCTGCCGGCAAGACCGCCGAAGTATTCCAGCGCATCGGCGCCGGAGGTGGCATCGGCCACCAGCGTTTCCTGCAAGGGCTTGCCCGTATCATAGGTCTCAAGCACCGAAAGCTCGTGATTGCGCTCACGGATGATATCCGCCGCGCGGCGCAGCACCCGGCCGCGCTCGGTGCCGGTCCATGTCGCCCATTCCTTCTGGGCTGCGGCCGCGCCGGCGAGGGCCTGTTCGACGATGGCGGGGGTGGCGGCATAGACCACGGCGATCTGCTCGCCGGTGGCCGGGTAGATCACCGGGATCGGGGTGCCGGAGGTGTCCTCGACATATTGACCATTGATGAAATGGCTGGCTTTGGGCTGGGCCGGATGTGTCATTCTCTCGCCTCTTTCCTTCTCGGGGTCAGCGTGGTGCCCGCGCGGGCGCGGGGCGGTGTGGACTCTCTGCCGCTCGCAACGCGGATCGGCAGAGCTGTGCGGTGTTTCGGAGACCGGCACATGCAGGACAGGCGCAGGGCAGAAGGCGGCGTCTGTCGTGAATGGGTCGGAAGGTCCCGAGGTGGTATCGCCCCTGCCCTGGTCCAAGCGGGGCGATACCGGGGTTGCGTTTAGTGCACGCCTCCGATGCGGCCGAAATCGAGAGTGTTCTCTTCCGGGCTGGCGTCGATGGCCATGACCTCGGCCCGTTTGAACATCACGATATAGGTCAGGCAGGCGACATAGAGGCCGATCACCACCGCACCGATCCACTGGATCTGCAGCCACTGGCTCTGGAAGGCGACGGTGAGGCCGAAGAGCACCAGCGCATTGCCAAACACATAAGGCAGGGTGCCGAAGCGTTTCACCGTCAGGTTCAGGTTGTCGGTGTAAAGGCGGATCAGCGAGTCAAAGGAGTTGATCACGAAGATGATGCCCACCGCGACCATGGAGACGTTGATGAAGGTCGTCGTCGCGATCTCGTTCAGGTGGTAGTAGTAGAGCACCGAGAACCACACCCCGAGCGGGATCGAGGGGAACACCAACAGCGCGGCCAGCACCTGCCAGGTCTTCAGGCCGCCAACAAAGCGCGAGGTGAACTGACCGATCATGATCGACCAGGCGAACCACCAGAACAGGTAGAATTCGTGATAGTCGGTCAGCGGCAGGATGAACTTGTGGATATTGGCGAAATAGCCACCGACATTGGAGGCGGTCTCGGCAAAAGCACCCAGCCCCATGCCGGAATAGGCCCACATGCCGAGGATCAGCGCGGCAAAGATCGCGGTTGAGCTGACCGAGAGGATGCGCACGTATTTGATGTCGGTCGAGGAAAAGGCCGCAAACAGGATCACCAGGAAGGTGATGACATAGAAGGCCGGGATCACCGTCTCGCCGTCGCCCATGAAGGTGGCGTAATAGGGCAGGTAGATCAGGAACAGCGCGCCGGTAAAGGCGCAGGTGCCGATGATGACGATATTGTTGATCCACTTCACCAGCGGAATCTCGAAGAACTTCACCTTCGGCTCGATTACGCAGAAGTAGAAGGTGGTGAGGAAATAGAAGCCCCAGATCAGGAAGCCCCAGAACCCGAATTCCAGTGCCAACGGATTGGTGAACCCATAGGCCGGGTTTTCTTCGACATTGGCATAAAGCGGGAAGTCCCAGGCCAGCGGGAACATCACCAGCCCCACGTCGAGGCCGGATGTGAACAGGATCGCGATGAAGGTAAACAGATGCACCGGCGTCACGCCGACCACCTCCAGGTTCCACCACTTGATGACGCAGAAAACCACCAGCGCAAAGGCCAGCAGGATCCCCGCGGAGATCAGGATTGTCATTCGTTTCACCTCCCAGTGAAAAGGTCGCAGGTGCGCATACTGGCGCACCGGCAGAGGGATGTTATTGTTGTTTAGCGGCCCCACCGTCGTGGGCGGGGTCGAGGTAAGCTAAACAAATTTTGAATGGCCGTTCAAGTTTTGGTTTTTCCAACTGGAATATTGAAACTTGTTCTCGGCTGACGCAGTCTCTTTTCATGGCACGCAAGAAAATTCGCGACATCCGCAACGAGGAAATGATCGAAGCCACCATCGTCACCGTTCACAAACGGGGCTATGGCGCTGTTACCATGGCTGAAATCGCCCGCGAGGCCGGCGCGTCGGCGGCCTCGATCAGCTATTACTTCGGCTCCAAGGAAGGGCTGATGGAAGCGACAATGCGACATCTGCTGCGCAAGCTGCAGATGGCCATGGTCGAGGGCTACGCCAAGGCAAAATCACCACGCGACCGGCTCTATGCGGTGATGGATGCCAACTTTGCAGATTCGCTTTACACCGTGCCGCAGTGCAGCATCTGGATGCAGTTCTGGGCCAATGCGCCCTATTCGCCGACGCTGGCGCGGCTGCACCGAATCAACCGGGCGCGGGTGAAGAGCCATTTCATCGCCGAACTGGGGCTGATCCTGCCCTGCGACCAGGTGGAGACCGCGCGCCAGGCCCTGCAGAGCTATATGGATGGCGTTTGGCTGCAGGCGGCGCAATCGGACGGGCCACTGGACAGCGCCGCTGCGCGTCAGGCCGCCCATCGGGTGGTGGATCTGGTCACCTCGCGGGCGCTGGCGACGGTCTGAGCGCATCCTCCCCCGGCGCGGTCAGTCCACCCGGCGATAGGTCAGCGTACTGCCGGTGCCAAGGTAGACCAGCGCCAGGTCTTGTTCGGAAATCCGGAGGATCCGGTAACACAGGCCGGTGCCGCCGGCGTTGTCCCAGGTGGAGAGATAGGGGCCCTGCCCCAGCCTGGCTTCCTTGTCCGTTCCCTTGCCCTCCCCCTGGTTCGCCGTCAGTTGCCCCGCCGGATCCAGCGACCGGGAGCGCCGCCCCGGCGAAAAGGCGCAGCTGGACCGGATGCTGAGGTATTCCACCGTGGTGTCCGCTCCGGCATAGCTGTTGACCCGCTCCGCCCCCTGGACGCTGAACCGGTCGTCGGGATCATCCGCCGATTGCCACTGCCCCTGCAGCAGGTCCAGCAACCGGTCGGGGCGGCCCAACGGCTCCATCATCAGATCATGCAGGACCAGTTCAGAGGTGGTGTCATAGAGATCCTCGCGGTAACCGGTGAGGGTGAAGCGTCGCCCCTGCGGCAGGCTGTGCAGCTGCTGCCAGAGCCGCGCCGGGGTGCGGCCATCGTCATAGACAAGGAACCGTCGCCCGGCCCCGATAAAGGTGCAGAAGCTGACATGGGGAGCGCCGGGATCGCGGCAGGTCTGGTAGACCGCGGGCCCCAGCACCTGCGGCTGGCTGCCCGCGCGCACGGCGGGTTCGGTAGCGGTGGGCGTGAGATTGGTACTAAGGGCGTGCACATGGTGCTGCGCCTTAGGCCCGGTATCGATGCGGGCGAAATCCTCTTGCCGAAAACCGCGCGGGGCACAGCTTGCGTCACCGTCGATGGTGAAGGCGCCGCCATCGCTGACGCAGAAGGACAGCTTGTCATCGTGAAAGTGCCAGCCCTCCGTCTCCACCCGCAGGTAATAGAACCGCTGCGACAGCGGCGACGTCACCACCTGCGCGCAGCTGTCGGCCGCAAGGGTCCACCATCCTTCGGAGGTCCAGCCCGCCGTGCCCTTGTAGCCCAGCGCCAGGGTCTGCACGGCCGCGGTGTCATTGCAGATTTCAAGGCCTGCCGCCGCCGGTCTTGGCAAGGCCAAAGCGGCAAGGCAAAGCGCGGCGAGGCCGGTGATCTGCCATCTGTGCACCTGCCAAACCATGCTGCCCCAAGAGAAATTCGCTTCTTCTCGGCGCAGCGTATGACAGAAATGTAAAAGAAAAACGACAGGCCGGGCGCGGCGCTGGACGCTCAGGATTTCATCGCCGGGGCGGCAGGGGTGATGCTGCGGCGTTTCAGCACCGCCTCGCGCCAGGTGATGAAACTGACCGCACCGAGGATCATGCCGCCGCCGAGCACCACCCAGAGATCCACCCCTTCGGCAAAGAAGACGACACCAAGGAGGGTGGACCAGATCAGTTGCAGGAAGGTCACCGGCTGGGTCACCGTCAGCGGCGCGGCGGCAAAGGCCATCGACATGGTGTAATGCCCTGCGGTGGCAAAGCAGGCCACCGCAAAGAGGATCACGAGTTCATGCAGGGTCGGTGCCACCCAGTTTGCCAGCGCCATGGGCGCCAGGCCGAGGGTCACAAAGACTGAGAGCATGGCCACCACCACGGTGGGATTGGTGCGCCCCACCAGGGATTTCGCCATCAGGTAGGAAATGCCGAAGGAGAGACCGGTCACCAGCATCGCCAGATGGCCGGGAGACACCTCGCGAAAGCCGGGGCGCAGAATCACCACCACCCCGATCAGCGCCACCGCCACCGCGGCGATGCGGCGCAGGGCCAGCCGCTCGCCCAGGAACAGGGCCGCGCCGATCGTCACATAGATCGGCGCCAGATAGCCCATGGCGGTAACCTCGGCGAGCGGGATCTGGGTCATGGCGAAGAACCACATGATGACGCCGAGGCTGTGCACCGCGCCGCGCAGGCCAAAGGCGGCCACCAGCCGCCGGTTCCACTCTGCCGCGCGCAGGGCACCGATCATCGGCAGCAGGAAGACCAACCCCAGAAGATAGCGCAGAAAGGCGCTTTCGGCGGGGGGGATGCGCGGCCCCATGTATTTCACCAGCGCCGTCACCGCCACGAAGTTGAGCCCGGTCACCAGCATCCAGAAGATGCCGCGCAGGGGCGGAGCGGATTGGTCGGGCGCAAGGCTGGTCTCGGTCATATCGCTGAGATGACACCGAAGGTCCGGGTGTGACAACCCTTCACCTGTGAAATATTGTACCGGATTTGCCCCCGCGTCATGGGTACATATTGCTCTTGCACATGGGTTTGCCACGCCTATGTTGTGAGTCAGAGAGTTTGAACAGAGGACGACCTCCGCCATGATCCTGACCCTTGCCGCCCTTGCCCTGATCGCTGCGCTGCACCTTGGTCTGTTCCATGTCGCCTCCCCCCGTCGCCAGGCGCAGCGGGTGATTGCCCGCAAGCGCCAGCCGCAGACCGGCCCCGACCGCCGCATCTGAGGCTCCCTGCACCGCCTGCGGCCCTGGCCTGTGCCGGGCGCGGGGATTGGTGCATCTGCCGTTGAAACGCGATGTGAGGGCGCGCCGGTTGTCCGCCGCGAATGCCGTAATGGGCCTGTGTGCACCCGGGCAAAGCTCAGATCACCACGGCATCACGGCAGGCACGGGCGAGAGTGTCCCCTCGCCCGCCCGCACTATCAATTTGCCGCTGTCCTCCCGGTCTTGGCTGCGAGATCACCGCTCGGGCAGCGGGATGAACTCCTCCTCATCGCCCGGCGGCAAATGGAAGCGCGGATTGTTGGCAAAGTCCCCTGCCGCCCAGGCCCGTTTTGCCTCGTCGATCTTTTCCTTCGATGAGGCGACGAAATTCCACCAGATGTGACGCGGGCCGCCCATGGTCTCGCCCCCCAGCGCCATCAGCCGCGCGCCATTGGGACCGGCGGTGACGGTGATCGCATCGCCGGGGCGGAAGACCATCATCTGGCCGGTCTCGAAGGTCTGGCCGGCGATCTCCACCGCGCCCTGGGTGATATAGAGCCCGCGATCCTCATGCTCGTCCGGCATCGGGATCTTGGCCCCCGGTTCGAGGATCACATCGGCATAGAAGGTCTCCGACAGCAGGGTGACCGGAGCCTTTTCGCCCCAGGCATTGCCGAGGATCAGCCGCACCTCCTTGCCCTCACCCTTGAGGAAGGGCAGCGCCTCCTTGCCGTGGTGCTCGAAGACCGGGTCGATGTCTTCCTTGTTTTCCGGCAGGGCGATCCAGGTCTGGATCCCGAAAAGCTTGTTATGGCCCGAATTGCGGGTGCCTTCGGAGGTGCGTTCGGAATGGGTGACGCCCTTGCCCGCGATCATCCAGTTCACCTCGCCCGGGTAGATCATCTGATGGGTGCCGATGCTGTCGCGATGCTCGAACTCGCCCTGATAGAGGTAGGTGACGGTGCCGAGACCGATATGGGGATGCGGGCGCACGTCGATACCGCCCCCGGTGATGAATTCCGCCGGCCCCATCTGGTCGAAGAAGATGAAGGGACCCACCATCTGGCGGCGCGGGGCGGGCAACGCCCGGCGCACCTCGAAGCCACCCAGGTCGCGGGCGCGCGGGATGATCAGCGTCTCGATACTGTCGAGATCACCAGCTTCGGGGCATTGCGGCTCTAGCGTCGGGTTCCAGCTCATCTGTCTGTCCTTTCCTCACGCGGGATGCGTCTGACAGGAAACCTAGGACAGACGGGTCGCTGTGACAGCCCGTGATCTTTGCACAGAGGCTGCGCAGGTCCTCACATCAGCGCCAGCTTCACCGCCAGAGAGAGCATCACCACCCCGATGAGGGCGTCGAGCACCTGCCAGGCGCGGGGCCGCGCAAAGAGCGGCGCCAGCAGGCGCGCGCCATAACCAAGCGCGAAGAAGAAGGTAAAGGAGGCGAGCACCGCGCCAAGGCCGAAGATCCAGGTGGGGTCGTATTGCGCCGAGATCGCTCCCAGCAGCACCACCGTGTCGAGGTAGACATGCGGGTTGAGCCAGGTGAAGGCGAGACAGGTCAGGAGCGCCGGCCAGAGCGCGGTCTGGATGCCGTCGCCGGTCTCCATCACCGCCCCCCCGGTCCAGGCCGCGCGCAGGGCCCTGATCCCGTACCAGCCGAGGAACGCCACCCCCCCCAGCCGCATCGCGCCCTCAAACCAGGGCAGCGCGGCGGCAAGGCTTCCAAAGCCCGTCACGCCGATGGTGATCAAGACCGCGTCCGAGACCGCGCAGGTCAGCACGATCGCCAGCACATGCTGGCCGCGCAGCCCCTGGCGCAGCACAAAGGCATTCTGCGCGCCGATGGCAAGGATCAGGCTGAACCCAAGTCCAAAGCCCGCCAGCAGCGTCGTCAGGGAGGCGGGGGAAATCAGGCCTTCGGTCATCTGTCTGTCCTTCGCGTGGTGGCGGTCATTGGGGGGCTCGCCCTGGGGGTCTAGGTGGGGGTCTAAGCTTGGGCGCTGTGGGGTCCGGCTTTGACTAACCGCTCGAATCCCGATAATCCAATTAAAGATCTTCATCCTGATTAAGTTTGGCTAATGCGATTTGATCCCGCGCATCTCTCCGCCCTCTCATCCGTGCTGCAACTTGGCAGTTTCGAGGCGGCGGCCGCCGCGCTGGGGGTGACGCCCTCGGCGATCTCGCAGCGCATCCGCGCGCTGGAAGAGCGGGTGGGCACGCCTCTAGTGCGCCGCGCCAGCCCCTGCAGCGGCACCGAGGCGGGGCTCAGGATCGCCAAACATGCCGAGGATGTGGCGCTCTTGGAACATCACCTGAGCCAGGATCTGTCGCTGGCGGAGACCGAGGCCCCGGCGCGGCTGAAGGTGGCGGTCAATGCCGACAGCCTCGCGCAATGGTTCGTTGCCGCCATGGCGGAGACCGAGGGGGTGCTTTTTGATCTGGTGGTGGACGATCAGGACCACAGCACCGACTGGCTGCGCCGGGGGGTGGTCTCCGCCGCCGTCACCGCCGAGGCCCGTCCGGTGGCGGGCTGCGATGTGGTGCCGCTCGGGCGGCTCGACTATGTGGCGACCACCAGCCCCGCCTATCTGCGCCGCTGGTTCCCCGAGGGGGTGACCCGGGAGGCGGCTGCCCGGGCCCCCTGTCTGGTGTTCAACGCCAAGGACCGGCTGCAGCAGCGCTGGCTGGCGATGCATCTGGGCAGCGGAATCACCCCGCCCGCGCATTACCTGCCCTCGACACAGGGGTTTCTCGATGCGGCCATGGCGGGGCTGGGCTGGGGCATGAACCCCGAGGTGCTGGCCCGTCCGGCACTGGCCTCCGGGGCGCTGGTGGAACTGGTGCCCGGCAGCCGTCTCGACACGCCGCTCTACTGGCAGGTGAGCCGGGTCATGGCCCCCGCCCTGCGCCAGATCACCGGCGCGGTGCGCCGCGCCGCCCGCGAGGCCCTGCGCTCCATGGGGTGAGCGTCCCGGGGCGACAGCCGGGCGCGCCGCTGCTAGGCTTGGCTCATGATGGCTCCCGCCCCCTCCTTTGCCAGGTCGCTGCTGCTTCTGGCCCTGCCGCGCGCCATGGTGCTGCTGGCGCTCTGGGTGCTGGCCCGTCACGCGCGGCTGACGCCCGCGCCTGCCCTGGCTGTCATCCTCTGTGATGGCGTGCTGCTGGTCTGGCAGATCAGTCGCTATCATCGCCGCGCCGAGGCCCATATCCGCGACACCGGCGCCATGGCGGCGAGCTGGGGCGGCTACCTGCTCTGGCTCTTTGCCGCTCTCGCCTGTCTGACCCTCTGGTGGGATCTGGCGCTGGTGGCGCAACGCCCCATCGACAGGGAAACCGACGCCAGCCGATTGGCGCGCGCCCGGGCCGCCCTCTACCTGCTGGAGGTGACCCCGGATGGCCGAACCCTGCGGTTTCAGGGCGAGATCACCTATGGGCTCACGGCGCGGCTGGAGGAGCTGCTGGCGGCGGCCCCCGATATGCGCCAGATCGAGCTGACCAGCCCCGGCGGCCTTGTCTTTGAGGCCCGCGGCGCGGCGCAGGTGATCCTCGCCGCCGGTCTTTCCACCCGGGGGGTTGGCGAGTGCAGCTCCGCCTGCACGCTCCTGTTCCTGGCCGGAACCAGCCGCAGCCTCGCCCCGCAGGCACGGCTTGGCTTTCACGGCTACGGGCTTTCCGAGCGCGTGCATCTGCCCGGCTACGACATTGCCGCTGTCGAGGCCAGGGACCGCGCCTATCTCGAAGCCCGCGGGGTGGCACCGGAGTTTGCCGACCAGGCCTTTGCCACGCCTCCCGAAGCCATGTGGTATCCGCCGCGCGCCCTGTTGCTGTCCAGCGGGGTCTTGACGCGCTGAACCGGCCCGGCGTCGCCGCCCCTCCCGCTGTGCTCAGCAAAGGCCACCACCGTCAGCGTCGATCGGGCGGGGGCCGCGCCGCAGGCGCGGCCCCCGCCCCCCGGCGATTTGCGAAGCAAAGCGCAAAACCTCAAGGGCCTGGCCTGCAGCACAGGACCGCTTGGCCCGCCCGCGCTGCGCCTGGCCAAAAAGAAACCGGCCCCGCCTGTCGGATCACAGGCGAGGCCGGGTCAAGAGCTGTGAACGGGCGGGCGCAGTCAGAGCTGCGCCATCACCTCGTCGGAGGCTTCGAAATTGGTGGTGACGCGCTGCACGTCATCGTCGTCTTCCAGCGCATCCACCAATTTCATCAGCTTCTGCATCCCGTCGAGATCGAGCTCGGTGGTGGTGGTGGGCTTCCAGATCAGCTTGGTGCTGTCGGAGTCCCCCAGCTCGCCCTCAAGCGCGGCAGAGACATCGGAGAGGTCGGTGTCGGCACAATAGATGATGTGGCCCTCTTCCGAGCTTTCCACATCTTCCGCCCCGGCCTCGATCGCCGCCATCATCACCGTATCGGCATCGCCGATGGAGGCGGGATAGGTGATCTCGCCCTTGCGTTCGAACATGAAGCCGACCGAACCGGTCTCGCCCAGGTTGCCGCCATTCTTGGAGAAGGTGGAGCGCACGTTGGAGGCGGTGCGGTTCTTGTTATCGGTCATCGTCTCCACGATCACCGCAACCCCGGCCGGGCCGTAGCCCTCGTAACGGATCTCGTCATACATCTCGGCATCGCCGCCCACCGCTTTCTTGATGGCCCGGTCGATCACGTCCTTGGGCACGGAGTTCGACTTGGCCTCCTTCACCGCCAGGCGCAGGCGCGGGTTCTTGTCGGGATCGGGGTCGCCCATCTTGGCGGCGACGGTGATTTCCTTCGACAGTTTGGAGAAGAGCTTGGACCGCGCAGCATCCTGGCGCCCTTTACGGTGCTGGATGTTTGCCCATTTGGAATGGCCTGCCATGGTGCATCCTTGGTTTTGATTTCTGAGACTGGCGCCCATATAGCCGCTCCAGCCCTTGGCTTTCAAGCTCTCAAAGGGCCCTGCCCGCCTGCCATGGCGCCCCCCCCGGTGCCCGCCGGTGCCCGCCCTCGCCAAGGGCGCGCCATTCCCTTCGCGCAGGAGGCGCCGCGCGGCCTTGCACGCGAAGAGCCGCTGCCCAGGCCCAGGGCGCACAGTCCAAGGTTGCACGACCCCGATTTCCATGGTTCCCATGGCAGATCAAGGCAACCGAGGCTTTTGCATGACACCGGACCAGATCTTGCTCTTCACCCTCTTTGGTGCTGTCTTTGCCCTGCTCCTCTGGGGGCGCATCCGTTATGATCTCGTCGCCTTTGGCGCGCTGATGCTCGCCGTGGTGCTGGGGCTGGTCAAGACCGAGGACGCCTTTGCCGGTTTTGGTCATCCGGCCACCCTGGTAGTGGCGCTGGTGCTGATCGTCTCGGCCGGGCTGGTGAAATCCGGCGCCGTGCATCTGATCACCCGCACCCTGATCGACCAGAGCCGCGCGCTTGGGGCGCATATCGCGCTGATGGGCAGCGTCGGCGCGGTGCTTTCGGCCTTCATGAACAATGTGGCCGCGCTGGCCCTGTTGATGCCGGTGGACATCCAGACCGCGCGCAAGGCCGGGCGCAGCCCCGGCAAGACCCTGATGCCGCTGTCCTTTGCCACCATCCTCGGCGGCATGGTGACGCTGATCGGCACCCCGCCCAACATCATCATCGCCAGCATCCGCCACGACACGCTCGGCGCCCCCTTCCGGATGTTCGATTTTGCCCCGGTGGGTCTGGTGGCGGCCCTGGCGGGCCTGACCTTTGTCGCCCTCCTGGGCTGGCGGCTGATTCCGGACCGCTCCGGCGCCGCCGGCGCCACCGACAGCCAGCTTGCGCCCTATATAGCCGAGCTGACGGTACCGGAGAGTTCCGAGCTGATCGGCAAGCGCCTCGGCACCCTCGATGCGGAGGCCGAAAAGGCCGATGTGGTCATCCTCGGCCTGATCCGCAACGGCCAGCGCCGCTATGGCCGGGCCAGCGGGGTCCTCTTGCAGGGCGGCGACACGCTGGTGCTGGAGGCCGCCCCCGAGGCCCTGGACGAGTTCCGCTCCACCCTTGCGCTCGATTTCTCCGATGCGGCCCGCGAGGAGAAGCTGAAGGCCGCCGGTGACGGGCTCGAACTGGTGGAGGTGGTGGTCACCGACAATGCCCGCATCGCCGGGCGCAGCGCCCAGAGCATCGGCCTGTCCTGGCGTCAGAGCGCGGTGCTCCTCGGAATTGCCCGCCAGGGGGAGCGGCTCAAGCACCACATCCGCCAGACCGAAGTGGTCCCGGGCGACATCCTGCTGCTTCTCTGCCCTCGCGACCGCGGCGCGGAGATTGCCGACTGGCTCGGCTGCCTGCCGCTGGCGGCGCGCGGCCTCTCGGTCACCGCCAATGACAAGACCTGGTGGGCGATCGGTCTTTTTGCCGCCGCGGTGCTGACGGCCTCGCTGGGGTTTCTCTACCTGCCGGTGGCGCTGGGGCTGGTGGTCATTGCCTATGTCTTGCTGAAGATCCTGCCGATCGGTGAGCTTTACGACCATGTGGAATGGCCGGTGGTGGTGCTGCTGGGTTCGATGATCCCGCTGGGGCAGGCACTGGAAGCCTCCGGCGGCACCCAGCTCCTGGCCCGGGCGCTGGTGGATCTGACGGCGGGGTGGCCGGCCTGGATGATCCTCACCGTGCTGATGGTGGTCACCATGACCCTGTCGGATGTGCTCAACAATACCGCCACCGCGATTGTCTCCGCCCCGGTGGGCATCTCCATGGCAAAGGCGCTGGAGGTCTCGCCCGACCCTTTCCTGATGGCGGTGGCGGTGGCCTCCTCGGCGGCCTTCCTCACGCCCATCGGCCACAAGAACAACACATTGGTGCTCGGCCCGGGCGGCTATCGGTTCGGCGATTACTGGCGCATGGGCCTGCCGCTTGAACTCCTGGTGATTGCGGTTTCGATCCCGACGATCCTGGTGGTCTGGCCCCTCTGATCCGGTTCTGCAAGGGCCACGGCGGGTCGATCTGGGTCGGGCGGGCGCCGCGCCGCAGGCGCGGCGCCCGCCCCCTCGGCGATTTGCACCGCAAAGCGCAACCTCTCCAGACCTTTACTTGCGGCGCAAAGCGCAAACTCTTTGCCAGGCGATTTGCAAACTGGCCCAACCGCCCCCAGCTGTCCCCGCGCGCCGGGCCGGGCCGCGCCTGTCGTTGCGGCACCGCCCACACGCAAAGATTGCGCAAGGCCCCAACTTGCCCCTAGGCTCCTGTCATGCACCGCGAGGGAGGAGCGCTTCGCCATGCAAAAGGACAACCACGCCGATGTCATCGTGATCGGAGCAGGCCTCGCCGGGCTTGTCTCCGCCACCGAGCTTGCGGATCGCGGCAAGCGCGTCATTCTGCTGGAACAGGAGCCGCAGCACTTCCTCGGCGGCCAGGCCCATTGGAGCCTCGGCGGCCTGTTCATGATCGACACCCCCGAACAACGCCGCATGGGCATCCGCGACAGTGTCGACCTCGCCCGCCGCGACTGGAGCGGCAGCGCGCAATTCGACCGCGCCGAGGATCACTTTCCCCGCCTCTGGGCGCGGGCCTATCTGGAGTTTGCCGCGGGCGACATGCGGGCCTGGCTTCATGGGCTGGGGCTGCGGTGGTTTCCGGTGGTGGGCTGGGCCGAGCGCGGCGATGGACGCGCCGAGGGGCATGGCAATTCGGTGCCCCGTTTCCACGTCACCTGGGGCACCGGACCCGGCGTGCTGGCGCCCTTTGCCCGCGCCCTGCGCACCCATATGGCAATGGGGCGGATCGACGCGCGGTTTCGCCATCAGGTCAGCCACATCATCCAGCAGGCCGGCCATATCAAGGGGGTCTCCGGCGAGGTGCTGGCCGCCGATCAGAGCCCCATCGGTGCCCGCACCAACCGACACGAGGTGGGCGAGTTCGAGGTCTATGCGCCCTCGCTGATCGTGGCCTCTGGCGGCATCGGCGGCAATCTCGACATGGTGCGCGCCAACTGGCCGACGCAGCGCCTTGGCCCGGCCCCGCGCCGCATGGTCTCCGGTGTGCCCTTCCACGTGGACGGGCGCATGTTGAAGGTGGCGCAGGGTGCCGGTGGCCATCTCGTCAATACCGACCGGATGTGGCACTACTGCGAGGGGCTGCGCAACTGGGACCCGATCTGGCCCGATCATGGCATCCGCATCCTGCCCGGCCCCTCGTCGCTGTGGTTCGATGCCTATGGCACCCGGCTGCCCGACCCGGCCCTGCCCGGCTTTGACACCCTTGGCACGCTGAAGGCTATCCTTGCCAGCGGGCAGGACTACAGCTGGTTCATCCTGAGCCAGAAGATCATCCAGAAGGAATTTGCCCTCTCCGGATCGGAGCAGAACCCCGACCTCACCTCCGGCTCCTGGCGCGAGGTGCTGCGGGCGCGGCTCTTCTCGGGCGGTCGGGCGCCGGCCCCGGTGGAGGCCTTCAAGCGGCATGGCGCGGATTTTGTGGTGGCCGAGAAGCTGAGCGACCTCGTCCGCGGCATGAACGAGATCGGCGATGTTGCCCTGGACGAGGGCCATCTGCGCGCTCAGATCGAGGCGCGGGATGCGCAGGTGGACAATGGTTTTGCCAAGGATCGCCAGATCCAGGCCATTCATGCCGCCCGCAACTATCGCGGCGACCGGCTGATCCGCACCGCGCGGCCCCATCGCATCCTCGACCGCGCCAATGGGCCGCTGATCGCCGTGCGCCTCAGCATCCTGACCCGCAAGACGCTGGGTGGATTGCAGACCAATCTCGACAGCCAGATGCTGGGGGCCGATGGCCGCCCCCTGCCCGGTCTTTTTGCGGTCGGCGAGGCAGCGGGGTTCGGCGGCGGCGGCTATCACGGTTACAACGCGCTGGAGGGGACGTTTCTCGGCGGCTGTCTGTTCTCGGGCCGTCAGGCCGGCCGGTCGCAGCTGATCGCCTGAGGCCAAGAAAAAACCCGGCCCCCGCCCACGCGCGCCCGCGCTGGCAAGGACCGGGTCTCAGGGCTGAGGGAGGAGGATCAGCCCTTGGTGTCGATCAGGGTTTCCGGCGCTTCGGCCTCGCGTGCATAGCGCAGAAGCTCGGCCCCGTCGGCGTCAAGGAACACCAGCTCGGTGGCTTCCACGCGATAGGCGGTGACCTGCGCCAGCAGCGCCAGCACCTTTTCCTCCTGCTCCGCCAAACCTTCCGGGCAGGCCATCATGGTGCCCGCCAGCCGGTCGGGAAAGCTGATCGCTTCGCCCTTGATCTCGGCAGTGCCCCGGAACCGGTTGCAGCCGGCACTGGTGCCAAAGGCGCCCTCCTCGCCGAACTGCAGGTCAAGCCCGCTGTGCCCTTCGAGAGGGGGTTCGCCCACGATCTCCGTCAGGGTCCATTCGGTGCCCGCAAGCGCCGGTTTGGCCGGTTCGGTGGCCCGCGTCTGCGCCGCCAAGGTGATGGCGGAGGCCGCGACAAGGATGACAGCGATAAAACCGCGTCGGATGGTCATCATGGCGTTTCGTCCCATGTATTCTCTTTTTGCTCTGTGCCAGAGATGGGGCCGAAATCGCGGCCGCGCAATGCACGGCCCTGTGAGGAGCTCGCGCCCCCTGCCGGATCGGCAGAAAGGCGCTGAGAGGCAGGGGGAATGCGCTGAAACCAGCCGCTGGCCGCTCAGAGCGGCCAGATCAGCGGGATCACCGCCGAGGCCAGCAAGCCCATGGAGAGGTTGAGCGGGATGCCCACCCGCAGGAAGTCGGAGAACTTGTAGCCGCCCGGACCATAGACCAGCATATTGGTCTGATAGCCGATGGGAGTGGCAAAGGAGGCCGAGGCCGCAATCATCACCGCCACCACCAGCGGGCGCGGGTCGAGCCCCATCGCCTGCGCCAGCCCCACCGCGATCGGGGTTACCACCACCGCCACCGCATTGTTGGAAACCAGCTCGGTCAACACCGAGGTCAGCAGATAGACCGCCCAGACCAGGAAGAAGGGCGGCAGGTCCGACAGCAGCGGCGAGATTCCAGTGACGATGAGCTGCACCGCGCCCGAGCTTTCCAGCGCCGCCCCGATGGCCAGCATCGAGAAGATCAGCGCCAGCAGACGGCCATCGATAAAGGAAAACGCCTCGTCCGCGTCGATGCAGCGGCTCACCAGCACCAGGGCCACCGCCAGCACCGAGAGCATGAAGATCGGCGCGAGGCCAAAGGCCGCCCCCAGCACGATGCCCACCATTGCCGCCACCGCGAGGGGCGCATGGCTGCGGCGGTAGGCGCGTTGGGTCGGTTGCGAGACATCGGCCAGGTCCATCTCGGCGGCGAGGCGCTGGATATCCGCCGGCGCGCCTTCCAGCAGCAGCGTATCGCCCACCCGCACCACCAGCTCGTCGAGCTGCACGCCGATGTTCTGGTTGCGCCGGTGCACCGCGAGCACGTAGACGCCATAGCGGCGGCGCAGGCGCATGGCACCAAGGCTGCGTCCGACCATGCGGCAACCGGGGGTGATCAAGACCTCCACCGTCGTGGTTTCCACCGCCGAGACCTGATCGACGCGTTTCAGCTCCTTGTTGGTCTGCAGGCTCAGCAGTTCGGTCATCTTGGTGCGCAGCACCACCCGGTCGCCCACCTGCAGCTGCACCCCCTCGAGGTTGCGGCGCAGCGAGTCGTCGCCACGCACCACGTCGATGAGCCGCACCCCCGGCCGCTTGAACAGCTGCACCCCGGTCACCTCGCGCCCGATCAGGTTGCTGTCCGGCGGGATCACCGCCTCGGTGAAGAATTTCATCTTGGAGCGGTCCGAGAGCATCATCGCCATGCTGTCGCGCACCGGCAGAAGGCGCGGGGCGACAAAGCGCAGGTAGAGCATCCCCCAGGTCACCACCACGAGGCCAAGCGGCGTCACCTCGAAGATCGAGAAGGCCTCAAGCCCCTGCGCCCGGGCCACGCCATCCACCAGAAGGTTGGTGGAGGTGCCGATCAGCGTCAGGGTGCCACCGAGGATTGCCGCATAGGAGAGCGGGATCAAGAGCTTGGAGGCGGCGAGATTGAGGGTGCGGGCGATCTGGATGAAGACCGGGATCATCACCACCACCACCGGCGTATTGGACACGAAGGCCGAGGCCAGCACCACAAAGCCCATCAGCATGGCGATGGCCAGCTTCGGGCTCACCTCCGCCTTCTTGCGCGCCAACTGGGTGAAGGCATCCAGCGCCCCGGTGCGCACCAGCGCCCCCATGATCAGGAACATCGCCGCAATCGTCCAGGGCGCGGGATTGGCCAGCACCGGCAGCGCTTCCTTGTAGGGCAGCACACCGGTGACCAGCATCAGCGAGACCCCGCAGATCGCCACCACCTCGGTGGGATAGGATTCGCGCAGGAAAGCTGCAAACATCGCAAGCACGATCAGAAGCGCCAAAATTGCGCTTGTGGTATCACCCGATTGAAAGAGAAACATGCCGGTCCATAACTAAGGGGCGCAGCCGCCCTGTCGCCGGCGGCGCATAAATCGGCGCCATCATCCCCCATAGGCGGAAGAGCGGCAAGGGGCAGAGGGCGGCGAAGCGGCGCAAAGGCAGCAATAAGAGCGCTTGTGTCGAAAAATGCGCAGCCCGGCGCATGGATTTTCCATCCTCCTGCATCCCCTTGGAACAAAAGCGCAAACAGCGCCGCGCCCGGATCGGTGCCCGGTCGCCCCGGGAACCGGGGTTGCCGTGGGGCGCGGGCGGTCGCCGCCGCGCGCAGCGCGGCGCCGGGCCCAACGGGAGGAGGGCTTTTGCCAAAAAGCATGACGACGGGCGGGAGCGCCCCCCCGCTGCCCTGCCGCAGCAACGACGACCCGCTCGGCTGTCGGGGGCGCTGGCCTCAGGGCGCGGCGGATTGCAGCAAGCCGCCCTGGCGCACCATCTCGATCCGCTTGGCCGCACCGGTGCGGTCATCGGTCTCGACATAGACGCCCGAGAGCGTCGCCGCACCGGTGGCGGGGGTGAACCGCCCCTTGGGCATGCCGGTGAGGAAGCGGCGCATCGGCTCCGCCTTCTCCATGCCGATCACCGAATTGTAGTCGCCGCACATGCCGGCATCGCTGAGATAGGCGGTGCCTTCGGAAAGGATCTGCGCATCGGCCGTGGGAACATGGGTATGGGTGCCCACCACCAGCGAGGCGCGGCCATTGCAGAAATGGCCCATGGCCATCTTCTCCGAGGTGGCCTCGCAATGCATGTCCACGATGACCGCCTGCGCCAGCCCGCCGCGCGGATGCGCCTTCAGCACCGCTTCAACCGCGCCAAAAGGATCGTCGAAGGGGCGTTTCATGAAGACCTGCCCCAGCACCTGCACCACCAGCACCTTCTGGCCGCCACGGGCGGTGAACAGCCGGTGGCCGCGCCCCGGCGCCCCCTTGGCATAGTTCAAGGGCCGCACGATCCGGCTGTCCTGTTCGATATATTGCAGCATGTCCTTCTGGTCGAAGGCATGATCCCCGAGGGTCACGCAATCGGCACCCGCATCAAACAGCAGCTTGGCATGTTCGCCCGAGAGCCCCATGCCGCTGGAGGCGTTCTCGCCATTGACCACGACAAAGTCGAGCCGCCAGTCCGCGCGCAGACGCGGCAGGGTTTCAGTGATCGCCGCACGTCCCGCGCGGCCCATGACATCGCCAAGAAAGAGAATACGCATGGATCCGCAATAGGGGTTCGCAGCCGCCCTCACAAGATCAAACCCGCCGCCCGCCCCTCGAACGCAGCGGCGCAGCCGCGTGCGGAACTGTCCGCCCTTGCGGGACAAAACCCGCAAGGGCGGCGGATTGACACGGACACCGCCCGCCCAAAGCGGGATAAATCTCTGTTTTGAGATAAAACCATTGCGCAAAGACGCAAAGGCGGCGAGCCTGTCGGAAAGCCGCCTGTGAGGCGGGATTTCCGCCGCCGTTGCAAAGAGTTGAGTGATGACGACACCTGTTCTCAATCTGGACCCCGACAGCCTGCTCCTGTCCACCCGGGAGGCGCGCGCCGCCGCCGCCACGCTGGCGCAGGACTACCAGTCCAAACGCCCCTTCCATTATGGTGGCGTCGATAATTTCCTCGATCCGGTGATCCTGGAGCGGGTGCGCGAGGAGCTGAAACAGCTGCCCGAGGCGGAGAATTCCTATGACCGGCCGCAGGAACGGCTGAAGACCTCCTATGTGCCCGAGCGCCTGCCCGCCTATACCCGGCAGCTGTTCTATGCGCTGAACTCGCGTCCCGTGCTGGCCTTCGTGGAGGAGGTGACCGGCATCAAGGGGCTGATTCCGGATCCCTATTTTGCGGGCGGCGGCATCCATGTGGTGGCCAATGGTGGCCATCTCGACATCCATGCGGATTTCAACCACCACGCGGGCCTGAACCTCGAACGCCGGGTCAATATGCTGATCTATCTCAACAAGGACTGGCGCGAGGAATATGGCGGCTCCTTCGAGGTCTGGAACGAGAATATGTCCGGCAAGCTGGCCAGTTACGTGCCGCTGTTCAACCGGATGTGCATGTTCTCCACCTCCTCGGACAGCTGGCATGGCAATCCGGAACCGGTGAATCACCCCGAGGGAGAGCCGCGCATGTCGATCGCGCTCTATTATTACACCGCCACCTGGGACAGCAGCCGCAAGGCCCATACCACCCTGTTCAAACCGCGCCCCGGGTCAAAGGACCAGCGCGACCGGCAGGTGGCGCGCCGTGCCCTGTTGCAAGACCTGCTGCCGCCGGTGCTGCATCGCAAACTGGCCTGGCGGCTGGAGAAGCTCGGCTTCTGAGGCCCCGCAATCGTTGACACAGACCCGCCCGGAGCCTTTGGCTACCGGGCGGTTTTGCCTTCAGCGTTTGAAATCCAGCACCCGGCTCTCGGTCACGATCATGTCGAGCGGCTGGTCGGTAGGCTCCAGGGGCAGCGCCTCGGCCTCCTGCGCATCAAAGGCAAAGCCGATCGCCAGCGTGGCGCGGCGGGCGCGCAGCCGCGCCAGCGTGCGGTCATAAAATCCACCGCCATAGCCCAAGCGATTGCCCGCCGCGTCAAAGGCCACCAGCGGCACGATCAGGATTTCGGGATCGAAGTAATCATCCACCTCCGGCACCTTGGCGCCGAATGGTCCGTCGCGCAGCACACCATCCACCTCCCAGCGGGAGAACTCCAAGGGCAGGCCCGCGCCCTGGATGACCGGCACGCCCACCGGACCATGGGCGGCGGCCTCCGCCATCACCGCCACCGGGTCGATCTCGGTCCGGATCGCCATATAGCCTGCCAGCGGCACCCCGCGATAGCCTGCCAGCACCTCGGCCAGATGGCCCGCCGCGCCGGGGCGCTGGCTGTCGAAGGCCTGTTTGCGTCGGGCAAAGGCCGCCTTGCGGGCCGCCCCCTTGATGGCGGCCAGCTCGTCCGGGGTCGGGGTTTCAGAACGCATCGCAGGCTCCTGTAAAATCAGATCAAATCAGCACCGCCCCGGCCAGACCGAGGAAGGCAAAGAAGCCCACCACATCGGTCACCGTGGTCACAAAGGCGCCGGAGGCCAGCGCCGGGTCGACGCCAACCCGTTCCAGGATAACCGGGATCACCGTGCCCGCCAGTCCCGCGACGACAAGGTTGATGATCATTGCGGCACCGATCACCACCCCCAGCATCGGGGTGCCGAACCAGATCACGCCGATCACCCCCATCACCACGGCAAAGATGGCACCATTGATGAGCCCCACCAGAGCCTCGCGCCGGATCACCCGCCAGACGTTGGCCCCGGTCAGGTCGCGGGTCGCCAGCGAGCGCACCGCCACCGTCAGGGACTGGGTGCCCGCATTGCCGCCCATCGAGGCGACAATCGGCATCAGCACCGCCAGCGCCACGAATTGCGAGATCGTCGCCTCGAACTGCGCGATCACCATGGAGGCGAGGATCGCCGTCACCAGGTTCACCGCCAACCAGGGAAAGCGTTGCTTGGTGGTCTCTGAGACCTTGTCCGACAGGCTGCCCTCGCCCACACCGGCGAGACGCAGGATGTCTTCCTCATGGCCTTCGTCCAGCACGATCATCGCATCGTCGATGGTGATGACGCCCACCAGCCGCCCGTCACCATCCACCACGGGGGTAGAGATCAGGTGGTACTGGTTGAAGGCATAGGCGACATCCTCCTCGTCCTGATCGACCGGGATGATCTGAAAGGTCTCCTCCATCAGCCCGGTCAGCGGCAGGGTGCGGCGCGAGCTCATCAGCCGCCCGAGCGTCACCTGCCCCACGGGCCGCATGCGCGGGTCAACGATCACCACATGGTAGAACTGTTCGGGCAGTTCCTCCGCCTCGCGCATATGATCGATGGCCTGGCCCACGGTCCAATGTTCCGGAGCCATCACCACCTCGCGCTGCATCAGACGGCCGGCAGAATTCTCCGGGTAGGAGAGCGACTGCTGCACCGCCACCCGTTCGGAGAGCTCCAGTGCCCCCAGAATCGCCTCCTGCTGCGGCTCTTCGAGGTCTTCGAGCAGGTCGACAACATCATCGCTGTCCAACTCGCGCACCGCTTCGGCCAGAACCGAGGGGTGCAGGGTGGCGATCACATCCTCGCGAATGGATTCGTCGAGTTCGGAGAGGATCTCGCCGTCGAATTCCTTGTCATAGAGGCGGATCAACCGGCCCCGGTCATAAGCGTTGATCTGTTCCAGAAGGTCAGCGATGTCAGCCGCATGCAGCGGCTCCATCAGCTCGACAAGCTTCTCCCGGTCGTTTCGATCCACCGCAAAGAGGATCGCGGCAACCCGCTTGCGGTCGAGCTCGTAGGCATCCTCATGGGCCGCCGTGTCTTCGGGGGTGATCTCGCCTGTTGTCATTCGCAGCCCTCCGGTTTTCTGACCTCCCTGTCTACAGGAAGCAGGCAGGGGAAAACAACGCCCCGTCAGCAATTTACCGCCGCCCTGCGGAGGCCTATCCTGAGGATGCGTGATTTGACAACAGGCGGAGCGCTTTGATGCAGCAGGATCTGATTTTATGCGGGCGGGTGCTGGCCTTTGTGGCATCGCCCTTCGATGCGGCGGGACCGGAGGCGGCGGTGGCCTGGCACGAGGCGCTGGCGGTGCGGGCAGGCAAGATCGTCGGCCTTGGCACCCGCACGGCCCTGCGCCGGGCCTTTCCCGAGGCGGAGCTGGTCGATCACGGCGACCGCGTGATCCTGCCCGGGTTTGTCGATGCCCATGTCCATTATCCGCAGACCGGCATCATCGCCAGCTGGGGCAAACGGCTGATCGACTGGCTCAACACCTACACCTTCCCCGAAGAGATGCGCTTTGGCGATGCCGCCTATGCGGCGGAGGTGGCGGCGCGCTATCTCGACCTCACCACCGCCTGCGGCACCACCACGGTGGCGAGCTATTGCACCATCCATCCGGAGAGCGTGGAGGCGATCTTTGCCGAGGCACAGCGGCGTGGCCAGCGGCTGGTGGCGGGCAAGACCTGCATGGACCGCAATGCGCCCGAAGGGCTGCGCGACACGGTCCAGAGCGCCCATGACGGCAGTGCCGCCCTGATCGCGCGCTGGCACGGGGTCGATCGGCTGACCTATGCGATCACGCCCCGGTTCTCGCCCACCTCGACACCGGAGCAGCTGGAGGCGCTTGGCGCGCTCTGGGCGAACAATCCGACCTGCCTGATGCAGACCCATCTGAGCGAGCAGCTCGACGAGATCGACTGGGTGCGTGGCCTGTTCCCCACCGCGCGCGACTATCTCGACACCTACGAGGCCCATGGATTGTTGCGCGAAGGCGCGGTCTTTGGCCATGCCATCCACCTGGAGCCGCGCGAAAAGGATCGGCTGAGGGAGGTGCAGGCGAGCCTGGTGCATTGTCCGACCTCGAACACCTTCATCGGCTCCGGGCTCTTTGACATGGGCGGATTGATGGCGGCGGGCCATCGTATTGGCCTGGCCACGGATACCGGCGGCGGGTCGAGTTTCTCCATGCTGCGCACCATGGCGGCCGCCTATGAGGTGGCGCAGTTGCGCGGCACGCCCCTGCACGGCGCCCAGCTTCTGTGGCTGGCCACGCAGGGCTCCGCCATGGCGCTCGGGCTGGACGACAGGATCGGAACCATCGCGGTGGGGATGGAGGCGGATCTGGTGGTGCTCGACCTCGCCTCCACCCCGGCCATTGCGCAGCGCGCGACCCGCGCCGGCGACATCTGGGAGGCGATCTTTC
This sequence comes from uncultured Paracoccaceae bacterium, assembly GCA_937146765.1. Taxonomy (GTDB): domain Bacteria; phylum Pseudomonadota; class Alphaproteobacteria; order Rhodobacterales; family Rhodobacteraceae; genus Epibacterium. Next base: position 188,117 of record CAKZRP010000037.1, on the reverse strand, counting down.
CCACGCTGATGATGGGGGATGACCGCGCCATCGCCGAAGTGCGCATTGCAGGACGCAAAGCGCACTAAAGGGGGCGCTGCCCGTTCGGCCCCGAGGAGCCTCGCACCCGGTCAGTCGCCGTTTGCGAGGGCGCGGGTCATCTCACCATGGCGGCGGATCACCTGCGGCAGGTCAAGGGTGGTCACCTGCCCATTGGCCACGACCTGACGCCCCTCGACGATGAGATCGCGCACCTGTCGCGGGCCTACAAGCACCAGCGCCGCCGGATCCCAGCTGCCGCTGGAGGCCAGGCCGGAGATATCCCAGATCGCCAGGTCGGCACGTTTGCCAACCGCGATGCGGCCGCATTCCGGGCGCCCCAGCACATCGGCACCGCCACGGGTGGCCATCTCCAGCGCCTCATAGGCCGACATGGCATCCGCCCCATTGGCGACCCGCTGCAACAGCATCGCCTGCCGTGCCTCCTCCCAGAGGTTAGCGATGTCGTTGCTGGCGGAGCCATCCACCCCGAGGCCGACCTTGACGCCCGCGTCGCGCATCGCCCGTACTGGGGCAATACCGCTGCCGAGGCGGCAGTTCGAGCAGGGGCAATGGGCGACGCCGGTGCGGGTTCTGGCAAAGAGATCAATCTCTTGCCCGTCCAGTTTCACGCAATGGGCGTGCCAGACATCGGCACCGGTCCAGCCCAGATCCTCGGCATATTGTCCCGGGCGGCAGCCGAACTGTGCCTCGCTATAGGCGACGTCCTCGTCATTCTCGGCGAGATGGGTGTGCAGCATCACGCCCTTGTCGCGGGCCAGCAGGGCCGTGTCCCGCATCAGCTCCCGGCTGACCGAGAAGGGCGAACAGGGGGCCAGACCCACCCGGCACATGGAGGCCTCGCTGGCATCGTGGAAGGAATCCACCACCCGGATCATGTCGTCGAGGATCGCGCCCTCCCGTTCCACCAGCGCATCCGGCGGCAGGCCGCCGGCGCTTTCGCCGATGCTCATCGCGCCGCGGGTGGGCTGGAAGCGCAGGCCCACCTCCGCCGCCGCGTGGATGGTATCCTCGAGCCGCGCCCCGTTGGGAAAGAGATAGAGATGGTCCGAGGTAAGGGTGCAGCCCGAAAGCGCCAGCTCCGCCAGCCCCAACTGGGTCGAGACCTGCAGATGCTCCGGCCCCATGCGCGCCCAGATCGGATAGAGTGTCCGCAGCCAGCCGAAGAGCAGCGCGTCCTGCCCCCCGGGCACCGCCCGGGTCAGGTTCTGGTAGAGATGGTGATGGGTGTTCACCAGCCCCGGTGTCAGCACGGTCCCGCGACCGTCGATGCGCCGCTCTCCCGCGTTTCCTGCGGGCAGATCAGGGCCGATTTCCGCAATCACCCCGCCCCGAAGGCGCAGATCCACGTTCTTCAGCACCTGCCGCGCCTCATCCATGGTCAGCACGGTTTCAATGTTCTTGATAAGTATATCAGACATGACTTCACTCTCCTGAACGTGCCCGCTTCGGTCAATGGAGGTGAAGGCGCACCGACAGAAGACGGGCAAAAGGACTCGGGCGCGACCGTGTAAATACAACCTCAAGGACGCGCAGACAAGTCAGGCGATCCGGAAGAGACCTTCTCCAGATCTCTGATAATACACCGGTTGCGGTGGCCCTAGCGGTCGGGATCGGGCCGTCGGGCTCGGACTGCAGCCAGGTTCAGGCGGACGTCAGGGCGGAGAGCGCCGCAGCGTGGATCTGCGGGTTGGCGGCGGCCAGCACACGGCCGCCCTCATGCGCGGGGCCGCCGTCCCAATCGGTGACGAGCCCCCCTGCGGCCTCGATCACTGCAATCGGGGCCTGGATGTCATAGGCCTTGAGCCCGGCTTCGATCACCAGATCCACCGTGCCTGCCGCCAGCAGCGCATAGGCGTAGCAATCCATGCCATAGCGGGTGAGTTTCACCTGCCGCGCCACCCGTTCAAAACCGGCGCGATCATCGCTGGTGCCCACTTCGGGGAAGGTGGTGAAGAGGATCGCCTCGTCGAGCTGGGCAGTCTTGCGGGTCAGCAGCGGACGGGTGCCATGGGGGCCGACCACCTGCGCCTGGTTTCGGGTGCCTTCGAACCGCTCGCCGATATAGGGCTGGTCGATCACCCCGAGGATCGGACCCTGCGCCTCCGACAGGGCGATCAGAACGCCCCAAGTGGGGGTGCCGCTGATGAAGCCACGGGTGCCATCGATCGGGTCCAGAACCCAGGTGCGGCCGCTGGTGCCGGGCTTGGGGTCAAATTCCTCGCCCAGAATGCCGTCTTCGGGTCGCAGCTCCGCCAGCAGGCGCCGCATGGCATCCTCGGCGGCGCGATCCGCAACCGTGACCGGGTCAAAACCGCCTTCGAGCTTGTTCTCCGCCGCGGTCCGGGCATTGCGGAAATGCGGCAGGATCACGTCACGTGCGGCGGCGGCAAGGCGGCGGGCAACCTCGAGATCGGAGAGTGTCATGGCAGGTCGGTTCCGGTCAGATCTGATCAGGCAATGACACTGCGGGTGCCACGGGCGGCGCTGCCATTCAAGGCGAAAAGCTCCGCCTCGGGCCGAATTCACGGCAGCTGCGGCAATCACGCCGTTCGACCCGGTGCACCCGACCGCCTGACGGGAGCCGGGCCCCAAAACGCGGGCCTTCCTTCTCGGGCCTTCTCGGGCCTTTTCGGGTCGACCTGGCCAGGGCCATCGGGGGAGTGCCCTTTGGCGGCGGGCGGTGGTCACCGCAACCGCTGATCCGGACAAAGAAAAAGGCGGAGATGACCCCGCCCTTTTCCCGTGATGATCGGCCCGACATGAGGCCTGTCCAGATCTTCCGTGCCCTGCGGCCCCGACAGATCCGATCCTGTGGCCCAGTCTTGTGGCCCGCTCTTGTGGCGCCGCCCTTTGGATCGGGCACTGTGGATCGAGCCCTTTTGATCGTGTTCTGGTGATCGTGCCCTCAGGCCACGTCGCTCAGCACCCGGGCCAGTTCGAACAGCCGACGACGCTGGTTTTCCGGGATTGCATAGTAGGACCGCACCAGATCCAGGGCTTCCTTGTCGCCCATCAGATCCGCCGGAACCCGGGCCTTTTCGGCAAAGGTCTTGTCCTCATCTTGCAGACCTTCAAAGAAAAAGGCGACATTCACATCGAGGGCATCTGAAATATCCCAGAGGCGAGACGCACTGACGCGGTTTGCGCCGGTCTCGTACTTCTGAATTTGCTGAAACTTGATTCCAACCTTCTCCGCCAGTTGCTGCTGGGTCATTCCAATCAGCCAACGACGGTGGCGAATGCGTTTTCCCACATGAGTGTCAACGGGATGTGCCATTTTGTTTATCTCCCAGTAACGGCATTCCAGAAGCCTGCCACGATAACCGGTTCTGGAACCACCGGCCCAGGGCGCTCGCGACGCCATGGGCTGTCTTATCATCTGTTGTAAGGCGGGTTCGGGTTTCGGGTCAGAGTATTAGTATTGTGGAAAGTGTACGACCTTCGTGGTTGAATTCAAGTAAAGCCTTACGCGCAACGAGAGCCCTTCATTGCAAATATATGATTTAATGCATCAAAAAACATCGCGAAAGACGGTAGGACTACGGTAGCCAAGCCCTCACCACAAATGGCGAGGTGCGGTTTTGTAATCTGACGGGTCAATTTTAAACCGAATCAGAGATCAGGGAATCGGAGGTCGAAAAAACATATGCTATCCTTTCGTATAGGAAAACATGGGTCTGAGGGGCATCTTTTAAACCTTGAAGTCCCCTCCCCGGGCAGCGGTGAACTGCTGCTGGAAATTCATGCATCTGCATTGAACTTTGCCGATCTGCTGATGGTGGAGGGCCGGTATCAGGACACACCACCCCTGCCCTTCACACCCGGACTGGAGGCGGCCGGGCGGATTGTTGCCCTCGGGGATGACATTTCAGATTTCAAAATCGGAGATCGCGTGGCCGTCTTTGCGCCCCAAGGCGGGCTGGCCGAAATGGGCGTGTTTGACGTCGGGCGGGCGATCCGCATCCCGGATGCGGTGAGCTATGAGGCCGCCGCAGCCTCGCTGATCGCCTACGGCACCAGCCTGCTCGCCCTGGAGAGCCAGGCCCGCCTGCAACCGGGCGAGACTCTGCTGGTCACCGGAGCGGCCGGCGGGGTCGGTTTGACGGCGGTGGAAATCGGCAAGCTTCTCGGTGCGCGGGTGATCGCACAGGCGCGCGGTGCGGAAAAGCTGGCGGTGGCCGAGGCGGCGGGCGCGGACCACCTGATCGATGCCTCCGAGGATCTGCGCCAGCGGGTCAAGGATCTGGGCGGTGCGGACGTGGTCTATGATGCGGTGGGCGGCGAGACCTGGACCGCGGCCTTCCGCGCCACCAACCCCGGCGGACGGCTCTTGCCGATCGGCTTTGCCGGGGGCGAGGTGCCGCAGATCCCCGCCAATCACCTGCTGGTCAAGAACCTCACGGTGATCGGTTTCTATCTCGGTGGACTGGTAAAGCTGCGCCCCGATGTCGGGCGCGCGACCTTTGACAGGTTGATGCAGTGGCTGGCAGAGGGGCGGATCAGCCCGCATATCAGCCACCGCCTGCCGCTGAGCGAGACCGCACGGGGGCTGGAACTCCTGCGCAGCCGGAAGGCCACCGGCAAGGTGGTCATGCTACCCCAAGCCGGGTGTCGCTGAGCATCTCGGTTCCCACCGCACGCAGACCGGGCTGAGACAGGCCGGCAAAGCCCTGCCGGATCAGCCCGGCGAGATGGTCGACATATTGCGCCCGCGTGCGGTCACCACCGTAGAGGTTGATGTGCTGCACCGGCAGCACCGGCAGGCTGCCGCTGTGGTCGATCACCTGCTGGTGCGCGGGCTGGGTGCCCTCAAGCAGGACCCCCACTGCGAGGTCGGCACTGACAGTTGCTTCCACCGTGCGGTCGGATTCGCTGTCCACCGCCATCTCCCAGGGGATACCGGCCTCATCCAGCGCCGCCGTGGCCACCCCGCGGAAAATGCAGGACCGGCAGAAGCCGATCCGCAAGGGCCGCTGGCGCCAGGTATGACCGTTGAGCGCGCCAATCCAGCGCAGCGGCATCTGGTGGATGGTCTCTCCCCCGGCCCCGGCGCCGGTTTCAGTGGTGACGATAAGGTCAAAGCGACCCTGGTCGAATTCCGTCTTCAGGCTGCGGGTGTTGGAGGTGACCAGATTCACCTTCACCCGGGGAAACTGCACGTTGAATCGCTGCAGCACCATCGGCACCACCGGATGCACCACGTCATGCGGCACACCCAGCGTCACCTCGCCCTCAAAGGCCTGATCGGTCAGCCGGGTGATGATCTCGTCATTGAGGCTCAGCATCTTACGGGCAAAACCCAAGAGCTGCTCGCCGGCCGCCGTGAGGCCGATATTGCGCCCGGAGCGGTCGAGGAGTTCCACCCCCAGCATCTCCTCCAGCCGCTTGAGCTGCATGGAGACCGCCGATTGGGTGAGATGCAGGAAGGAGGCGGCACGGGTGACGCCGCCGGTGTCTGCCACCGCGACGAAAGAGCGCAGCGTGGTTATGTCGAGGTTTCTCATCATCACATCCCTTGATGGACAGGTTCAAAATCATTCGTTTTGAGAATGGCACATTCTCCCCATATAGATCAACACCAGTGATGCAATGAAGCGCATCCATCACGAAAACAACTTTCTAATGGAGTCCTGTCATGGCCACCACCCTGTCCCGCCCAGCCGCCCTGCGACGCCGTCGGTTTTCGGTGTTTTCCCTTATCATGCAAGCCTTTGCCGTTCGCCGTCAGCGTCGCCAACTGGGCGAACTCAGCGACCACCAGCTGGCCGACCTTGGTCTGACCCGCACCCAGGCCGAGGCTGAATCGCGCCGCCGCCTTTGGGACGCGCCCCACTATTGGATCAGCTGAGGCGAAATGCCCGTGTGCCGTCGCTGTGGGGCTCACCCTCTGGACCGGATCCGGCGCGCCTGATCGAAGGCTGCCGGATCCGGTAAAAAACATGTCATCCAGACTCCTGTTTTGTGCCGCGAAACGCTCGGAACCTCTTGAATGGGCGGGCACAAAAGCCAATATTTGACACAAAGGGAAAGTGCGCCTGAAGAAGGCCGCGACCTGCCCTGAGGGAGACTTTAGACGGAGACCATGAGACATGGCACAGTTTGACACAATTCGCACGGCTACAGGCGCCCGCAGCGCCGAGATCGATGCCGGGCTGCGCGCCCATATGAACAAGGTCTACGGCACCATGTCCGTAGGCACGCTGATAACCTTCCTGGCGGCCTGGGCCATCGCCGGGCTTGCCGTCACCTCCGACCCGTCGGGTGCGGTGGCGCAGATCAGCTCCGACAGCTACCTGACCAACTTCGGCTATGCGATCTACGGCTCGCCGCTGAAATGGGTGATCATGCTCGCCCCGCTGGCCTTCATCTTCCTCGGCTTTGGTGCCGCCGTGAACCGCCTCTCCGCCGCTGGCGTGCAGCTGGTGTTCTACGTCTTTGCCGCGCTGATGGGCCTGTCGATCTCCTCGATCTTCGTCACTTTCACCGGTGAGAGCATCGCGCAGGTCTTCCTGGTGACCTCGATCGCCTTCGCCGGCCTGTCGCTGGTGGGTTACACCACCAAGAAAGACCTCTCCGGCATGGGATCGTTCCTCATCATGGGGGTGATCGGCCTGATCGTCGCCTCGGTGGTGAACATCTTCCTCGCCTCTTCGGCGCTGGCCTTTGCCGTTTCCGTGATCGGTGTTCTGATCTTCGCGGGCCTCACCGCCTATGACACCCAGCGGATCAAGAACGACTACCTGCAGATGGCCTATGCGGGCGATCAGGAGTGGCTGGCGAAATCCGCGATCATGGGCGCGCTGAGCCTCTATCTGGACTTCATCAACATGTTCATGATGCTGCTGAACCTGCTTGGGAACCGCGAATAAACGCTGACCTCCCACATCACAGACAGGCGGGGCGGATCATAAAGATCCGCCCTTTTTCTTTGTCCGGCCAGACCTATTGACGCTTTTTTTGCAAGGACTCCCATTATGGAAATCACCCCCATCGCCGCGCAGGAGGCGGCCTGCCTCGTGCCGCTCCTGCAGGACCTCCACGCCCTGCATGTGGATCATCTTCCCGCGCGCTATCTGGCCGACCCAGCGGCGGAGGCGCTGACAGACTGGCTCAGGGAATGGCTGGCCAGCGACCGCACTGAGGCCCTCGTCGCCCGCAGCCCCAAGGGGGTCGTGATGGGCTATCTGATCTGGGAGATCGAAGAGCGTGCCGCCCTGCCCGTACGGGCGGCGGAAAGACGGGCCATGGTGCATCATATCGCGGTTGATGCCCCGTTTCGCCGGATCGGGGTCGGCAAGGCCCTGATGAGCGCCATGAAGGCTCGGGCCTGCGCGCAGGGGGTTGATGTCATCGCCACCACCTATGCCACCTTCAACGCGGCCTCAGCGGCGCTGATGCAGGGCATGGGGCTCTCGCCCACGCTGGTCTATGCGGAGTGGCGGCCCCCATCGCAAGCCGCACAGACTATCCCTGCAGCGGCAGAGGAGCAGCCTCAGGCCTAGAGCACCACTTGCGGCAGCTTGCAGGTGCCATGCCTCGGGACCCCACCACAAGGTCCCGAGACTTGTCAGAGCTGCATTCGGGGGAAAATCCGGATCAAAGCGCCTGCACCAGAACCGGCACCGGGGCCGTGAAGGCCACTTGCGGCTCCGGGTCCCGCGTCACCGCAGCAGCGGCCGGCAGGACAAGGACGACAACGGACAAGACGATAAGTTTCTTCATGGTACACACCCCTTACAACGTCACTCACACCGCGCTCAAGCCTGCGGGGCAAATGTGGCAGGATTTTGCCGCCAGCAGGACCTGAGACGGGGCCTTCCTTGCCGATTTTAGCAAAATGCCCGGGGGTTCAGACCCGTTTGAGATCTCTGGAATGATACGCGGGGGGCGCGGGTTTCCGTCGCCGCGGCGGCCCGAACCTGGGTCCGGGTGGGGGCCGCTGCGCCAATAGATGCGCCTGTGGATACGCCCGTGACGATCAGGAGCCATGCGCGGGCAGGCAGACAGAAAAAGGGCCACGCACTGCGTGGCCCTTTTTCTCAAGTCCAGAGATCCCTTGCGGGCTCCCGAAAGGCTTACTTGATCTTGCCTTCCTTGTATTCGACGTGCTTGCGCACAACCGGGTCGTACTTCCGCACGGTCATCTTCTCGGTCATGGTGCGGGCGTTTTTCTTGGTCACGTAGAAGTGGCCCGTGCCCGCGGTCGAGTTCAGGCGGATTTTGATAGTCGTCGGCTTCGCCATGGTGCTTCTCCTGCGTCCGAAAAGGCAGGGGCCTCTCGGGTCTAATTCCTATGAGCGTGCGCTTTTACCTCTGTGGTGGCGAGTGTCAATAGGATTCGCCCGGCTAAATTGCGCCCCGCCTTGAAATCGCCTGTCCCTGCGGTGGGTTGCGATGCGCCCGCGCCTTCGGGAAGGCGGCGGGAATTTGCACAGAGAGCCTGTAAGCCGGATCTTGTTCCCCCTGACCCGAAAGCCAGGGTTCGATGACCATTCTTCTGGGACGCCCGTTGCCGGACGCCTCTAGCTGCCAACCCGGCCTCTCTCGGGTGAAACAACCCTAGCGGCGGTATCGGTTGCCCGACCCGGCCCGCGCGGAGGCCCTATTTGGCATTGCTCCCGGTGGGGCTTGCCGTGCCACCCCTGTTGCCAGCGGTGCGGTGGGCTCTTACCCCACCGTTTCATCCTTACCCCGCGAAGTGCTCCTTTGGCGAACCTCCGGTTCGACGAGGCGGTTTCATTTCTGTGGCGCTTTCCGTCAGGTTGCCCTGCCCGGGCGTTACCCGGCACCGTCGTTTCAGGGAGTCCGGACTTTCCTCGCAGGGGGCGGGTGCCCCCAACGCGGCCATCCGGCTCTCTGTGCGGGGTCGTGCCTACGCCTGAGGAGGCGGCGCGTCAAGGTGCAGCGTGGCGGCAGAACCAGCAGCCAGCTGGATCGGTCGCGGCTTCTAACCACCCAAAGACCAGGGTCAGTCGAGGAGTGGTGCCAGATCGGCGGCGCAGAGCGCGCCCCGGCCCCAGGGGCGATAGCGCAGGCGCACGGTCTCCAGAAGGGTGGCATCATCGACTTCGGCGGTGAAGCCCCGCTGCCGTGCCGCTTGCCGGAAGGCCTGCGGCGAAGGGTCGGCCGCGGCCGACGCCACACCTGCGGCCCGCGCAAGACCGCCCCTCGACAGCCGCTGCCAGTCGAAGCGCGGCCCCGGATCCAGCTTGCGCCCCGGCGCCATGTCGGAATGGCCGATCACCCCCTCCGGCGGGATCCGCCAGCGGGTCATGATCTGCCCCAGCAGCCCCTCAAGACAGCGCATCTGCGGCTCCGGAAAGGGGTGGGTACCGCGATTGTCGAGTTCGATGCCGATGGAGCGGGAATTGACATCCCCCTGCCCGGCCCATTCGCCCGCCCCCGCGTGCCAGGCCCGCTGGTCCTCGGCGACCAGCTGCCAGAGCCGACCGTCCTTGCCGATCAGATAATGGGCGGAGACCTCATGCACCGGATCACAGAGCCGCTCCAGCGCCGCTGCCGCAGTCTCCATCGCGGTATAGTGCAGCACGATCAGCGCGGGCGCGCGCCCCTGCCGCCGTGGCCCGAAATTCGGGCTCGGATGCCAGAGAGGCTCTGCTGCCGTCATCGGTGCGTCAGTTGCCCTGGGCGCGCACCGCGGCGCGGAAGGGCGCCGGGTCCCAGCCGCAGGCATAGCCATCGCCATCGGGGTCCAGTGCCAACCGGTCCCGCTTTGGCCCGCCCTGCTCGAGGAAATCGATCTGGGCCAGGTCCGGCGAGGCATAGGCGGCGCAATTGCGCTGCGAGCGGGCCTGCAGGTTGATCCCCGCCCGGCTGTAGATCTTCTGTCCGCGCGGGTTCGAGGTCGAGAGCGCATAGCTCACGATATTGGGCGCGAGGTCACTCGGCCGGTCCGGCACCGCGGTCGGAGCCACCACCTGATACTGCGCGCGCTGGCGCTGCAGACGCTCGGCATCGCTTTCGATGGACTGGCGCGAGGCCACCGCCTGAAAGTCGTTTTCGTCGGAAATCCCGACATGATCCTGCAGCACCGGCGCCGGATTGCCCGGGCTGGCTTCCAGCGGTGCCTGACCGGAATTCTGCGAGGAGGCGGCAATGGCTGCCGCCGCCTCGCGGGCGATGTCATCATTGCTGCCCACATTGGCGGAGCTTGCCACATTGGCGCTCGCCACCTGGGTCGGTGCCGGCAGAGGTTGCTGCCAGTTCGCATTTGCACCGAGGCTTTCCTCCGAGAGGCGCACCGGCGGGATCAGAGGATCACCGTTCAGGGTCTGCCCGGTCTCGATCGCGGGCGGCGCGTTGAAGGGGCTGGTGTCATCCCCCACCCCCGCCGCGCTGTCCGGCACCTGCGGGCCGCAGGCGGAGAGCACCAGCGCCCCCGCCCCCAGCATCGCCAGAAAGCCCCGTTTCAGATCACGCCCGTCGATTGCCATCGGTCTCACCTGTACCTGCTAAAGCTCTGTGATGATGTGCTCAGGGTTACCACCAGCGCGCCGGTTTGGCCACAAAGCCCGCCGCCTGCTCCAACGCATAGGCGGTATTCAGGAGATCGCCCTCTTCCCAGGGACGTCCGATCAGCTGCAGCCCCAGCGGCAGGCCCTGGCTGTCCACCCCGGTCGGCACCGAGATGCCCGGCAGGCCAGCGAGGTTCACGGTGACGGTGAAGACGTCGTTGAGATACATCTTGACCGGATCCTCATCCGTCATCTCGCCGAGGCCAAAGGCGGCCGAGGGCGTGGCCGGGGTCAGGATCGCATCCACTCCGGCGGCGAAAGCCTGCTCGAAGTCCTGCTTGATCAGGGTGCGCACCCGGCGGGCGCGGTTGTAATAGGCGTCGTAGAAACCGGCCGAGAGCACATAGGTGCCGACCATCACGCGGCGCTGCACCTCATGGCCAAAGCCTTCGGCGCGGGTCTTTTCATACATCTCGGTGATGCCGTCGCCCTGCGCGAGGCTGGCGCGGTGGCCATAGCGCACCCCGTCGTAGCGGGCGAGGTTCGAGGAGGCCTCGGCCGGGGCGATCACGTAATAGGCAGGCAGCGCGTATTTGGTGTGCGGCAGCGAGATGTCGACGATCTCGGCACCGGCCCCCTTGAGCATCGCGGCGCCCTCGTCCCAAAGCTTGGCGATCTCGGCGGGCATGCCCTCCATGCGGTATTCGCGCGGAATGCCGATCTTCTTGCCCTTGATGTCGCCGGTCAGCATCGCCTCGAAATTCGGCACGGCGAGGTCAGCGGAGGTCGAATCCTTGGCGTCATGGCCGCACATGGCCTCAAGCATGATCGCAGCATCGCGGACATTCTTGGTCATCGGGCCAGCCTGGTCGAGCGAGGAGGCAAAGGCGACGATGCCCCAGCGCGAGCAGCGCCCGTAGGTCGGCTTGATGCCGACGGTGCCGGTGAAGGCCGCAGGCTGGCGGATCGAGCCGCCGGTGTCGGTGCCGGTCGCCGCGAGGCAGAGGTCCGCCGCCACGGCGGCTGCGGAGCCGCCGGAGGAGCCGCCCGGCGTCAGCGGGGTTTCCTCGTTGCCACGCCGCCAGGGGCTGATCGCCGCGCCATAGGCGGAGGTCTCGTTGGAAGACCCCATGGCGAATTCGTCCATATTGAGCTTGCCGAGCATGACCGCGCCCGCGTCCTGCAGCTTCTGCGAGACGGTGGATTCATATTCGGGCTTGAAGCCCTTGAGGATGTTCGAGGCCGCCTGGCTCTCCACCCCCTTGGTGCAGAACAGATCCTTGATGCCGATGGGCAGGCCGCACATGGCAGGTGCGTCGCCTGCGGCGATCCGGGCATCCGCCGCACGGGCGCGTTCCAGCGCGATCTCCGGGGTCTTGTGCACAAAAGCGTTGAGCGCACCGGCGGAGTCGATCGCGGCGAGACAGGCCTCGGTCAGCGCAACCGAGGTGGTTTCGCCCTTGCGCAAGAGGTCGCGGGCCTCGGCAAGACCCAGTTTGTTCAGATCCGTCATGTCTTACTCCACAACCTTGGGCACGGCGAAAAAGCCTTCGCGGGCGTCGGGGGCATTGGCCAGGACCTTGGCCTGCTGGTTGCCGTCGGTGACCTCATCGGCGCGGCGCTTCAGGCGCTGCGGCGTCACCGAGGTCATCGGCTCGACGCCTTCGACATCGACTTCGTTCAGTTGCTCGATGAACCCGAGGATCGTGTTGAACTCTTCTGCCAGCGCGGGCAGAGCGTCCTCTTCGACCTTGATCCGGGCCAGTTTCGCCACTTTCGCGGCCGTGCTTTGGTCAATCGACATGGAAACCCTCATCTCGTCTTGTCTCCGCGTTTACCGCCCGCGCCTGCGCGCTGCAAGCCTGCCTTGGGATTTCTGCGCCCCTTCACCGGCGACAAGAACCAAAGCCGGGCGATTTTGAGCGGTTTCGCTTCGGGCCCTGCCCGAAGCGACCGGCGCCGCGCGCGCCCCTGCGGGGCGCGCGCGGCGCCGGGCCCAACTGCAAACCGGGTCGCCGGAGGCGGCACGGGAGACAGGCGGGAGCGCCCCCGTCCCGGCTCAGGTCTTGCGGACCTCGGCAAGGTGGCAGCGATAGGTTTCGATCATCCAGGCCAGCATCCCCGCATTGAGGAGATGCCAATAGACATGAGTCCCCGGCGGCCAAAGCCCGCAGAGAGGCAGGTCGAGTGTGCGCGCGGTGAGCGAGAGCAGCAGGAGCGTCGCGCCGAGGCCAAATCCGCGCGCCAGACGTGGACACCGCCGCCAGAGCACAACAGCATAGATCAGGATCAGAAGCGGCACTGGCGCATAGCCCGCCGACGCGCCAAGCCAGGGCAGGCGCGCAAAGAGCGCCCCGCTCACCCCCGCATAGGGCAGGAAAAAGGCGGTCGCGCCCAGCGCCATCCCGCTGGAGAGCCCAAGCACATCCCGGTTGACCGCAAAGAGATAGGTCAGGATGAACATACCGATCGGCACCACATCCGCCAGCGCCGCCCAGCCTTGGGCAAAGGTATGAAACACTCCGCTACCGATGCCGATCAGCGCCAGAAGCAGGCACAGGAGCCGCGTCGAACCCTTGCTCTTCCCCCCGGGCCGGCGACAGCGCCGCCACATCACCAGCGCCGCCAGCAGGAAGGCCAGATTGCTCAGTGCATTGAGAGGCTCCGCCCAGAGCCCCGGCCCGAGGCGCTCGCAGTAACCGTCGATGGCGCGCGTCAGATCCATATCAGCCCCGTGTCAACTCCATGGATTTTTTCTCATCTCACGCTAGGCTTGGCAGCAAAACCACCCCGGTCGGAGAGGCTCCGGCCAGCACAGGATAAAACGGGAGAGAGACATCATGAAACTGATCTGGCTTGGGCATGGCGGTTTTCGGCTGGAAACCGGCAAGACCGTCCTGTTGATCGACCCCTGGCTGACCGGCAATCCGATGCTGAGCGAAGCCCAGGCCGCCACCGCCCGCGAGGGGGCGACTCACATTCTGTTGACCCATGCGCATTTCGATCACGTTGCCGATGTGCTTGGACTCGCCAAGCATCTTTCGATCCCGATCATCGGCCAATACGACCTGATGGGGTTCTGGGGCGAGACCGAGGGGGTGGAGACCACGGGGTTCAACAAGGGTGGCACCATCGCGGTGGACGAGATCCGCATCTCCATGGTGCCAGCCTCGCATTCCAACACCTTTTCCACCCGCGACGGCCTGCGCACAGCGGGCAGCGAGGTCGGCTATATGATCGCCGCCGAGGGGCATATGATCTATGTCTCCGGCGACACCGATATCATGGCCGACATGGACTGGATGGGGGATTACTACAAACCCGACATCGGCATCCTTTCCGCCGGGGGCCATTTCACCATGGACATGACGGCGGCGGCCTATGCGGCCAAGCGCTATTTTGACTTCAAATACGTCATTCCCTGCCACTATCGCACCTTCCCTTTGCTGGCACAGGACGCACAGGACTTGATCGACGGGCTTCCCGGCGTCACGGTCATCGAACCGGAAGTCCTGAAAGCGATCGAGTTCTGATGCCAGCAAACGATTTTACCACCACGGAATACGCCCGCAGATTGCAAAAGACCCGCAGCGCCATGGCGGCGCGCGGGTTCAAGACATTGGTGATCTGCGATCCCTCCAATATGGCCTGGCTCACCGGCTATGACGGCTGGAGCTTTTATGTCCCGCAGGCGGTGATCCTGCATGAGACGGGCATGCCGCTCTGGTGGGGGCGCACCCAGGACAAACCGGGGGCGGCCCTGACCACCTGGCTCGAACAGGACCACCTGTTCGACTGGCCCGAGGAACATGTCCAGCATACCGAGCACCATCCCTTCGACTCGCTGGTCACCCTGCTGAGGGACTTCGGCTGGACCGAGGCGGTGGGTGTCGAGATGGACAACTACTATTATTCCGCGCGCAGCCATCAGATCCTCGAGGCCGGGCTCGGGCGTGACAGCATTGCCGATGCCACCGGCCTGGTGAATTGGCAGCGTGCGGTCAAGAGCGAGCAGGAATTGCAGCTGATGCGTAGCGCCGGGCGGCTTTCGGCCCATATGCACGGGGTCCTGCGGGCGGAGTTCAACGAAGGCATCGCCAAGAACGCGCTGGTGGCGCGGGTGCAGGCGGCGGGCATCGAAGGCCTGCCGGACCTGCCCGGCGACTATGCCGCCATTGCCCCCATCGCGCCTTCGGGGATAGAGGCCTCGGCCTCGCATATCACCTGGAACGACCGCCCCCTGGCGCAGGGCGAGGCGACCTATTTCGAGATCTCCGGCTGCGTGCGCCGCTATCATTGCCCGATCAGCCGCACGCTGTTCTTGGGCAGCCCGCCCGAAGACATCCGCCGCGGCGAGGCGGCGATCCTGCAGGCGATCGAGGATACATTCGCTGTCGCCAAGCCCGGTGTCACCTGCGAGGAGGTCGCCGCCTGCGTCTACGAGAGTTTTGGCCGCGCGGGCTATATCAAGGGCAATCGCACCGGCTATCCCGTCGGCCTCAGCTACCCGCCGGACTGGGGCGAGCGCACCATGTCGCTGCGCCCCGGCGATACCACCAAGCTCGAGGAAAACATGACCTTCCACCTGATGCCGGGCCTCTGGACCCCGGATTGGGGCATGGCGATCACCGAGACTTTTGTGGTCACTCCTAGGGGCGGCGAGGCGCTGGCCGATGTGCCGCGTGAAATCGTGGTGAAGGACCGCTGAGGCCCATAGCGCCGTTTCATGGCAGCGGGACGCGCGCAACCTCGCCTGTCCGGGGTTGGTGAAAAAGCTGCCGTTTCCAGTTGAGCGGAGCGCGGCGCGGGCCAAAGGCCCGCGCCGCGCCGGTCGCTTCGGGCAAAGCCCGAAGCGAAACCGCTCCCCATCACAGGTCTTGCCAGCTTATGCCGTCCGCCGGAGGGTCAAGTCGGCGGCGTAAAGGCCTGCCGGGCCTGCGTTGCCAGGGGACGGCAGTAACACCCTTCCGCATGGTCATTGACCAGCCCCATGGCCTGCATGAAGGCAAAACAGGTGGTGGGGCCAACGAATTTCCAACCGCGCCGTTTCAGTTCCTTGGACAGCGCCACAGAGTCCGCGCAGGTGGAGACGGTCTGCGGCACCGGCGGCACCTTGATCTCGTAACGCCAGAAGAATGCCGCCAGCGAGCCTTCCGCCGCCTGCATCTCCACCGCCCGGGCGGCATTGTTGATCACCGCCTCGATCTTGCCGCGATGGCGGATGATGCCCGCGTCCTGCAACAGCGCCTGCACCCGTTCGGGGCCGAATTGCGCCATCCTGTGAAAGTCGAACCCGTCAAAAGCGGCCCGGAAATTCTCCCGCTTGGCCAGGATCGTGCGCCAGCTCAGGCCGGACTGGAAGCTTTCGAGGCAGATCTTCTCGAACAGGCGGCGGTCATCGCCGACCGGAAAGCCCCATTCGGCATCGTGATAGGCGTCAAACTCCGGCGCGGATCCTGACCAGGCGCAACGGCTGTGACCATCCGCGGAGAGGACAATGCGGCTCATGCCGCCTGCCTCAGGAAGGCCAGCTTCGGATCGGTCCGGGCGAGGGAAAAGCCGGTGATGTCCGCCGCGACCACTCCAAATTCCACAAAGGGATCGGCTGCGATCCGCGCCTCCAGCGCTTCGCGCGCCTGTGCGGCAGCGAGGATGGCCCCGCCCTGTCCGCCCTCCAGCGATCCGGCCGCCAGAAAGGCGCCTTCGTCAAAACCCTGCTGCAACCAGGCCTGGTGGGCCTCCATATGAGCGGCGGCCAGCGGTTTCTTCTCGGTGAACTTCAGGAACACGACAAACATCTTTCTCTCTCCTCCCGGATCCAATTCGGTTGTCAGATCTACTGTGCGGGCTGCGCCGCCGCGATCTGCGCCTCGGCCCAACGGGCCATCTCTTCGACCTCTGCCGCGATGAACCGCTCATCGCCAAAGGCCTGCGCCAGCACAGCCACCCCCTGGCTGCGGGCCAGCAAATGCCGTGCCAGATCCTCCGCCCCCTCCGTCACCCCGGCCGCCTTAAGCTCCTCCGCGAGCCAATCAATGAACAGCGTGAACAGCGCCGCCGCCCGCCCCTGCGCGTGATGCTCGAGCTTCGCAAGCTCGCCCACCAGAGAGCCCACCGGGCAGCCCCAGGCCATGATCTTGCTTTGGTTGCGGATCAGGATGCGGATGAAACAGGTGATCCGGTCCAGTGGGGTCTGCCCCTCGCCCCGCCAGGTGGCCAGCAGGTCGGCGGTATGGGTCAGGCGGCGGGCGATCACCGCCTCAAGGATTTCGTCCTTGCTTTTGAAATGATAGTAGAAATTCCCCCGCGACAGGCCCAGCGGCTGGGCGATGTCGGCAAAGGAGGTGGCGGCGAACCCCTTCTCGTAAAACAGCGCATCGGCGGTCTCGACAATGCGGTCACGGGTGGCGGTCATAGCGGCAGGTCCCTCGGCAGCAGGTTAGGACAATTGCCCCAAATGTGACATTAGGACAACTGACCTAATCCCGCAAGCCTTGATCCGCCACCTGCAGGAGATGTTTCAGAAGCCTCTGATCCGCCGCGCTGTCCTGCTCTGCCCAGAGAATCGACAGAGCGACCTTTGCCACCGCCCAGCGCAGCAGGTCGCTGGCAGAAGAGCCGCAGGCTCTGGACCAGATCCGTGCTCGCCAGCGGATCACCTCCGGGTCGCAGGCGCGCGACGCGAGGCCGCGCGGATGGCGAAAGGCATTGGCGAGCTCATAGGCTGGCGGCCCTGCCAGACCCTTGGCGTCAAAGGCGCGCGGCCCGGCGCGGGTGAGGATGACATTGTCATGGTGCAGATCCCCATGCAGGGCGACCTGCGCACTCGGATCCTGCTCGATCGCCCGCAGCAGGGTCCGTCCAAGGTCCTGCGCCCGCCGCATCTCCCCGCCGAGGTCCCGGGCCTGCAGCAGTGGCGCAAAGAGCCGTTCCACCGGCAGCATCTCCGCAATCGGGATCCCGGCCGCACAAAGCTGCACCGCCACCTGCCCCAGCTTTTCGTCCGCCTCCTGCATCGCCCCCGCCCGCGCATGATCGCCGAGCGAGGGGCCGGCGAGATGCTCCATCACCAATGCCACGCCGCTGCGCGCCAGGATCCGAACCGCCGCGCGCCCTGCCAGTCGCTCCAGATACTGGGCACCGCTGGCCTCGTTTCCCATGTCGCCCCTGACGTAGAGTTTCAGCACCACGGGCGCGCCGGAGTCCGCGCGGGCGGTCCAGAGCCGGGCCCGTGGCGTCTGCGCCAGCGGAACCGCTTCACGAAGGGAAAACTGCCGCATCACCGCGGCGGGGGGATCCGCGTCATCCACCAGCGGTCACAGCCGCCGCGCGGCAAAGAAGGACCGCAGCAGGGCTTCGGATTCAAGGGCGGAGAACCCCTCGTAGACCTCCGGCACGTGATGCGCCTGCGGGTGGTCAAAGACACAAGCGCCATGGGCGACGCCGCCGGATTTTGGATCCGAGGCCCCGTAGTAGACCCGCGCCATCCGTGCGGCGGCAATGGCGGCAGCGCACATGGCACAGGGTTCCAGCGTCACGTAGAGATCACAGCCTGGCAAGCGCTCGCTGGCGAGATCGGCGCAGGCGGCGCGGATCACCAGCATTTCCGCATGGGCGGTCGGGTCATTCAGCTCGCGGGTGCGGTTGCCCGCGCGGGCCAGGATGTCGCCCGCAGGGCTCACCAGCACCGCGCCCACCGGCACCTCGCCACGCGCCCCCGCCGCCCGGGCCTCATCCAGCGCCTCCGCCATGAAGGATCGGAACATCTCTCTTGCCCTCGCTTTGTCTCCGCGCCCTCTGCGCGGCGCGCCACCGCCCGCCCGCGATCGCCGCATAGTTGGCCACCGATAAGGGTGCTTTCACAGGTCCCGCGAATAGGCTATGGCAGCCCTATGAGCAAGAAAACCCCTCCCGCGTCGATCAAACGCAGCGCAGCCAGCGGCCCCCGGCCCCAGGCGCATCCGCCGGCCAAGCCGCGCGGACCCAAAGGCCCGCAGCAAAAAGCCACGGCA
Source organism: uncultured Paracoccaceae bacterium (assembly GCA_937146765.1). GTDB lineage: Bacteria > Pseudomonadota > Alphaproteobacteria > Rhodobacterales > Rhodobacteraceae > Epibacterium. The sequence continues at coordinate 169,588 of CAKZRP010000037.1, read as the reverse complement.
GACGCGCGGCCCCCGGCCGAAGCCGGCAGCGACGGCGACCGGATCGCCAAGGTCCTGTCGCGCGCCGGTGTCGCATCCCGCCGCGAGGCGGAGCGGATGATCGCCGAGGGGCGGATTTCGGTCAATGGCAAGGTGATCGACAGCCCGGCGCTGAACGTGAGCGCCCGCGACCGCATCGCGGTGGACGGCGCCCCCCTGCCCGAGGCCGAGGCCCCCCGGCTCTGGCTCTATTACAAACCGCTCGGGTTGGTGACCACCAATTCCGACGAGAAGGGCCGCAAGACCATCTTTGACGAACTGCCCGAGGACCTGCCGCGGGTGATGACCGTGGGTCGGCTCGACCTCAATTCCGAGGGGCTGCTGCTGCTGACCAATGACGGCGCCATCAAGCGCCAGCTGGAGCTGCCCGCCACCGGCTGGCTGCGCCGCTACCGGGTGCGCATCAACGGACGCCCGCAGGACACCGATTTCGACCCGCTGCGCAAGGGGCTGATGATCGACGGCGAGCAGTTCCAGCCGATGATCGTCAACCTCGACCGCCAACAGGGCGCCAATGCCTGGCTCACCATCGGCCTGCGCGAGGGCAAGAACCGCGAGATCCGCCGCGCGATGGAAAAGATCGGCTATCCGGTGAACCGCCTGCTGCGGATCTCCTATGGCCCGTTCCAGCTCGGCAGCCTCAAGGAGGGCGAGGTGGAAGAGCTGCGCCCCCGCGTGGTGCGCGACCAGCTCGGCCTGCCCAGCCCCGAGGAGGAGGGCGAGGCGAAGAAGAAACCGACCCGCCCCGTCCGCGGCTCCCGCGAGGGCGGTCCGGGCAGTGGCAAGTTCGGCGGCAAGTTCGGCGGCAAGCCGCGCGACCCCGCCGACAAGGCGACCGGCAGACCCGGCCCCAGAGGCGCGGGCCTTGGGAGCAAGCCCGTCGAACGCGCTGGCGCGCCCTTCGACGGCCCGTCCGGTCGCAAGGGTCCGGGTCAGGCCAAGGTCAATCCCGGTGGCAAGCCCAGCGGGAAACACAGTAGCAAACCCGGTGGCAAACCCGGTGGCGCGCCCAGCCGCGGGCACCGCGACACCTTCGGTGGCAAAGCCGGTGGCAAACCCGGGGCCAAACCCGGCCGTTTTGGCAAAAAACCGCAGGGCTGAGCACGCTTAGGCGGACTTCCCCCTAGTACGAGCGCAGCTGATCCCCTACCTTTCTTGGCGGATGAGGTCTCTCCGGGGGGTCAAAGGCTTGCAAACCATCGCTTATGTGGCGCTGTTCATTCTGATGCTGGGCATCGGCACCGGCTGGATCGTCGGGGTCTGAAGCATGGCACAGCGGTTCGGCGGCAAATACAGCCCCTCGGGCGCTCCGCAGGCGGGCCCCCGCCCTGACGGGCGGCCCACATCCGGTGCGCGCGGGATGCAGACCGCGCAGGTGAACCCGGTGGGTCTGCGCGCCAACCTGATGTTCGTGCCACCTGCGATCCTGATGCTCTTCTCGCTCTTTGGCGGCGTGACAACGCTGGTCGGCGGGTTGGTCGGGGCCGGTCTCTGGACCGCTGCGGCCCTGCTGTTGCGCGAGGGGCTGAAGGCTGAAGCCGCCTATGGGGCCCGCAAGGTCGCGCGCCGTCCCGCCCTGCCCCGCAAGATCCTCGCCGCGGCCCTCTGCGGGCTCGGCGGCGCGGTGGGGGCCTGGACCAGCGCGCCCGGGCTGATCTCCGCCGGTCTCTACGGCCTCGCCTGCGCGGGCCTGCATCTGGCCGCCTTCGGCCTTGATCCCCTCCGCGACAAGGGCACCGAGGGCCTTGACGATTTCCAGAGCGCCCGCGTCGCCCGCGTGGTCGAGGAGGCCGAGGCCTATCTCGCCGCGATGAAGGACGCGGTTCTGCGCGCCCGCGACCGCCAGGTGGAACTGCGTGTGGACCAGTTTCAGGCCGTGGCCCGCGATCTCTGCCGTACGGTCGAGGAAGATCCCCGTGACCTGACCGCCGCGCGCAAGTACCTGACCGTCTACCTGATGGGTGCCCGCGATGCCTCGGTGAAATTCGCCGATATCTATGCCCGCAGCGGCAATGCCGAAGCGCGCGCCGATTACCTCGCCCTGCTCGATGACCTCGAACAGAATTTTGCCGCCCGCACCGAAGCCCTGCTGCGCGAGGACCGAGGCGACCTCACCATTGAAATCGACGTATTGCGGGCCCGGCTGGAACGTGAAGGCGTCCAGCTCGACCGCCCCTCTTAACCTTACAGGAAAGGCCTGGCCCATGTCCGAGACCATTCAGAACAAAGCTGCCCAGACCGAGATTCTGGTCCAGGAAGTCACCAATGTGACCCTGCCCGAACCAAAGGCAGAGGTGGCGCCGCTGGAAACGGCCGATCCGGTGACCTCGGAAGCGATCCGCAAGCGTATCGGCGAGATCGACATGGGCGATACCAATTCGATCATTGCCTTCGGCTCCGCCGCCCAGGGCGAGTTGCAGCAGATCTCGCAGGCAATGCTGACGGATGTGCGCAACAAGGATGTCGGACCGGCGGGCGATAGCCTGCGCGACATCGTCACCACCATTCGCGGCTTTTCGGTTTCCGAACTGGATGTTCGGCGCAAGCCGACCTTCTGGGAGCGTCTCCTGGGCCGGGCTGCCCCCTTTGCCAAGTTCACCGCCCGGTACGAGACCGTGCAGGCGCAGATCGACAAGATCACGGACAGCCTGCTCAGCCATGAGCATCGGCTGTTGAAGGACATCAAGTCCCTCGACCTTCTCTATGAAAAGACCCTGGATTTCTACGACGAACTTGCGCTCTACATCGCTGCGGGCGAGGCCAAGCTGGCGGAGCTCGACAGTCGCGAGATCCCGGCGCTGGAGGCGGCGGTTCAGGCGGCGGCAGAAGACCAGCAGGTGATCAAGGCGCAGGAGCTGCGCGACCTGCGCGCGGCCCGCGACGATCTGGAGCGCCGGGTGCATGACCTCAAGCTGACCCGCCAGGTCACCATGCAGTCGCTGCCCTCGATCCGGTTGGTGCAGGAGAACGACAAGAGCCTTGTGACCAAGATCAATTCGACCCTCGTCAACACCGTGCCGCTCTGGGAAACCCAGCTGGCGCAGGCGGTGACCATCCAGCGCTCCGCCGAGGCGGCAGCAGCGGTGCGGGACGCCAATGACCTCACGAACGAACTCCTGACCGCCAATGCCGCCAATCTGCGCGAGAGCAACAAGATGATCCGTCAGGAGATGGAGCGCGGCGTCTTCGACATCGAGGCGGTGAAGAAGGCCAATGCGGATCTGATCGGCACCATCGAGGAGAGCCTGCAGATCGCCGACGAGGGCAAGCGCAAACGCGCCGAAGCCGAGGCGGACCTGAAGAAGATGGAAGCCGAGCTGCGTGACACGCTGGCCGCGGCCAAGGCGCGCAAGGATGGCGTCGGCGATACCGCCGCCACCTCCGTGCCGCGCTGAGCTGGCGCACGTGACGACGGCGGGGCGGCACCTGCTACGGGCCCTGCGCCCCGTGACCCTGCTGGGCGCGGCTGCCGCGCTTGGCGGCTGTCTGGCCTTTGCGCCCGGTCCGAAATCCACGCCGCGGCCAGCCCTGCGACCGGCGGTGTCGGCGCCGCTGCAACAGCCGGAACCCTCGGTCGCCTCCCGGGAACTGGCACAATATTACGCCGATCTGCAGAAAGACCTCCTGATCCGGGGATTGTTGCGCACCGATGGGGGCGGACCAGACACCCCCTATGACGCCGAGGACTTGGCGAAACGCTTCGAAACACTGGCATTCTTTGACGAATACGCCAATGGGGCCGATGCCGGTGCCGGCGGTCTCGGGCGCTGGGAGCAGCCGGTGCAACTGGTACCGGTCTTTGCCCCCTCGGTCAGTGCGGCGCAGCGAGTGCTCGATCGAACCCGGCTGGAAGAATTCGCCGCCCGGCTGACCCGTATCACCGGCCATCCGGTTTCCGTTGGCAACAGCGGCAATTTCACGGTGATCTTTGCCGGCCTCGACGATGCCGATTTTGTCGAAGACCGCGTGCGTCGGCTGCTGCCCAATCTGGCCGCGACGGATCTCGCGCTCTTCGTGACGCCGCCGCGCAAGTTCTATTGCTTTGTCATCGCCGGAGGACCCCAGCGCGACCCGCTGAACTACAGCCGCGGCGTGGCGCTGATCCGCAGCGAGCAGCCAGACCTCATGCGCGAAAGCTGCATCCATGAGGAAATCGCCCAGGGGTTGGGAATGCGCAACGACAGCCCAAGGGCACGTCCGTCGATCTTCAATGACGACGATGAGTTTGCCCGGCTGACCAGCCATGACGAGAAGCTGTTGCGGATCCTCTATGATCCGCGTCTGCGCATCGGCATGTCGCCCGACGAGGCCCGCCCCATCGTCGAGGGGCTCGCGGCGGAACTGATGGGTGACCTCGCCTTGTGATCGCGCCTTGTGATCCCGGACATGGCCGCCTTGCGGCAGCCCCTGGGAGCGAGACCCCATGGCCTGCCCGCCTCCATCGTCGTCAGCCATCGACCAGCACATGCCGCAATTCCGTCGCAGCCATCTGTCCACCAGCCGAGGGCACGCCATGCCTTGGTGGCCCCGCATCTTTCCCGGATCTCAACCTTTTTGCGGCAAGAAGGGTCACAGACCCTGACAGTGGTTTTTGAGGTTGCCCATGTTGAGTTCCGACCACGTCCACACCATCCAGATGAGTGTGGAACACCTGAGCTGCACTACCCGCCAGCTTGCCGCCTGCTTTTACCAGCATCTCTTTGCCGCATCGCCCTCAGTGCGCGAGATGTTCCCGCCGCAAATGTCGCCGCAGGTGGTCAAGTTGGAACAGATGCTGGTCTATATCCTCAGCACGATGAATGATCCCGAGACCCTGTTTCCGGTGCTCGACGAACTCGGTCAGGCACATGGTGATCTCGGGGCCGTTCCCGCCCATTACGATGCGGTGGGCAAGGCCCTCATCGCCGCACTCCGCGAGAGCGTGACCGGCTGGACTGAAGAGCAGGAGCACGCCTGGGGCGCGCTCTACACCCTGGTTTGCAAGCGCATGATGGCGGCGGCAAACCCCGGTCCTGCCGACTGACGACCCGGGGCAAGGGCCGCGCCCGCCCAAGCGCGGGGGCTGTCTGCCCCTCCTCCTCCGTCCCGAGCCCCCTGCCCAGCGACCTTGAGGGGGGAAATCCTGCCTATGTCGCGCAGAATCGCTCCGTCAGGGGACAGAGCTCTGGTTTCGAGCCCTCTCGGTTGCTACATCTTTGGAAAGATCAGCAGGAGGACGCGCTGTGGGTATTTTCGATTTCCTCAAGGGGGAGTTCATCGACGTCATCCACTGGACGGATGACACCCGGGACACGATGGTCACACGTTTCGAACGCGAGGGCCATGCCATCAAATACGGGGCCAAGCTGACCGTGCGCGAGGGTCAGGCGGCGGTCTTCGTGCATGAGGGGCAACTGGCGGATGTCTTCACCCCCGGTCTCTACATGCTCGAGACCAACAACATGCCGGTGCTGACGACGCTGCAGCACTGGGATCACGGGTTCAAATCGCCGTTCAAATCCGAGATCTATTTTGTCGCCACCACCCGGTTCAGCGACCTCAAATGGGGCACCAAGAACCCGATCATGTGCCGTGACCCCGAGTTCGGCCCGGTGCGCCTGCGCGCCTTTGGCACCTATTCGATCCGGGTGGCGGATCCGGCCCGCTTCCTGACCGAGATCGTCGGCACCGATGGCGAGTTCACCATGGACGAGATCTCCTACCAGATCCGCAACATCATCGTGCAGGAATTTTCCCGCGCGATTGCCGGCTCGGGCATCCCGGTGCTCGACATGGCCGCCAATACCGCCGACCTCGGCAAGCTGGTGGCGGCGGAGATCGCGCCCACCATCGCGGAATACGGCCTCGCGATTCCCGAGCTTTATGTCGAGAACATCTCCTTGCCGCCGGCCGTCGAAGAGGCGATGGACAAACGCACCCAGATGGGGATCATCGGCGATCTCGGCCGGTATACGCAGTTCAAGGCGGCCGAGGCGATGGAAGCCGCCGCCCGTACGCCCAACAGCGGTATGGGCGCAGGGCTTGGCATGGGGATGGGCATGGCGATGGCGCAACAGATGTCACACGCGCTGAACCCAGGGTCGCACCAGGCACCAACATCGGCGGCAGCGGGTCAGACCACCGGTCCCTGGGGCGCGCGGCCCGCACCCGCTGCTGCGCAGACCCCTGTGCAGGCCGCACCGCTGGCTCCGCCGCCGCCGCCCGTCGAACATGTCTGGCACATTGCCGAGAACGGGCAGACCTCCGGCCCTTATTCCAAGGCCCGTTTGGGGCGCATGGCGCAGGAGGGAACCCTCAGCCGGGAGACCCATGTCTGGACCCCGGGACAGGACGGCTGGATGCGCGCAGGTGAGGTGACCGAACTGGCGCAACTCTTCACGGTGATGCCGCCACCGCCGCCACCACCTCCTGCTGCCTGATACTGAGTAGACGTCAAGGGCGTGCCAGTCGGTGCGCCCGGCCTTTGCCGAGTGCTTCGCCTGCTTTCTTTGCACCCACGCCGCTTAAGTACGAAAGCCTCGTTCCCGATGATGACACGACGCAATGCGCTGCAATGGCTCCACTGGGTGAGACTCGGCTTCATTCTCTGTTTCTTTATGGTCGAACCGGCTGGAAACGGCGCTGATCCCGACCTTGCCCTGGCAACCCAAGCCGGTGTCGGGCTGATCCTTGCCCTTGTGGTACCCGCTTGGACCGCGAGGACCAAGTTCAAGGAACTCGCGGGGCGCGCAGGGCCGCACCTGCCGGGCCGGGCGAAAAGGTTTCACCGCCTGAAGCATCAGGTCCTGCACATCGCTCTGCCGGTCATGGTCGCCACCGGTGCCCTCGCCGGTCTGCTCGCCCCTTTTGCCATCAGGGCCCTTGATGCGCTGCTTGTGGTGATCGTCCTCTATGTGGCTTTCCATCTCTGGCGGCATGTCTTTTTGGAAGACAACGCGCAACACCTCATGGTCCCGCGCGTCCTGCACAAATACCTCTGAGGATCTGGATGACTTCTGACCTGCCGCCCCCGCCGCCCCTCGACGTCACCCCACGCCAAACCGAGGAGAACCACCGCTTTCCCTGTGAGCAATGTGGCGCGGACTACCGGTTTTCCCCGTCGCAGAACGCTTTGATCTGCGATCATTGCGGCCATCAGAAACCGATGCAGGACAGCCCCTGGGGCGGCACTGCCCTGAAGGAGCTCGATTTCCTGACCGCCCTGCGCCAGCAATTACCCGCTGCGGAAATGGAGATCACCCGCGTCTCCCACTGCCCCAATTGCGCCGCGCAGGTGGAATTCGACCCGGCCGTGCACGCGCTGGAATGCCCGTTCTGCGCCACCCCGGTGGTGGCCGACACCGGCGAGAACCGCCACATCAAGCCAAAGGGCGTCTTGCCCTTCCAGCTCGACGAGCGGGCCGCGCACAAGGCGATGGAGGACTGGCTCGGAGGCCTATGGTTCGCGCCAAACGGTCTGCGCAGCTACGCCCGCAAGGGACGCAAGATGGATGGGATCTACGTCCCCTACTGGACCTATGACGCCCAGACCCGGAGCCGCTACACCGGCCAGCGCGGCACGGAGTACACCGTCAACCGCACCGTTATGGTCGATGGCAAGCCGCAGATCCGCACCGAGATCAAGGTGCGCTGGTCCGATGTGCGCGGCCGGGTGCAGCGGTTCTTTGACGATGTGCTTGTGCTGGCCTCCAGGAGCCTGCCCCGGCCCTATGCCGAAGGGCTGGAACCCTGGGACCTGTCGCAGCTGGCGCCATACCAGCCGAAGTTCCTGGCGGGCTTTCGGGCCGAAGCCTACACGATTGACCTCGAGGACGGCTTTCAGGACGCGCGCGCCAAGATGGACCGGGTGATCGAGCGGGATATCAAGTTCGACATCGGCGGCGACCGGCAGCGGATCGCCTCGGTTGACACCGAAGTGAGTGCCGTGACCTTCAAGCATATCCTGCTGCCGGTCTGGATGGCCGCCTACAAGTACCGCGGCCAGAGCTACCGCTTCATCGTCAATGGCCAGACCGGACGGGTTCAGGGGGAGCGCCCCTATTCCGCCTGGAAGATCGCTCTTGCGGTGCTCCTCGGGCTAATCCTCGCGGCGGGGGTCGCCTATATCGCCTCACAGAAGTAATTTCCGCTAACTACTTGCTTTTCCAATGCTCCCCTTGCATGTTTGACCCGAGCAAGGGGAGAAATCACATTGCCAGACCGCGCTTTCGGCGAGTTGGACAGGCTCCTGAGTACCCGGCACAGCTGTCGCGGGTTCAAACCCGATCCGGTGCCCAGGGACACCATCGAAGCAATCCTGAACGCTGCCCGCAAGGTGCCCTCCTGGTGCAATGCGCAGCCCTGGGGGCTGACCATCACCAGCGGGGGGGAGACGGAGCGCTTGCGCCACGCCCTGACAGTGGCGGCACAGGGCGATACGGCGGCGCCAGACCTGCCCTTTCCGACCGGCTATAGCGGCGTGTTACAGCAGCGGCGGCGCGACTGCGGCTGGGCGCTTTATGAAGCGGTGGGAGTGACCAAGGGCGACCGCGAGGGCTCGGCCCGGCAGATGATGGAGAATTTCTCCCTTTTTGGCGCGCCCCATTGCGCGATCCTGTCGAGCCCGGCGGAGCTTGGCCCCTATGGCGCGATGGATTGCGGCGGCTTTGTCGCGGCCTTCACCCTGGCGGCTGAGTCGCTGGGCGTGGCGACAATTCCGCAGGCTGCGGTCGCCTCCTATGCGCCGCTCCTGCACCGGATGCTGGAGATCCCCGAGGACCGGTTGATCCTTTGTGCAATCAGTTTTGGCTATGAGGACGCGTCCCATCCGGCGAACCAATTCCGCACCAGCCGGGCGACTGCGGACGAATTTACGGATTGGCGCGGGGCGTGACCCTGCGCAGGAAGGACCAAGAATGCGCGCGCTCCTGCAACGGGTGAGCGAGGCCAAAGTCACCAGCGACTCTGTCCTTCTGGGAGAGATCGGTCCGGGTTTGCTGGTGCTGATCTGCGCCATGCAGGGCGACAGCGAGGCCGAAGCGGCCCATCTGGTGCACAAGATTTCACGTCTGCGCATTTTTCGGGATGCAGAAGGCAAGATGAACCGCTCAGTCGCAGATATTGGCGGTGAGGTGCTTGTGGTCAGTCAGTTCACCCTTGGCGCAGACACCAGAAGCGGCACGAGACCAGGCTTTTCCCGCGCCGCACCACCAACAGAAGGAGAAAGGCTTTATCATTGTTTTTGCGAGAAAATGCGCGAAGCCGGCTTGCCCGTACAGACCGGAAGCTTCGGGGCTGACATGAAAGTTTCACTGGTGAATGACGGTCCCGTTACAATCTGGCTCGACACCGAAGAGCGTCAGCGCAAGGCGGAGTGACCAGATCAAAAACGCCCCTTCATGCAAGCAATGCGTCGCGGAAAATTTAGTGATCACGTTAGAGCACTTGTGATCACATATCGGCCGCGAAATTTCTGGCAATATTTCTTGCCCCACAGAGCCAAATCGGCAAATCTTGATTCACCATTCAAGAAAATCGGGGCCAACCCGAAACCTCGACAGGGAGACTACGAATGAACGATCAACTGAAACACCTCGCATTGGAAGCCGCGCTCGGCCGGATGAGCCGCCGCGAATTCCTCGGCCGCGCGGCGGCGCTGGGTGTCACCGCACTGGGGGCGAACTCGCTCCTGGCCTCGGCGGCAAAGGCGCAGGGCGCACAGAAAGGCGGCACCCTCAAGGTCGGCCTGCAGGGCGGCTCCACCACCGACAGCCTTGACCCCGCGCTGGCCACCAACCAGGTCGCCCTCTCGGTGATCCGCCTCTGGGGCGAGCCGCTGGTCGAGCTCGGCGAAGACGGCGGTCTCGTCGGCATGGTTGCAGAGAGCTTTGAAGCCTCTGCCGATGCCAAGACCTGGACCTTCAAACTGCGCTCCGGCCTGACCTTCTCCAACGGTCAGTCGGTCACCGCCGAAGACGTGGTCGCCACCATGGAGCGTCACTCTGGCGAGGACACCAAATCCGGTGCGCTCGGCATCATGCGCTCGATCACCAGCATCAAGGCCGAAGGCGACACCGTTGTCTTTGAACTGGAAAACGCCAACGCCGACCTGCCTTACCTCTTGACCGACTACCACCTGGTGATCCAGCCGGGCGGTGGCAAGGATGCGCCCGACGCCGCGATCGGCACCGGCCCCTACATCCTGAAGTCCGTCGACATGGGCGTGCGTTTTGTGGCTGAGAAGAACCCGAACTACTGGGGCGATCTCGGCAATGCAGAGACCATCGAATATGTGGTCATCAACGACAACACCGCCCGCGTCGCTGCGCTGCAGGCCGGTCAGGTGGACATGATCGACCGCGTTCCGCCGCGCACCGCGAAACTGGTGGACCGTGCGCCGAACATCACCGTGCACTCGACCTCTGGTCCGGGCCACTACGTGTTCATCGCCCATTGCAATGCAGATCCCTTCTCCAACAACGACGTGCGGATGGCGCTGAAATACGGCATCAACCGTCAGGACATGGTGGACAAGATCCTGAACGGCTACGGCTCCGTCGGCAACGACAGCCCGATCAACAGCTCCTATCCGCTGTTCGTCGAGGCAGAGCAGCGCGAATACGATCCGGACAAGGCCAAGTTCCACATGCAGAAATCCGGCTATGAGGGCTCGATCCTGCTGCGCACCTCCGACAACTCCTTCCCCGGCGCGCCGGATGCGGCAGCCCTGTTCCAGCAGTCCTGCGCGGAAGCAGGCATCAACCTCGAGATCAAGCGCGAGCCGAACGATGGCTACTGGTCCGAAGTCTGGAACGTCCAGCCCTTCTGCACCAGCTACTGGGGGGGCCGTCCGACCCAGGACCAGATGTTCACCACCGCTTATCTCTCCACCGCAGACTGGAACGACACCAAGTTCAACAACGAACAGTTTGACCAGCTGCTGATCGCCGCCCGAGGCGAGCTGGACGAGGCCAAGCGGACGCAGATGTATGCCGATATGTCGACCATCGTGCGCGACGAAGGCGGCTTGATCTGCCCGATGTTCAACGACTTCGTCGATGCAACCTCGGACCGGATCGACGGCTGGAAAGACGGCGTCAAGGGCCATGCCCTGATGAACGCCTATGCCCCGCTGAAGATGTGGGTCAAAGCCTGATATGAACCCTATCGTGAAACTTGTGGCTCAGCGCGTTGCGCTGAGCCTGCTTCTCCTGTTGATGATCTCCGTGCTGATCTTTGTCGGCACGATGATCCTGCCCGGCGATGTGGCGCAGTCCATCCTCGGCCAGTCTGCAACACCGGAAGCGCTGGCGAACCTCAGGGCCGAACTTGGCCTCAACGATCCGCCTCTCACCCGCTATTTCCAATGGCTCTTCGGCGCGCTGCAGGGCGATCTGGGCACCGCCCTGACTTCAGGTCAGGACATCACCGCCGCGATTGGCAGCCGACTGTCCAACACGCTTTTCCTTGCCTTCTGGGCCGCCGTTGTGGCGGTGCCGCTGGCGATCTTCCTTGGCCTGCTGGCGGTGCGCTACAAGGACCGCTGGCCGGACAAGCTGATCTCTGCCGTTACGCTTGCCTCGATCTCGATCCCGGAATTTCTCATCGGCTACGTGCTGATGTATCTCATCGCGGTCAAACTGCGCTGGTTCCCCTCGGTGGCGATGATCAACGACGGCATGAACCTCTGGCAGAAGCTGAATTCCATCGCCCTGCCGGTTGCGGTTCTGACCCTCGTGGTGCTGGCGCATATGATGCGCATGACCCGCGCGGCCATCCTCAACGTGATGCAATCCGCCTATATCGAAACCGCCGAGTTGAAGGGCCTTTCCTCGTTCAAGATCATCTGGCGTCACGCCTTTCCGAACTCCGTTTCGCCGATCGTGAACGTGGTAATGCTCAACCTCGCCTATCTGGTTGTGGGCGTCGTGGTGATCGAGGTGGTCTTTGTCTATCCCGGCATGGGCCAATATCTGGTCGACCATGTGTCCAAACGCGACGTGCCTGTGGTGCAGGCCTGCGGGTTGATCTTCGCCGCCGTCTACATCGGGCTCAACATGATCGCCGATATCGTGTCGATCCTGTCGAACCCGCGTCTGCGGCACCCGAAGTGAGGTCTGGAACATGAAAAACATTCCTGTATCCGCCCTCATCGGGCTGTTCTTTACCGCGCTCTATTTCCTTGCCGCGATCTTTGCGCCGCTCCTGGCCCCCTATGGCATGGCAGAGGTGGTGGGCGACGTCTGGGAACCCTCCAGCGCTGAGTTCCTTCTTGGCACCGACAATATCGGCCGGGATCTTCTGACCCGGATGATCTACGGCGGGCGCACCACGATCTTCATCGCCACCATGGCGACGGTGATCTCCTTCACCACCGGCTCCATCCTCGGCATCTTTGCTGCGGTCTCTGGCGGCTGGATCGACCAGTGCCTGTCGCGCTTTGTCGACCTCATCATGTCGATCCCGACGCTGATCTTCGCGCTTGTGGTGCTTTCGGTGACCCCGGTGACCGTGCCAATGCTGATCCTCGTGATGGGTCTTTTGGACTCCACCCGCGTCTATCGTCTGGCCCGTGCGGTCGCCGTAGACATCGAGGTGATGGATTTTGTAGAAGCCGCCCGTCTGAGGGGTGAGCGGACTGCATGGATCATCTTCCGCGAGATCCTGCCCAACGCCCTGTCGCCGCTGGTGGCGGAAATGGGCCTGCGCTTCATCTTCATGGTGCTCTTTGTCTCCACCCTCTCCTTCCTCGGTCTTGGCGTACAACCGCCCGAAGCCGACTGGGGCGGTATCGTGAAAGAGAACAAGGACGGCATCGTCTACGGCATCCCCGCCGCCCTGATCCCCGCCTTCGCCATCGCGACGCTTGCGATCTCGGTGAACCTGGTGGCCGATTGGGTCCTCAACCGAACCACTTCGTTGAAAGGAGGCCGGGGATGAGCGAGCCACTTCTCAAGGTCCGCGACCTGAAAATCGGCGCCACCGTCTATCCGCCGGGGGAAAAGCCGCATGACATCGAGATCGTGCATGGGGTCAGCTTTGACCTGATGCCGGGCAAGGTGCTGGGTCTGATCGGCGAGTCCGGTGCAGGCAAGTCCACCATTGGTCTGTCGTCCATGGCCTATGGCCGCGGCGGCGTGAAGATCACCGGCGGCGAGGTTTGGGTCAATGGACGCGATATCCTCAAGTCCAAGCTGGGCGATATCCGCAAGCTGCGCGGCGGCGAGGTGACCTATGTGTCGCAATCCGCGGCCGCCTCCTTCAACCCGGCCAAGACCATCATGGAGCAGGTGATCGAAGCCTCGGTCGAGCAGGGCAAGTTCTCCCGCCGCAATGCCGAGGCCCGCGCCCGAGCGCTGTTTGCCAAGCTCGGCCTGCCCGATCCCGACAACATCGGGTCGCGCTATCCGCATCAGGTCTCCGGTGGGCAGCTGCAACGCTGCATGACCGCGCTGGCGCTTTGCCCGGAACCCGATCTGGTGGTGTTTGACGAGCCGACAACCGCGCTCGACGTGACCACCCAGATCGACGTTCTGATGGCGATCAAGGAAGCCATTCGTGACACCGGCGTGGCCGCCCTCTATATCACCCACGACCTTGCGGTGGTGGCGCAGGTCTCCGATGACATCATGGTGCTGCGCAATGGCGATATGGTGGAATACGGCTCGGTGGATCAGATCATCAACCGCCCGCAGGAAGAATATACGCAGGCGCTAGTCTCGGTGCGCTCGATCGAGCATGAGGAGAAATCCCCCACCGCCGAGCCTGTGCTGTCGGTGCGCAATATCACCGCGCGCTACAAGGGCACCAAGTTCGATGTGCTGCACAACGTCAACGTCGACCTCTACCCCGGTCAAACGCTGGCTGTGGTGGGCGAGTCGGGCTCGGGCAAATCGACACTTGCGCGGGTGATTACCGGCCTGTTGCCGCCGCGCGAGGGCGAGATCTCCTTTGCCGGCCGCACCCTGACGCCTGACTTCAAACACCGGACCCGCGAGGATCTGCGCGAATTGCAGATGATCTACCAGATGGCGGATGTGGCGATGAACCCGCGCCAGACGGTGGGCACCATCATCGGTCGGCCGCTCGAATTCTACTTCGGCCTGCGCGGCGCGGAGAAGAAGAAGCGGATTATCGAGCTGTTGGACGAGATCGAGCTTGGTGAGAAGTTCATCGACCGCTACCCGGCAGAGCTGTCGGGCGGGCAGAAACAGCGGGTTTGCATTGCCCGTGCTCTGGCCGCCAAGCCCAAGATGATCATCTGCGACGAGGTCACCTCGGCGCTCGATCCTCTGGTGGCGGATGGCATTCTCAAGCTTCTGCTCAACCTGCAGAAAATCGAGAACGTGGCCTATCTGTTCATCACCCACGATCTGGCAACGGTGCGGGCGATCTCCGACAATATCGCGGTGATGTATAAGGGCAAAGTGCAACGCTATGGCGGTAAGACCCAGGTGCTGAGCCCGCCGTTTGACGATTACACCGACCTCCTGCTCAGTTCCGTGCCAGAGATGCGGCTCGGCTGGCTGGAAGAGGTGATCGCCAACCGCAAGATGGAGAGCGCGGGCAACTAAGCCTTACCCCGCCTCCTTTCAACAAAAGCCTCCCGGTATCGGGAGGCTTTTCTGCGGAAAGGCCGCAATGATGCTGCGTCCGGCCGGGAGGCCGGACAGCGCCCGACCCTCCCCCCGGGAGGGCGCTTCGCCCCCACCCAGGGTCGAGCGCTGTCCTCGGGACAAATCACTGTCAATCGTGAGGTGTTTCTCATGGACCGCAAACTCCTGCTCATCATCCTCGACGGCGTGCCCTACCGCAATTTCCGCCGCCTGTTTGGCAACCTCGAAGGCTGGGTCGCCTCGGGCGAGGCGCGGGTCTGGAAACACCGCTCGGTGCTACCCTCGACCTCCGCGAGTTGCTATGCCTCGATCCACACCGGTGTCACCCCGCAGGAGCACGGCTGCACCGGCAATGCCAATGTCTTTCGCCTGAAACAGGACGATGTCTTTGCCCAGGTCCGCAAGGCCGGCGGCACCACCGGGGCGGTGGCGCATAGCTTCTGGTCGCAGTTCTTCAACCGCTCGCCCTTTGATGTGGTCCGCGATATCGAATATGACGAACCCGAAAGCACGACCATCAACCATGGGCGCTTTCACACCATGACCGGCTATGGCCTCATCAACCAGATGACGCCCTCAGACGTGGATCTCTTTGGCACGCTGACCAACCTCTGCACGCGGTTTGCCCTCAATTACGGGATGCTGCACACCTGCACCCTCGACAGCATGGGGCACCGGTTTTTCCACGACTGTCAGGAGATGGACCATGCCTGTTTCGTGATGGACGAGATGCTCGCCCCCTTCATCCCGCGCTGGCGGGCGATGGGCTATGAGGTCATCGTCACCGCCGATCACGGTCAGGACGAACGCGGCCACCACGGCGGGCGCGACCCGCTGCAGCAGGAAACCGCGCTCTATTATTTCGGCGCGGGCCAAGGCCCTGCAGCGGGCGAGGTCATCGACCAGTTGCAGCTCGCCCCCACCATCCTGTCGCGCCTCGGCGCGCCGGCGGCGGAGACGATGAGAGCCACGCCCTTCTTGCGGTGACCTTCCTCTGGCAAGGCTCGGTCCACAAGACGGCGCCGGAAGGAGACCTCCGGCGCCGGATTTCGTCTTAGGCTCCCTAGTCGTCGTAGGGCCAGATTTCCTGCCCCAGCCCTTCGATCGCGAGGGTGATGCGCTCGAAACTGTCGCGGGCACGGTGCGCGCTGTGGCGGGCACGCAGATAGCCATGCACCAGCCCTGCCTCATTGATCCAATGCGCCTGCCCGCCAGCGGCCAGGATGGCATCGCGATAGGCGCCGCAATCATCCCGGATCGGATCGCAATCGGCCGAGAACAGGACAGTGGGCGGCAGGTCCTTGAACCTGCGGTCCTGGAGCGGCGCATAGGTCGGGTCCTTGTCAGGCACCACCCCGCCGGAGCGGATGCCCATATAGAACTTGATATCCTCGCGGGTCAGCATCGGCGCATGGGCGTGCTCGGTATAGGAGGGCAGCGAAAGGCTGCCCCCGAGCGCCGGGTAGATCAGCACCTGCCCGAGGACCACCCCCGGCAGGTGATCGCGTGCGTGATGGGCGATACAGGCGCTGAGCGTACCACCCGCACTGTCGCCAGCCAGGACCACGCCGCCCTCATAGGTCGCGGCAATCCACTTCAGCACTGTCCAGGCATCGTCAAACTGGGCCGGATGCGCATTCTCCGGCGCAAGCCGGTAGTCCACCGAGACCACCCGATAGCCGGTCTGTTCACAGATCTCCGAGCAGACATCGTCGTGACTGTTGAGGTCGCCGACCACAAAGCCGCCGCCATGACAGTACATCACCGTGCGGGTGGGATCGCCTGCCTCGTAGATCCGCACCGTTACATGGTTCACCGAGCGTTCGGAGACCTCGACGATGTCGCCCCGAGCCTTGCGAAAGGCCGCGGCCATGCGGTTGTAATGCTCGCGTTGCTCCTCGATCGAAAGCTCCACCGCCTCGTCAGGATAATAACTGCCCGTCTCGCGGATGAAGCTCCAGGTTTCCTCGTCTATCAGCTTTTCATAATCCATGTCCGTCACCGTCTGGCCTGCCCCGTTGCAGCAAAGCCTAGGACCGGCGGTCGCGGTTGCAAATGACAAAATGAAAAAATCACGCCACGGCGGACGCGCTTTTTCCAACTGAGGGCGCGGGTTGCGTTCAGGCGGCCTTGGCTTCTTCCCAGGGACGGGTGAAGGCGCCGAGCACCGCAGCCACATCCTCGGTTGTACTGCCATGGAGGGTGACCTGTGCCACCAGCCCGCGTTTCTTGTCATCGATGACCGAGGTCACCCGTGCAGCAAGCCCGGCCTTTTTCAGTGCCTCGTCATAGACGCGGATGATCGCATGGCGGCGCAGATCCGGTTTGAAGACCTTGCCCACCGCGGTCTTTGGCAACTCCGGCAGGATGGTCATGTGCTTGGGAATGGCGGCGCGCTCGTGGATATGGCGCTTGCAATAGTCCATAAGCTCTTCTTCGGTGACGCTGGCTCCGCTGACCAATTCGACAAAGGCACAAGGCAGCTCGCCCGAATGGGCATCCGGCTGGCCGATGGCGCCGGCAAAGGCCACCGCGTCATGACCCAGGAGCGCCTCTTCGATCTCCGCCGGGTCGATATTGTGGCCGCCACGGATGATGAGATCCTTGGCGCGCCCGGTGATCCAGAGGTAGCCGTCGGCGTCCTTGCGGCCGAGATCGCCGGTACGCAGGTATTTCTCCTGGTAATAAAGGTCGATGTTCTTCTCGGCCTCGGTATAGGTGTGACCGGGATAGACGCCGGGGGTGTAGACGCAGATCTCGCCGATCTCGTCCACGCCGCATTCCTTCAGCCCCTCGGGCGTGCCCTTCACGATTCTGACGTCGGAATAGGGGAAAGGAATGCCGATGGAGCCGACCTTCTTCTGCCCCTCGACCGGGTTGCAGGACACAAGGCACGTCGCCTCGGTCAGGCCATAGCCTTCGACCAGCGTGATGCCAGTGGCCTTTTCAAACCGGCGGAACAGCTCCAGCGGCAAAGGGGCCGAGCCGGAGAAGGCGGTTTTGATGGTCGAGATATCCGCATTTACCGGCCGCTGCATCTTGGCGGAAATCGCGGTGGGCACGGTGATGATAAAGGTGATCTTCCAGCGCTCGCAGAGCTTCCAGAAGTTGTCGAACACCCCCTCGCCCCGGTAGCCCTGCGGGGTCGGGAAGACCACATGCGCCCCCGAGGAGACCGCCGCCATCACGATCACATGGCAGGCAAAGACGTGGAACAGGGGCAGCGGACACATGATGTTGTCCTCCTCGGTGAAGAGGAGCGTGTGACCGACCCAGCCGTTGTAGATGAGGCCCTGATAGGTGTGCTGCGCAACCTTGGGCATACCGGTGGTGCCGCCGGTGTGGAAATAGCAAGCCACCCGGTCGCCGTCACTGTCGGCAAAGGTCAGCGTGGTCGGCTGCTTGGCCATCTCGCGGCGGAAGCATTTGTAATCCGCATGGGCATGGGCCTTGTTCACCTTGGGCCGGATCAAGGGCACGATCCACGACTTCGGCGGCGTCAGATAGCGGTTGAGGTCGACCTCCAGCACCGTCTTGACGCTGGGCGCATGGGCCACCGCCTCGGCCACCTTTTGCGGCACATCGGTCTTGGGAAAGCCTTTCAGCGTCACCACCACCTTGGCGCCGGTCTCGCGCAGGATCGAGGCGATCTGCTCAGGCTCAAGGAGCGGGTTGATCGGGTTCACGATCCCCGCCACCGCACCGCCGAGCATGGTGATCAGCGTTTCATTGGCATTGGGTAGCACATAGGCCACCACGTCCTTTTCCCCGATCCCGAGCGAACGGAACAGGTTCGCCGCCTGCGTGACCTTGTCCTTCAGCTCGGACCAGGTCAGGGTTTCGGCCTTGTCGCTGGGGCCGGAAAAGATCTGATAGCTCACCGCCTTGTTGTTCGGAAAGCGCCCCGCCGTGCGTGACAGCAGCCCGTAAAGCGTCTTTGGAATGTCCCGGTCCGCCCAGGACGACTCCTGTTCAATCGCCGCGACATCCGCGGTGGTTGCAAAAGCCATAGATCTCCTCCCTTGCCAAACCTGCCGCTCCCACGTCCGGCGCAACAGGGGGCGCGTTTTCGGGGCGGGGACAGGTCATCCCTTCGGGTCAAAATGAGTGTATTTCAGATCGCGCGCAAGCAAAGCCGCCGCCTCACGTAAAGGAAGGCAACCTGTGACGCTGCGCCATTTGCGGCGCGGCGGTCCAGATCAGGCCACGGCCCCATCGGTGAATTGCAGCCGCGCCAGACGCGCATAAAGCCCGCCCTCGGCGACAAGGCTGTCATGGGTGCCCACCGCAACGATACGGCCCTGATCCATCACCACGATACGGTCCGCCTTTTTCACCGTCGCCAGACGGTGCGCCACCACGATTGTGGTGCGGTCGCGGCTGATATCCTCGAACGCGGCCTGCACCAGACGCTCGCTCTCGGCATCGAGAGCCGAGGTCGCCTCGTCCAGCAACAGGACCGGCGCATCGCGCAGGATGGCGCGGGCAATCGCGATCCGCTGCTTTTGACCGCCCGACAACATCACACCGCGCTCGCCCACATAGGCATCATAGCCTTCTGGCAGCGCCATGATGAAGTCATGGGCGGCGGCGGCCTTGGCGGCGGCCTCCACCTCCGCGTCGGTCGCATCGGGGCGGCCAAACCGGATGTTCTCGCGGGCCGTGGCGGCAAAGATCACCGGATCCTGCGGCACCATCGCGATATGGCGGCGGAAGTCATCGCGCGCGAGGTCGCTCAGTGCCACACCGTCGAGCTTCACCTGACCGGATTGCGGGTCATAAAAGCGCTGGATCATCTGAATGATGGTCGTCTTGCCCGCCCCCGAAGGGCCAACAAAGGCCACGGTCTCACCCGGCGCGATCGTCAGACTGACTTGATCCAGCGCAGAGATTCCGGGGCGCGATGGGTAGGTGAAAGAGACATCGTCAAAGATGATCTCGCCACGCACCGGTGCGGGCAAGCTCCGGGGCTGAGCCGGATCCTGGACCCCGTCCACGGCCTGCAGCAGCTCGACCAGACGTTCGGTTGCGCCCGCCGCGCGCTGCAACTCGCTCCAGATTTCCGACAGGGCCGCAACAGAACCCGCCACCATCACCGAGTAGATCACGAATTGCACCAGCGCGCCTTCGCTCATGTCACCAAAGCGCACGTCATTCGCCCCGATCCAGAGGACCCCGACCACGCCCGAAAACACAAGGAAAATCACGATGACCGTGAGCCAGGCCCGCGTCTGGATGCGGCGGCGCGAAACCTGATAGGCGGTTTCGGTCATATCGGAGAACTGCCGCCGACTCAGGGTCTCATGGGTGAAACTCTGCACGGTCTGCACCGCCCCCAAAGCTTCGCCCGCATTGCCAGAAGAAGCCGCGATCCAATCCTGGTTCTCTTTCGAGATCGCCCGCAGCCGCCGCCCCAGCACCAGGATCGGCACGATCACCGCCGGTACGATCAGCAGCACCATTACTGTCAACTTGGCGGAAGTGAACAGCATCAGCACCAGACCGCCAAGGAAAATCAAGAGGTTACGCAGCGCAACGGAGGCGGAGGATCCCAGCACCGATTGGATCAGCGTGGTATCCGTGGTGATCCGGCTCAGCACCTCGCCGGTCATGATGCGTTCAAAGAACGCCGGGCTCATGCCGATGATCCGGTCAAACACCGCCTTGCGAATATCCGCAACCACCCGCTCGCCCAGTTTGGTGACCAACGCATAGCGCAGCCCGGTGCCAAGCGCGAGCAGTGCCGCCATCACCATCGCCGCCGAGAAGTATTGATTCAGCAGTGCGGCATCGGTGATGCGGAAATTGTCCACCACCCGGCGCACGGCCAAGGGCAAAGACAGGGAAACCCCCGCTGTCAGCGTCAGCGCCGCGAGGGCGGCGAGGATCATCCCCCGATAGGGCCGCATAAAAGGCCAGAGCGCGCGCAGCACGCCGATCTTGCGAGAGCCTTCCCGCTCTTCACTGCCACCTGGATGTCCACCGGGGGTTTGCGCCGCGCGTCGTGCCATGAGGGTTCCTTCAGTCTCTTCCGGCCGGGACGTCAGACGCCCGCACCCCGTCCCGCAGTGTCATGGCCGCCCCCCTGCCGCAGGTCAAGGCCACATTGCCCAACCTGCCGGGAACAATCGCCGCAGGGGCGAACTGCCGGCGGGCTGACCTTTCGATCAGGACTTATTGGATCTGTCAGTTTGGATCTGTCTGCTTGGATCTGTCGGGGGAAGGTTTGGAGCGGGTAGCGGGAATCGAACCCGCGCCTTAAGCTTGGAAGGCTCTTATGATACCATTTCACCATACCCGCTTCGTATCGCGCTGTTTAAGTGAAGGATTTTTCGCCGTCAACCACCTAAGCGGCGTTTTTGACCGCTCTTGCCCCTTCCGGTGGCCAGAGGGCCGGCCTGCACGGCTTTCCTTTCCCGAGGTCCGCCCCTAGATTTGCCGGAGACCTCCTGCAAACAGACCCCATGACACGCCCGATCGCCCTCCTTACCTCTCACGGCCAGCCCTCGGCCCCTGCCCCGCCCGAGATCCATCTTGCGGCGGTTGCAGCCGCGGTGCAGGACCATTTGCCCGGCTGGGAAGTCCGTTCCGCCACGCTTTCCTCCCGTGGCTTCCTCGAAGCAGCCATGGCCGAGGGGGCAGTGATCTATCCCTTCTTCATGGCGAGGGGCTGGTTTACCGCCCGGGTCCTGCCTGAGCGTCTCAAGGGTTACAGCTACCAGATGGCAACGCCCTTCGGGCTCGACCCCGCCTTGGCGCAGATGACCGTCACGGCCCTGCATGAGGCCCTGACGACCCGCGGCTGGTGCTTGGAAGACACAGAGATACTGCTGGCGGCCCATGGGTCCGCCCGTGGCCCGCGCGCAGCCGAGGCGGCAGAGGATTTCGCCGCGCGCTTGCGGCGACTTGTCCCCGACTTGCGCCTGAGCACCGGCTTTGTGGAGCAAGCTCCTTTCATCGCAGAGTCAGCCCGTCCCCTTGCCGCGCGCGCCCTCTGCCTGCCGTTTTTTGCCCAATCCGGCGCCCATGTCCGCGAGGATATTCCCACCGCTCTTGCCAAGGCCGGTTTCCGAGGGGAAATCCTGCCCGTCCTTGGTGCCCTCCCCGGCACGCCAAGACTGATCGCCGACGCCATCCGCGCGACAGCCTCCTCCCCAGCGACGATGGCAGAGACACGCCCGGGAACCTCCCCCGTCACGTGAAGCCTGCAAAATGCAATTGGCCCCTTGCGCCGGTCGGCGGCATATGATTAATCACGCCTCACACCATCGGTCAGGCGAGTTGGCGGAGTGGTGACGCAGCGGATTGCAAATCCGTGTACACCGGTTCGATTCCGGTACTCGCCTCCAAACAAAATCAAGCACTTAGACTTTAAGCGCCCGGACACAAAAGGGCATTTTACAATCCGTTTTATATTTTTGTTCATGCTCTGCCCTTTCGCTCGGCACTCAGCAGCGTCAAGACGTCATCCGTTTCGCTCGGCGAAACCTGCGCATAGCGCTCGATCATTGCCGCCGCCGTGCGCAGCGACCACCCCATGCAGCCCGCAATTTGCGACAGTGAAAGACCAACCCGAAGCAAGCGCGTGGTGGTGTTGCAGAACTTCTACCGTGAAGGATTCACATCACGAATCCATTCGGTTAGACGAGCGGCATGAGCAAGCCCAAGCCCGCCCGCTACCGCACTACGAACTGGTCCACCTATCGAGCCATTGATGCGCCATTGGTCCGAGCACAATGGCGAGGGATGCGCTCAGGAAGCGCGGGTCACTGCTGATCTGGCTGGACAAGGAGATGACTTGGCTCGCGCCGGATGAGGGACGCCCGGGGCGCCCGCCGGTCTTTTCGAATGCCGCGATCCAGTTCTGCCTATCCATCAAGGTTCTGTTCAAGTTGCCGCTCAGGCAGAGTGAGCCAGTGAGGCGCCATTGGTCCGAGCCCACTGGCGAACGGGATGGTCGCGAGCCTCCTGCGCTTGGCAGGGCTGGACTGGCCCGTTCCGGACTACTCGACGCTGTGCCGCAGACAGAGTGAGATGGGACCGTGGCCCCAGTGGGGCCGCGTAAGCCCATCGAACCCTCAAGGTGCAGATCCCCTATCGCCGCGCCGGCGGGCCGCTGAACCTGCTGGTGGACAGCACCGGCATCAAGTTTCTTGGCGACGGCGCCCTCTCATGGTTGTGCTGCGCAAACCACTGCCGGGCAGTGGACAGCCCCGTCCTGCCGGACCTGTTGGGCCAGATCCCCGAGGACGAGGACATCGGCACCGTAACTGCCGATGGAGCCTAGGACACGCGTCGCTGCCATGGCGCCATCATCGCACGTGGCGGCACGGCGATCATACCCATCCGAAGGAACGGTCGGGCTTGGAAAGAAGACTGCCCGGCTGCCAAGGCGCGCAACGAAACCCTCCGCGCCAGGCGTCACTTCGGTCGGGCGTTCTGGAAGCGGTGGACCGGATACCACGCCCGCAGCCGCGTGGAGGCCAAGATGCGATGCCTGAAAGCCTTCGGGGAGCGCATCGCCGCGAGAGACCCAGACCGCCAGACCGCCGAAATCCACATCCGCGTCGCACTCATCAACCGCTTCAACGTGCTCGGCACCGCCGAGGTCGTCCGCGTGGCCTAAACCTGAACGGGAAAGGGACACTCACCCCTCAGCCAGCAGTTCTGCAACAACGTCCAGAGACAGTGATCAAACAAGGCACGCCCGATAACCCCACCGTTATTGGCGCCGGGGCAGTGGTTGGCATGGGCGCCGTCGTCACCAAGAGCGTCCCCGCCAATGCCACGGTGGTAGGCAATCCGGCAGCCCCTCTGGTGCGCAAGAGCTGATCTACGACCTCCGGTCCCTGTGACAGGGAGCGGGCCCCTAGCCGACCGGGATCTCGTTCACATGGTCGGGCACGTGGTAGCCGCGCTGCACGGCCGGGCGGGCGGCGATCCTCTGGTACCACTTGCGCACCTGCGGGTAGTCACGCAGGTCGATCTGCTGCCACTCGTGGCGCGAGGCCCAGGGCCAGCAGGCGATATCCGCAATGCAATAATCGCCAACGATATAGTCCCTTCCCTCCAGATGGCGGTCAAGTACGCCATAGAGACGCCGGGCTTCTTCGGCATATCGGGTCTCGGCATAGGGCGCCTTGCCGGGATTGTACTTCAGGAAATGGTGGGCTTGACCCAGCATCGGGCCGAAACCGGCCATTTGCCACATCAGCCATTCGTAGATCTCGATCCGTTGTTCCGAAGGCAGGAACTGGCCGTATTTCTCCGCCAGATAGATCAGGATCGCCCCCGATTCCATCAGGCGCACGCCGGTTTCGCGGTCGCGGATCGCCGGGATCTTGTTGTTCGGGCTGAGCGCGAGGAACTCCGGCTCCATCTGCTCGCCCTTGGTGATATCGATGGGATGCACGGAATAAGGCACCCCCAATTCCTCCAGCAGGATCGAGACCTTGCGGCCATTCGGCGTATTCCAGGTGTAAAGGTCAATCATCGGGCAGCTCTCCGGGGCAGCAGGGGTGGTGCCCTGCGGCGCAGCATGATGCCGACATGCCCGCGACGTCAATGGTCAAAGGGACACGGGCCCGAGGTGCGCGGGCCGCAGGAGAACAGCAAAGGCTTTGCGCTCAGCCCCTTTGCTGCGCGGCACCTTCCGCCCGGATGGCGGACAGCGACTGCACCGGCGTCAACGCCTCTGGGTCGACCACGATCTCAATAAGATACCCACCTTTGCAGGCCTGGGCCCGTTTCAGCGCGGCAGGGAAGTCCTGGGTCGCCAGAACCCTCTCCCCAGCGATCCCGAAAGCCGCCGCATAGGCGACGAAGTCCGGGTTCACCAATTGAGTGGCGATGACCTTGCCGGGGTGGTGGCGCTCCTGATGCATTCGGATGGTGCCATACATGCCGTTGTTGACCACGATGTAGATCACATCAGCGCCATGCTGGGCCGCCGTCGCCAGCTCCTGCGAGGTCATCATGAAACAACCATCCCCCGCCATCGCCACAACCGTGCGGTCCGGATGCTGCAACTTGGCCGCAACCGCCGCCGGCACCCCATAGCCCATGGAGCCACTGGTCGGAGCCAGCTGGGTGCGATAGGCGCGGTGCTGGTGGAACCGATGCAGCCAGACGGTGTAATTCCCGGCCCCGTTGGTAAAGATGGTGTCCTGCGGCAGAACCTCGCTCATATGGCGCACCACATGGCCCATGTTGACCGGCCCGGGCACCTCGGTCGGGATCTGGAACTGAAGGTAGTCGGCCCGTTGCGCCTGCAGCCAATCGGCCCAGACATAGGGCCCCTCGGGCACAGAGATCACATCGGCGGCATCAAAGAACAATTCCGGGTCCGACTGGATCGACAGGTCCGGTTGATAAACCTGTCCCAGTTCCTCGGCGCCGGGATGCACATGCACGAAGGTCATCTGCGGATGCGGGATGTCGATCAGCGCATAGCCCTGGGTGGTCATCTCGCCCAGCCGTGGGCCTACCACGATCAGCAGATCAACCTCTTCGCGCAACCTCTTGCGCAGATTGGGAATTGGCGCGATGCCCACCGGTCCGACATAGTTGTCGTGGCCATTGTCCACATAGTCCTGACTGCGAAACGAGGTGGTCACCGGCAGGCCGAGCCGCTCGGCAAACTCCATCGCCTTGGCGGCGCAGGCGGCGCTCCAGCCTGGGCCGCCCACCATCAACATCGGACGTTCTGCGGCGGCGATCATCTTTTGCAGGGTGGCAATATCCTGCGCCTGCGGGGCCGGCCGGGCGCGCGGGGTGACCCGGAGATCCGCGACACTCACCACATCGGTCAGCATGTCTTCGGGCAGCGCCAGAACGACCGGCCCGGGTCGCCCCGACAAAGCGGTTTTCCAGGCGCGGGCCATATATTCCGGTATCCGGGCGGCATCGTCGATCTGGGCCACCCATTTCGCCATCTGACCGAACATGCGGCGATAGTCGATCTCCTGAAAGGCTTCACGGTCAACCATGTCACGACCGACTTGCCCGATCAGCAGGATCATCGGCGTCGAATCCTGAAAGGCGGTATGCACCCCGTTGGAGGCATTGGTGGCCCCCGGCCCCCGCGTCACCGCGCAGATCCCCGGTCGACCAGTGAGCTTGCCATAGGCATCCGCCATGTTGGAGGCACCGGATTCGTGGCGGCAGGTGACCACATTGATCGCCTCCTGATGAGCGAAGAGCCCGTCGAGCAGCTCAAGATAGCTCTCCCCCGGCACGCAATAGATGGTATCCGCGCCCAGGATCCTCAGCTGGTCCGCCAGAATCCGTCCACCACTGCGGGCCTCAGCGGCTTGGCTCGGTGCTGCATCACTCGACATGGCTTGTTTCCTCTCCTCAATCGCGGCGATCATATCCGAAGCGGACCTTGCGCCTAGGGGTTGAAACGGCAATTTCGCCAGATTTACGGAATCCCGCCAATCCGTCGGAAGGTCCTGGGGTTGTCCGTCAACCCCATCACCTGACACAGACCATTGCGCATGGGGTTGGCGCGCGTCCCAGCCAAACGAGACTGAAAAAGCTGGAAATGTTGAATTTTGAAAAAAAATTTCACATCTTCGCAAAGTTATCGAAATTAAAGTCGAATATTCAAAACCAACCACCCACACAAATGACAGATGGCGCCCCCAAAGGAGCGCCATCTTTTTGTCCTGACGAAGGAGGGGTCCGGTTCAGATTTCGCGCAGATACTGCATCACCGCTGGCCGGACCGACTGCTCGCCGCGGTGACGTGCGTCAGCGATGATCTTGCGCATCTCGCCCAGATCCACCCGCATCAGCAGCGATTTCACCGGGCCGATCGAGGCCGGGCGCATTGACAGATAGCGGATGCCCATGGCGGCCAGACAGACCGCCTCGATCGGGCGCCCGGCATCCTCGCCGCAGAAACTGAGCGGCGTGCCGGAGATGTCGCAGCGCTCCACGATCCGCTCGATAAAGCTCAGAAAGCTGACATTGAGCGTATCGTAGCGTTTGCGCACCCGTTCGTTCTCACGGTCGGCGGCAAAGAAGAACTGCTTGAGATCATTGCCACCGATGGAGAGGAAATCGACCTCCTCAAAGAACTTGAGCGGCGCAAAGCCCAGCGAGGGCGTTTCCAGCATGGCGCCGATCTCGATCCTGGAGGGCAGCACATGGCCAAGGCGTTTTTCGCGCTCGATGGTCTTGTTCACTTCTTCGCGCGCCTGACGGTATTCCTCGAACTGGGCGACAAAGGGGAACATCACCGTCAAGGGACCGCCATTGGCCGCCCGGATCAGCGCCTGCAACTGCATCCGCATCACCCCCGGCTTGTCGAGCCCGACACGGATCGCCCGCCAGCCCATGGCCGGGTTCGGCTCATCGGTCGGCTTCATATAGGGCAGCACCTTGTCGGAGCCGATGTCGAGGGTCCGGAAGACAACCCGCTTGCCCCCCGCCGCTTCCAGCACCCGCTGGTAGAGCGCCACCAGTTCAGAGCGGCGCGGCATCTTGTTGCGGACGAGGAACTGCAACTCGGTGCGGAACAGGCCTACCCCTTCGGCGCCGGAATTGACGAGCGAGGGCAGATCCGCCATCAGGCCTGCATTCATCATCAGATGGACACGCTGGCCATCCCGTGTGATGGCCGGTTTCTCACGGATCGAGGTATAGCGCTCCTGCGCCTGCGCCTGCATCGCGATCTTGTCCCGAAAGGCGCTGACAACCGGATCGTCGGGGCGCAGATGCACGACGCCCTGATCACCGTCGACCAGAACATGATCGCCGTTCAACCCTTCGGTGGTGATCCGCCCCACATGCACCACCAGTGGAATCGCAAGGGCCCGCGCGACGATGGCCGCATGGGAGCCGACGGAACCTTCCTCGAGGATGATCCCTTTGAGCTTGCGGCCATATTCCAGAAGTTCGGCAGGGCCGATATTGCGCGCCACAAGGATCGGGTCCGCAGGCAGCTCGGCTCCGGTGTCCCTACCCTGCCCGGTCAGGATTCGCAGCAGCCGGTTGGAGAGATCGTCAAGATCGCTGAGCCGTTCGCGCAGATAGGCATCCTGCACCTGCGCCATGCGGCCGCGAGCGAGGGATTGTTCCTTCTCCACCGCAGCCTCGGCGCTGAGACCGCGGGCGATGTCCTCTTCCATGCGCCGCATCCAGCCCTTGGAGTTGGCAAACATGCGATAGGTTTCAAGCACTTGCGCCTGCTCCTTATCGCCACCATTGGTATCCTCGAGCATCCGGTCCACGCCCACGCGCAGTTCGTCCACCGCCTCGTTCAGGCGCTGCAACTCGCGCTGCGGATCATCGGCGATCGGATTGGTGACCACCACGCGCGGCTCATGCAGCCAGATATGGCCCTCCGCTGCACCCTCCTGCGCGGTCGTCCCTTTCAGCAGCAGCGATTGCTGGTGCAGCGGTGACATCGCCGAGCCCTCGCCGACAAAGGCGCCCAGTTCGGTCATCTCGGCGATCACCATGGCGACCACCTCAAGCGCATAGACCGCATCGGCGGAATAGTTGCGCCGGTCCTTGGACTGCACCACCAAGACGCCCAGCATCTCGCCCAGACGCTGCACCGGAATCCCGAGGAAGGAGGAATAACGCTCCTCGCCCGTTTCCGGCATGTAGCGGAAGCCACGCGCATTGGGCGCATCGGCGGTATTGATCACCTTGCCGGTGCGAGCCACCCGGCCCACCAGCCCCTCGCCGACCCGCATCCGCGTCTGGTGGACGGACTCGCGGTTCAGGCCCTCGGTGGCACAAAGCTCCAGCGTTTCCTCGTCGCGAAACAGATAGATCGAGCACACTTCGGTGCCCATGCTGTCGGCTATCAGCTGAGTGATCTTGTCGAGGCGCGCCTGTCCGGCGACATCGCTCGCCATGGTCTCACGCAGCCGCCCGAGAAGCTTCCGGCTTTCGGATTCTGTGTTCTCAACCATGCCCGCCCTTTCCCGGGTTGTTCCCTGCCCCCCAACCCGCGCCCATGCAAAGACCGCGGCGGGAGGAGCCTTGGGCCATGGATAAGGGATGATGCTCCTCCGCATCAACTCCTTAACGCAACCTGCCCAAGTCAAGGCAATGTGTCGGCTGGCGCTGGCGCTGGCAAGGGCTTTTCCGGCAAAACCGCACGTCGATACGGCCAGTGCTCATTTTCCAATCCCGGGACACCGCGGCCCATGATCTTAGCTGCAGCGCAGCAATTCTACCCTCAAAGTCAACACCTTAGTCGCGCCAAGAAAAAACGCCGGGGCAAGACCCCGGCGTTTCCAATTCGTGAAGCCAGCCTGGCTTACTCGGCCTTGTCGAGCTCAAAGGCGTCATGCAGCGCCTGAACCGCAAGCTCCATGTATTTGCGTTCGATCAGCACCGAAATCTTGATCTCCGAAGTGGTGATGACCTGAATGTTGACGTTCTCATCCGACAGGACCTTGAACATCTTGGCCGCCACACCCGCAGCGGAGCGCATACCGATGCCCACGACCGAGACTTTCGCCACGTTGGTCTCAGACTCGAGCTTGTCGAAGTTCAGCTTGCCCGCGTCCTTGGCATCGTTCAGCGCCTTTTCCGCGCGCTTCACCTGATCCACCGGACAGGAGAAGGTCATGTCGGTCACGCCGCCTTCATGGCCCTTGTAGTTCAGTTCGGAGACGTTCTGAACGATCATGTCCACGTTCACGCCCGCGTCCGCCAGGGTGCCAAAGATCGCCGAGGCGATGCCCGGGCGGTCGGCAATTGTCACGAGGGTCATCTTGGCCTCGTCCCGAGAATAGGCCACACCGGCCACAACTTTCGATTCCATGATATCCTCCTCATCGCAGACCAGAGTGCCGGCCTCGTCGGATTGTTCTTCAAAGCTGGAGAGCACGCGCAGTTTCACCTTGTACCGCATCGCCAATTCAACAGACCGGGTCTGCAGCACCTTGGCGCCAAGCGAGGCCAATTCCAGCATCTCTTCAAAAGAGATCTTCTCGAGCTTGCGCGCCTTGTCACAGATGCGCGGATCGGTGGTATAGACCCCGTCCACATCGGTGTAGATGTCACAACGCTCGGCCTCAAAGGCCGCCGCAAAAGCCACCGCCGTGGTGTCGGAGCCACCGCGTCCCAGCGTGGTGATCCGGCCCTCGGGGCTGACGCCCTGGAAGCCCGCAACCACGGCAACCTTCATGCCCTCGCCGAATTTGGTGTTGATATTGGTGGTGCCGATTTCCTCGATCCGGGCCTGGCTATGGGCCGAATTGGTCTTCAGCGGCACCTGCCAGCCCTGCCAGCTGCGGGCGGGAATATCCATCTCCTGCAGGGTCAGCGCCATCAGGCCGGCGGTCACGTTCTCGCCGGAGGACACAACCGCATCATATTCCCGCGCATCATAGAGCGGCGAAGTCTCGTCCACCCAGCCGACCAGTTCGTTGGTCTTGCCGGACATGGCGGAGACGATGACGATGACGTCATAGCCCTTGGCCACCTCGACACCAACGCGTTTGGCAGCGCGGCGAATGCGGTCCAGATTGGCGACGGATGTACCGCCGAATTTCATCACAAGTAGGGGCATAGGGCCTTGGTCTCCCTCCGCTTGCGGGGTTAAGGGTTCGCGCGTTCTTAGGCGAGCGCCCCGGCAAGAGCAAGATGGCGCAGGCCCTATATTTCAGAGGCACCGGCGATTTGCGCAAGGAAATGCGCCACCACCCCCTCAGCTGCGCCAGAAACGAACCGTCAGGATCGCGTAGACCGCCATCAGTTCCAACCGCCCGATCAACATGGCAATGGCAAGAATCCATTTTGCGGTGTCGTTGAGCGGGGCGAAATTCCCCGCCGGCCCGATGGTGTCGCCGAGCCCGGGGCCGATATTGGCCACCGCCGTCGCCGCGCCGGAAATGGCGGTGATGAAGTCGAGCCCGGTCAGTGCCAGCGCCCAGGCCACGATGCCGAGCGTGAGGACAAAGAACATGAAGAAGGAAATCACCGAGCTCAGCACATCCGGCGTCACCGGTCGGCCGTCATAACGCAGGGTAAAGACCCCATGCGGCGATCGGATCCGCTGCACCTGCACCCGGATGGCGGCAAAGAGCAGCTGATAGCGGAAGATCTTCACCGAACAGGCGGTGGAGCCCGCACAGCCGCCGATGAGGCCAACGAAGAAAAAGATCATGATCAGGAACGGTCCCCAGCTCATGTAGTCCACGCTGGCAAAGCCGGTCCCGGACATGATGGAGACAATGTTGAACAGGGCTTCCCGCACCGCCTGTTCCGGATGGTGAGGGAAGATAGTGACCAGCACGCCAGAGGTGATCAGCACCAGCACCGCAATGGTGGCGAGAAAGGTCTGGATCTGGCTGTCCCTCAGCAGCGGGGTCATGTGACCGTTGACCAGCTGAACGAACCGCACATAGGGCAAGGCCGACAGGATCATGAAGAAAGAAGCCGCATATTCCGCAGGTCCGGAGAACCGCCCGAAAGAGGCATCGTAATTGGAGAACCCACCGGTGGACATTGTCGTCATCGCATGGACCAAGGCATCAAAAAGCCCCATGCCGAGCACCGTGTAGGTCAGCGCACAGACCAGCGTCAGCACGAGGTAGATGACCGAGATCTGCTTGGCGATCTCCCGCGCACGCGGCAGGATCTTTCCCATGGTTTCAAAGGCTTCGGAGCGGAAGATCTGCATACCGCCAACCCGCAGTTCCGGCAAAAAGACCATGGCGACCACAATGATGCCGATGCCGCCGAGCCATTGCAGGATGCCACGCCACAAGAGCAGCCCGCGCGGCAGGTCATCGAGGCCGACAATCACAGTCGACCCGGTGGTGGTGAGCCCCGACATCGCCTCAAAGAAAGCATCGGTAAAGCTGAGTTGCGTGGCCCCAAGCATCAGCGGCAGAGCCCCGAACAGCGGCAGCACCACCCAGACCGAGGTGGTGAGCAGGAAGGTCTGACGGATCGTCAGTCCCTTCCCCACTCCATTGGCACAGGAAAGCGCAAGCAAGCCGCCCGCAAGAAGGCAGAAAAGCGCGCTCTCCAGAAACACCGGCCACTCCCCATTCCCGTCGTGCAGGTCAAGAAGCAGAGGCAACACCATGGTCCCGCCCAGAATGGTGACGAGCAGGCCGATGACATATCCGACAGGGCGCAGATCCAACATGAGGCGCAGCGTTGGCAACCGCCAGTCAGACTGTCAAGTCATTGCGTTCATTCGCCGCTTTTTGCACCCGAGGTTTCCGGCATCGCCGGTGGTGTCGAGGGCGCGCGCGGACGACGCGGCGCTTCCGTCTTGCTGGCGGACTCGGGCGCAGGGGCAGAAGCGGAGGTCGTGGCCACTGCGGATTTCGCTTCCACTGCTTTTGCTTCCGCCGTTTTTGCCTCGGCCGGTTTCGCTGCGACGGGTTTGACTTCCTCGACCTTGGCGGCTGTGGGCTTCGGCGTGTCCGCTTTCGCTGCGGGCGCGGGTTTGCTCGGCGGCACCGCCTCCTTTACAGAGGATGGACCGGTGGTCTTGCCCGCAACCGGCGCTGCCGTCTTTGCAGGCGCTGCCGCTGCAACGGCAGCGGTGCCCGAGGCAACCGGTTTGGCCGCAGCAGGCTCGGCTTTTGCCTCCTTGACCGCAACTGGAGCCTCTGCGGCGGGTTTGGCGGTTACCTTGCGCACCGGCGGTTTGCGCGTGGCCGCTGGCTTGCTCACCGCCTTGGCCGCCACCTTCGGCTCCTCGGTGACTGCTGGCCTCGGCAGCGCCAGCGGTGCTCCGATCAGAATATCCTGCTGAATGCGCATCATCAGATGCATCATGTCCATCTGGCGTTGCGGCATCTGCGCCGCAAAGGCAACGACGGAACGCGCCATCTTCATCTGTTGCCCCATCATCTGGCCGATCAGGGCCTGCGGGGTGGTGGGGATGTCCTTGAAACCTTCAAACCGGATCATGTGATCTCCTCGGCGTTCAATCTTCGCGCACTCAAAAGCCCGGCGACGCCCCGCGAGATTGACGCGACACGCCCCTTCGCCCGCAGCCTAGCACGAAATGCCTTCGCATCAGCAGAAAAATTGCCGCAATGCGGCAAGAGTCCAAAACCCGCCCAAGAGCGCCGCCAACCCCTTCATCTTTTTATAAATATCCCGGGGAGCCCGAGGGTCAGCGCCCCTCGGCCCTGCCCTCTGCCTGCGCAATCCGGCTGCTCTCCGGGCCTCAGCCGCGGTGAATCAGCGTTGCAAAGAGCTGCGGATCAAGGCTCTTGCCGGCAAACATCGCGCCTTGCGTCAGGACCGAGACCGCATCATGGCTGTGCAGGCTTTCCTGATGGCTGGCCACCACGCGGAAATCGCCGATGCGCGGATCGCTTTGCAAAGCTTCGCAGAACAGCCGCGCCGCATCCTCGACAAAGATCGGATTGGCGGCGTTCAGCTCGGCAAAGGCCTGTTCATCCTCACGCTTCACCATCACCTGCGTCTCGGTGGGCACCGCGCGGCGGCAATGGTCGATCAGGTCCTCGAACCAGAGGCAGCCGCTGCCCGGTTCCATTTCCACCGAGATCCGCGCCACCGACCGCTGCGAATGCGGCGTCGCCAGCTGGCCGCGCGACTGGCGGGCGTGCTCCGACAGCTCCAGCGAACAGGGACAGGTGGAGGAATAGACATAATCCAGATGCACGATCTTGTGGCGCTGACCCTGGGTCTGCACCAGTTCAAGCGCCACATCGTAATACTGATAGCCCATCAGCCCCGACCGCAGGCTCTCCACCTTCACCGGGAAGGAGAACCGCATCTGCAGCCGCGCATCGCCGCTGTCGAGATCGCTCAGATAGTCCTCCAGCGCCGCTTCCATCACCTCGAAGGAAAAGGTCTTTTCCGCGTGCCGGTAGAAGCTGCGCATGATGCGGGACATGTTGATGCCCTTCTTCTCCGCATCGAGGCTGACGGTGCCGGTGACGCTGGTCTCCAGCGTCAGGTCGCCATTGTCGCGGGTGTGAAAGCGGATCGGCAGGCGGAAATTGGAAATGCCGACATGCTGGATCTGCTCCTTGGCCCCCCGAATCAGGCTGGCGGGGCCATTCTGCAGGTCCGGCAATGACGCCCGATAGGCCTCGTTGGCATCAAAATCTTCCGGATACTGGCGCTTCAGTTCCGGATAGTTCTGCACCGCGCGCCCGGGCAACAGGCGGGCAATCGCGGGATCCAGCTCGGCAACTTCTGTGGCACTGGCGCGCCCCGCCCACTGCCGCAGAACCGCCAGCGCCTCTTCGGCCTCCGACCGATCGGGACTGTCGTTCACGTCACGAGAATGGATGTTCATGATCCCGTACTCCTGTTCTTGCGGCGAGGCGACCGGATGCTCTGGCCGCGCCTGCACTCATCTAGGGTACTACGCAAAGAAAAACAAAGCGGATCAGACAAAAACGCCACCAAAGGTCACAGAACTGACCTTTTGCCCCGGCCCGCCGACACGGGAAGGCCGGGGCAAAAGGGGCATTGCGTTCAGCCCGCAGCCGCCAAGGCCCGAGTCAGATCGGCGATCAGGTCGTCCGCGTCTTCCAGACCCACCGAGAAGCGCACCAGGCCTTCGGTGATTCCCAAAGTCGCCCGCTGCTCGACGCTCAGGCGCTGGTGGGTGGTGGTCGCCGGATGGGTGGCGATGGATTTCGCATCGCCGAGGTTGTTTGAGATCACCGGGATGGTCAGCGCATCGAGGAAGGCAAAGGCCGCCGCCTTGCCGCCCTTGAGGTCGAGCGAGAGCACGGTGCCGCCCTTGCCGCCCAGCTGGCGCTGCACCAGATCGTTCTGCGCATGGGTCTTGAGGCCCGGATAGATGGTGCGCAGCAGCGCCGGATGGCCCTCAAGCGCCTCGGCAATCTTCAGCGCGCTGTCGGCCTGTGCGTTCACCCGCAGGTCGATGGTCTCCAGCCCCTTGACAAAGAGCCAGGCATGGAACGGGCTCAAGCTACCGCCGGTGTGCTTCATATAGGGTTCCAGCGTGCCGCGGATAAACTCCTTCGTCCCCAGCACCACACCGCCCAGCGCCCGGCCCTGCCCGTCGATATGTTTGGTCGCGGAATAGACCACAACATCGGCGCCCTGCGCGATCGCGTTGGAAAAGACCGGGGTGGAGAAGACATTGTCCACCACCACGGTGGCGCCGACCGCATGGGCGATCTCGGCCACGGCGGCGATGTCGATCACCTCCAGCGTCGGGTTCGACATGCTCTCGAAGAAGACCGCCTTGGTGTCCGGGCGCATCGCCGCGCGCCACTGGTCGAGGTCGGTGCCGTCGACAAAGGTGACCTCGACGCCGAAACGGGCCAGGATCCCTTCGAGGATGTAAAGACAGGAGCCGAACAGCGCCCGGGCAGAAACCACATGATCGCCCGCTTTCAGGAGCGAGGTCAGCGCGCCGTTGACCGCCGCCATGCCGGAGGCGGTGGCAAAGGCATCTTCGGCACCTTCCAGCAGCGCAATACGTTCCTCGAACATCGCCACCGTCGGATTGCCGTAGCGGGCATAGATGAATTCATCCTCGCCGATCTCGATGAACCGAGCCTCAGCCTGGGCCGCGGTCTCGTAGACAAAGCCCTGAGTGAGGAAGATCGCCTCGCTTACCTCATTGTACTGGCTGCGTCGGGTGCCGCCATGGACCAGCTTGGTGCGTGTGTTCCAGCCAGTTTTGCGCGTGTCAGTCATCGTCTTGCCTCCGCCGGATCTGTTCCGGACATAAAAAAACTCCCGTCCGGCCAAGCGAAAGGGAGTCCCGTCGTCCTGACCTCTTTAGCGGTTTATTTTACGTGGCCCGCAATCCGGTAACAAATCGCCACGATGTGCTGCCACGCACATTGCGCGCGACATTGCCGATCCGATACTCCGCGCGCGCCCATGCGTCAAGAGGCCGCCCGCCCCGCGGGCTGGACTGGAGATGCAGGCTGGCGGGCTCAGACTGAAGGTCAGTCTCGCGGGCTCAGTCTCGCGGACGCTCCGGCCCGGTCGGACAACCCGCCCAACCCGCCGGAGCAGTGCCCCCAATCGAGGGGTCAATCAACAAAGGGGGTGGAGCCATCCCAGCCACTGCTCGTGGTGGGCTGATAGGTGCTCGGCGCGGCACTGTCGCTGGCTAGGGTCACAGGGGTGGAGGCGACGGGGAGCAGAGAAAGGCCGCCGTTGGCACAGCGACCGGAGAAGATCATGACATCGGGAACCGAGGACATAACCCTGACGATGAAATCCTCAACCGCGCCACCGCCACAGTGATTTCGCATGGCATAATTGCGCACCTCATCTGCGCTCCAATCCGCACCGGCGCTGCCACTGAACCGTCCGTTTCCGTCATTGTCAAAGTTCAATTGATTGGGCTGAGGGACGCCGCCACAGGCGGCCAGCAGCGACAGGGACAGGGCGGCCAGAAGCGGCGAGACGGGGGTCGAGAACATTATGCATCCTATTAAAATAGTTGTATTCGCTTGCCTTGGACGGCACCGCGCCCCTGCCGAACCCGGGCAGCAGAGACAGACCCCGATAGTCAGCATGACAACTGACGTTTGCATCTGACCCGGATGCTGGCAAGCCCGATCGACGCTTTATCGTCCCGGAGAGACAGCCTCCTTGGAAAGCCGCCGCCGCGTCCCCTCACGCAAGGCCGGAGGGGCAAGCCCAGAGGGCAACGTCGGGTGCTGCCCCCGTTGTGGGGTCGCTGCCACAGTCACCCTCCCGTTACCGGAACGTCACGCCGCCGTCACCAGAACAGGCTACCGCAGGGAAAAATCATCGCTTGGGGGCATGTGATGGCCATGATCCGCATCAATGCAATTGGGGAAACGCCCGTCCTGCACGGACGGTTGACTGGGATTGACGAAGGCCTGACCGCAGTGGCCGGGGTCGCCGGACCCGTGGTGGTCATGGTGCATGGCTACAAATACAAGCCCGGCAATCCCAATCACTGTCCGCATCGACATATCCTGTCGCTTGACCCGCAGCACCTGCCCTGGCGCGCCCCCTCCTGGCCGCGTCAGCTTGGCTTTGGTCTCGGGCGTAGCGACGAGGGGCTGGCGGTGGCCTTCGGCTGGGATGCCCGCGGCACGCTGGTCTCGGCGCAGGCCCGCGCCCTGGGAGCCGGGCGAGCGCTGGCCCGAGTGGTAAAGGCGCTGCACGATCAGGCCCCGGAGCGGGACATCCATATTCTCGGTCACTCGCTCGGCACCGAGGTGGCCCTTGAGGCATTGCACCACCTGCCTGCTGGGACGGTGCGGCGGGTGATCTCGCTCACCGGCGCAAGCTACCAGAGCCGCGCGGCCAGGGCGCTGGCCACTCCGGCCGGGCGCACGGCAGAGTTCTTCAATGTCACCAGTCGCGAAAACGATGCTTTCGACTTCCTGTTCGAGACCTTGACCCGCAGCCCCGAGCGCGGTGATCGCGCCCTGGGTCAGGGGTTCGAGGGGCCCAATGCGGTCACCCTGCAACTCGATTGCCTTGATACGCTGGACCATCTGGCCGGGATGGGGCACCCGATCGGCCTGCCGGAACGGCGGGTCTGTCACTGGTCCTCCTACATGCGCCCCGGTGCACTGCGGTTTTACAAGCGCCTCATCCGCCAACCGGAGCGCACCCCTCTTCCCCTGATTCAACAGGTCCTGCCGGAAGTGACCGCGCGCCGTTGGTCCCGCCTGCTGGCGCTTCGCCCCCTGCCCGGGCCGATGCCGATCTGGCAACGGATCTGAGGCGCTCTCTGCCGCTGACATCCCTGTGATCCGTTGTGCCGCACCCAGATATATGCGCGCGCCGCAGCGGCAACGCGCATAAGAAGTATCAGCCTCCGTGACCCATTGTTTCGCACGCGAAACAATGGGTCAGAGCGTCTGACCTTTTTCCCAATTCCTCAAGAAGACCAATTCGCCTGCGGCGGGCGGGGGGGGGCTCCCGCCCCTTTCTGGACCTTTGGCCTCACGGCCCCGCGGTCCAAAAGCGTTGGGCCGGGCGGGGGCCGCGCCTTTGGCGCGGCCCCCGCCCTCCGCGCTGCGCACAGCGCAGCGCAATCCCTCAAATCTGTGATGCGCGCCAGCGCATCTCCGCTGGGTCAGAGATCCCCTTTGGGCTCGGTAGTGTCTTCGACCCCGTAGGTCTGGAACAGCTTTGTTTGCAGCATGAAGAAGAGAAACATCGCCACCGTCAGCCCGAAGGTCTTGAAATAGACCCAGGTCTCGGTGGTGAACAGGCGCCAGATCACCTCATTGGCCAGCGCCAGCGCGAAGAAAAAGGCGCAGAACCGCCGGGTCAGGATCATCCAGCCCTCTGGCTTGAGCGGCATCATTTCCTCCATCATCACCCGCAGGTAGCTCTCGCCCCGAATGAGACCAAAACCCAGCATGCCGCCGAATAGAAGGTAGATCATCGTCGGCTTCATCTTGAAGAAGCGCTCGTCGTTGAACCAGACCGAGAGCCCGCCGAAAACGACGATCAGCACCAGCGTCAGCACCTGCATCTTGGAGAGCTTGCCGGTGAGCCGCCAGAGCGCCAGTGTCGACAGGACCATCAAGGGGACGAAGCCCGCGGTGACCACGATAAAGCCCTCATAGGCGGTGCCGCCGATCTCGAAGACCTCCCCCTTCAGCTTGAGGTAGGCGACGAAGAACAGCACCACCGGGCCGAATTCCAGCAGGTTCTTCACCAGCGGGCTCACCTTGCGCCCCGCGCCGGTCTCTTGGCCTGCGTCCTCAGTCTGTTGCGTCATGATCCGTCCCGTCTTGTCCCAGTCAAAGCTTGCATGTGGCGCTTCTAGCCGCCCATTTCAACAATCACCGCCCCGATCGCGATCAGCGCCATCAGGGCGATCCGGCGCGGCCCCACCGTCTCCTTCAGGACCAGCCAGCCGATCAACGCGGCAAAGACCGTCGATGTTTCGCGCAGGACCGCCGCCTCGCCCACCTTGTCGAGGCGGGTCGCCAGCATCACCGAGCCGAAGGAGGCAAAGGCCACCAGCCCGCCGACAAGTCCACGCAGCATCAAGGGGCCAGGAGCGGGGCGCGCGTCTCCCATGCGGCGCCAGCGCAGATAGGCATAGGGCGGCATCGCCAGCCCGTCGATCATGAAGAACCAGGCGAGAAAGGTGAAGGGATCGGCCGTCGCCCGAATACCATAGGCGTCATAGGTGGTGTAGAGCGCCACAAAAAGCCCGGTGATCGCCGCCAGCAGCAGCGCAATCCCCAGCGTGTCTCGCGCAGTCACCAGAAAGATGTAGTTGTAGACCGCAAGCCCGAAGATCCCGGCCAGCAACACGCCGATGCCCAGCCATTGCACCCAGGTGAAGGTTTCGCCGAACAGCACATAGGCACCGATCACCGCAAACAACGGACCCGTCCCGCGCACCACCGGATAGACCACCGTATAGGCCCCCTTGGTATAGGCGGAGGCCTGCAAGACCTTGTAGGCCACATGGATCACAAAGGCGCCGAGGAAGATCACCCACATATGCGGCTCCGGCCAGGGCACCACAAAAAGGGCGAAGGGCGCCGCCATCAGACCATAGGAGGCGTCGATGGCTCCGCGCGACAGCCAGGGATCGTGTCGTCCCTTCTGCAAGGCACCAAAGACCGCGTGCAGAAAGGCAGCCGAGAGCGCAAGGATCAGCGCCACCCGATGCCCCTCTTCGGTGCCCTCCAGCGAAATCAGCCAGCTGCTGAGCATCGGTCCTCCTGCAGGTTGGGGCGTTCAGGCGTCGGAACATGCGGCGGACAGCTGCGCTGTGGCTCACCGCCCGTCGCGGAACCTTTGCCCTTGGGGCCCGTTGTCGCAGGAAGACCCACCGCAAACGAGACCGCGAGGCCCCCATGTTCGACATCGTCTTTGAGGAAATGACGCGAGAGCTGACCAGCACTTTTTCGGTCGTGCCGGCGCCGGTGGCCTTCGTGCGCCTTCTTGCGGCCTCGCTCCTGGCCGCGCTGATCGGGGCGGAACGTGAAATGCTGGGCAAACCGGCCGGGCTCAAGACCCATATCCTGGTATCCGTTGCCGCCTGTCTCTTCATCATCCTCGGGCGCGAGATCGCGGCGCTGGATTTCGGCGCCGAGGCGCAACGCAATGACCCGCTGCGCATGATCGAGGCGGTGACAGCAGGCGTCGCCTTCCTGGCCGCCGGCTTGATCTTCACCTCCGGCGACCGGGTGCGCAATGTCACCACCGGCGCCTCGCTCTGGCTGGCCGGGGCCATCGGCCTTGGCTGCGGCGCCGGACAGATGCCGCTGGCCTGTCTGGCCACCGGTCTCGTGCTCACGGTGCTCTTTGTCCTGCGCCATGTGGAGCGATTGCTGCTCTCGCATCGGTGACAGCCTCGTGCCGACCGCGCCCGCTCAGGTCTCGAGCCCGGTGAGGGCGGCGGCAAATTCCTCGGGATCAAAGGGAGCGAGGTCGTCGATCTGCTCGCCGACGCCGATGGCATGGATCGGCAGGCCAAACTTGTCGGCCAGAGCCACCAGCACACCGCCCTTGGCGGTGCCGTCGAGCTTGGTCATCACGAGGCCGGAGAC
The DNA here is from genome assembly GCA_937146765.1 of uncultured Paracoccaceae bacterium. Taxonomy (GTDB): domain Bacteria; phylum Pseudomonadota; class Alphaproteobacteria; order Rhodobacterales; family Rhodobacteraceae; genus Epibacterium. Next base: position 129,477 of record CAKZRP010000037.1, on the reverse strand, counting down.
ATCGGCAAGCTGGCGGAAGGTCTCCACCTGGCTGAGCGCGTTCTGACCCGTGGTGGCATCGAGCACCAGCAGCGTGTTGTGCGGCGCATTCGGGTCCTTCTTGCGGATCACCCGGACGATCTTGGCCAATTCCTCCATCAGGTCGGTCCGGTTCTGCAAACGCCCGGCGGTGTCGATCATCAGAAGGTCGGCCCCCTCCGCCTCGGCCTTGGTCATCGCATCAAAGGCCAGGCTGGCCGGATCGGAGCCCTCGGGCGCAGTCAGCACCGGCACCCCGGCGCGGTCGCCCCAGACCTGCAACTGTTCGACGGCGGCAGCACGGAAGGTGTCACCGGCGGCGATCACCACCGATTTGCCGGCGGCACGGAACTGGCTGGCGAGCTTGCCGATAGTGGTGGTCTTGCCGGAGCCATTGACCCCGACCACCAGCACCACCTGCGGCTTTGTGGCATAGATCGGCAGGGGCTTTGCCACCGGTTCCATCACCCGGGCGATCTCCTGCGCCAGCAACTCGCGGATCTCGCGCCCCGAGACCCTGCGACCCATCCGACCTTCGGAGATGTTCGAGGTTACCCGCAGCGCCGTATCCACCCCCATGTCGGAGGCGATCAGCATTTCCTCGAGGCTTTCGAGCATCTCGTCGTCGAGCACCCGGCGCGGCTCGGCAGGGGCACTGCGGCCCATGAGCCGCCCGAGAAGGCCCGGTCTGGACACCTCCGCCGGCGCTGCAGGGGCGGACGCGGGGGGGGCGGCGGGTGCCGGGGTCGACGCCCCTGCCACCGAAGACGGCTCGGCAGGGGCTGCAGTCGTTGCCCCCTCCTCCACAATCGCATCCACCTCGCGGCTGAGCCGGGAGGAGGATTTCAGCAACCGGTCCTTCAGCTTGGAAAAAAGCGCCATCTGGGTCTCCGCAGGGTCGTTTGACCTTCACCTAATGTGGTTTGGCGGGGGTTGCAAAGTGCAATGCGGGAAATTCAGGTGGCAAGGGCGAGAAAAAACACCAGCTGCGCCCCCCAGTAAAGAAGCCAGATCGCAGGCGCGCTGGCCCTGCGCCAGCCGCTTGACGGAGCAAGGAGAAACCGCTCGACCGCAAGGATCAGATCGGAGCTCAGGAACATCGTCGCGCCGAGCCAGAGCGCGGGTCGCGCCTGCGCCAAAGCCGCCAGGGTCATCGCGAGGATCAAGGGCACATAGGCCAGAACCGCCCAGCGCAGGGCGCCCGCGTGCCGAAACAACATCCGCGCGACCAGGGCCGCAAGTGCCGACAGACCCAGAAAATACCAAAGCCGTGGCGCGACGAGGAGGTTCAGAAGATCCGCCCCAGGCAACCCGAGGAAGAGAACCACATAGACACAATGTGCCACCGCGAAGGCCAGCACTCCGACGAGAAAGGCCCGTTCTCCCGGTCGCGACAAAGCCAGATCGCCCAGTGCCGAGACTGCAAGTGCCAGCGACAGACCGGGGGCATGGCCTGCCGCCAGTGCCGCCAGCACCGCTACCGAGGCAAGTTTCAGCATGGACCGCACGAGGCTCGGCTGCCTGTGCACCCGACCCAAATAGGCCCCCGCGCAGAGCGCCGCCACGGCGAGCCCCAGCATCTGGCTCCCTGTCAGGTCCAATGCCGTCCCCAATCCTCATCCCTCCAGCCTTTTTGTCAGGATGCCCCGGCGGAGGGCCTGTGGTCAAAGCTGACCCTGCGCAACCCCGCCGATCCGCCGGGCACGGCCCACCAGGGCCTTGGCGCGGCGGCAAGGCTCGGGCAGGATAGGTGTATGATCCACAGGTTTCTCCTCCCGCTCGGCTTATGCCTTCTCGCCGCCCCCCTGCCGCTGCTTGCCGCTGATGCGCGGGAGTTCGACAGCTACACGCAGGGTCGCACCATTCACTTTGACTGGAACGGTGCCCCCTACGGGGCCGAGCGCTACCTCCCCAGCCAGCGGGTGATCTGGTCCTTTCTGGATGGCCGCTGTGTCGAGGGTGAATGGTATGCGCAGAACAGCGCAAATGGGCCGGAGATCTGCTTTATCTACGAAGGTCGGGAAGCGGCACAATGCTGGACCTATCAGATCACCGGCGAGGGCCTGAGCGTCAGCATTGATCGAGACGGCCCGCCGCTGACCCTGACCGAACAGGCGTCGCCGCAGGAGGAAATGCTCTGCCTTGGGCCCGAGGTGGGTGTGTGAGGCGAGGTCCGGATGCGAGGCTCTGCCTCGCGCTCCGGGATATTTGGAAGAAGATGAAGAGGCTCAGAAGAGCGAGCCTTGTTCGCCCGGGCCCTGTGCCGACTTGGGGGATATGGGTTTGGCAGGCGTGCTTTTGGGAGTATCTGGCCCAAGGGTGACAGTACCATCAGCAAATTCGATCGACAGGGATTCGGCGCCTTTGGCGGCCTTTGTGTTGGTGATGAGCGTTGTGCCATCTCGCACCACCGCATAGCCGCGCGCCAGTGTTGCCTTGTAGCTGAGGATATCGAGCTGGCGTCCGGTGGCATTCAACCGATCGCTGTGGCGCTGGATTCGCAGGTTTTGCGCCGCGTTCAGGCGCTGGGACAGTTGATCTAGCGCCTTTCGCTTACGCTCCGTTTCCTGAGCGATGGGACGCAGACTGAGACGGGAAGACAGGTTCTTCAGCCGGTCCTTGCGCCCTTCGACAAGGCTGCGCAGGGTGGCGGGGCGCAGGCTGGCGGCGCGCTCGCTTAAGGTCAGTTTGCGCCGTTGCACCCCCGCGATCAGCGCATTGGGCAGCCGGTCGGAGACCCGGTCGAGCCTTTGGCGCGGGGTCTCCAGAAGCGTATCCGGGCGCGGCAGCGCTCGCGCCAGATCGCCGAGGCGCTGGCGGCGCAACTGCACCGCGCGGGCGGTGGCATGGGTCATGCGACCGCCCTGCCCTTCGACCCAGGCCAAGAGATCCAGCCGCACCGGCACCGCATGTTCCGCCGCCGCCGTGGGGGTCGGTGCGCGCAGGTCGGAGACATAGTCGATCAGGGTGGTGTCCGTCTCATGCCCCACGGCAGAGATCAGCGGGATCTGGCTGCTGGCGGCGGCACGGGCCACGATTTCTTCGTTAAAGCCCCAGAGGTCCTCGATCGAGCCGCCGCCCCGCGCAACAATGATCAGATCCGGCCTGGGCAGCGCGCCGCCCGGTGTCAGGCGATTGAAGCCCTCGATGGCGCGAGCCACCTCCGGGGCGCAGTTCACGCCCTGCACCGCGACCGGCCAGACCAGCACCTTGCGCGGGAAACGATCCCGCAACCGGTGCAGAATGTCGCGGATCACCGCCCCCGAGGGCGAGGTCACCACGCCAATGATCTGCGGCAGATAGGGCAGTGGTTTCTTGCGCTCGGGCGCGAACAGCCCCTCGGCGGCGAGCTGCGCCTTGCGTTTTTCCAAGAGCGCCATCAGCGCGCCCTGGCCTGCGACCGCGACCTCCTCGACGGTCATATTGTATTTGGACTGCGCCCCAAAGGCAGTGAGGCGGCCAGTCACCACCACCTCCAGCCCCTCTTCCGGCACCACGGCGAGGTGGGGGATCTGCCCCTTCCAGGTGGTGCAGGCCAGAACAGAGCGGTCGTCCTTGATATCATAGTACAAATGCCCGGAGCGCGCCTTGAACACCCGGCCCACCTCGCCCTTGACCCGGATGCGGCCAAAGGTGCCCTCGAGCGTGCGCTTCACCTCGCCGGAGATCTCGGACACGGTGAATTCGGGCGCGTTTTGCCCCGGCATGGGATCGTCGAGAAGGTCAGACATCGGACACTCTTTGGATTTGACTTTGGATTTGACTGCTCTCACCGCGCACCACGCGCGCAGGCGTTCTTGTTTTCATGGCGCACCCAGCATAGAACGCGCGGCAACGAAGGCCAAGCAGATCGGAGAATGGCGGCATGAATATCCTTATCCTTGGGAGCGGCGGACGTGAACATGCGTTGGCTTGGGCCGTGATGCAGAACCCGAAATGCGACCGTCTGGTGGTAGCGCCGGGCAATGCCGGCATCGCGCAGATCGCCGAATGTGCCGCGCTCAACGCTGAGGATGGCGGCGCCGTGGCCACCTTTGCCGAGGAAAATGCCATCGACTTTGTGATCGTCGGCCCCGAGGCGCCCCTGGCCGCCGGGGTGGCGGATCGTCTGCGCGAGGCGGGTCTGTTGGTCTTTGGCCCTTCCGAGGCGGCGGCGCGGCTTGAGGCCTCGAAGAGCTTTACCAAGGAAATCTGCGACGCAGCCAAAGCCCCCACCGCAGGCTATGGCCATTTCACCGATGCGGAGGCCGCCAAGGCCCATGTGCGCGCCAATGGCGCGCCGATCGTGGTCAAAGCCGATGGCCTTGCGGCCGGCAAGGGCGTGATCGTGGCGATGGACGAGCAAACCGCGCTCGATGCCATCGACGATATGTTCGGCGGCGCCTTTGGTGGCGCGGGGGCCGAGGTCGTCATCGAAGAATTTATGGAAGGTGAGGAAGCGTCGCTCTTTGTGCTCTGTGATGGCGAGGAAATCCTGTCCATCGGCACCGCGCAGGACCACAAGCGCGTTGGCGAAGGCGACACTGGCCCCAATACCGGCGGCATGGGCGCTTACTCCCCTGCTCCGGTCCTGAGTGCCGAGATCGAAGCCAAGGCGCTGGAAGAGATCGTGAAGCCCACAATGCGGGTGATGGCAGAGCGCGGCATGCCCTATCAGGGCGTGCTCTACGCCGGTCTGATGATCAAGGACGGTGAGCCGCGTCTGGTGGAATACAACGTGCGTTTTGGCGATCCGGAGTGTCAGGTGCTGATGATGCGCCTTGGCGCACAAGCGCTCGACCTGATGCAGGCCGCCGCCGAAGGGCGCCTGTCCGAGGCGCGGGTGAACTGGGCCGACGACCATGCGATCACCGTGGTGATGGCGGCCAATGGCTATCCCGGCGACTACCAGAAGGGCACCGAGATCAAGGGCCTCGCCGCCCTGCCCGAGGACAGCATGAACATGGTCTTCCACGCCGGCACCAAGGCTGAGGGCGACAAGATCCTCGCCACTGGCGGTCGGGTGCTGAACGTCACCGCGCGCGGCGACAGTTTGCAAGAGGCCCGCGACCGCGCCTATGCGATGGTGGATCAGATCGACTGGCCCGAGGGCTTTGTCCGCCGCGACATCGGCTGGCGCGCGCTGTGATCCGAAGATGAACCTGACGCCGGTTCAGATCGCCCCCGACAGTGCGCAACTGCCCGAGGTGCTCGACCTGATCCGGCGCAGCTTTGCCTATATGGAGGGGCGGATTGACCCGCCCTCTTCCATGCACCGGCTGACCGTCGCGGATCTGGCCGCTGCGGCCACGAATGGCGAGATCTGGGCGATTGGTGCGCCCGTGGTGGCCTGCGTGGTGCTGACGCCCAAGGCCGATGCGTTCTATATCGGTAAACTCTCGGTTGATGCGGCACAGCGCGGCACGGGTCTGGCTCGTGTGCTGATCGACCTCGCCGCAAAGCGCGCGGCGGTGCGGGGCCTCAAGGCCCTCGAGCTGCAAGTGCGGGTCGAGCTGACCGAGAACCAAGCCACCTTCCGCGCGCTCGGCTTTACGCAAACCGACGCGACCGCCCATCTGGGGTTTGACCGGCCCACGTCCTTGACGATGCAACGGGAGATTTAGGGGGCGTTTGTCTTGGGGGACAGGCGTCGCGTGTTTGCTTCGCGCCCAGAGTACCAGATGTTGTACAATTCACGAGTGTCTGCTCTTCTCGCCGTGCTTGCAGAAACATGACAAAATCAAAAGGAATTTTGTCGAAGGTCTATAGCGCAAGAGCATTCAGTGGTTCCGAATGTCTTGCCGCCAGCGACTAGATCTAGCGGTTTGTGGAATGACATGCATCTGCAAACACATATGTCAGTATTCTAAATGCTCACCCTCTGAGACCTGCGCTACTTCGGAAGGAACCTTAGTTCGAAAGGCATTGCCAAAGGGCGACTCGGACGGCAACATACTCTGAACCACTCTTGCTTGGGAAAGACCAGATATATGATGTACTTAATTTCAGTGGCTATAAGGCTAGCATTATCACTAACCGTTGGCCTACCGTTTTTCATTTTCGGCAGCGTACTTTTTCTGTTGTTGGACATCCTTTTCCCCAACTCTGACAAGGGCTATCAGGCTCTGAATCTCCTTTTTAAATGGGGTAGTTTCTATTGGTTCAAAGGCCTGCGGATGGAAACAGATAGCTATGATATTTCTGTTTCAAAGCGTCGTTTCGATAAGACGAGCAATACCTGAGTTATTCCGAATTTCACCGCTGGTGGGTTTCAAACGGTTGGTTAAACCGGACATTAGCGCACTTTCAATCGACGGCAGAAAAACCCGCATAGCAGACAATCAGCCCTGATTTTCAAAGGCAAAAATCAGTCACCTTTCTGCCCATCTCAACAGCTGCCCCCCCTATACCTCCTCCGGCGCCCCGTGCCCCGCGCCCGTCGGCCAGACTTCCAGCGCGCCCGCGAGGATCACCAGAGCGCCGCCCGCGATCTCCAGCGGGTGCAGGTGTTCGCCCGCCAAAAGCGCGGCAGAGCCTGCGCCCACGATCACTTCGCTCATCAACAGTATGCCGACGCGGGCGGGCTCCAGCCGTACCGTGGCCCACATCAGGCTGGCAATGGACGCCCCCCACCAGAGCGCTCCGGTGACAAAGGCGAGGCCAAGGGTCGGCGCCCAAGCGCCGGACAGCCCGCGCCAGGGCTCCAGCCAGAGCGCGGTGCTGAAGGCCAACAGCGCCGCTCCGATGGCAAAGACAAAAGCCGCGACCAGCGGCGGCAGCTCGGCCCGGCTGCGCATGCCAGTGGTGGCGAAGGACCACAGAAGGCCCGCGATCAGCGCCATCCATTCGCCCAAGCCGCGCGGCAGTGGCAGGTCGCCCTCGGCGCTCAACATCACGCCAAGGCCCAGCAGACCCACCAAAATCGCCACCACCCGCAGGCGCGGCGTGTGCCAGCCCATCAGGTAGCGTCCGATCAGCGTGCTCCAGACCGGGGTGAGGAAATAAAGGAGGATGATCAGCGCCACCCGCCCATAGACAAACCCCACGGAATAAAGGGCAAAGGCCGCACCGCCCAACAGGATCGCCCCCAGCGCCACAGGATCGGCCTGCCGCAGGGCCGCGCGTCGGCGCAGCGCCAAGGGGGCCAGCACCAGCACGGCGGCAAGGGTGATCGCCACCGTGCCCCAGGGTCCGGGCAGGCCGCTGGCCTCCAGCCCCCGCACGGGCAGCCAGTAAAAGCCCCAGAGGGTGCCGGTAAAGACCACGATAGCGGTCGCGATACTGGTGATTTGGCGCTGTGTCATGCGCCGCGCCCTAGGCGAGTTTGGCGGATTCGGCAATTGTTGCGGTGCTGCTGCGCACCTTTGGCGGCGGGTGAGACAGCAACGCGCCCCTAGGGACGCGCGCAGGACAGGGCCGGGTCTAGCCCCAATTGCGGATCATAGGGGCCTAGGTCGCGGCTCTCGATCGCGCCTTCGCGCAGCAGAGAGGCCATGACCCGCATCCAATCCGCATCCACCGTGAGGATCTCCACCCCTTGCCCGCAGTCGCGCAGGCCCGAAGTGATAAACCCTTCGCCGATCCGGTGGTTGGTGAGGCCGTCTGCGGTGGCGACCTCTTCCAGCTTGCCGCGATGAAAGCGCCAGATCCGCAGGGTCTTGGCCAGATGGGGACGGTCGATATAGGCGATCTCGATCTGGCCATCGCCATCCAGATCCGCCGCGCCAATCGGCGCCAACCACCGATGAGGCTGCCCGATGTGGGGCGTCGCTGCGATCTTTGTGCCACGGGCGTCGTAGATCGCCAGTTGCGCCCCCAGTTCCATGTCCGTCTCGACCACCACGACTTCGGGATGGCCATCGCCGGTCACATCCCAGAGGCGCGGGGCGATGTCCTCGAACACGCGGGTCAGTGGCAGGTCGATCGTGGAGAAACCACTTTTCATCACGGCCTTCGGAACGGCCATGGCATTGTCCACCTCGATCAGCAGGCGGGTGTATTCCACGTCGTCACCCAGCACGCCATGGACATAGCGCGTCGTCGGCTCGGCAAAGCTGGCCCGCACGATACGCCAATGTTCCCCAGCGGCAACCGGCGCGGCAAGCGCCAGCCCGGCCAGCGCCAGACACGCCGCCAGCCCCGCGCGGCGCGCAAGACGGGGCCTTACGCGCGCCGGATGACGCCGCGCTCGGCCCCTCTGCGGCATCAGATCTGCTTTTCTGGCATATGCACCACCAGACCGTCCAGCGCGTCGGTTACCTTCAACTGGCAGGTCAGGCGCGAGCGGGCCGGATCGGGCTCAAAGGCGAAATCCAGCATGTCTTCTTCCATTGCATCCATGGCAGGCAGTTTCTCGACCCAGTCCGGCGCAATGTAGACATGGCAGGTCGAGCAGGCGCAGGCGCCGCCACAATCGGCCTCGATGCCCGGAATATTGTTGTCGCGCGCGCCCTCCATCACGGTCAGCCCGCTGGCGACCTCGACCACATGCTCTGTGCCGTTGTGCTCGATGTAGGTGATTTTTGCCATGTTTCCGTCTTCCCTTGTCTCGGTACTCGATAACACGTGTAGCTTCACCCTCTGCACCGTTCCAGCCCCATTTGCGACATGGCGCACGTCGCTTGCTCCGCCGCAGGGCATGTTCTATATTTGTTCACATGCATATCCTCACCAGCTCTGGGCCCAAAACGCTCGCCAACACGCCCGCCCGTCCCTGGCCCCGCCCACCGGCCTGCCTGCCCGCAGGTTGGCTCGACCATCCGCCCGCCAACGCCCGCGTCTCGGTCGCCGGGCTGGTGATCCTGCGCCAGCGTCCCGGCACCGCCAAGGGGGTGATCTTCGTCACGCTCGAGGATGAGACCGGCGTGGTCAATGTGATCGTCTGGCGCAAGATCTACGAACGGTTTCGCCGTGCGGTCATCGCCGGCCGACTGCTGCGGGTGACCGGGACGCTGCAACGCGGCGATGGCGTCACCCATGTCATCGCCGAGGAGGTGGAGGATATCTCCCATATGCTCGACCTCCTCCTTGCGGAACAGGGCCGCAGCGGCGATCCAGCCTTTGCGCCGCCGCAGGATATGGGCTAGCATCCGCGGAAACCGGGGCTTTTCAAAGGATTCCGGACAGGACCTTACCCGAGGGATCGATCAGAGCACATGCCGCCGTCGCTGTCACAGCCCTCGTTCCCTGCGGACTTCCCTGCGCCTTCTCCCAGACCGATCCGGGATCGGACTGCGCGGCGCATACCCCCCATGCAGGTTTGCCACGCGCTGCTTGCCTTAACCCTGGCCGCAGGACTTGCCGCCTGTTCCGCCGCCCCGCCTTTCGAGGGGGTCGGGCGCCCAGCCCCGCCCGGCGCCCCGCCCGGAACCTGTTGGGATGCGGTGATCATCCCCGCCCGGGTGGAAACAATCACCGAGCAGGTAATGGTGTCGCCCCCGGTGAAGTCCGTCGACGGCCGGGTGCTGGAGCCTGCGGTTTTTGCCAGCGAAACCCGGCAGGAAATCCTGCGCCCGCGAGAAGAACGATTCTTCGAGATCCCCTGCCCCTCGGTCCAAACGTCGGAATATCTCGCCTCGCTGCAACGGGCACTGGCGGCGCGCGACCTCTACACAGGGCCGATCACCGGCAGCCTCACACCAGAGACCCGCGCCGCGATCCGCCGCTATCAGGCCCCCCTCGGCATCAACAGCACCACCCTGTCGCTGGAGGCAGCCCGCGGTCTCGGCCTCAGCGCGGTCGTCCTGCCGGACTGAACCGCCCTCCTGCGACGCAACAATTGCTGCCCCTCCGCCCGGCGCTCCCCCGGTTCGATTGCGCGGCGATGCGCCCGATCCTCAGGCAGATCCCGGAGAGAGGGCGATAATTTGGCACCGCAAGCATTCCACAAATGATCCCCGCGCTTGCGCCGCCCCCCACCTGCGCCTAGAAAAAGTCTGCGCCCAAAAAAACATCACTGTCGCGGCCTGTGTCAGGCCCCACACGCCCCAAAAGGACAAGATACCGATGGCCCCGATCCCGGCCCCCGCCCCGCTTCCTGCCTCGAGCTTCCTGTCCGGAGCCTCGGAGCGTTTGCGTGCGATGCTGGACAGCCAGGCCACCGATGTGCATCTGGACACCGGCGAGGTGCTGTTTGAACGCGGCGACGAGGGTGATGCGCTTTACGCCATCATTTCAGGCGCGCTGGAGATTTCCACCCTCTCGGCGGCGGGGCGCAAGCTCTCGCTGGACATGATGCGCCCCGGTGCGATCTTTGGCGAGATTGCCATGTTCGACCCCGGCGAGCGCACCGCCACCGCCACTGCGGTGGAGCCGAGCCATCTGCGCCGCCTGCGGCATCGCGATGTGCTGGCGCAACTGACCAAACACCCCGAACTGGCAGGAGACATGCTGAAACTGGCCGGCCAGCGGATGCGCTGGATGAACACCCAGCTCAACGAACAGGTCTTCCTGCCGATGCCGGTGCGGCTGGCACGCAAGCTCCTCTACCTCACCCCAGCCGACGGCAATGGCCACCTGAGCCTGTCGCAGTCGGAACTGGCGGAATTTGTCGGTGCCACCCGCGAGGCGGTCTCCAAGACCCTGTCGAACTGGCGCAAGGCCGGGCTGATCGAAATCAACCGCGGCGGCTTGCAGTTGAAGGACCGCGGCGGTCTTGCGGTGCTGGCGGATCCCGAGGGCATCTGACGGGCGGCATCGGGATTTTCCCCACGCCGGGAAAGCGGGAGAAATTTCTAGGGAAAATCACACGGAAAATCACCCTTGTGTGACCTGCTTCACATCCCCTGCGCCCTGGAACTGTCATAAGCAACCCAAGGCGATCATTCTCCTATCCATCCCAATGATCGTCCGTCCCATCAGGAGCCATGTGTCCGCCCGACACATGGCTCTCTTGGTGTCTGGGCCCCCTGTCTCGCCCGCCGGTGCGAAACGGAAAAGGCCGGACCCGAAGGTCCGGCCTCTCGCCTCGCTCCTGGTGGAGACACTGGCTTATTCGTCGAGGTTCAGCGCCACGAAACGCGGCTCGCCCGCGCGACGCACCATCAGGAACAGGCTCTTGCGCCCGGCTTCCTTGGCCGCATCGATCTGCGCCTCCAGATCGGCGATCGAGGTGATCTTGGTCTGCCCTGCCTCGGTGATCACATCACCGGCGCGCAGACCCTTCTCCCAGGCAGCGGAGGTCTCATTGACCGACAGGACCACAAGGCCGGAGGTGCCGGGTTCCAGCCCCAGTTCCTCGCGCATGCTGTCCTGAACCGGCCCCACGGTGAGACCGAGGAATTCCTTCTCGCTCTGATCCGGGGCGCTCTCGTCGCCGGGTGCGGTCGAGCTGCCACCGTCCACCGAATCCTCACGGCGGCCCAGGGTCACCTTCAGGGTCTCGGTCTTGCCATCGCGGAACACCACAACACGCACCGTCTTGCCGACTTCGGTATCGCCAACGCGTCGCACGAGGTCGCGGGTGTCCTTCACCTCAAAACCGTCAAAGCTCATGATCACGTCGCGCGCCAGCATCCCGGCCTCCTTGGCGGGGCCTTCGGGCACATCGGTGATCAGCACGCCTTCATCCTTGGCCAGGCCAATCGCCTCGGCCAGATCGTCGGTCACGTCCTGGATCCGCACACCCAGCCAGCCGCGGCGGGTCTCGCCGAATTCCTTCAGCTGGGCGACAACCTTGGTCACCACATTGGAGGCCATGGAGAAACCGATGCCGATGGAGCCGCCATTCGGGGAGAGGATCGCGGTGTTCACGCCGACGACATCGCCATCCATGTTGAACAGCGGTCCACCGGAGTTGCCGCGGTTGATGGCGGCATCAGTCTGGATGTAATCGTCATAGGTGCCCGAAAGCGCCCGGTTGCGGGCCGAGACAATCCCGGCCGAAACCGAGAACCCCTGCCCCAGCGGGTTGCCCATCGCCACCACCCAGTCACCGACGCGCGCCTTGTCACTGTCGCCGAACTTGACGAATTTCAGCGGCATCGGCGCCTCGACCTTCAACAGAGCGATATCGGTATTGGGATCGGTGCCCACCACGGTCGCCGGCAGCAGATCGGCAGGCTGGCCGTCGCCGGGGAAGAACTCGATCTCGATCTCGTCTGCCCCTTCGATCACGTGATTGTTGGTGACGATATAGCCATCCTCGGAAATCACGAAGCCGGAGCCCAGCGCGGAAGAGCGGCGCGGGCGGCTTTCACCGCCATTGCGATCCTGGAACTCGCGGAAGAAATCCTCGAACGGCGAGCCTTCGGGCACGATGCCCTGCGGGCCGGTACGCCCCTCGACCACGGTTGAAGTGGTGATGTTCACCACGGCCGGGCTGACCTGCTCGGCCAGCGGCGCAAGGCTCTCGGGACGCGCGGCGGCGGCAAGGGATTGCACCACCAGAAGCACCGTGCCGAGCACGGTGATCCAGAACAATCGCCAGCCGGGTTCAAACCCGCTGCGGCTTTGCGCCTTGAAATGGGTGATGGAATGCACGGACATACTCCTTCGAATTGGCCTGTCAACTCTGTCTCTCCCGGCCCCTCGGGAAAAGGGGAAACCGGGCAACCCGTGCCTCAAGTGGCTGGCCACCGGAATGTGGAGCACTTGCCTGGGGCGGGACATCGGTGGCCTCAATGTAATGGCTGAGCCAGAGGCCGCAATGGGGGTAAAGGTCACCTCAATTCGACGTGAAAGCCAGTGAAGCTTTCGCGACTGCGGCCTGCAGGCCACAGGCGAAACACCGCCTACAGACGGCCTCTTGGGCCCTGTCATGCGCCTTCCCCGCGCACAGATGCGTGAGACCTGCCTCGATCCTAGCAGAAAAAGCAAAAGGCCGCACCCGGCGGGCACGGCCTTTTGTAACATTTCACACCGGTGCGGTTTACTCGGCAGCCGCGCGGGCGCCGTCGGAAGACTTCAGGTAGTTGAAGAACTCGTTGTCCGGCGACAGCACCAACGAAGAGTTGCCGGCTTGCAGCGATTTGGCATAGGCGTTGAGGCTGCGGTAGAATTCAAAGAATTCCGGGTCGCGGCCATAGGCCTCGGCAAAGACACGGTTGCGTTCGGCATCGGCCTCACCGCGTATGACTTCCGCCTCACGTTCCGCCTCGGAGACCAGCTCCACCTCGGTCCGGTCGGCCTGTGCACGCACCCGCTGCGCGGCTTCCTCACCACGTGCGATCTCGTCGGCAGCCTCGCGTTCCCGTTCGGCCCGCATCCGGGCAAAGGTGGCGTCGAGGTTGGCCTGCGGCAGATCGGTGCGTTTCAGACGCACGTCGATCACCTCGAGACCCAGCGCCCGCGCCTGGGTGATGGCCCCGTTGCGAATCCGCAGCATCAGCGCGGCCCGGTCCGAGGAGAGGATGTCGTTCGAAGAGACCTGACCAAGCACCTCGCGGGTCTGGTCACGCATGATATTGTCGAGACGGCTCTCGGCGGCGGCGACATTGCCCACGCCGACGGCCTCGCGGAAGCGACGAACATCGGTGATGCGATAGCGGGCAAAGGCATCGACGACCAGACGGCGATCATCCAGCGGGGTGACCTCGAGCGGGCCGACCTCAAGGCTGAGGATACGGTCGTCGTATTTCACCACCTCATCGATGAAGGGCAGTTTGAAGGCAAGACCCGGGGCTTCCTGTACGTTGACCACACGGCCAAAGCGCATCACCAGCGCCTTTTCCCGCTCGTCGACGATGAAGATCGACGAAAGCACGCCCAGGCCGAGAACGCCCAGAATGCCGAGAAGAATGACAGAGCGGTTCATCAGTTGTCCCCTCCCGAGCGACGGATTTCATTGAGCGGCAGGTAGGGCACGATACCCTGCCCAGTTCCCTCGCCGTTGGTATCGTCGAGAATGATCTTGTCGACGCGGCTCAGCACGTCCTCCATCGTTTCCAGATAAAGACGCTTGCGGGTCACCTCGGGGGCTTTTTCGTATTCCGCCAGCACCGCGGTAAAGCGGCTCGCCTCACCCTGCGCCTGGTTCACCACCTGGGCGCGATAGGCTTCGGCCTCTTCCAGTGTCTGGGCAGCCTGACCCCGTGCCCCCGCGAGCTTGCGGTTGGCATAGGCATCGGCCTGTTTCTCCAGACGGTCGCGTTCCTGACCGGCGGATTGCACCTCGCGGAAGGCGTCCTTCACCGGCTCTGGCGGATCGGCCCCGTCAAAGTTGATCCGCACGATGTTCACACCCGCATCATAGCTGTCGAGGGTGGATTGGATCAGCTCTTCGAGCCGCTGCGAGATAAGACCGCGATCGCGGTTCAGGATCGGTGCCAGTTCGGACTGGGCGATGATCTCGCGCATGGCCGATTCCGCCACCGCCTGGATCGTCGCCTTGGGGTCGCGCAGGTTGAACAGATACTTGTCCGGCTCGTTGATGTTCCACACGACTTGGAAATCGACGTCGATGATATTCTCATCGCCGGTGAGCATCAGCCCCGCCTCGGAGCCGCGGGCCCCCGAACCGATGGTTTCGGTCTGTTCCACGCTGACCGGCACCACCTCGTAGGTGATCAACGGCCAAGGCGCGAAGTTGAGACCCGGTTCGCCCACAGCGGAGAATTCTCCGAGGAACAGTTCCACCGACTTCTCTTCCGTCTTCACGGTGTAGAAACTTGCATAGGTCCAGAGACCCGCCGCAATAATGGCGCCAATGGCCACGCCGCTCTTGGTGAACAGCGGGCCGCCGCTGCCGCCGGAGCCGCCGCCCGCGGGCCCCTTGCCACCGCCGCGGCCGCCCATCAGGACCCGCAGTTGCTCCTGGCCCTTCTTCACCAGCTCGTCGATCTCCGGGATCTGGTTGTCGTCGGGACGACGACCGCCGCCTCCGCCACCATTGTTCCCCCGGTTGCCTCCGCCACCGCCGGATCCGCCGCCCCCCCAGGGGCCACCTGTGTTCCCAGCCATAAGTCTCCTATCCATTCTTCTCCGCACATCCCGGCGGATATTGTTCTCTAACCTGTGATCACGGCGCGGAAATTCAAGCTCCGCGCTGCGTAAAACGCCTCTCGGTCAGACCACCCGGACCGGGGTCTTGAGGGTCACCAATTCTTCCGACATGGTGGGGTGAACCGCAACAGTGCGGTCGAAATCTTCCTTGGTCGCGCCCATCTTCACCGCGATCCCCGCAAGCTGGATCATCTCGCCAGCACCGGGCGCGACAATATGACACCCGAGCACCTTGCGCGTGGCCTGGCTCACGATCAGCTTCATCAGCACCCGTTGGGCGCGGCCGGCAAAGCTCTGCTGCATCGGCTTGAAGGAGGTGGCATAGACCTCGATGGTCTCCTGCTCGGCCGCCTCTTCCTCGGAAAGGCCGATGGTGCCCATTTCCGGCTGGGTGAAGATCGCGGTCGGGATCAGCTCGTGATCGGGGCTGGTCGGGTTGCCGTTGAACACGGTTTCGACAAAGGCCATGCCCTCGCGGATCGCCACCGGGGTGAGGTTCACCCGGTCGGTCACATCGCCGATGGCATAGACCGAGGGCACCGCCGTCTGGCTGTACTGGTCGACCTTGATCTCGCCGCCCTTGCCGCGTTCGATGCACAGCGCCTCGAGCCCGAGGTCATCGGCATTGGCCTTGCGTCCGGTGGCGAACATGACGTGATCGAACAGGTTCTCGTCGCCATTGGTGGCCTTGACCCAGATCTTGTCGCCCTCGCGGCGCATCTCCAGCACATTGGTGCCGAGCTTGAGATCGATGCCGGACTGGATCATCTCCTGCGCCACCAGACCGCGCGCCTCGTCGTCAAAGCCGCGCAGGATCTGCGCCCCGCGATAGTATTGCGTGGTCTTGACCCCGAGCCCGTTCATGATGCCGGCAAATTCCGAGGCGATATAGCCGCCGCCGACGATCAGGATGCTCTCGGGCAGTGTTTCCAGATGGAACATCTCGTTCGAGGTGATCGCCAGGTCCGAGCCGGGGAATTGCGGCACGAAGGGGCGTCCCCCCGTGGCGATCAGGATGTGCTTGGCGGTCTTTTGGGTGCCATCCGACAGCTCCACCGTATGGGCATCGGCCAGTTTGGCGCGGGCGTCGAAACTCTCCACCCCGGAGTTTTTCAGCAGGTTGCGATAGATGCCTTCCAGCCGGTCCAACTCCGCATGCAGCTTGCCCTTGAAGTGGGACCAGTCGAACCCCTTGTTCTCCAGATCCCAGCCATAGGCGCGGCCATCCTCGATCATGGAGGAATATTCCGAGGCAAAGACCATCAGCTTCTTCGGGACGCAGCCCCGGATCACGCAGGTGCCGCCATAGCGATCCTCTTCGGCCAGAGCCACCTTTGCCCCACCGGCTGCCGCCACCCGAGCGGCGCGCACACCACCGGAGCCACCGCCGATGACAAAGAGATCATAGTCAAAGCTCATATTCGTCGCCCTTTATTCTGTCTTGCGCGAGGTATCCCACAGCGCGCCTTGAATTGCCAGTCTCGCAGGTGGGGGCGCAGCGCGACCTTTCAAACACTTGCGCAGCATTTGCTCGCAAAAGCGTGAAGAGGGCGTGACCGCTTTCCCGCCCGTCTGCACGGCCCGGGCGTCCCCAGAGGACCGCCTGTCCGACTATTTTCGCCTGCGGCCTTGAAACAGGAGGGCATCTGTCTCATGTTGCAGCGGTCGGGGACGACCCCGCCGGTGCGCGCGTCATGCGGACCCGCCTACTGCCCTTCCTTCGGGACGACCCGAACCTTCGGTTTGAGGTTGCCCATGCGCTCCCCCCTTGATCGTATCCGTCACGCGCTGAGTTTCGAAATCCTTGCGCTGCTGCTCATCGTGCCCCTTGGCGCGGTGGTGTTCCACATTCCGATGCACGACATCGGCCTCGTGAGCCTCGTCAGTGCCACCCTCGCGACGCTTTGGAACTTTGCCTACAACTACGGGTTTGACGCGGTGTTGAAGCGCCTGCGCGGCACCACGCTGAAGACCTCGGCATTGCGGATCCTTCACGCGGTGCTTTTTGAAGGCGGGCTCTTGCTGGTGCTGATGCCCTTCATCGCCTGGTACCTGGAGGTGAGCCTCTGGCAGGCCTTCGTGATGGACCTGTCCTTTGCGCTCTTCTACATGGTCTATGCGCTGGCCTTCAACTGGGGCTACGACCATCTGTTCCCGCTGCCGGAATGGCAAAAGGCGCGCCAGCCCTCCTGAGCGCGCCTTGCGAGAGGGTCCGAAAACACGGGACGGGGCGACAGGTTGCCCCTGCCCCTGCCCCGGTGTCCCGGTCACTCAATCCGCGATGCGGCTGATGGCGAAGCTGTTGCTCTCGGTGAAATCGGCGGTCAGATAGGACAGCTTCCAGCGGGCTTCGACACAGAACTCCGCCACCGCTTCGATCACCCCGTATTTGTAACCGATGGAAAAATTGCCCATCGTGTAATCGTGGCCGGCAATAAACCCGTTCTGCTTGACCTTGGGTGCCCAGGTTCGCAGCTCGGCAATGGTGGTAGCATAACTGTGGTCGGTGTCGATGTAGATCCAGTCGAAACTCTCGTCGGCAAAGCGGTCCGCCGCTTCCAGAGAGAGGGCTCGGGTGATCTGTACCCGGCCCGAAGCCAGTTCGGGTGCGAACCTCTCCCGCACCTGAAGCGCCTTGCCCTCGTTATAGCGTGCATCTCCCCAGATATCGACCAGATGCAACTGTTCGGGCTGATTGCGACCCAGAATCGCCGCGCTGAAGCCCCCCTGATCGACACCGAGCTCGGCAACCACGCCGCCCGAGGGCAGAACAGTCAATAGCTCCTCCCGGTCGAGCAGAAGCTTGCACCCAGCAAGGTTCTCGCGACCGAGCTTCACCCGCGGGATGCTGTCCACCTGAGCCTTCACTTGCGCCTTGTGCAGCGCTACAGCGCCGCTGACCAATTGGTTGACCAGCTTGTTAGCGGTTACATTCAGATTTTCCTGCGTGTGGCTCATGATCTGTCACCTCTGTTGAGACAAGCACTGGCTTGTCCTTCAGGGGACATTTGCACCCATAACAGTGACCATTTGCCTAATTTTGTCGCTTCATTTGAGACATCCCCCGCACGGTCGGCGTCAATCACCCAAATCGCCGAACAGGTTCTCGGTCTCGACAAAATCGATACGGTCCGTCTCCACCGTTCCCTCGTTGATGTCGCGCACCTCGACGCGGCCATCGCCATAGCCGATCACCACCGTATCGCAGATATCGATGAAGAGCCCGTTCTCCACGACGCCCGGAATCTGGTTCAGCACCAGCGCCAATTGCCGGGGATGACCGATGCGGGTCAGATGCAGGTCCAGGATATGGTTGCCCTCGTCGGTCACATAGGGCAGCGGCCCGTTCATGCGGAGGGTGGACGTGCGCCCCATCACATCCATCGAGATCAGCGTCTCTTCCACCAGCATCTGCGTCGCCGGCCAGCCAAAGGGAATCACCTCGATGGGCAGGGGAAAGGCGCCGAGCCGCGCCACTTCCTTGGCAACATCGGCGATGACCACCATCCGGTCCGAGGCGGCGGCGACAATCTTTTCCTGCAGCAGCGCACCGCCGCCCCCCTTGATCAGATTAAGGTCGGGGTCGAATTCATCCGCCCCGTCAATGGTGAGGTCGAGCCAGCGCGCCTGTTCCAGCGTCACCACCTCGAGCCCCACTTCGAGCGCCAGTTGCGCGGTACGCGCCGAGGTCGGCACCCCGGTCATGCGCAGCCCTTCCTCGCGCACCATTTCGCCGAGGCAACGCACCAGCCAGGCGGAAGTGGAGCCGGTTCCCAGCCCGACCCGCATCCCGTCCTCGACCATGTCGGCCGCCCGCCGGGCCGCCACGAATTTCGCCTTGTCGATGGGGGAAAGATCTCCGCTCATGGGGGTGGTCTCCGGATCTTGGGGCCTCTTGGTGCGCCGGTTCCTGGCCCGCACAGCTCTGAAGCGACTTATAGGGGCATTCGCCTCGCGCTGCGAGTAGGGATTATCCCCAATGGCCATTACATCGTCCTCTCTCCAGGCGCGATGCGCGCCGCGAAGCCTCTCCCAGGGGCTTCGAGTGTTCACAGCTCACGCAGCACGCGATGCCGCGCGCCTTTTTCCCGATTTTTCCAACCTGGGGGCTTGGCTTCCGAGGCAGAGGGCCTAGGGTGCAACTGCGCGTTTCCTATCGGAAACGTCGCAATCAAACGCTTTTGCTCCGCCGCGCCGGACTAGGATCAGACCATGACAGCGCTGCTTCGCCTTCACTATGCTCCCGACAATGCCTCGCTGATCGTCCGGCTGGCACTGGAGGAGCTTGGCCTCGCCTATGAGACGGTGCTGGTGGATCGCCGCAAGGGCGGGCTGAGAACGCCGGAATATCTGCTGCGCAACCCCAATGGCACCATCCCGGTTCTGGACACGCCCGATGGGGCGATGTTCGAGACCGCCGCCATTCTTCTCTGGCTGGCCGACCGCCACGGCGCCCTTGCGCCCAGCCCCGCGGAGCCCTTGCGCGCGCCCTTCCTCAAGTGGCTGTTCTGGACCTCAAACACCTTCCACATCGACCTGCGCCAGACCTTTTATCCGGAAAAATTCATCGGACCGGACCCCGCCCACCAGGAGCAATTGCGCGCCACCCTGCGCCAGCGGCTCCAGAGCGATCTGGCAATGATCGAGGCCGGGCTGGCTGAGACCCCGGCGCTGGCAGGCGGGGACCAACCGACGCTTCTTGACCTCTACCTGCCCTGCCTGTTGCGCTGGACCTGCCTTTACGCGCAGTTTCCCGAGGCCCGGTGGTTCGACCTCACCACCTATCCAAGGCTCCATGCCCTCTGCGCCCGGGCCGAAACCCGGGCCAGCACCTGCGCCGCGCAGGCGGCCGAGGGCCTTGGCCCGACCCCCTTTACCAAACCGACATTCGCTACCCCTCCAGAAGGATCAGCCACCTAAATGTTCCTCTCCGTCTTCGACATGTTCAAGGTCGGCATCGGCCCCTCCTCTTCGCATACCATGGGTCCGATGGTCGCCGCTGCGCGCTTCCTCGACATGATGCGCGCCTCCCCCTTCGAGTTCCACGGCCTGCGCGCTTCGCTGCACGGCTCGCTCGCCTTCACCGGCGTTGGCCATGCCACCGACCGCGCCACCATCCTCGGCCTCGCCGGGTTTCGCCCCGACACCTATGACAATGACAAGGCAGAGGCCGTCCTCGCCGCGATTGCCGAGACGCAGACGATCACCCTCGACGATCTCGGGACGCTGAAGTTCGACCCCAAGGCCGATATGATCTTCGACTACGACCACGCCCTGCCCGGCCATGCCAATGGTATGATCCTGATGGCCACCGACGCGCAGGGCGACGTCATCCTGCGGCAGGTGTTCTATTCCGTCGGCGGCGGTTTTGTCCTCACCGAGGAGGAGCTGGCACAGGGCAAGGCAACCGACGAGGGCGCCCCGGTGCCCTACCCGTTCAAATCCGCCGCCGAGATGCTGGAGATGGCAAAATCCTCCGGCCTCACCATCGCAGGCTTGAAGCGCGCCAACGAGATCTCGCGCGGCGGCGCCGACAATCTCGCCAAGGGCAGCCAGCGCCTGTGGCAAGTGATGAACGACTGCATCAACCGCGGGCTGGAGCGCGACGGCATCCTGCCCGGCGGCCTCAAGGTGCGCCGCCGCGCCAAGGGTATTTACGACGCGCTGATGGCGGAGCGCGGCATGAATCTGACCGCACCGCATACGATCAACGACTGGATGAGCGTCTATGCCATGGCGGTGAACGAGGAAAACGCCGCCGGCGGCCAAGTGGTCACCGCGCCCACCAATGGCGCAGCGGGCGTGCTGCCGGCGGTGCTGCGCTACTACCTTGACCATGTGCCGGGCGGGTCCGAAAAACACATCGAGGATTTCCTGCTGACCGCTGCCGCCATTGGCGGGCTGGTGAAATACAACGCCTCGATTTCCGGGGCTGAGGCGGGCTGTCAGGCCGAGGTCGGCTCTGCCGCCGCGATGGCTGCCGCCGGTCTCTGCGCCGTGATGGGCGGCACCCCGGAGCAAGTGGAAAACGCTGCCGAGATTGCGCTGGAGCATCACCTCGGCATGACCTGCGACCCGGTCAAGGGCCTTGTGCAGGTGCCTTGTATCGAGCGCAACGGCCTTGGCGCGATCAAGGCGGTCTCGGCCGCCTCCCTCGCGCTGCGCGGCGACGGGCAGCATTTTGTGCCGCTGGATGCAGTGATCGAAACCATGCGTCAGACCGGGGCGGATATGCACGAAAAATACAAGGAAACCTCGCTCGGCGGCCTCGCGGTCAACGTCCCGAACTGCTGACGGCGCCCCCTAACGCGGGCGGGGAGCGCTTCCGCCCGTTTGACCCGCTTTCAAAAAAGCGGTCCCTCCGATTGGGGATGGCGCCGCGCGCGCCCCGCAGGGGCGCGCGCGGCGCCGGTCGTTTCGGGCACAGCCCGAAGCGAAACCGCTCCTCTTCACTGGCCCCTGTGCACAGAAGGGCGATGCAATCCCACACAGGAACCGTGAACATCTTCACCACTTGCCAAGGCGGAAAGCGCCGCCTAGCGTCGCGCCATGACCGAGACCTCCGCCCCCGCCCGCGTCGCAGCCAACGACACTGATCGCCCGCTTCTCGGCATCGCCCTGATGCTTGGCTTCTGTGCGGTGATCCCCTTGGGTGATGCCGTGGCCAAGCTCTTGTCCACCCGCATTCCGGTCGGGCAGATCGTCTTTGTCCGCTTTGCCGCCCAGGCCCTGCTGCTGGCACCGGTGGCACTGGCCCTCGGCATCTCGCTGCGCCTGCCCCGGCAGATCCTGCCGCTGGTCGTGCTGCGCACGCTATTGCAGATGGGGGGCATCACCGCGATGTTCATGGCGCTGCGCTACCTGCCGCTTGCGGATGCGGTGGCCATCGCCTTTGTCATGCCCTTCATCATGCTGCTCCTGGGCAAATACGTGCTGAAGGAAGATGTCGGCCTGCGTCGCCTCCTCGCTTGTATCGTCGGCTTTGTCGGCACTCTGCTGGTGATCCAGCCCAGTTTTGCCGAAGTCGGCCTCAATGCGCTCTGGCCGCTGGCCGTGGCGGTGATCTTTGCGCTTTTCATGCTGGTTACCCGCCAGATCGCCCGCGATACCGACCCGATCGCCATCCAGGCCGTCTCCGGCGCCCTTGCCTCGGTGCTGATGCTGGCGCTCTTTGCACTTGGCCAGGGACTGTCGATCCGCGAGCTCTCCGTCACCCTGCCCGCCGCGCCCGAAATGCGGCTTCTGGCCCTGGCCGGCGCGCTCGGCACCCTTGCCCATCTGATGATGACCTGGTCGCTGCGCTATGCGCCCACCAGCACCCTGGCTTCGATGCAATATCTGGAGATCCCGGTGGCAGTGCTGGTCGGCTGGCTGGTCTTTGCCGAACTCCCCGAC
The DNA here is from genome assembly GCA_937146765.1 of uncultured Paracoccaceae bacterium. Lineage (GTDB taxonomy): Bacteria > Pseudomonadota > Alphaproteobacteria > Rhodobacterales > Rhodobacteraceae > Epibacterium. The sequence continues at coordinate 107,145 of CAKZRP010000037.1, read as the reverse complement.
CTGATCGCCACCTGTGGCATCGCCCTGACCATGGTGGCGGGCCTTTATGCGGTGATGCGCGAACGGCAGATGAGCCGCCGCCCCGCAACCGCGCCTAGCGAGACGGGTCTGCCTGCATCGCCGGAATAAGGTCATCCAGCGCGCTGCGCGGTAACATTGCCAACAACCCCGGCCCGTCGACTTCGATCCGCACCGGGCCAGTCGCCCGGTTTGAGGTGCCGATCCGCCTCATCGGCGACAGGTGCAGCCCGTCGATCGGCCACTCCAGCCCTTCGGACCGCCCGCTCACCTCGGTCAGCGGAAACAGGGAAACCACCGCCCCCGGCTCGAGAGTGAGGCACAGGGGGCGGGTCAGGTGAACCACCAATTCGTGCGCGCCGATCAGGATGCATGTGCCCCCATGGGGCTGCACCAGCACATTGAAGGCCGCAAGCTGGTGGTCAAGCCGCTTGCCCAGAAACCCCACCGCCAGCACCAGCGGCGCCGAGATCGCCCGCAGCGCCTTGTCGAAATCGGTGGTTTCCTGCTCCGCAACCAGATGCAGTGTACTGGGGTCCAGCACCGCCCGGGCCGCCGCGGAAAGTGAGTCGAAATCGCCGATAACCGCGCTAGGTTCAGCTCCGAGAGCCAGCGCGCGGTCCGCGCCACCGTCGGCGGCAACCAGCATGGGAGCCCGCAAGAGCGCCTCTTTCAGGTCCGCTTGCGTGATTTCCCCGCCGCCAATCAGCGTGACCGGGCCCTGATGGTGAACAATCTTCTCTGTCATATGCGGATATCTCGCAGAATTGGAAACAAGCCACAATGTAAACACAAAATTATACGAACAATTGCTTAGATAGGGGCCGAAATTGACCCGCGCCTGAATAGGGTAAACGGAGCGACTTTGCTGAGGACGAGCCGACCGATGGTACAAAATAACAAAGTTTTAACCGTATCTTACGGAACGTTTTCATGCACGCTCGAGGGGTTCGAGGATTCCTTTGGCACCATGAAGGCCATTGCCGAGTACTTCCGCGATCTCGCTGCCGATGATCGTTACTTCGGTGCGGAACCGCCTCAGCCCGATGCCGATATGCTGGCCCGCATTGCACAGCGCGAAATCGCCCGCCAGGTCGAGGCGCGCAGCGGTGCACATGGCATCCATCTGCGAGCCGCTGCCCCGGCCCCGCTCGAATCCGTCGGGCCCGCCACTCCCGCCGGAACGACCCAACTGGCCGCCACCACTCAACCCGCCGCCTCCCAGTCCGCCGCCTCCCAGTCCGCGGCCCCTGCACCGACTGCTGCTGCGGAACCCGGGTCCGAGGCACCGGCGAATCCGGTGCCCACCGCCCCCTTTGCGGAAGCAGCCGCGACGACCGAGAGCATGGCACGTCAGGCAGAACACCGCAGCGGATCGCCGGTGGACTGGTCGTCGGACGAATCCAACGCAGCAGATCATGCCGATCAGGAGGCCGTGCTCTGGGGCGTGAATACCACCCTCACTCCGGCAGAGCCGGCCCCCGCGGCAACCGGGGAACTCCTGCACAGCGCCACGATCCCTGCCGAAGACATGATGGCTGCCCCGCTCCGCGCCCCCACCTCGGCCCCGGACATCCAGCCCTCCTCTGACAGTATTGCCGCCAAATTGCAGCGCATTCGGGCTGTCGTTGAAAAGGCTCCGGTCGAGGACGATGCGGATTTTACCGAAGACGAACATGCAGAAGGCCTGGAAATCGAAGACCACGCCGCGCTCGACGAAGCGTTGAGTAATCTGTCGATCGAGGCCGAGACAGAGGATGAAGCGGACACCCTCGCGACATCCAATTCCGTGGCTGATCTCGACACGGAGGAGTCGGCAGGTGAGGATTCGATCAGCGCCATTCTCGACCGGCTGAACCTGACGCGCTCGGGTGAGGCAAACGAAACGGACGGCTCCGAGGAAACACCCGAAGCGGAGCATGTCACCGCGGCCGCCGAAGCGGTGGAGAGTGAGCCCACCGAGATGGCGCGGGATGAATCGGCGGTAGAGGTCGCTGGTCAAAGGGCCGCCAAGCCAGAGCAAAAGCCAGCCGCCGAAGAGCAAGAGACGTCCGAACCGGTGGTGCCGCGGCGCCCCGTACGCGGTCGGATCATCCGCGTGAAGCGCGCGCAGGCAGATGCAAGCCTGATTGACGCCACCGCCGAAGAGGCCGCTGAGGCCACGCCCCTGCCCGCAGAAGAAGGAAGGGGCGATGAGTCTCCGACCAAGTCGGTCGGCTCCAGTGCTCCCATCGAATCCAGCCTCTCCGACGAGGACGAAGACGATCTGATGGCAGAACTGGCAGCAGTGGAAGCAGACCTACTTGCCGCCAGCGCAGGCGCGGCCGACACCGCTGAGGATGAGACAGACGACGAAGATACGAGCGCGGAAGAAGACGAGGTGATGCCGGAAGCCTCGCATCACAAGGATGATGCCGAGGCTCCTCTCGCCCCCCCCGCCGCGCGCGCCGAAGACAGGGCCCTGCGGTCTGATCCCGCATCCCCAGCAGCCCCTACCGGCGAAGGCGATGTCTCGCGCCTGATCGCGGCCGCCAACCACCGGCTCAGCGCTGAAGAGGCGACGGCTTCGCGTGAGACCTACAACCAGTTGCGGGCTGCGGTCGCGGCGGCACAAGCGGATTCCGGGCGTGACGACGAAGCCCGGCGCGAGGCTCGGGCCCGCGCCTATCGCGACGATCTGGCCAGTGTGGTGCGCCCGCACAGCGCAATGCCGCGCGCGGCGCAGGAAGCTGGCAGCGCCGCGCGCCTCGCCAGCGGCGCACGGGCGGCTCCGCTTCAACTGGTCGCCGAACAGCGCATCGACGCCCCAAGCGACCTGTCGTCGACCCAAGACAAGCCGGTAACCGCCCAGCCACTGCGATTGCAACGTGAGGAGCCGCAGGTTCGGCCCGCCATGGACCGCCCAAGCGAATCCCCTTACCCGACCCCTCCGGCCAAGGCGGTGGAACCGGACGCAGACAGCACCGCGCCGGTGCGGCCGCGCCGGGTGTCCAGCGCGCTTCTCGACACCGAGGAGGCAGAACCGGCCACACGTGTCGAAGATGGCGCCTTTGCCGCCTACGCCCGCGACAAGGGGGCGGTGGAGCTCAACGAATTGCTGGAGGCGGCGGCCTCCTACATGTGTTTTGTGGAAGGTCGCGAGAGTTTTTCGCGCCCGCAGCTCATCAACAAGGTGCGGATGCTGGATGGGCAGGAAGGGTTCAATCGCGAGGACAGCCTGCGCTCCTTTGGCCTTCTGCTGCGCGAGGGCAAGCTGAAGAAAGCTTCGAACGGGCGCTTCTCCGTCTCCTCCCAGATCGGCTTCCGCCCCGGCAACCGCGCCGCGGGCTAAGTCCGCGTCCAGCCCCAGAAACAGCAAACGCCGCCCCATCGGGAGCGGCGTTTTCCTTTGTGATCATGCGCCTGCGGAAGCCGACGGACGCGATGTCTCAGCACCTCAGCGCGGATGCTCGTCGTGCAATGCATCCGGGTCTTCCTTGCCGACCCCCTTGAAGACGAACTTGAAGGGCAGCACCCAGGCCACGCCGAGAACCACATAGATCGGCACCTCAACCCAGGCCGGAAGCCGCCCCACCAGAAGGCTCATCACGCTGACCGCCAGGACGATGTAGAGCGGCATCCAGACCAGGAGGACCACCAGCGCCCAGAACCGGCGCGCGCGATAGCTGAGGCCAGCCTTCGCCATCAGTCCGCAAACGGGTCGGTCACGAGGATCGTGTCTTCCCGCTCCGGGCTTGTGGACAGGAGCGCCACCGGGCAGTCGATCAGCTCTTCGACGCGGCGCACGTATTTGATCGCATTCGCGGGCAGATCCGCCCAGGAGCGCGCACCTTCCGTCGACTCGGACCAGCCTTCCATTTCCTCATAGATCGGCGTGCAGCGGGCCTGCTGGTCTGCCGCAAAGGGCAGATAGTCCAGACGCTCGCCGTCGAGCTCATAGCCGACGCAGATCTTCAGCGTCTCGAAGCCGTCGAGCACGTCGAGCTTGGTCAGCGAGATGCCGGTGATGCCGGAGGTCGCGCAGGTCTGGCGCACGAGGCAAGCATCGAACCAGCCACAGCGGCGTTTGCGGCCGGTGGTGGTGCCGAACTCATGACCGCGGGTGCCGAGACGCTCGCCATCGTCATCCAGAAGCTCGGTCGGGAACGGGCCTTCGCCAACGCGTGTGGTATAGGCTTTCACGATGCCAAGCACATAGTCGATGGCATTGGGGCCGATACCGACACCCGTCGCGGCCTGACCTGCGATCACATTCGAGGAGGTCACAAAGGGATAGGTGCCAAAGTCGATGTCCAAAAGCGCGCCCTGAGCGCCTTCAAACAGGATGCGTTTGCCGGCCTTGCGCTTTTCGTTCATCACCTTCCAGACCGGGGCCGCGAAGGGCAGGACTTGGCTGGCAATCTCTTTCAGCTGGGCGATCAGCGCGTCGCGGTCGATCGGCTCAACGCCGAGACCCTTGCGCAGCGGATCGTGATGCTGCAGCGCGCGGTCCACCCGAGCTTCCAGGGTTGCATCATCAGAAAGATCGGCCACGCGGATCGCGCGACGACCCACCTTGTCCTCATAGGCCGGGCCGATGCCGCGACCAGTGGTGCCGATCTTGGTGCCCTTGGAGGCCGCCTCTTCGCGCGCGCGGTCGAGTTCGCCGTGGAACGGCAGGATCAGCGGCGTGTTTTCCGCGATCATCAGCGTCTCGGGGGAAATCTCCACCCCCTGCGCCCGCACGGTCTCGATCTCTTTCATCAGGTGCCAGGGGTCGAGCACAACCCCGTTGCCGATCACCGAGAGTTTGCCACCGCGCACCACGCCCGAGGGCAGAGCGTGCAGCTTGTAGACCTTGCCGTCGATGACCAGAGTGTGGCCCGCATTGTGACCGCCCTGAAACCGCGCGATCACATCGGCGCGTTCGCTGAGCCAGTCAACGATCTTGCCTTTACCCTCATCGCCCCACTGGGCGCCGACTACCACGACATTGGCCATCTCAGGTCCTTTGTATGCTGGTTGAATCCGACGCCCCGTATAACGAGGCTGGACCGGCGAGGAAACCGGAATCTCGTCGCAGCGCTGTTACATGCCAAGAGGCGTTCAGCCCGCCCCCGGGACGCGCCCAAAACCCGTTAACGGCGACGCGACGACGGTGCCGGAACTCTGGCCTTGCCCCGACCGGCAATCTTGCCTATGTACCGCCCGATACTCAGCCAACAGCCGCAGGGTCCCATGGAAAACGTCGTTCTCATCATCCATCTTCTTCTGGCGCTCGGCCTCATTGCCGTTGTTCTTCTGCAACGGTCCGAAGGCGGCGGCCTTGGCATGGGTGGCGGCGGTGCCGGTGCAATGACCGGCCGTGGCGTGGCCACTGCGCTGAGCAAGATCACCTGGGTCCTGGCGGCCGCCTTCATCGCCACCTCGATCACCCTGACCATCCTGGCTGCGGAAAAATCCGCAGGCTCCTCGATCACCGACAGCCTGACAGCCCCCTCCGGCGAGGGCACCCCCGCCGCGCCGACCTCGCCCCTGGGCAGCGATCTTCTGCCGCCAAGCGCGGACGAGAATGCGCCGCTGGTGCCGAGCGCCGACTAACCTACAAAACTTAGATAAACTACCGGGAACCGTAACAGCATCTTGCGGTTCCCTTGCGCATTCTATGCGAATCTGCTAGTTGTGAAGTCCCGTGGTGCTGCGGTTTTTTGGGCTATGTCCAAATCATTCGCCGGGCAGCAAATCGACTTGGGTGCAGGGTCTTATATGGCGCTGTTTCTCGGGTTGAACTGAACCGATTTGACCTGACACGATCTCACGGGGGCAGCCGAAAACATGGCGCGTTTCATCTTTATCACAGGCGGTGTCGTCTCTTCTCTGGGCAAGGGACTGGCCTCTGCCGCGCTGGGTGCGCTTCTTCAGGCACGGGGCTACTCGGTCCGTCTGCGCAAACTCGATCCCTATCTGAACGTCGATCCGGGCACGATGAGCCCGTTTGAACACGGCGAGGTCTTTGTGACCGACGATGGCGCCGAGACCGATCTCGACCTTGGCCACTACGAGCGCTTCACCGGCGTTCCGGCGCGCAAGACCGACTCGATCTCCTCGGGCCGGATCTACACCAACGTGCTGGAAAAGGAGCGCCGCGGCGACTACCTCGGCAAGACCATTCAGGTCATCCCGCACGTCACCAACGAAATCAAGGACTTCATCTCGATTGGCGAGGATGAGGTGGATTTCATGCTCTGCGAGATTGGCGGCACCGTCGGCGACATCGAAGGCCTGCCCTTCTTTGAAGCGATCCGCCAGTTTGCCCAGGACAAGCCGCGCGGTCAGTGTATCTTCATGCACTTGACGCTGCTGCCCTATATCAAGGCGAGCGGCGAGCTGAAGACCAAGCCGACCCAGCACTCGGTGAAGGAACTGCGCTCCATCGGTCTGGCGCCGGACATTCTGGTCTGCCGTTCCGAGGGTCCGATCCCCGTGAAAGAACGCGAGAAGCTGGCGCTGTTCTGCAACGTGCGCGCCGACAGCGTGATCGCCGCGCAGGATCTGAAGTCCATCTACGAAGCACCTCTGGCCTATCACCGCGAAGGTCTCGACCAGGCGGTGCTCGATGCCTTTGGCATCGCCCCTGCCCCGCGCCCGAACCTGGAACGGTGGGAAGACGTTGCCGACCGGATCTACAACCCGGAAGGCGAGGTCAAAGTGGCCATCGTCGGCAAATACACCCAGCTGGAAGACGCCTATAAGTCGATCGCCGAGGCGCTGACACATGGCGGCATGGCCAACCGGGTGAAGGTCCGCATCGAATGGGTCGACGCCGAGCTTTTCGACAAGGAAGATGCCACCCCGCACCTGCAGGGCTTCCACGCGATCCTGGTGCCCGGCGGCTTTGGCGAGCGCGGCACCGAGGGCAAGATCAAGGCAGCGGAATATGCCCGCAAGCACAAGGTCCCCTATCTCGGCATCTGTCTCGGGATGCAGATGGCGGTGATCGAGGCGGCGCGCAACGTGGCGGGCATTGCCGAGGCCGGCTCTGAGGAGTTCGACCACGAGGCCGGCAAGCGTCGGTTCGAGCCGGTTGTCTATCACCTCAAGGAATGGGTGCAGGGCAACCACACCGTCAGCCGCAAGGCCGATGACGACAAGGGCGGCACCATGCGTCTAGGCGCCTATGACGCCACCCTGACAGAAGGTTCCAAGGTTGCAGGCGTTTACGAGAGCACCTCGATCGAGGAACGCCACCGTCACCGCTATGAGGTCGACATCAAGTACCGCGAGCAGCTGGAAGGCTGCGGCCTCAAATTCACCGGCATGAGCCCGGACGGCCGCCTGCCCGAGATCGTGGAATGGGAAGATCACCCCTGGTTCATCGGCGTGCAGTTCCACCCGGAGCTGAAGTCGAAACCCTTCGAGCCGCACCCGCTGTTCAAGGATTTCGTGCGCGCGGCCAAGGAAACCTCGCGGTTGGTCTGACCCCGCAACGCTCTGAAACCAAATCTAAAAGCAAGACAGGCGCGCCTCATACAGGCGCGCCTGTCTTGTCTTGGTAAGCAGCGCGTTAGCATTTTGGAAGGTGATTTCCCTTATGGTCCTGAGTCGAAGTGACGACCCAGAACGCGGCCCGAATGGCCGTCGGAGACCGAGATGCCAGAAACCGGCAAAGAGCCGCGGGAGGATTTCCCCGTGATCGGAACCGAAGAGGTTCCCGCTGTCTTTTTCGACGGAGACACGCTGCTCCTGTGTTACGAGGTTGCCCCGATTTCGGGCGGAGGCCTTGCCATCCTCGAATTCTCCGACGTGCTGGATTTCCGGGTCGACCCGATGAATGTGGATGAATTGTCCGACTCTCCCTACCCGGTCTCCGCCTGGAACATCACCGAGATCTGCGGCAGCGAAAAGGCCGCCCGCTGGGCCGCCATGGATGCGCGCTACTGGAGCCTGTCATTCAGTGACATGACCATAACCGTCCTGTTCGACACCGTGCGGCTCGCCGGTCAGACCCGCGCCAAACGCGCCCCCCATTCGGCCCTGCGCCATTTCATCGCCGCCGCCCCGACCGCCGCGGCCTGATCCGGCTTGCGACCACAAAGACCGCAGATCCCGTCCCGGCAAATCTGCATCCGGCACAGCCCGGGCGCGCCAGCGTGCCGACACAGGATGCCCGTGAATGCGGCGCGACACACCGGCAGGGCCTTCTTTCGGTGAAACTCCGCTGACGTTAGCGCAACCACCTGAAAGCATTTGTTGTTTCTGGGACCGGCCAGAGTATAGAAGGGGCATTGATCCCATTTGTGCTTTTCCGAAGGAGGCCGCGCGTCATGGCAACAGAGACCGCAACCCGTGAGCAACAGTTCGACCGCATCGCAAACGGCAAAGGCTTCATCGCCGCGCTGGACCAGTCCGGTGGCTCCACCCCCAAGGCGCTTGCGCTCTACGGCGTGATGGAAGACGCCTATTCCAACGACGAAGAAATGTTTGGCGAGATCCAGAAGATGCGCGCCCGCATCATCACCGCACCGGATTTCAACAGCGACAAGATCCTCGGCGCCATCCTGTTTGAAAAGACAATGGACAATGCCATCGACGGCATTCCGGTCCCGACCTACCTCTGGGAAAACTGCGGCGTGGTGCCCTTCCTCAAGGTCGACAAGGGTCTCGCGGACGAAACCGACGGCGTGCAGCTGATGAAGGCGATGCCGGAGCTTGACGCACTGCTGACCCGCGCGGTCGCCGCCGGGGTTTTCGGCACCAAGATGCGCTCGGTGGTGAAAGAGGCCAATGAAGCCGGGATCAAAGCGGTTGTCGCGCAGCAGTTCGAGATCGGCCTGCAGATCGCCAAGGCGGGCCTGGTGCCGATCATCGAGCCCGAAGTGGATATCCACTCCAGCACCAAATCCGAAGCCGAGGCGCTGCTGAAGGCTGTCATCGCAGACCATCTCGACGCCCTGCCCGAAGGCACCAAGGTGGCGCTGAAGCTGACCATTCCGAATGAAGCCGGTCTCTATGACAGCCTCGCCGACCACCCGGCGGTGGTGCGCGTAGTGGCGCTCTCCGGCGGCTATAGCACCGATGACGCCTGCGCGCGCCTCGCAAAGAACAGCAAGATGATCGCCTCCTTCAGCCGCGCCCTGACCGAGGGGCTGAACGTGGCGATGTCCGACGCGGAATACAACGCCGCCCTCGGCTCCAATATCGACAAGATCTATCAGGCCTCGCTCTAAGCGGATCCGTTTTCTTGGCACCGGGGGTCGTGGCTTTGTCCGCGGCCCCCGTTTGCTGTTTCGCCGCCTCCAGTCGGCGCGGCGCAGAGCGGATATCCCGAACTCCGCCCCCTTGGCTTGCGGACCCGGTTGGAACACGCCGACCATCCTGGCGATAGCTGGAGGCCGCGGCGCGCATCTTTGTCAGTGGGGCTGTGGTCTGTTCCACCTGTGCGGCATTCTGCTGGGTCAGGACCTCGCAGAATGAGGTGCGCAGCCGCCCCCAACAAAGGCATTGGATTGCTGTTCTGCCGCTCCTGCGACCGCGCGCGACAGGTCAGCGCTCCGAAGGATATCCTTGACGTTACTGTCACGCACCCGCCCCGCATTTCCCAGCAGCGCACTGCCTTCCAAGGTACTGAAACGAAGGGAGACAGGGGTGATGCCGGTTTCGAAGTAGCATTCGTCCCCGCCTGAATACTGACAAGGATCTGTTTCATCTCAGCGGCACTCAGTGTCGGCTTCGCCGCCTAGACCTCGGTCTACTGGGACAGACAGCGAAGCCTGCTCCAGCAGTATGGCCGCACGATGGACATCAAAGATCAACCGGATGTCGAGGGCGATTGCGCGAGCGATGAACCCGATCGCCTTGCATACCTGGAATCATGGAGGTGCAGACGGACGATCCCCAATGCCCGCAGCGAGGTGAAGCTGATACTCCGCACTGCAGGCGCAATGAATCCTCTCATGTTCAGGCGGTTCGACCCATGCGCTGGGGGTGGCAGGGTCGGTCCCTGCCACGCAGGCGATCATCAGCCAGCCCGGCGCGACTCGGCTGTCGGCTGCGGGTCCGCCCAAGGCCTTTGTGCCAGATCGTTGCGCCCGCCAAGATGGAAAGCGGAGACCAGGCTGGCCAAGGTGCCGGTGTTGTCGCGCACATCAACAAGGGCGGCGGTGGTTTCCTCGACCATGGCCGCGTTCTGCTGGGTCACCTGGTCAAGCTGGGACACGCCCAGGTTGATCTCATTGAAAGCAATCGACTGTTGTTCCGTCGAACTTGCCACCTCAGCGGTGAGGTTGGAGGCATCTTGGATGTTGACCACGATCTCCTCCAGCGTCGTCCCTGCCAGTCCGACCAGTTCCACCCCGCTTTTCACATGGCCGGTGCTGACATCGATGAGCTGCTTGATCTCATGGGCCGATTGCGCGGTCCGCTGGGCAAGGGCGCGCACCTCGGAGGCCACAACAGCAAACCCGCGGCCACTTTCGCCCGCCCGCGCGGCCTCCACCCCGGCGTTCAAGGCCAGGAGATTGGTCTGGAAGGAAATATCGTCGATGACCGAGATGATCTTGCCGATCTGGCTGGAAGAAGAGGAGATTTCCGTCATCTTGCTGACCGCTTCCTTGACGATCTTGCTGCCCTGCTCCGCACGGGAGCGGGCATTTTCCACGCTCGTGCTGGTCTTGAGCGTGGCCTCCGCCACTCCGCGCATACTTGCGGTGATTTCCTCAACCGCTGCGGCGGTCTGTTCCAGCGTCGCGGCCTGGCTTTCCGTGCGATGGGAAAGCTCTTCTGCCGACTGTGCCACTTCGGTGGTGCCGCTCTCGACGCTTGCGCAGGCATCCCGAATGCCGTGCATGACCTCCTGCAGGGCCATAACCGCCGAATTGAAGGATTGGCGCAATGGGTCAAACCGCTTAGGGAAGTCGCTGCTTTCGGGCGGGGGCAAGAGCCTCGTCAAATCCCGTTTGGCCAAGCAATTGATGGCATCTGTCAGATACTCCATCGCGCGGTTTTGTTCACCCTGCTGGGAGTTCATATGCGCCTCCAGAATCAGGTGACTGTCGAGGGCAAAGACCCGGGCCAGCACGGCGAGACATTCCGGAAGGTCACGCTGGCGCCGCAACAGGCTGGCCTGGCCGTATTTCCGCATCAGCATCTGCTGCAAGAGTGAGGTTGCAAAAGCATAGCTGGACAAGAAGAACGAAAATGGAAGACCAATTCGCGGGTGAATTCGACCAATGACGTGGGCCGAGTCGAAATAGGCATCGTCGAAGTCTCCGGAGAGGCATTTTTCCCAATGGACCTGCTGGGCTGCCCTAGCGCGATCGATCATGGTCTGGTCCTTGAAGAACTGGATCATCTCCGGGTTCTTGGCCGCACGCTCGTAGAATTTCTCAAGGATATGAGGCAGTAAGGGGATGGCCAGCTTGCCGACCTTCTTGAGCCGTTCCTGATCACGATTCGTCAGATCAAACAGTTCGAGCAATTCGTCGCGTTGTGGATGCATAGCAATGGTCTCGCACTCATGAAAAAAGTCAGCTTGAGCCACTCCTAGCAAGGCAATCAGAAATGATTTCTAAACGGCGCAATGCCTATTCCAGAAATGGAATTTCTTTTGCGGGCTTTTTCTGATTTCCATTCAAAAAACGCGCAGGTTTCACGTATTGGCCGCTCGCCGGACCTCCGCATCGGAGAGGTCATAGCGCCCGGAAAAGCGGTTCCGGGCGGCAATCAGACGGGGATCATCCGGGCTCAGACCAAGGGTGCGAATGAAATCGATTCGCTGCTGCTGTTTCAGCGATTCGCGATCGATGGCGGTGCCCATGACGCGGTCGATCACCTCGCCCCCCGGGGAGACATGAAACCACTTGGTGAAGTCGCGAAAGTGATGCTGGTTGTGGAGCTGGGTGACATAGGTCTCAAGCCTGGATTTGCGCAGCGAGAGATGCGCTGTCATGTGAAACCACTCGTAGCCCAGGAAGGTCAGAACCCCACCCACCAGCACGATGGCTGCGGTCAGGGGCAGGGCCTGTGTGGGCAGACACAGCCAGACGATCCCATAGACCACCGCAAGGTTCACCAACAGCATCGGCACCGCCACCCAGATCGGGGCGAAGAACAGCTTGGGATGGGTGGGAAAGTCGTGATGTCCATAATGCGCCTGATAGAGCAGATCAAAGGCCCATTGCCGCCGCGGCGGCGGCAGGTGGAAGACAAACCGGTGCAGCCCGTATTCATTGAGCATCTGCACCCCGATGCCCAGCAGCACGAAGCCCCAGTGCCAGGTTGCCCCGCTGGTAATCAGCACGCCGAAGCCCAGCGCCACCGCCGCCAGCATCACTGGCACCGAAGGATGCGAGATCAGAAGTTTCCACCGCGCCATGCCCTCACCCTCCCCTGTGTGGACCGACGCGCCTGTCTCCTATTTGAAGACCGGCGCGCGCTTTTGCATATTGGCCATCACCACTTCCATCTGCTCGGGCTTGCCGATGAGGTCTGCCTGTTCGGCGCTCTCGCGCAGCAGCACCTCAGCTTCGGAAACACCGCTTTCGGCATAGGCGATCAGGCGTTTGGCGGCGCGAATGGCCTTGGGGCCCTTGCCCGCGATCTCGGCGGCCAAGTCTTGCGCCCGGGCAAGCGGATCGTGGCTCAGTTCCGTGACCAGCCCCCAGTCCGCCGCCTGCGCGGCCTCGATGGGCGTTGCCGTATAGGTCAACATCCGCAAGACATCCGAGCGCACCAATTGCGGCAAGAGTGCCATGCCGCCCATATCGGGGATGAGGCCCCATTTCATCTCCATAACCGCGAGCTTGGCGTCTGGTGCCGCGATGCGGATATCCGCACCCAGCGCGATCTGCAGCCCGGCCCCGAAACAGGCCCCCTGCAAGGCGGCAATCACCGGGATCGGCAAGGCGCGCCACAGCATCGCCACCGCCTGAAAATCGTTTGCGGCGCCCTCGGTGCGCTCCATGATCCAGCCGGTGTCGCCCATCTTTCCCATGGCGGCAAAGCTCATCACATCAAGCCCGGCACAGAAACTCTTGCCCGCCCCCGACAGCACCACCGCGCGGGCGTCCGAGGCTTCGACCTCCTTCACTGCGGCAATGATCGCTTTCAGCATCGCATCATCCACCGCGTTCATCTTGTCGGCGCGGGTCAGGGTGACATGGGCCACGTGGTCGCGGATCTCGACCGAGACGCGGGCGTCCTGCTCTGCCATGGGGGCTCCTCCCTTAAACGTTCCCTCTGGTTTCCACCAGCTTGCCGCGCTTTGGGGTGCAGTTCCAGCGTGACGCAAAGGCACCGGGGCGCGCGCCCCCTCTTGCCGCGATCCCGGCGCCCGGCTAGGTCTTGGCACATGACAGATATGCGCCAAACCCCGCTCGCCCAGTCCCTGCCCGCCGCCGTCCCCTTTGTGGGGCCGGAAACACAGGAGCGTCAGCGCGGCGCGCCCTTTGCGGCGCGGCTCGGCGCCAACGAGAATATCTTTGGCCCCTCGCCCAAGGCGATTGCGGCGATGCAAGCCTCGGCGGGAGAGATCTGGAAATACGGCGATGCGGAAAGCTTCGAGCTGAAGCAGGCGCTTTGTGCCCTGCATAGGATCGCGCCGGAGCACATCATGGTCGGCGAAGGCATCGACGGGCTTCTGGGCTATCTGGTGCGGCTCTACGTGGGCCCCGGCGATGCCGTGGTGACCTCGCTCGGCGCCTATCCGACCTTCAACTACCACGTGGCGGGCTTTGGCGGGGTGCTGCACACCGTCCCCTACCGGGATGACCACGAGGATATCGCCGCGCTGATGGCAAAGGCGCAGGAGGTCGGGGCGAAACTGGTCTATCTGGCCAACCCGGACAATCCGATGGGCAGCTGGCATCGCGGCGCGGATATCGTTGCCGCGCTGGATGACCTGCCCGAGGGCAGCCTGCTGGTGCTGGACGAGGCCTATGTGGAATGCGCCCCCGAAGGCACCGCCGCCCCGGTCGAGATCAGCGATCCCCGTGTCATCCGCATGCGCACCCTTTCCAAAGCCTATGGCATGGCCGGCGCGCGGGTGGGCTACGCGCTTGGCGCGGTCGAGGTCATCGCTGCCTTCAACAAGGTGCGCAACCATTTTGGCATGAACCGCTGCGCCCAGATCGGCGCGGCGGCGGCGATCCGCGATCAGGACTGGCTGGCGCATATCCAGGCCGAGATTGCCACCGCCCGCGAAGAGATTTCCCGCATCGCCCGCGACAACGGGCTGCTGCCACTCCCCTCGGCCACCAATTTCGTCGCCCTCGACTGCGGAGGCGACGGCGCCTTTGCCAAGGCGGTGCTCGACGGGCTGGTGGCGCGCGGAGTCTTTGTGCGCATGCCCTTTGCCGCGCCGCAAAACCGCTGCATCCGGGTGAGCTGCGGCCCCGAGGCAGAACGCACGGCCTTTGCCGCCGCCCTGCCCGAGGCCCTGGCCGAGGCGAAAGCCACCGTCGGCTGAACCGCAATTCGCCAACAAAGCCGTTGGGCTTTACCCGGGATTTACCCCTCCTCCACTAGTCTGCGACGCAAATACCTTGTTGGAGGGGTAGAATGAAACGTCACGACCTGCGCGGCGACCTGCCGGAAATCTCGACCGAGCTCTTGTCTGCGGGCTTGAGCTTTCTGGCCGTCAACCTCCTGTGGATCTTCTTTGCGCTCTGGCTCCTTTACGGAATGGCGCCGGTCCTGCTGCTGGCGGTAGCCATGAACCACATGATCAACCGCCTCGAAGTCCGTTATCTGGTGGAAGACCGCAGCCCCCTGCAGCGTCGCTGATTCGGCACCAACCTCTGCACGGCAAAGGCCCCGGCTCTGCCGAGGCCCTTTATCCCAGTCTGCGTGACACGCGCGGTTGCGGCTCAGGCGCGGCCTGCCCCCGCCAGCACCTGCGCCGCCGCCGTGAGCGCCCCGGAGCCATGCGGGATGTCCAGCGCCTTGAGGCCGGTGTCGATACCACCCAGAAGTCCCATGATCATGTGACCGTTCACATGGCCCATGTGGCCAAGACGGAAGAACCCGTGCCACTCCGCGCTGTCCGGCGGCGCCATGCCGAGACCGATGCCCAGGGTCAGCCCCAGGTTCTCCTCCAGCCAGACCCGCAGATCGGTGGCCCGGGGGGACGGCAGCCGCAATGCCGTCACCGCATGGGACCGCAGGGAAGGATCGGCGACATTCATCGCCAGCGCCCCGCCTTCGCTCCAGTGGTCGCAGGCCGCCCAGATCGCCCGTGCCAGGGTGGCATGGCGGCTCCAGACCTGCTCCATCCCCTCGGCATGGATGATGTCCAGCGCGGCGCGCAGACCGTAGAGGTGATGGGTCGGCGCGGTGCCGCCGAAATACTGGTAAAACCACTCCGGATTGGCGCGCGGGGTCCAGTCCCAGTAGCGGCTCACGCGGGTCAGGGTCGCCCGCACCGCTGCCGCCTTGTCGTTGAAAAAGACAAAGGACATGCCGGCCGGCACCATCAACCCCTTCTGGCAGCCCGTGACCATGACATCGACGCCCCAGTCGTCCATCTCGAACCGGTCACAGCCGAGCGAGGCGATGCAATCCGCCATCAACAGCGCCGGGTGATCCGCCGCATCAATCGCGGCCCGCAGGGCGTTGATATCGTTTCGGATCGAAGTGGATGTATCCACATGTACACCCAGCACCGCCTTGATCCGGTGCCCGGTATCCGCCCTCAGCCGCTCTGAAATCCGCGCCATGTCGAAGGGTGCCTGCATCCCGAAATCCATCACCTCGATGGTGACACCCAGCGCCTCCGCCATCTCGCTCCAGCCAAAGGCAAAACGGCCCGAGGCCGGCACCAGCACGGTGTCGCCTTCCTTGACCGTGTTCGACAGTGCCGCCTCCCAGGCGCCATGGCCGTTTGCGATATAGATCGCAACATGGTGCTTGGTGCGCGCCACGCGGCGCAGGTCGTCGGGCAGGGTCGCCGTCATCTCCACCAGTTCACCCGCATAGATATTGGGAGACGCCCGATGCATCGCCTGCAACACCTGATCCGGCATCACCGAGGGACCGGGAATCGCCAGATAGGAACGGCCAGCGGAAAGTTTGACGGAATCGCGCATCTTGGAATGTCCTGCTGAGGCCCTGTGCAGGGGCATCGCACGCCAATCTGCACAGGTGTATTGCAATCTGCGCGCAGCCTAGCGCAGAGCCCGGCGAGGTCAATCGAGGAAGCGTCTCGATACACCGCGTTCCGGCAGGTGGCTTGCGCCCTGCCCTTGAGCTGCTTAAATGTCGGGACTTGTCGCAAATTTTGCGGCCACAAAGACCTGAGACGACGGCGGGGACAGACAAGATGAGCACTCAATACATGTCTTCGCGCGAGCTGCTGCGCTGGCTCTGGCGCGGCTATCTGCGTCACCACGTCGGCCTTTTGTCCATCGCCCTCTTCTTCATGTTGCTCGAAGGCGCCACGGTGGGCGCGCTCAGCTACATGATGCAGCCGATGTTTGACCTCGTTTTTGTCAATGGCAGCCAAAGCGCGCTGATCTGGGTCAGCCTCGCCTTTTTCGGCATCTTTGCCCTGCGCGGCCTCAGCTCGGTCAGCCAGAAGGTGATCCTTGCCACCATCAACCAGCGCTCCGAGGCGCATATGCGCACCGACATGCTGGATCGGCTGATCCATCAGGACGCGAGTTTTCACCAGACCCATCCGCCGGGTTACCTGATCCAGCGGGTGCAGTCGGACGTGGGCGCGATCAACCAGGTCTGGCAGGCGATCATCACCGGCTCCGGGCGCGACGTCGCGCAGCTGGTGGCGGTGCTTGGGGTTGCGATCAGCGTCGATTGGCGCTGGACCGCCATCATGCTGATCGGCGTGCCGGCCCTCGTGCTCCCCTTGTCGATCGTGCAGCGCTACGTGCGCAAGAAGGCCAGCCAGGCGCGTGACCTCGGCGCGGTGCAGGCCACCCGGCTTGACGAGGTGTTCCACGGCATCGTCCCGATTAAGCTCAACCGGCTCGAGGACTATCAGACCGCCCGCTACCGCTCTGCCACCACCGATTTTGTCCAGGCCCAGATCCGCGCCGCCTTCGGCGCCTCCTCCACATCCGGCCTGGTTGACCTCATGGCCGGTGTGGGCGTGATGTGCGTCATCCTCTTCGGTGGAGGCGAGATCATCGAGGGCGAAAAGACAGTGGGCGAGTTCATGAGCTTTTTCACTGCCATTGGCCTCGCGTTTGATCCCATGCGCCGTCTGGCCTCGATCATGGGGATCTGGCAGGCTGCCGCCGCCGCGATGGAGCGGATCAAGGAGCTGATGGACACGCCGATCACCCTCCTGTCGCCCGCCACGCCCAAGCCGGTGCCGGCCGGACTGCCGGAAGTCCGGCTCGATCGGGTCAACCTTTCCTACGGTGAGGCGCATATCCTGCGGGATCTGACGCTGGTGGCAGAGGCCGGCAAGACCACCGCGCTGGTGGGCGCATCCGGCGCTGGAAAATCAACCATTTTCAACATATTGACCCGTCTCGTGGATCCTCAGAGCGGGTCCGTCACCCTGAACGGAACCGAAGTCAGCGAGCTTGACCTTGGGGCCTTGCGCAACCTGTTCTCGGTGGTGACTCAGGACGCGCTGCTGTTTGACGAGACCCTGCGCGAAAACATCCTCCTCGGGCGCACCGATGTCAGCCCGGAGCGGCTCACGGAAGTTCTGGACGCCGCTCATGTCTCCGACTTCCTGCACAAGCTGCCCGATGGGTTGGAGACCCGCGTCGGGCCGCGTGGCTCCGCCCTGTCCGGCGGCCAGCGACAGCGGGTGGTGATCGCCCGTGCCCTGTTGCGGGACTCACCGATCCTGCTTCTCGACGAGGCCACCTCCGCCCTCGACGCGCAATCGGAAAAAGTGGTGCAGTTGGCGCTGGAAAAGCTCTCCGGCGGTCGCACCACCCTCGTCATCGCCCATCGCCTCTCCACCATCATTTCAGCTGACAAGATCGTGGTGATGGAGCGCGGACGCGTGGTCGACCAGGGCCGCCACGAGGAGCTTCTGGCGCGCGGCGGCATCTATGCAGATCTCTACCGGCTGCAGTTCCAGGACGGCAAGACCGTGATCGACACCGACGGGGTACAGGCGCAATACCAGCGCGGCAGCAGCGATGGCGAGGAAGCGCAGAGCGGCTTCCTGCGCCGTTTTGCCCGGCGGCTGTTCGGATGACACTTGGTGGTTGAACTCCGCCCGCGGCAAGGTCACATCTTGGGCAGCGGACAAGAGTAATCCCAGAAGGACGATTGAGATGGCAGAGCGACGCATCCTGCGCCTGAGCGGCCCCGACACCCGGGAGTTCCTGCAAGGGCTGGTCACCAATGACGTGAAAAAGCTGGACCAGGGGCTTGTCTACGCCGCCCTTCTGACGCCGCAGGGCAAGTATCTGGCCGATTTCTTTCTGGTGCCGGAGGGCGAGGATGTGCTGCTCGACGTGGCCGAAGAGCTGGCCGAAGGGCTGGTGAAACGCCTGACCATGTACCGGCTGCGCGCCAAAGTGACAATCGACGCCACCGACCTGCAGCTGCGCCGGGGCACCGGCACAGCCCCCGTCGGCGCTTTTGCCGACCCGCGCCACCCGGCGCTTGGCTGGCGGCTTTACGGGTCGCAAGCCGGCGAGGATGGAAGCAATTGGGATGCGATCCGCGTGGCCTATTGCGTGCCCGAAACCGGCATCGAGCTGACCCCGGAGAGCTATATCCTCGAGGCCGGGTTCGAGCGGCTGAACGGTGTGGATTTCCGCAAGGGCTGCTATGTCGGCCAAGAGGTTACCGCCCGGATGAAGCACAAGACCGAGCTGCGCAAGGGGCTACAACGGGTCGACATCGAAGGCACCGCTCCGATCGGCACCGAGATCCTCTCCGGCGGCAAATCCGCGGGGCAGCTGTTCACCCAGGCCGGCACCGGCGCCATTGCCTATCTGCGCTACGACCGCGCCAAGGGAGAGCTCAGCGCCGACACCGCCCGTCTGCGCTGGCCCGAAGCGCCGGTCGAGTGAGTTGACCTGACCTTTTGTTAAGATCCCCGCCCTAGGCTGCCCCCTGACCACATCCACCGTGGTCGGTTTGTGGGGTCGCATGAAGATATCAAGGCTGGCGCTGGCGGCGCTCTTCTCCGGTCTGGCCGGACTGGCCGCGGCGGAGGAATATTGGGAATATGGCGACTGGCGCGTCAGCATTTCCAATGAGTACACCGACGATGGCTACCGGCGTTACTGTCGCGCCGGAACCGGCGGCGACGGGTTGCCCTCGATCTGGCTGGAGATCAGCGACGGTGATGCAGGCCCGCCGCATGGCTACCCGACCCCGGTCTATTTCGAAAGTGCGCCGCGCGGCTACCGCACCGCCCTGCTGCCCGCCCAGGGGGTGTCCTTTGTATTCGATCAGCAAGGAAGCTTCTTCACCGTGGCCGATGGCGGCATCGACGACGAAGGCATCGCCTGGGCAAATGCCGAGCCGCGCTGGCAGGATGTGAAGAACATGCTGCTGTGGATGAAGGTCTCCCAACACATGGAGGTGCGCGGGCTCGACGCCTATCAGCCGAGCCGACAGGTGTTTCTGGTGTCGCTGAGCGGCTTCACCGCCTCTTACGGCAAGATGATGGACAGCTGCGGTTTCACCATCGAAATCCCCCGCTAGGCGGGAGCACAGGGCCTTTGCCCGCCACGGCGCGCACAGACGGCGGCGGGGGCCTTCCCGGCCGTCTTTGATCCCCTTGCGGGGACCGGCATCCCGTTCGGCCCGGCGCCGCTGGCGCGGCGCCTGTCGCAACTGTGCGGGCTTGAAACCATAAAAAAGCCCCGCATCCGAGGCGGATACGGGGCCTTGTTCATCCGGAATGCGACAGCATTAGGCGCGTTCGGAGTATTCCATCGTCTCGGTGTTGACGATGATCAGCTCATCGGGGCCGACGAAGGGCGGCACCATGACCTTGACACCATTGTCGAGGATCGCGGGCTTGAAGGAATTGGCCGCGGTCTGGCCTTTGACAACCGGCTCGGTCTCCACGATCTTGCAGGTCACCTTCTGCGGCAGCGAGGCGTTCAGCGCTTCGGACTCGTGGAACTCGACCACGATGGTCATGCCGTCCTGCAGAAAGGGGCGACGCTCGCCAAGAAGGTCGGCGGGCAGTTCGATCTGCTCGTAGGTTTCGGTATCCATGAAGATCAGCATGCCGTCGCTCTCGTAGAGGAACTGCTGATCCTTCTGCTCGAGCCGCACGCGCTCGACCTTGTCGGCGGAGCGGAAGCGCTCGTTCAGCTTGGAGCCGTTGCGCAGGTTCTTCATTTCGACCTGGGCGAAGGCGCCGCCCTTGCCGGGTTTCACATGGTCGACCTTCACGGCAGCCCAGAGCCCGCCATTGTGCTCAAGAACGTTGCCAGGTCGGATTTCATTGCCGTTGATCTTGGGCATGGAAAACACTTTCGGGTGGTTGATGAAAGACTGGTCCTCCCTATATCGACCCGTAGAGAGGCTGGCAAGAAGACGATATGTCGTGTTTCGAGGCATAGGTGACCGCGAAATAGGCATGCACGGAATGCATAAAAGATATGCAGCATAGGGCTACCCGAATCGTCATAGTTCCGTCATAAGGAGCGTCACGCCGAAAATGCAAGTGCAAGAACAACAAAGGAAACGAGATGCGAGATTTCGTTGACGGCACCGCTTACAATAATGAACAGGGCAACCGGGCCCGCAAACTCTTTGCGGCGGTTGTGCTGGCTGCGTTGGACGATGCTATCGCTGATGACAAGAAATACGGCAACGGGCCTGAGCAGATCGCCCGCTGGGCACGCTCGCGTGACGGTCGTGAAGTCCTGACCTGTGCAGGGATCGACCCGAACGAACGCGTGGTCTCTGGCCTGATGGATTTCGTGGGCCGCGGTGTGCGGACCTCGGTCGCGCTGTCGCGCGAGGAAAGCGAACGCCGCAATGCGGCGCAGGAAGCGGAAGCCGCCTGAGCATTGTAAGAGAAGCTGCCAAGCTGACTAAAGAAAAGCGCGTCCTGGGGGGCGCGTTTTTCTTTTGCAGCAAGGTCCCTCCGAGGCGCCTAACGGTCGCTTGCGTGATTGACCTCTGCCCGGCGCTCGGTGCAACTGGCGCGCAAGAGACAAGGCACAGGGGGCCGCTATGACCACAAAGGCGATCATGATCCAAGGCACCGGCAGCAACGTCGGCAAGTCCATGATCGTGGCCGGTCTGGCCCGCGCCCTGAGGCGGCGTGGCTTGTCGGTGGCGCCGTTCAAGCCGCAGAACATGTCCAACAATGCTGCCGTGACTGCCGACGGAGGCGAGATTGGCCGGGCGCAGGCCCTGCAGGCACGGGCGGCCGGGCTCCTGCCCCATACGGATATGAACCCGGTACTGTTGAAGCCGGAGACCGATACTGGCGCGCAGGTCATCGTGCAGGGCAAGCGGCGCGGCACCCGTGCGGCGGGGTCGTTCATGCGCGACAAGGCGGGCCTCTTGGAGGCTGTGCTCGACAGCTATTACCGGCTCGCGGCGCAGCATGACATAGTGCTGATCGAAGGCGCAGGCTCCCCCGCCGAAACCAACCTGCGCAAGGGCGACATCGCCAATATGGGCTTTGCCGAGGCCGCGGGCGTGCCCGTGGTACTGGTTGGCGACATTCACCGAGGCGGCGTGATCGCCCAGATCGTCGGCACCCACACGGTGCTCGACGCGGCTGACCGCGCCCGGATCAAAGGCTTTGCGGTCAATCGCTTCCGGGGCGATCTGAGCCTGTTTGACGGCGGGCGCGATGATATTGCCCGCTGGACGGGCTGGCCCTCGCTGGGGGTGGTGCCGTGGTTCTGGGATGCGTGGAAACTGCCCGCCGAAGATATGATGGACATCGCCTCGCGCAAGGGCGGCGCCTGCAAGGTCGTGGTGCCGCAGCTGGAGCGAATGGCGAATTTCGACGACCTCGACCCCTTGGCCGCCGAGCCGGGCGTGACGGTGGAGATCGTGCCCCCCGGCCGCGCCCTGCCCGGCGATGCGGATCTTGTTCTCATTCCCGGGTCGAAGTCCACCATCGGCGACCTCACCTATCTGCGGGCGCAGGGTTGGGATATCGACATTCTCGCCCATCACCGGCGCGGCGGGAATGTGCTGGGGCTCTGCGGTGGCTATCAGATGCTTGGTCAGAGCATTGACGACCCCGAAGGCGTCGATGGCCGCCCCGGCAAGGTGGCAGGCCTTGGTCTTTTGGACGTGCATACGGTGATGGCGGGCGACAAGCGCGTCACCCTCAGCGAGGCGGTGACCCGCGAGGGCAACCTGCCGGTCTCGGGCTATGAGATCCACATGGGCCGCACCACCGGCGCGGATTGCGACCGCGCCTGGCTGATGCTGGAGGGCCGCCCCGAAGGTGCGATGTCCGCCGATGGGCGCGTGCGTGGCTCTTATCTGCATGGGCTCTTCACCTCGGACGCCTTTCGCGCGGGCTTCCTTGGCGCGCTCGGGCACGAGTCGACCGTGGGCTATGACGCGGGCGTCGAGGCGACCCTGGATGCGCTTGCGGCCCATCTGGAACAGTATATGGACATCGACCACCTGCTGAGCCTCGCCGAACCCATCTTGTTCCCCACAGACTGACCTCAGCGTCTCAGCGCGACAGGCAGCAGGCGGCAGCCTGCTGCCCGGCCCAACGGGATGCGGGTGCCGTAGGTGCCCAAAGACGGGCGGGAGCCCCCCCGCCCCTGTTCAAGACCGCATACAAACAGATATCGGATTTTGGCTAGGACAATACCGCCTCGCGGGCGGTCAGAGCAGGTCCTGCGCCGCCAGGGCCCGCTGGATCTCGCGACGCACCAGTTTGCGCACATTGCGGGTGATCCGCTCTCCCAGGGCGCCCTGCAGTTCCTCGCGCACGATATCCGCCACCAAGGCCCGCAGGCTCTCCTCGTCGAGGAAATCCTCCTGCGTGGCCAGCCGCTCCATCGTCAGCTCTTCGGCCGCCGCTTGGGTCAGGGCAGCGTCCTCCTCAGCCAGCAGCGGCGAGTCTGCCTGAACGGCCTCGACCGAATCCGCAAAAGGTGCCTCGAGGTGATCTTCCCACTGGATGGTGTCGACGCTGGGTCCACTGGCGGGCACGGCCTCGATCTCGTCTTCATTGAGATCCGGCACACCGCCCGAAGAGAGACCCGCATCGTTGCGCCCCGCAGTCTCCAGTTCGGCAATGCGGCGCACCACCGCCGCCACCCGCGGACTCGGCTCGAACTGGGGTCGCAGATCGGGCCTTGTCTCGTCCGAAACGGGCTCCGGGCTTTCTGCAACAGCGCCTGACTTCTCCTCGAGCGGTTCCGCAGCCAGCGCCGCGTCGCTCTCCAGGGCCACCTCGTACAAGGTAGCCGCAGGGTCCTGCCAAGGTGCATCCGCCTCCACCTTCAGCGCGGCGGAGCGAGGCATCTCGCCGACATCCCCGCTGGCGTCATCGGGCGAAGGCTCCGCCTCCGTTCCGGTTTCGTCACGTCGCTCGATCGCGGCAACATGCTCCCGGATGCGGAAGGTCAGCTGTTCGGTCAGGCTCGGCGCCTCTGTCGCCACCGGCGCGGCTTCGGAGGGCAAGGGCGGCTTGGAGGTGGCACGCGCGGCGAGAATCCGTGGTGCGGCCTCGGCAGGGGTGACAGGCTCGACGGCAGATGATGCAGGTGCATTCTCCGATGCCGACCGCTCCAGCTCTGCAACCCTCGGCTGAGGCGCGCGGGAGACCAGATCGGGATGGGAGGTGACAGCCTCCGGCTCCGCTCGGGAGGCTGCTTGGTGACTTGGCGCAGGCCGGGCCAGATCCGCATCCGGCACCCGCAGCGCCGGGGTCAGCACCAGCCGCGTTGCAGGCTTGGGTGTCATGCGCACCGTTGCCGCCTCGGCCCCCCGCCCGGTTTCGCTCACCAGGCGGCGGATGGAGGACAGGACATCTTCGATTTCTGCGTGTGTAACGGGTTCAGACATTCTTTTGGCCAAGCTCACCTCTTGCGGGCGAGTGTAGCCAGCTTGCTGACACCGCACAACAGCTTCGTCGGAATATCAGTTCTTTCTCAGGGCCTTGAGCACCCGGTCCAGATCCTGCCCCCGCTTGGTCACAAAGGCCGGCGCGCTGCGGACCTGATTGTAATACAACTCAGGGTCATAGCGTTCCACCGCGAGGTTCAGGTTCTCCGCCGTCAGCAGGCCCTGCGCCTGCAGGAGGTCATAAGCCGCCAGAGCCTGGGTGGCCCGGGCCGAGAGACGCGCGGTCTGCGCATCCAGCAGCTCCTGTTCCGCCTGCAGCACGTCGAGCGTGGTGCGCGAGCCCAGCGTGGCCTCTTCGCGAATCCCGTCAAAGGCGACCTGCGCCGCACGCACCCGTTCCTCCGAGGAGACCAGCGTTGCCGCCGCGGTCTCAAAGGCGGTATAGGCGCTGGTGGCATTGGCGGTAATGCTGCGCTGCACCGAAATCAGCGCGCCGCGCTCCGCATCAACCCGCGCAAGATCCGCGCGCCGTGCCGAGGCCAGTGCGCCGCCGGCATAGATGGTCTGCGACAGCGACAGGCCGATGTCGAAGTTGTTGCCGTCACGGTCGCTGCTATGCACTTCGCTGTGCGACGCGCTGGCGCTGAGGTTCAACTCCGGCCCCATTTCGCGCAGCGAACTGTCCGCATTGAGCTGCGCCGCTTTCACCGCATGTTGCTGAGCGCGCAGGCTCGGGTGACTGTTGATCGCGAGAGCCTGCGCGGAAGCCAGGGTATTGGCGCGACGCGGCAGCGGCGGATAGGCCGACACATTGCCAGGTGCCCGCCCGACGACTTCCTCATAAGTGGCGCGCGCGGTCAAAAGATCGCCCTGCGCATCGGTCAGGTTCGCCCGCGCTTCGGCCACCTGGCTTTCGGCCAGAGCCACGTCGGTACGGGTCACTTCGCCCACTTCGAACCGGTCATTTGCGGCGCGCAGCTCTTCCTGCAACAGGCGCAGGTTGTTGTTGCGCAGGGCCACGATGTCCTGCTGGGTCAGCACGTTTACATAGGCCTGCACAGCGGCGAAAAGCACCTGCTGCTCGACGTCGAGCAGGGTCTGACGGGTGGCCAGAACGCTTTCCTGCGCCGCAGCAGTGGTCAGGCGGGAGGCGCCATTGTCAAACAGCAGCCAGTTCATGTTGATGCTCGCGGTGGCGCCGGTGCTGTGGCTCGAGGTGGCCCCAAGGGTGCCGCCCAATCCGGTCCGGTTGTAGTCACGCGCAATCGACAGGGCGGAGGTGATCACCGGCCGCAGACTCGCCACGGAGGAGGCAACCCCCTCGTCCGCAACCCGCAACAGGGCGCGGTTCTGCTCCAGCAGACCACTGGAGACATAGGCACCGATCATCGCATCGGTGACATTGTCCGCCCGCGAGACGGTCGCTGCGACCGAAGCCACCGCCATCACACTCAAGGTCGCTAAGGCCCTGACTCGTTTCGAATTGAATAGTCCTTGCATCCTGTCGCCTCGATCTGCTTGGGGCCTTTTCGCCCGTTTATCTTCACTTTGCGTTGCACATATGTGGACGTCACATCAAATTGAAAAGAGCCCGGTTGAATTATCCTCAGCGCAACCTGTGTCTCTGCCGCCGCAACCTTGGGTTACAGTGCGAATTCACTGGCGCGGGCAAAACCGGGCAGAACAGGCGCCCCGGCGTTGAAGTCAAAGCGCCAGGAAATCCGCGTACCGCTCTTGTAGCCGATCTTCACCTCGCCAAGCGCGCCGCTCATGAAGACCGCCGCAATGCGGCCACCGTCCTTGAGTTGCGCCAGAAGGGCGTCGGGCAGAACCTCGACGCCGCCTTCGACGATGATAACATCATAAGGGCCATGTTCGCCAGCACCCTCCGCCAGCGGGCCGACATGAACGATGGCGTTGTCCGCATTGCTATCGCTCAGGATTTCCTGCGCTTCAGAGGCGAGGTGATCCTCTTCCTCGACGCCGATCACCATCTGCGCCATCCGGGCGATCACCGCGGTGGAATAACCCAGACCGCAGCCCACATCGAGCACCAGCTCGTCGCCGCGCACATCAAGCGCGTCCAGCATCTTGGCCAGCGTGCGCGCTTCCAGAACCACGCGCCCCTGCCCCAGCGGCACATTCTGGTCGGCATAGGCCACCTCGGCCTGAGCATCAGGCACGAAGGCTTCGCGCGGGACGGCCAGCATGGCTTCGATAATCGGGTATTTGGTCACATCGGAGGGACGCACCTGGGTGTCGACCATCATGCGGCGGCGATCTGCAAAATCAGTCATCTGCTAAACTCATGTGTTCAGGCATTTACCCGAGGTTTTGACACATTCGGCGCGGCGCGGCAACGCCCCCTTTGCCGCAAAGCCTCCGCCTGTGCCGCTGGCGCATCGCTCCTTGAGACCCGGTTTCCTTGCTTCCGACGCGCATTCACCATCGCACCGGCGGGTCTGCGCCCCCCCACATCAAGGCAAGCGGGAGGATGGCAAAACAAAAGACCCCCTATCACAGGGGGCCTCGTCTTCTTTCTCTACCAGATCTGGACCTTTTGCGGCCAGCGACCTTCCTGCCACCTCATCACCCGCGGCAGGATGTCGAGGTCACGCCGAGCAGGAGTCGCAGAAGGGATTTTCCGGATGGTCGCGCAATTGCTCCAGTGCGATATCCGCGCCGCAAATCCGGCAATAGCCGTATTCGCCCGTCTTCAACCGATCAAGTGCCGTCAGAATGGCGCGGATCTGAGTCCCCCGGCCACGCAGCTTGTCGCCCTCAGCCGACAGGGCCGCAAGCCCCTGCCCGGCCATCATACCGGCGGACAAAGCGCTCAACCGGGTCTCGAGCCGACGCTTCTGAGTTGAAAAATCCATGGTGTAACCTCCCGAACCAACACGGGTCCCATAGTGGACCAGACTCCATGACGATCAAGTGTCATCGATCGCAATTTGTACTCAAGATCGCCCTAGGGCAAAGTTTCGCCACCTGCTTCAGCGCGACCGAACCCAAAACCGGCGGATTTGAGCCTCGGATGCCGACCCGAGACTACCTCAGCGACGTAACTCCGAGGCGATAAAGAAGCGCCAAAAAGTCGCTGCACCTGCAAGACACATCTGCGCAACGCAGCATCGATCACCCTTGCCATTCCGCGCCCAATCAGGGAATTTCCACGGGCAACAAGAGGTTTGCATCAAAACCTCGTCCTATGTCTTACCACGGAGATGTCCCGACCATGATCCGCCTTGCTGTCATCGGCCTCATGATTCTCGGCCTTGCCGCCTGCGAAACCACCAAGGGCGCCGGGCGCGACCTGCAAAAGGCAGGTCAGGCGCTGTCGGATACCGCTACCGACGTCCAGAACTCCCTCTGACACCAGCGGCCCCGGGCCCCTCAGCGCTGATAGAGTTTGCGGGCCACAGCCAGGCTGACCGGGACGGCGGCGATACACCCAATCGCCGCCGCGCCAATGATCGACGTGAGGCTGTCATACCCCGCGACCAGAACCGCGATAACGGCGCTGCCCGCCAGCGTTGAAGCGATAAAGATGTGCAGGAGCGAGGCGAGGCGATACATCCGTGGATCTCCGTTTGTGTGGAACCACTGACCCTCTACGCTCTGGCTGCCGAGCGGACCTTGATCTGGATCAGGTGCCCGCAGTTTTGACTAAGCTGTCGGCATCCGCCAAGTCTTCAACCCCGCCCATGGCCGCTCGGCCCGGCCTGTCGCAGCGCAGGTGCGCAACCCCTGCGGGAATTTGAAATCTTAATTAATCGTCAGGGCGTAGCCCGTGCCGAAAAAAGAAGAAACCCGCACGCGGCGGGTTTCTGCATCATTCGTCCATCTTGAGCGCGGAGATAAAGGCTTCTTGCGGGATTTCCACTTTCCCGAATTGGCGCATTTTCTTCTTACCAGCTTTCTGCTTGTCGAGCAGTTTCCGTTTCCGGGTGGCGTCGCCGCCATAGCATTTTGCCGTCACGTCCTTGCGCAGGGCCGAGAGCGTTTCGCGGGCAATCACCTTGCCGCCAATCGCCGCCTGAATCGGGATCTTGAACATATGGCGCGGGATCAGATCCTTGAGCTTCTCGCACATCGCCCGACCGCGGGTTTCGGCCCGGTCCCGATGCACCATGGTCGAGAGCGCATCGACCGGCTCGTCGTTGACGAGGATCGACATCTTGACCAGCGTATCCTCGCGGTAGCCCATCATCTGATAGTCAAACGAGGCGTAGCCCTTGGTCACCGACTTCAGACGATCGTAAAAGTCAAAAACGACTTCGTTGAGCGGTAGATCGTACACAACCATGGCGCGAGAACCCGCATAGGACAGGTCCATCTGGATGCCACGACGGTCCTGACACAGCTTCAGCACATCGCCGAGGTAGTCATCGGGCACCAGAATGGTCGCCTTGATGCGCGGTTCTTCAAGGTGATCCACCTTGGACATGTCCGGCATGTCGGCCGGGTTATGCAGTTCGTGCATCTCCCCGCTCTTCATATAGACATGATAGACCACGGAGGGCGCTGTGGTGATCAGCTCGATATCATACTCGCGCTCGATCCGGTCGCGGATCACCTCAAGGTGCAACAATCCGAGGAAGCCGCAGCGGAAGCCAAAGCCAAGCGCGGCCGAGGTTTCCATCTCAAAGCTGAAGGAGGCGTCGTTCAACGCCAACTTTTCGATCGCGTCGCGCAGGTCTTCGAATTCCGAGCTGTCCACCGGGAAGAGACCACAGAACACCACCGGCACCGAAGGCTTAAAGCCCGGCAGGGCCACTTCGGCGCCCTTGCGCTCATGGGTGATGGTATCGCCGACCTTGGTGTCGCGGACCTGCTTGATCGAGGCGGTGATGAAACCGATCTCGCCCGGGCCTAGTTCGTCCACCACCTGCATGGCGGGGCGGAACACACCGATGCGCTCGACGCCATAGCGGGCGCCGGTCTGCATCATCTTGATCTGGTCGCCCTTCTTCAGGACGCCGTCCATGATCCGCACCAGCACGATCACGCCAAGGTAGCTGTCGTACCAGCTGTCCACCAGCATCGCCTTCAGCGGTGCATTGCGCTCGCCCTTGGGCGCGGGCAGACGGGTGACTATGGCCTCAAGCGTTTCCTTGATGCCGATGCCGGTCTTCGCGGACACGCGGATCGCGTTGGAGGCATCAATCCCGATCACATCCTCGATCTGTTCCGCCACCCGATCACATTCCGAGGCCGGCAGGTCGATCTTGTTCAGCACCGGCACGATCTCGTGGTCGGCGTCGATCGCCTGATAGACGTTCGCAAGCGTCTGCGCCTCGACCCCCTGGGTGGAGTCGACGACCAGCAAGGAGCCTTCGACCGCGCGCATGGAGCGGGAGACCTCATAGGCAAAGTCGACGTGGCCGGGAGTGTCGATCAGGTTGAGCACGTACTTCTGCCCGTCATCCGCGACGTAATCGATGCGGACGGTGTTCGCCTTGATGGTGATACCCCGTTCCCGCTCGATATCCATGGAGTCAAGCAGCTGGGCCTTCATGTCGCGATCCTGCACCGTCCCCGTCGATTGGATGAGGCGGTCGGCAAGCGTGGACTTGCCGTGGTCGATATGCGCGACGATGGAAAAATTGCGGATGTTCGAGAGCTCTGTCATGGATGCGCATATGCTAGGGATTTGGCCTTTGGTCAAGGAGGATCATGCGCCCCGGCAGCGGCCTTGCTGGGGGGCTGAGTGGCACAAAAGATATCGCATGTGACACCTTCTGTCGCGCCCCCCTCTGCCCCATTGAAAATTGTCATGAAAACAGGGAATATCCGCCGCGTTCCGGGTCGGTACATCTTTTATCCTGCCCGCTTTCCTTTTGCCCCTCCTGCGCCGGGTCCATGCGCAGACCGGAGATCGACACACGTGTTTCGCCTTGCCCTTCCCGCCACCCTGCTGGCCGCCAGCCTTCTCACCACGCCGATGACCGCCACCCGTCTTGAGGCCGGAACCATCGAAAACGCCTGCCGCAGTTCATCCCGCGGGGCCTCGCAGGCGGCGCTTTGCCATTGCATCCAGAAAGTTGCCTCCGTGAGCCTCAGCCGCTCCGAACAGCGCACCGTCTCCAAATGGTTTGCCGACCCCCACAAGGCCCAGGAAGTGCGCCAATCCGCCAAACGCAGCGATGCCCAGCTTTGGGAAAAATACAAACTCTTCGGCAACGAAGCCGAGCGTGTCTGCGGCTGACCCCCTTCCGCCTGCAGCACCGGGCAGCAAAGCCCGGTGTTTTCTCCAATTGGAGCAAAAAGAGAATAGGTTAATTTCTCTCCCGGCAAAAAATTCCTTTTGAAAAAATGGAAACTTTCACCTTTCCATGAAAAATCATAAATTTTCTCTTTTCAAACAAATGAAATGAAAATAGAAAGATCACATATTTACTAAGCGCACGGGATGAACCTGTGCCATGCAGTGTTCAAATGCTCCCCCCGGCAGAAGCTTCGCGTGCTGGAGCTCGTTTCGGACTGAATTTTTGGAGCCAATACATGCTGATGAAAGGCGTCACACTTCGGGGGTTGGAAGTATTCGAGGCATTGGCGAAGTCCGGGTCCGTTGCCCAAGCCGCCGAAATCACCGGATTGAGCCAGCCGGCCGTCAGCCAGCAACTTCGCAATCTTGAAAAAGCCTTGGGATCGGATCTGGTTGACCATGGACGTCGGCCGATGGTGCTGACCGCAGCCGGACGCAGCTTCCTGTCCCGTACCCAGGCAGTGCTGAGCGAATTGCGTCTGGCGCAAAGCGAACTTACCGTGATGGACCTGTCCCATCTGCCCGCCCTGGCATTGGGGTTGATCGACGATTTCGACAATGACCTGACACCGCGCCTGGCCACCATACTGGCCGACAGCCTGACGCAATGCCGATTCAAGATGGTCACCGCGCCGAGCCATGACATCTATCGCGCGATGGAAGCCAAAGAGCTGCATATCGGCGTGGCCGCCTCCACCGGAGAATTGCGCAGCGGCATCACCGAGTATCCGCTGGTCGAGGACCCGTTCATCCTCGTCACTCCGCGCGGCAGCATCCTGGACCCCGAGGACATCGGCAACCAGCTCAATCACCTGCCGCTCCTGCGCTATGCCCGCGACCAGCTGATTGCACAGCAGATCGCCTCGCATCTGAGCCGCAGCAAGCTTGAATTCGAGGACCGGTTCGAGATCGGCTCGCATCTGGCGCTGATGGCCATGGTGGCGCGGCGCATCGGCTGGGCGATCACCACGCCGCTTGGCTACATGCGGGCGGGGCGCTTCCACGACGAGGTCGATGCCTTCCCGTTGCCCTTTACCGGCTTCTCGCGTCGGATCTCGCTGTTCTCGCAGGCGGATTGGCCCGATACCGTGCCACTGGAAGTGGCCGGCACCGTGCGTCGCCTGGTGCAGAGCCAGATGATCACCCCGGCGATCAACCGTCTGCCCTGGCTGGCAGGGCAATTGAGGGTGATCGAGGCTTAATCCAGCCCGAGCTCCCTCTGGAGCCCCTTGGCGGCGGCCTGCAACAGGTCGAGGCAGCCGGAGAAATCCCGCGTGTAGTAAGGGTCCGGAACCTCATCCGCGCCAAACCCTTCCGCAAGCGGCGCAAAGAGCTGAACCGGCGTTGTCGCGCCGGCCGGGCGCAGCGCCTCGACGGCGCGCTGATTGGCCCGGTCCATCACCAGGATCAGGTCAAAGTCCGCGAAATCGGCGCGTTTGAACTGTCGCGCCCGCAGGTCCGACATCCCGATCCCGCGCACAGCCGCCGCCTGCTGCATCGCGCCATAGGGCGGCTCTCCGATATGGTAGTCCGAGGTGCCGGCACTGTCGGTCACAATCCCGGGACAGGTGGCGCGGAAAATCGCCTCTGCGGCGGGCGAGCGGCAGATATTGCCAAGACAGACAAAGAGGATCTTCTGCATCGGGCGGGCTCTCCTGCGGTGGGGCGGCAATTGCCCTGCGCCGCCCTCTATGCCAGCCTCTGGGCCAAGTGACCAGAGAAGGAGGCCGCCATGGCGCGCAAGATCGTGATCCTGACCGGGGCGGGCATTTCCGCCGAAAGTGGCCTCGGCACCTTTCGCGACGCGCAGGGATTGTGGTCCCAGCACCGGATCGAGGATGTGGCGACGCCGGAGGGCTTTGCCCGCGACCCGGACCTCGTGCATCGCTTTTATAGCGCGCGCCGCATCCAGGCGGCGGCGGCACAGCCCAATGCCGCCCATCACGCACTGGCCCGGCTGGAGGCGGAATGGCCCGGCGAGGTGGTGATCGTCACCCAGAATGTCGACGCGCTGCATGAGGCCGCCGGCGCGCGCCAGGTCCTGCATATGCACGGCACCCTCGCGGGCGCCCTCTGTGCCGCCTGTGGTCACCGCTGGCCCGCAACGCCGGAGATGACCCCGACCACGCCCTGCCCGGCCTGCAACCGCGCCGCCGCGCGTCCAGATGTGGTCTGGTTTGGCGAGATCCCCTATTTCATGGAAGAGATCCTGACCCACCTCGGCGAAGCGGACCTCTTTGCCGCCATCGGCACCTCCGGCCAGGTCTATCCGGCAGCGGCCTTTGTGCAGGAGGCGGCGGCACAGGGGGCGCAGACGGTAGAGCTGAACCTCGAACGCTCCGAGATCAGCCGCGCCTTTGAGAGCCGCCGCTTCGGCCCGGCCACCGAGGTGGTGCCCGCCTGGGTCGAGGATCTGCTGGCAGGGCGCTGAGACACAGAGCCCCGGCCGATGGCCAGGGCTCTGGTCTGACGTCAGTTTGAGGGTTTCGCATGGTCCCCGTGGCCGCTGTGATCGCCGTGGGCTCCGGCCTCCGGCTGGCGCTACTGGTCGACCGTGACCTCGACGACGACCTCGCCAGCCGTCTCGAAGACCAGGGTGACCGGAATCACCTCGCCGTCCTGCAATTCATGGCTGAGCCCCATGAACATCACGTGATCGCCACCCCGTTGAAGCAGGTGAGTCGCCCCGGCCGGAATGGCAAAGCCCTCCTCCACATGGATCATCTTCATCACGCCATCGGCATCTTCCTTGTGGCTATGCAGCTGGACCTTCTTAGCCACATCGGAGCGCACGTCGATCAGCCGGTCGTCCTGATCGGAATGGTTCATGATTTCCATGAAGGCCGCACCGGCCATCTTGTTGGAGGCGCGCGCATAGGCATCGTGGACCATCATCTCGGCCGAGGCGGCAGAGGTGAGGGCAAGGGTAGCAAGGGCGGAAAGGGTGAAAGTTTTGAAGGACATCGCATGTCTCCTTGATGTTGGCATTGAAACGAAGGGCTGAGGTTTCAGGCCAAGGGAGGCGCGCGCGCCCGGGCCCGGCGCATAACAGCCAGGTCCCATTGCGCGCGCGGTGCAGGCGGAGTCGCTCGCCGCACCCGGGCATCAGGTGCCAGCAGCACCGGCGCCACCGGGGCCAGGGCGAGAAGAGGGGAGAGACAGTCCGGGCAGAAATGAGGCGGCCCGGTCGGGGTGCCGGTCGCGTCGACATAGATGGTCACCGGCCCGGATCCGGTGCAGAGGATCACCTGCCCGGTGGCATCCCTCTGGGCCCGGCTGGCAGCAGCGCCATGCGCCGTCAGCAGCAGGGCCGCAACCAGAAGCAGGCCGAGATATCGTCGCAAGATCACCATCGCCGCGCAGGTATCTCAGGAAGCCGGGCCACACTCAAGCCCAACCGGCGGCGGGCGCGACCTGCGGGACATTCTGTCGCCATCCGCGGGCGGGCAAACGCAAAGACCGCCCTGCCGATCCGGCAGAGCGGTCCGAAAGATCAGATCGCGGCCTCTGCGGGCTGCGACC
The DNA here is from genome assembly GCA_937146765.1 of uncultured Paracoccaceae bacterium. Taxonomy (GTDB): domain Bacteria; phylum Pseudomonadota; class Alphaproteobacteria; order Rhodobacterales; family Rhodobacteraceae; genus Epibacterium. The sequence goes on along the minus strand of CAKZRP010000037.1, from coordinate 73,400 downwards.
GCAAGGTCACTCAGGCCTGAGCGGCCTGTGCCTTTGCGATTTCTTTCTTCAGCTTCAGAGCGTTGTCGGACAGCTCTTCATCCTTCGCCTTGGCGAGGAAAGCGTCCAGACCACCGCGGTGGTCCACCGAACGCAGAGCCGACGCGGAGATGCGCAGCTTCACACCGCGGCCGAGGGTCTCGGACTGCAGGGTGACGTCGTTCAGGTTCGGCAGAAACCGGCGACGGGTTTTGTTGTTGGCGTGGCTGACATTGTTGCCAGTCATCGGGCCTTTTCCGGTCAGTTCGCAACGGCGCGACATGGTTTTATCCTTCGTATCTGCGGCGTCCCGACCCCTCTGCGGCCTCTGCGGCCCGGACTCAGTCGCCAAATTACTAGGGCGCTGCCATTGGCTGCGCCCGAAAACTGGTTGGATGCGTTTAGGAGGAATCGCGGAGATGGTCAAGCCATATGCAACGCTTTTGTGGCAGCAGATCTGACATTCCCGCGCCAATCCTTCCCCATCCGGTCCAGCGCTGGCGGGCTTTTACAACTTCCCGCCCCGGAGGCAAGCCCGGAAACGGACTCACGCGCCGGTTTCCCGGACCTCCTGCCTGCAGGAGAATCGCAAGAGCACCCGCGTCATTGTCCCAAACCGGCCAGCAGATCCCGGGCCGCGACCTGCGGTGGGACACGCCCCTCCGCCACCGCCGAGGAGAGTTCCGCCATTCGCGCCTTGGCCCAGGGCGTGTCGAGCCGCGCCAGCAAGGCCTGACGCACCTCCTCGGCGAACCAGTATTGCGCCTGGCTGGCGCGATTGCGCTCCCAATGGCAGCTGCCCCGTCGCCATTCCGCCAGCGCGGTGATCTCCGCCCAGACCTGCACCAACCCCGCCTCCTGCAGCGCCGAGACCGTCAGCGCCTTGGGAAAACCCTCGGGATCCTGCGGCCGCTTGCGCAACAGCCGCAGGGCACCGGCATAATCCGCACAGGTGCGGGTCGCGGCGGGTTTGAGATCGCCATCGGCCTTGTTCACCAGGATGATATCCGCCATTTCCATGATGCCGCGTTTAACGCCCTGCAATTCATCGCCCCCCGCCGGGGCCAGCAGCAGCAGAAACAGGTCGGAAAGCTCGGAGACCACGGTTTCCGACTGCCCAACCCCCACCGTTTCGATCAGCACCACATCAAAGCCTGCCGCCTCACACAGGGCCACCGCATCGCGGGTGCGGCGCGCAACCCCACCCAGATGGGTCTGACTGGGGCTTGGGCGGATAAAGGCGCTGCGCTCGCGGCTCAGGCGTTCCATCCGGGTCTTGTCGCCCAGGATCGAGCCGCCGGAGCGCGCCGAACTTGGATCCACCGCCAGCACCGCCACCCGCAGCCCCTGGCCGATCAGCATCATGCCGAAACTCTCGATGAAGGTGGATTTGCCCACCCCCGGCGTGCCGGAGAGCCCGATGCGCAGGCTCTGCCGTCCGCTCCGGGCCAACGAGGACAGGAGCGCATCCGCCTGCTGGCGATGATCCGCCCGTGCGCTTTCCACCAGGGTGATCGCCCGCGCCAGCGCCCGCCGGTCTGCCTTCAAGATGCTGTCACTCAGCTCTGCGATATCCATGGCGCGCCTCATTTTTCCTCGTCGCGTCTTGATGGCGCATGGGGGGCGCGTTTGTCCAGTGGCGCGCCCCATCCGCGGGCGCTATCACTGCCGCGGGTCGGGCATCAGTCGCGAGGGGTCGCAGTCATGTCGGTTCGGTCAACTGTCTTCGGAACGCTCCTTGCCGCACTGCTGGGGATACCGCTGACGCAAGGTGCAACGGCTCAGGAGGTCACCCAACTCTATGAGGTGCGCGGCCTCGGGATGAAACTCGGCACCTTCCGATTGGTCTCGCAGCAGGGGGAGGGGCGCTATGCCATTTCCAGCCGGTTCCAGACCAGCGGCATGATGCAGGTCTTTGCCCGCATCCGCATGGACATGCAGGCCGCAGGCGCTCTGGCAGCCCTGCACCCGGTGCCGCGACACTACCGGGAAAACATCGACACCGGGCGGCGGCAGTCCGACGTGACCCTGAGTTGGCGCGCAGGCCTGCCGCAGGTCACCGAAGGTGCGGTCAACCCGGAGGGCACCCCCGCCGATCCGGCCGCGCAGGGCGATGCGCTGGATCCCGCAAGCACGCTGCTGATCGTGGCCACCCCACGCCCCGCAGAGACCCTGTGCGGGATGGACCAGCCGGTGTTTGACGGCGCGCGGCGCACCCGGGTGCGACTTGCGCCGCCAAGACCCGAGGGACCGGAGGTCACCTGCAATGGCCAGTTCCTGCGCGAAGCCGGCTATAGCGCCGATCAACTCGCCCGCGCCCGTGCCTTCGACCTCGCCCTGCGCTATGTCCCCGGCCCCACCGGGGCTTACCTGCTGGCCGAAGCCCGGGTTGAGACCATCTTCGGCAGTCTCAGCCTGACCCTCCTTGACTAGCGCGCCCTCTGGACGTGCCCCGCGCGATTGGCGATAAGCGCCGCCATGACCCGCCTGCCGATTGACGACGCCCTGCCCGACCTCATCGCCGCGCTGAAACGCGCCGGCCGTGCCGTGCTGCAAGCGCCGCCGGGCGCGGGCAAGACCACCAAAGTGCCCCTGGCGATGCTCGAGGCCGGTCTGACCCAGGGCCGCATCCTGATGCTGGAGCCGCGCCGCCTCGCCGCCCGCGCCGCCGCCGAACGCATGGCCTCCTCCTTGGGCGAACCCGTGGGCGAGACGGTCGGCTACCGGGTGCGGGGCGAGGCCAAGGTCTCGGGCAAGACCCGCATCGAAGTGGTGACCGAGGGCATCCTGACCCGGATGCTGCAATCAGACGCCGAACTGCCCGGCATCGGCGCGGTGATCTTTGACGAATTTCACGAACGCTCTCTCAACGGCGACCTTGGCCTCGCCTTCTGCCTTGAGGTCGCAAGCGCCCTGCGCGACGATCTGATCTTGCTGGCCATGTCCGCCACCCTGGACGCCGCGCCGGTGGCGGCGCTGATGCAAGCCCCCATCATCACCTCCGAGGGGCGCAGCTATCCGGTCGAGACCCGCTGGCTCGACACCCCCCTGCCCGCACAGGCCCGCAAAGGAGATGCGCTGGCCGATCTCGTGGTGCGGGCCGAGGCCGAGACGCGCCGCGCAGGCGGCGGGATATTGGTCTTTCTGCCTGGCGAGGGCGAAATCCGCCGCGCCGCGACCACGCTGGCCCAGCGCCTGCCCGCGACCTGCCACATCCGCCCGCTCTATGGTGCCTTGCCCTTTGCCGAGCAACGCGCCGCCATCGCCCCCGCACCCGAGGGCCGCAAGGTGGTGCTTGCCACCTCCATCGCCGAAACCTCGCTCACCATCGAGGATATCCGCGTGGTGGTGGACATGGGACAGGCGCGGCGCGCCCGGTTTGATCCCGGTTCCGGCATGTCCCGGCTGGTGACCGAGCGGGTGACCCGCGCCGAGGCGACGCAGCGCTCGGGGCGCGCCGGCCGGGTGGCCGAGGGGACCTGTTACCGCCTCTGGTCCAAGGGCGAAGAGGGCGCGCTTCTGGCCTTCCCCCCGGCCGAAATCGAGGCCGCCGACCTCACCGGTCTGGCGCTCGAGCTGGCGCTCTGGGGGGCGGAGCCGCAGGACCTGCCGCTCCTGACCCAGCCCCCAGCCGGCAGTCTGGCTGAGGCACGCGCGCTCCTGCAGATGCTCGGCGCCTTGGACGCCCAAGGTCGGATCACCCCCCATGGCCGCACCCTTGCGCGCCTGCCCCTGCACCCGCGTCTAGCGCATATGCTGGCACTGGCGGGCCCTCAGGCCGCCCTGCTCGCCGCCCTTATGGCAGACCGCGACCCCTTGCGCGGCGCGCCGGTCGATCTCGCCCTGCGGCTGGAGGCCCTCACCGACCTGCGCAAATTCCGCGAGCGCCGCCCCTATCAGGTCGCAACACCCGCGGTGCAGGCCATCACGGGTGAGGCGAAACGCCTGCGCCAGCGCAGCGGCGGGCGCGTGGAGCCTGCCTCTGGTGCCAAGGGCGGACCCGCCGCTCCCGACCTAAAGCCCGAGGTCAAAACTGACCTCTCCCCCGCCGCCATGGCCGCGCTTGCCTATCCCGACCGCGTCGCCCAGCGCCGCAAGGGCGATGAGGCGCGCTATGTGCTCTCGGGCGGCAAGGGCGCGGTCCTTGACAATGCCGACCCGCTCGCCAGCCAGCCTTTCCTCGTGATCCTCGACAGCGACGGCAACCCGCGCGAGGCCAAGGTGCGCCTCGCCGCCCCCCTCGCCCTCAGCGAGATCCGCAGCCTCTTTGCCGAGCAGATCCAATGGCAGGATCTCTGCCTCTGGTCCAAACGCGACCGCCGCGTGCTGGCCCGCCAGCAGGAGCGCTTCGGCGCGCTGGTGCTTGACGACCGCATCTGGAAGGATGCCCCAAAAGAGGCCATCGCCACCGCCATGCTCGAGGGCGTGCGCGACCTTGGCCTGCGGCTCGACGGCGCCGCCAAACGCCTCGCCACCCGCGTCGAACTCTTGCGCGCGGATGGCCACGACATGCCGGACTTCTCCGAAAGCGGCCTCCTTTCCAGCCTCGAAGACTGGCTCCTGCCCATGCTCTCCGGCGTGCGCTCCGCCGAGGATTGGAAACGCTTTGATCCCCTCAATGCCCTGCGCGCCGCTTTGACCTGGGAGCAGACCCAGCGCCTCGACCGCGAGGTGCCGGGCAGCTTCACCACCCCGCTGGGCCGCCAGATCCCGATTTCCTATGAGGACGAGATCCCCGCCATCGAGGTCCGCCTGCAAGAGCTTTTCGGTGTCAGCCGCCACCCCACCGTGGCCGGTATCGCACTCAAGATCACCCTCCTCTCCCCTGCCCGTCGCCCGATCCAGATCACCCGCGACCTACCGGGCTTCTGGGCCGGCTCTTACGCCGATGTACGCAAGGACATGCGCGCGCAATACCCCAGACACCCGTGGCCCGAAGACCCCACCCAGGCTGAGGCGACCCTGCGCGCCAAACCTCGCGCCCAATAAGCGGACATTTCCCCACAGGAGACGGGCATTTTCCCCGCGCAACCTGCGACATCTCACGCAATCCGGTTGCAGTTTCGGAAAATTTCCCATATTTCCTGTCGATCAGCCACTGCGCTGCGCCACATTCAGACCTACTCCACCTTCTCCGGATTATACTCGCCCCATGCAACAGAGCCTGCGCAAATTCTGGTCCCAGACCCTCCTGCCGATGCTGGTGCGCCCGCGTCGTCTGCAGGTGGCGGCCCTGTGCTGGCGTCCGGCTGCAGGTGGGCGCGAGGTCCTGCTGATCACCAGCCGCGACACCGGGCGCTGGGTGCTGCCCAAGGGCTGGCCCATGGTCGGCAAGACCAGCGCGGAAAGCGCCGCGCAGGAAGCCTGGGAAGAGGCCGGCGTGCTCAAGGGCCGGTTCGAGGATGTGCCGCTTGGCCAGTACCACTATGACAAGCGGCTGGACAATGGCGCGCTGGAACCGCTCGAGACCCTGGTCTACGGGGTCGAGGTGCTGGAGATGCGCGACGATTTCCCCGAGGCGCGCGAACGCAGCCGCAACTGGGTCAGCCCCGCCGAGGCCGCACGCCTGGTGGACGAACCGCAGTTGAGCGCGCTTCTGGGTCGGTTTTGAACGGCGTGATCTGCCGGTTACACGTCCCTGTCAGACTGCTCGCGGGCGCGGATCGGCGGATCTCTGCGCCCCGCCCAGCCGCCCTGTTCCAAGGAAAGCGCGATGTCTGACAAACCCGACTGGCGCAGCCTCGACAAGGACCTCGCCCGCGTGACCCAGGTGGAGCGGACCGCCGGCCATGTCACCCGCCCGCTTCTGAAAATCGGCCTGGCGCTGGCCTTCATGGCGCTGGCGGGCCTCCTGGCCGCGCTGGCGCTCGGCACCTCGCCGACCACGGTGATGGTGGCAACGGCTGCGGTCTTCGGGGCCTATCTCGCGATCAACATCGGCGCCAATGACGTGGCCAACAACATGGGTCCGGTGGTGGGTGCCCGCGCCTTGCCGATGGCGGGCGCGCTGGCGGCAGCGGCGGTGGCCGAGGTCGCCGGGGCACTCCTTGGCGGCAGCGAAGTGGTCACCACCGTTTCGACCCGGCTGATCGACCCCAACAGCATCAGCGAGGCAAGGGTGCTGGTGCAGGCGATGATGGCCGCCATGGTGGCCTCGGCGCTCTGGGTCAATATCGCCACCTGGATCGGCGCCCCGGTCTCCACCACCCAGACCATCATCGGCGCCATTGTCGGTGCCACCACCGCGGCTGCGGGGTTTGCAGCCGTGGATTGGCTGACCTTTGGCGGCATCGCCGCCAGCTGGAGCCTGTCGCCGGTGATCGGCGCGCTTCTGGCAATGACCCTGCTGGCACTGATCCGGCAGCTGATCACCGGCACCGAGGACAAGCTCGCCGCCGCACGTCGTTGGGTGCCCCTGTTTCTGGCCGGGATGGGCGGGGCCTTCGGCATGTTCTTTACCCTCAAACTGCCCGATCGGCTCTTGCAGGCGTCGCCGCTGCAGGCGCTCATGGTCGGGCTCTGTGCCGGGGGGCTCTCCTATCTGATCGCCCGGCCCCTGATCCACCGGCGCGCCGGTGCGCTCGAAAGCCGCAAGGGGGCCATCAAGAGCCTGTTCCGCCTGCCGCTGGTGATCGCGGCGGTGCTGATGTCCTTTGCCCATGGAGCCAATGACGTGGCCAATGCCATTGGTCCTCTGGCGGCCATCCTGCGGGCCAGCGCCGATGCCGGGGCCGGCAGTCACCCGGCCGAGATCAATGCCTTTGCGCCGCTGCCTGTGCCGGTCTGGGCGCTGATGATCGGCGCTTTCGGCATGGCGCTCGGGGTGGTGCTCTTTGGGCCGCGACTGGTCACCATGGTCGGCAGCCAGATCACCAAGCTGAACCCGATCCGCGCCTATTGCGTCTCCACCTCGGCGGCGCTGACCGTGATCGCCGCGAGCTGGCTCGGCATCCCTGTCTCCTCCACCCATGTGGCGGTGGGGGCGGTGATGGGCGTGGGTTTCTACCGCGAGCATATGGCGGCGCGCGAGCGTGCAAGAGGGCTGGAGCCCGCGCGTCTCGGCCTGCCGCAGGAGGATCGCAGCCGCCGCCGCCTGGTGCGACGCAGCCATGTGCTGACCATCCTGGCGGCCTGGCTCATCACGGTGCCAGTGGCGGCAAGCCTCTCGGCCGCGCTCTACACGCTGCTTTACCTGCTGGCGGGCTGATCCCGCCAGCGCCGGGACCTCAGACCCCGAGGCACCAGCGCATCACCGCCTTTTGCGCGTGAAGGCGGTTCTCGGCCTCGTCAAAGATCACCGATTGCGGACCATCCATCACGGCGGAGGTCACCTCCTCCTCTCGATGGGCAGGCAGGCAGTGCATGAAGAGCGCATCGGGCTTGGCATGGGCCATCAGCGCCTCGTTGACCTGATAGGGCCGCAGCATGTTGTGGCGCCGCTCTTTCGAGGATTGGCTGTCGTGCATCGACACCCAGGTATCGGCGACCACCAGATCGGCGCCCTCGACCGCCTTCACCGGATCGCGTTCGATGGTGATGGTCGAGCCTGCCCGGCGGGCGAGGCCGACAAACTCGTCCTCGGGGTCGAGCTGCTTTGGACCGGTGAAGGTGAAGTCGAACCCGAATTGCCCGGCGGCATGGATGAAGGAGGCGCAGACATTGTTGCCATCGCCGGTCCAGACCACCTTCTTGCCCTTGATCGGGCCACGGTGCTCTTCAAAGGTCTGGATATCCGCCATGATCTGACAGGGATGCGTGCGGTCGGTGAGCCCGTTGATCACCGGCACCGAGGCATATTCAGCCATCTCGGTCAGCACCGTTTCGTCGAAGGTGCGGATCATGATCAGGTCCACATAGCGCGACATCACCCGGGCGGTGTCGGCAATGGTCTCGCCATGGCCAAGCTGCATGTCCTTGCCCGAGAGCACCATGGTCTCGCCGCCCATCTGGCGCACGCCAACGTCAAAGGAGACGCGGGTCCGGGTCGAGGGCTTTTCAAAGATCAGCGCCACCATGCGGCCCTTGAGGGGCTGTTCGTCGTCGGGCGTGCCCTTGGGACGGCCCGCGCGGGCGGCTTTCATGGCGGCGGCCTGATCGATGATGTGGCGCAGGTCTTCGGGCGAGGTCTTATGGATGTCGAGGAAATGGTTCATGTGGTCAGTCGCTTTTCTGGGTGGGGAGCGGCGGGGGCCAGCCCCCGCACCCCCGGGATATTTTTAGGAAGATGAAGGTCAGGCGGTCGCGACCGCGGTGGCGGCGGCGTCGATGCGCGCGCGGGCCTCTTCGATCTCTTCGTCCGTGATGGTCAGCGCGGGCAAGAGGCGGATCACATTGTCGGCGGCGGGCACCAGGGTGACGAGCGCATCATAGCCGGCTTTGACCACATCGAGGTTGGAGGCCTTGCATTTCAGACCCAGCATCAGGCCAGAGCCGCGCACCTCTTCAAAGACCTCCGGATGGGAGGCCACCAGACCTTCGAGTTTCTGGCGCATCAGGCCCGACTTGCGATTCACTTCGGCGAGGAACTCGGGCGCGGCGATGATCTCCATCACCGCATTGCCCACGGCACAGCCCAAGGGGTTGCCGCCATAGGTGGAGCCATGGGTGCCCGCGGTCATGCCGGAAGCCGCGTTCTCGGTCGCCAGCACTGCGCCAAGCGGGAAGCCGCCGCCGATGCCCTTGGCCACCATCATGATATCGGGCGTGATGCCCGCCCATTGATGGGCAAAGAGCTTGCCGGTGCGGCCGACGCCACATTGCACCTCGTCAAGGATCAACAGGATGCCGTGTTCGTCGCAAAGCGCGCGCAGCTCCTTCAGCTCCTCATCGGGCATCGGGCGGATGCCGCCTTCGCCCTGCACCGGCTCGACCATGACCGCTGCGGTGGTCTCGCCAATCGCCGCCTCGACCGCCTGCAGGTCGCCCCAGGGCAGATGCACAAAGCCCGGCAAGAGGGGGCCGAAGCCCTTGGTCATCTTTTCCGAGCCTGCGGCCGCGATCCCGGCGGAGGAGCGCCCGTGGAAGGAGCCCTCGAAGGTGAGGATCTCCACCTTCTCCGGCTGGCCCTTGTCGTAGAAATACTTGCGCGCCATTTTCACCGCCAGCTCGCAGGCCTCGGTGCCGGAGTTGGTGAAAAACACCGTATCGGCAAAGGTTTCCGCCACCAGCTTGTCCGCCAGCGCCTGCTGCTGCGGGATCTGGTAGAGGTTGGAGACATGCCAGAGGTTTTGCGCCTGGCTCGTGAGCGCATCGACCAGCGCCGGATGAGCATGGCCCAGCGCGTTCACCGCGATGCCCGAGCCCAGATCCAGAAAGCGTCGGCCATCCGCCTCGATCAGCCAGGAGCCTTCGCCTTTGACGAAGTTCAGGGGCGCCCGATTGTAGGTCGGAAGAACGGAAGCGATCATTGGGATCATCCTTGTCATGACAATGAGAGGGTCAGGACCAATTCAGTGCCCCAGTCCGGGGCCTCGGTCAAGAAATCGGTCCAAGGGTTTGGGAGGTTTCGCGCCCTCTTGCCGGAAGCTTCGGGCGCGCAGGATCAAATCCGCTGCGTGTGGCAGCGTGTCAGGCACTACGGCGTCGGCGTCGGACCGACAGGGAGAGGGCTTGTTTGATCATGAGGATGCTGCATAACGGAGGAATCACCGCCTGAAAACCCCTTTTGGAGGGGCGTGCCGCACAAAATGTCACCCAGCCGCCCGGCAAGACCTCGGTGCGCGCCGCATCCTTTGCGCTTGCCTTTGGCGCCGCCCTGCCGCACCGGTTGAGCCATGACATATGCGACCCCACAGAATCCTCCGCTGGCTGCAGCGCTCATCCTTCTGGCCACCGTCTTCATCGCCGGGACCACCCTGCTGGCCAAGGCCTTGGGGACCGACACGCTTGGCCCGGCCCTGCCCGCGCTGCAGATCAGCCAGGGCAGGTTTGTCTTTGCCTTCCTCGGGATCTCCACCGCCGTGGTGCTGATGCGCCAGAAGATCCGCGCGCCGCATTGGGGGCTGCATATCGGCCGATCGAGCTTTGGCTGGGGCGGAGTCACCTTGATGTTCGCCGCCGTTGCCTTCATCCCGCTGGCGGATGCGACGGCGATTTCCTTTCTGAACCCGGTGATCGGCATGGTGCTGGCGATCCCCTTTCTGGGCGAGACCGTCGGCAAGTGGCGCTGGCTGGCAGCCCTCATTGCCCTGATCGGTGCAATGGTCCTGCTGCGCCCCACCCCCGAGAGCTTTCAGCCCGCGGCGCTTCTGGCGCTGGGGGCGGCGCTCGCCATGGGGGCGGAGCTGGTGTTCATCAAGAAACTGGCGGGGCGCGAGCCGCCCTTGCAGATCCTCTGGGTCAACAATCTCATCGGGATGCTGATCGCGAGTGCCGCGGCCTCCCTCGTGTGGCAGATGCCGACCCTGCCGCAATGGGGCGCTCTGGCGGCGCTGGGGCTGCTGATGGCCTGTGCGCAGGCTTGTTTCATCAACGGCATGGCGCGGGCGGATGCCTCTTTTGTGGCGCCCTTTGCCTATGCGACGCTGGTCTTTGCCGCGCTTTATGATGCGGCGATCTTTGGCGTGCTGCCGGATGGCATTTCGCTTTTGGGTGCGGGGATTATCCTGTCCGGTGCCGGGCTTCTGGCATGGCGCGAGACTGTGAATGGCAAGCGGCCCAGCGTCACCCTGCGCCGCCCTGCCCCTTAGGCCTTGAGGCGGTAGCCCGTGCGCAGCATCTGCCAGGCCATGCCGCAGATGACCGCCGTGGCGACAAGGCAGATCACCGCGCCGACCAGCGGGTTGCTGTCGGAGACTCCGATCATCCCATAGCGCACCCCGTCGATCAGGTAGAAGACCGGATTGACATGGCTGATCGCATAGAGCACCGGCGGCAGCGCCTCGACCGAATAGAAGGTGCCGGAGAGAAACGCGAGCGGCGTGACAACAAAGTTGGTGATCGCCGCCATCTGGTCGAACTTCTCGGCGAAAACCCCGGCGACGATGCCAAGCCCGCCCAGAAACGCCGCCCCCAGCACCACAAAGCCCAAAGCCACCAAGGGATGCGCGGGCATCAGCCCCAAGACCAGCACAAGGCCAAGCCCGATCCCCAGCGCCACCAGAAGCCCGCGCGCAATCGCACCGACGAGATAGCCCAGGAGGATCTCTCCGCCAGAGAGCGGCGGCATCAGCGTGTCGACGATATTTCCCTGCACCTTGGAGATCACGATCGAGGAGGAGGTATTGGCAAAGGCGTTCTGGATCACCGTCATCATCATGATGCCCGGCGCGATGAAGGACATAAACGGCACCCCCATCACATCGCCCCGGCGCGGGCCGATGGCGATGGAAAAGATCAGAAGGAACAGCGCCGCCGTCACAATGGGGGCCACCAGCGTCTGGGTATAGACCACCAGGAACCGCTTGATCTCGCGCCCGGCCAGGGTCTGCAGCCCCAGCCAGTTCACCCGGCCGAAACGGCGTTCGCCCAATTCGATGCGAAACCCGGTCTGCGTGTTGTCCTTGGCCATGATGCCCTCCCGACGTGGTCTAGGCGCATCCATATAGGCTCAAGGCCCGGATGCAAGCGGCCTGTGCCGCGTCCTTATGGGGTTGCACAAAGGCTTCACGCCCCTATGTAACAGCCTCCACCGGCGTTCATGGCTTGTATCTCGCCCGCCAGTGACTAAAATAGAGCGACAACATGGAATTCGATGGCGGCCACAGCTTTCCTGAGGCCGCTATTAGCTTTGAAAGGCACCTTATGTCCTGGACAGACGAGCGCGTCGAACTGCTCAAGAAAATGTGGGGCGAAGGCCAGTCGGCCAGTCAGATTGCAAAGGAACTCGGTGGCGTGACCCGAAATGCGGTCATCGGCAAGGTCCATCGTCTGGGTCTGTCCAACCGCACCACTGGCGCCACAACCAGCAGCAAGCCGGCCGCCCCCGCGGCCGCAGAGCCGAAGGAAAAGCCCGCTCCCAAGGTCGCCGCAAAGCCCAAGGCCCAGCCGAAGACGGAGCCGGCGCGCCCGGTGACCCCGGAGCCCGCGACCGCAGCGGCAGCCCCCGCCGCCGAGGCCCGCACCTCTTCGCCTGCACGCAAGCAGATCATCCCGGCAGGCCAGCCTCTGCCGCCGCAGCCCTCGGCCAATGAAATCAGCCCCGAGGCGCTGGCCAAGGTCAACGAGATCGAAAAGAAGGCCAAGAAGCTCACCCTGATGGAGCTGACCGAGCGCACCTGCAAATGGCCCGTGGGCGACCCCGCGACCGAGGATTTCTGGTTCTGCGGTCTGCCGACCCAGCAGGGAAAACCCTATTGCGATGCCCATGTGGGCGTCGCCTTCCAGCCGATGAGCTCGCGTCGCGACCGCAAGCGCTGATGCTTCACCGCAGACGAACACGGAAAACCCCGGCGACCTCAACAGGTGCCGGGGTTTCTATTTGCCCACAGCGATAGGCGCCTCAGGGGTGCATCTTTGCCCCCTTGGTGATCTTGTCGACCACTTTCTTCTCCTCTCGCAGCGCCAGCCCCACAAGGTTCAGATCCGCCGATGGATATTCCGCCACCACCGCGCGGTTGGCGGCATCATGGCCGGTGGCAAACATCTCCTCGACGTAGATCGACAGGGCCGCGCCGCGCCCCATCGCACGTTCGTAAATCTTGCGCAGCCCTTCGACCTCGCTGGCCAGAACGATCACCGGCTGGATGGCCAGGGCGTTGTAACCATTGCCATCGCCATCCCGGTAGCGCGCACCAATGATCTCCGGCGCCGCCCCCACGATGCCCGACATCAGGAAAGCAGTGACGTTCAGTTTCTGCCAGGTCGCCAGATCGGCACGCAGGACAATCGCGATCTTGCTGTCAAACTGCATCGCGCGCCTCCGCCCTTCCCGGCTTGGGGTGATTGTGTTTTCCGTAGCGCAACTGGATACTCCTTTTCATATCGTCCGCATCCGCCCAAGAGTCAGACCCCTCTCGTGACCGACACAGCCTCATCGCCCGAGATGCCAGACCAACCCGCCATCGGTCTTGAACGATCCTGCGCCTTGCCGGGCGTGGGCGACTGGCTGCGCATCGCGCCGGAGCGCGACGGGCTGGAGCGGATCACCGCGCGCTTTGGCGGCCATGCCTATGCGCCGCACCGCCATGACACCTATGCCATCGGCTACACGCTTGAGGGGGTGCAGCGGTTTCGCTATCGCGGCAGCCCCAGCAACAGCCTTGCGGGCAATGTGATCGTCATCCACCCGGACGAGATGCATGATGGCGAAGCGGGCCATGACAGCGGCTTTTCCTATCACATGATCTATGTTGAGCCCGCCCGCATCCGCGCCGCGCTTGGCGATCAGGCCCATACCCTGCCCTTTGCGCGCGAGCCTGTGTTTACCGACAGTCTCCTCCTTGAGGCGCTGCATCTCGCCTGCGCCGACATGGGCCGCGCGATGGAGCCTTTGCAGCAGGATCAGGTGATCGCCCATCTGGCGCAGGGTCTTCTGGCGCTCGATCCCGGCGCCGCCCGCCACAGGGGGCGCAAGGTCGTGCCCGACTTGCGCGCCGTGGGCCTCGCGCGCGACTATCTGGAGGCCCACGTCGATGAAGTGGTGCGTTCAGAAGATCTGGAAGCGGTGACCCAGCAAGACCGCTATCAGCTATCGCGCCAGTTCCGCGCCGCCCTTGGCACCAGCCCCTATCGCTATCTCACCCTGCGCCGGGTGGAGCGTGCCCGCCGGGCGATCTCCGGCGGGATGGCGCTGGCGGAGGCGGCGGCCTACGCAGGCTTTAGCGATCAGCCGCATATGACCCGCCAGTTCCGCGCCGCCGTCGGCATGTCGCCGGGACGCTGGCAGAAACTGGCATGTCTCAACGCAAAAAGGCCCCGCTGACATTCAACGGGGCCTCTCTGACGGATCGGAAGATCAGTTCTGTGCCGGCGCAGGCGAAGTGAAATTCGGGATCGGATTGGTCGAAGCGGGCGCCGGGTCGATCGACGGCCAATTGCCCTCGGCCAGATTGATATTGCCAGGGATATCTTCCTCCCAGAACCCCACCACGTTCTTGGTGATGTTCAGGTAGAGCTTGTCATCCACGATCCGCCACAGGTTCGGGTTGCCCGGCACCTTGCCACCCTTGGAGACGCCATAGGCGCAGTGACCATCATATTGCGGCGCGTAATGGGCCGGGTCGGCAAGGAAGGTCGCGCGGTTCTCCTCAGTGGCGAAGGCAAAGGTCGCGCCATTATACTCGGCGGTGATATCCGCCCGCCCCGGCACCGCATCGGGCTGGGCGCTGCCCACCGGCGCCTGCGCGAGGCTGCGATAAGCCACCACATCATAGCCAGAGACCGCAAATCCGGTCTCATCAACAAATTGCTCGCCCGCAAAGGCGGAACCAACGGCGGAAACGGCCAGAAATGCGGCCAGAACAAAGGGTTTCATGTGGGTTATCCTCTCCTCACGCGCGCCTGTGGCACGGCACGCACCTGTCGGAACCCCACGCCAGTCGCGGGGCTTGAGGGGGAAGATACCGATTGTTCGCCGCTTGCGAAGCCGCTCTCACGCGCCTGTGTCCCTCGCGGAGATGGCGTGACCAATCCGTGATCGGCACCGGGAGACGCCTCCGCCCTCAGCCCGCCCGGCGCTTGCCGATGGGTCCGAGATGCGTGATATCAAAGCCCTGCGCGGATTTGAGCCCATATCCCAGCATCCGGTCAAAGCCGGAATGCGCCAGCCAGAGCGCCCCGATCTCCCACCAGAGCGGCAGCCCCCAGAGGTGCCCGGCCACAAGTGTTACAAGGCCCAAGCCGTAAACATGGACCAGGTTGTAACAAATCGCCCCCAGCCGCTTGCCCAGCACATAGGCGAGAAAGCTGAGGTCCGGCGCAAAGAACACCAAAACCGCGGCCCAAAGCGGCAGTACCATCTGAGCCCCGGCATAAAGCCAGAGCGCCGCAGCACAAATCAGCGCCCCTTCGGCCTTTTGCCAGAGGATCAAACCCTGATCACGCATCAGTCGAGCCTGCGCACCAAGAGCTGGTTGCCCTCGCCCAGCTTGGTCTCGAGGATCTTCATGGTGGCAATCAGATCGGAGAGCTTGCGCTTGCCATAGCTGCGGGTGTCAAAATCCGGGTTCGAGGCGGTGATATACTGGCCGATCTGCCCAAGGGAGAACCACTCGTCCTCCTGGCTGATCGACTCCATCGCGCGCAACACCAGCTTTTGCGGATCGACCAGCTCTGCCGGGGCCTGGTCGTCTTGCGGAACCTGCGGCGCGGCGGGCGCGCTGGCCTGTGGCTGATCCTCCTGCGGTTTGGGTTTGGGCTTTTGCACCTTCGGCGCTTCGTTCATCAGATTCTCGACATAGATGAACCGCTTGCAGGCTTTGACAAAGGCCGCCGGGGTCTTGCGCATCCCCATGCCGTAGACGTCCAGCCCCTGCTCGCGAATGCGGCTCGCGAGGCGGGTGAAATCGCTATCCGAGGAAATCAGCACAAAGCCGTCAAACCGCCCCGAATGCAGAATGTCCATCGCGTCGATCACCAGCGCGATATCGCTGGCGTTCTTGCCAGTGGTATTGGCAAATTGCTGATGGGGAACAATGGCATAGGCGGCGAGCTTATCCTTGCTCCAGCCCTGCGGGCCGCCGCCCGAGAAATCGCCATAGATGCGCCGGATGCTCGCCTCTCCAAGCGAGGCGATCTCCTCGAACATCGCTTCGGCATATTTGGCGGAGATATTGTCCGCATCGATCAGCACCGCCAGCAGGGGTGGTTTTTCAGTCTTGGGCATCGGGCCTTCTTTCATGTTCGGGCTTTGCTCCTTGATACCTGTCTTCGGCAAAATAGAAACCACCTGATCGCGGCGCGCGGCCCCATTCACACCCCATCCCGGAAAATTTATCGCCCCAGACCTTCCAGTCATTGGAATTTTCTCTATCGTCCCTACCTGAGTGAAGGCGCCGCCAAACGGGCCGCGTCTCATCCAACTGACACGGGAAGAAAGAGGCCCTCCATGAGCGATACGACCTATACCCCTCCGAAGGTCTGGACCTGGGACCAGGAAAGCGGCGGCAAGTTTGCCTCCATCAACCGACCCATTGCCGGGGCCACCCATGACAAGGAACTGCCGGTGGGGGATCATCCCTTCCAGCTCTATTCGCTGGCGACGCCCAACGGGGTGAAGGTCACCGTGATGCTGGAGGAGCTTCTGGCTGCAGGCGAGACGGGCGCGGAATATGATGCCTGGCTGATCAACATCGGCGAGGGCGACCAGTTCGGCTCCGGCTTTGTGGAGATCAACCCGAACTCCAAGATCCCGGCGCTGCATGACCGATCCGGCGGCGAGCCGGTCCGCGTGTTCGAGAGCGCCTCGATCCTGATGCATCTGGCCGAGAAGTTTGGCCATTTCCTGCCGAAGGAGGGTGCCGCCCGGACCGAGGTGCTGAACTGGCTGTTCTGGCAGATGGGCTCCGCGCCCTATCTCGGCGGTGGCTTTGGCCATTTTTACGCCTATGCGCCGGAGAAGTTTGAATATGCGATCAACCGCTTCTCGATGGAAGCGAAGCGTCAGCTTGACGTGCTGAACCTGGAGCTCGCGACCAAGACCTTTATCGCGGGCGAGGATTATTCCATCGCCGATATCGCGATCTGGCCCTGGTATGGCCAACTGGTGCTGGGGCGCCTCTATGACGCGGCCGAGTTCCTCGATGTGGCAAGCTACGAGCATGTGGTCCGCTGGGCCAAGGCAATCGACGCCCGCCCGGCGGTGCAGCGCGGCCGCATGGTGAACCGCGCCTTTGGCGAGCTGTCCTCGCAACTGCGCGAACGTCACGCGGCGACGGATTTCGAAACCAGAACACAGGACAAGCTGGAAGCGGCGGAGTAACTCACGCGCCTCCATGGCCCACCCCACAGGACCGCGCAGCCCGCCTGCGCGGTCTTTTTCGTTGCGCGTCCGACAGGCGCGGCATCCAGACCCGAGGGGGGCTCCCGCCCCCGCAGGTGGCCTGCCTGCGGCAGGGACCCCTTGGCGGCGTTGGGCCCGGCCTCGCGTCCCCTTCTGGGGACGCGAGGCGCGCCGTCGACCCCAACTGGCCCCGGTGCGCGGGGCACCCGCGGACAGGGGACGGGCGGGAGCGCCCCCTCTCTCCCGAAATGATCCCGCTACTTCAGGCGCGGTGGCTTGGCCGGGTCCGAGCCAGGGATCTGCGGATGATAGGTCTGCGCCCGGTCCGGCTCCGGCAAGTCAAAGCGCAGGCCCACCCGTGCAAGTCGCCCGGAGATTTCCGCGCTGGCGGCGAAGAATCCCACATCCAGCGCGCCCGCCTCGATGCCGGAGAAGGTCAGCGCCTCACCCGCTGCCTTGGCAAGCGCGGGCTCGGCCCCTTCTGCCGCACCGATGAAGGCCAGAAGATGGCCACTGCCACCGCCCTCGTAGGTGACCGCCGCCAGATAGGCCATCTTGGCCAGACCACCCGCCGTGGCGAGCTTGGCATCAAGCGCCGTCAGCAGCACTTCCGGCAGACCGCGTGGCGGATGCACCTCGACAATCGCCGCCTCCACCTCGCCGGGCGCATGGGCGAGCATGTCCGCCAGCCAGCCCATCGCCTCCGCCGGGATCAGGATCGACGAGGGCGCCACCTCGAGGTTCACCCCAAGGCCAATGCCCTGCCCCGCCAGCATCTGTGCGATCACCCGCCCCGACAGGGCCGCATAGGGCACGATCCGGTTGGCGAACTGAGCCAGCCGCTCCTCGCGGTCAAAGACCAGAACAAATTGCCCCTCGCCGGTTTCAAAGACATCCGGGCTGATGCGGTCGCCCTCCGGCTCCTTGTCGAGCAGAATGAACAGCTCGCTGTCCGCCAGCCGCTCGAAGAACCGCAGCCGCGCGGCGTCATCCTCGGGCGCGGCCTCCATCGCGGCATGGGCCAGGTCCAGCGGGGTCATCTCAGTCATCGTCCATCAACTCCTTCACCCGGGCGCGCAGGGCAGGCAGGAGCTCCGCCTCGAACCAGGGATTGCGTTTCAGCCAACCCGTATTGCGCCAGGACGGATGTGGCAAGGCAAAGACCCCCTCCGGTAGATCGCGCCAGCCCTTCACCACCTCGGTCACGCCCTTGCGGGTGCCGAGGTGATAGCGATGGGCGGCGCCCCCCACCAGGATCCGCAACCGCAACCCCGGCAGCGCCGCCATCACCTGCCCATGCCAGGTCTGACCGCAGATCGGCGGTGGCGGCAGATCCGCGCCCTTGGCATCATAGCCGGGAAAGCAAAACGCCATCGGCACGATCGCCACCCGGGATTGATCGTAAAATTCGGCTTCCGAAATACCCAGCCAGTCGCGCAGCCGATCCCCAGAGCGGTCGGTAAATGGTTTACCACTTTCCTGCACCCGCGCCCCCGGCGCCTGACCGGCAATCAGAATCCGCGCCTCGGGGCGGAACCAGACCACCGGACGTGGTTTATGGGCGGTTTGCGACAGGGCAAACCGCTCCGCGCAGAGCCGACAGGCGGCAATCCGTTGTTTTAAATCCAAGATCGACGCCATTGTCGCCTTTTCGAAAACCTCGTATCCTGTTGTGACTGCCCCGGGCCCGCATGTCCACAGATGCGGCGCGATGGCTCGGCATCAATCAAATTTGACATATTTGCGCCCAATTCACCGCGTAAAGCGTTAACGATCCTGTGTTAGGCCTCGAAAGACAGGCATAGGACGGGCTTTGATCCCGGCAGACGGGGCGCGGCACCGTGCCTACCGCCCCTGGAAACGACACTGAGACCGACAGCGTGCAAGTTCCTGCCGCTGTCACGCAATGAGGCTGAAGACGACAGACTGATCGGGCAATGTTGGAATTCGTGAACGTCAGCAAATCCTTCTGGACCGGGACCCAGCGCAAGGTGATCCTGGACGGAGTCTCCTTTCAGGTGAGCCTCGGCACCTCGCTTGGCATTCTCGCGCCCAATGGCACCGGCAAGACGACCCTGATCAACATGATGGCGGGGCTGGAAAAACCGGACGAAGGCGAGATTTACCGCGGCTGCAAGATCTCCTTTCCGCTCGGCTTCATGGGGGGGGTGGTGAACCGCCTCTCCGCGATGGACAATTCCCGCTACATCGCCCGCCTTTACGGGCTGGACCCCGATTACGTGGAATCTTACTGCCGCTGGCTCTGTGGCCTCGGCGAATATTTCGACCAACCGCTCGGCACCTATTCCTCGGGGATGAAATCGCGGTTTTCATTCGCGTTGATGCTGGCGCTGGATTTTGACATCTATCTGATTGACGAGGGCATGCCCAGTTCCACCGATGTGGAGTTCAACCGCAAGGCCGGTTCGATCCTGCAGGAGCGGCTGGAGACCACCACCATCGTGATCGTCTCGCACCAGCCGCGGACGCTGGAGAAATTCGCCAACTCCGCCGCGGTGCTGATGAACGGGCAGCTCCTTATGTTTGAAACCTTGGAAGAAGCGAAGCAGCTCTATGACTACGAAACCCAAGGCTAAGAAGTTCCGCATCCGCCGCAGCCCCACCGCTGCGGGGGAGCCGGCCGCGCGCGCGGTGCCGCCGCCGCAGGTCGTCCCTGCCGCGGCCCCCGCCGCTGATGCGACCCCCTCGCGCGCAGCCCTCTCCGGTGCGGTGACGGAGCTGAACCGCCTGCGCCCTGCGCCGCGCCCCGAGGACAATGCCGAGGCTGCCCAACAGGCGCGCGCCACCACTGCCGCCACCGCCCCGCAAGACCCCGATCCGGCTCCGGTTTCCCGCAGCGGCGAAGTCAGCTCCGCCGCGGAGGTCGCCGCCTCCACCGATCTCGAAGACATCAAGCGCGAAGGCCTGACCGGACGCCAGCTGCGCCTCGCCCGCCGGGTGGCGCAGAAGCACGACCTGCCCGCCACCTCCGATTACGACGCGGTGCGCCTGCTGCGCCAGCGCGGCATCGATCCCTTCAAACGGGCCAATATGCTGGAGCTGGTGGTGCCGCAAAGCACCCGCGCCCCGGTCCCAGCCAAGAGCGATGCGCTGCCGCAGAGAATGCCGCAAACCCTGCCCTCGGGGCAGCCGCAGGGAGCGGGCGGCCCAAAGGCCCTGCCCGCACCCGCCGGAGGCGAGGCGCTGAGCCCGGCTCAACGACGCGAGCGCGAGATCCGCTCCATCCAGCGCGACATTGCCCGCCGCCGCCGCCGCAAGATGGGGCTGCTCTCCGCCCGGCTCGCGGCCTTCGTGATGATACCGACCTTTGTGGCCGGCTATTATTACTACGAAGTCGCGACGCCGATGTATTCCTCGCATTCGGAATTCCTGGTGCTGAAGGCGGATGCCTCCGGCACCTCCGGCTTTGGCGGTCTGCTCAGTGGCACCCAATTCGCCACCAGCCAGGATTCGATCGCGGTCCAAGCCTACCTGAACTCCAAGGAAGCCATGCGCCGCCTCGACGAGGAAGCCGGGTTCCGCGCCCACTTCACGCAGGATTGGATCGATCCGATCCAACGGCTCGACCCCGGGGCAAGCAACGACGAAGCCTACAAGATCTACGCCCGCAACGTGAAGATCGGCTATGATCCGACCGAGGGCGTTATCCGGCTCGAGGTCTCCGCCGCCGAGCCCGAGATCGCGGCGGAGTTTTCCCGGCGTCTGGTCTCTTACGCTCAGGAGAAGGTGAACCACCTCTCCGAGCAGAAGCGCGCCGATTCAGTCGGCGATGCCGAGGAGGCCCTGGCCGTGGCTGAACAGCAGCGCCGCGATGCCCAGTCCCAGCTTGTGCGGCTGCAGCAACAAGGTTCGGTGCTGGATCCCGAAGGGGTGATCGCCTCGCTGCGCAGCCAGATCAACACCTTCGAACTGCAATTGCAGCAAAAACGCCTCGAACTCGCGGCGCTGCAGGACAACACCCGCCCGAACCAGGCCAAGGTGGAGGGCACCGCCGCCGACATCAAGCGGCTGGAATCGCTGATCGGCGACCTCAACGAGCGCATGACCGATGCCTCGCAGGGCGAAAACTCCCTCGCCGCGCTCTCGGTGCAGATCCAGATGGCCCAGGCGGACCTCGCCACCCGCGACATGATGCTGCAATCGGCGCTGCAGCAGGTGGAGCAGACCCGGATGGAGGCCAACCGCCAGGTGCGCTACCTCACCACCGCGGTCGAGCCGGTTCCTGCCGACACGCCCTCCTATCCGCGCAAGTTCGAAAATACGATTTTGGCATTCTTGATCTTTTCCGGTATCTACCTGATGTGTGCCCTCACGGCATCCATTCTTCGGGAACAGGTCTCTTCGTAAGCTTATGAAAAAAATCGACATCCATGGTCTCACCATCGGCAATGACTGTCCGCTGACCGTCATCGCCGGACCCTGCCAATTGGAAAGCGCCGATCACGCGCAGATGATTGCCGGCAAGATGAAAGAAGTCTGCGACGCCGCTGGCGCACAGTTCGTCTTCAAGGCCTCCTACGACAAGGCCAACCGCACCTCGCTCTCGGGCAAGCGCGGCCTCGGCATCGACAAGGGGCTTGAGGTGCTGGCAGGCGTGCGTGACATGTTCGACGTGCCGGTTCTGACCGATGTCCACACCGAGGAGCAATGCCGCATTGCCGGCGACGTGGTCGATATCCTGCAGATCCCGGCCTTCCTGTGCCGTCAGACCGACATGCTGCTGGCCGCCGGCAAGACCGGCAAGGCGGTCAACATCAAGAAGGGCCAGTTCCTCGCCCCCTGGGATATGGACAATGTGGTCTCCAAGGTCGCCAGCACCGGCAATGACAAGATCCTTCTGACCGAGCGCGGCACCTCCTTTGGCTACAACGCCTTGGTGGCCGACATGCGCGGCCTGCCCCGCATGGCCCAGACCGGTTATCCCGTGGTGATGGACGCCACCCATTCGGTGCAGCAACCGGGCGGCCAGGGCGGCTCCTCCGGCGGTCAGCGGGAATTTGCCCCGGTGATGGCACGGGCTGCCGTTTCTTTGGGCATCGCCGCGGTTTTCATCGAAACCCACGAGGATCCGGACAATGCGCCCTCCGATGGGCCGAATATGATTTACCTCGACCAGATGCCACACTTGATTGATACATTGATGGCTTTTGATGCGCTGGCCAAGGCCAACCCGATCCGCATTTGATTCTTCTGAAGGAACGAGTATTTCTCATGACCAAACCGCTGCCCGATGTGACCCCGAACACCTGGGAATTCCTGCGCGACGCGATGATCAAGCCCACCGGCTTTCGCGAATATGACGCCCGCTGGAAATACCCCGAGGAGATCAACCTGCCCGGCATGACCGCGCTCGGTCTCGGCCTCGGCACCCAGATGATCCGCCGTGGCATCGCACCGGTGATCGCGGTCGGTAACGACTACCGCGACTATTCGCTGGCAATCAAGAACGCGCTGATCCTTGGCCTGATGCAGGCCGGGATCAAGGTGAAGGACATCGGCCCGGCGCTCTCGCCCATGGCCTATTTCTCCCAGTTCCACCTCGATGTGCCCGCGGTTGCCATGGTCACCGCCAGCCACAACCCCAATGGCTGGACCGGGGTCAAGATGGGCTTTGACCGCCCGCTGACCCATGGCCCGGACGAGATGGCGGAACTGCGCGACATCGTGCTCGGCGGCGAGGGCGAACGCCGCGATGGCGGATCCTACGAATTTGTTGAAGGAGTGAAAGAGGCCTATATCCAGGACCTCGTCGGCGACTTCCGGATGAGCCGCCCGCTCAAGGTGGTCTGCGCCACCGGCAATGGCACCGCCTCTGCCTTTGCGCCCGAGATCTTCGAGCGGATCGGCGTCGAGGTCGTGCCCAGCCACAATGCGCTCGACTATACGTTCCCCCACTATAACCCCAACCCCGAAGCCCTTGAAATGCTGCACGATATGTCCGACAGCGTAAAGGCGTCCGGCGCCGATCTGGCGCTGGGGTTCGACGGCGACGGCGACCGCTGTGGCGTGGTCGACGACGAGGGCGAGGAGATCTTCGCCGACAAGGTCGGCGTGATCATGGCCCGCGACCTGTCGAAGCTTTATCCCAATGCCACATTTGTTGCAGATGTGAAATCCACCGGCCTCTTTGCCTCAGACCCGGAGCTGCAGAAGCACGGCGTCAAGGCGGATTATTGGAAGACCGGTCACAGCCACATGAAGCGCCGCGTGAAGGAAATCGGCGCCCTCGCGGGGTTCGAGAAATCCGGCCATTACTTCCTCGCCGAACCGGTGGGCCGCGGCTATGACTGCGGCATGCGGGTGGCGGTGGAGGTCTGCAAGATGCTCGACCGCAACCCGGACATGAAGATGTCGGATCTGCGCAAGGCCCTGCCCAAGACCTGGGCCACCCCGACCATGTCGCCCTATGCCGCCGATACCGAGAAATACGACATCCTCGCCCGTCTGGTGGACAAGCTTGTTGCCAAACACGCCGCCGGAGAGACGCTGGCGGGCCGCGCGATCAAGGAGGTCGTCACCGTGAACGGCGCCCGTGTCATCCTCGACAACGGCTCCTGGGGGCTGGTGCGCGCCTCTTCCAATACCCCGAACCTGGTGGTGGTCTGCGAAAGCTCGGAAAGCGAGGCCGAGATGCGCTCCATCTTCGCCGATATCGACGCGGTGATCCGCACCGAACCCGGCGTCGGCGAATACGACCAGAGCATCTAATCCGTTCAACACAAAACCAAAAGCCGCGCAGATCCCGAGATTGCGCGGCTTTTTTGTGCCCGGATCGCTTCAGACACTCCTTTCATCTTTTCAGAAATATCCCGGGGGTGAGGCGCCCCGGCGCCGAGGGGGCAGCGCCCCCTCCCCCGTTCAATTGCCGCCCAGGAACTTCAGCAGCTGCTTGCGGGCCTCTTCCTCGACCCGCTTCTTCAGCGCATTGTTGAGGTCCTCCTCGGTCTCCACCGGCACCCCCAGTTCCTCGCTCAACTTGTCCTTCACCGCCTGTTTCGCCTTCTCTTCGGCGCTCTCCAGCTGCGGCTGCACCAGTTTCGACAGATCCGGCTTGATCTCCGGATCGAACCAGGAGCCGGAAATCCGCACCGGCACCGAGATCCCGTTGCGGCTCTCACCGGAAAAGGCGGTGGGGGTGAAAGTGTAATCGAGATCCTGCGCCCCGAGACCAACCCGGCCAGCGCCCTCCGCCTTCAGCCCCTTCAGCGTCGCAAGGAAATCCTCGTTGCGCAGGCTGCCCTCCTGCATGGCAAAGCTCGCGCTGAGACCGTCGAACACCGTGGTGCCACCGTTGCCGCCTTGCGGGTCCATGATCGCCTGCAGGTCAAAGCCGGTAAAGAACCCCTTGCCGATCTCGACAGCCCCCTTGCCCGAGAGGCTCCGCATGATCTGATCCATGGAATTGCCGACCCCGAGAAACTCAAGCGACCCCTGCGCCACCCCGTTCAACTTGTCATAGGCCGCCAGTTGCCCCAACGCCTGCTGCATCTGCAGGTCGCTGAAGCGCAGGTTGCCGGCCACCGACAGGCCATTGCGGTCATTGGCGATCAATTCCCCCTGCAGCGCGCCGCCAAAGGCGCTCACCGGCAGGAAGCCGATCACCGCGCGCGCCTTGTCTATCGCGATGGTGATGCGGCTCGGACCCAGTGTCAGCCGGGAGGTCTTCACCCCCTGCACGTCGAGGCCGATCTGCCCGTTCATCAGCCGCAGGGCCGAGGCGTCGATCGGCTCCGTTGACCAACCGCCCTGTCCCGCCCCGGTGCCGCCGCGCCCGGAGGCCGACGCCACCGCGTCGAGCGCGGCGAGATCCAGTACATCCCCGCGCAGCGAGGCGGTGACATGCAGCGGCGTCGCCGCCAGATCCAGGTCCGCCTCGCCCTTCAGGGTGTTCTGATCAAGGCCGAGGCTCAGATCGCGCAGGGCCAGCCGACCGTCCGGCGTATAGGTGGTATCGGCGGCAAATTCGACCCGCCGACCAAGGCCGCGCGGCACATCGACCGCAGCCTGCCCCAGCGCCACCATCAGCGCCGAAGTATCTTCGCTGGTGCCGGTCACCCGGCCATCGAACGCGCCGGTCAGATCCGCCCGCCCGTCGAGCCGGGCCTTGCTGGCCCCGGTTTCCAGCGCCAGCCCCACCGAGGTCACCTCGCCCGCGAGGAAGCGCCGGAAACGGCCGATCTCGCCGCGCAGCCGCAGCGGTGCACCGGTCGGGCGCAGGGTCAGATCGACCGTGGCGGTGCCGTTGGGATCGGGCCAGAGCAGGCTCAGGTCGACCTGGTTGAGCTCCACCACCTCCTGCCCGTGGGGCGCATAGCGCAGCGAGGCCCCGCTCAGCGCCAGCGCCTCGATGGCAAAGGCGGCACTTGGATCCTGCGCCCCCTCGCCCGCCGTGGCACCGGCGGCAGGGCTGGGTGCGAACATCCAGTTTCCTGTGCCGTCGGCCCGGGTCTCCAGATTGAGATGCGGCACGATGGCGGTGAGTTCGGTGATCCGCACCCTGCCCCCGATGAGATCGGCGGCATCCACCCCGATGGTCAACCGCCCGGCGGTCAGCATCGGCTCCGGCCCCGCCCAATCGGCATTGGCCAGCGCCACATTGTCGGCCTGGATCCCCAGCGTCGGCCAGATCGAGAAGCGCACATCGCCGCCGAAATAGACCTCGCGGCCGGTCTGTTTCTCGATCTGCTGGCCCGCCAGTTCGGCAATCTTGCGCCCCGGCAGGAAGGTGACGATGGCAATCGCCAGCGCCAGCGTGAACAGGAGCGCGGAGAGGATGCGGATGAACAGGCGCATAGGCGGTGCCCCTTCTGGGTGGTGCAGGATTGGACTTCAGCCCAAAGTCAGGCTTTTTCAGCAGATTACAACCCTCGCTTCGCGGATCAATGGGTGGTGGCGCCGCAAAGCCTCCCCAACCCTGCGCAAACATGCCGCAATCGACCATCAGCCTTGCAAAATCCTCCATTCCCAAGCGTCGCGCGCCGGTTTATAGGACGCCAATGACCAGCAATCCGCCAGATCTCCGCCCCGACCTTGCTCCGAAACCGCAGTTTGGTGACGCGCCGCGCCCCGATCAGCCGACCCTCGGCATGGTCTCGCTCGGCTGCCCCAAGGCGCTGGTGGACAGCGAACGCATCCTCACCCGTCTGCGGGCCGAGGGCTATGGCATCTCCGCCGACTACAAGGGCGCCGATGCGGTGATCGTGAACACCTGCGGCTTTCTCGACAGTGCCAAGGCCGAGAGCCTTGATGCCATCGGCGAGGCGCTGAAGGAGAACGGTAAGGTGATCGTCACCGGCTGCCTGGGGGCCGAGCCGGATTACATCCGCGAGCATCACCCGCGCATTCTGGCGGTCACGGGGCCGCATCAATACGAGCAGGTCCTCGACGCGGTCCATGCCGCCGTGCCGCCCTCGCCCAACCCCTTTGTGGACCTTTTGCCGGCGGCAGGCGTCAAACTCACCCCGCGCCACTTCAGCTATCTGAAGATCTCCGAGGGCTGCAATCACAAGTGCAAATTCTGCATCATCCCGGATATGCGCGGCCTGCTGGCGTCGCGCCCGGCCCATGCGGTGCTGCGCGAGGCGGAGAAACTGGTCAGTGCCGGCGTGCGTGAATTGTTGGTGATCTCTCAGGACACTTCCGCCTATGGGCTTGATCGCAAATACGACGTGAACCCGTGGAAAGAGGGCGAGGTCCGCAGTCATATCACCGACCTTACCCGCGCGCTGGGGCAGCTTGCACCCGCCGAGGAACTCTGGGTGCGGCTCCATTACGTCTACCCCTACCCGCATGTGCGCGAGCTCATTCCGCTGATGGCGGATGCGTCGAATGCGGTGCTGCCCTATCTCGACATCCCCTTCCAGCACGCCCACCCGGATGTGCTGAAACGCATGGCCCGGCCTGCTGCCGCCGCCAAGACGCTGGATGAGATCCGCGCCTGGCGCGAGATCTGCCCGGAGATCACCCTGCGCTCCACCTTCATCGTCGGCTACCCCGGCGAGACCGAGGCGGAGTTCCAGCATCTCCTCGATTGGATGGACGAGGCGCAACTCGACCGCGTGGGCTGCTTCAAATACGAAAACGTCGCCGGGGCGCGCTCGAATGCGCTGCCGGATCACGTGCCGGAGGAGCTGAAGCAGGAGCGTTGGGAGCGGTTCATGGAAAAGGCGCAGGCCATTTCCGAGGCCAAGCTGGCCGCCAAGGTGGGTCAGGTGATGCAGGTCATCGTGGACGAGATCGACGAAGACGGCGTCGCCACCTGCCGCACCAAGGCCGACGCGCCGGAGATCGACGGCAACCTCTTCATCGACGAGGGCACCGAGGGCCTGAGTGTCGGCGATCTGGTTACCGTCGAGGTGGATGAGGCAGGCGAATACGACCTCTGGGGCGCGCTGCGCAGCTAACGCCGGACCAATAAAACCTAGGACAGCCCGCGTCCGAGGGTGGGGGTGAAGCCCCCGCCCTGGGGGGCGGACGGGGGCTGTCCGACCTATCGGCCGGACATTTCTGTTCCGAAAGGAAAGCCCCGCCCTTCCAAGCCGGAAGCGCGGGGCTTTTGTTGTCCCTACTGTTATTCTGTCCAGTCCCAGGGAACGGCTCTTCTGGCCCTATTGTCCCCTGCGCGGGGCTTATTCCGCCGCGATCCGCTCTTCCTTCAGATAGGCGAGCAGGTCGGCGTTGCGGCAGTAATCCGGGGTGCGCTCGATCTCGCCCTCAAGGCTGGCCAGCGTCCGGTCACAGACCTTTGGACAGGCGCAGCGGGTGCAGCGCAGGACCGCTTCGGCGATTTCCTCGAAGCGGAGCGTGCCGTCGATGGCCTCTTGTTCGAGGTCGAGGCCCATGGCCTGCCCCATCCGGTCAAACAGATTGGCGTGGGTCTTCAGCACTTCCGGGTCGGTCATGGCGCGGCTCCTGATCTTGCTCACGAAGGTCAGCCTGCCAGAGCCCGCGCAGCGTCACCTTGATCGAAATCAAATTCCGCCGGCGCGACATAGCATCCTCAGCGCGCGTCGAGATAAGCGCGCACCGCGTCCTGCACCCGGCGAAACCGGTCGCCGCCCAGTTTCTTGCCGCCATACCAGCGGGTGACGATGATCACATGATCCTTGATCTCTTCCCGCTCCATCATGCGCAGGATCACCATGCCGGCGCCGCTCTCGCCATCGTCGGCCTTCAGGCCTCCGGTGGGCAGCATCGCCGCCCAGGTGTTGTGGGTCGCCTTGGCGTAGTCGCGGTCTTCTTTCAGCGCCGCCAACACCGCATCCACCTCTGCGCGGCTGCGCACCTCGGCGCCGCTGACCGCGTATTTTGACCCCCGGTCGGTCAGCACGACCCCCAATCTGGTCAAGGCCCCCGCCGGGGCGCCCCTGTCACGGCTCATCGCCCTCTCCTCAGTTCAGCCCGTTCCTGCGGATGGTCCGCTGGACCACGCGGATCCGTTCGGGATTGGCGGGATGGGTGCCGAGGAATGTATCGCCCGGATCTGGGATCTGCTCGAAATACTTCACCCCGATGCTGGGCCGATAGCCGGCCCGGGCGGCGATCACCGTGCCGAGACTGTCCGCCTCCAGCTCGAAGGCCTTGGAATAGCTGCGCGCTCCAACCACGGCGCCCACATATTGCGCATTGGCGATCTCCTCCGCCGTGCCCCCTTCGAGCGAGACCAGCTCGCCGAGGAAGACCGCCCCCTTCAGGGAATTGAGCCGCTGCTGGTCGAGATGCCCAAGGATATGATGGGCGGCCTCATGGCTCAGGACAAAGGCCATCTCGTCGGGGTTGCGGAAGCTCTTCACCATGACGGCGGTGAAGACCACCACCGGGCGGCCGTTGCGGTCCACCGATTGAAAGGCATTGGGCGGCGCCTGCGGGTCGGTGTCGATCTGCACCTGGAAATCGCAGTTGCGGCTGCCGTCGCGCTGGCGGCATTCGGCCTCGGCCACCGGCTCCACTCGCTCGGCCACCGCAACAAAGCTGCCATAGACAGGGTCCTCGGCAGAAATCCCGGCGCAACCGGCCAGCCAGAGGGCGGAGAGAATCAAAAAGCGGCGCATGGGCGAGGTTCCACTGCTGGTCAGGGGGAGCCTAGACCGCAGATGCCGCAGGTGCAATCTGATGACGCGCTTTCGCGTCGCCGCCCTTATGCCAGTCCCGCGCCAGCCCCTCGCCGCTGTCCCGGTCCACGCCGCCGCCCCCGCAATCCCGCTTGCCAGCGCCGCCCGCGCAGGCCACTCTGACCTCATGTTTACCATCGAGCATGAATTCGATTCCACGGTGATCACGCTTGTCGATGAGGGCGGCCCCTATCTGCAGGAAGACGTGATCATCAACGCCTTTGCCGAATGTGTGACGATCGAGCAATTCGACGCCCGCACCAATGAGGTTCAGCGCATCACCCTGTCCCCGGAGCAACTGCGCGACCTCGCCGCCGCGCTGGACCTGCCCGAGGGTGTCTACCGTCTGGTGCTGGAAAAGAACGGGCGCTAGGCGGCTGGCGCCAAGGCGGCGCAAGGGGCGCGGACAGCCCTGCGGCGCCCGGCTCACAGCGTCAGCACAAACACCTTGTCGCGGCTGCTGGCCCCCCGGCGCAGGGCAAGCGCGCTGACCGGCACCCCAAGGGCCGCAGCCAGAAGCGCCTGCACATCCGCTGTCGCCTTGCCGCCCTCGGGCACGGTTGTGACCAGCACCCGGATCCGCTCGCCCTCGCGCAGCACCGCGTTATGGGCTGCCTTCGGCGTCACCCGCACCGCGATCTCTGCGCCCGGTTGTGCCAGATCCCGCAGGTCCGCCAGCTCCCTTGCCCTTGGTCGCGCCATCCTTCAGCCCTCTCCTGTGTCGGCCAAATACCTTGCCGCGCCCGCACGGTCGGTGGACAGCACGGCGCTCCTTCTCTACACCTCCGCTCGACCCAGTCCCAGCCTGTTGCCGCCGCATCTGTCCCGGGTCTCTGTCCCGGGTCATGGCGCAGCAGACACGCCAAGTCCTCTTGAAACCAGCGCCCCTGTCGCCGACATAGGGCGGACTGGATGTAAAAAGGTTTTACATATGCTGACGCGCAATGACGCCGCCCTCGACTTTCTGCTCTCCCGCCGTTCCCGCCCGGCCAAGACCCTTGTAGCCCCGGCCCCCAGCCGCGACGCGCTCCTGCCGATCCTGACCGCCGCCGCCCGCACCCCAGACCACGGCATGATGGAGCCCTGGCGCTTCATCGTGGTGGAACAGGGCGCCATGGCCCGGCTCGCCGGCCTGACCGAGGAGGCCGGTGCCCGCCTCGGCAAATCGCCGGAGGATATCGCCAAGGCCCGCAGCCAGTTCGACCTCGGCCATCTCGCCGTGGTTGTGGTCGAGGTGCAGAAGGAGAGCCCCAAGATCCCACCGCTGGAGATGACCTATTCCGCCGGGGCGGTCTGCCTGTCGCTGCTCAATGCGGCATTGGCCTCGGGTTGGGGCGCGAACTGGCTCTCGGGCTGGATGAGCCATGACCGCGGCTTCTGCGAGGCGGCCTTTGACCTGGCACCGCACGAACGCATCGCCGGTTTTGTCCATATCGCCACCGAAGGCCCGGTGCCGCCCGAACGCCCGCGCCCCGATCTCGACAAGATCACCACCTGGGTCGCGGCATGATCTTTTCCGCCTTCGGCAAGGCCCTCGGCCAGATGGGGGATCCGCGCTTTCGCCGGGTGCTGCTGTTGGGTGTGGGCCTCACCTTCGCCCTTCTGGTGGCCGCCTATGCCGGCGTGCTGATCCTGATCCAGTGGCTGGTCGGGCCCGAGGCCTCGCTGCCGCTGATCGGCGAGGTGACTTGGCTCAACGATCTTCTGTCGGTGGGCTCTTTCCTGCTGATGATGGGGCTTTCGGTCTTCCTGATGGTGCCGGTGGCCTCCGCGATCACCTCGATGTTTCTCGACGAGGTGGCCGATGCGGTGGAGGCGCGTCACTATCCGTCCCTGCCGCCGGTGCCGGGTCTGTCGCTTTGGGAAGGGGTCAAGGATACGGTCAACTTCCTTGGCGTGCTGCTGACGGCCAATATCCTGGCGCTGGTGCTCTATCTCCTCTTCGCCCCGGCGGCGCTCTTCATCTTCTGGGGGCTCAACGGCTTTCTGCTCGGACGGGAGTATTTCACCCTCGCCGCCGCGCGCCGGGTGGGCCTGGTGGAGGCCAAGCGTCTGCGCCGCCGTCATGGCGCCACGATCTGGGCGGCGGGCGTGCTGATGGCGATGCCGCTCTCGGTGCCGCTGGTGAACCTCTTGGTGCCCATCCTCGGGGCGGCAACCTTCACCCATATCTTCCATGCCCTCTGGCGGCGGGCCTGAGGCGCGCTGCCCGGGTGGCATGACCGGCGCGCGGAGCCACCCGCGCCGATCCGCCAGGATCGGCGCCCGGCCCAACGGGAGCCGACGCATTTCCAATGCTGTCGGCGACGGGCGGGAGGGCCCCCGCCCTCCTCAGGACCCCGGCCCGATACCCGGTTCGATACCCGGCCCGATATCAGATCGTGGCGAGACCGGCGTCAGGCCGGATCCGGCAGCCGGTCGAGCCAGTCGAAATCATTGACGCTGATCATCCCCGACAGGATGACACCGGCGATCACCGCCCAGAGCACCGCGGCCACCCCGGTGGTGATCCAGGCCTTCTGCTTGAGGTAATGCCGCGCCGGCGCGCCGGCATGGGTGCCGGGCACCACCTCGCCTCGGTCTCCCTGGGTTTCCAGCCGGATCGGGATCACCACCAGAAAGGTCATGAACCAGATGACCGAATACAAGACGAGGCCGGAGGTGATACCCATGGGACGTTCCTTTGGTGACACTGCAGTCTGAGGACGGGCCCTTCGCCCGCCTCAGGCTCATCTAGCTTCAAACCTGTTCGAGTTCCACCAGGCAGCCGTTGAAATCCTTGGGATGTAGGAACAGCACCGGCTTGCCATGGGCGCCGATCTTCGGCTCGCCCGAGCCCAGGACCCGTGCCCCCTGCGCCAGGAGATGATCCCGAGCGGCAAGGATATCCGCCACCTCGTAGCAAATATGGTGAATCCCCCCCGCCGGGTTCTTGTCGAGGAACCCCTGGATTGGGGACCCCTCGCCCAGCGGATAGAGGAGCTCGATCTTGGTATTGGGCAGCTCGATAAAGACCACCGTCACGCCGTGATCGGGCTCATCCTGTGGCGCGCCCACCTTGGCGCCCAGAGTGTCGCGATACTGCGCCGAAGCCGCCTCCAGATCCGGCACCGCAATGGCCACATGGTTCAAACGTCCGATCATCTCAGCCTCCCAGCCTGTCCTGTCCGCCCGGGGCTCTCCGGACGCGGGTTTGGATATTACGCCGTAAAGAGCAAAGACGCAGCTTTGTTGCAAGCCCGCGCGCACACGTCAGGGATGTATCTTGCCGCGTCCCCCGGTCGCAGTCCCCTCTGTTAAGCAGTTGTTAGCCCCGATTCCCTAGCGTCGACACAGTTAATACGTGAGGGTCAGAACATGGACGATTCGGATCTCTTTGCCTCCGCAACCCGGTTGGGCAATGGTCGCCGCCCGCTTCTCGGGCTTACCATCCTGGTGGTGGAAGACAGCCGCTACGCCTGTGAGGCGATGCGCCTTTTGTGCCTGCGCAGCGGTGCCCGGATCCGACGGGCCGACAGTCTCAAGGCCGCGCGCCGCCATCTGCAGGTCTACCGTCCCTCGGTGGTGATCATCGACCTCGGCCTGCCCGATGGCTCCGGGGCGGAGCTGATCGCCGCCCTGGCCAGCGCCAATCCGCGGGTCTCGGTGATCATCGGCATCTCCGGCGACGAGAACGCCGAGGCCGAGGCGATGGCCGCCGGGGCCGATGGTTTCCTGCCCAAGCCGATCGTCTCGCTCGCCGCCTTCCAGAATGCGATCCTGTCGAACCTGCCCGCCGGACGCCAGCCGATCGGCCCGCGCGCCCTCACCGACGAGGCGGTAGAGCCGGATCTTCTCGCCTTCCGCGACGACATGGCCCATGCGGCCGAGGTTCTGGGCGAGGCGGAGGATGAAAAAGCGCTGGACTATCTGGCACAGTTCCTCGGCGGCGTCGCCCGCAGCGTCGGCGATGCCCCCCTCGCCAAGGCCGCCTCCCGGCTGGCGGAAACCCGTCGCAGCGGTGGCCCGATCGCGGTGGAAACCGCTCATATCTCCGATCTGGTCCGCGAGCGACTCGGTCGCAAGATCGCGATCTGAGCCATGGTCGAGGCTCTCGCTGTCACCCTGCTGACCCTCGCAATCGTGCTTCTGGCACAGGCGCGACTGCATCGGCGCCGCCCCGCGCGCTCCGCCCCGCCGCGCTGAAGTCTCCGCGCGGCGCAAATGCCTCCGTCGCTGCCCATCGCACATCGGCGCCGCCCGCGACAGGGCCGTCGGCGCGGGCGGCAAGGCCGCCTCGGTCAGGCTGGATCGCGCGCGCCTAGGCCCCTCAAGGCTTCCCCGGTCCCGGCGCTCTGGACCTCGGCATTCCGCATCGGCCCCCTATCGAGCCCCCCTTTTGAGCCCCCCTGCGGAACCATACTGTGCGAGATGCTCCTGTCGCGGTGAGTCTCGCCGGGCACGCCCCTCGCCCCCCCAACATGCGCCCCTAACGCCAAATCTCCCCGGACCCTGACGCCTCCCCGGTCACTTTTTCTCCTCGGAGACGCAAAGCTGTGCTAGGCTCCCTTCGACCCAGATAGACCGGTCCGAGGCCATGCTGAAATACAGTTCGAAACACTGGGATGACGCAGGCCGCCCCGGCCCGGATTGCCGTGCGGCGCTGTTCAGTGCCGCCGATCAGTTCCACATGATCCCCGGCGCGCGCCGGAGCCTGCAGGTGCAGGCGGCCACCTTCCCCGGCCTTGGTGCCAGCCTCCTCAGCGTCCAATCCTCCGGGCATGAGATCAACCTCGAAGACAGCAGATTCCTTACCTTCATGATGCCCAGCGCGGGGCTGACCCAGGTGCGGATGGACCGACGTCAGCACAGGATCGGCGAAGGCCAAGTGCTTGCGCTGTCGCCCTGCGAACGCTGGACCCGGGTCGAGCGGGGCCGCAACCGACAGTTCCGGGCTCATCTGGTGAAACTCCCGCTGGCACGGGCCCGGCGCGAAGGGTTCTGCCTGCCCGAAGGCGGCAATCCGGTGGTGCCGACCGCCGCCGAAGCCCTGCCGGGACTGCAGGCCCTGTTGCAGTATCTCTTTGCCGATCTGGCCTCGCCCGAGCCGACCCTACTGCGCCGTCCGGCCTCGGATCTCTTTGCGGCGCTGGTAATCGAGCATCTGCGGCTCCTGCTGACCCGCCCCCCCGAGCTGCCGAGGTCGGAGCCCGGCGATGCGATCCTGCTGCGCCAGGCCGAGGAGTTCATGCGGACCCATCTCGGATCTCCCCTCACGGTGCCGCTCATCGCCCAGACCTGCGGGGTGTCGCCGCGACGCCTGCAGGCGGCCTTCCGATCGCGACTGGGGCAGAACCCCTGGGAGCGGGTGACCGCGCTTCGCCTGCAGGCGGCGCGGGCGCAGCTTCTGACACGGCCGGACCTCACCGTCACCGAGATCGCCTTGGATTGCGGCTTTTCCCATCTGGGTCGCTTTGCCCGCAGCTATGGCGCCACCTTTGGCGAGCCCCCCTCCGCCACCCTGCGCCGCGCCCGCCTCCAGCCCTGAGGCGCCCCTGGCCCGCGCCATCCCCCCAACCGCCCCCGTCGTATCGCACCCCGGTCTGACCAAAATTGGACACCCTGCGCGTTTGGGATAGCCCGGTTGCACCGGGCCTGATAACCTTTGATTGATAGATCGTCGCCAAATCACGCCATACGTGCATTCCGTCCGTGATTTATCGGTTGCCAAGGAGCCAGAGCATGTCTGATCAGTCGGATCGATCTCCGCGCTCCCGGCCCTCCGCTGATGCCGAGGCGCTGTTCTTCTTTGAACGGCGCGACCTCGACCTGCCCTTTTATCGCGGCACGCCGGTTGGTCTCTCGCACCGGGGATGGCAGATCACCCTCGCCGCAACCGCCTTGGGCTTTGCCACCCTGGTGGCCCTGCAGCCCCTGGGTTGGTCCGGTTTCGCAGCCTTTATTCCCGCCATCCTGTTTGTGCTGATCCCGCTGGCCAGTCTCGCCACGGCCGCAGGGTGGACGGCGGTGCGGGCGCTGTTTCACCCGCTTCGGCGCCTCGACTGGGCGCTGATGGCGGGCTTTGCCCTGCTCAACCTTGGTTTGACCCTGCTGCTGGGCCTGGTGATCCTGCGCCTGTTCAATGCGGTAGAGAACCCGGCCGGCGCGGTGGTTGCCGCAGCCTCGGGGGCAGAGCGGCTCCTGTTCTTCGGCTGGACCGCGATCCAGCTCCTGGGCGAGGAGATCTTCACCATCCTGCCCTTCCTTGCCTTCCTGACGTTTCTCAACACCCGGATGTCGCGCAGCTCCGCCCTTGCGCTGGCGGCACTGGGGGCGGCGGTGATCTTCGCCCTGGCCCATCTGCCGACCTACCAGTGGAACCTTGCCCAGGCGCTGGTGGGACTGGTGCCGGTCCGCATCGTGCTGCTGCTGCCCTATGTCATCACCCGCAACATCTGGGTGTCCACCGGCGCCCATATCCTCAACGACTGGGCCATATTCAGTCTTGGAATGCTGCCGGGTAGCGCCGCCTGACCGGTCATTCCGAAGCGTGTTTCTTGAACAGGACCTGCCATGATTTCGACCCGATACCTGATCCCCCTCGCCCTTGGTAGCCTGCCTCTGGTTGCGCATGCCGAGGAGGGGCCGACTTTTGATTGCGCCAAGGCAGAAAGCTCTGCCGAGAAACTGATCTGCGCAGAGCCGGAACTGGCGGCGCTCGACCGTGGGCTGGCGGCGCGGTTCGCGGAGGCGCTTGCCGTGGCGCAGGGGCTGGATGCCGGGGCGAAAGAGGCCGAGGACATGCTGCGCGCCACCCAGCGCGGCTGGATCTCGGGGCGCGACGAGTGTTGGAAGGAACCGGAGCTGCGCGCCTGCGTGCAAACCGCCTACCAGCGGCGCGAGGCGGAGCTGGTGGCGTGGTTCCTGCTGGAGCAGGCCTCCAACATCGTCGAGCTGTCCTGCGGCGACGGCGCGCGCAGGCTCACCATCTATGAATTTCCCACCCCGCTGCCCGGCATCCGGGTCGAGGAAGGCGATGGAGTCCATGTGGGGGCCCAAAGCGCCGCGGAGACGCCCGGCAGCTATTATGTCAGCAGCTGGGGCGGGGTGACCCTTGAGGGGGCCGAAATTTCCGTCACCGATGTCTATGGCACCGAGATCCCCTGTCGGCCGGTCAACTGACCACAGCCCGGACCGACACCTTCCCTTTTTCAGAGGAGTAACTCAATTGAACAGCTTCATATTCCCCCGCAAGATCACCACCCCGCGCGGCCTTGTTGGCGCTGCCCTGGCGCTGGCGGCCCTGCTCTGCGTGCTGCCCGTCGCGGGGCGCGCCCAGATGGGGCCGGACTATTGGCAGGTCACGGGCGTCGCCGGCGATGATACGCTCAATCTGCGCGCCGGCCCTGGCACCTCGCATCAGGTGGTGGCCCGAGCGCCCAATGGGTCGGTGTTCCGCAATCTCGGCTGCCGGGGCACCGGCAACTCCCGCTGGTGCCATCTGGAGACGCCCAATGGGCAGATTTCCGGCTGGGCCTCCGGGCGTTACCTGCAGGAAAGCGGCGCGCCGACCAGCGGCACAATTGCGGGACGGCCGGATGTGCCGGAACTCCATGCCCGCAGCAGCGGCGAGATCGAGGTGCGCTTTGCCAGCGGCTGCACCGCGCTCTATAACCCGATCGGACGGGAAATCGCGGCCGGCAGCAGCTGTTCGGGCACACAACGCTCCCAGGCCCATGACGCGGTAACCAGCTACCTGCGCGAAAACAGCCCCGGGGCAAGCCATGAGGGCGGCGGCGGCGTGGCGACCAGCGACGTCAATATCTCCGGATCCGGCACGATCTACGGCGGCGCCGCCCTCACCGGGCGTATCTTCGGCCACAAGGAGGGGGCCTATGCGCTCACCGTCTCCGGCGGCGGGCTGACCTGCACCGGGTTGTTCCGCCATGCGCCGGGCACTGTCGGCAGCGAAAGCTCCACCGTGCATTGCATCGACGGCGCGCATGGCTCGGCCGTGCTGGTGCGCAACCGCAGCGGCAACGGCAGCACCCTGACCCTGAGCCTGACCAATGGCACCGGAGGTTACGTGATCTTCTGAACGCCGCAGGTTTCATGCCCCTCGTCCCGGATCCCCCGGGTTGATACCTGCGCGTCCCGCCCGACGCCACGGCGCCCCGTGGTGTCGGGCACTCGCCCGCGCGCCCTGCCACTCAGCGCGCCCGCCATTGCGCCCGTTCTCCCCGTGCCCGTTCTCCCCGTGCCCGCGTTCCCCCTGTTGCCCAGTTGACCAAGGAGTCCCGGATCATGTCGCCCGATCAGATCATTGTCACCCTCGTCGCCCTGCTGACCTCCGCCACCGACCCGGCCTTCGACCGGCTCAAGACCGGCAGCCACGACGCGCGCTACCCGGTGGTGATCGAGACCTGCCCGCGCCCGCTCGGACCGCTGGAGGTGGAGGGCAAGACGGTGATCTGCGGGCGCATCTCGGTGCCGGA
Organism: uncultured Paracoccaceae bacterium; assembly: GCA_937146765.1. Classification (GTDB taxonomy): domain Bacteria; phylum Pseudomonadota; class Alphaproteobacteria; order Rhodobacterales; family Rhodobacteraceae; genus Epibacterium. The sequence goes on along the minus strand of CAKZRP010000037.1, from coordinate 35,898 downwards.
GGTCCATGGCGCGGCAGAGAGCGCCGAGATCCCGCTCGCCTTTGCGGTGCTGAGGTCCCATTCCACCGCCCCGGCCCCAGATCCGGTGATCTACCTGCATGGCGGCCCCGGCGGCTATACCGTGCAGGCGATCCCCTTCAACGCCACGATCTTCGACTTCCTGCGGGATCGCCGCGACATCATCCTCTTCGACCAGCGCGGCTCCGGCATCTCGGACCGCACCATCGCCTGCTACAACGAACTGGCGCAGGACTTCCTGAAATTCGCCAAGCCGGACGAGAAGGCGCTGTTCGGCGCCGAGGATCCCCTCGCCCGCTGCCTGGCGGAGACGGTGCAATCCGGCACCGATCTGGCCCCCTACAACACCACCCAGAGCGCGCTGGATGTGCGCGCGATCATGGATGCGCTCGGCTATCCCACCTACAATGCCCTTGGCATCTCCTATGGCACCAAGCTGGGGCAGGAGTTGCTGCGCACGGCGCCCCAAGGTCTGCGCAGCCTGGTGATCGACAGCATCAGCCCGGTCGACAACCCCGCCTATGACACCAATGGCGTCCCCCCGGATCAGGCGCTCGGCTGGGTGGTGGATTACTGCCTTGCGCAAGAGGCCTGCGCCGCCGCCTATCCGGATCTCGAGGCAACCATTCAGGCCGCCGGGCGGCGTCTGGGCGAAGAACCGAAACTGATGCTGGCGGGCGAGGTACTGGAGCCCGGTTTCGTGAGCGAGCTCATGGACCTCAGCAACAAGCGGGCGATGCCCTTCACCGCCTATCTGCCCCAGGTCTTCACCGAGATGGCCAGGGGCGAGACCACGACGCTGGAAACCCTGGTCAAGGGCGGCTTCAACCCGCAGGTCACCCCGCAGGCGCTGCTGGCCCGCTATGGCCAGTCCCTGGGCAAGCTGGACCGGACCCTTGCCGAAGTGGCGCTGATGCAGGCCGACCGGATGCGCGGCGACGAGGCGGCAGTTGCCAAGCTGATGACCACCCTGTCGGACAATCTCTCTGCCAGTGGATCCGCCCGCACCGAAGCCCTGCTGGACGAGGCCCTCTCCGAAGTCGCCACCGGCATGGAGCCGGAGGCGCTCCTGGCATTCCTGCATGACTATGTGCTCTTTGTCGGCCGGGAACCGGACCGTGCCCCCGTTGCGGCCTTTCTCGAAGCCCATGTGCCCGACGCCGAAAAACCCCGCCTGCTCGGGTTGCTGGCGGCGATGAGCACCGAGGATATCGCCGCCTTTTACCAGCGCGCCCGCAACGATTCCGCCAATCTGACCGCGCAGTCGCGGATGATGTTCTCCCTCGGCATCATCGCCTGCCAGGAGGATTTCCCCTTCAACACCCGCGAAGGCTATGACGCGGTGGCAGCGGACTATCGCTTCCCGTCGCTCGACGCCGGGGTGCGGGAGACGACGATCTCGCTCTATGACTTCTGCGACCTGTTCGAAAAACACCCGCGCCCCGGCTTTCACGACCCGGTGGTGAGCGACGTTCCGGTGCTGGCCATGGCCGGAACCAAGGACACGCAGACCAACCCGGATGCCGCCGAACATGTGGTGCGCAGCCTGTCGCGCGGTCAGGCGGTGCTGTTTCCCGAGGCCGGCCATGCGGTGATCCAGTTCTCGCAATGCGCCCGCGACATCACCGAGGGCTTTCTAGACTCCCCCGAGGCGCCGGTGAATGCCGCCTGCACCGAAGCGCTGAAGCCCGTTTTCTACATCCCCCCGCAGGCCGATTGAACAGGCAAGAGGACCCCCATGTCGCCAGATCAGATCTTTGCCCTCATCGCCGCCCTGACCACGGAGCCGGATCCACAGGCCTTTGCCACGCTGAAGGCCGGCGGGGCGGATCCACGCTATCCGGTCACCCTCACGCCCTGCGCCCGCCCGGTGGCACCCACCGAGATCGACGGCAGGACGGTGATCTGCGGCCGGGTCGAGGTGCCCTATGACCACCGCGCGCCGGAAGGGAAACGGATCCAGATCGCCTTCAACCTCTACAAGGCCCGTTCGCTGTCGCCAGAGCCGGATCCGGTCCTCTACCTGCACGGCGGCCCGGGGGATGGCACCGTCTCCCGCGTGGGCCGCACCATCGGGTTTTTCGAACATCTGCGCGGCCGCCGCGACGTGATCGCCATCGACGAGCGCGGGGTGGATTCGAGCGCCCCCGAGATGGACTGTTACGAGACCCTCGGCGCCCAGCTCGGCCCGGTCGTCGAGCTCGGTGTCGATGCCGCCGCCCCGACTCTGGAGCAGGAGTTCATCACCGGCTGTCTGGCCGAGCTCGATGCCAAGGGGATCGATTATTCCCTGATCAACACCGAACAGAACGCGATGGACGTCCCCGCGGTGCTTTCGGCCCTGGGCTATGACAGCTACAACCTCTACGGCATCTCCTATGGCACCAAGCTGACCATGGAGATCCTGCGACAGGATCCCCCCGGCATCCGGTCAGCGATCATCGACGGCAACGCACCGCCCTGGCTGCCGCTCTATTCCATGTTCTGGCAATCGCATTCCGATCCGATCCGGGTCAGCCTCGAGCCCTGCGAGCGCGACCCGGTCTGCAACGCCGCCTATCCGGATATCATTGCCCGCACCTTCCAGCTCTTCGAGACGCTTGATGCCGAGCCGGTTCAGGGCAAAATGGGGCCGATCGACGTCAACGTGCTGTATGACATCATCAACAACCGGGTGACCTTGGCCGGGACTTACTCCGCCATGACGCCCTATATCCCGCTGATGGTCACCCAGCTGGAACAGGGCGACCCGACCATCGCGGATCAATGGGCCAGTGGAGAGCTGCCGCCCAAACCCAGCACCGCCACCGCAGAGACCCTGCGCTCCGCCGCAGAGGCCGCCGGCCTGAGCGACGCGGAAATGGCACAGGTCGACGCGATGCTGGCGGCTGCCGAACACATCCGCCTCGCCGAGACGACGGTCGCCCGCGCCGCACAGGTTCTGGAAACCGACCTCGATGCCGATGCCCGCCGCACCGACCTGGCCGAGATCTTTGACGCCCGGCTGGGTGCCGCAATCCGCGCACTGCCCGGGCTGACCGACCGGCTTGCGGTGGGGCGGGACTACCTGGCCCTGCGCTACGCCGCGCCCTCGACGCAGGCGCTCGTCACTCTGGCCGAGACGCATTTTTCGACCGAGACGGCAAGTGACCTGTCCGCTCTGGCGACGCAACTGTCCCCCGCCGGTCTGGCGCGTGTCTTCGATCTGATCCGGGTCGACAATCAGGCCACCATCGACGCGGTTGAAGGGAGCTTTCAGACCTATCTCTACGCCTGTCAGGAGGATTTCTCGGATGGCTGGAACTCCATGGACAAGTTCAAGGCGCTGATCGCGGCCGAGGGCTCCTGGGGCCCGGTCCTTCAGGAGGGCATGGCCCAGGGGGTCGCGGCCTTCCACGCCGCCTGCGCTTTGTTCCCCAAGCACCCCCGTGACAACTGGACCAGCCAGGGCCGCACGGATGTGCCGGTGCTGTCGATGAATGGCGAGCTGGACAACCAGACGGCGGTCACATGGGGCGCGCTGGCGGTGGCGGGGTTCTCCCGCGCCCGACTGGTGGTAGTGCCGGAGTCCGGTCACGGCACCATCCGCTACAGCCAATGCGCCAAGGATAACACCGCCGCCTATATCGAGGATCCAACCGGGGATCTCGATACCTCCTGCGTCAGGGACCTGCGGCTGCCGGTGATGCTGCCGGACGGCAGCCTGCATCCCCTGCCCTACTGAGCCACGCGCAGGCCGCAGCGCAGCAATGGCAAAGGGGCCGCCAGTCGGCAGCCCCTCTCCCTTGTCCTGTTGCGAGGGTGCCGGACCCGGCGCAGATCCTGGGGATCACTGGTCGCGCGGGATGACGCGCAGGCCCAGTTCCATCAGCTGTTCGGCCATCGGCTCCGACGGCGCCGCCATCATCAGGTCTTCGGCGCGCTGGTTCATCGGGAACATGATGACCTCGCGGATGTTGGCCTCATCCGCCAGGAGCATCACCATCCGGTCGATGCCCGCCGCGCAGCCACCGTGCGGCGGGGCGCCGTATTGGAAGGCGTTGACCATACCGCCAAAGCGCTTGCGCACCTCTTCCTCGCCGTAGCCCGCGATTTCAAAGGCGCGGAACATGATCTCCGGCTTGTGGTTGCGGATCGCGCCCGAGACCAGCTCGTAGCCGTTGCAGGCGAGGTCATATTGGTTGCCACGCACCGCCATCGGATCGCCCGCCAGCGCCTCCATCCCGCCCTGCGGCATGGAGAAGGGGTTGTGCTCGAAGTCGATCTTGCCGGTTTCCTCGTCACGCTCGTAGATCGGGAAATCGACGATCCAGGCAAAGGCAAAACGGTCCTTGTCGGTCAGACCCAGTTCCTCGCCGATCACGTTGCGGGCACGGCCTGCAACGGATTCGAAAGACTTCGGCTTGCCGCCGAGGAAGAAGGCCGCATCGCCGACGCCGAGGCCCAGTTGCTGGCGGATCGCATCGGTGCGCTCCGGGCCGATGTTCTTGGCCAGGGGACCTGCGGCCTCCATGCCGTTGTCGCCCTCGCGCCAGAAGATATAGCCCATGCCCGGCAGGCCCTCTTTCTGGGCAAAGGCATTCATGCGGTCACAGAACTTGCGGCTGCCGCCGGTCGGCGCGGGGATGGCGCGGATTTCGGTGCCGTCCTGCTCCAGCAGCTTGGCGAAGATCGCAAAACCGGAGCCGGCAAAATGCTCGGAGACCACCTGCATCTTGATCGGGTTGCGCAGGTCCGGCTTGTCAGAGCCATACCACAGGGCGGCATCCTTATAGGAGATCTGCGGCCACTCGCCCGGTGCATCCACCTTGCGGCCCTTGCCGAACTCCTCAAACACGCCCGCGATCACCGGCGCGACGGTGTCGAACACGTCCTGCTGGGTGACAAAGGACATCTCGAGGTCGAGCTGGTAGAAATCGGTCGGCGAACGATCCGCGCGCGGGTCCTCGTCGCGGAAGCAGGGCGCGATCTGGAAGTATTTGTCAAAGCCCGAGACCATCATCAGCTGTTTGAACTGCTGCGGCGCCTGCGGCAGGGCGTAGAATTTGCCCGGGTGCAGACGGGAGGGCACCAGAAAGTCGCGCGCGCCCTCGGGCGAGGAGGCGGTGATGATCGGCGTCTGGTATTCGTTGAAGCCCTGATCCCACATCCGATTGCGGATCGAGCGGATCATGTTGGAGCGCAACAGCATGTTCTTCTGCATCTTGTCGCGACGCAGGTCGAGGTAGCGGTAGCGCAGGCGGGTTTCTTCCGGGTATTCCTGATCGCCGAAGACCATCAGGGGCAGCTCTTCGGATTTGCCCAGCACTTCGATGTCGCGGATGAAGACCTCGATCTCGCCAGTCGGGATCTTGGCGTTCACCAGGCTCTCGTCGCGCGCCTTCACCTCACCGTCGATGCGGATACACCATTCGGAGCGCACCTTTTCGATCTCGGCAAAGACCGGGCTGTCCGGGTCGGCCATCACCTGGGTCACGCCATAATGGTCGCGCAGGTCGATGAACAACAGGCCGCCGTGATCGCGGACCCGGTGAACCCAACCGGACAGGCGCACGGTCTCGCCCACGTGGGATTTGTTCAGTTCGGCGCAGGTATGGCTGCGATATGCGTGCATGGATCTGGTCTCTTTTTTCGGTCTGCGGGGCGGCGCATCACAGCAGCCGGCCGGGCGGAATTTATCCGCTCCGGTACACAAGGTTCGGCCCGGCTTGTCAAGCGATGCTGGGGATTTTGAAGGGTCCAAGGCGCGGTGCAGGCGGCGTTTTGGCAGGCAAGGCCGCAAAGGGGCGCGCGGGTCAGATCAGGTCGGCCAGGATTTCACCACGCAGGGCATTGGTCAGATGGATCGCGGTGGCGGCCTCCAGGTCCGCACGGGTCAGGACCCCCTCCTGCGCCGCGCGCGCATCCAGCAGGCTCTGGCGGTAAATCCCCGGCAGGCACCCCGAGGCCAGCGGCGGCGTCACCCGCGCGCCATCGCGGCGGGTCACAACGATATTGGTGATGGTGCCTTCGCAGAGCTCATCCCGTTCGTTGAGGAAGACCAACTCATCAATTCCCGCCAGCATAGTGGCGCGGGCCTGGTCATAAAGCGCGCGCCGCGTGGTCTTGTGGCGCAAAAAGAGGTCGTCGGACCTCAGCCGCTCCGGCGCGATGGCGATGCGCCACAGGGAAGCCTCAGCCGGCATCGGTGCCGTTGTCAGCGCCAGTCTGCCCTCGGCGTCCAGCGTCATCCGGCAGCGCAGGGGCTCAACCGCCGAGAGCCCGGCGACCACCGCCCCTGCGCCAGCAACGTCAAAGGCAATGTCGAAAGCCGCAGCCGAGCGCGCCATACGGGCCAGATGCAGGTCCAGCCGCGCCACCCCCTGCCCCGGCTGATAGCCGAAGGTCTCGATCAGGCGGAAATCGGGGTCGTCACTTGCGCAAAACGGGCTTTCCACAGGGCTTCCTCATATTCCGACGGCGCGGTGCTGTCCCAGACCAGCCCTCCGCCCACATTGAACGTCGCCGCCTCGCCCTCCAGCATCACGGTGCGGATCGCCACATTGAACTCCGACCGCCCATCCGGCGCGGCCCAACCGATGGTGCCGCAATAGATCTCGCGCGCCCAGGGTTCGAGCTCGGCCAGCACCTCCATCGCGCGGATCTTCGGCGCCCCGGTGATGGAGCCGCAGGGATAAAGCGCTTCAAAGATCGCCGCGAGCCCCACACCCGCCTTCAGCCGCGCCCGCACCAGCGACACCATCTGGTGAACGGTGGCATAAGTCTCCACCGCAAAAAGCTCGGGCACATGCACCGAGCCTGTTTCAGAGACCCGACTGATGTCATTGCGCAAAAGATCGACGATCATCAGGTTTTCGGCGCGGTTCTTCTCGTCGGCCTGCAAAAACTCCCGGCGCCGCGCGTCCTCAACCGGGTCCTGGCTCCGCGGCTGGGTGCCCTTCATCGGGCGAGTCTCGATCACGCCCTCGGGCGAGGTGCGAAAGAACAGCTCCGGGCTGCGTGACAGGATCGCGGGCAGCCCTTCTTGCGTGATCAGCGCGCCGTGCCCCACCGGCTGGCGGGCGGCCAATGCGGCATAAAGCGCCTCTGCCCCGCCCCACATGGTTGCATCAATCGGAAAGGTCAGGTTGGCCTGATAGATGTCGCCCGCGCCGATATAGGCCTTCACCCGGTCAAAGGCCTCCGCGTAACGCGTCGCCTCCCAGCGCGGTGAGATCTCGCCCACGCCTGCATCGCCGGCCCAGAGCGGAACATCCGCGCCCGCCGGCGCGCGGTAGACCCCGAAGTGCAGCAACGGCAGACGCCGGCGCCCCCGCTCAGCCTCGTGCAACAGATGGCTCAGGCGCGGCTCCAGCGCGTAGCCCATCTCATAGCTCGCATAGCCCGCCACCCAATGACCTGCCGCGCGCGCCGCGTCCAAAGCCGCCAGTGCCGGGCGCACGTCGCCCGGCAGATCCGCGCGGATCAGCTCCAGCGGTGCCGAAAACAGCGCCGCGCCCGTCGATGGACCATTGTCAAAGCGGATTTGCACCGTCAGGGTCTCCGTGAGCAGTCAGTGTCTCCCTCGCCACCGCATATAGCGGTTCGGGCGTCACACGAAAGGGCAGAAAACGGCAATTTGCGCCGCAAGGCCGATCCCCCTTGCACCTTTCGTCTCGCTCCCTATAACGCAGGACAATTTGGGCGCCCGCAGGCGTCCGATTCAGCTCGCCACGCCGCTCCATCTGCCAAAAGGACCACCGCCATGCCCAGAAGAACCGATATCAAGTCGATCATGATCATTGGCGCGGGACCCATCGTCATCGGTCAGGCCTGTGAGTTTGACTATTCCGGCGCGCAGGCCTGCAAGGCGCTGAAGGAAGAGGGCTACCGGGTCATCCTGGTGAACTCCAACCCGGCGACCATCATGACCGATCCAGGTCTGGCCGACGCCACCTATATCGAGCCGATCACGCCCGAGGTGGTCGCCAAGATCATCGAAAAAGAGCGCCCCGATGCGCTTCTGCCCACCATGGGCGGGCAGACCGGCCTCAACACATCGCTCGCGCTTGAGGAAATGGGCGTGCTGGCGAAATACAATGTCGAGATGATCGGCGCCAAGCGCGAGGCCATCGAGATGGCCGAAGACCGCAAGCTGTTCCGCGAGGCGATGGACCGCCTCGGCCTTGAAAACCCCCGCGCCACCATCGTCACCGCGCCGAAAAAAGCCAACGGCAATGCCGACCTCGAGGCCGGCGTGCAGATCGCGCTTGAGGCGCTTGAGGACATCGGCCTGCCCGCGATCATCCGCCCCGCCTTTACCCTCGGCGGCACCGGCGGCGGGGTGGCTTACAACCGTGAAGATTACATCCACTTCTGCCGCTCCGGCATGGATGCCTCGCCGGTCAATCAGATCCTCGTCGACGAAAGCCTCTTGGGCTGGAAAGAATACGAGATGGAAGTGGTCCGCGACAAAGCGGATAACGCCATCATCGTCTGCTCGATCGAGAACGTCGACCCGATGGGCGTGCATACCGGCGACTCGATCACCGTGGCGCCCGCGCTGACGCTGACCGACAAGGAATATCAGATCATGCGCACCGCCTCGATCGCGGTCCTGCGCGAGATCGGCGTCGAAACCGGCGGTTCCAACGTGCAATGGGCGGTGAACCCGGTTGATGGCCGTATGGTGGTGATCGAGATGAACCCGCGCGTCAGCCGCTCCTCGGCGCTGGCCTCCAAGGCGACCGGCTTCCCGATTGCCAAGATCGCTGCGAAACTGGCCGTGGGCTACACGCTGGATGAGCTGGACAACGACATCACCAAGGTGACGCCCGCCTCCTTTGAGCCGACCATCGACTATGTGGTCACCAAGATCCCCAAATTCGCCTTCGAGAAATTCCCCGGCTCCCAGCCCTATCTCACCACCGCGATGAAATCCGTGGGCGAGGCGATGGCGATTGGCCGCACCATCCACGAGTCGATGCAAAAGGCACTCTCCTCGATGGAATCGGGCCTCACCGGCTTTGACGAGGTCGACATCCCCGGCGTCCATGCGGGCCTATGGGAGAGCGTTGGCGCAGACGACAAGGCCGCTGTCATCAAGGCGATCAGCCAGCAGACCCCGGACCGGCTGCGCACCATCGCCCAGGCGATGCGCCATGGCCTCACCGATGACGAGATCTTTGGCGTCACCAAATTCGACCCCTGGTTCCTCGCCCGGATCCGCGAAATCATCGATGCCGAGCGCGAGATCCGCAAGAACGGCCTGCCGATGCGCGAAGACAAGCTGCGCGCGCTCAAGATGCTCGGCTTCTCCGATGCGCGTCTGGGCAAGCTGACGGGCCGCGACGAGGACAACGTCCGCCGCGCCCGCCACAACCTCGGCGTCAAGGCAGTGTTCAAACGCATCGACACCTGCGCGGCCGAGTTTGAGGCGCAGACCCCCTATATGTACTCCACCTACGAGGTCCCGATGATGGGCGAGGTCGAGTGCGAGGCGCGTCCCTCTGACAAGAAAAAAGTCGTCATCCTCGGCGGCGGCCCCAACCGGATCGGCCAGGGCATCGAGTTCGACTATTGCTGCTGTCACGCCTGTTTCGCGCTGACCGACGCGGGCTACGAGACCATCATGGTCAACTGCAACCCGGAGACCGTGTCGACCGACTATGACACCTCCGACCGCCTCTATTTCGAGCCCCTGACCATGGAGCACGTGATGGAGATCCTGCGCGTCGAGCAGGAGAACGGCACCCTGCATGGCGTCATCGTGCAATTCGGCGGCCAGACCCCGCTCAAGCTCGCCAATGCGCTCGAAGCCGAAGGCATCCCGATCCTCGGCACCACCCCGGACGCCATCGACCTGGCCGAAGACCGCGAGCGTTTCCAGGCGCTGGTCAACGATCTGGGGCTGAAGCAGCCGAACAATGGCATCGCCTCCACCGATACCCAGGCGCTTGAGATCGCAGAGAAGATCGGCTTCCCGCTGGTGATCCGCCCCTCCTATGTGCTGGGTGGGCGCGCGATGGAAATCGTGCGCGATATGGATCAGCTGAAGCGCTACATCAAAGAGGCGGTGGTGGTCTCCGGCGACAGCCCGGTGCTCCTCGATAGCTACCTCTCCGGCGCGGTCGAGCTCGATGTGGATGCGATCTGCGACGGCACCGAGGTGCATGTGGCGGGCATCATGCAGCACATCGAGGAGGCCGGCGTGCACTCCGGTGACTCCGCCTGTTCGCTGCCGCCCTACTCCCTCGACAAGGAGGTGATCGAGCGCATCAAGGAACAGACCTTCGCGCTGGCCAAAGGCCTCAACGTGGTGGGTCTGATGAACGTGCAGTTTGCGATCAAGGACAATGAGATCTACCTCATCGAGGTGAACCCGCGCGCTTCGCGCACCGTGCCCTTTGTCGCCAAGGCCACCGACAGCGCCATCGCCTCCATCGCCGCGCGTGTGATGGCGGGGGAACCCCTGTCGAACTTCCCCAAGCGTGCGCCCTATGGCCCCGATGCCGGCTATGACGTGGACACGCCGATTGCCGATCCGATGACGCTGGCCGACCCGGACATGCCTTGGTTCTCGGTGAAAGAGGCCGTGCTCCCCTTCGCCCGCTTCCCCGGTGTGGACACCATCCTCGGGCCGGAAATGCGTTCGACTGGTGAGGTCATGGGCTGGGACCGCAGCTTTGCCCGCGCCTTCCTCAAGGCGCAGATGGGCGCTGGCATGGTGCTGCCGCGCAAGGGCCGCGCCTTCATCTCGATCAAGGATGCCGACAAGACCGAGGTCATGCTCGACACCGCCCGCATCCTGATCGCGCAGGGCTTTGATCTGGTCGCCACCCGCGGCACCCAGGGCTGGCTTTCCGGCCACGGCGTCGAGTGTGCGGTGGTGAACAAGGTCTATGAGGGCCGCCCGCATGTGGTCGATATGCTGAAGGATGGCGAGATCCAGCTGGTGCTGAACACCACCGAAGGCAATCAGGCGGTCGAGGATTCCAAGCCGATGCGCTCGGTGGCGCTCTATGACAAGATCCCCTATTTCACCACCGCCGCCGGCGCCCACGCCGCCGCCCGCGCGATTGAGGCGCAGGCCGAAGGTGAAGTCGAGGTCAAGAGCCTGCAAGGGTGAGGAGCGCCCGGAAAACGATCCAGTGGATCGTTTTCAACGACGAACGGGCGGAGCCCTAGGTCCGGTAAGGAAACTGTCCAGTGGACAGTTTCCTGGACCGAACGGGGCGCAGCCCCCGAGCGCCCCAGGCGGAGCCGCAAGGCCTTTCGCCCCCTCACCCCAGATCGGGGTCAGTGCCAGAAAACCGGCAAACGCCCCCCTTTGGGGGCGTTTTCATTTTTGAGCCCGCAGGGCTTTCGGATCGCCAGAGGCGATCCGACCGGGGCGGGGGTGGCGCGGGCCAGGATGGGCCCGCGCCACCCCCGCCACCCCCTCCCGAAAGCGAGGGACCTACAGAAGATTGCAACATTGATGCGCCAGTGTGGCGACATCATTCCGGCCTGCGATCCCAACGAAAGACTTGCCATGACCCGCTTTCTTGCCCTCTTCGCCCTTCTCTCCCTTGCCGCCTGCGACGTGCCCTTCGTGCCGCTGATTTGATCCCGGCAAGTCAAGATCCGCGCGCAAGCCGCTAAAACTCTTGCACAATTCGACCGGATATTTGCGCCACGCTTACGGAAATCGGAATATGTCGAGATTGCGGCGACTCGCCCCCTGAGGCACAGTTATGGGACATAGAGCAGCCCAGAACGGGTAGCGGAAGATCATGTTCCCTCCGGCCATCCTATGCTCTCTCACCCCTCACGCGATGGCCACTCTTTGATCTCCCCCAAACGAAAACCCCCGGGGAATGTCACGCCCCGGGGGTTTTCTATTGTCCTGCGATCCGCTCGACCGATCAGGCTGCGGCGGCCTTTTGCTCCGCCCGCTCAACTCCCTTGAAGAAGATCAAGTAGAAGACCGGCGCGGCCACCAGGGTCAGCACGGTGGCAAAAGCCAGACCGCCCATGATGGTCACCGCCATCGAGACGAAGAAGGCATCGCTCATCAAAGGCGCCATGCCGAGGATGGTGGTGATCGCCGCCAGCATCACCGGACGCAGACGCGAGACCGAGGCCTTCACGATGCTCTCGCGCAGGGGCAGCCCCTCCTCGCGACGCACGATATCGATCTCCTCAACCAGAACGATGCCGTTCTTGATCAACATGCCCGAGAGGCTCAAGAGCCCCAACAGCGCGGTGAAGGTGAAGGGCAGACCGGTGCCCAGCAGACCGATCACCACACCGTTCACGCTCATCGGCACCAGGAGCCAGATGATGATCGGCTGGCGGATGGCGTTGAACAGCAAGACCGAGATCAGAACCATGATCAAGAGCGACAGCGGCAGCTGTTTCCCGAGGCTCTCGTTGGCGTCGGCGGAGTTCTCATGCTCGCCGCCCCATTCCATCTTGTAGCCCTGCGGCACCTTGATGGCCTCGACCGCCTGCTGCACCTGGGTAAAGACGGTGGCCGCCGTCACCTCGCTGTCCACATCGGCCCCGATGGTGATGGTGTAGACCCGGTCGCGGCGATGCACGAGGGTGTTCTGCACCTCGTAGCCTACCCCGTCGATCATCTGCTCGAGCGGGATCCAGGCCCCGGCCGCCTCGGAAAAGACCACCTGGTTCATCAGGTTGTAGGGCTCTTCCGGCGCCCGCCGCATCACGATGGGAATGAGCCGCTCGCGTTCGCGGAACACGCCGGTGGTCAGACCGTTGGTCGAGAACTGCAGGGCGTTGGAGATATCATCCCGCGTCACCCCCGCCGTCTGCGCCCGATCGGTGGCATAGACCGGCTTCAGCACCAGCTCCTGTTCGCGCCAGTTGTGGCGCACGTCGCGGGTGAGATCGCTGGCGGTTTCCAGCGCCACCTTGGCCTCTTCCGCCAGTTGCCGCAGCACCGCCGGATCGGGACCGGAGAAACGCACTTCGATGGGCGCGCCGCCGCCGGGACCAAAGACCAGCCGCTCGGTGCGGAACTCGCCCTCGGGGAAATGCGACCGGCCCCAGGCTTCCAGCTCGGCCCGCAGCGGCGGGATCTGATCGAGGGTCTCGGTACGGATGATCAGGTGCCCATAGCTCGGGTTTGCCTTCTCGCCCGCATAAGTCAGGATGAAGCGCGTCGCCCCCTGCCCCACGAAGGTCGCCACCGAGACCACGTCCTCGCGCGCGCCGAGCCAGGCTTCCATCTCGGCCATATGGTCCGAGGTGGTCTCGATCGCGGTGCCCTGGGGCAGCTTGTAGTGGACGTAGAACAGGGGCGTGTTGGAGTTGGGGAAGAACTGCTGCTTCAGCATCCCGAAGCCTGCGAAACAGACCACGGTTACCGCCACCAGCCCCACGACCACCAGCCAGCGCAGCTTCAGCGCCAGCCGCAGCAGGCTGCCATAGGCGCGGAACAAGAGGCCGTCGTAGCCATCCGCGCCGCCGCCCTTGCCGCGCTTGAAGAAGTAATGCGCCAAGAGCGGCGTTGCGGTCAGAGCCAGGATCCAGCTCAGCAGCAGCGAAATCCCGATCACCGCAAAGAGCGAGAACAGGAATTCGCCCGTCGCATCCGGGCTGAGACCGATGCCGGCAAAGGCCATGATGCCGATGACGGTTGCACCGAGCAGTGGGATCTGGGTCTTGGCCGCTGCCTCATGCGCCGCCTCGCGCGAGGATTTGCCGCGCAGCATGGTGATCTGCATGCCCTCGGCGACCACGATGGCATTGTCCACCAGCATCCCCATGGCGATGATCAGCGCCCCGAGCGAGATCCGCTCCATCTCGATCGAGAACAGCGCCATGAAGAACAGCGTGCCCACCACGGTCAGCAGGAGCGTGGTGCCGACGACCACCGCCGCGCGCCAGCCCATGAAGATCGCCAGAACGACAATCACGATGGCCACCGACATGGCGAGGTTGACGAGAAAGTCGTTGGAGGCCTGCTCCACCACGATATGTTGCTGGTAGATCGGGTGCAGCTTGACGCCAAAGGGGATCTCCCCATCCAGCTCGGCCAGCTTGGCATCCACCCGATGCCCGACATCGACGATATTCTCGTTGGCAATGCCCGAGACCCCCATGGTAAAGGCCTCGACCCCGTTGAAACGGATGATCTCGCCCGGGTCGATCTCGCGCCCGCGCCAGACATTCGCCACGTCGATCACATTGATGGTCTCGCCACCGACACCGATGGTGAGGCCCGCGATTTCCGACACGGAATCAGAGCCCTCGGGTGTCTGCATCAGCGTGTTGACGCTGCCCGCCTTCACCTCGCCCGCCGGGGTGACGGAGTTCGAAGTGGCAATCGCATTGGCCAGCGCCTCGACCGAAACGCCGAGGTTGGTGGCAATCGGCATGTCCGGCTCGACATAGATGGTCTCGTTGCGCAGCCCCGAGATATCCACGTCCGCCACGCCTTCCACGGTCAGCAATTCGCGCCGCAGGAAGGTCGAGAGCTCGTATTTCTCCTTGTCGGAAAATCCCTCGGCGGTCACCGCGTAGAAAATGCCGAACACATCGCCGAAGCTGTCATTGACCAGAGGCTGGCTGACCCCGTCCGGCAGATGCCGCGCCGCATCGCTCACCTTGGCGCGCAGCTTGGTCCAGATTTCCGGCAGCTCGGAGCCGTCGTAGGTGTCCTGCATCTCCACCTCGATCACCGACACGCCCGGTCGGTTCATCGAGGTGATCATCTTCACCTCTTCCATCTTCTGGATGGCGGATTCAAGCGGCTCGGAGACCTCCAGCGCCACCGTCTCGGCGCTGGCGCCGGGATAGGTGGTCTGAATCACCGCCTGCTTGATGGTAAAGGCCGGGTCTTCCAGCCGCCCAAGGCTCAGGAAGCCCCAGATGCCCCCGAACAGGGCAAAGAGCATGATCAGCCAGGTATAAAGTGGCCGTTGAATGGATCCGCGTGCAATGTCCATCGCTCAGCGCCTCAGTTGCTGAAACCGGCAAAGCGGCGCACCGCCTGCCCGTCGTCCAGCGCCGCACCTCCGGTCAGCACCACCTCGTCGCCGTCATTGATGCCCGAGAGCACGTCGAACTGGCCGAACTGATTGGGCTCCACCTCGACCTTGGTCCAGGTCACCGTCCCCTCATCCGCGCCCTTGGGGGAAAACACCATCACCCCGGTCTCGCCCGCGGCATTGGTCAGGATCGCGGTGGCCGGCAAGGAAATGCTGTGGCGACCGGTCAGCACCCGCACCTTGACGGTGGTGGAGGCCCCGGGCAGCACCTGGCGATCCTGCGGCGGCTCCATCGTCAGGGTCACCCGATAGGTCTGCCCCACAGCCGAGGCTTCGGCGGTATATTCGAGGATCTCAACCGGGTATTCCGTGGGGGAGCCGGGAAAGGTGGCGACGATCTCGAAGGTGTCGCTTTCGTTGGCGCGCTGGAACAACAGCTCCGGCACGTCGATTTCCACATGCAGCTCCGACATGTCATGCAGGCGCGCAATCGGCGTGCCGGCAGAAACGGTGGAGAACAGCGCCACTTCGCGCCGCGCCACCAGCGCATCAAAAGGCGCATAAAGCGTCGCGTGACCCAGGTTGGTCTGGGCAGTGCGCAGCGCCACATCCGCAAGGCTGGCGGCAGTTTCCGCATCCTCGATCGCCACCTGGCTCACGGTGCCCGCCAGACGCGCATTGCGCTCCTTGGCACGATCCGCTTGCTCCTTGTTCAACACCGCCTGCTGCAGCTGCAGCTCAAAGGTCTCAAGGTCCAGTTGCGAGATCAGCTCGCCCTCGGGAATCACCTCGCCCTCGGCCACAGGCAGCCGCAGCACCTGGCCGCCAACCTGAAAGGCAAGATCCACCGTCTCCTTGGCCGCCACCTGGCCGAAGAACTGCCGTTCCAAGGGGGCCGCGCCGCCATCGGCGGTCATCAGCTTCACCGGCTTCAGCGGTGCCGCCGCCTGCTCCGGTGCCTGCTCTTGCGCGAGCGCCGCCAGAGGCAGGCCCAAGGCCGCCCCCAGAACCATGGCCCGAATGGATGTAAGTCTCATGTCCGATCTCCTTCACAGGGTCCCACAGCGCCCGACTGAATGGCCTTATTGTGAATTTTTTTTGCGAGCCCAGCGAGGATTTTCGCTTCTTCCTGCGTCAGACCCGATGTTTCATAAAATATCCCGAAGGCCGCCTCGATCAGCTCGCACCGTCGTGCGCGGCCTTCCTCCGTCAGTTCCAAAAGCCAGGCCCGACCGTCGCGGGGGTCCCGCACCCGCCTGATCAGCCCTTGCTTTTCGAGCATCGCCGCCGCCGCCGTCACCGCCGAAGGCGTCTTCATCGCCAACTGCGCCAGTTCTCCCATGCGGCGCGGCGCGGCCAGAATGATCAGCAAATGACATTCCGGCTTGCCCAGATCTCCCGGCGTCGGGGTGTGGGTCAGACGCTGCTCCAATTGCAACTGAAGCGCGAAGACCCCCATCATGGCCTGCACTTCGGTCGTGTAGAGATCCCAGATATCTGGCGTGTCTGACATTATGTCCCTCAACCTTACTCCTTGGCGCGAGATAGTTCAGGTCGTGAAGTATTTAAAGGGGGCAGATGGATGTTTCCGCAAGGGCATCCGGCCTGTGGCCTTGACCTCACAGCTTGAAACGGGTCCTGTATGCGCCACTTTGAGAGCCAGGCCCAGCCGGGGCCTCTGTCTGGGACGTTACCATGTATACACCCGCCATCACAGGCACCGGGGTCTTCACCCCGCCCGAGCGCATCACCAATGCCGAACTGGTCAAGGCTTTCAACGCCTATGTCGACCTGCAAAACGCCGAACACGCCGCCGAGATCGAGGCCGGCACCCGCGAGGCGCTGCAGTATTCCTCCGAGGAGTTCATCGTCAAAGCCTCCGGCATCGAGAGCCGCTATGTGATGGACAAGTCAGGCATTCTCGACCCCAAAGTGATGCACCCCCTGCTGCGCCAGCGCAGCGACGAGGAACCGGGCATCATGGCGGAAATGGCGGTTGAGGCAGCCAAGCTGGCGCTGGCACAAGCGGGCAAGACCGCAGCGGATGTGGATCTGGTGATCTGTGCCGCCTCCAATATGGAACGCGCCTACCCTGCCGTCGCCATCGAGATTCAGTCTCTGTTGGGGATCAAGGGCTTTGCCTTTGACATGAACGTCGCGTGTTCCTCGGCGACCTTCGGCATTCAGGCGGCAGCGGATATGGTGCGCGCAGGCTCGATCCGCGCAGCCCTAGTGGTGAACCCGGAGATCTGCTCCGGCCATCTCGAATGGCGCGACCGCGACTGCCACTTCATCTTTGGCGATGTGGCCACCGCCACGCTGATCGAACGCAAGGAAGACGCAACAGGCGCGCATTTCGAGGTGCTCTCCACCCGCTGCGCCACCGAGTTTTCCAACAATATCCGCAACAACAACGGCTATCTGCGCCGCTCCCGCCCGGATGGGGTCGCGGACCGCCGCGACATGCAGTTCATGCAGAACGGCCGCAAGGTGTTCAAGGAGGTGCTGCCGATGGTCAGCCAGCACATCGCCGACCATATGGCGGCCGAAGGTGTGGCCCCAAGCGATCTCAAACGCCTCTGGCTGCATCAGGCGAACAAGACGATGAACGACTTCATCGGCAAAAAGGTCCTGGGCCGCGAGCCCGAGGCGGGTGAACAGCCCAATATCCTGCAGGACTACGCCAATACCTCTTCCGCAGGCTCCATCATCGCCTTCTCGAAATACTCCGGCGACCTTGCGACAGGCGACACCGGCCTCATCTGCTCCTTTGGCGCCGGCTATTCCGTCGGCTCGGTGATCCTGCGCCGCCAGGGCTAAGGCCCCCCTCTGCCAGCCGCTGCTTCGGAGCCATCCCCACCTTGCGCCCCAATGGCCGGACGCAAAAGCGCCGGGGGCAAGGCAAATCGCCGAGGCTCCGCGCCCGAATAGGGCGGGGATACGGCTATTTTCCTTGCGCCCAAGCGGCGTCTGGCAAGCCGGGGTCAAGGCGGGGATGGCTCCGAGGCTGCTGCTTTGGTGGATCCTTACCCGTCTCGACCCCCTAAAACAAAACAGCGCGCGCCCGACCAGGGCGCGCACCGCTAAATAACAGTCCAAGGCCGCAGGAAGGCTCAGTCCTTCTGCGACACCCGCGCATGGGTGGCTTCAAGGCTCTCCACCCGCTCGGAATAGCGATCGGTCAGATAGGCGCTGCGACCGCGCACCAGCCAGGTGAATTTCACCAGCTCTTCCATCACATCCACGATGCGCCGGTAATAGGCGCCCTCCGGCAGTCGCTCACCCTCCTGGAACTCAAGCCAGGCCTTCGGGATCGAGGATTGGTTGGGGATCGTCACCATCCGCATCCAGCGCCCCAGAATCCGCATCTGGTTGACCGCGTTGAAGCTCTGCGAGCCGCCCGAGACCTGCATCACCGCCAGCGTCTTGCCCTGGGTTGGGCGGATGCCGCCGATCGGCGCCAGCGGCAACCAGTCGATCTGCAGCTTCATGATGCCGGTCATCGCCCCATGCCGCTCCGGGCTCGACCAGACCATCCCCTCGGACCAGAGCGCCAGCTCGCGCAGCTCCTTCACCTTGGGATGATCGCTGGCGCCGGTGTCATCCACCAAAGGCAGGCCGGAGGGATCAAAGATCCGCGTCTCGCAGCCATAGGCCCCGAGCACCCGCGCCGCCTCTTCCGCCGCCTTGCGGGAATAGCTCACGTCGCGCAGCGAGCCGTAGAGCAGCAGAATGCGCGGCGGATGGCGCGGATCGCCCGGCGCCGCCAACAGGTCGATGTCGATGGGATGCAGTTCACCCGCGACGATCTGTGGCAGATCGCTCAGGTCAGGTGCCGCACCCGAACCGGAGACCTCAGGCACTTTCTTCTTCCAGATGCAGTTTCATGTCGATCAGCACCTGCTGCAACAGCACCGTTTCCTTGAGCAGCCGCTTGGCCTCGTTGACGGTGATGATGCCATCGGCAATCGCGTCCTGATACTCGCTCATCAGCTGGGCAAAGCGGCGGCTCAGGGCGATCACATCGGTATTGACCCCGCCCGGACGCGACACTTCGGGGCGCGAGCCGTCATAGGACAGGGTGATGTTCTTCAGATCCGCCAACGCCGAGGTCACATGCGGATAGCTGGCCGCGCCTTCCAGCCGGGCCACAGCATCCACCGGAATAAACCGATCTGCATGTTCGGCATTGTCCGAATAATACCGCCCGAGGGTGGCCTTCGATTTCCCGGTGATCTGGCAGGCGGCTTCAATCCCCACATCCTTGACCAGCGCCTCGGTGTGTTTCTTCAAATAAGTCCCGATATCCGCCATAATGCTCTTTCACTCAACGTCCTGCCCCCGCACCAACACTGCGCAGGGGAACCTTGCGATTAATTTCCCATTAAGTTTGCTTAGCGGAAATGGCATACCAAGGCCAGACCTGCCGTAACCGTCCAATATTTCAAGAGTGGTGTGAGTGACCGTTTTGGTGACGGCAGGGACTTGAAGTCCGGTCTTTGTGAGTGAGCACCGGACTTCGCTTGTGGCAATTGATCTGCCCAACTGATGTCCCCCGGCGGACAGGAAGCGTTCCGAATAGACACTTGGTGTTGGCACGCGCGCCTGTCAGTCGGGTGGGCATCGTCCCAACAGGCTCCGCCCGCATCTCCCCCTCCCCCTCGCAGAACGCCCGCAGCATCAGTCCGGATGGACCGCCTTGATCTGCGTGCTTGGGCGCGGTCCTGACCGCCCGCCTGCCCCGCTGTCCAGCCGGATCTTTGGCCTTTTCTCGCAGCGGGGATCGGGGTAGGTCAGGCCATGGCCAAGCTCTATTTCAATTACTCCACCATGAACGCGGGCAAGTCGACGGTGCTCCTGCAGGCATCCTACAACTACCGCGAAAACAACATGCAGACCTATCTGCTCACCGCCGCCATCGACGACCGCGCCGGCTCCGGCCGCATCGCCTCGCGCATCGGCATCGGCGCGGCGGCCGACATGTTCCGCCCCGAGGATGACCTGTTTTCCCGCATCACCGCCCGCCTGGCCGAGGGGCCGGTGGCGGCGATCTTCGTGGATGAGGCGCAATTCCTCACGCCCGATCAGGTCTGGCAACTGGCCCGGGTGGTGGATGACCTCGACGTGCCGGTGCTGACCTATGGGCTCCGGGTGGATTTCCAGGGCCATCTCTTCCCGGGCTCGGCCACGCTTCTGGCGCTGGCGGATGAAATGCGCGAGGTGCGCACCATCTGCCATTGCGGCAAGAAGGCCACCATGGTGGTGCGCCAGGACGCCGAAGGCCGGGTGCTGACCGAGGGCGACCAGGTGCAGATCGGCGGCAATGAAAGCTATATCTCGCTCTGCCGCCGCCACTGGCGTGCCGCCATGGGCGATCTTCCTCCCGAGGCCTGAGCGCGACGCCCTCCTTGGGCCTCGCGCCGGATCTAGACCGGGTTCGGCAGCGCCGCGCCCGCCAGATGGGCGGCGATATTGTCGAGCGCCATATGCCCCATCAGGCTGCGCACCTCCTCGGTGGCGGTGCCCAGATGCGGCAGCAGGGTGACGCAGTCCATCCGCCGCAGGGCCTCCGGCACCTCAGGCTCGAACTCATAGACATCAAGCCCCGCACCCGCGATCTGCCGCGCCTCGAGGGCGGCGATCAGGGCGGCCTCCTCGACCACCTCGCCACGGGCGATATTGACCAGATGCGCATGGGGCTGCATCGCCGCCAGAACCTTCGCATCGACCAGATGCCGGGTCTCGGCGCCCCCGGGCACCGCCACCACCAGCATGTCGACCGCCGCTGCCAGTGCGAGCAGGCTCTCGGCCCGGCGGGCAGGATACCCCGTCGCCTTGTCGGAGCGCGCCAGGTAGGAAATCTCCATGCCGAACCCGAAATGCGCGCGCCGAGCGATGGCATCGCCGATCCGCCCCAGCCCCAGCACCCCCAGCCGCTTGCCGCTCAGGTGCAGCCCCAGCATCTGGGTCGGATGCCAGCCCCGCCACTGACCGGAGCGCACCAGCCGTTCGCCCTCGCCGGCCCGCCGCGCGCTCATCAGCATCAGGGTGAGGGCGATATCCGCCGTCGCATCGGTCACCGCACCCGGCGTGTTGGTCACCGCAATCCCGGCGGCGCGGGCCGCCGCCACGTCGATATGATTGAAACCGACGCCGAAATTCGCCAGGAGCCGACAGCGCGGGGCGGGCATGGCGGCAAGGATCTCCGCCCCATAGGCATCGCCCAGGGTCGGCAGCACCACATCGTAGTCCGCAAGACTGGCGATCATCTCGGCGCGCCCCATCGGTGCGGTGCTCGCACGGATCTCAACGTCGAAGTCCGCCCGCGCCCGCGTCTCCACCGCTGCCGTCATCGGCCGTGTGATCAGGACCTTGCCGCGCGCCGCCATCAATGCATCCGCCCGCCGGTCGGCACCTCGGCCGCAACCGAGCCATCCGGCCCGATCAGCACGATTTCCCCTGCCGCATCCGGCAGCCCCAGCACCAGCACTTCGGACATGAACCGGCCGATCTGGCGCGGCGGGAAGTTGACCACCGCCATCACCTGTTTGCCCACCAGGGCCTCGGGCGTGTAATGCGCCGTCACCTGGGCCGAGGTCTTCCTCTCGCCGATCTCACCGCCGAAATCGATCCACATCTTGATCGCGGGCTTGCGCGCCTCGGGAAAGGCTTCGGCGCGCAGCACGGTGCCCACGCGCACATCGACCTTGAGGAAGTCGTCAAAGGTAATCTCAGCCACGCGACAGTTCCTCCGAGCGTCGGGTGGCCGCCGCAACCGCACGATTTAGCAGCGCCGGAAAGCCGCTTTCCGCGTCCATCAGCACCTCGAGCGCCGCCTGGGTGGTGCCATTGGGGCTGGTCACGTTGACGCGCAGCTGCGCCGGATCCTCGGCGGCCGCCTCCGCCAGCGCCCCCGCGCCCGCAACCGTCGCCTTGGCCAGCTGCATCGCCAGCGCCTCGGGCAGGCCCTGGGCCACGCCCGCCGCCGCCAGGGTCTCGATCAGGTGGAACACATAGGCCGGACCCGATCCGCTGACGCCGGTCACCGCATCCATCTGCGCCTCACTCTCCAGCCGCACGGTCTGGCCCACCGCCCGCAACAGCGCCTCGGCCAGCGCCAGATGCGCCTCGCTCGCCGCAGCGTTGCCGATCAGCGCGGTGATGCCGCGCCCCACCGCCGCCGGCGTGTTGGGCATGGCGCGCACCACCGGGGTGCCGGCGCCCAGCATCGCCTCATAGGTGGCAATCGAGGTGCCCGCCGCCACCGAGACAAACAGCGTCGCCCCGCCGCCAAAGCTCTTGGCCGTGGGCAGCGCAGCGCCCATCACCTGTGGTTTCACCGCAACCAGCACGATGGCCGGCGCCTCGGGCGCGGCGGCATTGATATGCACGCCGGTGCCCTTCAGCCAATCGGAGGGATTGGGGTCCATCACCCAGACCGCCTCGGGAGAGAGACCGCGTTCAAGCCAGCCGGCCAGCATCGCCGATCCCATCTTGCCGCAGCCCAGAAGAACCAGCCCCTGCGCTGCGAGTGTGTTCATATCCATGATCTTCCCCCTCCGGTTTTGGGTGCCATCACCTTTGGGGGCAAGACTTACGCGCGCCCGTAGGCCTCCGCAATGGCGACTTGCATCGCATCCTTGGCGCTGCGCTCGCCCCAGACCATCAGCTGGATCGCCGGGTAGTAGCGTTCGCAATTGCTCACCGCCGCCTGCACGATGGCATCCACCTGCTCCGGCGTCGCCATCTGGCCGCCCGCCAGAACCAGCCCGTAGCGGAACAGCATCAGCTTGTGATCCGGCCAGTAGCTGAAGGCCCCGGCCCAGCATTGGTCGTTCATGCAGTTGATCAGCTCGTAAAGCGCCGGGATCTTCGCTTCCGGCGGCTCCATCTCGAAGCTGCAGACCAACCGCAGGGTCTCGTCGTAATCGGACCAGGCCAGGGTCAGCGAATAAGTCCGCCATTGCCCCTCGACCGCCATCGCGATCTGGTCATCGGCGATGCGGTCAAACTCCCACTCGTGAAAGGACGCGAGGTTCTCAACGATGTCGATGGGGTGAATGTCGTCCTGCAGGTGATGCTCGGAAAGTGCCATGATGCCACCTTTCTGGTCTCTAGCTTTTTGGGCCGCAAGGACCCTCTATCGCTAGCTAAGTGATCTAAGGACCGGGGCGTTGTTCCCGTTCCCTACAAGATATGGTGATCCTCAAGCGGGTCGGCTGGCAACCCTTTATTTGGGGATATCTGCAATAACTTGTGGATGACGTGAATTCTTGTGCAAAATCTCGGGGTTTATGGCACTCTGACACAAGCCCGTTACCCGGAGGCCCCAGACTGGTGCTCCCGCCCGGAGGTCTCGTGCCCAGTCACCTGCCCAGTCACCTGCCCAAGGGGCCGGAAACAGGCGGGTTTCGCCGCCTGCCCCAGCCCGGACCTGCCGTTCACCAAAGCGAATCCCCCCCGGAGCCCTGGTCCCGGCCCTGCCCGCAAGGGGCGCGCGGGAGAACCCAATCTCAACCTTTGGTCGCGATACTCCCGGCCCAACCCTGCCCCTCGCCGGAGCCCACCGTGCCCACCGTGCCCCCTGTGCCCATGGCCTTTGCCACCCGCGCCGTCCTTGTTCTCACCCTGCTGGTGATCGGCGCCACCTACCTGTTGCGCAGCCTGCGCCCGGTCAGCCCGGCGCAGGCGGTGATCGCGGTGCTGCCCCCCGAGGCGGCAGAGGCGCGCTCCACCGCCCTGATCCTCACCGATGCGGCAGATTGGCAGGGTCGGATGCAGGCGCGGGCCGAGCGACTCACGGGGTTGCACACCTTGGTCATCGCGCTGGATGCCGCCGCCCTGCTGGCGGATCGGCGGCTCGATTGCGACAGCCTCGGGCCCAGCCTCGCGCGGCTCGCGCAAGAGCTGCAGACAGAGGCGGGCCAGATCCCTCGCAGCCCGGTGCTGGTCGGCAGCGGTCAGGGCGCGGCGCTGGCCCAACTGGCCGCGCGTGCGGGACCGACCCGGTTCAAGGGGCTGGTGACGCTGGCCGCCCCGCCGCATGGTTTCTGCCCGGAGGGCGCGCCACAGGGCAACAAGGCTCCGCTGCGCTGGCTCGACCTCGCCGACCCCGCCACCCCCTCGCCCGCCAGGGGGCTCGCCGGGGCCACCGTGGTTGATCCCGGCCCCGACCCTGAGCAGAGCTTCACCCAGGCCTACCTGCGGCTGGCGGGCACCGACAGCGCCTTTGCCCGCGGGCAAGGCGCGGCAGAGGCAAGCCTCGCCGATCTGCCGATCACCCTGCATCGGGCCGAGGGCGTCGCCGCCAGCGGCACCTATGCCATCTTCCTGTCCGGCGATGGCGGCTGGGCCCGCTTTGACGCGGAAGTGGCCAATCGGCTGGCCGCAGCGGGTATCCCCACAGTCGGCCTCTCCAGCCTGCGCTACCTCTGGCAGGAGAAATCGCCGCAGCGGATCGCGGCGGATCTGGCCCGGATCGACGCCCACTACCGCCACAGCCTCGGGGCGGAGCGGGTGCTGATCCTCGGCTTTTCCATGGGCGCCAATGTGCTGCCCTTTGCCGCCCCCCACCTGCCGCAGGCGATGCAGCGCGACCTCGCCGCGCTGGCCCTCCTGGCGCCGGAGACCCGCACCGGGTTCGAGATCGTGGTCGGCGGCTGGCTCGGTCAGGCCAGCGGCGCGCAGCCGGTCGCCCCCCAGATCGAGGCCGCCGCCCGCACCCTCTCGGTGCCGGTGCTCTGTCTTCACGGATCGAAAGAAAAGGTCAGCGCCTGCCCGGAGGCAGAGGCGGCAAGCCTGCGCACCCATCTCTTCGAAGGAGGACACCACTTGGGCAAGGACTATGACCGGGTGGCGCAGATCCTGATCTCCGCCGCCCGGGCGGCGGACCTCGCCCGGAACTGAGACCGGACCTGAAACCGCCGTGTCAGCCTCAGCAGGAGCGCCCGGCAAGAGGGGGGACCCGCCTCCCTCGGGCTCCGGCCGTCTTTACTTGGCCGCCGCTTCCAGCGCGTCCAGACGCGCCTTCAGCGCCTCGTTCTCCTCGCGCGCCTTCTGCGCCATCGCACGCACCGCGTCGAACTCCTCGCGGGTGACGAAGTCACGATCCGCCAGCCAGCGGTCGATCACGCCCTTCATCGCGGTCTCGGCTTCTTCCTTGGCACCCTGTGCCACGCCCATGGCGTTGGTCATCAGTTGCGAAATATCGTCCATAAACTTGTTGCGGGTCTGCATGGCCATCTCCCGTGTGATGTCTTACCTCTATGAGGCTTGCACCCTATATGGGCGCAGAAGAGTAAAACGGCAAGCCGTTGACAGGACTTGCCCCAACAAGGCACAGAGGCCCCCATGCTGGCAGAGATGATCCAATTCCCGAACCTCTCGCCCGAGATTTTCTCGGTCTCCCTCTTCGGGACGGAGTTCGCCCTGCGCTGGTATGCGCTGGCCTATATCGTCGGCATCCTGATCGCCTGGGGTCTTGCGGTGCGCGCGGTCAACCGCCCGGCGCTCTGGCACGCCGCGCAGCCGCCGATGAACGCGCGGCAGGTGGAGGATCTGATCACCTGGATCATCCTCGGCGTCATCCTCGGGGGCAGGCTGGGCTACGCGCTCTTCTACCAACCCGGCGTCTACCTTGAGAACCCGGCCCAGATCCTGCGCATCTGGGAGGGCGGCATGGCCTTTCACGGTGGTCTCCTGGGCGTGGTGATCGCCGCCTGGGCCTATGCGCGCGTCAAGGGTATCGACCGGCTCGCCATAGCTGATCTGGTGGCCCATGCGGTGGCCCCCGGCCTGCTGCTCGGGCGGCTGGCGAATTTCGTCAATGCCGAGCTGTGGGGCCGCGCCACCGATCTGCCCTGGGGCGTCGCCTTTCCGGGCCGCGCCGCGCAGGACTGCGGCCAGGCCCTGGGCGAGATCTGCGCCCGCCACCCCAGCCAGCTCTACGAGGCGGCGATGGAGGGGCTGATCCTCGGCGCGCTGATCCTCTGGCTGGTCTATCGCCGCGCCGCCTTCCACGCGCCGGGCCGGGTGCTTGGCACCTTCCTTGCGGGCTACGGGGTCGCGCGCTTTCTGGTCGAGTTTTTCCGCCAGCCCGACGCGCAATTCGTGACCGAGGGCAACCCCCTGGGCCTCGCCTGGCAGATCGGCGGCTACGGGCTGACCCAGGGTCAGGCCCTGTCCCTGCCGATGATCGCCCTCGGCCTCTGGTTCCTGCTGCGCGCCCGCCGCCAGACCACAGGGGCCACCGCATGAGCCTGCGCGACAGCCTGCGCCGCCGCATCCGCCTCGACGGGCCGATGAGCATTGCCGACTACATGTCCGAATGTCTCCTCAACCCCGAACATGGCTATTACACCAGCCAGACTGCCATCGGCGCCGAGGGGGATTTCATCACCGCCCCCGAGATCAGCCAGATGTTCGGCGAACTTCTCGGCCTGGCGCTGGTGCAGGCCTGGCTCGACCAGGGTCGGCCCGGACCCTTTGCACTGGCCGAGCTTGGCCCCGGGCGCGGCACGCTGATGGCCGACATGCTGCGCGCGACCCGGGGCATCCCCGGCTTTCAGGACGCGATGGAGCTGGTCCTGATCGAGGCCGCGCCCAGGATGCAGGCGCTGCAGGCCGAAGCACTGGCCGATTACGCGCCGCGCTGGCTGGCTTCGGTGGAGGACCTGCCGCAAAAGCCCCTCTTTCTTGTGGCCAATGAATTCTTCGACGCGCTGCCGGTGCGCCAGTTCCAGCGTCAGGGCAATGGCTGGTGCGAACGCCGGGTCGGCTTTGGCGGCGATGGCGAGAGCCTCTGCTTCGGCCTCGGTGCCGCCACCGGCCAGCCCGCCCTGTCCCATCGCCTTGGCGATACCCGCGACGGCGATCTGGTAGAATATTGCGAGGTGGCAAGCGTGGTGACCGAGGCCATCGCCCAGCGCATCGCGGGCCATGGCGGGGCGGCGCTGATCGTCGATTACGGCGACTGGCGCTCGCTCGGCAATACGCTGCAGGCGATGCGCGCCCATGCGCCCGCCGATCCGCTCGCCGATCCGGGCCGCGCCGATCTCACCACCCATGTGGATTTCGAGGTGATCGCCGCCGCCGCCCGTGCCCAGGGCTGCGCCCACAGTCGCCTCACCACCCAGGGCGTCTTTCTCGAACGGCTCGGCATCACCGCCCGCGCCGAGGCGCTGGCCGCCGGGCTCGACACAGATCCGCTCAACCAGCTGATCACCGCACATCGCCGGTTGACGCATCCCGATGAAATGGGAAACCTGTTCAAAGTGCTGGGCCTGTTTCCCGAAACTTCCCCGCCCCCCGCAGGACTGGAAAAATGACTCTCGAAATCGTCACCTCCGATCTTCTGGCCCCGATCCGCCACGGGTTCTTCTCCCGCAGGGGCGGCGCCTCCTCGGGGATCTTCGAGGGATTGAATTGCGGCGTCGGCTCCTCCGACCAGCGCGAGGCGGTGCTGATCAACCGCGCCCGCGCGGCCGAGGCGATGGGGGCGGAGCCGGATCACCTTATCGGCATGCATCAGGTGCATTCCGCCGAGGTGGCGGTGGTCGAGGCCCTGCCGCAGGATCCCCAGGCGCCGCGCCCGCGGGTCGATGCGCTGGTGACCGCCACCCCCGGCCTTGTGCTCTCGGTGCTGACCGCCGATTGCCAGCCGGTGCTCTTTGCCGATGCCGAGGCCGGGGTGATCGGCGCCGCCCATGCCGGCTGGCGCGGCACCCTCGACGGGGTGCTGGAGGCCACGGTGGAGGCGATGCTCGCGCTCGGCGCCCGGCGCGAGGCGATCCGCGCGGTGATCGGCCCCACCATCTCGCAGCGCGCCTATGAGGTGGGACCGGAATTCTTCGAGGATTTCATGGCACAGGATACGGGCAATGGCCGCTTCTTTGCCAATGGCACCGGCGACCGGATGCTCTTTGACCTGCCCGCCTTCGGCCTGGCCCGGCTGCGCGCCGCCGGCATCGCGCAGAGCGAATGGACCCGCCATTGCACCTATTCCGATCCCACCCTGTTCTATTCCTACCGCCGCACCACCCATGCGCGCGAGGCCGATTACGGTCGGCTGATCTCCTGCATCCGCCTCTGACTCCGCAAGCCCGCCAGCGCACCCGCACCCGCACCGCAGGCGACCTGCCCCTGCGGCAGGCAGGCGGCCGTTAATCTGGCAGAAGTCTTTGTGGCAGCGCGGTCGCCTCGCCGCCACATTCGCGCTCTCGCCTCGGCCCTGGCCTCCGACCAGACCAGAGCAGGCGATTATTTCCCTTTTGATTCCAGTTCCCTAAGAACCACACCCTTTTGTGACAGTTTTTCCCGATCCGATGCCCCCCTGCCGCGGACCGGTCATATTCAAACCTCAATGCTCGTCGAAAACGGAATATACGACATGCCGTGCCGGGTCTGCGCCTCCGCGCCAGAGCCGTGCCATCCGTGCAGGATTTCGGTGGGGGCCGGAAGCCTGCGCATAACCGACAAAGGGCCGGGGACAATGACCATACCTCACTCCTTGCAGCGCGCTGCCGCCAATATCACCCGCACGCAACCCTTGTTGCGCGACCATGCGGGCGAGCAGAAACCGCAATTGCGCCGCTACGAGGTGACCAGCCTCCTGCCCGGCGGCCAGCTGGCCGAGACCCGTCACATCGCCCCGGCCCTGCCGCTGTTCGAACAGGCCTTCACCGCCTTCACCCGTGGCTCGCTGGTGGAGACCGACATGGGGCCGGTGGCGATCGAGGATCTCTGCCCCGGTGACCGGATCTGGACCCGCGACGGCGACCACCGCACGCTCCTGTGGAAGGGGATGACCACGCTCATCCCCGGCCGCAGCTCCGCCGCCGGCCGCCCGCAGGCGCTGACCAGCTTCATGGCCGACAGCCTCGGCATGGAAAAACCGATGTCCTGCGTGGTCTGCGGCCCGGCCGCCCGGCTGCTGCGCACGCCACTGCACCTGCGCCATGCGGAGACCAGCGGCCCGCTCCTGACCCCGGCGCAGGAATTCCTCGACGGCATGCAGATCGTCGAGACCGCGCCGCCGGCGCCGGTGGACATGTACCACCTCTGCCTCGCCCGCCATGCGGTGATCCGGGTCGGCGGGCTGGAGTTCGAGACCTACCACCCCGGCATCGACGCCCTGCGGCTGGTGAGCTATCCGATCAAGACCCTGTTCCTCAACATGTTCCCCCATGTGGAGAGCATCGCCGACTTCGGCCCCCTCGCCTTCGACCGCGCCCGCAGCCTGCAGGCCTGAGGGCCGGGGGACGACGAGACCCTGTTGGCCTTCGTTTTGCGCAGTGACGCAAGCCGAGCGGTGGGCGGCGCATCTCGGGGATTGTGCGGGATCGCAGAAACACCGAAGTTGCCGACATGGCACCAGAAACAGAGTTTTCCTTCACAGCACTGAGCGGCGCGGCGCAACGGCACATCCGGGTGTTTCAGATCCACCAGTTCCTTGATCGCCTTGCGATGGGGTTGACGGTTGCCGTTGTCGCACTGGCCCTGACCGACCGGGGCATGGACCTCGTTCAGATCTCGCTTCTCTTCGGGGTCTATTCCCTCACCACCTTGACGATGGAGCTGCCTTTTGGCGGCCTTGCGGACAGTATCGGACGCAAGCCGGTCTTTCTGACTGCGGTTGTCGCCAGTTTGACATCGCTCGCGCTCTTCCTCTCAAGCAGCGATTTCCATGTTCTCGCCCTGTCTTTTGCCTGCATCGGATTTGGACGTGCGCTGAGGTCGGGGACGCTGGATGCGTGGTTTGTCGAAACCTTCAAGGCAGCCGCGCCAAATGTGGATGTCCAGCCCGCGCTGGCGAGGGCGCAATCGGCCAATGCCCTGGGCCTGGCCACCGGCGCGGTTCTCGGCGGTCTTCTGCCCGATGTTCTGGGCCCGGTCGCGGCCCGCGCAGGGTTCAGCATCTATGATGTGTCCTATGCCGCCAGCTTTGCCGTGATGCTGGGCGTGTTCCTGTTCACCCTGCTGGCCATTGTCGAGGACCCGCGCCCGATGTCCCCGAAGGCTCTCCGGCAGGGGTTCGCAAAGGTGCCCGTGGTGATCACGGATGCGGGCCTTCTCGCCCTGAGGCATCCCGCACTCTCGCTCCTGCTGGCGGCGCTGGCCTGCTTCCTGATGGCCACCAATCCGGTCGAGGTGTTCTGGCCAACCCACGCCAAGCCGATGCTGGAGGCGGGCTATGCCAATACCGTCATTGGCGCCGTGACCGCGACCTATTTCTTTTCCATCGCCTTTGGTGCAGTCCTGTCGCCCTACGTCAGCCGGATCTTCCGGCGGCAGCACGCAACGACGCTTGCGGCGACCTTCGCTGGCCTCGCAGGTGTTCAGGTCGCCCTGGCCTTACAGGGCGGCATCCTTGGCTTTGTGGCCGCCTTTGTCCTCTATTCCGTGATCCTGGGTATCAGCGAGACGCCCGCCAGCAGCATCCTGCATCGATGTGTGCAGGACCGTCAGCGGTCGACCATGCTGTCCCTGAGATCGCTGATCCAACAGTTGGGGGCCGCCTTGGGCTTGCTCTGCGCCGGAACCCTCGCCGAGCTCTATTCCACCCCCGTCGCATGGATCGTCGGGTCGATGTTTCTTGGGCTTGCGGTGATCCTGTGCCTGATGCTGGTCAGGCACCTGCCCGTCGCAGGCCAATAGCGCGAGCACGCAGGCATCCCGCCGCAGCGGGCGCCCCTGCCCCGGAGGCCGCCAAGAAGGCCCGGCTGCGGCCGACACGGGTGTTGTCCGGTCGACCGCAGCGTCAGCGGGCCTCAGGCCTCGTCGGCCTTCTTCTTCTCTGCGGCCGCCTTCATCCGCTTCAGCAATTCCTCTTTCGAGGATTGCTGGTTATAGGGATTCTTGTCGGACCCCTTGGCGTTGTGTTCGCTGTGACGGGGTTTGTTCTTGCCCGCCTTGGTGGCGCCGGATTTGCCGTAGTTCATGGTGATGATCCCCTTTTGCCTGCGCCCGTGCCCCTGTTCGGGCCCGGGCTTGTGCCTGTGCTGGCGCGCTCATGCCCGAAAGCGGGCCTCCCCCGCAAGATGGCATCTATCTGCGCGCCCTCCTCAGGCCTCGCGGGCCAGACGTTCCTCAAGCACGTCGAAGGGCACGCCCGGCTCGTCCTTGGCGCCGCGGATGACCAGCGATGTCTTGACGCTGGCCACATTCGGCGTGGTCAAAAGCTGGCCTGTCAGAAAGCTCTGGAAGGTCGACAGGTCCGGCGCCACGCATTTGAGGATGAAATCCACCTCGCCGTTCAGCATATGGCACTCGCGCACCAGAGGCCAGCTGCGGCATTTGGCTTCAAAGGCCGACAGCTCCGCCTCGGCCTGGCTTTCGAGGCCGACCATGGCAAAGACCTGCACCTCGAACCCCAGCTCGCGGTCGTTCACATCCGCATGATAGCCCCGGATCAGCCCGGCCTCCTCCAGCGCGCGCACCCGGCGCAGGCAGGGCGGGGCGGAAATGCCGACCCGTTTGGCCAGCTCGACATTCGTCATCCGCCCATCGGCCTGCAGCTCCGACAGAATCTTGCGGTCGATCGGATCCAGACGTGTGGTGACCATGGGATGTCTACTCCTGACAATTTTTGCGTTTCTTATAGCAGGGACGCGCCGTGGCGCAACATTATTTCCCAAACTGGCAACATTCTGTGGACCATCTTCAAAAACCTGCCACCCCCGGCAGCAGCAAGCGGCAACCGGGCATGCAGACCGGACATGAAGGAAGGTCTTTAAGCGTGCGCGCGACGCAGTTATATGCAGTCTCCGACGGCGGCAAGACCGCAAGACAGCGAAAATCACAGGAAGACGTGGGGAAACACATGAGCGACACGCGCCACACCAAGGTTCTGATCATCGGCTCCGGCCCCGCGGGCTATACCGCCGGCGTCTACGCCAGCCGCGCCATGCTGCAACCGTTCCTCGTGCAGGGGATCGAGCCGGGCGGCCAGCTGACCACCACCACCGAGGTGGAGAACTGGCCCGGCCACACCGAGATCCAGGGCCCCGACCTGATGGTCAACATGGAGGCCCACGCCAAGGCGATGGGCACCGAGATCATCGGCGACATCATCACCTCGCTCGACACCACCCGACGCCCCTTCGTGGCCAAGGGTGACAGCGGCACCACCTATACGGCGGATGCGGTGATCCTCGCCACCGGCGCGCGCGCCAAATGGCTCGGCCTGCCCTCGGAAGAAAAGTTCAAGGGCTTTGGCGTCTCCGCCTGCGCCACCTGCGACGGCTTCTTCTATCGCGGTCAGGAGATCGTGGTGATCGGCGGCGGCAATACCGCGGTGGAAGAGGCGCTCTTCCTCACCAACTTCGCCTCCAAGGTGACGCTGGTGCATCGCCGCGACGAGCTGCGCGCCGAGAAGATCCTGATCGACCGGCTGATGAAGAACCCCAAGATCGTTCCCCTGTGGTTCCACGAGCTGGAAGAAGTGGTCGGCACCGATGCCCCCCTGGGCGTCGAGGCGATCCGCGTGAAGCACACCAAGACCGGCGAAGTGACCGAGATCCCCTGCAAGGGCGTCTTTGTCGCCATCGGCCACGCGCCGGCCAATGAGCTGGTGAAGGACGTGCTCGAGCTGCACAACGGCGGCTATGTCACCGTGAAACCGGGCTCCACCGAGACATCGATCCCCGGGATCTTTGCGGCCGGCGATCTGACCGACCACAAGTACCGCCAGGCGGTGACTTCCGCCGGCATGGGCTGCATGGCGGCACTTGATGCCGAACGCTTCCTCGCCGAACAGGGCTGACCTCAGGCGACATCAGGCGACATCCCGTCAGAACGGCTCTCGAAGGGAACTTCGGGAGCCGTTTTCTTGATCGTGGCAAGACCGGACTGCGGCCCCCAGCTCGCGTCCTGCGAAGGGGCTCAGAGGGCTGCCGAGGTCTTCGTGTCATCTTTGACGTTCAAATTGAACTGGTTCCGGGCTCCACCCCGACACAGTCTCTCTGTCTGCCTCTCTGTCTGCGCAGGTGACAGCCTGTCCCACTTGGCCTAAACCAAGGGACAGATTTTCCAAGGGACAGAACAGACGTGGCAAACGCGCTTTGGCAAGGCAATTGGACGCACCGCAGCCGGCTGGCCTCGGGGCTGGTGCTTTTCGTCTTTGTCTTCTTCCACTTCCTCAATGTCGCCGCCGGGCTGGTCTCGCCCGAACTGATGGAGGCGGTGCAGGACGCGCGGCTTGCCATCACCGACAATCCTGTCGGTCAGGCGGTGCTCTTTGGCGCCCTCCTCACCCATGGCGCGCTGGCGCTCTGGCAGGTGGCGATGCGGCGGACGCTCAGGATGTCCTTCAGCCAATGGCTGCAATTGCTGCTTGGCGTGCTGATCCCCTTGCAGCTGGTGCAGCATGTGGTGCACGCCAGCTATGCCGAATGGGTCTTTGATGTCGAGGACGAGATGTCCTCCATCATCCTGATGATGTGGACCGGCCCCGAGGCGCTGCAGCAGTTTCTCCTGCTGCTGGTGGTCTGGCTGCATGGCTGCATCGGGTTGCACATGTGGCTGCGGCTGACCCGCTGGTGGAGCGGCCTCGTGCCCTACATGATCGGGGTTGCGGTGCTGGTGCCCGCCCTGGCGCTGGCCGGGCTGGTGACCGAGGGCCGCCGGATGTGGGGCTTCTTTGCCGAAGACGGTCTTGCCGCCGAGATCATGGCCGACTTCAACTGGCCCGACGCGACGGAGGCCGCGCATCTGGCGGAGGTGACCCGTACCGGCCAATGGCTCTTCTTCGGGCTGCTGGGGCTGGCGACGGCCTTTTATGCCCTGCGCCGTCTGCTGCAACGCAGCCGCTCGGTAAGGGTGCGCTACGAGGACGGGCCGGAGATCACCGCCGACCGCGGGCTGACCCTGCTGGAAATGTCGCAGATGAAGGGGATCCCGCATCCCTCGCTCTGCGGCGGCAAGGGGCGCTGCACCACCTGCCGAGTGGCGGTGACCGAGGGGCTGGAGGAGCTGCCGCCGCCCAGCGCCGCCGAGGCCCGCAGCCTTGCGGCGGTGAATGCCGCCCCGAACGTGCGCCTCGCCTGCCAGATCCGCCCCAGCGCCGCGCTGACGGTGAAACGCATCTACTCGCCCAAGGGGCGCCGTCAGGTCCATGCCGCCCAGGGCGAGGAAAAGACCCTCGCGGTGCTGTTCCTCGACATTCGCGGCTTTACCGCCCGCTCGGCCGGGCTTTTGCCCTATGACGTGGTCTTCCTGCTCAACCGGTTCTTCGACGCGGTGGTGCCCGAGGTGACCCGCGCCGGCGGCACCGTGGACAAATACATGGGCGACGGGATGCTCGCCCTGTTCGAGACCCGCGACGCCCAGAGCTCCGCCCGCGCCGGTCTGGCGGCGGCCGCCGATATCGGGGTGGCGCTGGCGCGGTTCAACCGGCTTCTGGCCTCCGAAGGCGAGGA
Organism: uncultured Paracoccaceae bacterium; assembly: GCA_937146765.1. Lineage (GTDB taxonomy): Bacteria > Pseudomonadota > Alphaproteobacteria > Rhodobacterales > Rhodobacteraceae > Epibacterium. Next base: position 1,487 of record CAKZRP010000037.1, on the reverse strand, counting down.
GCCGGTGCGCATCGGCATGGGGTTGCACGCGGGCACCGTGGTGCTGGGCGAGATCGGCGCCGCCGGGCTGGCACCGCGCACCCTGATCGGCGCCACCGTCAATGCCGCCAGCCGTCTCGAGGCCAAGACCAAGGACCTCGGGGTGGAGCTTCTGGTCTCGCGTGCGGTTTTCGAGGCTGCCGGCCTCGGACTGCCGGAACAGGGCCTGCAGACCTTCGAGCTGCGCGGCGTCGACCGCCCGGTGACCGCCCTGCCCCTGCCCCGCGCCTCTAGCCTCGCCGATGTGGTGGCGACTCTTGATGCGCCGGCCGCGGTCTGAGCGCTCCCCCAGCCCGCCGCCGCCATCCAAAGGAGCCCGGACAGGGGCAGGACTGCCCTTGCAGCAGACACAGGTCCGCCGATTGCCCAAAACCCGCGCGTTCTGTTCCGTTTTGCCGCGCAATCGCGTGACCTCGATGCAATTGTCGGCAAAAAACGCCCACATTCTCCTTATTCTGCGATGCGGCTAGACAAGCGTCACATTCAGGCGCTATTGCCCAGCCAGCGCTGTGATTTTTGAGTGCGACGCCAGACGAGAGAGACTTCCTATGACCATGTCGAGTAATTTGGCTCCGATCCCGGAGCTCTATGTATCTTATGATTCCGCACAGAAGCTGAAGGTCGAAGCGGCCAGCCTGACCAGCCACGACCTGACCCCGCGCCAGATTTGCGATCTCGAACTCCTGATGAACGGCGGCTTCAACCCGCTCAAGGGGTTCCTCTCCGAGGCCGATTACAACGGCGTCGTCGAGAACATGCGCCTTGCCGACGGTCAGCTCTGGCCGATGCCGATCACCCTCGATGTCTCCGAGGCCTTTGCCGCCTCCATCGAAATCGGCCAGGATATTGCCCTGCGCGATCAGGAAGGCGTCATTCTCGCCACCATGACCGTGACCGACCGCTGGGAGCCGAACAAGGCCCGCGAGGCCGAGAAGGTCTTTGGCGCCGATGATGACGCCCACCCGGCGGTGAACTACCTGCACAACCAAGCAGGCAAGATCTATCTCGGTGGCCCGGTGACCGGCATCCAGCAGCCGGTGCATTATGACTTCCGCGCCCGTCGCGACACCCCCAACGAGCTGCGCGCCTATTTCCGCAAGGTCGGCTGGAACAAGGTCGTGGCCTTCCAGACCCGCAACCCGCTGCACCGCGCCCACCAGGAGCTGACCTTCCGCGCCGCGCGCGAAGCCCAGGCCAACCTGCTGATCCACCCGGTTGTCGGCATGACCAAACCCGGCGACGTGGACCACTTCACCCGCGTGCGCTGCTACGAGGCGGTGCTGGACAAATATCCGGCGGCCACCACCTCCATGTCGCTCCTGAACCTCGCCATGCGCATGGCCGGCCCCCGCGAGGCGGTCTGGCACGGCATCATCCGCAAGAACCACGGCTGCACCCATTTCATCGTCGGCCGCGACCACGCGGGCCCGGGCAAGAACTCCGCCGGC
>CAKZRP010000036.1 GCA_937146765.1 uncultured Paracoccaceae bacterium | reverse complement strand
GGCGAAATGCCGACAAAGGACGCGCCCATCAGCGTATCGGGGCGAGTCGTGTAGACCTCGATCGCCTCACCGCCATCAGTGCGCTCAAAGGCAAATTGCAGACCGCGCGATTTGCCGATCCAGTTTTCCTGCATCAGGCGGACCTTGGCGGGCCAGTTCTCCAGGCCATCCAGCGCCTCAAGCAGCTCGTCGGAATAATCGGAGATCTTGAAGAACCACTGGGTCAGCTCGCGTCGCTCAACCAGAGCGCCAGAGCGCCAGCCACGGCCATTCTCGACCTGCTCGTTCGCCAGAACGGTCATGTCCACAGGATCCCAGTTCACCACGGCGTTTTTGCGGTAGACCAGACCTTTTTCAAGGAAATCAAGGAACAAGGCCTGCTGCTGACCGTAGTACTCCGGGTCACAAGTGGCGAACATGCGCGACCAGTCGAGCGAGAGGCCCAGAGGCTTCATCTGTTCGACCATGGTGTCGATGTTGGAATAGGTCCAATCCTTGGGGTGGCCGCCCGAGGCCATGGCGGCGTTTTCCGCAGGCATCCCGAAGGCATCGAAACCCATCGGATGCAACACGTTGTGCCCGGTCGAGGCCTTATAGCGCGCGATCACGTCCCCCATCGTGTAGTTGCGCACGTGGCCCATGTGCAGCTTGCCGGACGGGTAGGGGAACATCTCCAGCACGTAGTACTTCGGTTTGCTGCGATCTTCCTTCGCTTGGAAGATCCCGGCCTCTTCCCAGGCCTTTTGCCATTTGGCTTCGATTGCGGAGGCTTCGTAACGCGACATCCTAGCGGTCCTTTGCATGAAAACGCCGGGCTTTTGGGCCCGGCGCTTCTGATACGTGTAATTTCTACTGTGTTCCAGTGCGCGAGCGTCAGATCTTCTTGTCGGCCATGCGGAGCTGACGGGCGCGGGAGAGAATCGCATCTTCCACCGCGCGGGCGGTTTCAGCACTGACGGAGCCCCCACCGCTGGATTGCAGCGCCACGTTGAGCGAGCGGGCCTCCAGCGCCGGGTCCTTGATGTGAACGGTGGCGCGATAGGAGCGACCTCCACCCGGCGGGGTGCCATATCCTGTGATGATCACTCCGGTGAAAGGGTCCACCGACTGTACCGGCAAGAAATTCAGCACCTCAAGGCTGGCGGCCCAGAGATAGCGGTTCACCAAAACCCGCTGCTCGTTCTTCTGCGGCTTGAAGGCATCCCAGATGGTGGTGGTGTCATTGTTGGCTTCCCGCGCATCGCCCGGCAGCACAATCGTGTTGTTTTCATCCACTTCCGTATTGGTGTCGATCGACCGGAAGGCACCGCAGGCCGACAGAAGAGCCATGGACGAGAGAAGGATGAAGGTCTTGATACCACGCATATTGGTCGGGCCCGCTCCTGAATTTTCGGTTGGTCTACTCCTAGTCAAGCTGGGATGCGCCAACAAGCCTATTCTTTAATAGACTCGTTTCTGCTGCGTTTTCAGGGGAATTCGGCCCAAAAGGACTGTGGCACGGTTGCATCAATTTGTTGATGAAAGGTTTTCCGCTTTCAGCACCTACTTGCTTCACGACCCCAAAACGAGCGACAGGATGTGCGTACTTGAGGAGCGAAGTTGGCACATGCCGATTGCTTCTTTGGAAATTCAAACCCGAGGGAAAACCATGAAAAAGATTCTCTTCGCTTCGACCGCACTGGTTCTGACCGCTGGCGTTGCAGCCGCAGAAGTGACCCTGGGCGGCTACGGCCGCATCGGTCTGCTGTACAACGAAGGCGCAGCAAACGACACCGAGATCGAACAGCGTATGCGTCTGAACATCACCGGTATCGCAGAAACCGACGCCGGTGTGAAACTGGAAGCCCGCTTCCGTCTGCAGTCCGACAGCAACAATGCAAACGCCGTGAACGGCGCTGGCCCGGGTGCTGCTGGTTTCGCAGTGTCCTACGGCGGTCTGCGCGTTGACGTTGGTAACGTCTCCAACGTGTTCGACTCCGGCGACCAGGTTGACCTGTACGGCTACGGCGTTGGCTTCACCGCCTTCCTCGAGCACAACGCAGCCTTCACCGACGTGAACGCAGTTGCTACCGGCTTCGGCAACAACAACATCGACGCAACCACCATCAAGGTGAACTACGTTGTCGGCGATTTCTCCGCGTCGGTCTCCTATACCGAAACCCGCGCTCAAGCAGCAGTTGCCGCTTCCCTGGGTTCCGCTGGTTCCGCAGCTGTCGCTGCTGACGAGCAAACCCAAATCGGTCTGGGCTACTCCTTCGGTGCAATCTCCGTTGGCGCAGCTTACTCCGACTCCGACAGCAACGGTGACGCATGGATCCTCGGCCTGTCCGGTACCGCAGGTGCAGTGGGCTACTCCCTCATCGTGGGTGACGGCGACAACCAGACCGACGTGTCGGTTGGTGGCTCCATCAACTACGAACTGTCCTCCGCGACCTCCATCCGCGCAATGTTCTCTGACGGTGGCAGCGCAACCGACACCGCATTCGGCCTCGGCTTCCGCCACGGCCTCGGCGGCGGCGTGACCCTCGCAGGTGGCGTTGGCCAGAACACCTCCGGCAACACCGTTGGTGACCTGGGCGTCGTGTTCAACTTCTAAGTTGAGCTGAACCACATGGTTCTTGGGGCGGGCTCTTTGGAGCTCGCCCTTTTCTTTTGTGCATAAACAGTGTTTTGTCCGGCCCGACTGTGTTCCAAACTGCAAGAGGCCCCTCGATGTCGCTGAGTGAGATCAAATCCCGCATTGCCGCCGCCGAGGCTGCGGCCGGTCGTCCCTCCGGTTCGGTCGAGTTGATCGCCGTCTCAAAGGTGCAGCCAAACGACCGGGTTGCGGCGGTTCTGGAGAAGGGTCACCGCGTCTTTGGCGAGAATCGGGTGCAGGAGGCGGCCGCCAAATGGCCCGACTTTCGCGCGCGGTTCGAAGGCGTGCAGCTGCATCTCATCGGTCCTTTGCAGACCAACAAGGCGCGCCAGGCGATGGAACTGGTGGATGCGATCCATTCCGTTGATCGCCCGAAGCTGGCCCAGACGATTGCACGGCTTGCCCAGGAGCTGGGGCATTGCCCGCGTCTGTTCATTCAAGTCAACACCGGTGCCGAAGAGCAAAAGGCCGGTATCCTGCCCGGTGAGGCGGACGCCTTTGTTGCCGAGTGTCGCGGGCTGGATCTGCCCATCGAAGGGTTGATGTGCATTCCTCCGGTCGAGGAGGAGGCGAGCCTGCATTTTGCCCTTCTGGCCAAGATCGCCGAACGCAATGGCCTTGCTGGCCTGTCGATGGGGATGAGTGGTGATTTCGAAAAAGCGATCGCCTTTGGCGCGACGCATCTGAGGGTCGGCTCTGCCATCTTTGGTGAGCGCAGCCCCTCAGCGTAAGCGCACGATCAGCCGGGCCCCTGGCGTGAGGCGCTCGGCGATCCAGCGCAGGTTCTGCCGCGAAAAGGCAACACAGCCTGCGGTCGGGTATCCCGGCCTGCGCCACTGGTGCAGAAAGATCGCGGACCCCTGTCCCGGTTGCGCAATCGGCCAGTTCCAATCGGTGAGCAGGACCAGATCGTAGAGCGGATCTGCCCGCCGCAAGCATTCATGGCTGGGCGCATGGGGCGCGCGCACCAGCTGGTTGTAGGCTGGGTCGGTCACATCGTCCGACCACAGGTCGCCGGGCAGAATCGGCTCCGCCCAGGGCTGCGGCGCGGGGATGCGGTCGGGCCGATAGAGCATTCCAACGATGCGATGCACGCCCACGGGGGTTGCGCCATCGCCTTCACGCTTGTCGGACCGGATGCCACCCTTGCCGAGGGTGCAGGGGATCAGCCGCCCCATGAAACGCACCCCCGTCGGGGTGAGTAGAAGGTCAGCAGGGCTCATAGCATGTGACCCGATTTGGTCGCCTTGGTGGCGAGATAGGCGCGGTTGAACTCGTTCTCGCCCACCTTGAGAGGCACGCGTTTCTCGACCGAGATGCCGGTTTTCTCCATCATCGCGATCTTGCCGGGGTTGTTGGTCATCAACCGCACGGCGGAAAACCCGAGCTCGCGCAGGATCGAGGCGCCGAGGCGGAAATCGCGCTCGTCATCCTCAAAGCCGAGGCGGTGGTTGGCCTCCACCGTGTCAAAGCCCTGATCCTGCAGGGAATAGGCGCGCATCTTGTTGGCAAGGCCGATGCCGCGTCCTTCCTGGTTGAGATAGAGGAGGATGCCGGCGCCTTCCTGCCCCATCTGCCCCAGCGCCCCGCGCAGCTGCGGGCCGCAGTCGCATTTCAGGGAGCCGAGGACGTCACCGGTGAAACAGGCCGAATGCAGCCGCGCCAGCACCGGTTTGGTGCGGTTGGGGCGCCCGATCTCGATGGCATAGTGTTCCTCGCCACCGTCTTCGGGGCGAAAGATGTGCAGCCGACCGGCTTCTGAGGCCTCCATCGGAAGCCGCGCGGCAGCCACGGGGTGCAGCGGCGAGGAGGTGTTGAGCAGGGGCTCCGCCGAAGACTGCGGCAGCAGGGTCAGATCATGTTTCAAGGCAAAGGCGCCTGCCTCGGCTAGCTCAACATAGATCGCGGCGGGCAGCAGGCGCGCGGATTTCACCAGCGCAATCGCCAGACGGGGCAGGCTCGGTTCGCCCGCGCGCAGGCTGTTGAGCGGCCCCTTCATCGGCTGTTCCAGATCATCGGATGGGTCGGCCAGGGCCTGCACCCAGGTCAGGTCCACATCGCCGGGCACCGTCACCCGGGCCAGATCGCCGTCATAGGCGCGCGCCTTCAGCGTCGCCGCGCGCCGGGCGGTGAGCGCCAGTGCAACAGGACCAAGCGCGCGCAGGTCCGCCAGACGGACCGGTGTCAGGCTCTCGACCGCAATGGCCAGAATGGCACTGTCGCCGGTGGTCAGGACCACGGGCAGCCCCATTCTCAGGTCCACACGGGCGCGGGCGATCCGCTCCAGCATCGTTGGCATCAGGCTCATGGTCGGCTTCCGGTCTGTAACATCAGGAGCTTTTCCTACGCTCTCTTGCTGCAAAAGTGAAATATTTCCGTGTCCTCGGACACGTCGGCGTGAGACACCCGCAGCAAATCTTGTTCTTCTACACAGGTCATCACATCTCTTCACCAAGACAACAGGAGACACGCCCCATGGCCCAGTTGAAGAAAATTCTGCTCGTGGATGACGACGAGGATCTGCGCGAAGCTTTGAGCGAACAGCTTGTGATGACGGAAGATTTCGACGTCTTCGAAGCCAGCGACGGTCAGGCTGCGATGGAGCGCGCCAAGGAAGCGATCTATGATCTCATCATCCTCGACGTGGGTCTTCCCGATACCGACGGGCGCGAATTGTGCCGCCGGATGCGCAAGCAGGGGGTGAAGTCTCCGATCCTGATGCTGACCGGGCATGACAGCGACGCGGACACCATTCTGGGGCTCGATGCGGGGGCCAATGACTACGTCACGAAGCCGTTCAAGTTCCCGGTGCTGTTGGCCCGTATCCGCGCCCAGCTGCGTCAGCATGAACAGTCCGAGGACGCGGTCTTTGCGCTCGGGCCCTATACCTTCAAGCCGGCAATGAAGATGCTGGTGACCGAGGACGACCGCAAGATCCGCCTGACGGAGAAGGAAACCAACATCCTGAAGTTCCTTTACCGCTCCAGCGATGGGGTGGTTCCGCGCGATGTTTTGCTGCATGAGGTTTGGGGATACAATGCGGGGGTTACAACCCACACGTTGGAGACCCATATCTATCGTCTGCGGCAGAAGATTGAGCCCGATCCGTCGAATGCGCGTCTGCTTGTGACGGAATCGGGCGGGTATCGGCTGGTCGCCTGAGCGAGACTGAAAGGGCAGGGTCGTTCCAGGAACAAACTCGGTGCCTCCGACGTTCCCTGACTGATACCGCGCCAAGAGATCCCGCGCATATCCGGGTTACGATATGCATCCTCCCTGTTGGACTGGACCGGGCCTTGTGCCCGGTCTTTTTTTGTTCGCGAATCGTTCATGGTGCGTTTTTCGCAGGAAAGCGTAGGTCAAGGGCTGGCATCCGTTGCGGGAGGCAGGCAATATCCGCGCGAAACCGGAACCCGAGCCCGAGAGAGCCCCATGTCCTTTAGCCTTGCCACCTGGAACATTAACTCCGTCCGTCTGCGCGAACCCATCGTGCTGAAGCTGTTGCAGGAGGAGGGGCCGGATGTGCTCTGCCTGCAGGAGTGCAAGAGCCCGGTGGAGAAGATCCCGATGGAGGCGTTCCGGGCGGCGGGTTACACCCATATGATCGGGCGCGGCCAAAAGGGCTATAACGGCGTGGCGATCCTGTCGAAACTGCCGATCGAGGATATGGGCGACATGGATTTCGCCAGCCTCGGCCATGCCCGCCACGTAGCGGGACGGCTGGAAAACGGCGTGACCATCCACAATTTCTACGTGCCTGCAGGCGGCGATGAGCCGGATCGGGAGAAGAACATCAAGTTCGGCCAGAAGCTCGACTACCTCACCGAGATGCGCGACTGGTTCAAGTCGGAGCGTCCCGAGAAGGCGGTTCTGGTCGGAGACCTCAACATTGCCCCGCGCGAGGATGATGTCTGGGATCACAAAAAGCTCTTGAAGATTGTCAGCCACACCCCGATCGAGGTCGATCACCTCGCCCAGGTGATGGAAGCGGGCGGCTGGCAGGATGTCACCCGCAAGGATATCCCCGAAGGGCTGCTTTACAGCTGGTGGAGCTACCGGGCAAAGGATTGGTCGGAGGCCGACAAGGGCCGTCGTCTCGATCATATCTGGACCACGCCGGACATCCTGAACGCTACCCATTCGAGCCGTATCCTGCGCGCCGCGCGCGGCTGGGAACAGCCCAGCGACCACGCTCCGGTCTTCGCGACTTTCGACCTCTGATTCGCACCTCCGGGCGTACAAACGGGGGGTGACCAAGTGTGCGCCTCCCCCAGTGCCCCGGTGCCCGCAGCGCGCGCCCCGCAATCGGCCCTTGGTTTTCCGATTGCGAAAACGCATATATGGCCCAACCTAGATTTCAGGAGAGCGGAGCAATGATGGACATTCTGGGCGGAGCAGGCACCGCAGCCCCCGCAGGCGATCTCATCTTCGATGTGAACGAGCAGAACTTCATGACCGATGTGGTCGATGCCTCAAACGAGGTGCCGGTCATCGTCGATTTCTGGGCGCCATGGTGTGGCCCTTGCAAGACCTTGGGCCCGATGCTGGAAGCTGCCGTGACCCGTGCCAAGGGCGCGGTGAAAATGGCCAAGATCAATGTGGACGAGAACCAGCGTCTCGCCTCCGCCTTGGCGCAGCAGGGCCTGCCGCTGCAATCGATCCCGACCGTTGTCGCCTTCTACCAGGGTCGTCCCGTCGACATGTTCCAAGGCGCGCTGCCGCAGTCGGAAATCGACGCCTTTCTGCAACGGATAGCAGAAGCCGCCGGTGGCACTGCCGATGGTGGCTTGGGGGAAGCGCTAGAGGCGGCCGAGCAGATGCTGGAAGAAGGCGCCGCCGAAGATGCGTCGCAGATCTTCTCTGCCGTGATCGGCGAGGACGACAAGAACCCGCTGGCCTATGCCGGGCTTGCCCGCTGCTACATCGCGTTGGAAGATCTCGATCAGGCCGAAGCGGTTCTGAACGGTGCCCCGGCAGAGATCGCGACCGCTGCCGCCATCGAGGCGGTTCATGCCCAGATTGCCCTTGCTCGCCAAGCGCAGAACGCCGGCCCTGTGGCCGAGCTGCGCGCCGCGGTGGAGGCGGATCCGACCAACCATCAGGCGCGGTTTGATCTCGCCCAAGCGCTGCATGCCGCAGGCGATGCCGAAGGAGCAGTGACCGAGCTATTGGAGCTGTTCCGCCGCGACCGAGAGTGGAACGAAGGCGCCGCCAAGGCCCAGCTCTTCACCATTTTCGAGGCGCTCAAGGCCAATGATCCGGTGGTGCTGAACGGGCGTCGCAAACTGAGCTCGCTGATATTTGCCTGACGCCGTTGCGGCGCTAGGTACTCTCTCATGATAAAAGCCGCTGATCTGCCGGAGACGATCCCCGTCTTCCCCTTGCCCGGGGCGCTGTTGCTGCCCCGGACGAAGCTGCCCTTGCATATCTTCGAACCGCGCTATCTGCAGATGCTTGAAGACACGCTGAAAACGCCGGGCAGGGTGATCGGGATGATCCAGCCCAATGCGCCCCGCAGCACCGGCGAGCCCTGTACGCTGCACACAATCGGCTGCGCCGGACGGGTTACCCAGTTTTCCGAGACCGAGGACGGGCGCTATTTCATCACCCTGTGCGGGTTGTCGCGCTTTCGCGTGCGTGGCGAGGTGGAAGGTTTTACCCCCTATCGGCGCTGCGTGGTCGATTGGGCGGGCTTTGATCCCGACCTTGGTCATTCGGACTGTGATTTGGGCTTTGACCGTGCGGCACTGATGAACCTGCTGGGGCGCTACCTCGACTCACGCGGCCTTTCTACCGATTGGGGGGCTCTGGACGAGGCGGGAGACGAGTTGCTGGTCAACTCCCTGTCGATGCTTCTGGACTTCGATCCCGAGGACAAGCAGGCGCTGCTGGAAGCGCCGAGCCTGACCACGCGCCGGGAAACCCTTGTAACACTGATGGAGTTCGCCCTGCGGGGCGGCTCGCTCGAGGAAAAACTTCAATGAACGATGGAACGCCCGCCTTTGATCGGCGGATGTTGGAGGCTCTGGTTTGCCCTGTGACCCAGACTGTGTTGGAATATGATGCGGAAAAGCAGGAGCTGATCTCGCGCGCCGCCAACCTTGTCTTCCCGATCCGGAACGGCATCCCGGTGATGCTCACGGATGAGGCGCGCCCGCTGGAGTGACGCCGCCTCCGGCGCGATGGTCAGAGCGGGCGCCCCCGCAACAGGCGCGGCATGTCGCCAGACAGGCCGGCCGCCTCGCGCACGAAACCACGCCGTAGTCCGGGCAGGGCGTTGGTGAACCCGAGGCCCAGGTCCCGTGCCGCGCGTAGCAATGGATTATCGTTTGAGAACAATCTGTTGAACGCGTCCGTCGCCAGCGCTAGCGCCGTGGTGTCGAACCGCCGCCACTGCTGGTAGCGTTCCAGCACGAGAGGGCTGGCGACATCCTCGCCGCGCCGTGCCGCATCGGTCAGCACCTCCGCAAGGCTGGCGATATCGCGCAGACCGGCGTTCAGCCCCTGGCCCGCGATCGGGTGCAGCCCATGTGCCGCATCGCCGACCAGTGCCACGCGCGGCGCGAAGAAGCTGTTGGCAAGGCTCAGTTTCAGCGGGTAGCTGAAGCGTTTTCCTTCGAGTGTAATCTCCCCAAGGAAGGACCCGAAGCGCGGCCGCAGCACCGTCAGATAGTCCTCATCCGGCAGCGCCTGAATGCGCGCGGCCTCGGCATGGGTCTCGCTCCAAACGATGGAGCTGCGGTTGCCGGGCAGCGGCAAGATCGCCAGCGGTCCCGGCGGCATGAAGAACTGATGCGCTATGCCGTGATGTGGGTCCTCATGGGCGATGGCGCAGACCAGTGCCGTCTGGCCGTAATCCCAGCCGGTGCGCTTGATGCCAGCCCGCCGCGCGGTTCCGCTGTCGCGCCCATCGGCTCCGACCAACAGCGCGCCAGAGAGACGAGTGCCGGCATCGAGTGTCACAGTCACCGCGCTTTGACTGACCTCTTGAGCGACCACGGTGCGGCCGTTGATCTGGGTGATGGCCGACTCCGCCTCCATCGCGTCCATGAGGGCACGGCGCAGGAAACGATCCTCGACCATGTAACCCATCGGGCCGTCCTCAAGATCACTGTCCTCGAAATGCAGAAACAACGGCGAAGGTCCGCGCCCGGCGACGCCATCGCTGACTTTGATCTCATGCATCGGCTGGGCCTGTTCGACGATCCGCGCCCAGACGCCCACCTGCTCCAGGAGCCGCGTCGAGGCCAGAGCCAGCGCATAAGAGCGCCCGTCAAAGCCCACCTCTTGCCGGGTGCCCGTCGGCAGCGCGTCGATCAGGGTCACTTTATGGCCGCCCTTGGCGAGGGCGAGGGCCAAAGTGGGGCCATTGAGGCCACCGCCGACGATCAGGATATCACGCATCTCAGTCATGCCACGCAATATGCGCCGCGGGGCGGGATTGTCCATGGTCTCCGCGCGGTCACGCTGCCGCAGGGGGCAGGAATGCGCAGCGGGATTGTAGGTTGCAGGCGCCCTCGTTACGGTGGCGGCCAAACGGAATTTCGACCCTCGCAGGGCGCGGGTCACGACAGGAAGGCAAGACCCATGCAGGACTGGCTGAAGATGAGCGCCGCGGATCTGGGCCGCGGCATCGCGGCGGGCGAGATCAACCCGCTGACGCTGACTGAAACCTATCTGGCGGCGATGGACAGCCACCCGGAGACCGCGCGCATCTACAGCGTTGTCACCCGCGAGCGGGCGCTGGCCGAGGCAACGGCCGCGCAAGAACGGGCAAAGGCGGGTCTGCGCCGCTCGCCCCTCGACGGGGTGCCGCTGAGCTGGAAGGACCTGTTCGACAGCGCGGGCGATGTGACGGAGTCGGGGTCCGATCTTTTGAAAGGGCGTGTGTCCGAAGGGGATGCGCTGGTTTTGGAAAACGCCACCGCGCTTGGCGCGGTCTGTCTGGGCAAGACCCATATGAGCGAGCTGGCCTTCTCCGGCCTTGGCCTCAACCCGATCAAGGCCACGCCGCCCTGCGTGAACGACCCCGAGGCGGTGCCGGGTGGCTCTTCCTCCGGTGCGGCGGCCTCGGTCGCCTTTGGCCTCGCGGCGGGGGCGATCGGCTCTGATACGGGCGGATCGGTGCGGATTCCCTCGGCGTGGAACGATCTTGTTGGCCTCAAGACCACCTCCGGCCGGGTCAGCCTTGAGGGGGTGATCCCGCTTTGTTTGAAGTTCGACACCATTGGCCCCTTGGCCCGGACGGTGGAGGATGCGGCG
>CAKZRP010000035.1 GCA_937146765.1 uncultured Paracoccaceae bacterium | reverse complement strand
CCACCTACGCGCTTGAAGGCTCGATCTTCATCGCAGGTGCTGCGGTGCAATGGCTGCGCGACGGGCTCGGCATCATCGGCAAGGCCAGCGAATCGGGGCTGCTGGCGGAGAAATCCGACCCCACCCAGGACGTGATCCTGGTGCCCGCCTTCACCGGCCTCGGCGCGCCCTATTGGGAACCGGACTGCCGTGGCGGCATGTTCGGCCTCACCCGCAACTCCGGCCCCGCCGAATTCGCCCGCGCCGCGCTGCAAAGCGTCGCCTATCAGACCCGCGACCTCTGGGAGGCGATGCGCGCCGACTGGGAAGGCGACGCGAACGTCACCCTGCGCGTCGACGGCGGCATGAGCGCCAGCGACTGGGCGATGCAAAGCCTCTCCGACATCCTCGGTGCTGCCGTCGACCGTCCGGTGATGCAGGAAACCACTGCGCTGGGCGCCGCCTGGCTGGCGGGTATGAAGGCCGGTGTCTACCCGGACCAGGACGGCTTCGCCGCCACCTGGGCGCTGGACCGCGAGTTCAAACCCACCCTCGACGCCGCCCGCCGCGAAGAGGCCTACGCGCGCTGGAAACGCGCCGTGCAGGCGGTGATCGGGGTCTGACCCCATTGGGGCGGCAGGACCCGCCCCTGTTTCACCTTTTCAGAAATATCCCGGGGGTGAATTGCCCGAAAGGGCAAGAGGGGGCAGCGCCCCCTCACACCACTCCCTCCCACTGGGCCCGAGGCGCAAAGGCGCAGCTCAGTCATTGCGCCATCGCCCGGAGCAGGCTAAACGGCACCGGCATCGTTCGGCCCGATGCGTTCCTGTCCCCAGCTCACGGAGGCTCCGACGCGCATGCAGACGCCCTACTACCTCATCGACAAGTCCCGCCTGCTCCCCAATCTGGAGAAGATCGCCCACCTGCGCGAACACTCCGGCGCAAAGGCGCTGCTGGCGCTCAAATGCTTCGCCACCTGGTCGGTCTTTGACATGATGTCGGAGTATATGGACGGCACCACCTCGTCGTCGCTCTTCGAGGTGAAACTGGGTCGCGAGAAATTCCCCGGTGAGACCCATGCCTATTCCGTGGCCTGGGCGCCGGAAGAGATCGACGAGGTCCTTGCCTCCTCGGACAAGGTGATCTTCAACACCGCCCAGCAGCTGATGCGCTTCGAGGAGAAAAGCCGCGACCACACCCGCGGCCTGCGCGTCAATCCCGGTGTCTCCACCTCCAGCTTCGACCTGGCGGATCCCGCGCGCCCCTTCTCGCGCCTTGGGGAGCATAGCCCCGAGACCATCGAACCCGTCGCGGATCTGATCTCCGGCTTCATGTTCCACAACAATTGCGAGAACGGTGATTTCGACCGTTTTGACGCGATGCTGACCCAGATCGAGGAGCGATTCGGCGCCCTGATCAAACGGATGGACTGGATCTCGCTCGGCGGCGGCATACATTTCACGGGCGAAGGCTACCCACTGGACCGGTTGGCAGAGCGCCTGAAACGCTTTGCCGGAGAAAACGAGGTGCAGGTCTATCTGGAACCCGGCGAGGCAGCGATCACCAAATCCACCACGTTGGAGGTGACGGTGCTCGACACGCTCTTTAACGGCAAGAACCTGGCCATCGTGGACAGCTCGATCGAGGCCCATATGCTCGATCTGCTGATCTACCGCGAAAGCGCCAAGATGATGGAAAGCGGCGATCAGGAGTGGATGATCTGCGGCAAATCCTGCCTCGCGGGTGATATCTTCGGCGAGTTCCGCTTTCCGAAGGCCTTGCAACCCGGCGACCGCCTCAGCATGCAGGACGCGGCCGGTTACACAATGGTCAAGAAAAACTGGTTCAACGGGGTACAGATGCCCGCCATCGCCATTCGCGAGCTTGACGGTTCCGAGCGGCTGGTGCGCAGCTTCACCTACGACGATTTCGCGGCGGCCCTGTCGTGATCTGACTGCACCTTGAAGCGAAACAGGGTGCCTCATCATTAAGGGAGTTCTGACTTGAAGAAGAACGTTCTCATCATCGGCGCCGGTGGCGTCGC
>CAKZRP010000034.1 GCA_937146765.1 uncultured Paracoccaceae bacterium | reverse complement strand
AATCCACGCCGACGGCACTCAGCACTCGGCTGGAAAAGCCCCTTGGCCTTCGAGGCTCAGGCCGCGTAAATGAGAACCTGGAGCGGCACAATCCCGCGACAGGTCCAAAGTAGGAAGGATGGTGGGTGATGAGAGACTCGAACTCCCGACATCTTCGGTGTAAACGAAGCGCTCTACCAACTGAGCTAATCACCCGGTGACGGCGGATTTAGACAAAGCAAAGACGAAGCGCAAGAGGGCGCGTCACTGTTTTTGCAGAAAAACCCAAAGGGCCTAGAACATCGCCGCCCGGAACTCAGCGCAACACTGTCTCCTGCCCCTGCTCCAGGACATAGATACAACCCTGCTCGTTGGGCAGCGCCTCCATCTCCTCGAAGTCGAGGCCACAGATGATCCCGCGCAGCACCTGCCCGAGAAGACCATGGGCCACCAGCACCGAAGGCGCCTCAAGCCCCATCAGGAGGTCTAGAACCCGGTCATGGAACCGTGCGAACCCCTCGCCGTCGGGAGCCGCGCAAAACAGGCTCAGGGCGCTGCGTGCATGGGGGTCGATCTGCGGGTATTGCTGCGCGATCTCGTCGCGGGTCAAGCCCTGCAACCCGCCTGCATGGACTTCGCTCAGCCGCGGCTCCGTGTGCAGGCGATGCCCGGCCAGGGCAATCTCGGCCGTCCGTTGCGCCCGTCGCAGCGGCGAGACGAAACAAGGCGGGCGCAGCGGACCAAGCGCGGCGCGGATCAGCTCCGCCTGCCGCTGCGCCTGCAGGAGACCGCGCGGCGTCAGGTCGGATTCGAGCTGCCCCTGAACCCGCCCTTCGGCGTTCCATTCGGTTTCCCCGTGACGCAGAAACCAGATCTTCGGAAACTCGCGCATGTCACCCTCCGCCTGCCCGTTTTGCCTCTGCTAGCATGGGCACCCCCTGCCCGCCCAGACGCAATCCGTCGCAGCCCATTCCCAGGGCCTTGCCTTGGCGGCTGAGTTATCCCCAGAGGTTTGCGCATCTCCTTGCCGACGCTAGCCGCAAGCGCTTGAAGAGCGGCCGAATTTCACCCTATTGCGCGCCATGACCGCAAAGATCTTTTCCATGGAGTCGCGCGCCGAAGGCGGCGCCCGCCTCGCGCTGCAGTACAAACACGCCGATCGCAGCGGCATCCAGCGCCTGTCCTGCGACCTGTCGCGGGGCGAGCTGGTGCAGCTGGTGCTCTTTGCCGAGGCGATCAGCCTTGCCGACGGTCTCGCCCCCCTCGTAGCGCCCTCGGAGCAGGCGGAACTGGCCCTCGAAGGCCTGATCCTGCGCCGGACGGGCTCGGCGGCCATGATCGAGGTGGAACGTCTGGTCGGCTATTCCCGCCAGGCCACCGCCCTGCCGGTGCGCAGCTTTCTGACGGAGATGTCGCAGATGACCGATCTCTGCATCGCCGAGGCGGAAGCCTCGCGTCACGGCCCCGCCCTCTTGGACCTGCTGGCGCAGGCACCGCTGCCGCAGGGCTTGCTCGCTCGGCTCGATGGGGACGCCGCCGAACAGCTCATGCATCAGCTGCGCGAGATCGCGCTGCTGGTCCTCTGCGAGGAGAGCGCGCAGCGGGGCTCGCCGCTCGCCCGCCTGTTGCGCAGCCGCAAGGGGCAGGAGGAAGCACAGGCACTGGTCAACGGGCTCCTGCGGCAGCTGGCAGGCGACGCGCTGGCCACGCCGGTCGCCTGACCCCGACGTGCCGCAGCGGCAGCCGGCATCGGCAAAGACCTGCCGCTTGCCCCCCGGAGCCTGTCCTATTTGCGGATTTTGCCGCGCGGGCTGTCGCCTCCGTCCCGCCGGCTTGATAGACTGCAGTCAAGACAGAAAATCGAGCGAGGCATCGGCAGTTATGGCACTTTCCAGACGGCATTTCGGAGCCGGCGCATTGGCGCTTGGGTTGATGGGGTGTGGCGGCGCAAGGCTTCCCGCACCGGTGCCTCAACGCCCTTCGGGCCTGCCGGAGGATCTGCGCCCGCAGCGCAATGCCGGCTATGACGCCTGGCTGCAGGGGTTTCGCGCCCGCGCCAGCGCGCAGGGGTTCTCCCCGGACCTTCTCGCGACCGCCTTTCGCGGTGCGGGATACCTGCCGGGCGTGGTCAGCCGCGACCGCAACCAGACCGAGTTCAAACGCTCGCTCGAAGATTACCTCTCCATCGCGGTTTCCGACGAACGGATCAGCAAGGGCCGCGCCGCCTTTGCCCGCCATCGTGCCACGCTGGCGGCGGTGGAACAGCGTTACGGGGTCGAGGCCCATGTGGTCACCGCGGTCTGGGGGCTCGAGAGCTTCTTTGGCGAGCGGCGCGGCGACGTGCCGGTGATCTCCGCCACCTCCACCCTCGCCTTTGACGGGCGCCGCGGC
Source organism: uncultured Paracoccaceae bacterium (assembly GCA_937146765.1). GTDB lineage: Bacteria > Pseudomonadota > Alphaproteobacteria > Rhodobacterales > Rhodobacteraceae > Epibacterium. The sequence goes on along the minus strand of CAKZRP010000034.1, from coordinate 59,763 downwards.
GCCTTTTTCGAGAGCCAGCTGGTGGCGGCGCTGAAGATCCTGGCGCGCGGCGATATCTCCGCCCGCGAGATGACCGGCAGCTGGGCCGGGGCGATGGGGCACACCCAGTTCATCCCCACCTCCTACCTCGCCTATGCGGTGGATTTCACCGGCGACGGGCGGCGCGACATCTGGTCGGAGGACCCCAGCGACGCCCTCGCCTCCACCGCCGCCTACCTGTCCCGCAACGGCTGGCAAAGCGGCCTGCGCTGGGGGGCGGAAGCCGGGCCTGGCGCGCCGTCGGGCGATGTGATCCAGCCGCAGGCGGGCGGACCCAGCTTTGTCACCACCGCGAATTTCCGCGCCATCAAGCGCTACAACAATTCCGATTCCTACGCGCTTGGGGTCGGTCTGCTGGCGGATCGGATCGCCGGCGGCGGGCCCTTGCGCGCCAGCTTCCCGCCGGACCAATACGGTCTGGTGAAACGCGACCGCATCGCCCTGCAGCAAAGACTGACCGCCGCCGGCTATGACACCGGCGGCAGTGACGGGGTGATCGGGCCGAAATCGCGTGAGGCGATCGCCGCCTTCCAGCGGGCGCGCGGCCTGGCGGAAACCGGGGATCCCTCGCCGGAATTGCTGCGGATGCTCTAGGGTCGCGCCAAGAACCTGAGCCCTCCGCGCGGCGCGCCCTGTTCGAAGATCGCCCCCATCTCGGACAGCGGCACCGCATGAGCGCCAGCCGCGGCGGCCTCCGGCCCCTCGATGAAATTCATTCGAGGCGAGCCAATGAAACCGGCGACAAAACGGTTGCCTGGCCCCGGTAGAGATCAAGCGGGCTGCCAACCTGCTCAATCACCCCTGCCCGCAGCACCACGATCTTGTCGGCCATGGTCATGGCTTCGACCTGATTATGGGTGACGTAGATCATCGTGGCCTCAAGACGCTTGTGCAGTTCCGAGATTACCAACCGCATCCCCACGCGCAGCGTGGCGTCGAGGTTGGAGAGCGGTTCGTCGAACACCAAGGCCGCAGGCTCGCGCACGATGGCAGCCCGCTTACGCTGCCGGCCGGAAAGCTGACCGGGTTTACGGTACCGATAGTCGGTGAGGCTCTCGTCGCGGCGCAGCATCCGCTGGTCTCTGATGCGATCAACCGTGTCATGACACGCGGCATTCCGGTCACCGCGATGATCGCCCCCCTGGCCGCCAGCGGCAACGTCGGCTTTGTCGGCCTCGACAATTGGAAAGTGGGGCGCGCGGCAGCCTGGGCCTTCACCACTATCGCCAAGCAGCCCGGCAAGATCGGGATCCTGCTCGGCAACCACCGCTATCGCAACCAGGAGCTCAACGAGAGTGGCTTTCGCTCGTATCTTCGCGAGCACAATTCCAGGTTCCAGCTGTTCGAGCCTCTCGCCACCTATGAATCCGCGGCCGTCGGGCGTGGTATGGTCGAAGCCCTGATCACGGACCATCCCGATCTCTGCGGCCTTTATGTTTCGGGCGGCGGCATCACCGGCGCCATTGCCGCCTGCGAGATACGCCGAGGCGGTCCGATTTCGTGGCCGTTGGGTGGGAATTGTTCGTCTCCACCCGCGCCGCACTGATTGACGGCACCCGCACGCCGGTGATTTCGCATCCGATGCAGACCCTCGCCCGCGAGATCCTGACAACGATGATCAAGGTCAAGGAGATCGGCCCCCAAGACGGCGCGCAACGGGTGGCCCTGAGCTCTGACCTCTATACGCCGGAAAACCTGTAACCGTCGCGGCCCGGCCGCCGCCTTTCAGAAGTTTGCATTTCTGACCGCTTCGCTTTTCCCTCCTCCCCCTTGGCCTGCGGGCAGAGCCGTCCCGAACTTGGCCTGACCGTCCCCCATCCAGACGCGGGAATTTGCAGATTTCCCTCAAGGGAACGCGACAAGCGCCCCCGGATCGACAGCCCGCGCCACTGCCCCAGGGAATTGCATTTTTCCTCACCTTTCGGCAAAATGCGCCCAAAGCCCCAAGTGCAAGGACCGCCATGGCCAAGAGCCCCCTCGCCGAGCGCATTGCGCAGGACATCTCGATGAAAATCGCCGCGCGCGAGGTTCAACCCGGCGAGCATCTGCGGGCACAGGCCCTGGCCGATGCCTTTGGCGTCTCCCGCTCGCCGGTGCGAGAGGCGCTGCTGATCCTGCTCGAGGCTGGGCTGGTGCAGCAGATGCAGAACCGCGGCTTCTATGTCGCCGAAACCGCGCCCGGCGCCAGCGCCCGCGCACAGCCGGTGCTGCGAGACGAGCGACAGAGCCCCTATCACCGGATCGCCAACGACTGGCGCAACGATGTGCTGCCCGAAGAAGTCACCGAGCAATTCCTGCGCGAGACCTATGAGCTGACCAAATCGCAGGTGCAGGAAATCCTGACCCGCGCCGTGCGCGAAGGCTGGGCGGAGCCGAAGGCCGGCTATGGTTGGCGCCTGCTCAATGTGGCGAAATCACCCAAGGCCTTCGAACAGATCTACCAGCTGCGCATGGCGATCGAGCCGGCGGCGATGCTCTTGCCGGAATACGAGGTCTCGCGCGACAAGCTGGAGGAGCTGCGCGCCACCCAGCAGCGGATGCTTGATCGCGACATCGCACATCTGCCGGTGGAACAGCTCCTTGGCAACGGGGCCAGGTTCCACGAGGATCTGATGACCTTTGCCAACAACCCCTATTTCCACATGGCGCTGGTGCGGGTGAACCAGATGCGGCGGCTGCTGGAGTATCGCGCCGCCTCGACGCCGGAGCGGTTCATCCAGCAATCGACCCAGCATCTGGCGATCCTCGACCTGTTGGCGCGGGGGGAGATCCTCGAGGCCTCCTTTGCGATGAAAAGACACCTCGCGGGCGCGATGAGCAGCAAGATGCAGCTCATCCGCGCCTCGGACGAGGCCAGCAAGTGGTCCGCCTGACCCACCTCAGGCGGCAGGGAGCATCCGGTTCAGGATCGACTTCAGCACACCGCCAGCGCGCAGCAGCGCGACCTCCTGCTGGGTATCCACCGCCGCCGTGGCGCGGATCACCTCGATCCCGCCACCCTCGCGATGCCAGCGGATCTCGAGGGGCATCCTTGGTGTCAGCCTGTCGCCAACCACATCCAGTTCAAAGCGGTCCCGCGCGGTAATTCCCGCCTCGGCGGGGATGAAGCCCGCGGCCAGCTCCACCGGCAGGATGCCCATGCCGATCAGGTTGGAGCGGTGGATGCGCTCGAAACTGCGCGCCAGAACGGCCCGCAGCCCCAGTAGCGCCGCCCCCTTGGCGGCCCAGTCGCGGCTCGATCCCATGCCGTAGCGATGCCCGGCCAGCAGGATCGCCGGTTGCTCTTGCCGGCACAGGACCTCGGCGGCCTCGAAGACCGGCAGCGCCCGCCCGTCCGGCAGCACCGTCATCGCCGGGGCCAGATCGGGGGCCAGCGCATTGACCACGCTCTTGTTGTTGAACAGGCCACGCAGCATGACCTCCCAATTGCCGCGATAGGAGGCATAGACATTGAGGTTTTTGGGATCGCCACCGCGCGCGATCAGCCAGCGTCCCGCCGCGCTTTCGGGCGCGATCCAGCCGGCGGGCGAGATATGGTCGGTGGTCATGTCATCGCCCAGCACCATCAAGGGTGTGGCCCTGTAGTGACCAAGCCGCGTGACCGTCTGGCGCGAGACGAAGGCGGGGCGCCTCAGGCTGCGCGAGGCCGGATCCCATGGAAAACAGGCAGTTTGCGGCGCGGTCAGCGCCGCCCAATCGGGATTGCGCCGCGCCTCGGCAAAGGCGGCTGGCACGCTCTCGGGCGCAAGCGCGCGCGACAGGGCCGCGTCGATCTCCGCCTCCGAAGGCCAGAGGTCAGACAGGGTGACCGGCCCGCCCGCGGCATCCAAACACAGGGGATCCGCAAGGATATCGCCGCACACATGCCCTTTGAGGGCAAAGGCTATCACCAGCGGCGGCGAGGCGAGGAAGCCAAGGTCCAGCTTGGGGTGCACCCGGCCGGGAAAGTTCCTGTTGCCGGAGAGGACCGCCGCGATCGCCTTGCCCTCGCCCAGGGCGGCCTCGATGGCGGCGGGCAGCGGGCCGGAATTGCCGATGCAGGTGGTGCAGCCATAGCCGACGATGCCAAAGCCCGTGGCCTCCAGCGCCTGCATCAGCCCGGCGCGGGTCAGCATCTCCCGCGCCGAGGGCGAGCCCGGCGCCAGCGAGGTCTTGACCCAATCGGCGGGTGTCAACCCGCGCGCCTGCGCCTTTTGGGCCAGCAGGCCGGCGGTGACCAACAGCCGGGGTGAGGAGGTATTGGTGCAGCTGGTGATGGCGGCAATGCCCACCGCGCCGTCGGGGATCCCCGCGCCGGGCTGCATCTTGCGCCCCAGCGCCGCCTCGATGGCCGCTTCGGCACCGGAGGCGGCCAGTCGGTCCTGAGGGCGTCGCGGCCCCGCCAGAAGCGGCGCGAGACGGTCGAGATCGATAGTGATCTCGCGGTCAAAATGTGGCACCGCGTCAGGGGCGAACCACAGGCCCTGTCCCTGCATCAGGGGAGCGACCTGCACCAAAAGCGCCTCCTCGCGGCCCGTGCGCCGCAGGTAGGCGACGCTTTCGCCATCGACCGGGAAAAAGCCCGTCGATGCACCGTATTCCGGCGCCATATTCGCCACCACCGCCCGGTCATCCACCGAGAGGGTCGCGACGCCGGGGCCGAAGAACTCGACAAAGCTGCCGGTCACTCCGATCTCGCGCAGGCGATGGGTCACCTCAAGCGCAAGGTCGGTCGCCAGCGTGCCGGGCCGCAGCGCGCCGGTCAGGCGGACGCCCACCACCTCGGGGAAGGCCAGCGCCAGCGGCTGGCCGAACATCGCGCTCTCCGCCTCAAGCCCGCCAACCCCCCAGGCCAGCACGCCGAGGCCGTTCACCATCGGCGTGTGGCTGTCGGTGCCGATCATCATGTCGGGATGGGCGCGCCCCTCCTCGACAACCACCAGCCTCGCCAATTGCTCAAGGTTGATCGTGTGCATGATCCCGGTGCCGGGCGGGTTCACGTTCAGTGTCCCCATCACGCCCGCCGCCCATTTCATGAAGCTGTAACGCTCCGCGTTGCGGGCGATCTCGGTCCTTGTGTTCCGGGCCAATGCATCCGGCTGCGCATAGACATCCACCGCGATCGAATGGTCGACCGAGACCTCTACCGGCAGGTCCGGGGTCAGCACCGAAGGATCGCAGCCCGCCTCCGCCAGCACATCGCGCAGCGCCGCGATATCCGCCAGCGCCGGGGTGCAGGTGGTGTCATGCATCAGCAGGCGATTGGGCCGGAACAGGAACTCGAACCCATCGCCGCGCCCCTCAAGCCAGCTGTCCAGTGCCGCCAGCAGCGGTGCGACCTCACCGGTCGTGCGCAAGTGGTTCTCGGACAAGAGCCGCAGGACATGGGGCAGCCGGGCCAGCCGCGCGCCGAGGATCTGCGGCAGATCCGTCACCTGCAGCGCCTGCGCGTCGATTGTGATTGTCTTGGTCTCAACCATCGGAATGTCCTGCCTTGTCTTGGTCATTGCCGCCCCCGGTTGAGGAAAATCTCCGCCCCTGCGCCCCGAAGTCGGGGCGACAGCGGTCTGAATGTCCGGTCGTCAAAGGGGGGCAGGCTTTGTTGGAACCGGCCCCCTCACATGCGGGGGGCCGGAGGGGTCGTTTCAATCGCCGACGTTGATCTGCTCTTCGGGGCGGCTGGCTTCCATCCGTTTCTTCATCCGTTCGCCGAGGAAGATCGGCAGCACAAAGCCGGTGATCGCGATGGCCCAGAGGATGATCGACAGGGGCGAGCTGACAAAGATGCCCCAATCGCCGTCGGAGATGGTCATAGCGCGGCGCATGTTCACCTCCATCTCATTGCCCAGCAGAATGCCGAGGATGATCGGCACCATCGGCACGTCGAGCTTGCGCAGCACCCAGCCGGCAAGGCCAAAGCCCACCATCATCATCACGTCAAAGGTGGAATTGGTGATCGCATAGATCCCGACGAATGAGATCATCGCCACCACCGGCATCAGGATGCGGGTCGGCACCAGCAGCACGCGGGTGAACAGGCCCACCAGGGGGATGTTGAGCGCCAGCAGCATCACGTTGCCGATGAACAGCGCCGCGATCAGCCCCCAGACCACATCCGGGTTTTTCTGGAACAGGAGCGGCCCCGGCGTGATGTTGAGTTGAAGGAGCACCGCCAGCAGCACCGCCGTGGTGCCGGACCCCGGCACGCCGAGCGCCAGCATCGGCACCAAGGCGCCCCCGGAAGCGGCGTTGTTGCCCGCCTCGGGCGCGGCCACGCCACGCGGGTCCCCCTTGCCAAAGCTCTCGCCCCTGCGGTCCACCGTCGATTTCTCGATCGAATAGGCGAGGAAGGAGCCCAAGGAGGCCCCCGCCCCGGGCAGCACCCCGGCAATGAAGCCAATGAGGGTGCCGCGGCCCATGGTCGGCAGGCAGCGTTTGATCATCGCCAAGTCCGGCATCAGCTTGCCGATGTTCATGGCACCGCTTTTGCCCACGGCTCCGCCCCGGTGATGTTCAAGGAAGATGAAGACCTCCGACAGGGCAAAGAGGCCGACGATGGCAATGAGGAAATCAATCCCGTCATAGAGGTGGATCTCGCCAAAGGTGAAGCGTTGCGAGCCAGTCTGGCTGTCGCTGCCGATCATCGCGATGCCGAGGCCGAGCGCCGCGGCAAAGGCCGCCTTGGCCTGATTGGTGGAGGAGATCCCGCCCAGCGTCGCAAAGGCGAGCGTGAAAAGCACGAAATACTCCGCCGGACCAAACAGCAGTGCGATCTTCACCAGCTGCGGCGCCAGAAGCACCAGCCCGCAGGTGGCAAAGAAGGCGCCGACAAAGGAGGCAATGCCCGAGAGCGTCAGCGCTTCGCCCGCCTTGCCCTGCTGCGCCATCGGATAGCCGTCGAGACAGGTCATCATCGCCGGCTCGTCGCCGGGGATATTGAGCAGGATCGACGAGATCCGCCCCCCGTACATGGCGCCGTAATAGACACTGGTCAGCAGGATCAGCGCCGGCGTCGGCCCGAGACCGAGCGAGAAGGCGATCGGGATCAGGATGGCGACGCCATTGGCCGGCCCGAGGCCCGGAAGGGCGCCCATCAGGGTGCCGAGAAAGCAGCCGATCAGCGCCAGCAGGAGGTTCTGCCAGGTCAGGGCAATGACAAAGCCATCGGCAAGATTTGCTAGGGTTTCCATGGGGTCCGCCTCAGAATCCGAAGGGGCCCTTGGCGAGCGACAGGCCAAGGATCAGGTGAAAGACGACATAGATACCGCCCGAGGTGCAGACCCCGGTAACCAGAGCCCAAAGGGGCGCGGTGCCCAGTCGCCAGGTGAGATAGGCGGTGGCAAAGACGGTGGAGATCAGAAAGCCCAGCTCCGGCAGCGCCCAGGCGTAGACAAACATCACCGCCCCGGCAAAGAGGATCTCGGCAAAGCTGTGCATCGTCGGCCAGGCAGGCTCGGCATCGGGACGCAGGATGAAGATCAGGGAACAGATCAGGATCACCGTTCCGACGATATAGGGAAAGGCCCGCGGCCCCACCTCGTCGGACATGAAACTGTCGGGGATGATGGATGCGGCCCAGATGTAGAAGGCGCCTAGCGCCAATCCGAACACGCCGAACAGGCGGTCGCTCATGGTTTCCTCCCGGGGAATGAAAGCGGGTCGTCCCGACAGGACAGGACGACCCAGATCCGACATCACTGGATGATGCCGATTTCCTTGGACAGGGTGCGCACCTCGTCGATGGTCTTGGCCGCAAAGGCGTCCATATCGGCACCGAAGTTGTTGAACGGCTCGATGGAGGCCGCCTTCAGATCGGCCTGAAAGCCTGCGTCCTGCACCATGGTCTGGATGGCATCGGACCAGAACGCCTTGGCTGCGTCAGAGGCCCCGGCCGGCATGTAGAACCCGCGCCAGTTGGCACCCACCACGTCATAGCCCTGTTCCTTGGCCGTGGGCACGTCCGGGAAGGCCTCCAGCCGCTCGGGGGCGAGAATGGCGATCAGACGGATATCGCCGGATTCCACAAAGCCGAGCATCTCGGACATATCGCCAGACAGGGCCTGCACCGAGTTGGACAGAAGCGCGGTCACCGCCTCGCCGCCACCGGAGAAGGAGACGTATTTCATCTGGGTGACATCCTCCATGCCCGCCGCCTGACCGATCAGCATCGGCTTGATGTGGTCATAGCTGCCGACCGAGGAGCCACCGGCGATGGCGATGGAGCGCGGATCGGCCTTGATCATGTCCATCATCTGGGTGAGCGTCTGGATCTCGGAATTGGCCGCAACCGCGATGGCGCCATATTCGGCACCGAAGGTCGCCAGCCAATGCACGTCCTCCTTGGTGGCCCCCTCGAACACGCCCTGCGCGATCCGGGCACTGGTCGACATCGAGGCCGCCACGATCAGGTTGTCGTCCTCGTTGCGCTCTTTCACCGTATGGGCAAAGGCCACCCCGCCGCCACCGCCGGTCATGTTGGTCACCTGCATGGTGCTCGAGGTCAGACCCAGATTGAACAGGTATTTTGCCGTGGTGCGGCAAATGAAATCCCAGCCGCCGCCGGGGTTGGCCGGCGCGATGCATTCCGGGTTTTCGGGCTTGAAGTCCTGAGCCTGTACGACCGCACCGGTCGCAAACAGAGCGATGGCCGTCACCGCGGCGACGCGGATCGACTTGATGAGCATTGATGTTCCTCCCTTGGGTGTTCTGCGAGAGCGCAGAATCGCCCTCACGTCATCATTGCATCTTTCGATCTTAAAATGCAATATTGATGCAGGCGTGCAAATCAGCAGGGCCGACAATGGATCGCAGAATGAACCTGCTTACAAAGGGTTGATTTCTGCACCAGCAATGCGGCAATGCAGAAATAACCGTGAATTTTATGATGCTTTTGTGCAAACAGGGAAAAAGTCGAAATGACAGACAAGGATGCGGTGACCCGCGAGTTCTGCCCGACGGGCGTGTTGCGGGCGGCGCTGAACTTCGGCAATCGGGTCTTGATCGGGCGCGACGAGGCGGGGCAGCCCATGGGCATCACCGCGGATCTGGCGCGCGCCCTGGCCGAGCAGCTCGGGGTGGAGCTGCGCTTTGTCGAGATGGACCGGGCCGTGGATGTCTCGGCCAGTGCCACCGAGGAGCTGTGGGACCTGTGTTTTCTCGCCCTCGACCCCAAACGCGCCGAGACCATCCATTTCTCCGCGCCCTATGTGCAGATCGACGGCAGCTATCTCGCAGGGGCAACCTGCCCGGCGCAGACCTCCCGGGATCTGGTCGCCTTAGGCCTGCCGGTCGGATCGGTGGAGGGCAGCGCCTATAGCCTGACCCTCGCGCGGCTGCCGGGGGCTGAGCATGTGATGTATTTCCACGACATCCACGCGATGCTGGCGGCCCTGGATCAGGGCCGGGTTGCCGCCGTGGCCGGCATCGCCTCGGTGATGGCCGAAGAGGCGCTGCATCGGCCCGGCAGCAGGCTCCTGTCTCCGCCCTTCATGTCGATCCGCCAGGCCATGGGCGTGCCTGCCGGTCGCCCCAGAGCCGCCGCCGCCCTGCAGGACTTCGTCGCCACCGCCGCCCGTTCCGGTCGCATCGCCGACATTCTGGAACGCCATGGCGTGGACCGCGCCTGCGCGCTCGACGGCCCTGCCACCTGAGCGCGCGCAGCCGCCATCGGTCGCTAGCGGGCGGTATCGCGCCAGTGCTGCAGCAGGGGGGACTTGGCGATCTTGTCGTTGAGGGTGCGGCGCGGCAGGCCGAGGATGCGGGCCGCCGCCTCGGTATTGCCGCGACAGCGGTCGAGCACCCGGGCGATCTCCTGTGCCTCGAAATTGGCCACCAGATCCCGCAGGTTCTGGCCCAGCCCCAATTCGCCGGCCTCGGGTCGGCTGCGCGGCTGTTCCAGCCCGAGCACATGGCGTTCCGCCACCAGCCGCAGCTCGTGCAGGTTGCCCGGCCAGTGATGGGCCTGCAACGCCTTGCGGTCCTGAAACCCGACCTCCGGCACATCGCGGCCATGACGGGCGGCGGCGGCGGCGAGGAAATGTTCAAACAGCTGCGCAAGGTCGCCGGGGATCTGCCGCAGCGCTGGCAGGGTGAGTTCATAGCCCGCGATCCGGTAATAAAGATCCTCGCGCAGGCGGCCGTCGCGGATCGCTTCGCGCAGGGGGGCGGTGGTGGCGGTCACACACCGGAAATCCACCGATTGCGCCCCCTCCGGGGTGTCGACCATGCGGATCTGCAGCACCCGCAACAGCTTGGGTTGCAGCGCCAGCGACAGGCTCTCGATCTGGTCGAGGAACAGCGTGCCGCCTGCCGCCTGCAGGATCAGCCCCGGCCGGTCAACCGTGCCGAACAGCACCTGTTCGGCGCCGCTGTCCGGCAGGGTCGCGCAGTTCACGACCACAAAGGGGCCTTCGGCGCGCTTGCCGCGATGATGCAGAAGCCGGGCCGCAAGCTCCTTGCCGGTGCCGGTCTCGCCGGTCACCACCACGTCGATCTCCAGCGGTGCCAGCTCCCGCAGCCGCGCCCGCAGCTCCGCGATCGGGCGGCTGTCTCCGATGAAATCGCCCTGCTCCGCCAGCCGGTTCTGCAACCGCGCCACCTCGGCCTTGAGACGCCCGGTCTTGAGGCCCCGCGCGATCACCGACAGGAGATGTTCGGCGGCATAGGGTTTTTCGAGGAAGTCCTCGGCCCCGAGCTGCATCGCCTGGACCGCATGGCTGACATCGCCGTGCCCGGTCAAGAGCACCACCGGCGCGCTGCACCCCGCCTCCACCAGCGCCGAGAGAAGCGCGATCCCGTCCATGCCCGGCATCCTGAGGTCGGTGAGCACCAGCGCCGGCGGATCCTGCCGCGCCGCCGCAAGGGCCTCCGCCCCCGAGGTGAAAGGCACGGTCTCATGCCCCACCGCCGCGATCAGATCACAGAGGCTATCGAGGTGATCGGGGTCATCTTCGACCACAAAGATCCGTGCCGGGGTCATTCTGCCACCATCCTCTCCCCGGTCCCGTCCCCGGTCAGCGCGGCAAAGCGGAGGGAGGCCCGGGTGCCGCCGCCCGGCGCCTCGTCCAGCATGAGGCTGCCCCCGAATTCCTCGACGATGCTGCGGGAAATCGACAGGCCGAGGCCGAGGCTCTCGCCGCTGGACTTGGTGCTGAAGAAAGGCTCCATCACCCGGGTGATGAGCGAGGCCGGGATGCCCGGACCATTGTCGGTCACGGCGATCTCCACCTGCCCCGCGGCCTCGCTGCGGGTCACGGTCACGGCAGCCGCCGCCTGCCCCTCCACCGCGTCGAGCGCATTGACCAGCAGGTTCACCAGCACCTGTTCGAGCCGCACCTGCCCCACCCGGATCACTGACACCTCGCCCTCGGGGGCAAAGGCGATCTCGACGCCCGCATCCGCCGCGCGGGGAGCCACGAGGTCGATGGCATTGCGCAGGGCCGCATCCACCGCAACCGGACCCAGCGTGCCGGAATCCTTGCGCGAAAAGCTCTTCAGATGCCGGATGGTGCGCAGGATGCGGCGGATATGGCTGCGGGCCTTGTCGATGCGCGTGGTGACAAATTCGTCCTCGGCCTTGCCCGAGAGCAGCGCCGCCGCCAGCGTCGCCTCCATCGCGGCCAGGGGCTGGCTGATCTCATGCACGATGGCGGCGGACATGCGCCCCAGGGCGGCCATCTTCTCGGAATGGATCAGCGCATCGCGCGCGGCGCGCAGATCCGCCTCGGTGCGGCGGCGTTCCTCGATTTCGCGCATCAGGGCGGCGGTGCGTTTCGTCACCCGGCTCTCCAGAAGCGCGTTCTGGCGCAGGCGCATCGCGATCATGTGGCGCCGTTGCAGATAGGTCTGCACCAAGGCCCCCAGCGCCAGCGCCGTGACCAGCGCCGCCCCGATGGTGAGCCACATCGCCCGCTCGACCGGGGCCAGTGGCGCGCTGATCATCAGCGTCCAGCTGTCGCGCGGCAGCATCTGCCGCCGCAACAGGGCAGGCCCCGCGGCCAGTGACAGCCGGGTCTGATCGGCAGAGGCCAGCACCGGCGCGCGCTCGATCACCGGCAGCGCCGCATAGGCCCGCGCCGCGGTGATCTCCGCCGCGCGCCCCTCCGGCAACGGGAACAGCGGACGGTAGAGCCAGTCGGGATCGCCGGTCAGGAACACCACCCCGAAACGGTCGGCCACCGCCAGGGTGCCATTGGCATCGCTCCAGCCCGCCTGCAGCGGGCGCAGGTCCACCTTGGCCACCATCACCGCCGGCCGGTCGTTGATCTCTGTGCGCGAGGAGAGGAAATAGCCGGGCTCGCCGGTGGTGACACCGACGCCGTAGAACCGGCCACTGCCCTTGGCCATGGCATCGCGGAAATAGGGGCGGAAGGCGTAGTTGGAGCCGATGAAACTGTTCTCGGTCTGCCAGTTGCTGGCCGCCAGCGCGGTGCCGCTCTCATCCAGCAGATAGAGGTCCGACGCACCGGAATGCTGGGCCGCGCGCGCCAGTGCCCGGTTGGCATCGCCGATCGCGGCCTCGGACCGGGGCCAGGTGATGGCGGCGCGGATGCGCGGATCCTCCAGCGTCAGCGCGGGCAGGTAGCGAAACCGCTCGATCTCCGATTCGATGGTGCGCGCGGTGAGACTCAGCGCCCGGTCGAGCCTTTGTTCCAGTACCGCCCGGCTGAGGTGGCGGGCCACGCCCCCTGCCCCCGCCGCGGCCACCACGGCAAGAAGAGCCAGAAGCAACCAGAATGCGCGGCGCGAGAGGATCATCATGGCGCCACCCTACCCCGCGCCCCCGCCCGCCGAAAGAGCCGGCGCGCAGGGCGCGATGCGCAAGGGGACGCCTGCCGTGGCGCCGATCTCGCGGCAGCTGCCGTCGGCACAAAAGCGCCAGCCGCCGCCGGTGGCGCCCGAGGCGGCAAGGTTGAGGTCACGCACCACAAGGCCGCCGGGGCTGACCCACCAGCCGTCCACCAGGCGGGCGGACTCACCCGGCTCCATCCCGGCGCCGGAGCCCTTGATGGCGCTCTCCTGCAGCACCAGCACTTCGGCCTCCACCCCCCAGGTTTCGCGCCAGGTCACATGTTCCACCGAATGCTGCCAGTCGAGCGTGAAAACGGGGGCCGCAAGCATCACGCTTGCGGCCCCCAGCATCACGCAGGCAGCGCTCATGCCACCGCCGCCCGGCGATGGCGCAGCCAGATCAGCCCAGCCGTCAGCGCGGCAAGGGCGAAACCGATCTCGTCGGTGATCGGATAGGCCGCAACCAGGGTAAAGGCCGCCACCATGGCCAGCGCCCGGATCCCCCAGCCCAAGGGACGCCCAAACCAGCCGATCACGGCAATGCCCCAGAAACCGATGGTGATCAGCGTCTTGGCAAAGACATAGGCCACCGCCGGCCAGAAGCCGATCGCCTCGGCCAGAGGCCCGCCGGGTTGCAGCATCAGCACCGGCGTATAGACCGCCATGAAGGGAATGACGAAGCCCGCCGCTGCCACCTTGACCGCCTCCATCGAGATCCTGAGCCCCGAAGCCTTGGCAATCGGCGAGGCGGCAAAACAGGCCAGCGCCACCGGCGGCGTCAGGTCGGCGAGGATGCCGAAGTAGAAGACGAACATATGGCTGACGATCAGCGGCACCCCGAGTTGCAGCAGCGCGGGCCCGGCAATCGAGGAGGTGATGATGTAATTGGGGATCGTCGGGATGCCCATGCCGAGGAAGATACAGGTGATCATCGTCAGCACCAGCGACAGGAAGAGGTTGTCCTGACCGATGGACACGATGAACTGGCCAAAGGTATTCGCCGCCCCTGTGAGGGTCATGGTGCCGATGATGACACCCACCAGCGCGCAGGCCACACCGACCGGCAGCGCGGTGCGGGCGCCTTCGCCGAGACTGTCGCGGATCAGACCCAGCGTCCTGCGCCCACCCTGGCTTGCGGCGCAGATCGCCACCAGCACCGCAACGGCGGCAAAGAGCACCGAGGTGCCCATCTGCAGGAAGGCCGCCGTCACCAGGCCCAGCGCGATCCAGAACAGGATGCGCAGGGTGCCCTCGGGCAGGCCCAGCACGACAGACCCGCCGAGGATCAGCAGGATCGTCAGCCCGAGGCCGACGGTGCCGGCAAACAGCGGCGTGTAGCCACCGAACAGCAGGTAGACCAGGATCACCAGCGGCACCAGCAGCATCCAGCCCTTCTTCACCGCCTTGAGCGGCGAGGGCAGCTCCTCCTTGGGCAGGCCCTTGAGGGCGTATTTGCCGGCCTCCAGATGCACGATCCAGAAGGCGGAGGCGAAATAAAGCACCGCCGGGATCAGCGCTGCCTTGACGATCTCGACATAGGGAACGTCGATGGTCTCGGCCATGATGAAGGCCACCGCCCCCATCACCGGCGGCATCAGCTGCCCGCCCATCGAGGCGGTGGATTCCACCCCCCCGGCAAATTCGGCGCGGTAGCCGAAGCGTTTCATCAGCGGGATGGTGAACTGCCCGGTGGTGACCACATTGGCCACGCCCGACCCGGAGATGGTCCCCATCAGGCCCGAGGAGACCACCGAAACCTTGGCCGCGCCACCCTGACGGTGCCCGAAGAGCCCCATCGACACATCGGTGAAGAGCTGGATCATCCCGGCCCGTTCCAGAAAGGAGCCGAAGAGGATGAAGAGGAAGATATAGCTGGAGGAGACATAGACCGGGATGCCATAGACCCCCTCGGTGCCAAAGGCCATGTGGTCCACCACCTGCTCGAAGTCATAGCCCCGGTGGTTGAGCGGATAGGGCAGGTATTCCCCGAACAGGCAATAGGCCAGGAACAGGCCCGCGATCAGCGGCAGCGCCAGCCCCATCATCGCATAGCCGGCGGCAAAGACCACCAGCAGCGTCAGCACTCCGACGATGATGTCGAGGTCGGTCGGCCGGCCCGCGCGCAGGATCAGGTCGCGGTACTCGATCCATTGATAGCCCGCCACCAGAATGCCGACCAGCGCCAATGCCCAGGCCAGCGCCTTGAGGCCACCGCTGGCCTCGCGGGCAAAGGCCACCAGCGGAAAGGTCAGCGCGGTCAGAAAGCCGACGTGCACCGCCCGCACGATCTGGCTCGGCATGTCGAGAAGATGCGCCGCCGTGGCGATCTGGAACAGCGAAAAGGCGACCGCCACCCAGAACAGCACCCGCCCGACCGCCCCGGCCGGAAAGGTGACGCCATGGGCTTCGGCCGCATCCTGCGGGCTGGCCTGGGGCACGGCCTGCGGAGTGCTCTGTGAACTCATGTCTTCCTCCCAGAAGAAAAAACCGTGCCGCAAAGGCTCCCCCCGCGGCACGGCCCATTTGTCATCTTACTTCAGGATACCCATCTCGCGGTAGTAGCGCTCGGCACCCGGGTGCAGCGGCACCGGCATGCCGTCAAGCGCGTGCTCGAGGGTGATCTTGGCCGCCGCCTGATGCGAGGCGGTCAGGGTTTCGATATTCTCGAAGAGCTGCTTGGTCATCTGATAGGCGACCTCCTCGCTGACCTCGGCATGGCTCACGAGGTAGTTGGAGATGGCGATGGTCGGCACATCGGTCTCCTGCCCGTCATAGGTATTGGCCGGGATGGTGGCCGCCTGATAGGGCGCACCGAGGCTTTCGGCCAGCGCGGCGGGGATCTCGACCACGGTGATCGGCACCGAGGAGGAGAGATCGCGGATCGAGGCCACGCCGAGGCCCGCCGATTGCAGCGTCGCGTCGAGCTGGCGGTTCTTCATCAGTTCCACCGATTCCGCGAAGGGCAGGTATTCGGTCTTGCCGAAATCCTCATAGGACATGCCCGCCGCACCGAAGATGGCGCGCGCATTGAGCTCGGTGCCGGAGGCCGGAGCACCCACGGAAACGCCCTTGCCCGCCAGATCCGCCAGCGTGCTCACGCCGCTTTCCTCCAGTGCCACCAGCTGGATGAAGTTCGGATAGATCGCGGCGATGCCACGCAGCTGGTCGAGCTTCTCGGGAAAGCCTGCCTCGGCATCGCCCGCCCAGGCCGCCGCAACGCTGTCACCGAGGGCAAAGCCGATCTCGCCGCGCCCGCTCTGCAGGAGGTTCAGGTTCTCGACCGAGGCCTTGGTCGATTGCACCTGGGTGCGCACGCCCTCGATCTTCTCGGCGTAGATATTGGAAAGGCCAACCCCCAGCGGGTAATAGACCCCGGAGGTGCCGCCGGTCAGCACGTTGATGAAATTCTGCGCCTGCGCGCCGGTCGCGCCAACGATAACGCAGGATGCGACAAGGGTTCCGCGCAGAGCGGTCTTGAGACTAAGCATAGATTCCTCCCATAAGTGGTGATCCTGTCTAAAGATCGCGCGCAGTGTCTCGCGCATGACGCGGAACCGGAAGCAAAGAGCCGCCTAGGGGATGATTTTTGCGGGCAATCTCCCGCCCGAGGCGCGGCAAAAAATTGCGCGCGCAGTCCCGCAGCCCCGCGCAGGGACAGGCACGGCAGCACCTTCCGGGCGGCTTTTCCCGGCAAAACAGATCCCGTTGCGGGCGCCGCGCCCTCCGGCCCGGGATCGGGGGCGAATGCGCCGGGCCCGGCCGCAGAACCGCGGTAAACACAGGGGTAACACAGGTTAACAACAGGCATTTGCGAAAAGGTCCTTCGCAGCGGTGCCGCCACGGCCTCTGCGCCGACCGGAGCGCGCCCTGAGGCCTGCGGGTCAAGGCCGAAGCCGCCCCGGTGCGATGATGCCTAAAATTGTAGTGATCCGGACAAACGTGGTGAAGGAGCCGTTCACCTAACTTTAAGCGCGCCGCTCGATAGTCCTGTCGAACATAGGAGCCCAGAATGGCCGCCATCGGATATACCCCCACCCTGACCGCGTCTCAGATCCGGTCTCTCTCTGCCGCGACGATCAAGACCTGGGACAGTTCGGTTCCCGCCAGCCTGACCCAGAGCCAGCTGGGCGCGCTCTCGGCCACGCAGGTCGCCGCGTTGAGCCCCGAGGTGGTCAACAATCTCACCGGCCAGCAGCTGTCCTATCTCGCCACCACAGCCATGTCCGGCATCACACAGGAACAGCTCGCAGGCCTGTCCACCGACCAGATCACCGGTTTCAACAGCCGCCAGTTCGCCGCGATGACCAGCGAGCAGATCGCCGGCCTGACCACCGCCCAGATCGAGGCGCTCACCCCGGCGCAACTGGCGGGGGCGACGGCCAAGCAGATCGCGGCCATGACGCCCGAGGCTCTCGCCGCCTTCTCGACCGAGGATCTCAAGGCGCTGTCCGCCGCCGCCGTCAGCGGCATCACGCCCGAGGCGATCGCGGGCCTTTCCGCAGACCAGATCGCGAGTTTCAGCACCACTCAGTTGCGGGGCATGAAGACCTCGCAGATCGCCGCCTTGACCAGCGGGCAATGGTCCGCCGTCGACCCGATGCGGATGAATGCGCTCAGCGCCTCGCATCTGCGGGCCTTGTCCACCGAAACGCTGGCCGGGCTAACTGCGGCGCAGATCACCGGGATGTCCGCCGCCTCCGTTGTGGGCTTCACCACCGACCAGATCGCCAGCCTGTCGCAGGAGCAGATCGGCGCCTTCACCGGCAGCCAGGCGGCGATGCTCAGCGCCTCGCAGCTCGGTGCCCTCGGCGCCGATGCCACCGCCCTCTCGGGCACCGCCCTCTCCTCGATCAAGACCACCGCCATCATCGGGCTGAAACCGGAGGCGATTGCCGCGCTCTCCGGCGAACAGCTGGCCGGGCTGAAGCCGGCCCAGATCTCCGCCCTGTCCAGCCCGCAGATGGCCGCCCTCACCACCGAGCAGATCGAGAGCCTGCCCAGCACCTTCCTGCGCAGCCTCACCGCGGCGCAGATCGGGGCCCTGCCGGAGGCCAGCATCCAGGCGCTGAAAGGCTCCCAGCTTGCCACCGTCTCCACCGCCGCCATCACCGGCCTCAAGGCTCCGCAGATCGCCGCCCTCAGTGCGACGCAGATGCAGTCCCTCAGCCTGATGCAGGTCGCCAGCCTGAGCGCGGCGCAATGGGCCGCGGTGCCCACCACCACCCTGACCGAGCTTTCGCCCGCAACCATCGCGGCGATCAAGCCCACATCGCTGACCAGCCTCTCCGACGCGCAGGTCCAATCCCTGACGGAAGAGCAGCTTCAGGCGCTCACGCGAAAGCAGATTGCCGCCCTGAAAACCAATCAGATCGCGGCGCTGACGCGGGATCAGGTCTCCGTCCTCAGCAGCTGGCAGATCGCGGGCCTCGGGGCCAAGCAGCTGACAGCCCTCTCCACCGAGGCCATCGCCGCCCTGAGCCCGGATCAGTTTGCCGGCATGTCCTCGGCCGCCCTCAGCGGTCTGAGCCATGCGCAGATGCAGGTGGTCAACGCCGATCAGCTGGCCGCGCTCAGCACTCCGAAACTGGCGCGGCTGACCTCGACCCAGGTCGCCAACCTCACGCCCGAAACCCTGGGCGCCCTGCCCGAGGGCAGCCTGGCTGCCCTCTCCACGGTGGCCATCACCGGTCTCGGCCAGACCCAGCTTGCCGCGCTCTCGGGCGACCAGATCGCCGCCCTGACCCCGGCGCAGGTCGCGGCGCTGAAATCGGCACAGATCTCGAGCCTCGGCAGTCATCAGGTCGCAGCCCTGATGGAGAGCCAGATCGCCGCCCTGTCGAGCGCCCAGGTCTCCGCCTTCTCCACCGATACGCTGTCGCAATTCTCCGAGGCGCAGGTGACCGCCCTGTCCAAAAAGGGCGTGGCCGGGCTGACCAAGGATCAGATGGCAAGCCTGTCGGGCACCCAGCTTGCGGCAATGACAGCGCCCCAACTGGCGACGCTGACCGCGACCCAGACGGCGGCGCTGACCAGTGACACGCTCCAGTCCCTAGGCGGCCCGGCCATGGCCACGCTGAGCGCGGCCGGCGCCTCTGGCCTCTCGACCGGGGTGATCGCGGGCCTGAGCGATGCCCAGCTCACCGCCCTGACCCCGACGCAGCTCGCCGGGCTGAAGGCCGCGCAGGTCACCGCCCTCACCGCGACCCAGGTGGCGCAGCTCTCGCCGACCCAGGTCGCCGCCTTCAGCGCCGGTCAGGTCGCCGCCCTGGGCGAGGCGGCAGTGTCCAGCCTCTCCGAAGAACAGATCGCCGCCTTCAGCACCAAGGCCGTCACCGGCTTCACCGCCAAGCAGATCGAGGGGCTGAGCAAGGAGCAGATCCAGGCGATGACCTCGGCCCAGATAGCGGCGATCAGCGCCAGCCAGGTGGTTGCCCTCGGCGGCGAGAACCTGCGCGCGCTCTCGGCGGAGACCATTGCCGCGATCAAGCCCGCCTCCCTGGCCGGGATGAGCACGGATCAGCTGAGCCTGCTCTCGGGCGAGCAGGTCGGCGCCCTCACCGCAGGTCAGGTTGCCGCCCTGAAGCCGGCCCATGCCGCTGCCCTCTCCGCCAGCCAGATCGAGGCTTTCTCGACCACGCAGATCGCCGCCCTTGGGCCGACCCAGCTTGCCGCCCTCTCCGAACAGGGGGTCCAGAGCCTGAGCACGGAGCAGATCGCGGCGCTTGCGACCAAGGCGATCCCCGGCCTGACCGGCTCCCAGGCGGCGCTGCTGTCCAGCGATCAGGTCGCGGCCCTGAGCAAGGCCCAGGTCGCGGCCTTGACCGCGACCCAGGCGGGCGTCCTGAGCGCAGGACAACTGGCGGCCCTCTCGGAGGAGACGGTTGCGGCCCTGGGCAGCAGCGCCATCGGCGCCCTCTCGACGGAGGCGATCGGCAGCCTCGACGGCGCCAGGATGGCGGCCCTGACCACCAGCCAGATCGGCGCCTTGAAGGCCGCGCAGATCGGCGCCCTCTCGGCCACTCAGATCGCGGCCCTGACCCCGGCGCAGGTCGCGGCCTTCGGCGCGACCCAGACCTCCGGTCTCACCACCCAGGCGGTTGCGGGCCTGAGCAGCGAACAGGTCCAGGCCCTCTCGGCCAAGGCCATCGGCGGTCTTGGTGCCGATCAGATCCGTGCCTTCGAGGATGCCGCCATCCTGACCTTTACCCCGACCCAGATCGGTGGCCTTGCCGCCGCCCAGGTCGCGGCGATCCGCCCGGCGGCCCTGCAGCAGTTCACCACCGAACAGCTCGCCGCCCTTCCCGCCGCTGCCATGGCGGGCCTCGCGCCAACCGCCCTTGCGCTGATGAGCCAGACCCAGATGGACAGCTTCTCCGCCAAGCAGATCGCCGCCCTTGAGGCGACACAGCTCAATGCGCTGCGCGACGATCAGCTGCGCGGCCTGAGCAGCGATCAGCTGGCCGGGCTCACCGCGACCCAGATCTCCGGCATGGATGTCCGCGCCGTTGCCACCTTGACCGGGGACCAGATCGCCGCCCTGTCGAAGACCGCGGTGACCGGGCTGACCGCCGCCCAGATCTCCGGGCTGGATGCGACCCAGATCGCGGGGCTCTCCACGACGCAGATCGCCGCCCTGAACGCCACCCAGATCGGCGCCATCAGCACCGAGGGTCTGGCCACATTCGACACCAGCAAGATCGCTGCAATCACCGCCAAGGCGATCACCGGCATTCCCGCCGCCAAGATCGCCGCCCTCTCGGGCGACGAGCTGGCCGCGCTGACCACCGCCCATGTGGCGGCCCTGACCGGGGATCAGGTCGCGGCCCTCACCAAGACCCAGGTCCCGCTGCTCGCGGACAAGCAATGGGCCGCCTTCAGTGCCAGTCAGCTCGATGACCTCTCGGTCGCCGCCCTGTCAGCCCTGTCGCCGGAGCAGGTCGCCGTTCTGACCCCCGCCGCGGTGGCGGGCTTCACCCAGGAACAGATCAAGTCGCTCAGCGCCGCGCAGTTCGATGCCTTCACCGGCAGCCAGATCTCCAACCTGACCGCGACACAGATGACGGCCCTGACCTCGGATCAGATCGGCACCTTCTCGATCGCGGATATCGGGGCCATCTCCGCCACCGCCATCTCCGGCCTGCCGGCCAGCGTCATCGCCAACTTTGATGACGAGCAGATCGGAGCCCTGAGTACGGCGCAGATTGGCGGGCTCAGCTTCTATCAGGTCGCAGGCCTGCACATCGACCAGATTCCCGCCTTTGCCACCACGCAGATCCAGGCCTTCAACGCGCTGCAGATCGCCGCCCTTGGCGTGGAGAAGACCGCGGCGATGACGACCGCCCAGATCGCGGCGATCCCGCCTGCGGCGATTTCCGGCCTGTCGCCGACCCAGATCGCCAATCTCAGCAATGCCCAGGCGGAGGCCCTCACCCCCGGACAGGTGGCAAAGTTCAGCGCCGAACAGATCGCCGCCTTCAAGACGGCCGCCCTCTCCACCTTCTCGGCGGATGACATCGCCTCGATCAACACCGACGGGCTGGCAGGGATCTCCTCCACCAACCTCTCCGCCTTCTCCTATGCGCAGTTGCAATCCTTCACCACGGCGCAGGTGGGGGCCTTCTCCTCCAAGCAGATTTCCGAGGTGGCCGCAGCCTACAAGATGCTGGGCTGAGCCCCTGCATCATCCCGAAGCCCCCATCGCCCCGCGCAGCCCCTGCTCGGGGCTATTGCCGGGTTTGCCGGGCAGCGATGGCCCTTGTGCCCGAGGCCCCGCGCCGCCGCCGACTGCCCCGGACCGGGGTCACCACGAGGACCACGAGAAGCAGCGGTCTCCGCTCAATTGCTGACCAGCCTGCGCAAAAATCCCCCCGGAAATCCCAGACGCATTCCAACAGGGCTATGCAACCTGCATTTGAGCGCGTAGCCTTCCTTCAATTGGAGGGCATGTTGCATGCTTGAAAGTGATTTTTTTGAACTCCTGCATTCATTCGATCCAGACCGGATGCTGCCCGGCGAAAACCACGATGGCAGCGGCGAACTCCTCGCCTGGCGGGCGAGGTCAAGGCCGCCAGGCTCCTACATCAATCATCTGGATCTTGTTGTGGTGCGCCCCGGCGCAACCATAGGCCATCACCGCCATGCCGCTGATAATGAAGAGTTCTACATCATGGTCGACGGCGAGGCCGAAATGCGGATCGAGGACCGCGGGGTCATGGTCCGCCAGGGCGACGTGATCCGCAACCCGCCGGGCGGGGCCCATGGCCTGCGCAATACCTCCGACCAGGATGTCAAGATTGTCGTCATCGAGGTCCGAACGCCCACCCCACCCCAGACCTGACCGCGACCTATCGTAATTGGTTTTAACCGTTGGAGTTTTCCATTCATGATCCTGACCGAGCTGCCCCTCGACACGCAGTCACGTGCTGAAACACCCTCCGCTTTCATTTCGCTTGAAACCGCCCGCCAGCAAAGCTCGCCCATCGTGATGGCCCCGATCTCCGCCCCGCTGCTGCGCCGTTACGGCCCCGGAGCGGCGAGCGGTCAGGCTGGTAGTCTGGCAGGTGACCCAGCAGCGGAATGGGCGGACGGACAAACAGAGGCACACTGCGACCAGCGGGCGGTGGTTCTGGCGGATGAGACCTTCTGGACCCTCTGGGGAGCGCAGCTCGCGCACTGTTTCGAGGAGGCCTATGGCCGGGTCGAAATCCGCCCGATCGCGGGCACCGAGACCTGCAAGACCTTCGACCGGCTGGGGGCGGTCCTGCAGGTCTTTTGCGATCTGGAACTGGACCGGCGACGCGATGCCCTTTTTGCCATCGGCGGCGGCGCGGTGCTGGATCTGGTCGGCTTTGCCGCCTCCATCTATCGGCGGGGCGTGGCCGTGACCAAGATCCCGACAACCCTTATGGCCCAGGTGGATGCCGCGGTGGGGCTCAAGAATGCGATCAACTTCAACGGCACCAAGAACATCGTCGGCAGTTTCTGCCCGCCAAGGAGCGTCCTCGTCGACACCCGCTTTCTGACCAGCCTGCCGCCGCGCCAGTTTGCCAATGGCATGGCCGAGATCCTCAAGATCGCGCTGGTGCTTGATGCCGGCCTCTTTGCCGCTGTGGCGGCCGCGGGGCCGGCCCATGCGGAGGGCGCGGCGCAGCAAGACCTCTACCGTCGCGCCATCGAGTTGATGGTGCGCGAACTCAACGCCAATCCCTACGAACAGATCCTCACGCGGGCGGTCGACTTCGGCCATTGGCTCAGCCCCTATGTTGAATTGCAGGACCCGGACCTGCTGCACGGCGAGGCGGTGGCGATCGACATTGCCAATTCTCTGATGCTGTCGCATCGCCGTGGCTGGCTGACGGCACCGGCGATGGCGGCGGCGCTGCATGCGTTCCGGCGCTTCGGCCTGCCGCTGACCCATCCCCTCGTCTCCGCGCGAACGGTGCAGGGCGCGCTGGACGGCACCGTCAAGAGCCGCGGCGGCAGGCAGAACATCCCGCTCTGCACCGGCATCGGCAGCCATGCCTTTGCCTGCGACCTCACCGTTGCGGAGGTGCTCGCCGCGGATGCGGCGCTGCGGCACTGGGCGGCGAAGACCCGCGAGGAACCGGCAGCCGAAGGCAGGCTCGCCCATGTATGATGTCCTCGCGATCAACCTCGGCGGCACCTCGATCAAATGGGGATGCCCGGCGCGCGGCGCGGATTTTCCCATCGCCACGATGCCCTCGCCAAAAAGCCCGGCCGAATTGACCGCGGTCCTCACACGGATCCGGTCGGATGTCGCCCGCCCCGCCAGCGCAGTGGCGCTCGGGTTTCCCGGCCCGATCGCAGCGGGCACCACGCTGAGCCAGGCACCGACCCTCTGGCCGGGGGTGGACCTGCACCGCTTCGACCTCCTCGCCACCCTGCGCAGCGTGTTCCCGGACGCCGGGCTGCATGTCATCAATGATGTCTCCGCCTATGGGGCCTTCCTGCTGGCGCGGGGCCTGAGGGATTTCTGCGTGCTCAACATCGGCTCCGGCATCGGGTCCAAGATCTATGTCGAGGGGGCAGAGGTGAACGGCCCGAGGGGACGCGGCGGCGAGATCGGCCATTGGCGCGATGCCGGTGCCCCCGCCGACCTGCGCTGTGACTGCGGCGGCACCGGCCATGTGGGCGCGGTTTCCTCCGGGCGCGGCGTGCAGCGTTTTGCCGCGCTGCGGGCCAGCCAGGCCCCCGAGCGGTTTCGCGCCTCGCTGCTGGGTGGTCGCCGCCCCATCGACCTCACCGCCGAAGAGGTCGCCGCGGCCGTCCGCGCCGGCGATGGTTTCGCGCTGGATATCCTCGCGGAGGCAATGCTGCCGCTGGCGCGGGCAACCGCCCTGCTGCATGTGGCCCTGGGCTGCGAGCGTTACGTGCTGGTCGGCGGCTTTGCCGAAGCGGTCGGCGATGCGCTGCCGCGCCTGCTCGCGCGGGGGGCCGCCGCCCATTGCTGGGACAGCGGGCATGACTGGGGACAGGCCTTCGAGGTCCTGCGGGACGAGGTGCGCACCTCGCTGCTCGGCCTGCACCACCATGCCCTGACCCGGCGGGATCTGACCCTGTGCGCCTGACCATCCTCGGCGGCAGCAGCCCCTTCACCACCAATATGTTCACCGAGGGCCGGGCGGCCCGTTTCCTTGGCGGATTTCGCCACATCACCCTCTACGGGCGCGACCGGCGCAGTCTGGAGCTGGTGCGCGGGCGGATCATCCCGGAGGTGGGCAGGGCGACACTTGCCGTCACCACCGATCTGGCCGAGGCGCTCTGCGGCGCGGATGTGGTGCTGGTCCAGCTGCGCTATGGCGGGCTGGCTCTGCGCCGCCTGATCGAGGAGACCTGCTACAGCCATGGGCTCTTTGCAGACGAGAGCCTGGGGGTTGGCGGGCTCGCCACCGCGCTCTGCGTCCAGGGTGCCTGGCGCGGGCTCGGCAACCGCTTGCACCATGACTGCCCCGCCGCCCTGACCGTGAACATGATCAACCCGCTCAGCCTGTCCAGCCAGCTCCTGCAGGACAGCGGTGCCCGCACCATTGGCCTCTGCGAAGGACCGCTGACCACCGCCCGCCAGCTGGCGGCGCATCTCTGCGGGCCTGAGGAGACTTTCGACTGGGACTGTGCCGGGCTCAACCACCGGGCCTTTGTCTACGATATCCGCCTTGGCGGGCGTCCCCTGCCCTTTGCCGCTCTGGCCGATCTGCCCTTGCCCAGGGCCTGCGGGGTCGCCGACCCTCAGAGCGGCGCACTGATCTCCAAGGAAATGGCTCAGGCGCGCAGCCCGGCCGACTGGACCTATGGGCGCGCCGAGACGGTGGCAAGAATGCGCGCCGGGGCGCTGAAAGGGCTGGCGGCGCCGACCGAGGGCGGAGCTGCCCCCGAGGCTGCGGCAGAGGCTGCAGCAGGGGCCCGGCGCCCTACCCCCTGGTATGACGATGCGGTCCTGCCCTTGCTCGCCGCCTGGAGTGGCTGGAGCGATCCATTCGACACCACGATCAACCATCCGGTCGAGGGCCTCTTTCTCGAAAGCCGCTTTTGCATCGGCAAGACCAGCCTCACGCCGCGCCACCGTGCCAGTGCTCGCGCCACGCAACCAAGGGCCATTGCAGAGACCGTTGCGGCGCTGGTCCAGCACGAGCGCGCCGTCCTCGCCTGTCTGGAGCTGGCCTGGCAGCAGCGCGATCCCGCATCCGGGGGACCGCCGTCCGACGCGGTGTTTGTCGCCTTGACCGACGCCATGGCCTCTGCCCTGGCTGCGGACCCCTTGATCCCGGAGGCGCAGAAACCGGTGGCCCTTGTGGCCCTGCGCGAGATCATCGCCAGATATCGGGACATGGAACAGCGGCCCGCACAGGGAGCCACGACCGCCTGCGGGATCCCGGGCTGATCCAACCGCTGAGATGCGCCCTGCCCCGCCTCATCGTGCCTCAGCCCGCCGCCTCTGCCACCTCCACGAGGTACCAGTCCAACAGGTCGGACAGGCTGCGCTCCAGATCATAGGCCGGCGCAAAACCAAGCCCCGCAAGGGCAGAGATATCCGCCACGCTGCGGCCCAGTTCAAGCCGACGTCCGGGACCGCTGGGGGCCAGTTCGCTGACATCGCCGGTCAGCGCTTTCAAGGTGCGAAAGACCTCTGCAGTGGGGGTTTCCCGCCCGGAGGCGATATTGCACAGGTCCGGCGGCGCGGCGGTTTCCCCCAGCAGTGCCAGTTGCGCTGCCACGTCGCGCACATCCACAAAGTCGCGGGTCACGGTCAGCGGCCCAACCGCAATCTCCGCCTCGCTCAGGCCCGCCCGGCGCTCGGCAAACTGCCGCGCCAGATGACCGCAGAGGTGCCGCTCCTCCTGTCCCGGCCCCATCACCGCAAAGATCCGCCCGGTCACGATCTGCAGATCGTGCTGCCGCTGGGCAACCACCGCCAGATCTTCCGCCGCCCGCTTGGTGACCGCATAGGGATCAACAGGTTGCACCGCCTGTGCGCGGTCCGCCCGCACCGGCAGCAGCGCCTCCGGCAGCGCACCCGTTACCGAACCGGAGGAGCCAAAGACGATGCGGGGCGGCACCGGCACCCCAGCGGCGGCGTCAAACAGCAACTGGCTCGCCACGATATTGGACCGCACCAGCTGGTCGATCGGTGAGTCCCGCAGCGCTCCGGCGAGATGATAGATCACCTCGAACCCGGCCCCGTCCAGACTGTCGGCCAGCGCCTCCGCATCTGTCAGATCCAGCGCGCGGTAGCGATAGGCGCTGCTGCGGAACAGGGGCTGCATCGCCCTCGGCAGCGGGGCTGCCACCTGCCGTCCGGCCCAGCCGACATGATGGGTGAACCCTTCGGTCTCGGGCGAGCGGCCCAACCCGACCACCTCATGCCCGCAGGCCAGCAGATGCGCACAGAGATAGCGCCCGATGAACCCCTGCGCACCGGTCACCAGAACCTTCATCGCGCGCCCCCGTCGCAGCCCTTGCAGAAGCGGTCGAAGGCCCGCCGCAGCCCCTGCTCCAACGCGATCTCCGGCGTCCACCCAAGGTGCCTGCGGGCAGCGGTGATATCGGCCACCAGTTCGGCAATATCGGCGGCACCCGGCCTGTCGGGCGCGGCGCTGGCCACCACTTCCACGCGGCGCCCCAGGGCTGCACCGGCGATTTCCGCCAGGGTCCCGACGCTGACCCCCTGCCCGGAGCCGATATTGAACAGTTCCGCCTCATCTCCCGCATCCGGTCCCTGGGCGGCGGTCCAGATCGCCCGGGCCAGATCCTCGGCATGGACATGGTCGCGCACCGGTCCTGGATCCCGCAGCGCAATGCGGCTCTGGCCCGCGGCCAACTGGCTGAAGATATCGCCCAGAACGCTGTTGCGGCGCAGCCGGTCGCCATAGACCGAGAAGGGCCGCAGGATGACCACCTCTAGCTGTGCCGCACGATGCGCTGCCTGGCACAGCGCCTCCGCGCCGAGCTTGGCCGCGCCATAGGGGGATCGCGGGGCCAGGTTCTGTGTCTCGCGCACCGACTGCCCCCCGCGGCCGTACACTTCGGCAGAGGAGAGATAGACCACCCGGCGCACCCCGGCCGCCACGGCCGCCCGCAGCAGGGTCGCGGTGCCCACCACATGGGCGGCGGCACATCCTGCCGGATCGACAAAGGAGGCCGCAACCGAGGGCGGCCCCGCCACATGCAGCAGCACCTCCGCCCCCTCCAGCAGCTCCGCCATCGCGGCGGCATCCGTCACATCGGCGATCCGCAGACCCGCCTCGGGCGCATCCGCCCCGGTCTGGCCTCGCAAATCCAGATCCGCAGGCCGGGTGGCGCGCAGGGCGGTGCCCACCAGCCCCCCCGCCCCGGTCAAGGCCACCCGTCTCATGGCAGAGGAGCCTCGGCGCGCCGCGACGACAGGCCGCCGCTGTCCAGAAGGCGCCGCAGCTGCCGCACGATCCCGGCGGAGTGCCCCCTGTCCTCGGCCGCCCCGGCGCCGCCCTCCGGCGGCAGCACATAGCCACGCCACAGGGCGCGCGTCCCGGCTGGCACATGGTCGACCACCGGGCGCGCCGATGCCGGCACATCGCCCTCCAGCGCCCGCAGGACACCGCCCGCAGAGGCAAAGACCACCTCCTGCCGTCGCACCTGCGGCGGAGCCCAGAGGTCAAACCCCGGCGTGGCAGCCACCAGATCCTCCGCCCGCGCCACATCGCCCAGGTCATTGACATCGATCCAGGGCGCCTGATGCGCAAAGCCCGTCACCCCCGGTCCCGCCGCGATCAGGGCCCGGCAAAGCTCGGATATCCCGAAGGCCCTCGCCTCTGGCACCTGACGGCAGGCCTCCGGAGAGACCACGGCAAAGGCCGAACAGACCATCACCTGCCGCACCGGCTTTTCCCTATAGGCCAAGAGGCCGCCATCCGCCGCCAGCGAGACCTCGCCATAGGGCATCCGAAAAGGTTCGGCATGGGTCGCCACGGTCATCGGCCGCCCGGCATCATGGTGATGCCGCGCCATCGCCGCCAGATCCAGCGTGCTGAGGTTGTCGGCATAGACCACCAGCGTGCTCTGCATCTCCGGCGGCAACAGCCGGATCGCGCCGATATTGCCCAGCGCCCGGGTCTCGGTCAGGATTTCGAGCCTGGCCCCACAACACTGCGCCAGATCCATCAGCCGGGTCTCCACAAAGGCGCGGATCGCGTCGGCATCCGCCGAGACGGAGACGAAGATGCGGCGGCTGCCGTGCTTGAGGAGCTGTTGCAGGTTGCGCTCGATCAAGGCCACCCCGGCCACCTCGACCAGCGGCTTGGGCCGATCCGCCCCCGATTTCCGCATCCGCGACCCCTGGCCCCCCGCCATGATCAATGCCCCGTCCCAGAGGGCGCTCATAGCATGTCCTCGGTCAGGTCCCGGCAGGCGGTCAGGGTGATCTCCAGCATGTGCTGCTTGGTAAAACCGTCAAGAAACCGTTGATGAGCCGAGCGCCGCAGACGCTCCGCATGGGGCGGAACGGTCAGGATCCGTCCCAGCGCCGCCGCCAGCGCCTCCGGCGACTTCGGCGGCACCAGATGACCGTCCAGCCCATCGCGGATGAAATCCCGCCCGCCCCAATTGTCACAGGTGACGATCGGCCGCCCCATCGACGCCGCCTCCAGCAGCGCGGTCGGCAGCCCTTCCTGATAGTAGGTGGGCACGCAAACCGCCGCCGCCTGGGCATAGAGCGGGACCAGGCTGGCCTGAAAGCCCTTGAACCGCACATCCGGGCAGCGCGCCTTAGTCGCCTCGATCTCCTCCGCGGTCAGCGCCGAGGGATGGGTCGGATCCGGGTTGGAGGTGAACCACATCTCGTGATCGATCCCCCTGCCGCTGAGCAGACGCGATGCCTCCGCCGCATCCAGCACCCCCTTCTGCTTCAGCAGCCGCACCGGCACCAGCACGATGGGTCGCGGGCTGGGCTGCGGTGCGTCGACAAAGGGGAACTCCGCGGGATCGACGCCACAGCCGGGCGTGACATAGATCTGCTGCGGCCGGATCGAGAACCGCTCCACCAGCACCTGCTTGTCGTCCTTGTTGTGGACCAGGATCCGGTGCCGCCTGCCGCGAAAGACCAGCCGGTAGACCGCGTGAATGACCCGTCGCCGCAGGGAGGTCTGCGCCTCGGCGCTGAAGGTCCAGCCAAGCCCGGTGACCATGAAGATCACCGGCACGCCGAGCAGCCGCAGGATGGGGCCGAACATGACGATGGCGTAGGGATTCCACAAAAAGACCAGCGGGCGCGGGCGCTGCAGGGCGATCCTCAGGCTCTCCAGCTGGGTGCGCAGGGCCGCGGTCAGACCCGCTTCATGGGTGCTGTCGCCCGGCAGGTATCGCAGGTCCACCGCCGGCGGCAGCCGACCCTGAGCCTCGGCGATCGCTTCCGGGCTGCGCCAGCCGGTACTGGCGGTTTGCTCCGGCCTTGGCGCAAACAGCGTGACCCCATGCCCGGCCTTGGAAAAATAGGTGCTGACGGAGCCGAAATCCGCGATCCATCGCGGCAGAACCGTCGAGACGATGACCACCGGTCGGTGGCCCGGGACCTTGGTGTCAAGGCCAGTCATACCCATGCGGACCACCGCCGCAGAACATCAATAATCATGAACAATACCTGTCGCTATGACTCGACAGTAGAGGGATGATTTTTGGTCAGGCAACAGTTTTATCTCTGTTTGAGACAAAGTTCTCCGACCGCAGGGGCGCACCGCCTATCCGCGCAGCACCGCAGGGTCACGCAACCTATGGGCGGCAGGCGCACCGAAGGACGGATCTCTGCCACGGATCTGATGCCGCATGTTGATGCAGTCCTGATCGAGCAGGTCGCGCGGATGCACTGGCCTCTCGCGGGACGCCAGATAGGCCGGTGCCGCCACGGCGATCATGCGCCAGTCCGGACCGATGCGCAGGGCGATCATGTCCTTTTCCACGCTTCCACCCAGCCGCGCCCCGGCATCGAACCCCTCCTCGACGATATTGCAAAATCCGCTGTCGAGGCGGAACTCGATCCTGACATCGGGATGGTGCGGAAGAGCAGGTGTCACCCTGGGCCAGACGACCGTTTGAAAGGCGTGATCCGGCAGCGTCAAGCGCGGGGTTCCTGCGGGTCGTAGGGTTCAACAGCCGCAGGCCAAGATTGGTTTCCAGCCGCTTGATGGTATGGCTCAAGGTGGACCGGGCCAGGCCAATCCTGGCCGCAGCCCCGGGTAAAGCTGCGTTCCGCGTAAACAACGCGGAACCACATCAGGTCATTGAAATCAGTCGTCGACCGGATCGATTGGTCCATGCAGTTCATAGCGCCCAACCACATAGCGATGGCTCCGCCAGAACTTCGACACCAGAAGAGCCCGGAGGCGACAGACATGAGCGATGCCCGCGTTCCCCCCTGCCAGACGGACCCAAGGGGCAGCCGGATGGTGGCCGTGCTCATGTCATCACTGCCTCCGGGGGCCGTCCTGAGCGGGCTGTGGCAGGACGCCGGGGCGATCATCGCAACCGTCGCAGGCGGCCTCGCCCTGTCGATCGCGGGCGGTGCCCGGAACCGCATCGGTCAGCACATGCCAAGCCCACCCCCAGCGCAGCCCTTCCCCAATAGGCGCCCCCCCCATGCCTTCCCCCTCCAGCGCACCAAGGCCGCACAGGCGTTCGACCGTCGCTCCATGCTGCAAATCACCGGCGTGGGCGTGGTCCCCATCGCCACGGGTCCCTCACTCAACACCGCAACCGCAAGGGCAGAGACCATGGCAGAAGACTGGGACAATACGTTTCCGAAAGGCGACCGCGTCGATCAGGAGAAGGCGCGCCTTACCAACCGGTAAGGGATCACCCTGACCGGCGATCTCTCCCTGCCGAAGGACCGCGGGGACAGTGGCCTGTCGGCCCTGGCGATCAGCGGCCCGTTCGGCGGCGTCAAGGAACAGGCCTCGGGTCTTTATGCGCAGACCCGGGCCGAGCGCGGCTTTCCCCCGTGCGCGATCAACTCCAACGCCGCCTGGACGGTGACCAACCCGCTGTCCTGCATGAATATGCCGATCCTCGCCTCCATCCGCGAGATCGCGCCGCGCCCGATCCTGCTGATCCATGGCGAGAAAGCCCATTCGCGCTATTTCAGTGAGACCGCCTATGACGCCGCTGCCGAGCCAAAGGGACTGCTGATCGTGCCCGGCCCCGCAGCGCGCAAAATGTCACACTCCGCCTTGCCACTGGCCTTTTCGCGATGCTGCGGTATAGGGTCGGGCCATGACTCGGGGGCTGCGCCACAATCTGATCCTTTGCCTTGCGGTGGGCCTGCTGATTGTCGGCAGCGCCTTCTCTGCCGCGGCCATGGCGCCGACAAGCCATGACCTCGACCGTGCGGAGGTGCAGCAGCTGGGCCATACCCTCGCCGACCTGTGCGGCGACGCCCATGCCGCGCATGACCACAGCTGTCCCTTCTGCACGCTCCTGCCCGAAACCGACGTACCGGCCCTGCCCGACGTGGCGCGCGAGCTGCTGCCATTTGACCTCTGGCGGCACGCCGAGGACCTGCACCGCGCGGCGCAGGCCCGCGACCATGCACGCTCGCCGCGTGCGCCCCCCGCTCTGATCTGATCACCGCCCGTCTTCCTACCGTCGGACACGGGCCCTTCGACCAGATACCGCGGCCTTTCCCGCCGCCAGACAGCGCAGGCTGCGGTGCGTCCGCGCGCGCGTCCTTTGGAGCATCCACATGAAAACACTCGCTTTCACCGCAGCACTCCTGCTTGCTGCCGGTCCCGCCTTCGCCCATGCCACCCTGGAACAGAAAGAGGTCCGGGCCGGCAGCACCACCAAGATCACCCTGCGCGTGCCGCATGGCTGCAAGGGAGAGGCGACCCATACGGTGCACCTGACCCTGCCCGATGGGTTTTACGCGGCAAAACCGATGCCCAAGGCGGGGTGGGATCTGAGCACGGCGACCGGCACCTATGCCACGCCCTATAACAATCACGGCACCGAAATGACCGAGGGCCTGCGCGAGGTGACCTGGTCCGGCGGTAATCTCGAAGATGGCTGGTATGACGAATTCACCGTGCGGGGCACCTTTGGCGCGGATATCGCCCCCGGCACAGTGATGTATTTCCCCGCCGTGCAGACCTGCGCCAGCGGCACCGCGGACTGGACCGATACCTCAGGCTCGCATGACCTGCCCAACCCCGCGCCGAAGGTGACGGTTGTCGCGGCAGAGATGGACCACGGGCATGGGCATGGGCACGATGCGGCAGATGCGGCCCAGGCGGCCACGGATACCATCACCCTCGGGGCTTTGGAAATCAGCGGCGCCTTCTCCCGCGCAACCCTGCCCAACGCGCCGGTGGCCGGCGGGTTCATGACCATCACCAACACGGGCGAGACCCCTGACCGATTGGTAAGTGCCTCCTCCGAGGTGGCAGGTCACATGGAAGTGCACGAGATGGCGATGAAGGGCGATGTCATGCAGATGCGTGAGCTGGCCGAGGGGCTGCCGATCCCGGCCGGCGCCACGGTGACGCTAAAGCCCGGCAGCTTTCACCTGATGTTCATGGACCTCAAGCAGCCCCTGGTCGAAGGCGAGACCGTGACGGTCACCCTGACCTTCGAGCAGGCCGGAGCGGTGACCCTGCCTCTCGCCATCGGTGCGATCAATGCCAAGGCGCACGGTGATCATGCCGCGCATGGCGGCCACGCATCGAAGTGAGGCAGCCATGACGACCCGACGCAAATATGCGCTGATCGGGGTGCTCTGGGGGCTGGTTCTGCTGGCCCTCATCCCCCTCGCCTGGTCTCGCTGGGGCGTGCCCAGTGTCAACGACAGCCTGGCAGAGGTGATCGGCCCCGGCGACTATCACCTCACCACCACCTCCGGCGCAGCCTTTACCGAAGAGACGCTGAAAGGCGCCCCAACCGCGATCTTCTTTGGTTTCACCCATTGTCCCGAGGTCTGCCCGACCAGTCTCGGGGACATTGCCGCCTTTCAGGACGAGTTGGGCCCGGAGGGGCAGATCCGGGTCTTCTTCGTCACCGTGGACCCGGAGCGCGACCAGTTGGACCAGCTGCGCGATTACGTGAGTTGGGCACCGGGGGTCGAGGGTGTTTCCGGCACGCCGGACCAGGTCGACAAGGCCATCCGCGCCTTTCGCATCTATGCGCGCAAAGTGCCTCTGGAGGACGGCGGCTACACGATGGATCACTCGGCCAATATCCTGCTGTTTGATCGCAACGGGCGCTTCTTCGAACCCATCGGCTATCAGGAAGCAACCGAACGGGCGGTGGAAAAGATCCGTCGCTTGAACGCCCTCTGATCGCGCCCTCTGATCGCACTGTCTGATCGCGCCCTCTGATCGCAGCGGGGGCTTGCGCCACATTGTCCACCGGACCTGCGGCCGCAAGCCCTCCGCCTGCGGGCGGGAGACGGGTGGCCCTGCGCCCGGGCGACAGGCTTCAAGGCCCTGTGCCGCGCATCACTCCAGGCGCTCGACCGCCGAACTGCAGAAACTCTGCACCTGCCGCACCACATCGTTGATCCGGGCAGGCGAGAGGTCCAGATCGGCGGCAATGTCCTTCTGAGGTGTTTCGGCCAGGCGATGCCGCAAAAAGATCTGCTGCTTGCGTTCCGGCAGGGTCTGCAGGGCCTGCGCCAGGACCCGCAGCGCCTGCTTGTCTTCCAGATGCACCCGCCCGCAGAGCGGCGTCGACCCGGCGAGGGCAGACTGGGCGTCATCATCAAAATCCGTCGGCAGCTCACGGCGATGTTTGCGCAGATAGTCGATCGACGCGTTGCGGACCATCTGGGCGACATAGCACCTTGGATTCACCGGCCGGGTGCGCGGTGGTTTTGTCAGGCATTTCACAGCGGTGTTCTGCAGGACATCCTCTGCGGCTTCTTTTTGGCGCACCAGCTTCAACGCTTCGCATAGGTGCAATTTGCGGCGCACGACCAGCTCGCGAATGAGCAGGTCGCACACCGGCATTTCGCTCGGGTGGGACATGGCGGATCCTAGGGTGGCAAGCCGAAAGCGGTACGGCCCTGTTTGGAAAGAAGGGGATACTGCCTGAGATTCTCTACCCTAGGTTGTGCTAGCCTGATATCCTCCCCCCGGTCCCGGGTCAAACGGATCCTGCGCAGGGACGGGCCGGAACCGGCCGAAATCCGCCCGTCCGGAGCACCCTATTCCGCGGCGGTCAGGACCCGGGCCCGCGCGGGTCGCGCCCCCGTCAACCCCTCGGCGATTTCCTGGGCGCGCAGGGGCAGAACCGACAGCAAGGTATCGCTCAGCCCATGCGTTTCCTCGCAAAACCCCTGCAGGAAGATCCGGGGCTGGAACCCTTCGACCGTCGGAAGGCGGTAGCCGCGATCCGCCTCTTCGGCCAGGAACCAGGCAGAGAGATCCGACAGGATCGTCTCCTGCAGTCGCCGCCTGTATCCGGTGGCCAGAATGACCAGATCGTAACGCTCTTGCGTCGGCGCGCCGGTCTGGCGGATACTCAGCTCCACCCCGCCGTCCCGGGCCTCAGCGGCCTCGATCCGGGTTGATCGCAGCAGACGGTGACGCTCATCGCCGGTGACCTCCTGCTCGTAGAACAGCCCGTAGATCTGCGCGATCAGATCGCCGTCGACAACCGCGTAATTGGTATTGGCATAGTCCGCCAGGAACCCCGCGCGCTCCGCCTCAGAACGGTGGAAGATCTCGGAGGTAAAGGCGCTGTCGAAGATCTCATTGACAAAGGGGCTGTCGTCCGAGGGTTTCAGTGCCTGACCCCGGACCAGAAAATCCACCTGCGGCCGCGCCGGATCATTCACCAGGTCCCAGAAGATCTCCGCCCCGCTCTGCCCGCCGCCAATCACGGCGACGCGCATGGGGGTCTGGCGAGACGCGAGGCGCGGTTTGCCTTGGGTCACATAGGCGGCGCTGTGCAGCACGGATTGGTCCTGGCCAAGCAGGGCAAAGACCTCGGGGATATGAGGTTGCCCGCCGACCGCCAGCACCAAATCCCGCGTGCGCCGCGTGGTCGTGGCACCCGCGGCGTCGGTGGTGACCACCTCCAGCGCCTCGACCCTGTGCCCCTTGCCGCGCACCGGATGGACCGCCGTGACCCGCTGATCATAGGCGCAGGCCTCTGGCAATTGCGCCGCCACCCAGGCGAAGTAGTCGTTGAATTCATGGCGACTGGGAAAGAAGGTCTTACGGTTCACAAACCGCTCGATCCGCCCCTTCGCGTGCAGATAACTGAGGAAAGTGAACGGGCTGGACGGATTGCGCAGGGTCACCAGATCCTTGACGAAGGAGACCTGCATATCCGCATTGTCGAGCAACATGCCGGGGTGCCAGGCGAAACTCGGCTTGGCCTCAAGAAACAGCGATTTGAGCGGCGCGGCGCGCTCCTGCAATGCAATCGCAAGCGCGAGGTTGGAGGGACCAAAGCCAAGGCCCAGCATGTCGAAAGTCTCGATGGGGTCGGTCATTGCGCGGCTCCTTGGTGCAACAGGGCAGAACAGGACAGGCGCAGGGGGCGACCGGGGTCTGTCGGCTCCGGGCGCGCCCAGAGGCGGGATTTGAAGAAATGATCGCGCTCCAGCCGCACCAGCGCCGCGCGCTTGTGGGCAAAGTCAAAATCCTTCACCCGGGCAAACCCGGATCGGGTCAGGTTGCGGATCTGCTGCACATGGCTTGCGGCGGGCTCCCCCACCAATGCCTGCGTGCGCGGCTCGGCCAGAAACATGTAGTGCATCAAAGAGGGCAGCCAGGCGGTGATGTAATCCGCGCCCCGTGCGTGCTCCTCTCCCACCAGCACATGCCAGCCCCGGTCCCAGGCCCCGGCCTCGTAATGCGCCCCGATGCGGTTCTCGCGCGCCCAATAGAGTTCGAAATAGAACAGGGGCTCACCGTCGAGACAGCCCAGCACCGGCATGATATGGGGATCTGCAGCCATGCGCCCGAGATAGGCGCGGTGCTGATCGCGCGTGCCGGCCTCGTCGAAAAACGCCGCAACCCGCGTGTCGTTCATCCAGCGATGGAACAGCTCCAGATCCGCCTCGGTATCGAGGCTGCGCAGGCTGAACTCCTGATCGAGCCAGGGGATGAACCGCTGATAAAGCCTGCCTTGCGGCTTTGCCGCGCGCAAGGGATGCGCCCCATGGGGCCCCGGCATCATCACTTGCGGACAGGGAAAGTGCGGCTCCGGCAGCCAGAGGGTGGGCACTTGCCACAGCAATTCCGGAAAGACGCCCAAGCTTTCTGCGTCAAGCACCCGCACCGCACCAGAGGCGAGGAGCTCTGCCTCGCGGCCCTTCCAGAGGCTGCGGTTCAGGACCACCAGCACCTCCTCGGAGGCATGATTGGTCAGGGCTTCGCAGGCGGCCAGAGTCTGGGGCAGATCCGGCAGCGCCGCCACCCCGGGCCTCAGCTCCAGCCGCCCCTCCCCCAGATGGGTGACAGCCAGGTCCAGCGGCCCGTGATCCCCAAACACGGTGAGCAGATCACCACGCCGACGGGCATGAACCCGCCCAGGCTGAGAGGTCATTCTATCCAGCGACACGTCTTCCTCCATTCGCAGGTCTCGACCCTTAGGTGTGGGCCTGGGAATGAGACGAAGACGGGCGCGGGAAATTCAGTCGAAACCTGCGGGCCGTGCAAAGTTTTTTGCCCGGCCCGCGTCCCTTGTGTCAGCCGAGGGCAAAGACCCGCTGCACCGCGCGGTTCACCGCCACCGGCAGCACCGACATGTGGTTTTCACTGGCATAGGTCTCGTATTCGGCAGTCACACCGGGATGCGCGGCAAGGGCTGCGGCCATCTCCTGTGCAGCGGCAATCGTGCGCGTCTTGGCCTTGTCCTGCAGGCGTTTTGCCGCATCCTCTGCCTGCCGCTGAAAGGGGGCCAATTGGTCACCCTCCCACTCGCCCGCCGACAGATGCACAAAGGGCCGCGCCGCGCCCGCATCAAACCGTGCAAGATGGTCGAGAAGGAAGCTCTCTTCCCAGGTGATCGCCGGGCTGGCGGCAATCCAGTGGCGAAAGGCGCGCGGGGCCTGAAACAGCAGCCAGAGCGCGAAGAGCCCGCCAAAGGAATGGCCGAACAGCCCCTGATGGTCCGGGTTCACCCGCACCTTGGCGGCCACAAAAGGACGCACATCCTCCAGAAGGAACCGCGCCATCTCTGCACCGCCCCCCGTGCGCACCACGTCACCACCCTCCCAGAAGGGGGGATAGCTCTGCCCCGGCGGCGGGCCGAGATCCCAGCTGCGGCGGAACGGGTCATAGGCCTCCTCGGTGGGATAGCCGACCGCCACCAGGACGCCCCAGCCGGTATTGGTGCCCGAGGGGTAGCAGGCCTGCGCCCGCATCGCATCAATCGCAGTGGCAATCACCGCATTGCCGTCGGTCATGTAGAGCACCGGCCAGCCCTGCGATGGCACCTCCCCCGCGCT
Source organism: uncultured Paracoccaceae bacterium (assembly GCA_937146765.1). Taxonomy (GTDB): domain Bacteria; phylum Pseudomonadota; class Alphaproteobacteria; order Rhodobacterales; family Rhodobacteraceae; genus Epibacterium. Next base: position 22,019 of record CAKZRP010000034.1, on the reverse strand, counting down.
TTGCGGCGGCTGCCACAGAAAGACCCGGCGCACCGCACCCGTTTCGCGGTCGGCAAGGTCGTACCAGCGCGCCCCGCCCCAGGTGTCTCCCTCGGCGAGGGGTTCAATCTCAGTCATCGGCGTCCCTCCTCGATGGCGTTCAGCACGTCCTCTACCAAGGTGCCGCCCTGTTCAAGCCCCGCCGCGATCCGAACCGACCCTTTGGGGGTGCCAAAGCGCCGGAACACATTCGCCGCGCCAGAAAGACCAAGGGCCGCCTGCGCCGGGATCACCAGGCTCTCCGGCCCGCCCCAGCTGACGCCGATCTTCACCACCCTGAGCGCATTGGTAAAGCGCGCGATGTCGACGCTCTCGTCCAGATCAATGGCAAAAAGCCCGCCGTAGCCCGACAGGCAGGCATTGCCGGGATGGGCCTCAAAGGCCGGATGCCGCACCCGGGTCACCGCCGGATGGGCGCTCAGCGCCCGCCCCAGGGCGAGACCGTTTTCGCAATGGCGGCTCATCCGCAGATGCAGCGAGCGCATGCCCCGCAGCACCAGCCAGGCATCAAAGGGCGACATCTTGCCGCCGAGATAGTGATAGGCCTCGTGGTTGATCCGGTCCATCAGCGCCTTGGGGCCCGCCACCAGCCCGGCGATGGTGTCGGAATGCCCCGCCAGATATTTCGAGGCCGCATGGACGATAAGGTCGATGCCAAAGTCCGCCGGACGCTGAAACAGCGGCGTCGCCCAGGAGTTGTCGATCACCGAGATCACCCCAAGCCGACGCGCCTCGGCGCCGATGGCGCGCAGATCCTGGGTGGTGAAACTCCAGGAGGTCGGGCTTTCCAGATAGATCAGGCTGGCACCGGGCAAGGCCGCCAGCACCGCCTCTGTGTCGGTTCCATCGACATAGTCGGTGGTGACTCCGAATTTCTTCAGCACACATTCAAACAGTCGGAAGGCATCGGAATAAAGGTTGTCGACCGCCACCACCCGGCTGCCCGCCTCGACAAAGGGCAGCACCGCGGCCGCAATCGCCGCCATGCCCGAGGCAAAACCGCGCGCGGCCTCCACCCCTTCGAGACGGGCAATCAGCGCCTCCAGCTCTGCCACCGTGGGGTTGTTGCCACGGGTGTAGATATAGCGGTCGGATTGGCCGGCAAAGACCGCCGCCATGTCCTCGTAACGATCAAACAGAAAGGAGGAGGTCTGGAAGATCGGCACCGAACTGGCGTCATGCGGCATCGGGTCGTGCGGTGCGATCAGCGCCTCGGTCAGGCGGTTCAGATCGTTCGAAGAGGAGGAGGGGTGGTCTTTCATTGGAAAACTCCGAGGGGTGAGGGGCGGGACAGAAGCCACAGGATCAGCGCCGCGCCGAGGCCGGTCAGGATCGCGGCGACTGCAAGGCTTAGAGGGAGCGCGTCAAAGCCCAGAGGCGGGACCAGCCCGACCAGCAGCGGCAAGAGCAGCCAGCCGAGCGGCGCGAGGGCCAGAAGGGCGGCCAGTTGCACCCGCAGGGTGGCCTGCAGCAGCACCTGCGTCGCATGGCGCAGGGCGACGCAGGGCAAGGAGAGTGCCAGCATCCCGAGGGCTGGAACAGCCAGCGCCGCGACCCTCGGGTCAGCGCTGAACAGCTGAACCAGCCCCTCCGGCGCAAGCGAGCCCAGTGCAGCCATCCCAAGGGACGCCATCCCCACGATGCCGGTGATCCAATAGCCAGCCTGCACCAGCCGCTGCAGATCACCCCGCCCCGCCGCATGGGCCAAAAGCGGCTGCGCGCCGAGACAGAAACCCTCGATCGGCAGGCTGGCCATCAGCCACAGACGCAGGGCGATGCCCAAGCCGGCCTGCCCCGCCGCGCCTTCAAGCTGGCCCGCAAGCCGATAGAGCAGCACAAAGGCAAGGCTTGCGAGCAGCACCGACCCCGCCTCGGGCAGGCCGATCCGCAGCATCGGCCAGAGCTGCGCGCGGGCCCGGCGGCCAAGGCTCGGACGCAGGCGCAGCGCGCCTTTGTGGCGGGCGAAGTACCAAAGATAGAGGCTCAGCGTCACCAGCTGCGCCAGCACCGTTGCCAGTGCCGCGCCAGTGACCCCAAGCCCCGCCGTGAAGATCAGCAGCGGATCAAGGCAGATGTTGAGGCTGAAACAAAGGCACAGGCTCATCAGGCTGAACCGCGCATTGCCTTCGCCGATCGCAGTGAAATCGCAGAGGATCTGCACCATGCCGAGGCCGGCAGACATCGCCAGGATCGCAAGATAAGCCTCGGCCAAGGGGGCAACCTCTGCGCCTGCGCCAAGCAGCTCAATCAACCCCGAGCGCGTTGACCAGAGCCCCAAGGCAACCGCGCCCGCCAGCATAAGGCAAAGCCCCATCGCAGCAGAGGCCACCTCCCCGGCCCGGCCCCGCTCCTCGGCCCCCAGGGCCCGCGCCACATGGGTGGCGCAACCGACACCAAGGCCGACCCCGATCGCCGCGGTGACCCCGGCCACAGGTAAAGCCAGACTGACCGCAGCCAGCGCTTCGGGCCCAAGCTGGCCCACAAAATAGGCATCCACCCCCTGATGCGCGGCATTGATCGTCAGGCCGCCCACCATGGGCAGGGCAATCCGCAAGAGCGTACGACAGAGCGCCGGACTGCCGAGGTCGAGAGGCGTGAGTTGGGGCATGGCGGAGATATCCGGAAAAGGGCTGTCGGTGTGCAGCCCCTCTTGAGGGGTCCTGCGCAAAAGGGACGCGGGATCACCGCCGAAATTCACCCGGCCCGCGCGCCTTTTTTTCCTCCGGGGCGTGAATTTCCCGCTGCCCCGCCCGTCTCGGGTTCAACAGGTACTTATGGGAGAGCCCCGATGACCCACCCCGCCCCCGATCTCTGGATCTGCGTCAAGAATATCGAAGACCGCTGGTCGGTCTGGCCCGCCGCCCTGCCGGTGCCCGCCGGCTGGCAGGCGGAGAGCGCCCCGGCCCCTCATGCGGACTGCCTCGCCCGTATCGAAGCCCTCTGGCAGGACCCGCGCCCCGCCGCGCTGAAGGAGGTGATGGCATGATCGCCGACACCGCCCTAGTCCCCCGCGCCACCGAGACCCCCTTGCAGGCTCTCACCCTCGCCGAAGCGCAGATCTGTGCCCATGATCAGGTGGGACAACTGGCGCCCTTTGCGGTGCAGCACCTGCACCTGACCCTTGATACCCGCTGGAGCGCAGAGACCATTCGCCATGCTGCGGCGGAGATGATCGCGCAGGACCCCGTCTTTGCCACGCGGTTGCAGCGCCAAGCGGGTGGAACCTTCCAGCGACACGCAGACAAGGCCCATCACATTGCCCCCATCGAAGTGCCGGAGGGCGATATCGCCACGGCCCTTGCCGAGACTAGTTTCAGCCTCGATGGCGGCCCCTTGGCGACCGTCTACCTAGCCACCTCGGAAAGGGGCGGCGCGCTGGGGGTGGCCCTGCATCCGGTGCTGGCGGATTGTGGCCGCCTCGACCAAATCGCGGCCCGCTTTTCGGCGGCCCTCATCGGCGGGGCCAGCGCGCGCCCTGCGGCCCCAGAGCCGACGGTCTTGCCCAGCGACAGCCAGCGATTGCGGCTGGAGCACTGGCGGGCCCGCCTGCAGAACAGCGACATCCTCAACGCGCGCCTGCCTCATCGCTATGGCGGCAGCGAAGGCACCGCGCGCGCGTCGGCAGCACTTGCATTCGACAGCGAAACCGGCCGCGCCCTTGCTGACACCGCCGCCCCCCTTGAGGCGCAGATCGCCACCGCCCTCGGCCTTGTGCTGATGCGCTATTGCGGCCAAAGCCGCCTGCGCTTTGCCCTTGGCACCTCCCGGCCTTCCAGCCTGCGGCGCAGCGAGGATATTCTGCCGCTCTGCCTCACTCTGGACCCAAGCGCGCCCTTCAACGACGCGCTGCGTCACACGATGGTGGCGATGGAGGAGGCCCACGCGCAGGCGCTGCCCTCGGCGCAACTGGTCCAGGACATGCTGCGGCGCGAAGGGGCAGACCGGCACGTGATGGGGGCCATCACCCTGCATGTGCAAACCGAACAGGACCTGCCCGCAGGCGTGACCCGCCTTGATGCGCCAGAGCCCGCCGCGCAGGGCGAATGCCTGCTGATCGCGCAGGTGCGCCGCGATGGCAGCCTCTCCTTGCGCGCCAATTATGCCCGTGACCTGTTTGAACCGGCGCTCATTGAACGGCTGCTGAGCCATCTGGCCCGTGTCCTGCGCGCGAGTGTCGAAACCCCAGGCCTGCCGCTGGGCCGCATCCCGCTCTTGCACCGCGAGGAGCTGGACCTTCTGTCGGCGCCTTATGCCGATACGACAGAAAACGACCCCCGCCCGGTGCAGGCGCTGATCGCCGATCACGCCCGCCTCACCCCGGAGAAAACCGCGCTGATCTCGGCGGGGGAGCACTGGTCTCACGACCGCCTCAACCGCAGCGCCAATCAGCTGGCCCATCGGTTCCTGACCCTTGGCGTCGGGGCAGAGGTGCCGGTGGCGATCATGGTGGAACGCGGGGCGGAGGCGGTGATGGCGATCCTTGCCGCGCTGAAGGCAGGCGGCGCCTATATCCCGGTTGAACCCGACCATCCCGAAAGCCGCAACCACCATATCCTGACCGATGCGGGCGTCGCCGTGGTGGTGACCCGCCACCGCTATCTCCACCGCCTGCCCGAAGGCATCGGCGCCCATGTGCTCTGCCTTGACGATGCCCCCGGCGCGGGCCAGCCTGAACACGACCCCGAGGTCGAGATCCACCGCGATCAGATCGCCTATATCATGTATACCTCCGGCTCCACCGGCAGGCCCAAGGGGGTCGCGGTGGAACATGGCCCCCTCAGCGATCATCTGCAGGATACCGCCCGCGTCTACGAGATGAGCGCCGAGAGCCGCGAACTGCCCTTCCTGCCCTTCTCCTCGGACGGTGGCCACGAGCGCTGGATGAACCCCTTGATGATGGGCGGCTCGGCGGTGATCCCGGATGGTCCGCTCTGGACGCCGGAGCAGACCCTGGCCGCCATGCGCACCCATGGCTGCAACAATGCCTCGATCCCGACCACCTATCTGCAGCAATTGGCCGAATGGGCGCGCGAGACCGGCGAGGCCCCGGACATGCGGCTCTATTCCTTTGGCGGCGAAGGATTGGCGCAGAGCACCTTTGACCTGCTTTCAGAAGAACTGCGGGCGCCGCTCCTGATCAACGGCTATGGTCCGACCGAGACGATCATGACGCCGATGGTCTGGAAGGTGCGCGCGGGCACCAAATTCGAGGGCGCCTATGCGCCGCTGGGACGCGCCGTGGGGCACCGCCGCGCCTATGTGCTTGATGCGCGGATGATGCCTTGCCCGATTGGCGTGGTGGGGGAAATCCACCTTGGCGGCGAGGGAGTTGCGCGCGGCTATGTGAACCGTCCCGGCACCACGGCGGAGCGCTTCATCCCCGACCCCTTTGCGCCCGAGCTCGACGGGCGGGTGGGCGCGCGGCTTTACAAATCCGGCGATCTTGGTCGCTGGCGCGAGGATGGCACCATCGAGTTTCTGGGCCGCGTCGACCTGCAGGTGAAGCTGAACGGCTATCGCATCGAGCCGGGCGAGATCGAAGCCGCGCTGCTGGAAGAGCCCGGCGTCTCCGAGGCGCTGGTGCTTTTGCGCGAGGATGATGGCCACAAGCGGCTGGTCGGCTACGTGGTGGCACCGCCAGTCGTGCGGGAAGAAGACCTGATGCGCGCGCTGGAGGCGCGGCTGCCGCGCCATATGATCCCCGCCGCCCTCGTGGTTCTGGACCGGATGCCGACCAACCCCAATGCCAAACTTGACCGCGCCGCCCTGCCCCTGCCCGGCCCGCGCCAGCACGCGACCGCAGGCGTCGCCCCCGTGGGCGGGGTGGAGAGTGCGATGCTGGCTCTCTGGCGGGCGCAGACCGGCAATCCGGCCCTTGGGGTGACGGATGATTTCTTCGACTGCGGCGGCACATCCCTGATCGCGCTCAAGGTGATTGCCGAGATGCGCAGGCTCTGGCCCGCCACGCCCCTCACCCTCGCCGATCTCTTTGACGCGCCCACGGTGCGGCAACTGGCGGCGCGCCTTGCCGAGGGGCGCGCCACCGGGCGGCAGGCGATTGCCCTGCGCGGCAGCGGCAGCCGCCCGATGCTCTACTGCTTTCCGGGGCTTCTGGTCTCCACGCGCGAATACCTGCGCCTCACCGCCGCGCTTGATCCCGACCAGCCTGTGACCGGTTTCCTGTGCCATTCGCTGAACGAGGAAAAACGCCTCAACGTCGCCGTGTCGGAGGTGGTGGCCGGTTACGTCGCTCACATCCGCCGCGAGAGCCGGGGCCGCCCCTGTGCCTTTCTCGGCTGGAGCTGGGGCGGGCTTCTGGCCTGGGAGGCGGCGCGCCAATTGCAGGGCGAGGTGGAGATTCAGATGCTGGGCATGGTCGATGTCTGCGATCTGGGGCGGGATTTCGCCCCCGGCGCGGTGCCCGAATTTGCCCTCGGCGAGAGGGGGCAGCTGGAGGCAGCACTGCAGGACTGGCTGGCGCGCACCCGGATGCGCCCGCAATGGGACGCGCTGATCGGCGCGATGGACGATCTGTGCTACGCGCAATTCCTGCGCTTCATCGGCAATGAGGCCGAGCCCCTGCCCCACGACGGGCCGGAGGTGTCGAGCCGCGAACATACCTTCTGGGTGCTGATCGACAATGCGCTGGTGTTCCGCCGCTACCAGCTGGCGCAACTTGACGTGCCGGTGCGCTCCTATAGCGCCGGCGACAGCCTGAGCCGCGGCCTCAATCTGGTGGACTGGCGACGCTATTCCCCGCGGGCAACCGCCGCTTCGGTGGTGCCGGGCACCAACCATCTGCACATCATCGGCGACCAGATGTTCCACGCCCGGTTCCGTGCAGATCTGGAAGAGGCGCAACAGGGCTGACGCCGGTTCGCCTCGTGTTGGCGCATCGAAAGGCCCCCGGTTCCGCACCGGGGGCCTTTCCTCTTGCACTGCTCAAAGGCCTCAGAACTTGCGGCTCAGGGCCAGCGTCACCTCGCGGCCTTCGCCGCTGATGCAGCCATAGGAGACCGTTTCACAGGTGGCGTCATAGGCCTTGTCAAAGAGGTTGGTCACCCCCAGCGACACCCGGTAGTCGTCCCAGGCATAGCTGACGGAGACATCGGCGAGGAAATAGTCCTCCACCTTCCGGCTATTGGCATTGTCGCCCCAGCTCTCGCCCACATAGCGCAGACCACCGCCAAGCTTGAGGCCCTTGAGACGCCCGTCAAAGCTGTAGTCAAGCCAGAGCGCCGCCAGATGGTCCGGCACCTTGGCCGCGTCATTGCCTGAATCGCCATCGTTGGACCGGGTGATCTCCGCATCGATGTAGGAATAGCTGAAGATCGCCGCCAGCCGCTCGGTCAGCTGACCGCGCGCTTCCAGCTCCACCCCCTTGTGACGCACCTCGCCAGTCTGCACCTGAAAGCCCGGATTGCTGGGATCGGTGGTCAGCACATTGGTCTTCGTCACGTCAAACAGCGCCGCCGACAGCAGCAGGTTGCGACCCGCAGGCTGATAGCGCAGACCGACCTCAAGCTGATCGCTCTCGGTCGGCTTGAAGGCCGCACCGCTGAAGCTGCTGCCGATATTGGTGGTGAACCCTTCGGCATAGGAGGCATAGGGCACAAACCCGTTGCCCAGATCCCAGGTTGCCCCCAACGACGTGGTCAGCGCATCGTCCTCCTGCTCGGTGGTGGTGCTGCTCAGGCGATTTTCCGTCTCGCTGGTGACCCAGGATTTGCGCAGGCCCGCCGTCATCGCGATGCCATTCTGGAACCGCGTGTGGTTCTGCACATAAAGACCGGTCTGCTCCTCGGTGGTCTTGCGGTCCACATAGTTGCCCGGATCGCTGACGCCGAAATTGTAGTTCGGATTACTCACGTCGATCAGATAGCCAGAGCCAAAGCCCTGGGTGCCGTCGACGATCTGGCGGGTAAAATCGAGCCCGGCGACCAGCGTGTTCTCGGCGCCACCAAGGGTGCCGCGATATTCCAGCTGGGTGTCCACAGCGAGGGCCGAGGCGGTCTCAAACACGGTGAAATCGTAGAACTGCATCTCGGTCGCGCTGGCCATGCCGCTGTAGTAGAGATGGCGATAGGTGGTCTCCTGTTCGCTGTAGCGCAGGTTCTGGCGCAGGGTCAGCTGGCTGTTGACCTCATGTTTCGCCTGATAGCCGATCGACCAGCCTTCAGTGTCGAACTGGTTGAAGCCGTGCTGGCTGTTCACAAAACTCTCGGGCAGCGCGCCAAGGCTGGCATCGTAATCCTCGCCCGCCACCGGCAGGAACATATTGGGGGCCAGCTCGTCTTCCTGATAGTGACCCAGAAAGGTCACCTCGGTGCGATCCGTGGGCGCCCAGGTCAGCCCAAAAGCACCAAGCAGCCGATCATCCGCCGCACCCTCGACCTCATTGCCGCCGCTGCGGGTCAGCCCGGTCAGACGCCAGGCCAGGGTGCCCGCCGCATTGCTGTCGCCCAGATCAAGCCCCGCCTGCGCCGTCCCGTGCGAGCCATATTGCAGCTGGCCTTCGGAGAATTTCTCGAACCGGGGGCGTTTGGAGATGACATTGACCATCCCGCCCGCATCACCGGGACCATACATCACCCCGGTCGGCCCGCGCAGCACGTCGATCCGCTCCACCATAAAGGGGTCGGTCTTGAAGCCGGAGAAGTTGATGCTCTTCTGGATCAGCCCGTCGCGATAGAGGCCGGAAGTGCCGGTGTCAAAGCCGCGGATCATGAACTGGTCAAAGCGGTCGTCGACGCCCCAGTTGGAGGCATTGACGCCGGGCGTATAGGCCAGCGCATCCTCGATCTGCACCGGCGCGCGGTCGGCGATCTCCTGCGCGGTGATCACGGTGACGGCGCGGGGCACTTCGGTCAGCGGCACGCCGCCCTTGAAACCGGCAGTGGTTTCCTCGGCGGTATAGCCGGTGCCTCCAGAAACCGGCGAGATCTCATCGCTGCCGGTCACCACGATCGTCTGCAGCTCGATCGGGGTTTCCTGCGCCAGGGCGGCACTGCACAGGAGGGTGGTGCCCAGAAAGAGCACAAGTTTGGAGGCACGCGGCCGCGCGCGTGTAAGCAAGGAGTGGGTCATGGTGATCCAGTCTCAACAAAGCCGACTGGGTGTCTCCTCGGTAGGGTTGCAAGAGGAGATAAATACCGGGCCAGTGGCAGTTTCAATTCAGGGCGCAGGTGCCCTCGGGACTGCCTTGGTGGGATATCGAATCCACGCCTCGGTTGAGCCTGTGCTAGGAAACTACCTCTATGCGGTCAATGGCGGCGCGGTGGTTTTTACCCCTATTCCTCCGTCCCCGTGGCCGGATTGCCATCCGCTGCGGCCACCAGCGCCGGGAGCAGTTCCTCCAGGGCCCAGGTGATCGACAGCGGCGACTGAAAACTCAGCGCGCCGGTCAGCAACTCGTCCGCCCAGATCGACCGCCCTTCTGTCGTGATCCGCAGGGCGTCATAGCCCGGCAGGCTCTCGATCCGCTCCCGCGAGGGCGCATCGGTGAGCCAGAGCACCACATCGAGGTCAAAGAGATCGATACGCTCCGGGCTGACGGTGAAATTGCCACCCGGCCCCGCCAGATCGTCAAAGTTATCCGGGGTCTCGATGCCAAAGCGATGCAACAGGCGATTGCCACCATCCTGCCTGCGATAGCCGACGATCTGCCCGCCGGAGAAATGCGCCACCGTGCCACTCAGCCCCTGCAAGGCAGGGTGCCCTGCGGTTGCGGCCTCGATGCGTGCGTCGAGATCGGAGATCATCGCTTCGGCGGCCTCGGTTGTGCCGGTTGCCGCCGCAATCAGCCGCAGTTCCGCCTCCCAGGGCGCCCCCCACATCGGATACTCCGCAGGCGGCCCGACCACCGGGGCAATCCGGGACAGCATCTCATAGAGGCGCGTATCCAGCGGCGCAAAACTCGCGACGATGAGATCCGGTTGCTGCAAGAGCACCCATTCCAGGTCGATCTCAAAGCCGCGCTGCACCTGCGGCTCAGCGCCGAGGCTCTGCCGTGCCGCCTCGGCCCAGGGCCAGGTGGCAAAGGGATGATTGCCGAACCATTCATGGACGCCGACTGGCGCAATGCCCAGCGCATAAAGGAAATCCTGTTCGTGATAGCCCACCGAGACGACCCGTTTCGGCGGCTCCGGCACCTCGGTCACGCCATAGGAATGCTGGATGCGGACCGGAAAATCCGCCGCCGACAGCGGGCTGGCAAGGCAGAAGAGAAGGACAGACAGGATCCGCATGGCCGCTCCCGGAACATAGGCATCAGATGACCCTGGCGGTGCATGCCTCGGCAGCGGCTTGGACGGCACAGGGCTAGCGGCCCGCCCCCGCAGGGTCAAGGCCGATTGCAGGGCCCAGGCCCGGGGCCGCATCCCGCTTGACCTCCGCCGGGCCATGGGCCAGTCAGGGGCAGCCAGCCCCCCGCCAGCGTCTAGATCTCCTTACACAGACAGGGTCCTTGGTGTTCGGCGCGGTGTCCCCCTCCTCTCAGAAGCTCCTTTTCAGGGGCGCTCTCTGCCTTGCTGTTCTCCTTGCAGGCTTTGTCGCCGCGCTGGCTTTGGGGGCCAGAGAGGTGCCCCTCCCGGTGGTCTGGCAGGCCCTGATCCGGTTTGACGCCTCCGATCCCCTGCACGGGCTGGTCCAGGGTTTGCGGCTGCAACGGGCCCTCATCGCCATGGCCTGCGGCGCCGCGCTGGCCATGGCCGGGGTGCTGATGCAAAGCCTCACCCGCAATCCCCTGGCCGATCCCGGGCTGATGGGGGTCAATGCCGGGGCCGCGCTGGCGGTGGTGCTGGTGATCTGGGGCCTCGGGCCGCAATCCGTCCCCCTGCTGGCGTTGGCGGCCAGCATCGGTGCCGGGAGTGCGGCGCTGGCCGTCTGGGTGCTGGCCGGGGGCATCGCCGCCACTGGCGCCGGCGGGCTCTCGATCCGTTTGCCGCTCGCGGGCATGGCGATCAGCGCCCTCTGCCTCTCCCTTGTCGCGGCCATCGTGCTGGTGCAGACCGAAAGCCGCGCGCTCTACCGCTTCTGGATGGTCGGATCCCTCGGCCAGTCCGATCTTGCCACCCTGATGCGGGTGCTGCCCTTTCTCCTGAGCGGTGCCAGCCTCGCGCTTCTGATCGCCAGAGGCCTGAATGCCATGGCGCTCGGACGGGATATTGCCACCGGCCTTGGCACCCACCCGGCCCTTGTCGCCGTCGCGGCCCTTCTGGCGGTGACGCTCCTCTCCGGCGGCGCCGTCGCCCTGGCGGGGCCGATCGGCTTTGTCGGGTTGATCGTCCCCCATGTCGCCCGCGCGATCACCGGCGCGAACCTGCGCCAGAGCCTTGTCTTTGCCGCACCGATGGGCGCCGCGCTGGTGCTCCTGTGCGACACGCTGGGCCGCGTCGCAGCACGCCCATCGGAAGTCCCCATCGGGCTGGTCCTGGCGCTGATCGGCGGTCCGGCCTTCATGCTCCTGCTCTCGCAACTGCTGGGAGCCCGGCGATGAGGACGCTCCTTCTGGCCTCTGCCCTCCTTGGCCTCGTGCTGCTGAGCCTTTCGACGGGACGTCTCTGGCTCACGCCGGAGCAGCTCTGGTCGGGGCTGCGGGCGGGGCCGGACGGCGATCTGCTCCTGTGGCACCTGCGGCTGCCCCGGGTGCTGGCCGGGGTCTGCATCGGGGCCGGTCTCGGCCTGTCCGGCGCGGTGTTCCAGTCCCTGCTGCGCAATCCTCTGGCGGCACCGGACATCCTGGGCGTATCGCAAGGCGCAGCCCTTGGCGGAGTCGCGGCCCAGGTGGCCGGCACTGCCACGATGATTGGCGCCGGTCTGGGCGGGCTTGCCGCAACCGCGCTGATCTTTGCCCTCTCCGTCTCGCGCGAACAAGGCCTCGATCCGCGGCGGCTGATCCTCTACGGCATCGGCTGCGGCATCACCTGCTCGGCCGCCCTTAGCATATTGTTGATCCGCGTCGGAGAGGCTGCGGCGGGTCAGGCCATGGCCTGGCTTGCAGGCTCCCTGAATGCGATCACATGGCAGGAGACCTGGATGGCGGTCGGCGCGCTGGCCCTGGGCGGTCTCGTGCTGCTGCCCGCGAGCCGCATTCTCGACCGGCTGGAATTTGGCGACGATCCGGCGCGCGGCTGGGGCATCGCCCTCTCCCTCTGGCGTCCCTTTCTGGCCCTGAGCGCGGCCCTCTTGACCTCTGCGATGGTGGCGCTGGCGGGCACGCTCAGCTTTGTCGCCTTTGTCTCCGGCCCGCTGGCGCACAGCCTCTCTGGCGGCCGCGTGACGCTTTGGGGCGCTGCCCTTTGCGGCGCCGGCCTCGTCACCCTTGCCGATATCGCCACCCGCGTTCTGGCCCCCTCGGCCCTGCTGCCCGCCGGCATCTACACCGCCCTGATCGGCGCGCCCTGGCTGGTCTTGATCCTCTATCAGAAGGTACTGCGGCATTCCTGACGGTGCCCTGCACCACCAAGCGCCGAGATCGGGGCCGGAGCCTGAAAGACCATCGCGATATGCAGCCCTCGCAAGACGCCCGGCCAGCGGCCAGCATCGGGATGGCGTTCGTATGGATCTCTATCTCTTCAACAGGAGGATGGTGGGTGACAAGAGATTTGAACTCCTGACATCTTCGATGTGAACGAAGCACCCTTCGGCCAGAGGATTGATTTTTGGCCGAAGGGTGCCTTTTTATTGGATACTCTATTGCTAATATCCAAAGAACGTCAGCGCATGTTGGTTCATTGAACCAAGGTACACTTCGTAGGCGGCCCTCATGCGTTCTCTTCTGCAGTCTCCTCGATGAGCCCAACGGAGCTGCCATTCCAGATACCGGCGTCGATGGCCACAGTCAGCCCAAAGCGGCCCCTGCCCGGTGACCAGTCAGGCCGGCCATCACATGCAGTGGGCGGGGACCAGTCCTTCGCCACAGATGAATAAGCGATACGTAAATGTCGTGGAAGCAGCCATTTATCGCTTAGGTTTTGGAGATCTGAACTAGGTACAAATGCCTAATTCCTGCGCCGCAATCCACCCCTCGTAAGACAGCGTTGGCTTCACCTTCTTAGCGCAACCTTCTTCTGCGAGGGCGGATAGAGCAGATCCGCGACCGGTTCGCCGCCCAGGATGTGCTCGGAGATAATCCTGTCCAGAGCCGCTTCATTCACACCGCAATAGGTCGTACCCTCGGGCCAAACCTGTACCACGGGCGCAAGATTGCAGGGGCCGAGGCAACTGGTTTTGCAACTCATCATGCCGTCACCAATGTCACGGAGCTTCAGCCGGTCCTGTTCGGCCCGGAGGTGTTGCCAGAGACTGGAAGAGGCCGCGTCGTTGCAGGGTCCGCCCATGCAGACGAGAACGCGCCGTTTCTGGGTTGCGATGGCGGAGCGGTCGGGGATGGCAGCAGGTTTCTCCGCGATATCCCTGCCGGGGTCGCTTGCCAGCCGAGCCAGGATATCGGCGAGTTCTTCAGTTGCCTCCAGCGGAGCGTGGGCGACGCGGATCACCGGGACGGGTCCAGCATGATGCGTCTTCCAGCGATGGACGGCGCGGGCGATCCAGGCCGGGAATCCCGGCTCCATCGGAAGCATGGCAGGAACGATGGAAATCTCCGGCACTCCGGCACCCGCCAGCTCGGTCAGCCGTTCGCGAAGCGAGGGGGATCCCTGTTCGGAGAACGCGTGGGTTGCGTTGGTCCCGTCGAGGCGCTTGGCAACGGCCTCGGCAAGTGCTTCCATCTCGGCGCGGGGACGTGCGGCGATGGCGGACTTGGCGAGGAGGAGGATTGTCTTCTGCATTAGGCGGCCTCGGTTTCGAGCGGCAGGACATAGGGCAATCCGTCCACGTCGCCCACCAGCGCGTCCACGTCATAGGCGGTGCGGATGGCGGGTTGGGTCAGCACCTCGCGCCATTCGCCCTCTGCGACGATCCGGCCCTGCGACAGTAGGGCAAGGTCAGTGCAATAGCGGGCGGCAAGGGCGAGGTCGTGAACGGCGATCATCACCGCGAGGTTGCGGGTCTCGGCAAGCGAGCGGACGAGGCTCATCGTCTCCATCTGATGCTTGAGGTCCAGCGCACTGGTGGGCTCGTCCAGCAGCAGCACGCGCGGCTCCTGCACCAGCGCGCGAGCCAGCGCGACCCTCTGACGCTCGCCGCCGGACAGACTGCCGACGCGGCGGAAGGCGTGTTTGTCGATGCCCAGACGTTCGAGAGTGACGACCACTTTTTCGCGGTCCTCTGCCGAAAGCGCGCCGGTCAGATGCGGCGTCCTTCCAAGCTGGACCATTTCGACCACGGAAAGCGGCGTGTCCTCGGGAACGTGCTGGGGAACATAGGCGACCAGCTTGGCGTAATCGCGGCGCGGGTAGCTGGACTGGCTGCGTCCATCAATTCGAATCCCGCCGCTGGCGGGCGAGATCAGCCGGGCGGCGCATTTCATCATCGTGCTCTTGCCTGCACCGTTGGCGCCAAGAAGGCCGAGGCATCGGCCTGGCACAACCGAGAGAGTGATGCCCTTGAGGATCGGGTTGCCGTCGAGCGTGGCGTGGAGGTCATCGATAGCGAGCATCTAAAGACCACTCCTTTTTTGACGTATGATGAGATGGACGAAGAGCGGCACGCCGACATAGGCGACGACAATACCAACGGGGATGACAGCAGGCGAGAACAGCGTGCGCCCGATGGTGTCGGCGACAAGCAGCAGGATCGCGCCCACGATCATCGAGAACGGGATCAGCACGCGGTGGTCATTGCCGATGATCATGCGAGCGATGTGCGGGGCGACGAGGCCGACAAAGCCGATGACGCCGGTGAACGAGATGATACCTGCGGTGATGAGCACCGAGAGGACCGCCGTGGCGAGGCGGACGCGTTTGAGATCATGGCCGAGGGAGGCGGCGGTCTCCTCGCCCGCGGCCAGCGCATTCAGCGCCCAGGCCATGCGCCAGAAGACCGGGACGGAGATCGCGAGAATGATGCCCGCCAGCGCAACCTCATACCAGTCCGACGCGTTGAGCGACCCGAAGGTCCAGTGGACAATGGCCGCGAGCTGTTCCTGGGTGGCGACGAATTGCAGTGTCGCGGTGAGGGCGCTGAATAGATAGGTCAGACCGATACCCGCGAGGATGATCGTAGTGGCCGAGGTGCCGCCCAGCCCGGCGATGCCGAGAACGATGGCGGCGCAAAGAAGCGACATGGTGAAGGCTCCGCCGACGATCAGCGCATTGCCCCAGCCGGGCATTTCCAAGGCACCGAAGAGGATCGCCAGCGCCGCGCCGAAGGCGGCGGCGGGAGACAGGCCTATTGTAAAGGGGCTGACCAGCGGGTTGCGGGTGATCCCCTGCATCATCACGCCCGCGACGGTCAGGCCGGCGCCTGCGACCACCGCCATGACGATGCGTGGCAGGCGAAGCTGGGTGACGACTTTCTGCTGGAGGCTCGTCACTTCGGCGATCAACCCATCAGGCAGTATCGGGCTGGCGATAATCTGGAGCGCCTGAGCCAGCGTCAGGTCGTTCGCGCCGAGCGACAGGGCGTAGACAGCAAGCGTCAGAAGCAGCACCAGCGCACCTGTCAACAGGCTGGCGGCGCGTGCCGCCTGCATGGCGTATGCGCGTCTCAGATCACGGTCATCTGGCGCGGATTCGCCCGCGTCCTGGGTGAGATCGGTCATCGGTTCGTTTCCCGCAAGTGGTGCGGCGGGCGCGAGAACGCCCGCCGGGTTGGTCTCAGTTCGAAAGCTCGGTTTCCGTGACTTGCGTCCAGTAGCGACCCGGATAGGAGACGCCCTGGAAGTCTTCGAGCCAGGTCTTCATCACGGCATCGGGATCGACATCGGCGAAGAGATCGGGATGCAGCCACTTAGCGATCGAGAGAGCGCCGATCATCTTCGAACACCCGCCCGCGAGGTAGTAGTTCATGTGATAGACCTCGCCGGACTGGACGGCGGCGACCTCATCGATGCCGGGGCGAGAAAGAAACTCTTCAAAGAAGGCCAGCGCGAAGTCCTCGGGGTGCAGAGGATAGGAACCCGGTTGCAACTTCACGACCAGAGCGGGGTCTGCCAGCAGCACCGCCTCGGGATCGACCTCGAAGTTGTGGACGGTGCCGCGTTCCTTGGGCTGGGTGGCAATATCGACCTCGCCGAAGATATTGCGACCGCCGCCTGCCTCGATCATATCGTGCCAGCCGGACCCCTGAAGGACCGAGCGGAAGGGCGTCTTCTCCTCCAGATAGACCGGCTTTGGGTCCACGCCGTCGAGTCGAGTACGCAGCAGGTCCATGTTCTCGGTGTAAAAGGCATTCAAACGCTCGGCGCGCTCGGGTTCGTCAAACATCTTGCCGAAGCTTTCGATGTTGGAGACGTGCTTCAGTACGTCCCAGCCGGTCAGCACAACGACGGGAATATCGAACGGCTCCAGCGTCTTGATCGCCTCCTCCCAGGCACCGTTGCGCGGGAAGATCACCACGTCGGGCTCCAATGCCACAATGGCCTCATAGTTCGGTTCGCTCTGACCTTCGCCCGCCAGCATACCCTCTTGCAGGTTGGGCCAATAGGTCGGGTCGCGGGTGACCCAGCTATCAACGCCGACGATCTTTTCCATGCCGACCACGGCGCGGACGAACTCGGCGTTGTAGCGGTTGAAGACGACGGCGCGTTCCAAGGGCGCGTCGAAGGTGATGGTGCGGCCGGTGTCATCGGTGATCTCAAATGGATCAGCGAGCGCCGGAACGGCTATCAGGGCGGCGGCGATGGTGCCACGGAGGAGATTAAGAATGTTCATGTCGGCGGTTTCTCAGTTGGTCATGTCAGGGGAATAGGCGTAGCCGTTCTCGGGAAAGGGCACGCCCTGGAAGTCTTCAAGGAAAACGCGAGCCACCTCGTCGGGATCGACGTCAGAAAACTCGCCGGGGTAGAGCCACTTGGCGATGTAAAGCGCACCGATCACCTTGCCGGCGGTGTTCATCACGAACCAGTCGACGGTGTGGAGTTCACCGTTCTTCACAGCCGTCAGATCGCTCCAGCCGGGTCGTTCCAAGAGAGCCGCGTAATGCGCCTGCACCACCTCGGGCGGCTGACCCAGATAGGCGCGTTCACGGAACTTTATGATCACCTCAGGATCGGCCTCCAGCACCACTTCGGGATCGAACTCAAAAGCATGGACCGAGCCTTTGGATGCGGGCTGATTGGCGATATCCACGCCTGAGAGGATGCTGTCGCCGCCGCCGGAAATGATCATATCGTGCCAGCCCGAGCCGGGGATCGGTGCCCGCCAATCGGCCCCGTGTTCTACGAAAACGCGGCGTCTTTCGACACCGTCCAGACCGGCTTCAAGCCGTGCGTAGAGTCCGTCAAACCATGCGTTCAGCTTCGCGGCCTGGTCTTCGTTTCCGGTCATCAGGCCGGTCTTGGTAACGATGGATTCGCGC
The DNA here is from genome assembly GCA_937146765.1 of uncultured Paracoccaceae bacterium. Taxonomy (GTDB): domain Bacteria; phylum Pseudomonadota; class Alphaproteobacteria; order Rhodobacterales; family Rhodobacteraceae; genus Epibacterium. The sequence goes on along the minus strand of CAKZRP010000034.1, from coordinate 4,559 downwards.
TGCAGCGGGTCCCAGCCGGTGAAGACCAGAACTGGAATGTCGAACCTCGCCAGCGTTGCGCGGGCTTCTTCCCAGGCACCGTTGATCGGGAAGATCACCACGTCCGGCTCCAGGCCGATGATCGCCTCGTAATTCGGTTCCCGCTGTCCGGTGCCGACGACCGGCAGGTCTTGAGACCAGTAACCGGGGTCGCTCATCGCGTCGCCGTCGATGCCGACGATGGTTTCCGGCGCAACCGCGCGGACATATTCGCCATTGGCGGTGTTGAAAATCACGATCCGGTCGACTGGATCGACGAAAATGACGGTCGTGTCCGTCTCGTCCGTAATCTCGATCGGATCGGCCAGAGCCGCGCCGGGGAATGCCATAACCGCGATGACGAGCGCTGCGAGGCTTCGCCGGGTCAGCCCGAAATGCTCGTTTAACGCGGCCCGCCGCCGCCTGGGTATCGTGAGAAGGCGCATCTTCCCTGCCCTTTCCTTGTGGCAGGGCGGCGGGCGGCGCACGACGACGCACGCAAAACCGCGCGTGAAAGACCGGATTGGGTCGTATCGATCATCGTTCCTCCTCCAGGACACCCCGCCTGGGTTGCTGATTTGGCATCGGCAGGTCTCCTGACTTGCGGGTCTCTGCCTTCCCTCCGGCCTTCCCGGGCATCTGCCCAGTGGCTTTGTCGGGGGGAGGCTCGCCGCTTACAGTTGCGGGGGCAGTTCCGGATTTGCGACGTTGGGTGCCGCGCACCGGATTCCCTTTTGATCCCAGAATGGGAACCGATGCGCGCAACGTGACACGCATGACCGGGAAGTCAATTCGATTGTTTCGAGAGCTACACTTGTAGGGCGCCCTGGGAGGGTACGTGTTCCTCGGAGTCATTGGTCAGGAAATGTGCTGCTGCGTTGGCTACGGCCGTGTGGAGCCGTTGGTCCGCAAGGCCGCAGTTCAACCTCAACCGCAGCGAACGGTCGGAGTGCAGCGCCGCGGCGCAGCATCGAGGATCCCCTTTGAAGAACTGCTTGGTGCCGAGACTGCGATCCACCCGGCGGGAACCCTGACCAGGCCATCCCCCCCTGGCCCCCACCTTCGACGCGCTGTGTCGTGGCTTGGTTGTTTGTAACCTCCGTATCTGCTTCCCAAGGACGACCGGACGGGGTAGGCAGCCCTAACCTTGGAAGGGTTGTGAAAATCATGGCGCAAAATGCCACCATTTATAAAATCGAACTGTCGATCTCGGACATGGATCGCCACTATTACGAGACCCATAAACTGACCGTTGCCAAGCATCCTTCGGAGACCGATGAGCGGCTGATGGTACGCATCGTCGCCTTTGCCCTAAATGCCCACGAGAATTTGGAACTGACCAAAGGACTGTCGACCGACAATGAGCCTGACATCTGGCAGAAGAGTTTGAGCGGCGAGATCGATGTTTGGGTGGCACTCGGGCTTCCGAGCGAAAAGGTCATACGGCAGTCCTGCAGCAAAGCCGCGAAGGTGATTATCTACCCCTATGGCGGCCGGACTGCTGAAGTGTGGTGGGACAAGGTCAAGAACGGCACCACCCGTTTCAACAATCTGCAAGTGATCAATTTCTCGGAGGCCGACACTGCCGCACTGGCCAAGCTGGCCAGCCGCGCGATGAAGCTCCAGGTCAATATCCAGGACGGCGACGTGATGCTCAGCGTCGACGAGAGCGTCGTGTACGTTGCGCCAGACATATGGAAGGGCGCGGCCTAGCTTGACCTAGGCTGCCACCAGACCAAGGCGTCCAAGATGCGCCAGTCCACTCTGGCCAGCAAATGTCTGCAATGCGTAGGCTGCGCTGCAGTGTATCGACCCAGCGGAATCTGCTCAGGTTAGGCCGCTAATCTGAATGCCTCGGCAGGCGGGCGCATGGCAAGGGCTTGATGAGGGCGGCGGTCGTTTTAAAAAGCAATCCAGTCACCGATGACGCGCATCGCATGCTGGATGCTCTCGAAGCGGTGTCGATGCACGCACTGCTCCTTCAAGGTCCGGATGAAGCGCTCAACCATGCCATTATCCGGCATGATGGCGGCGGTGCTTTTGGCGTCGGATCTGCTATCGTGATGGCGTCCGGGGTCTGGGGCATCGGGAGCACGTGAGTGCGGGCAGACCGAGCTACAGCAGTGGGCCGAGAGCCCGTTCCGTTATATGGTCGCCCCTGCGGCTCGCCCGGATGTGCCGAGAGCACGGATCTGCAAATGCCGCGTGCCCGCTTGCTCCCTCCCTTCTAACAGGAGGAGGTCGCAATGCGCATCATCGGACTGGATATCCATCGCGTCTTTGCCGAGGCGGTGGCACTGGAAGACGGAACCGCGCGACGGCTTGGGCGCGTGGACATGACACGGGAGAAGCTGGCGGCTTTCGCTGCGAGCCTCCAGCCGAGTGACCACGTGGTCGTCGAAGCGACCGGCAACGCCGCGGCTGTCGTCGAAATCATCGCACCGAAGGTGGCCCGGGTCGCGGTCGCCAATCCGCTGCAGGTCCATCTTATCGCGCGGGCAAAGACCAAGACGGACAAGATAGATGCCCGTGTTCTGGCGCAGCTCTACGCCGCAGGATTCCTGCCCGAGGTCTGGATCCCTGACGGCGAGACACCATCGCGGCGTCGTCAGGTCACGCGGCGCAACCAGATGGTGAAGAGCCGGGTGCGCCTGAAGGCCATCGTGCAGTCCATCCTTCATGCGCATCTCGCGCCGCGCTGTCCGCACCTGGACATCTTCGGCGGCAAGGGGCGCGCCTGGGTTTTGGCGCAAGACGTGCCGCCGGATGAGCGCGCGGCGATCATCCGGCACATGGAAGAGTATGATCGGCAGACGGCTGCGCAGCGGCTGGTCGAGCAGGACATCGCCCGCGCGGCCAAGCCGGATGCTGATGTCAGACGGCTGATGACGATCCCGGGCGTCGACATGGTGGTGGCGGTCGGGGTCATGGCCGCCATTGGCCGTGTGGACCGTTTCGCCTCGGCCGATCAGCTGTCCGCTTATCTGGGGCTGCATCCGAGTGTGCGACAATCAGGTGATGGCCCGGCCTATCATGGGCGGATCACCAAGCGCGGCCGGAGCGATGCACGTCACCTGCTGGTTGAAGCGGCTTGGCAGGCAGTGCGGAGCCCAGGGTCGCTCCGAGCCTTTTATGAACGCATTAGGGCGCGGAGGGGTGCGCATGTCGGTGCTGTCGCCCTGGCCCGCAAGCTCGCCGTTCTCATCTGGCATATGCTGTCAAAGGCCGAGGACTATGCTTGGGGCCGCCCCACGTTGCTGGCACGCAAGATACGCAAGCTGGAACTGGCGGCCGGCGCGAAACCCCAGCGCGGTCAGCGCGGCACTGCTTACGATTACAACAAACCGGAGCTGAGGCAGGCAGATCGCGCTGGCGCCGAGCGCGCCGAGCAGGCCTACCTGCGGATCGTGCAGCACTGGCAAAGAACGGGGAGGCGATATCAGCCTGCAGGACCCGACGGCACCAGCTGAAGGACCACTCGGCCTCAGAATGGGGCTGTTCAATTACATCCGTCTGTTGCGGGCAGTGCGGAGTGATGAACTCCTGCTTGAGCCCGTAGCTGCGGACGATTGCCGTGAAGTGCAGGCTGGTGAAGAATGAGCCATCGAGGCGCCATTGGTTCAAGCCCGATGGCGAATGCCGTTGTCCGAGCGAAGCAGGAACTCTTCCTCGACCTTGCCCAGAGTGCCGAACCACGCGCAGAGCTTTGCAATCGACACCACAACGCCCTCTGCCAAGAGGCCCTGCTGAATGCGACCGATCAATTCCCGTCCTGCGCGTCCAGCAGGGCCTGGAGCTGTTCGATCATTCTCTCGAACCAGTGGCGTTCATGATCTCACTCGCGCACGCAGTTCCAGCATCGCCTCACCGTAGGCCTCCTGCAGGTCCCTGAGCTGCTTCTCGTCCTGCTCGCGGATGTCCAGCGGATTGGCGCGCAGCGAGTTCTCCATGCCGCGCCTGGCATCCTCGACCCAGCTCTCGATCTCGGAGGGAGACAGGTCAAAGGACCGGCTCGCCTCCGATACCGTGGTCTTGCCCTGGATGATCTCGATGACGAGCGCCGTCTTCCGCTTCGCCGTCCACCGTTTGATGTTGTCGTCCATCGCCTTACTCATTGCTACGTTCTCCCTTGTAGCATGAGCAGGTTTTCACTGGGTCGATACAGCAGCGCTGATCATTGTGATAGTCGGCGGCTTGGGGCCGGTCGCTTCGGTCGAGTGGGCTGCCGACGAGCCATGCTTCGCTGCACCTTGGTCGGACGTCCGCAAAGCGCAGATAGCGACCTTTGCAAAGACGGCGGATCTAGCGACATGGCGAACAATCCATGCCGCAGGCGCACAAGGAAGAGCTGCCCTTCGCAGCAGTTGCAGCCGCTGACCACCTTCGAACGGCGGGAATGCGGGCAAAGCGGCCACTGGCGAAACTGAGAACTCGACACGGTTCGGCCGAAGACGCCACAGCACAGTAACCGGTGTTCCGATCACACCTTGGCGACGTAGCTCCAGGGCATGAGGTCGGCGATACTGCTCTGCATGTGACCT
>CAKZRP010000033.1 GCA_937146765.1 uncultured Paracoccaceae bacterium | reverse complement strand
TTCTCCTTTGACCTGAGCCTTGTCAGCGATGATGCGGATGAGGCCAGCTATGACATCACCGTCAGCGGCACGGCGACTTCCAGTGGGGGCAGTGAAATCGATGTCGGCTCTTCCCTGGGTGGGGCGGTCGAAGATGGCGATACAGATACGGTGCCGGGAACACCCAGTCCGGGAACGGCGCAGACCATCACCTACACGATTTCCAACTCTGGCACCTCAGTCTTGACCCTGACCGCCCCCACGGTTGCAAGCCACGTGAGCAATGCGGTCAACGTTGTGGTCAATGGGTTCACTCTTGGGTCAAATTCCGTAGCGGTCGGGGGATCCACAACTCTGGAAGTGAGCTTTACGCCGACATCAGCGGGAGCCTTCAGCTTTGAATTCGTGGTCCCCAATAATGACGCCAACGAAAGTGGTTTCTCGCTAAAAATAGGCGGAACTGCGGCCGGAGCGCCGGAGATTGAAATAACCTCTTCCGCAAGTGGGGCGATTACCTCTGGAGGCACCGACACGATTTCTGGTTCGACTATGGCCGGGGACGGTGGGACGGTCACCTATACGATTACCAACAGCGGCACGGATAGTTTGTCGCTAACCACGCCGACCGTTGCGGGACATGTGAGTGGTCAAAACAACGTGGTGGTGAGCAGCCTCGCTCTGGGCGCAACCAGCCTGGCCAGCGGCGGCGGCAGCACGACCCTTGTGGTCAGCTATACGCCAAGCGCAGCGGGCAGTTTTGGGTTTCAGTTGAGCCTTGTGAACACCGATGCGGATGAGTCCCCCTTTGTCATTCTGGTGAGCGGGTCGGCAACCGCATCGACCACAACCTTGCAGGCGAGCAGCGGATCTGGTCAGTCGGCAGAGATCGACAGCGGTTTTTCAAACCCGCTTGTGGCGCGCGTGATCGATACCCATGGCAATGGTGTGGCTGGCGTTGATGTCACCTTTTCCGCGCCTGCGAGTGGCGCGTCTTTGAGATTTGCTTCCAGCGGCAGCCGTTCTGAAACCGTGACCACTGGGGCGGATGGCCGGGCGACCAGCTCGGCCCTCACGGCAAACAGTGTTGCGTCCACTTACGCGAATGGCGGGCTCAACAGCTATACGGTGACGGCCTCCGCCAGTGGGTTGACCTCGGTGAGCTATACTTTGACTAATATGCGGGATGAGACGGCGGATATTGAGACAACCCAGCATGTCATCGCGAACTATGTCAGCAACCGCGCCAACGCCATCGTGGCAGGGCAGCCAAATTTGGTGTCGCGCCTGACCATGGGGGCATTCTCTCGTCAACGCGGGGTGAACGGGCTCAGCTTCAGCGCGCGCGAGGGCGGCTACACTGGGCAGTTCCAGTTCAGCCTGCGCGCCTTTATGGAGCATATGCGCCGCAGCAATACCGTGGGGAATTGGCAGGGCTCTTTGCGGGTGGGCAAGGCCTCGGCTGCGGGGCTAGGCGGATCGGAGGCCAAGCCTGCTTTGCAGTCTCCGGCGTTACGCTATGTATCTCGTGCGGCGAGTGGGCCTGACACCATGGCGCAGTCGGCTGCGAAGGCGACCCCTGCGGAGTCTGGGTGGGATATGTGGGCTGAAGGGCGCTATGCTGTCACCGACAATGCAGCAACCTCCAGTAAGACTGGCCTATTCTTTGCGGGGGTGGATTACCGTTGGGGTGATCAGACGGTCGTAGGGGTGATGGGGCAGCTTGACATCACCGAGGAAGACAACGCTGCGGCGGGGACGTCCGTTGACGGTCTAGGTTGGATGGTTGGCCCCTATGTGGTGACCCGTCTGAGCGAAAGGCTCTATTTCGACGCCGCTGCCACCTATGGGCGCTCTTCCAATACAGTTAATGCATTGGGCCTGTTCGAGGACGACTTTGATACGGAACGGCTGCTGGTGCAGGCGGGACTGACAGGCGAGTTCGCCCTGAACCCGATGACCACCTTCAGCCCCTTTGCGCGACTGATCTATTACCGCGAAACCCAGGGCGCCTATACGGACGGTCTTGGTCGTGTGATCCCAGAGCAAAGCTTCGATCTCGGTCGACTGGAATTTGGGCCCAGACTGTCCTGGGATGTCTACCTCGATGGCGAAAGCCTTTTGACGCCCTATGTCTCAGTCTCTGGCATCTATGATTTTAACAAGTTGCAGACCACAACGTCGAGCGATCCGTCCCTTGTCTCCTCTGACAGTGATCTGCGGGCACGGTTGGAGATGGGCGCGACCTACTTCGTGCCGGATCGCGATATTCGTGTGTCCTTTGAAGGGTTCTACGATGGAATAGGGGTGGCGGATTTTGAGTCCTATGGCGCCTCGCTCAGCATCAAAGTCCCCTTCTAATCGGGGCGGCTCCACTTGGTTCTGGCTCGTTTTGCTGAGGTGACACTGCGCTGACCTACGCCTCCCCTCCCGTCTGTCAAGGGTTTGGTGGGAGGCGTAGTTTTGCCAATAACAGTGGTTTGGTTTTAGGTTGAGGCGGTCCCTCGGGAGGCAAGTCTTACCACCCGGTCAGCCTCGCCCCTTTCCGGCGGTGGCGTGGCCCACCATGCTGACGGAGATCCTGCAGCGCGCCTAAGTGGTGATCGTGAACGAGAGCAAGGCCCGCGCGCTGGTGCAGGGTCTTCATTGATGCACCCCTGAAGAGGCCCCTGCGGAGGTGCTGAGGTCAGGTTAGTTCAGATCGCAGCCCCCGCAGTGTCAGGCGGAGACCCTTGACGATGTTCACCCGTTGAAAGGGGTTGCTTTCGACCAATTGGATCAAGGGATGCGTTTCTAACTCTGACAAATAGGCATCAATCAGCCCCGCGGCTTTGATCAGACATGCCCCGCGGCTGAAGATAGTGGCGGCGTTGAGTGCCTCATCAAGAGTCTCGAGAAGGCGGTGGTCGATTACCTTCAAAACCCGATGCACTTTGGTTGCGATCTGCGCCATCTCCTTCGCATCCTCCGCCTCTTTAAAGGCTGCGACCATGCTGGCTTCCAGCGACTTGAGTTCCGCCGCCACCCGCTTGCGCTCGCCATCCCACGCCAAGCGCGCCTTTTGCAGAGCAACAAGGCTGATCGTGCCTGCAAGCGATGCCTCGCTGGTGTCGTCCACATCCTCCCCGTCGGGCAGGGCCATAACGAAGCGGCGCAGGAACTCTGCTTGTGTGCGGGTCAGCGTGTTCGATGTGTCTGCCATCTGCCTCCCTCTCCTGTGGCTGCGGGGTCACGACGTGGTGGCATTTAGTTTTTCCATGAAGATGCGTTTGACCTCTTCAGAGGGCTTTCCGGTTTCCCTGATCTCCACCAGATTGGTATAAAGCAGGTCCAACCCGACCGACTGGCCATCCAATGTGAGGATCGTGTTGGGAACACGTTTCAATTTTGCCGCCTTCGCATGCGCATATGCAAAGGCATTTTCGACCAAGGCCAGACGGTTGTTCTTATTCTTGAACTCGGGCGACTTGTAATCCAGCGAACTATAGCGCAGGCCTTGCTCGACCTCTCTGAGAACCCGTTCCTTTCGGCTTTGGTTGTTCTCGTCGGGGAATTCCTCCTCGGCGCGCAAAGCGGCCTGCAACAGCTTCAGGCCATCCCGCTGTCCTGGATTGAGAACGCCGCGCAACATGAAGTATTGCTCGTCCGCATCCCAATCGTCTTCGGCCTTTTTTGCCAGGCCATACATCACCGAATAGCGTTGCTCTCGCTGCGCTTCGTTGGCTTCGCGCAGTTGTAACAAGGCGGTATTGGCCTGGTTGAACAGCGCGATGGAGTGCTGCGCCACTTGGCTCTGCGCGTCGGCCGCCTGTCTGGCGTTCTGCGCTACCTGAACAGCCTGGGCGGTTTCGTGTTCATGGCTTTCAATGAGGTGGTTTTGTTCACTGTAGTACTGTCTGGCTTGCTCGAAGTGGTATTCGGCATAGTCGACATTCGTTTGCAGTTTCGAGATATCTTCGGCGGTCAATGTCTTCGGATCATATTGGGCCTGCGTGAATTTGGCCTGATCGATCTTGGCCTGCGCCTCGGCTGCGGCCTGCTGCATCTCTTGGGTATAGGCCGCACGTTCCTGCCTCACATCGTCGAGCAGCTTGCTCGCATGTGCTTCGGCCGCCTCGGCCTGCAAGACGGCCTCAAAGGCAAGCGCCTCCTCGATGATGGCATGGCCACGTAAATCTGCAGTCTGTCGTTCGGCGTCCAACTCGCGCGCCAGTTCTTCTGCCATGCCGCGCAGCACGTGCATCGCGCCCTCCGCGTTGGCAAAGACTGCCACCCGGCGCATCAGCTCACCATCAACCACCAGATCGTCGGGCAGATTCTTGAGTTCGCCGAACACCAGCGTGCGCATCAGCCAGCTTTCGTCATCCAGCCCGCTGAGGTCCGCCACCCGGTAAAGCGCATTGTCGAGCGCATCCTGCTCTTCTTCGGTCAGGTCTTCCCAGTCGTGGCTTGTGTTGCATTTGGAGCATTCGAACCGCAGGTTCTCAAGATCGTTATAGGCGATCTTGGCATCTTTCAGATTGGTGACACCTTTGCTTTCAAGGTGTTTTTTCCAGACTGTCTTATGCCCCATATGCATAGAGGAGCCCTCGGTGAACTTCTGACAAGAGCCACATTTCAAGTAGGTGATTGTGCCAGATTCATTGGCAAGACCTTGACCGTTCCAAAGGCGAAACAAGGCCTTGCGCGTGGTGTCAAACCACCCCAGCTTCTTGCGCTTGAGGGTGGAGAGGTCGATAGGCTTTGCGATGTCATTGTCGATGCGCGGCGGCAAGCTCGCCGTCAATATCTGCGCACCGTTCGTCATGTCGGTTGACTGAGGTTGGCCTTCCTCGCCACTCGGGACAAATTTTCGATTGGCGTGGTATTGAAACTCTTCCGGTGTCAACAGCCTGATTTGCTTCGACGAGAACTTACCCTCGCTAATGAATTTCACCTTCTTGAGCATTGCCACCTTGGTGGACGGTTTCAGGCCCTCCGCAAAGGGGTTCCCCTTTTCAAACGCGTGGGACTCATTGCAGGCCGCATGTTCCCAACGCAGATTATCGTGGTCGTTGAACAGGGCGACAAGCCTGCTGGTCGAAATGGAGCTCTCTTGTGCGGCTGTCATGGCAGCCTTCACGTGGGCCTTCCAATTGGTGATATGGCCAATGTGCATCGTCGCGGCCTGACCTAGACAATTACAGGCTTGGCAGATCACATGCAGTTGCGGTTCGCCATGCACGGTGACGAGCTGCGGCTTGTAGATGCCGGATTGCGATGCCCATCGGGCTTCCATCACCGCCTTGGTCTGGTCGGTGAATGCGGGCCTGCCCCTATAGGCGTCGATCTCATCCCTCGTAAAACTGGTTTTTCCCAAAAGAAGTCTCCCAAGGACTGGGTGCAAAGCGCCGTTAGATGGGCGAAAGTCTGGCAAATGAATTATTATACACGTAACAGTTGCGCAATTTTCAACTGTAATCAAGGCAACAGTTTCATAAAAAGACCAGCTCTGGCGTCGCGCGGCCTGCGTCTGTGGGCCGGGAAACAGAGCGGGAATGGAGACTTGCGATAGGAATGGCGCCTGCGCTAGGCTTGGCCTGATTTTTTGAAGTTTCTTTGCTATAGCTTTCCGGTGTCATGCCTGACCCGGAATACCTTCCATTTTTGGAAAGGCCTGTCTCATGCCTTTTGATACTCTGACGCCGCAGCAACAAGCGTTTATTTCTGCCTATCTCAAAGGCGGGCTGTTCAGTCGCGGGAAGGATAAAAAGAAGGTCGCGGCCTATGAGGCCTATGTGGAGCAGGAACAAGCCTTCAAGGCGCTTGCGCTGCGCATGCCCAAAGAAGACCCGGAGATGCGCGTGATCCTGACGGATTTGCGCGCGGTGTTGGATTTGAAAAAGGACGGCGCCTTTGATGAGGCCAGCCGAGGCATGGCGCAGTTGGTGGGCCGCGCGTTGAAACGGGAAACGTTCCTGAAAGAAGAACGGGCGGCTTTGATCAAGGAGGCTAAGGCGTTGAAATTGGCGTCTGGTGCCCTGCAGGCGGATGTCGAACGGTTTGCGACGGCGGTTGCCGCGGTTGCAGCAGCCTTGCCGCACCAGGCGCCTTCCCCGGCAGAGTTCAAAGCGGCGCGAAACGCACTCAGCAAGGCCCAGGCGCTGATCCCGCAGATCAACCGGACAACCGTTCTCGCGCGGAAAAACCCAAAGGCCGCAGCCGCAGCGCAGGGTGTGCTGGCGGAATTGGCCAAGGCCACCGGAGGCGATGCGCCGAGCTTCGCGGCACTGAAGGCTGCAGGCGAAGCCGTTGCGGCTGAAAAAGCCAAACTGGAGCGTGCTGAAAAGGCGCTCCAGTTTGCGCAGGCCCTGCCAGAAGACGCGCCGTCCGAGCAGATCCTCCGTGACGAGGCGATCAAACAGGCCGAGGCGACGATTGGCTCCGTGAAGGAGGCGCTCAAATCAGCGCAGGCGCGTGAAACGGGGCTATTGGGCATCAAGCTTTTGAATGAGGCGATGGAGTTTGGCCCCCTGTCTGGCGAGACCGGTGCCCCGTTTGAGGATGCAACCGCGGAGAAATTTATCAAAGCCTTCCAAAAGGACCCGCGCCTTGCGTCCAAGGCGGTGGAGGCTGCGACCGGGGCGCGTCATCCCGATGCGGTAGCGGATGCGGTTGGGGGCTTGGCGGATATGGTCGCTGGCGGGTTTGCCGCTTCCTCCGGCCAGACTCTCCCCGAAGGCGTTGAACCCCGCGCCTATGCCGAGTCGATCCTTGCCATGGGCGCCCATTGCGGCAGTGACGTCTTTGATCGGCTTGAGAATTACATCAGCTCGGGGCGTCATCTGACCCCTTCCGGGCTTGGCGACACCGAGGGAGATGCGGCCAACGTGCGGGCGCAGAAACGCGCCGTGGCGGTCGCTGGAACCCTGTTTGATGGCAGCGGTGCCATCGATCTTGACTCCGACAAGGCCAAGGCGGCGATTGGCAATCTGCTGTTCCACCCGGACAGCATGAAACACCCAATGCCTGCAATGAATGACACCGTTCTGCGCACCTTGGAGGATTTGAAAAAGCCCGAAGCGAGCACAATCCTGAAAGGCATGAAGGCACCGGCCTCCGGCGGCAGGGCTGAAGCCTTGGTGACACGCGCCCTTGGCACCACCGCGCCGGCCTCTGAAACGGATGCGCGCAGGGTGGTTCTGGCCACCATGTTGAAATCGCTTGACCAAGGGCCGGTTGGCTCCTGTTTCTCGACGGCACCGTCGCGCCGCCTCCGCGAGGGAGAGCCTTTACGAGCGATGGAGAAATTTGCCGAAATTGCCTCGAAAGGGACGCTGACCACGGCCAAGCCGCATCCGATGCCGGTGGTGACCAATATCCCGTCGGGGGAAGACCCGATCATGCGTACCCTCGAATACACGCTGGCCACGACCATGGCGCGCGATAAAAAGAGCGACCAGAAAAAACAGGTCAATTTCGAGACGGCACAGGGCGTGGTGGCCATTCATGGAGATATCCGCACGGCCCTTGGTAAAGGGCCCGGTGACGATATCAATGCTGATCTTTGGACGGTTCTGGACGTGGTCAAGGATGGGTTTCGGATCGAATACGACCCTACCGCGACTTTGGATGGCCCCTCCGGCGATGGTGCCTCTACCGAGGGGCGCTATGTTCTGATCGACAAAAAATCCAACGTGTCGATCACCTCGCGGCAGAAATACGTCGATGCGATCCGCGGCCGGGTGCTGAAGGCGCTTGGCCTTGATCCGAACAGCAAGGAGGCCAAGGTGCTGGTTCCTTTGATCGAAGGCAGTTTTGTTGATGCGACCGAGGACAGGGACGACAAAGGAGCGCTGGTCAGCGCGCCTTGGAAAATGGCCTCTGGCGGTGAGACCGCGCAGGCGACCGAGACGCTCTTTGGTCCGATGGAGGAAACCGAAGTCCTGTCGGCCAATCCGCAGAAGTCAGACACCCGCGGCAAGCAGGGCGCCCGCACGATCGAGGTGATGGAGGGGCTGTTCTCCGGCTTTGGCGCGACGCCGCCGGATATGGTAACGATGAAGACCCAGAGCATTCATGGCTTTAACGCGCTGCCCAACAATCCGACCCTGAAGCCGATCCTTGAGGGGCCCGGCACGATGGGAGAGAAGCTGAAGGCGGCTTTGGTCGAACCCGGTAAGACCATTGCAACGACCGCAATTTCTGCGGCGCGGGCGGGTAGGCATTTTGACGCCGGCGTCGCCGAGGCCCGCAAGATCATGCAGGGCTGGATGGACACAGCTAAGGACGAGCCGCATCGGCTTAGGTACGAAGACAAGCTGAAACGCTTTGACGAGCGGGCAAAAAACCTGCGTCCGACAACGGATCTACTGCCTGCGCAGATTGCCGATCTCGTGGTCGATATGCGCAAGGATTTCTTCAAGGCTCCCGAACATGCGCGCGATGGGATGTCCGCCTTGATGGTAGAGGAACTGGGGTGCCCGGAAATCGTGATCGCTGATAGCAATTGGGGCAATAGCGAGACGCATACGTTTTTCGTCGTGGCACCAGATCCGGTCAGCGGTCAGCCTCTCCTCTGGCAAAAAACCGAGCCGCGGGGAAAGATGCGTATTCTTGACCCCAAATAGATCGACGACAAATGGGCAATTTTGACGCCCAAGCCTACAAATTGACGCACCGCTTGACGCAGGGAGCCCTTAGCAATGTCTGAATATGTTGACGTAATGCAATTTGGTCTGAAGCCTACAGGAGAGATCGTGGTGATGATCGGCACCGCAGCCGAAGCCACCTCTTTGCAGGATCTCCTTGCCTTGGCGCCAAAAGCCTCGCCCCTCAATTGGGCGGAGGTTGTGAATGAGCTGGAGTATAGCGGAGAGTTTTCCGTCATCACCGACCCGGAGACCTTTCAGCGGGACTACCTGCGGCAGATCGAGGCGGAAGATCCGAACCAACCGTGGCAAGAGGGGGTGATCCGGCTGCGTGACTTTGGCGTGCCGGAGTTTGCCGAGATCTGCGTGCCCAGGCTTGAGGGCAGCCATCTGGTCTATTTCGTGTCGGATGACACCACTGGCTTGCCTTATAGCGCCGAGGTGGATCTGACACCCGGCTCCGCCGCGCCGACCTACAGGCCGCTGGAGCTGCGGCCGATGCCAGAGCCACCCGCCGAGGTGTCGGTACAGCCGACAAACCCGGATGAGGCGGCAGCCGAGGCCGAGGATGCCGCGTCGCAGGTGGATTGAGAGAGGCGGCGGTTCCGCTGTCACAAGGAAGAGCACTTTGCCCAAAAAGGGGATGGGGACTTGGCAAATTTCAAGGTTGAAGGGCCGGAGCTGAAAAAGCTCCTCAAGATCGCCAAAAAACAACCCATGGCTTTCGGGTTCAATCCGGGGGCGAAAGAGGAGGAGCACTACTTCGGTCTCGACCGAAAAAAGCCATCCAAGGTTGTCGGCAAAGAGGCCAAGGACGAGGGTCCGGGGGCGAAGTTTGCCTTTGGCATGATGCGCGTCGTCGATAAGGAAATTCACCTCAGCTGCGAGCGCGAGCTTCCGGGGATGGCGAAAAAGCTGAAGAAGTGGCTGAACAAGCAGAAGGTTGCACTCAACGTTGTCATTCTGGATGCAAGCGGCACAGTCTTGGAGCAGGACATCGAGGACAATCTGCCGGATGATCCCGATCTGATCGAGGACGGCGATACGGATGCGTTTTCAGATCAGCCTGATCCTGTTGCGGCGCATGACGACAAGGACGAGGCGCAACTGGCGGCTGACGCGCTGACCCAACGCCTGAAAGAAATATCGGCCCGCCTCAAGGAGGTGCCAGCAGAGCGCGCCGCGCAGATCGTTGCGGCCTTAAAGGCGGTGGTCGCCCGGGCGCAGTCCGGCGACACCGCTGGGGCAAGCGCCGGGGCGGACAAGATCGAGGCAGCCTTGGCGCAAATGGCGGCCTCGGTTGAGCCGCAGCACGAAAACAGCGCGTCAAAATCCGACAACCCGCAGGTGGCCAAGATCTTGACCGCGGTGGAAACGCTGCGGGGGCAAGCTGCTGCGCTGCAGGATGAGGCGCACCAGTCGCAGATTGTCGATTTGCTGCAGGGGGCGGCGACCAAGGCACAGGGAGGTGTGATTGATGCGGCTCTGGGACTTTTGAAACGGGCCCAAATCGTCCTGAAAGATGCGCTGACCTCTGAAAATAACCTCGACCCCAATGCCGCGAAATGGGCGGCGCAATTCCCGAAATTGGAGCAGGCCGTTCAGGAGGCCAAGGCGCTGGATGGGCGGATCAATCCTGACCATCCGGACCTGTTGAAACTTGCGCAATTGTGGCAATGGGCCACGAGCAACGCCAATGAGGATCCGCCCAATTTTGCCAAAGCGCTTGAGGTGGTTCCGGCGCTTGTGGCGCAGATCAAGGTCTTGCGCGCTGCTAAGGCAGCTGGAGACCCCGCACTCAATGCGGCAAGCGATGTAAAACCCTTTGCCGAGGCGCAACTGAAGTGGCGCAGCGCGCGTGGCAAAATGATGAGCGAGCTGGACAAGTTGAAGGCGGCCAACGTCAAGGTCTGCGCCGATGATCCCGAGCTTGCCGGCGTCGCGGACGAGGTCGGCTCGCTGTCTGACTATTTGATTGGGTTAGATGACCGGCTCGAGGATGCGATGATTGACGTGATCAACGCCCCTCAGGGGAGGGCGCGGGACACGGCCAAGACCGCAGCCAAACAGGTGCTGTCGGAGTATCGCCGCGAGCTCGATGCCGATTTCTTTCAAGTGGTCGACGATGGCAATGGCTTTACTTCCGTCGCGGTCGCACAGACTGCGCAACATGCGTTGGATGAGATCGCAAAGTCACTGTCTTGAGGCAATAGCGGCGCAGACGCGCGAACCGCTAGGTGTTTGATCCCACGGTTTGATGGTGCGATCCTTTCTTTGGAATGGAAGGATGCCCTATGGGACAAGTTCGTCACGGAAGCGCCACGACCACGCACGCCGTCAGAGCAGCAATACAGCGATCGCAAGCTTCGCTCGCGACGTTGAGCCAGGAGCTGGGGATCAATCCAAAGACGGTTGCGAAGTGGCGTAAACGACAGACGGTCGATGATCTCAAGACCGGCCCAAAGGAGCCACGTTCTACGGTCCTCACGGAGGCCGAGGAGGCGGCCATCGTCGCGTTTCGGCGCCACACGCTGCTGCCGCTTGATGACTGCCTCTATGCCCTTCAGCCGTCCATCCCGAACCTGACACGCTCAGCGCTGCACCGCTGTCTGCAGCGGCATGGCATCTCACGCCTGTCGGATGTCGAGGGCGACAAGCCGAAGCGGTCGAAGTTCAAACGTTACCCGATCGGATTCTTCCATATCGACATCGCCGAGGTGCAAACTGCTGAAGGAAAGCTCTTTCTGTTCGTCGGAATCGACCGTACGAGCAAATTTGCCGTGACCCAGCTCGTCGAAAAAGCTGACAGGAAGACTGCCTGGGAATTCCTGCAATACATGCTCGAAGCCGTGCCATATCAGGTCCACACCGTCCTCACTGACAACGGCATTCAGTTCGCTGAGCAGCCCCGAAATCGCAACACCGCATATTCACGGCCGATGCGCTTCGACATGATCTGCGAGGCGAACGGGATTGAGCACCGGCTGACCAAACCCAATCATCCCTGGAGTTCCGAGGATCAGAAAACAGTCCGGTGGACTGTTTTCCCGAGGGACGGACAGGTCGAACGGATGAACCGCACGATCAAGGAGGCCACCGTCAAACGCTTCCACTACGACAGCCATGATCAGCTGCGCATGCACCTCAGGGACTTCATAGCAGCATACAATTTCGCTCGCCGCCTCAAGACACTCAATGGGCTCACACCCTATGAATACATCTGCAAGATCTGGACATCAGAGCCAGACAGATTCATCTTGAACCCGATCCACCAAATGCCGGGACTGAACACCTAGGCCGGTGTTCTGCCGCCGAGCGCGGAGTGGGGGGCGCTCGGTGTTGTAGAAGTCAATCCGCTTGCCGATGCCATCGCGGGCCGCTGGACCGGTTTCGAAGGCGTGCAGATAAACGCATTCATAATTCAAGGATCGCCATAGCCATTTGATCATGACGTTGTCCATTCAGCAACCGCGTCCGTCCATGGACACCTTCACCGTGGTATCGAGCAGGATCTGCGTGAAGCGTGGGCTGGTGAACTGGCATTGCGAGGCCGTTTTAGCCCGCTAGCCGCCCAACAGCTCGTCGACTTTCCTGGCCACTTTGTCCGCAGCCTTGGCCAGGCAACTTGCATCGAGATGGGCGTAGCGCTCGGTGCTGTCCGGTGACTTGTGCCCGAGCAGCTTGCCGGTCATATGCAGGGTTTCGCCCGACATGATCGCATGGGAAGCATAGGTGTGCCGGAGATCGTGCAGCCGGAGCGTGGCGGGCAGATCGGCCAGATGTTTAAGCGTCTGCCAGGCATGATCGACTGACGTGCGATGCGGCTTCTTTGAGCGCTGTGCCGGGAACACGTAACTGGACCGCCGCTTTTTACGCAGACGGTCTAGGTACTGGATAGCAGCGTCGCTCAAATTGACTTCGCGTGGGCCCGTCTTGGTGCGCTGGAGGGCGAGCCTGTCTTTCTGGACTTCCTCCCACCTCAACCGAAGGATTTCGCCGGAGCGGCAACCAGTCAGTAGCATCAGCCAAATCGCGTCCGCTGCGTCCTGCTGTTTGGCGGTTGCAGAGTCCAGCTCGGCCGCCAGCCGCCGGAGCTGGTCGCTGGTCAGCATACGCCCGCGCGCCAGGCGTCGGTTGGAACGCAAAGGCGCAGCCGGATTGGGGAAGTTCGCCGGAAGATGGCCTGCTTGCAGACCCCAATTCAGAATTGTGGTGAAGTGCCCGAGCGCCTGGTTTGCTGCGCCCGGACGAGATCTGGAATACGCATAGAACCATTCAGCGATATCGGGTGTTGTGATCTGCGCAATTTTGCTCCGGCCAAAAGCAGGCAAAAGCTGGGTATCCAGATAGTACCCCAGCGAGGACAGCGTGGAGGCGGCATAGACCTCGCGCTTGGCGTCGAGGAAGGCGGTGCAGAGCGCCGCACAGGTGAGCGCGTTGCATGGCAGCGGGGCAGGGGCGCGCTGGCTGTTGCCCATATGGCCGTGGAAGGCTGCGCGTGCCGCATCGAGATCCATGTCCTCAAAACGGCCCAGAGTGATGCGCCGGGTTCTTCCCGCGTCCCGCTGCCAGCAGACCCAGGACTTGGCGCCGCCCGGCTGGACACGCAGGGCCAAGCCTTCGCATTGCGCGTCATGCAGGACGTATTCCTTCTCGCGCGGCTTGAGGGATGCCAGGATCAGCGGGGTAAGCAGGCTGACGGTCTTCATGCGCCTGCCCTCCGGTTCTGGCCGGTGCGTCTCCATGCCACCAGCCCTTTCAGGAAGGTGGCAGGATCGATCCTGTGTTCAGCGCAAAAAGCGTCGATGGAGAGCGAGGATTTGCAGAAGCGGTGGTAGAGAGTGCTATCCCGAACGCGGCCCGAGGCGGGTGCCTTGACGATCTTTTCCAGATGGGTACCGACCCGCTGGCTCGCGGCCTTGATGCTGCGATCTTCGAGATGGGCATAACCTTCGGTGGTTGCGAGATCGGAGTGACCAAGCAATCCGCCGATCACGCGCAGATCAAGCCCGGCGTTGACGCCAACGGATGCAAAGCTGTGACGCAGATCATGCAGGCGGACCCCATCGAGTTTTGCGTTCTGCCGAAGCTTGCACCAGGCCCCATCAATCCGGTGGTCCGGCATTGGATCCTTGCCCTCACCGAACACGTACAGGTTGCTGCGCGGAAAGGAGGCCAGAACCCGTTTTGCGGGACGTCCGAGCCAGATCGTGCGCGGTCCGGACTTGGCATCTGGCAGAGCGCAGCGCGGCCCATCGATCATGTCCCAGCGCAGCGCAAGCGCTTCCCCCTTGCGACAGCCGGTGAGGGCGAGAAAGCGGAGACACCCTGCCTCGCGAGGATGGGTTTTCTCCAGCCGCCGCAGAGCAGTTCCCAGCTGCGCCCACTGTGCCTCGGAGAGGTAAGTGGCCGTGAAGCTGGTCTTGCGGCGTCGAAGCCCCTTGCAAGGATTGCTGCCGGGCGGCTGCAGGCCAAGCAGTTCCGCATGGCGCATCATGCCGGACAGAACGGCCAATGCCCGGTTGCCGCTGGCAGCACTGCCGGGCAGCCCGCCTTTCCAGGAAACCAAATCTGCCCGGGTCACCTGATTAAGCCGCTTGCTGCCCAGATAGGGGATAATGAGGTGCTCGACGTCGTGTGTGTGCGCGCGATGCGTGGCCGGTTTCCAACTCGGTGCGAGATCCTTGAGATAGCGGCGGCTGAAGGTGGCCACCGTTGGAGAGCTGTCGGACGCTGCCCCTGCTGCTACACCATCGAGCAGAGCGCGGGCCAGCTCGCGGGCCTGAGGGAGAGAAATCGTATCGGCCCGCCCGAGGGTCTGCTTCCGGGTCCGGCCATCAGCCCGCCACTGCACGATCCAGGAGCTTGTGGCGCCACGCTGCCGGAGGCCGAGCCTGGGAACCTCAGCGTCCCAATGGACGGTCTCTGAGCGTTGGGAAACGGGGCGGCTATTGGCGGTGTTCAGAGCGGATTTGCGCATGGCTGTCTTCCTTCTCTGCTTCAGGAAAAATTCCACGCAGTTTCCCGGGAAGCGGCCAGGAAAAGCGGGGAAGCAGCATGGTTCAGGAAGGAAAACCGCCGCGCGGCCCGTTCCACAGGCGGGTAAGCCAGTCGGTTGAATGGCTTACCGGGTGCCTGGGAACGCCGGTTTCGGCCCGGGGGCCTCAGATTTGTACCACACCTCACGCAGCAAGCTGCAAATCAGCGCAAGGCGCTGATTTAATTTACAAAACTGACGTCTTGCCAATTGGGCACTGTCGGCAACCCGTGGAGCCCTATTTTTTATGTCCCAAATGGCCTCTGGCCCAGCGGTGGCCCAGCCCCGGCCCAGTGTGGCCCACCCTCTGGCCCGGCTCTGGCCCACAGATTTTGCGCCCAATTCGACCCGGTTCATCGCTGGATCTCCTGATCCTGATCTTTCTCGATGATCGCGCTGGTGTGCTGCATCTCCCGCCGCACGGCGGTGTGGAAGGCCTCCTCCCGACTGGAGAGTTCTGCCCGCTCCAGCTCCTTGGTGAGCCCGTTTTCCTTCCGCAGCGCACCGATCGCCTCGGTTGCAATGGCGAGGAGTTCCTGTTGGCCGGTGTCTGTCTCTGACATCAGCGAAGCCACCAAGACCCGGAGCATCTGCATCTCTTTCAACACCTGAAGCCGGAGCGCCGACATCGAAGCTGTCTGCTGCCGGATCTGCGCTGCCAGAGAGCCCAAGGTGACCTCAGGGTCACCCGGCATACCTGCCTCAGCTTCCCGGTTGGCAGCGGCCTCCTGGAGCTCCTGGATGGCGTGATCCAGAGCCTCCTGCCGGTTCTCGGAAGTACCCTCAATCAGGGCGCTGGCAATGGGTCCAAGCCGCACGCGAACGTTCTGTTGTGTCTCGCTCATCGCACAATCTCCTTGTTGCGCTGCATGATGAGTTCAGCCTGCTTTTCAAAACTCTTAATCTTGTCGTCCAGAAGGCCGGGCAGTATCGGCGTATCAAGCTCGGGCTTTCGATCCTCTTTCTGCGTCTGCAGCACTGGTTTCTCCTGTGGGGGATCGATGGGCTTCTCTGGTTCGGCTGCGCGCTGCCGCGCGCCCGCGAGACGACCATCCATCCAGGTATCCAGCGCCGTCGGGCGAATACCTGTTTGCGTCTCGATCTGCCTGGACAGGCGGTCAGGATCATCCGTCAGCAGGATCGCCTCGTGCCGCGCACGGCTGATTTCGACATAGAAACTCTTCTGGGTGGCAATGCGCTCCGAGGCCACAAGACGTATCCCTACTTGTTGCAAGGGTTGCGCGTCGATCGGCCCAACCAGGTCTGGGCCGCAGACATCACCTACCTGCCAATGCGACGGGGCTTCTTGTATCTGGTGGCGATCATAGACTGGCATACCCGCAAGGTCCTGGCCTGGCGCATCTCGAACACGCTGGAAGCCGACTTCTGTGTCGAGGCTCTGAATGAGGCGATCCACCGCTTCGGCCCGTCCGAAATATTCAACACGGACAGTCATACAATTGGTGCCAGTTCCCGGGTGGTTCAGCGGAGCCAATTCACGTCCTTTGCCTGGACAGATCGTCTGCGCCACCCAGGTGTGCGCATCTCGATGGATGGCAAAGGTCGGTTCCTCGACAGTGTCCTTGTCGAACGGCTCTGGCGCAGCCTGAAATACGAGTGCGTCTAATTGCAGGCATGGGAAACAGGATCAGAAGCAAAGGCGGGCGTCGGCAAGTGGGTCGAATTTTATAACCACCAGCGGTCCCATGCCGCCCATGGTGGGCAGCCGACCGCCGTGGTCTACTTCAACCAGATCGAAACCGACCAGCAGGGGCAGAGAGTAGCTTAAATAACGCCAGATTTTGTCAAACGATCGGGGGAGTATGTATGAACTGTCTTCCCCTGCAAGTGATTTGTCGATGCGCCGCTGACCCTGCTTCTATGTATTCGGTCTTTCTTCGGGGCCATTCGATTTGCCCCTGACCAAGATGGGAAGTAGCGCGTCCTGTGTCTCGTTAGCTCATCGGCACTTCAGGGGCCATGCTCCCCGTGCGACTGACAGGACGCCGATCGGTCGTTGGTCCATCTCGTCCTCGCTCGCAGATGCCTTTGTCCGATTGCGCGATTGTCCGACTACAGGCCGCTCATGGCATTTGGCCGATATCTCTCACCCTTCATCAGCACAGCCCAGGGAATACGTGCCATCTTGTTGGCCTTAGCGACCGCGGCGACGTTCACATGCGTCCGGTCTTTCAGAGCGTCTGCCCAGACCGTCATCGGTGACGTCCTGTCACCGCCACCACCGGACATAGGCCAAACGCCTAACTTCAGCAGGTCCGCATCGCCCGTGCGCGCGAGCTGCTGGAACGGACGCTGACCCCTACGGACAGGATCGCATGGGAGGTCGGCTATTCCGATCCGGCCGCGTTCCGCAAGACGTTCCAGAAGCTGACCGCCGTCACCCCGTCCGCCTATCGCCAAAGATTCGGAATTGCCTAGCGATACCGCTCCACCCGCAGCGCGGCCGCTTCAGCCAGGGCGGCAACCGCGCAGATGCCCCAGATCGCCCCCGCTGCCAACACTATCGCGCCCAGCCCGCTGCCTAGGGAAAAGCCCAGATACATGGTGGACGTGTTGAGCGCGAGCGCCACCGCTGCCTGGCTTGCCCCGCTTGTTGTAACGAGCCGGGCCATCTGCGCGGGGAAGAATGACCACACCGTGAATCCCCACAGAGCGACTGCAATTAGCACGAGGATAAAGGCGGTGCTGGATGGCATGGCCGTTGCGATCGCCAGCATGAGGAAGGAAAGGCCGAGGACGGCGAGTGATGCGCGGACGACGCCATCCGCGCCGAAGCGGTCGTTCAACGCCCCGCCTGACAGGACGCCCGCGGCCGCAGCCACCCCCCAGAGTGATACCGTCGCCGTGATGGCGCCCGCTCCGAAATTCAGGACGGCGGCCAGATACTCGGCCAGAAAGGGATAGGCGGCATAGGCCCCGATCGACCAGAACAGGCTGATCGCCAAGAGTCGCAACACAGCACGGTTGCCGATCAACGCCACGCGCGCATTTAGCCCAAGCACGGCCACATCCGACCCGGCATTGCGGGGGATGCCTGTGAGGATACCAAGGATAGCAGTCATGCTCATGACCGCGACCAAGAGAAAGGTCGCACGCCAGCCGAAGGCATGACCGATCACCCCGCCGAGCGGCAAACCAAAGGCAATGGCGAGGGTCTGCCCTGCGCTGACGAACGCCAGCGCCCGGCCCCGCAGGTGCGGTGGCACGATAACACCCGCCAGCCCATTGGCTGAGGGAATGTAGAGCCCTGCGGCCACCGCCATCATCACCCGCGCGACCAGAAGTGCAGCGAAGGTCTCGGAGAAGGCGGCCAATAGATTGCCCGTGGCAAAGATCCCCATGGCACCCAGCAGAACGGAACGCCGACGCAGCCGCCCGGTCAGCACCGTGCTGACGGGAGAGGACAGCGCGAGCACCAGCGTGAACACCACCACAAGCAGCGCCACAACCGATACCGAACGTCCGAAGTCCGCAGCCATGACCGGCAGGAGCGGCGCAATCATGAAGCTCTCGGTTCCGATGGCAAAGGTCCCAAGCGCCAGAAATGCGGGTGGGACCAGGGCGCCTTTGAGGGCATTTTCGGTCATTGTCGTCATGGGATCTTCCCTCCACATGAAAAGGCCTGCGGGCTGGCCGCAGGCCTGTGCGCGTCACGCCGGGATCGGGTTGGCGGCAATGTGATCGTTGAAGCCGTCGACCAGCGCATGTTCGTGCAGACCCGGGTTGTCCCGCATGTCCCGGATCGCATCGACGAAGATCTCAGGCGCATCCGTGGCCAGCTTCTCCATCGTCTCGGCGATGAAAGCCTCCAGCGGCATGGCGCGCGGGTCACCGCTTTTCTTGATCAAATCGGTATCCACCCATGGCGGCGCGATTTCCTGTACCGTGACATTGGTGGTCTTCAGCTGGAACCGCTGCGACAGGGCATAGGAGTGCAGGGCGGCCTTCGAGGCGGAGTAGACCGCATTTGTGGCGATCGGCACATAGGCCAGTACGGACGTGTTGTGAATGATCGTGGCGCTCGGCTGGGTTTTAAGATGTTCGACTAGCGCCGAAGTCAACCGGATCGGCCCCAGCAGGTTCGTGTCCAGGATGCGACGCGAGACGGCATCGTCCATGGAAGTGGCTGGGTCATCGAAGGGCATGATGCCGGCGTTATTTATCAGGACATTCAGCGTCGGGTAATCGGCGATCAGCTTGGCGGCCACCCGATCGATGTCGTCGGGGTCGCTGATGTCGAGGCGAATGCCGTCCATGCCGGGGTTGGCGGCGGTCACCTCGTCCAACAGAGACTGGCGGCGCCCGGCGATGACGACCTTGTTGCCGCGGGCGTGGAACTGCTCGGCGAGGGCACGGCCGATGCCCGAAGTGCCGCCGGTGATGAAGATGGTGTTATCGGTCATTTGCATTTTTTTGTTCCTTTGAATGAGGGGTCAGGCCGCGACGCGGGCGACGGCGGGAAAATCGAGCGTGGTGCCGACGAGGTTGTTGACGCTGTTGGTCAGGATGCTGACGGAGACATGCGCGACCGTCTCCAGGATCTCGGCATCCGACAGACCGGCAGCGCGGGCCGCCTCGAGCGCGGGCGTGGCATCGCGGCCATGGTTCTCGTTGACGGCCAGCGCCAGTTTCAGCACCGCTTGGGCATGCGGATCAGAAACACGGCCCAACTGCGCAGAGGCCCGGTCCTCCGGGCCGACCCCCGCGGCGCGGGCCGCGCCGGTATGGGCGGCAAGGCAGTAGTCGCAGCCATTCGCGGTGGCGACCGCGATGGCGATCATCTCGCGCGTCGTGGTGGGCAAAACGCCGCCGCGCAGGGCGCCCTGTCCGCCGGTATAGACGTCCAGCGCGGCAGGCGCGTGCGCCAGGACGCGGAATAGGTTGGGAACCTTGCCCATGGCGGCACGGGCTTGATCGAAGGTCTTTGTGACACGCGGTGCAACTTCGTCGTCGGCGAGGGGAGTGATTGCAGACATTGGGTCAAATCCTTTTCATCGTGTGTTTGTCTGCCATGAACATGGATCAAGGGGCGAAAGTCTTAAATGTCGTTGATGCGTCAATTTAGGTCATGCCGAGAGGAACAGGTCGATCTGCCGGGAGAAATCCTCGATGTCCTGAAACAGGAAGGCATGACCGGCGTCCGGGTACAGGATCAGCTTGGCATCAGGCGCCTGCTGCGAGAGCACGAAGGAGCGGTAAGCTGGCAGCATCACGTCATGCGCGCCATTTGCGACCAAGATGGGAAGGTGCAACTCACGCACCCTGTGAAGGACACCGGGCCAGGAAGAGATCGCCTTGACCTGCGCCATGAACGCCTCGGCGGTGACTGGGGGCCCCATCTCGGGCTGCGCGGCAATCCGTGCAAGCGACGCATTGCCCAGAGCCACTGCGCTTTCAGTCTCCGGATAGAATAGAAACAGGAAGTCAGGCGCGTCATTGACGCCACGCGTCATAACTTTGGGCACGCATGGATGGGGCTGCGGCCCGTCCGTAATGCCGCCGGGACTGGACCCTGCAATGATCAGGCGGCGCACCAGTTGAGGTGCATCCAGTGCAAGTTGCTGCGCGACGACGCCCCCGAGCGACCAGCCCAAAATATCGGCTGTTCCCATGGTAACGGCCTGCAAGACCCGGCTGGCTATGCGCGCCATCCCGGAAATATCATCAGGCACACGTCCGCCGGACCTTCCGATGCCCGCGCTGTCGAAGCGGATGACGGGGCGTTCGGCAGCAATTGCCGCGATGAACTCCGGATCCCAGTCGTCCATCGTGCCGCGAAACCGCTGCAGCAAGACCAGCGGGATACCCGTATCCGGACCGTCGCGGCGCAGGGCGATCCGTCCTTCCGGACTGTCGATATAGTCGATCATCTCTGTCTCCATCTGTCTGATGGACACAAGGATGCGCCTATCCGGTTATGTCTCTAATGACGTTTAAACCGCATTTTAGGACTATCACTCGCCATCCATCAGGCGAAGTGCGCGGCGCAGACTTGCCGGCGGCTGACCATAGCTGCGCAGAAAGGCGCGCCGCATGCGGTCTCGGTCCGCAAAGCCTGTGTCGCGTGCGACCGTGTCCATCGCGTGACGACCCTCCTCAAGCATGATCCGAGCAGCTTCCAGCCTCAAAGCTTCTACAGCCTTGGCGGGTGACTGACCGGTTTCTTCGCGGAAGACCCGGCTGAACTGACGGGGGGAAAGGCTGGCGGCCTCGGCCAGTTCCTCAACCGACAAAGGATTACGGAGGTTCTCTCGCGCATAGGTCAGGGCGCGCTTCACCCGGTCCGATCGCGGCTCCAGCTCCAGCAGTGCCGAGAACTGCGACTGGCCACCGGGCCGTCGGTGATAGACCACAAGCTTGCGCGCTATCGATCGGGACAATGCAACCCCGTGATCCTCTTCGATCAGTGCCAGCGTCAGGTCGATCGCCGAGGTCATGCCGGCGGAGGTCCAGATCGGGCCGTCCTGGATGAAGATCCGGTCGGCATCCACGCGCGTCTGCGGAAAGCGGCTCTGCAATGTCTGGGCATGTGCCCAATGGGTCGTGGCGGCGCGGCCATTCAGCAACCCGGCCTCTGCCAGAACGAAGGCGCCGGTGCAGAGACCCGCGACGCGGCGCGCCTCCATGCCCGCGCGGGCAACGAAGCCCCGCAGCGCCGGGGAGGGAGACTGAGGCGCAAGCTCTCCGGCGGTCATCAGGGTGTCCGGCATGACCCCGAAGGGGAGGGTTTCTATCCCCGCATTCATCGAGGATCGGATCGTGCCGCCGCTCTCGGACAGGATCGTCAGGCGGTAGCCGTTCTCGCCGAGTTCCGCGTTGGCGAATTCGAAAGCTGACAAGGCGGCCAGCCCCATCAACTGAAACCCGTTTTCAAGGATCAAGCCAACCTGACGCATCTCCACCTCTATATCCTTATCTGCTGTTTCAAGCTATTCCTGCCAAGCCTTCGAAGGCAACTTGCATTGGCCATCATGGCACAAAATGAAGGGTTTCTGTCTTCTTGTCGCCCTGGAATGGCTTAAATTGCCGTTTCAATGACATTTGCGCCTCACAGTCTCAATGGCAGTCTTTGCCTGTCGCCGCATCGTCGCGGCATCCAATAGGAGAAGACCAATGAACAAGGGAACCGCACTCGTCACAGGCGCATCCTCGGGGATCGGCGCCATCTACGCCGACCGGCTTGCCGCACGCGGTCACGACCTGCTGCTGGTGGCGCGAAACCGCGCCCGGCTCGAAGAGCAGGCGGCGCTCCTCCGGGACCGCCATGGGGTCGATGTCCGCATCCACGTGGCAGACCTCGGCGCCAAGGACGACCTGCATGGCGTCGAGACGCTGATCGCCGAAGACGAGACACTGGCCATGCTGGTCAACAATGCGGGCTTCGGCGGTACGGGGTCGCTGGCGCAATCGGATGTGGAGGAGATGGAGCGGATGATCGCCGTGAACGTCACGGCCGTCATGAGGTTGTCCTACGCCGCAGCGCCGGTCTTTGCCGCCCGCAAGTCGGGCATCATCATCAACATTGCATCCATCGCCGCCATCGCGCCGGAAATCCTGAACGGGGTTTACGGCGGGACGAAAGCCTTCGTTCTGGCCTTCAGCCGTTCGCTCAGGAAGGACCTCGCACCCGAAGGCGTGGCCGTGCAGGTCGTGCTGCCGGGGGCGACGGGTACGGAGTTCTGGGACATCGCCGGACTGCCGCATGCGAACCTGCCCGCCGAATGGGTGATGACACCCGAGGTGCTGGTCGATGCGGCGCTTGCCGACCTTGATGCCGGCCAGTTCGCCTCGATCCCCTCCTTGCACGACGACAGCCAATGGCAGGCCTGGGAGACCGCGCGCGACGCGATGCTGCCGCACCTGTCGTCGCGCACGTCCGCGCCGCGCTACGGGGCCTGAGGAGCCGCTCAATCCCGCCTGGTGGCCACCTCGTCACGGTGCGCCGCCAGGCGATCCGACAGCGCCCTGTCGATGATGGCCTGCGCATCGTCGCCCAGTACCAGCCGCAGCGGTGGCGTGTCGGACTGGACTGCATCGCGCATCCTGCGCACGAGATCGATCGGGTCGTTGCCCGGAACTGCCCCCGGATCGGAGAGCCGGCCCAGAAGCCGGGCAACGGGCGTGTCCTCGTAGCCTGCCGGAAGTGTGCCCATGGCACGCGCCGCGGCATCGCGGAACCCGGTCCGGGTGCCGCCAGGCTCGACGATGGTCACGCCGATACCAAAGGGAGAGATCTCGGCAGACAGGGACTCGAAGAACCCTTCCAGGCCCCATTTGCTCGCGTGATAGAGCGAGGCCCCGGGATGAGCCGCCTGCCCGCCATAGCTGGACATGGCGATCAGGTGCCCGTGGCCCTGCGCTCTGAGATAGGGCAGGGCGGTGCGGGTGATCTCGATCGGTCCGGTCAGGTTCGTCCCGATCTGGTGGCGGACCTGCTCCGCATTCAAGCTCTCCACGACACCGAACAGGCCGTACCCGGCATTGTTGACGATGAAGTCGATCGTCCCTGCCCATGCGAAGGCTTCGGGAACGACCTGCCGGATCGCGTCGGCATCGGTGACATCTAGAATACCGACGCCCAGGCGAGGGCCGTATGCCTGTCGAAGATCATCGACGCTGGCAGGATCCCGCACGGTGGCAAAGACACGTCCGCCCGCCTCAAGCACCTGTCGCGCAAGCTCGCGACCGAAGCCGCCACTTGCGCCGGTAATAAACCATGTCGAGCCGGTCACGTGATCACCCCACCGCCGTCCACGCGGACGACCGAGCCCGTGGCGAAGCCTGTGGTCATCAGGTAGATTGCCGCGTTCGCGATGTCTTCCGGCACGCCGACCCTTCCTGCGGGCAGGGTTGCGCCCACCTTCGCGAACATTGCATTGCGGGCCTCTCCGTCCATCTTGGACCACAGGGGCGTATCAACGAGGCCAGGCGAGATCGCGTTCACCCGTAAAGGGGCCAGTTCCAGGGCAAGTCCGCGCGCCAGCGCCTCAAGCGCGGCGTTGATCGCTCCTTGAAGCACCGAACTTGCCGAAGGACGCTCGGCAAGGAAGCCCGAGACGAACGTGAGGCTTCCTCCATCCGCGATCTTTGCAACGCGGGCCACCGCGTAGGCGCCCCAGAACTTGCTGTCCATCGCGGCCCGCGCCTCTGCCTCGCCCAGTTTGCGCACCGGTCCCGTGGGCGTCTGCGCGGCGGAGACAAGGATATGGTCGAACGCCTCCTCGGTCTCGAAGAACGCGGCAAGGCCGTCCGCATCCGAAGTATCCAGTTGCACGGCCCGGACATTGCCAAGCACGCCGGACGCCCGAGTCAGGCGGTCTGCCGTCCGCCCGGCAATGGTGACATTCGCGCCCTCAGCCAAAGCCCCGGCGGCCACGGCCATCCCGATGCCGGAACTGCCTCCGATCACCAGAACGCGCTTGCTTTTCAACTTCGCCATGAGCGCCTCCTCAGGCCAGATGTTCTAGGTGCCGCAGGTCGGGCGATGACACCAAAAGCTCGTCAAACTGTGCCGCAAGCCTTGTAAAGGCTGCGGCATTGCCATGGGCCTCGAGCGCCTCCGCATCGGCCCAGGCCTCCAGCATCACGAAGCGTGCGGGATTGTCGCGGTCACGGTGCAGGTCGTACCGCAAGCAGCCCGCCTCCGCGCGTACTTCCGCGAGGATCCCGGTGAGGGTGGCCCGCAAGGCCGCCTCCTGTCCGGGTTTGGCCACCAGCGTTGCGACAAGGTGAATGATTTCGGACATCAGAACCCCTCCAGCACGATCTTCCCGCGAGCGGTGTTGGTTTCGATCAGGGCGTGGGCCTTCTTCAGGTTTTGGGCGTTGATCGGAGACAACGTTTCGGTGAGCGTCGTGCGGATGCTTCCCGCGTCGATCAGGGCCGCCACCTCTTTCAGCAGCTTGCCCTGTTCGGCAATGTCGGGCGTGCCGAAGATCGACCGCGTGAACATCAGCTCCCAGTGGATCGAGGCCGCCTTGCGTTTGAAGCCCAGGACGTCCAGCGCCTCGGGGTCGTCGATCAGTCCGAAGCGGCCCTGCGGCGCGATCAGGGCCTGAATACCCTTCACATGCCGGTCACTCTGATTGGTAGAGAACACGAAGCCCGGCGCGCCGATGCCGAGCGTTTCGACTTGCGCCGCAAGATCGCCATGGTGATCAATGACATGATGCGCGCCAAGCTCGCGCACCCAGTCCTGCGTTTCAGGGCGCGACGCGGTGGCGATCACGGTCAGATCGGTCAGTGCACGGACAAGCTGGATCGCGATCGATCCGACCCCGCCGGCACCACCGATGATCAGGACGGCATTGGCCGCCCCCGGAACCGGGCGGCGAATGTCGAGCCTGTCGAACAGCATTTCCCAGGCCGTGATGGCCGTCAGCGGCAGCGCGGCGGCCTCGGCATTCGACAAGGTCTTGGGCTTGTGGCCGGTGATGCGGGCATCGACCAGATGGAACTGGCTGTTGGCGCCGGGCCGGGCGATGGATCCAGCGTAGAACACTTCGTCGCCGATGGCGAAGCCCTGTGCATCCGGGCCAACCTCGGCCACTCGGCCCACGGCATCCCAGCCGAGGATCTTCCACTCGCCCTCGGGCGGCGTCGCGCTGTTACGGACCTTGGTGTCGACGGGGTTCACCGACACTGCTGCGACCTCGACCAGAAGATCATGGCCGGTGGCCACGGGGCGCGGCAGCTCGATGTCGGTCAGGGCCTCAATACGGTCGATGGTGCCGGGAGTCTGGTAGCCGATGGCTTTCATGGGATCACTCCATTGTTCGATTGCATGGAAGCAAATTTGATCCTACATTCACCCTATCGCAATACGCACAAAGATAGCATATAGTATCAAAAAGGATACTGTAATGGCCAAAGCCCGACACTCACGCTTCGACTGCACCCCCGGCTGCTCGGTCGAGGCCGCCATCGGCCTGATCGACGGCAAATGGAAATCGATCATCCTGTGGCACTTGCTGTCGGGAACGCTTCGCTTCAACGAGCTTCGCCGTCATGTGGAGAACTGCACGCCGCGCATGTTGACCAACCAGCTCCGCGAGATGGAGGAGGACGGGCTGATCACGCGCAAAGTCTATGCCCAGGTACCGCCGAAGGTGGAGTATTCGCTGTCAGATTTAGGGAAGACGATGGAGCCGATCCTACGCGCGCTGAAGGAGTGGGGGGATGCCAATATCGGTCTCTACGGCAAGCCTGTCGGCCACGATCCACGCGACTCGGCCTGAGCGTCAGCGCCCGTCCAGACGCCCCGCAGGCTCTGTGGCCGTCTCTGCGACCTGATCCAACGCGGAGCGGGACTAGTTGTCTACCAATGATGGGATTTGGGGCGGATCTTTCGTGAAATGCCCCTGTTTTCAAGAGGAAGCACCGCCCCTGAGCCTAGTGGCGCGCGTCAGATGGAATTCCATTGCATCTGGCAAATCCTTTGCGCCGCTCTGGGTATTGCCAAGTTGTTGGCCGCATCTGATCTGGGTATGGGAATCTGATGAACATTCTAACCCATATGCCGCACCTG
>CAKZRP010000032.1 GCA_937146765.1 uncultured Paracoccaceae bacterium | reverse complement strand
CTGCCGGACGAGCTGATCGACGATATCGAGGAATGGGCGATCGAATTCCCGGCCATGCTTGCCGATATCGACGCGCTCCTGACCGAGAACCGCATCTTCAAGCAGCGCAATGCCGATATCGGCATCGTGACCGAGGATGACATCCTGAAGTACGGCTTCTCCGGAGTGATGGTGCGCGGCTCCGGCCTCGCCTGGGATCTGCGCCGCGCGCAGCCCTACGAGTGCTATGACGAGTTCGACTTCCAGATCCCGGTCGGCAAGAACGGGGATTGCTACGACCGCTACCTCGTCCGCATGGAAGAGATGCGCCAGTCGCTGTCGATCATCCGTCAGGCCATCCACAAGCTGCGCGAAGCCACCGGCGACGTGCTGGCCCGTGGCAAGCTGACCCCGCCGAAACGCGGTGACATGAAGCGCTCGATGGAGAGCCTGATCCACCACTTCAAGCTCTATACCGAAGGCTTCCACGTGCCCGCAGGCGAGGTCTATGCCGCTGTCGAAGCGCCCAAGGGCGAATTCGGCGTCTACCTCGTGGCCGATGGCACCAACAAGCCTTATCGCGCCAAGCTGCGCGCGCCCGGTTTCCCGCATCTGCAGGCGATGGATCACATCGCCAAGGGCCACCAGCTCGCGGATGTTGCCGCCATCATCGGCACCATGGACATCGTTTTTGGAGAGATTGACCGCTAATGCTCCGTCGTCTGCATTCCGAACAACCCGACAGCTTTGCCTTCACGCCCGCCAACCAGGCCTGGGCGGAGGCTCAGATGACCAAATACCCCGAGGGCCGTCAGGCTTCGGCGGTGATCCCGATCCTGTGGCGCGCTCAGGAACAGGAAGGCTGGATCTCCAAGCCCGCATTGGAATATGTCGCCGATATGCTCGGCATGGCCTATATCCGCGTTCTGGAAGTGGCCTCCTTCTACTTCATGTTCCAGCTCCAGCCCACGGGCTCGGTCGCGCATGTGCAGATCTGCGGCACCACCTCCTGTATGATCTGCGGCGCCGAAGACCTGATCGCGGTCTGCAAGGACAAGATCGCGCCCAAGCCGCATATGCTCTCGGCGGATGGCAAGTTCTCCTGGGAAGAGGTCGAATGCCTCGGCTCCTGCACCAATGCGCCGATGGCGCAGATCGGCAAGGACTACTTCGAGGATCTGACCACCGCGAGCTTCTCCAAGCTGCTGGAGGACCTCGGGGCCGGCAAACCGGTGGTGCCCGGCCCGATGAACGGTCGCTACGCGGCAGAGCCGAAGGGCGGTCTGACCTCGCTCACCGAATACGAGGCGGGCAAGCCGCAGTATAACGCCTCGGCGGAACTGGCGACCCGGATCGGCGACAGCGTGAAGCGCATTCAGGGCGATGAGGTGCCGCTTCTGACCCCCTGGATCGGCAAGAACGGCGTGGTTGCTGGTCGCGCTGCTGCGGATCCGACCCCGGCCGCGCCCGCGCGTCCGAAGCCTGCCGCCAAGCAGGCCGAAGAGGCCAAGAAAGCGCCCGCGAAGAAATCCGCCGCCGCCGAGCCTGCGCAGCCCGAAGCCGCTGCCGCCGCGGTGACAGTGGAAGAGCAGCCCGAGGTGCTGACCGCCGCCCGTGATGGCAAGCCGGACAACCTCAAGCTGCTGAAGGGCGTTGGCCCGAAGCTGGAAGAGACCCTGAACAGCCTTGGGTTCTACCACTACGACCAGATCGCCGCCTGGACCGACGCGCAGGTCGCCTGGGTCGATGCACGCCTGAAGTTCAAAGGCCGGATCGAGCGTGACGGCTGGATCGCACAGGCCAAGCAACTGGCCGCGGGCGAGGAAACCGATTTCGCGAAGGCCGCCAAGAAAGACGGCCGTTACGAAGACTGACCCCACTCCCTGCGCGCGACATGCGGGCAGGGGGCAACCACCAATAGGACCCGATGACGAGCGACAAGGACAAGGCATTTGCCCGCAAGGGCCGCGTGACCGGACTGGTCATTGCCGGCGGCGGTGTCGCCGCGATGCTGGCGCCCTGGATCGTGACGGTCCTCGGCCTCGAACGCCGCTACGAGATGCTGATCTACTTCGGCTCGCTCGCGGCCTTCGTCTGGGCCATGGTGAACATCTATCAACTCTGGCGCCTGCGTCAGGACAACTAAAGGTAGGCAGACATGCTGAAAGACCAGGACCGGATCTTTACCAACCTTTACGGGATGCATGAGCGCACGCTGGCGGGCGCAAAGAAGCGTGGCCATTGGGATGGCACCGCCGGGATCATCGAAAAGGGGCGGGACTGGATCATCCAGACCATGAAGGATTCCGGTCTGCGCGGTCGCGGCGGCGCGGGTTTCCCCACCGGCCTCAAATGGTCCTTCATGCCGAAGGAAAGCGACGGGCGTCCGTCCTATCTGGTCATCAACGCCGATGAATCCGAGCCGGGCACCTGCAAGGACCGCGAAATCATGCGCCACGATCCGCATACGCTGATCGAAGGCGCGCTGATCGCATCCTTCGCGATGAAGGCCCATACCTGCTACATCTATCTGCGCGGCGAATATATCCGCGAGCGCGAGGCGCTGCAGGCGGCCATCGACGAAGCCTATGACAACGGCCTTCTGGGCAAGAATGCCGCCGGCTCCGGCTGGGATTTCGACTGTTTCCTGCACCATGGGGCAGGCGCCTATATCTGTGGCGAGGAAACCGCGCTGATCGAGAGCCTTGAGGGCAAGAAGGGCATGCCCCGGATGAAGCCGCCGTTCCCGGCGGGGGCTGGTCTTTATGGCTGCCCGACCACGGTGAACAACGTGGAATCCATCGCCGTTGTGCCGACCATCCTGCGCCGTGGCGCGCAGTGGTTCGCAGGCTTTGGTCGTCCCAACAACGCGGGCACCAAACTCTTTGCGATCTCCGGCCACGTCAACAACCCTTGTGTGGTCGAAGAGGCGATGTCGATCTCCTTCGAGGAGCTGATCGAGAAGCATTGCGGTGGCATCCGTGGCGGCTGGGACAACCTGCTGGCGGTGATCCCCGGCGGCTCTTCCGTGCCTTGCGTGCGCGGCGAGAAGATGCGCGACGCGATCATGGACTTTGACTATCTGCGCGGCGAGCTGGGCTCCGGTCTCGGCACTGCGGCGGTCATTGTGATGGACAAGCAGACCGACATCGTGAAGGCGATCTGGCGTCTGTCGAAGTTCTACAAGCACGAGAGCTGCGGCCAGTGCACCCCCTGCCGCGAAGGCACCGGCTGGATGATGCGCGTCATGGACCGTCTGGTCAAAGGCGAGGCGGATCTGGAAGAAATCGACATGCTCTGGGATGTCACCAAACAAGTGGAAGGCCACACCATCTGTGCATTGGGTGATGCAGCTGCCTGGCCCATTCAGGGTCTCATTCGCAACTTCCGCGAGGAAATCGAAGATCGCATCAAGGCGCGCAAGACGGGCCGGATGGGTGCGATGGCAGCGGAATAAGGCAGAAGTACATGAAGGTTCGTCTCTTTCTCACTTTCATCGCGGCAACGGGGCTTGGCCTCAGCGCCTGCGGCAAGATCAATGAGGACAAACGCCCGAAGTACGACGGCGTACCCTTCCGCGTGAGCGCGAAGCCGATCAACAAGAAAGAGACGCTGGCCAACTTCCGGGTCGAGGTGGTGGATGCCACCCGCTCGCAGGCCGGTGCGCTGGAGGCCGCTCGCCACGAGGCGACGCGCTACTGTATCGAATCCTATGGCTCCTCGAAATTCGACTGGACCAATATCGCGGTCGATGGCGACGGCAGCTATACGTTGCAGCTCGACAAGGGCGATGGGGTCTATCAGGGACGCTGCAATCCGTGAGTGTGGTCTCGGCATATCATGGCCGATCCTGCGGCCTGCTATTGCATAGCAGAACAGGCTCCTCAGGTGGTGTGAGACACACCATCAAGGAGACTGTGATGACATATGCCCTGCCCCCCCGCCTGGCCGCGCTGGCGGCTGCGGCTTCCGTCGCTCTGGCCGCAAGTGCCACTGCGGGCGAGGCCAAGCCGAGCCTGCGCGACGTGCCGGAAATCGAGAACCCGCTTTTTGCGGTGGCGGTGGCCTCCGAGGTTGCGGATCAATGCGACCGGCTGGCCGCCCGCACGCTCAAGGGGCTGAACGAACTTTACCGGATCAGGGGCAGGGCCAATGCGCTCGGCTACTCCGACGCCGAGATCCGGGCCTACATCAAGTCGGACCAGGAAAAATCCCGGATGCGCGCCAAGGGCGAGCGCCTGCTGGTGCAGGAAGGGGTCAAACTGGACCAACCGGAAACATTCTGCACCTACGGGCTGGCAGAGATTGAGAAAAACAGCGCGATCGGCGTGTTACTGAGGGCGAAATAGACCATGTCTGACCTCCGCAAGATCAACATTGACGGAACCGAGATCGAAGTCGAAGGGTCGATGACCCTGATCCAGGCCTGTGAGGTTGCCGGGATCGAGATCCCGCGCTTCTGTTATCACGAGCGCCTGTCGATTGCCGGCAACTGCCGCATGTGCCTCGTCGAGGTTGTGGGCGGCCCGCCGAAGCCGGCGGCCTCCTGCGCCATGCAGGTGCGCGACCTGCGCCCCGGGCCGGAAGGTCAGGCGCCGCAGGTGAAGACCAATTCGCCGATGGTGAAGAAGGCGCGCGAAGGCGTGATGGAGTTCCTCCTGATCAACCACCCGCTCGATTGCCCGATCTGCGATCAGGGCGGCGAATGCGACCTGCAGGATCAGGCGATGGCCTATGGCGTCGACTTCTCGCGCTTCCGCGAGCCGAAGCGCGCGGTGGACGATCTGAACCTCGGCCCGCTGGTCGGCACCGCCATGACCCGCTGCATTTCCTGCACCCGCTGCGTGCGCTTCACGACTGAGGTCGCGGGCATCACCCAGATGGGCCAGACCGGGCGCGGCGAGGATGCGGAGATCACCTCCTACCTGAACGAGACGCTGGATTCGAACCTGCAGGGCAATATCATCGACCTTTGCCCGGTTGGTGCGCTGACTTCGAAACCCTATGCCTTTACCGCGCGGCCCTGGGAGCTGACCAAGACCGAGACCATCGACGTGATGGATGCGCTGGGGTCAAACATCCGCGTGGACACCAAGGGCCGCGAAGTGATGCGTATTCTGCCGCGCAACCATGACGGCGTGAACGAAGAGTGGATCTCCGACAAGACCCGCTTTGTCTGGGACGGTCTGCGTCGCCAGCGTCTCGACCGCCCCTATGTGCGCGTCGACGGCAAGCTGCGCCCCGCCACCTGGCCCGAGGCGCTGGGTGTTGTCGCCGCCGCGATGAAGGGCAAGAAGGTGGCCGGTCTGATCGGTGATCTGGTTCCGGTTGAGGCAGCCTTTGCGCTGAAACAGCTTATCGAGGGACTTGGCGGCAAGGTCGAAGCCCGTACGGATAATGCGCGCCTGCCGATTGGCAACCGCGCAGGCTACGTGGGCACCGCAGCGGTCGAGGATATCGACACCGCAAAAGAGATCATCCTGATCGGCACCAACCCGCGCGATGAGGCGCCGGTTCTGAACGCCCGCATTCGCAAGGCCTGGCTCAAGGGCGCGACTGTGAAGCTGGTCGGTGTCGCCGCGGACCTCACCTATGACTACGAACATGTCGGCACCGATCGCGCCGCCCTCGACGGTCTGACCACCGCTGAAGGCGCGCTGGTGATCGTGGGGCAGGGCGCCCTTCGCGAGGCCGATGGTCTGGCGGTTCTGGCCAAGGCGCAGTCCCTGGGTGCCATGCTTGTTCTGCACACCGCCGCCTCGCGCGTGGGGGCGATGGACATCGGTGCGGTGACCGAGGGTGGCATGGCCGCCGCCATCGAGGGGGCAGAGGTGATTTACAACCTCGGCGCCGATGAGGTGGAAATCGACGGTCCTGAAAACGGGGGTGCCTTTGTGATCTATCAGGGCTCGCACGGGGATCGTGGCGCACACCGCGCCGACGTGATCCTGCCGGGTGCCGCCTATACCGAGGAAAACGGTCTCTTCGTGAACACCGAAGGCCGTCCCCAGCTCGCCATGCGCGCTGGTTTCGCTCCGGGTGAGGCGAAAGAGAACTGGGCGATCCTGCGGGCGCTTTCGGCGGAAGTGGGTGCCAAGCTGCCCTATGACAGCCTGGCGCAGCTGCGCTCCGTGCTGATCAAGGCGGTGCCGCATCTGGCGAAGATCGACGAGGTGGCCGAGAATACGGGTGAGGCGCTGCCGGTCGAGAAACTCGGCAAGGCGGACTTCCTGCCTGCGGTGAAGGACTTCTACCTCACCAACCCGATCGCCCGCGCCTCGCAGCTGATGGCCGAGCTTTCCGCCGGTGCCAAGGCGCGCCGCGACACCAAGATCGCGGCCGAGTGATCCGCGTGGTCCTCATATCCCTCTGCGGGCTCGCGCTCGCCGCCTGTGAACCGGGTGGCGAGGTGAGCCGGGCGGCACCGGAGTATCTCGGTGTCGGTACCAGCCTCCTCGAAGGGGATCTGGTGCAATTCCATCTGACGATGGACCGGGTTGCGGAGGAAGAGGACCTGAACGACTACGCCGAATGTGCGGCGGCCCAATATGCGCTGATCCGCGGCTACGGCTTTGCGCGTCACGTGCGCACAAAAATGAAACAAGAGGGTGGCATATGGGAGGCAGATGCTGTCTACACCATCTCGCCAGCTCTCCCGCGCGGTTTGCGCACCATCGACGCCGAAGTCGTGGTCGCGAATTGCGAGGCGAACGGAATACCTACGGTGTGAGGACCCATGGCTGATTTCTTTAACACCCCCGGCGGCATCGCTGTCATGATCCTGGCGCAGACCCTCGCGGTTGTCGCCTTTGTGATGATCTCGCTGCTGTTCCTGGTCTACGGGGACCGCAAGATCTGGGCCGCGGTCCAGATGCGTCGTGGCCCCAACGTCGTGGGCGTCTTCGGTCTGTTGCAGACCGTGGCGGATGCGCTGAAATACGTGGTGAAGGAGGTGGTGATCCCGGCCGGCTCCGACCGTGCGGTCTTCATCCTCGCGCCGATGACCTCCTTCGTGCTGGCGATGATCGCCTGGGCGGTGATCCCGTTCAACGACACCTGGGTGCTCTCGGACATCAACGTCGCCATCCTCTATGTCTTCGCGGTCTCCTCGCTCGAGGTGTACGGCGTCATCATGGGCGGCTGGGCGTCGAACTCGAAATACCCTTTCCTCGGCTCCTTGCGCTCTGCGGCACAGATGATCTCTTACGAGGTCTCCATCGGCCTCATCATCATCGGTGTGATCCTCTCCACCGGCTCGATGAACTTTGGCGATATCGTGCGGGCGCAGGACGGCAACCTCGGGTTGTTCAACTGGTACTGGCTGCCGCACTTCCCGATGGTCTTCCTGTTCTTCATCTCGGCGCTGGCGGAAACCAACCGCCCGCCCTTCGACCTTCCGGAAGCGGAATCGGAACTGGTGGCGGGCTATCAGGTGGAATACTCCTCCACGCCCTTCCTTCTGTTCATGGCCGGTGAATATATTGCCATCTTCCTGATGTGCGCGCTCACCTCGCTGTTGTTCTTCGGCGGCTGGCTCTCGCCGGTGCCCTTCCTGCCGGACAGCCCGCTGTGGATGATCGCCAAGATGGCTTTCTTCTTCTTCCTCTTCGCAATGGTCAAAGCCATCACCCCGCGTTACCGCTACGACCAGCTGATGCGTCTGGGCTGGAAAGTCTTCCTGCCGTTCTCGCTGGTCTGGGT
>CAKZRP010000031.1 GCA_937146765.1 uncultured Paracoccaceae bacterium | reverse complement strand
GAAAAGGCCGAGGCGGAGCTGAAGAAGCTCAAGAACATGTCGCCCATGTCGGCCGAGGCCACCGTGGTGCGCAACTATCTCGACTGGATGCTGTCGATCCCGTGGGGCACCAAATCCCGCGTGAAAAAGGACCTGAACCGCGCGCAGGAGATCCTCGACGCGGATCACTACGGGCTGGAAAAGGTCAAGGAACGCATCGTCGAGTACCTCGCGGTGCAGCAGCGCTCGGCCAAGCTGAAGGGCCCGATCCTCTGCCTCGTCGGTCCTCCGGGCGTGGGTAAAACCTCTCTGGGTAAATCCGTGGCCAAGGCGACGGGGCGTGAGTTCATCCGGATTTCTCTGGGTGGGGTGCGCGACGAGTCCGAGATCCGTGGCCACCGCCGGACCTATATCGGCTCGATGCCGGGCAAGATCATCCAGGCTCTGAAAAAGGCCAAGACCACCAACCCGCTGATCCTGCTCGATGAGATCGACAAGATGGGGCAGGATTTCCGCGGTGATCCGGCTTCGGCAATGCTCGAAGTGCTTGATCCGGAACAGAACGGCACCTTTGTCGACCACTATCTGGAGGTCGAATATGACCTCTCGAACGTGATGTTCCTGACCACCTCGAACAGCTACAACATGCCGGGCCCGCTTCTGGACCGGATGGAGATCATCCCGCTTTCGGGCTATACCGAGGACGAGAAACGCGAGATTGCCCGCCAGCATCTGGTGAGCAAGCAGGTCAAGAACCACGGTCTGAAGCAGAAGGAATTCGCGCTGACCGACGATGCGCTGACCGAGATCATTCGCACCTATACCCGCGAGGCGGGGGTGCGGAACCTCGAACGCGAGATCGCCAAGGTGGCCCGCAAGGCGCTGACCTCCATCGTCAAGAAGGAGACCGACAGCATCACCGTGACCGCCGAGAACCTCGACGACTATCTCGGGGTGCCGAAATACCGCTTTGGTCTGGCCGAGAAGGAAGATCAGGTCGGTGTGGTGACCGGTCTGGCCTATACGTCGGTGGGCGGCGAGCTGCTGTCGATCGAAGCGCTGCGTCTGCCGGGCAAGGGTCGGATGAAGACCACCGGGAAACTTGGTGACGTGATGAAGGAATCGATCGAGGCGGCGAGCTCTTACGTGCGCTCCGTCTCGCCGAAACTGGGCATCAAGCCGCCGCGCTTTGACCGTTGGGACATCCACGTGCACGTGCCCGAAGGGGCCACACCGAAAGATGGCCCCTCGGCGGGTCTCGCCATGGTGACCTCCATCGTGTCGGTGCTGACCCAGATCCCGGTGCGCAAGGATATCGCGATGACCGGCGAGGTGACGCTGCGTGGCAATGCGCTGGCGATCGGCGGCCTGAAGGAGAAACTGCTCGCGGCCCTGCGTGGCGGCATCAAGACGGTGCTGATCCCGCAGGAGAACGAGAAGGATCTGCCGGATATCCCGGCCAATGTGAAAGAGGGGCTGGAGATCATCCCCGTCAGCCACGTCTCGGAAGTGCTGCGCCTCGCATTGGTGCGCCAGCCCGATCCCATCGAGTGGGACGAGGAAGCCGAAGAGGCCGCCGCTGCGGCGGCGGGGCTGAAGGCGGATGACGCCAGCGGCGCCACGGCCCACTGACCGTTGCGTTTTCTGAGCTGAGAGATTTGAAGGGGCGTCCCATCCGGGGCGCCCTTTTTGCCTTGGGCTGTTGGTCCTTGGGTGCGTCATGCACCCTGTTGGCGGCGCCGCCGGAGGGGCAGGCGGGTCGGACCCCGTGCAGGCCTTGCCCTGCGCGGGATCTGAGGTGAATTCGGTCCAGTCCCCCTGCACCTTTGGCTGAAAGGTGGTCTTTGGGGGCAAACCCTGTTCCGGGGGTGTCAGACCCGGATGCCATGTCGCGACGCAATCAGCATAAGCACAAAGACTAAACGCGCGCCGATCAGGGCGCGCGCTGTCCTGGCAACGGGGGAGCGAGGCTCTGCCTCGCGCTCCGGGATATTTATGAGAAGATGAAGGGGTGGCGCGTCATTCCGCCGCGTGCTGCGCTGCCATCATCTGGTCGACGGTGGCGATGGCCACGGTGTCGGGGCTGACGTCTTGCGCCTTGGCCTCGGCGAGGATGCGGATCATGGTCTCGTCCAGTGCCGCGAGTTTTTCCGCCACAAAGCCTGCGCGGTCACCGATCCTGAGGATCTCGGTGGCGACATTGATGATGCCGCCGCCATTGGCCACGAAGTCGGGGGCGTAGAGGATGCCGCGCTGGTGCAGCGCCAGCGCATCCGCCGGGGTGGCGAGCTGGTTGTTGGCGCCGCCCGCCACCAGCGAGACCTTGAGCTGCGGGATGGTGGTGGCGTTGAGGATGGCCCCGATGGCGCAGGGGGCGAAGATATCGGCCTCGGCGCTGTAGATCTGGTCCGGCGCCACGGCGGTGGCGCCAAACTCGGTCACGGCGGCGGCGACGCGGGCCGGGTCCACATCGGTCACCACCAGTCTGGCGCCCGCCTCATGCAGCAGTTTCGCCAGATACCAGCCCACATGACCCAGGCCCTGCAGGCTGACCACGCGGCCGGTGAGGTCGCGGCTGCCGTGGCGGGCGTCATGGGCGCTGCGGATGGCGTTGAAGATGCCGCGCGCGGTGATCGGCGAGGGATCGCCGCTGGCAAATGCGCCCTCCGGCAGGCCCGCGACCGAGGTGGTGACCTCTCCCAGGGTGGCCATGTCGGCGGGGGACATGCCCATGTCCTCGGCGGTGACATAGCGGCCCTTGAGGCTCTCGATGGCGCGACCGAAGGCGCGCAGCAGCTCCGGCGTCTTCTGGGTCGCCGGATCGCCGAGGATCACCGCCTTGCCGCCGCCCAGCGGCAGGCCGGCGGCGGCGTTCTTGTAGGTCATGCCGGCAGAGAGGCGGGAGACATCCACCAGCGCCTCCTCGAAGCTGGCATAGCGGCGCATGCGCAGGCCGCCGGCGGCAGGGCCCAATTGGGTGGAATGGATCGCGATCAGGCCGAGGAGCCCGGTCTCGGCGTCCTCCACCCGGTAGATCGCTTCGTGGGTCTGGCTGGGAATCAAGGTCATGGTCATGGGCGGCTGCTCCTGCTGGCTTTCCTCCAGACTAGCGCTTGCGGTCGACAGAAAATCTCCAATTGAAGCCTCGACAGCGGTGGTGTTTAGAGGAATCCTTCAATCAAGCCGCCTTGAGGAGTGAAAATCATGGATGCTCTGGATCGAAAGATCATTTCTGCACTGCAGCGAGACGGGCGGATGACGATGGCGGAGCTGTCGGAGGCGGTGGGGCTCTCAGCGACGCCCTGCGCCAGGCGGGTGGCCAATCTGGAGAAATCCGGCGTCATCACCGGCTATGGCGCCCGGGTGGATCAATCGAAGCTGGGCCTGCCGGTCACCATCTTTGTGGCGGTGGAGCTGGAGCACCAGTCGCGCGAGGCCCTGCAGCGGTTCGAGGCGGCGGTGCGCAAGTTCGATCAGGTGATGGAATGCTATCTGATGACCGGCACCCGGGACATCCTGTTGCGGGTGGTGGCGGCGAATCTCGCCGATTTCGACGATTTCCTCGAAAACCGGCTGATGTGCGTGCCCGGCATCCGCAACACAAGGTCGAGTTTCACCCTGCGCACCATGGTGCAGCGCAGCTGCCTGCCGGACCGGGGAGGGCCCACCTGAGGCCCCGGGCGGCGGCGCAGAAATTTCACCGGAAGTGAAAAAAACTGCCAAGCACCTCTTGCGGAGCTTCCGGGCTGCGGTTAAGAACCGGCCTCACGGGTGATTAGCTCAGTGGTAGAGCGCTTCGTTCACATCGAAGATGTCAGGAGTTCAAATCTCTTATCACCCACCACCTTCCTCCCTTAAAACATTGAGCGTTTCTGCTTAGCTTACCTGTTTTTGCGAAGT
This sequence comes from uncultured Paracoccaceae bacterium, assembly GCA_937146765.1. Lineage (GTDB taxonomy): Bacteria > Pseudomonadota > Alphaproteobacteria > Rhodobacterales > Rhodobacteraceae > Epibacterium. The sequence continues at coordinate 1,441 of CAKZRP010000031.1, read as the reverse complement.
GTGCTGTGGTTCAGTGAACTTAAGACCCTTCTTTAGCGTTCAAAAAGTCTAGGACATTGACCGCGTCGCTCATGTGCTCGGGCAGATAGCGGCCATACGTTGAGAACGTAATTGATGTGTTACTATGCCCAAGAACTTGGCTCACTTTTTCAAGTGGGACCCCGCTGGCCAGCATTGTAACGGCTGCTGTGTGCCGAAGATCGTGGATCCGAACATGGCCGATCTTGGACCTAGTCACGGCCCCTTGGAAACCTTTCCGGATGGATTTGATCTGACCTCCGGCATATTCGATCACATGCCCTGACAGCGCGGCTTTGTGCGCAGCACTCAAAGCGGCTCGGGTGCTGGGGTTCATCGGGACCACGGCGCGTCCCTTTCTGGTCTGCGAGTCCTGGATGCGCAAATTGATAGTTCCGCGATCGAAATCCACCCGGTCCCATGTAAGGTCCAGAAGAGCTCCAACCCGTCCCGCTGTACCCAAGAGCAGGATCAAAGCGAGGCGGATGTGGGGTTCGAATGCGCCGTCGATTAACGCGCGGGCTTCACGCATGGACAGAATTCGTTTGTCTTTCACCGGCTTTGCCGGGCGCCAAATCTTCGGTGCGCTTTCGATCAGCCTGGTGTCGCAGGCGAACCGAAGTGCAGAGCGTAGGTGCCCCAGCTCTGTGTGGATGGTGCCCTGCGATTTACCGGCCGCAAGTCGCGTTGCCTCATAGTCCAGGCAGGCTTTTTGGGAGACGTCTTGCGGACGCATATGTCCAAAATAGGAGAGGACCGCTTTGCCGGTCCACTTCATTGTTTCGGCGGTGGGCTTCCCTTCCAGGTCGTCCCGATAGGCCTCCCAAACCTGCTCGATGGTAGGATCCTTGGGGCGGCTCGCGAAAGTTGCCGCCCGATATACCTCTAAGGCTTCTGCTTCCGCTTCCTTTCGGGTGCCTGCCTCAAGTTTACGACGGACGCGCTTTCCGTCTGGCCCCGTCCAATAGGCGCAAAGCCCGCCGCGCAATCTTCCGATACTGATGTCTGACATTCGAATTCCTCTACTGCTGTTTGTGGGATGCGGATCATGCGGCCAACGCGAAAACCGCGTAACTCGCCGCGCTTGACCATCTGGCGGACGGTTTCGGATGAACAATTCCAACGTTTCGCCAATTGATCTGCTGTATATGGTTTGACGTGTTCCATCTAAGTCGCTTCCGCATACCTGTATCGGTCTCGTGCCATGGGCCGAGGTCTCCTGCTTTATGATGGCGTTGAGCGCCGTGAGGTTGATGAGAGCAGGATAGTCGATTGCATGGGGACCGTTCTAGGCGGAGATCTGGCTCGAGGGGGGGGATTACCCAAGGGCGAAGACGTCGTGATGGCTTTGGACCGCATCTGCCGCAAGATCGGCTGTCCCAAGACAATCAGGGTCGATAATGGCAGCGAATTTGTCTCTCGT
>CAKZRP010000030.1 GCA_937146765.1 uncultured Paracoccaceae bacterium | reverse complement strand
GATGACCCCCGCCCAGAAACTGAGAATGGCCGCGTAAATTCTACGACCAAGCCCCCGCAAAAATGGGGGGATTACCCCCGGTCTTGCGTTGACACTATGGGGTAGGATACGGGCGATGCATCCCTGCATCCGATCCAGGCCCCGAAACCCACGAGCAACAATGGCCCAGACAGACATTCTCAAAACCGATTGCGCGCAATGTGCAGCGCTGTGCTGCCTTGCGCTGGCCTTCGACAAAGGCGGCGATTTTGCCTTTGACAAGAACCCTGGCGAGCCCTGCCGAAACCTTTCGGGGCTCCGCTGCAAGGTTCATGACCGGTTGACGGAAAATGGTCTTTCCGGCTGCGTCGCCTATGATTGTCTCGGGGCCGGTAATCGTGTTGTGCAGGAGGTTTTTGGCGGTCGGTCCTGGCAGGACGAACCCCGCCTGACCCGGTTGATGATGGAAGCCTTCTCTGGCATGCGAGAGGTTCATATCCGCATCGATCTTCTGAGAGAGGCCGCGCACCCACCTTTGGCGCCGCAATTGGAGGCGACCCGACGGGCTTTCCTCGATCGCCTGGAGCAGAACCGCTGGAATAGCAACGAGCTCAACGCGTTCGAGGTCGGGCTTGCGCTTGAGATTGACATCTTCCTGCATCAGATCGGCGTCTTTTGATCCACCATTCCCTTGGATCGCACAAACACGCGCAATCAGGGTCGTGTCGGCTGCCGTGGAACGCAACAGGCGCGTGGTTTCCCTTGTGCTTTTGGGAGGGCGGCGTAGGAGTGCGGGCAGTGAACCGTCGATTCCTTGCGGGGGCATTTTGACAAACAGACGTGAGAACTCGGTTGTCCGGGTGAGTTTTTCCGGTGGCTTTCTCGGGCTGCTCTTCGGCAGCTATCGGGGCAAGTTGGAAAAGACCATCTCGGATCAGAACAAGAAGGGATGGCATGTCGTGGAGGTCATCCCAGACTCGCTTAACCTGGCGCTGTTCTTGCTGCGGCTGGTGCTGCTGATCGCGACTCTCGGGCTCTGGACCCTGTCCTCCGGGCTCATCGTGATCTTCGAGCGGGAGCGCAGATCAGAGCCTGACGCAGAGGCCGAGACCGGGTTCCGGGGCGCGGGCCTGGTGGCCCGACGCTGAGGTCAAGCTGATCCAGTCTGCCGAGGCCTTCAGGCGCGGTGGGCGTAGTGGCCAGGGACTGGCTGCGGGGTCAGGCCGCGCAGATCACGGCGGCGCAGGTCAGGCCGGGCCAGAGGTCCGTAGTGGCGCCCGACCAGTGCCCGTCCGGAAGCACCAGTGTGGCAGGCAGCCCGGAGCAGTTCCGGAAACAGCTGCGCAATTTCCCGCTGCCCCGCGTCATCAAGGCTGCGCAATGCATCGGGGCCTGGCCAGAAGGTTTCGGTCGCGATCCCTTCGGCAAAGATCACCTGATGATCTTCGGTCATCAGGTGGATATAGCAGACCGCAGCTAGGCCAGTGTCGATGGCAACGCAATCAGGATCCAGCTCCGCGAGAAGGCGGGCCCGCAGGAAGCTTTCGTCCAGCGGCAGGCGGGATGGGGTCACGAACCGATGCTGCGGGGAGACCCGGAGCGGGCGCTTGTTGCCAATGATACCTCCGGGGCGCAGCAGCAGCGGGCGCAGGTGGGGGTGCCGGTAGAGGTCAGCGGCACCGAGCAATCGGCGGCCGATCCAGATCACCGGCTGCAAGCCGTTGTCGGCCGTCTGCACCAGATCGCCGACGCGGATCTTTTCCACCGGGCGCATCCCCTTGGCGGTGCGAATGCGGGCCCCGGGGGTAAAGCAGGGAATCCCGGCGGCAAACAGCTGGGCATGGGTGGTCATCTGGTTGGGGCTAACGCCTTCGAGCACCAGTTGTTCGCCATTGGGAAAGGTCAGCAGCGCATTGCCAAAGCCATCGTCGCTGGTCATCACATCGCTGGTGCGGACTGCGCCGTCGGCACCGGAGCCGCCGGTCAGGTCGGAAACGTCCAGCTGATCGTTGTAGAATCCGTTCGAATCGTCGTCGTTGAGGTCGAAATCGGTGACCCGGTCGTAGCCGCCGGAGTCCGTCAGGACAAATTCGTCATCACCGGTGCCGCCGGTGAACTTGTCATTGCCGCTGCCGCCGATCAGCGTGTCATTGCCGCCGCCCGCCTCGACGATCACCCCGGCGCTATCGGCGCGCGCGTCGACAACATCCGCCTGATCGGTGAGGATCAGCTGTTCGACTTCGGAAAACTGAATGGTGTGGGTGCCATTGGTGATGAACCCGGCCTCGTCGCCGGTATAGGTCACCGTGACCGAACCCGTCATCGCGGACATGTCGACGGTGTCGAAATCGGTGCCTGCCTCGCCGCCGACAATGGTGTCATTGCCGAAATTGTCTTCGATGACGAAAGTATCGGCGTCGGCCTCGCCGTACATGAGGTCGTCGCCGGTGCCGCCGACAAGCCGGTCGCCGTCATTGCCGCCAAACATGGTGTCGTTGCCTTCACCACCTTCCAGCGTGTCAAAACCATCTGTAGCGATGATGCTGTCGTTTCCGGTGCCACCGACGAGGCTGTCATTGCCGGAGGAATTGTGCAGCGTGTCGTCGCCTTCGCCACCATAGAGCGTGTCGTTTCCGGTGCCCGTCGTGAGGTAGTCATTGCCGGCACCACCAAAGATCAGGTCGTCGCCTTCGCCGCCATGGATGGTGTCGTCGCCGTCGCCACCGTCGATGGTGTCATTGCCACCACCGCCATAGATGGTGTCACTGCCCGCGCCCCCGGACATGGAATCATTTCCGGAACTCCAGGTCGAGGAGGTGTCTCCCGACATGGTCATGTCATAGGTTCCGGTCTGGTCGGTGAAGCTGCCGGAGTTCGGGTCCGCCACCCAGTTCGCGATCAGATGCGGGTCGCTGGTGTCGGCATAGGGACCGTACATCGAGGTGCCGAGCTCGCCCGAGGAGCGGATGTCGTCGTAGAGGCGCACGCCGTAGATAGTGCCGTCAAAGATCTGCGCACTGTCGAAGCCGCCGCCAAGAGTGTCCTGATCCTGTCCCAGCACGAAGGTCCCGCCCGGGGGGATGCTGGACCCAGCCGCAACGGTGCTGTTGTGGATGCTGACACCATCGACCCAGAATTCCACAGCACCGGTGGAACTGTCCCAGGTGAAGGCGAAGGTATGCGGCTGACCGTCGAACAGTGCCGAGACATCCACATTGGTGGCAGGCACCGACTGATCGGCGATGATGAGGTCCAGCGTATTGTCATTGACCCGGAACAGCATGTCATTGCCGCCGGAGCTGGAATAGGAGCCGAGGATGACCTCGCCCGAGGGGTCGGCGGTGCTGGCAAAGGTGATCTCGTAGGTCAGCGAGTCGGAGGGGAAGTCGCTGATGTTCGAAGCCATGCCAACGCCGTCGTTGCCGGTCTCGTTGAAGCGCACGCCCGCCATGTCGCCCAGCATCAGGTCGTCGCCGTCGCCGCCGTCCAGACTGTCGTCATCGGTGCCGGCGATCAGCGTGTCGTCGCCTTCGCCACCTTCCAGAGTGTCGTCACCGGCGGTGGCGACGATGCTGTCATTGCCTTCGCCGCCGACGAGACTGTCGTCGCCTGCGGAATTGTGCAGCGTGTCGTCGCCTTCCCCCCCCAGCAGGGTGTCGTTGCCGAGGCCTGTGCTGAGGAAGTCGTTGCCTGCGCCGCCGTCGATCAGGTCGTCCCCATCGCCGCCGGACAGGATGTCATTGCCGAGGCCGCCGGTCAGGATGTCATTGCCGATCCCTCCCAGGATAATGTCGTCGCCTTCGCCCCCATCGATGACGTCGTCACCTTCCCCCCCGTCCAGGAGGTCATTGCCGCCTTGGCCAAAGATGAGGTCCGATCCGAGGCCGCCAAGCAATGTGTCGGCTCCGGCATCGATCGGCACATAGACCGCATCCTCGATCAGATCGCCGGACAGGGTGAAGCCGGAGGCGGTGCTGCGCGCCTCCAGCGTGAAGGTGATCGAGGAGCGCCCCTCGAACTGCGCGGAGAACCAGGCATCCTCGTCGTCGGGGTTGTTCGCCTCGGTTCCCGCTGCCCGCACGGTGCTGCCGTTATTGGTGACGTTGAGCGAGGAATCCGCCGAGGTGCCAAAGGCGGAAAACTGCCCGGCCTCCAGCGTGACCGCCTCCACGTCCCAGGAATAGTAGTTCTGGTCGAGGTCGTTGAAGGTCGCGGTCGAATTGATCTCGACCGGTTCGCCGGTGAGCGGGTCGAAGAACTCCAGCCGAAATTGGGCGGTATCGCCGGTGCCATACCCATCCATGGTGATCTCGGCCCCGCGCTCGCCGGAGAGATCAATGGTCATGTTCGCGTCGGAGGAGGAAACAAGAACCAGTCGGCCCCAGACCGAGGTGCCATCCTCGAGGAAGGCCACATCGCGGTAGACCGCATAGTTGCCGACGCTCGCATTGTCGCCGGTATAGGACTGGCTGACGAGGTTGTCGATGTTGAGGACCAGAGGGGTCGCATCCGCACCCGTACTGCCTTCCTCATCCCCCATCAGGGTGTCATTCCCATCCCCGCCGGATACCAGGTCATTGCCGCGTCCGCCAAGAACCAGATCCGCATCGGATGATCCGCTGAGCTGGTCGTCGCTATCCCCCCCCAGCAGGACCTTGAAAAGGCCATTGGCGACGCCGTTGCCGTTGCCAACGCCATAGGCATTTCCGTTTCCTTGTGCGCCAAGACCCAGCCCGGTCAGGACATTTTCGATCAGACCGTCGTCATCGTCGTCTTCCTCCTCTTCTTCCTCCGGGATGAAGTCGGGGTCCCAGGGGTCGAAATCATCGAGATCATAGGCCCCGTCAATTTCGGTCAGATCTTCTTCTTCTGTGTCAACGGACGGGTCGAAGGCAGCGTCATACTCGGACATTGGGGTAACATTCCGCGTTAAGAAACCGCAGGCGGCAGGCAGCGTTCCACGGAAAAAGCTAGTGACTTCAGAATGCTGCTTCTTGTGCGAAAATATTCGGTTAAATGTCGGAATGAAAATAAGGCAAATTTTAAGGGCCCCGGAGGGCATCCAGGGGCCCTTGTCGCGATAGGCTTCGCTGTGGTTTCCATCTTTTATGGACGGAGAATGTCGGTCTGCCGTGTCAGGCGTCTTCGAGTAGGCACGCAACTTGTGCGGTGGCGTCGCCCTTGAGCGGTGGGCGGGTGCTGCGGCAGGCCTCGATCCGCTTGGGGCAACGCGACTGGAACAGGCAGCCTTTGGGCAGGGCCATCGGGCTGGGCAGATCGCCGTTCAGCACCTGCGGCGTGGTCTTGATGCGCGGATCGGGCACCGGCACCGCCGACAAGAGCGCTTGGCTATAGGGGTGGCGCGGACGCTCCACCACATCTCCAGCCGGGGCCATCTCCATCACGCCGCCAAGGTACAGCACCAGCACATCGTCAGAGATATGCCGCACCACGCCCAAGTCATGCGCCACAAAGATCAGAGTCAGCTCCATCTCCGCCTGCAATTCCTTGAGGAGGTTGATGACCTGCGCCTGAATGGACACGTCGAGCGCGGAGACCGGCTCGTCGCACAACAGGACCTGCGGGGCAGAGACCAGCGCGCGGGCGATGCCGATGCGTTGACACTGGCCGCCGGAGAACTCATGCGGGAAGCGGTTGAAGTTGCGCTCGGGGATGCCGACGCGATCCAGAATGTCGCGGGTGGCGATCCGGCGTTGTTCTGCTGTCATATCCGGGCGGAAGTAGGTCAAGGGCTCCGAGACGATCTCGCGGATGGTCATGCGCGGGTTCAGGGACGCGATCGGGTCCTGAAAGATCATCTGCATCCGGCGCCGCAGGTCCTGCATGCTGGCGCGGTTCTGGTAGTCCACCCCCTTGCCGTCCAGCCGCACGGTGCCCCCGGTGGGCGGCACGAGGCCCGCGATGGCGCGGATCAGGGTGGATTTGCCACAGCCGGATTCGCCCACGATGCCAAGCGTCTTGCCCCGGTGCAGATCAAAGCTGACGCCATTCACCGCATGGAGCGTATTGGCGGGCGACCACGGCCATTTCTTGCCCTGATTGATCGAGAAGGTGACCCGGAGGTCTTCGACAGAGAGAAGGGGGGTACTCATGACAGCTCCTCCACGGGGCGAATGCAGGCGCGTTTGCGGCTCTGGCCTTCAAGGGCGGGCAGGGTCTGGTGGCAGGCCTCTGTCGCGTCGACGCAGCGGGGGGCGAAAGGGCAGGCCACCGGCGCATGGGTCTGGTTCGGCGGGCTACCGGGGATCGAGGCCAAGACGCCGACATCCTCGTGGATGTTCGGCACCGCGCGCAGCAGGCCACGGGTATAGGGATGCGCGGGCGCGTCGAACAGGTCGAGCGTCGGCGCCTCCTCCATCACGCGGCCGCCATAGAGCACCAGCGTCTCCTCGCAGAACCCCGCCACCACGCCGAGGTCGTGGGTGATCAGCATCACGGCAGTGCCAAGGTCGCGCTGGATTTCATCCAAAAGCGCCATGATCTGTGCCTGTACGGTCACGTCGAGCGCGGTTGTCGGCTCATCCGCGAGGATCAGCTTGGGTTTGCAGATCAACGCCATCGCGATGACGATCCGCTGCCGCATCCCGCCCGAAAACTCGTGCGGATAGGCGCTGAGGCGGTTCTTAGCATCAGGGATCTGCACCGCATCCATCACCTCGAGCACGCGCTTGCGCGCTTCGCGGCGGGAGAGGCCCTCGTGCTGCTCCACCACCTCGCCCAGCTGCCGCTCGATCCGCATATAGGGATTGAGCGAGCTCATCGGATCCTGAAAGATCATGCCGATATCCTTGGCGCGGATCTTGTTCAGCTTGGTTTCCGACAGGGTCAGCAGGTTCTGACCCTCGTAGAGGATCTCGCCCGTGGCCTCGGCGTTGTTCGCCAAGAGCCCCATGATCGACATGGCGATCTGGGACTTACCGGAGCCGGACTCGCCCACCACGGCCAGTTTCTGACCCTTGCGGATGTCAAAGCTGACGTCGTTCACCGCATGCACATAGCCATCGCCGGTGCGGAAGCGGATGTTCAAGTTTTTGATCGAAAGAAGGCTCATGGATCAGCGGTCCTTCGGGTCGAGGGCGTCACGGAGACCGTCGCCGATATAGTAGAGAGAGACCTGCGCCACCACGAAGAAGGCGGCCGGGAAGGCCAGCTGCCAGAGCGTGCCAAAGGTCATGGTGCGTGCGCCTTCGGAAATCAGCGCGCCCCAGGAGGTATTGGGCTCTTGGATGCCAACTCCGAGGAAGGAGACGAGGCTTTCCATCATGATGATCTCGGGGATGACGATCGAGGTATAGATCACGATCACCCAGAGGATATTGGGCATCAGGTGTTTGAAGATGATGGTGAAATCGCTCATGCCGAGCATCCGCGCGGCGTCCACAAATTCGCGGTTCTTCAGCATCATCACCTGACCGCGCACGATCAGAAGGCCGGCGGTCCAGTTCACCAGAATGATCACCAGGATCATCTGCGTCAGCGAGCGGCCAAAGAAGGCCTGCCAAACGACAAAGAAGATGATGTAGGGGATCGAGAGCCAGATCGTATAGGCGCCCATGATGATCTGATCAGTACGGCCGCCGAAATAGCCCGCGGTGGCACCAAGCACGGAGCCGAGGATCACCGAGGCGGTGCCGGCGATAAAGCCCACCAGCAGCGAGGTCTGGCTGCCCTGCACCACGCGGGCGTAAAGGTCGCGGCCCAGTTCATCGACGCCGAAATAATGGCCATTGGCCAGAGACGGTCCGCCCTCGGTCTTCACCTTGCCGAGCACGCCCCAGTCGATTTCCTCGTAGTTCCACTGGGCAAAGCTGTGGCCGAAGACGGCAAACAGCACCAAAAGCACCAGCATCAGCACCGAAACCACGGCCATGCGGTTCTTGAAGAACCGGGCGCGCGCATCGGCCCAGAAGGAGCGGGAGACGATCATCTCCTCCGCCGCGGCCTCAGCATAGGCGGCAGAGTTCATCTGTTTTTTAGCAGGGTTCACAGCTTGCTCCGCACTTTCGGGTCGATCCAGGCATAGGCAAGGTCGAGCAGCAGGTTCAGGGTGAAGGTCAGCACGGAGTAGAGGATCGCCAGACCCAAGAGCATCGAATAGTCGCGGCTATAGGCCCCGTCGATGAAGTCCTGTCCAATGCCGCCGGTCGAGAAGAACACGTCGATGAACACGGAGCCCGTGATCATATAGACAAAGACCGGCCCCATATAGGTGAGCGTCGGCAGCAGCGCCGGTTTCAGCGCGTGACGGATGATGATGGTGCGCTGCGGCAGGCCCTTGGCGCGTGCGGTGCGGATGAAGGGCGAGTTCATGACCTCAAGGAAGGAACCACGGGTCAGACGCGCAACCCCGGCCATGTAAGAGGTGCCCAAGGCGACAGCGGGCATGATGATGTATTGCCATTGGCCGCCGTTCCAGCCGCCACCGGGCAACAGCCCCCACCAGAGGGTGAACATCAGCACCATCAAAGGCGCGAGCACGAAGTTCGGGAAGATCTGCGAAAAGATCGCCAGACCCGTCATCGCATAGTCCCAAAAGGAGTTGTGGCGCAGGGCGGCGATGATCCCGAGCGGGATGCCGCAGGCCAAGACGAAGACGGCGGACCAGAACCCATAGGTGAGCGTGACCGGGAAACCACCCGAGATCACGTCGTTCACCGTGCGGTCCTTCTGGCTGAAGGAGGGGCCGAAATCGAAGTGAAAGACGATATTCTTGATATAGGTCCAGAGCTGTACATAGAGCGGCTGATCCATGCCGTAGCGCTCAAGAACGTTGGCCATCACGGCCGGGGGGAGCGGTTTTTCAGAAGTGAAGGGCCCGCCGGGCGCAAGTCGCATCAGGTAGAACGAAAAGACGATCAGAACCAGAAGCGTCGGCACCACCGTCAACAGGCGGCGCAGAGTATAGTTCAACATATAACTGCCTCACGTCGCCCCGGCCGCGCAAAGGCACGACCGGGGCGATAGGTTGTTGATGTTACCGGAAAGGAGTTATTCCGCGACCTTGTAGAGGTCTTTGGAATACCAGTTCTGCTCGACGTTATGGATCGGCCACCCCTTGATGGTGTCTTTCAGCATGATGTTGGTCGAGTAGTGGTAGACCGGAACGACCGGCATCTCATCCGCGAGGATCTGCTCCACTTCGGCGTAAAGCGGGGTGGTGTCCTGCGAGGATTTGGCTTCGGTCATCAGCTCGTCGACGCGCGCGTTGGAATATTTGCCGTCGTTGTAGCCGGAGGGGGTGGTCAGAAGATCGAGGAAGGTCGAGGCTTCGTTATAGTCGCCACACCAGGCGCCGCGCGCCATGTCGAAGTTCTGGTTGCCACGGGTTTCGAGGAAAACCTTCCATTCCTGGTTCTCCAGCGTCACTTCGACACCGAGTTTCTGCTTCCACATCTGGGTCGCGACGATGGCGATCTGCTGGTGCGAGTCGGAGGTGTTGTAGAGATAGGTGAAGGCCAGCTTTTCGCCGTCGGGACCATAGCCGGCTTCGGCCAGAAGTTCCTTGGCCTTCTCGTCACGCTCGGCCTGGGTCATGGTGGCATAGGCCACTTCCGGAACTTCAAAGTTCGCAGTTGCGCCCGGGGTGAAGGTATAGGCCGGGAACTGGCCGCCTTGCAGCACCGCATCCACGATCACGTTGCGGTCGATCGCATAGGAGAGCGCCTGACGGACGCGGGCGTCCTTGAAGGCCTCGGGGCCGCTGACCACGTTATAGGTGAAGTAGTAGTTGCACAGGCGCGGCAGCGCATAGGCTTCGTCCGGCAGCTCTTCCTTCAGAGAGGGATACTGCCCTGCGGGGATATCGGTCTTCTCGACCTCACCAGCGCGGTAGCGGGTCAGGGCCTGGGCCTCGTCGCCGATGTTGAGGGTCACGACCTTTTCAATGACGGTCTTGTCGTTGTCCCAATACATCGGGTTGCGCTCGCGTACGGAGCGTTCTTTCAGCACGTGCTCGGTCAGCTTGTAGGCACCGTTGGAGACGATGTTCTCCGGACGGGTCCATTCCTTGCCATGCGCCTCGATGGCCCATTTCGGTGCCGGGAAGGTGGTCGCGTGGGTCACCATCTTGGCAAAATAGGGCAGGGGCTGGCTGAGGTTCACGACCAGCGTGCGGTCATCGGGGGCGGACACGCCCAGATCGGTGACCGGTTTTTCACCCGCAATGATCGCCGAGGCATTCTCGATCGACATCAGTTCCATGTACCAGGCATAGGGCGAAGCCAGCTCCGGGGTGACCGCACGCTGCCAGGCATAGACGAAATCGCCTGCGGTGACGGGCTTGCCGTCGGACCATTTGGCATCCTCACGCAGGGTAAAGGTGTAGACCATATTGTCGTCGCTGACCGTATGGCTTAGGGCGACGCCCGGCACGTTGTTGCCGTCGGCGTCCTGGTTGTAGAGACCTTCGAACAGGTCACGCACCACTTCTGAGCCCAGCACGTCTTCGACCACCTGCGGGTCAAAGGAAGAGAATTCGTCCAGCACCCGATAGGTGAAGACCTGCTCTGCGGCGAGGTTGGTACCTGCGGGAACCTCAGCGGCAAACGCCGGGCTGAGCATGGTGCCCGACAGCAGCGCCGGGATGAGAATCGAACGGTAGGACATAGGTCTCCCTCTTTTGTGATTGATTATTGTATCCAATACACCATGTCGCGGTTTCAAGGCCAAAACGCCCGAATTTCCACGGGTCTTCGCGAATGAGAGAGGGTTCGGCGGCATCTCGCTGCAATAACCGGGCCTTAGCCAACCATGCTTGTCGCAGCGTCAAGGCAGCAGACGTCAGATTTTCCACGCAGAAGGTCACAAAACTCCCTCTCACTCGCCGACAGCGGGTCAGATTCCGGGGGCGAAATCAAGCTGACGCGCATTGGCGACAGATTAAATAACGGTGACTTTGCGTTTGAGTCGGGCGCGGTTCACCTAGGAGTGGTTCACGGCAACAGCACAGCTCGGATCGCCATGGCGACCAGCCCGAGCGCGGCCACGCTCAGGCACCAGAGTGCGACAAACCAGATCCAGCGGCGCATCAATGGTAGCCCTCGTCGGGGTCCATTTTGCCGCGGAAGACCCAATAGGCATAGGCGGTATAGCCGAGGATCACCGGTAGCAGGATTGCGGCCCCGACAAGGGCGAAGGCAAGGCTCTTGTCCGGGGCCGCGGCCTGCCAGATGGTCAGCGAGGGTGGCACCATCATTGGAAAGAAGCTGATGCCGAGGCCAATGAAGCAGGTGACGAAGATGCCAAGTGCAGCCAGGAAGGGTTGGCGATCTGGGCCGCCGTTGAGGCCGGTGAACAACCTCCAGATCAGCACCGCCATAAACGCCGGCACACAGAGGGTCCAGAGACTGCCGGGCAGGTTGAACCAGCGGGCGAAATAAATCGGATCGAGGAAGGGGGTCCAGAGGCTGACCACTCCGATCAAGGCCAGTGTCGCGAGTGCCAGCGGTCGGGCGAGCCGGCGCATGTGGTGGTGAATGTCACCTTCGGTCTTCAACACCAGCCAGCAGGCGCCAAGAAGCGCATAGCCGACCACCACCGCAACACCGGTCATCAGCGAAAACGGGCTCAGCCAATCGAACCAGCCCCCCGCATAAGCGCGGCCTTCGACCTCGATCCCCTGCACCAAAGCCCCTAGGGCGATGCCCTGGCAGAGTGCGGCCACAAACGACCCGCCAAAGAAAGTTGCATCCCAAAGCCACCTGTGGCGGGGATCCCGCCAGCGGTATTCAAAAGACACACCGCGGAAGACCAGCGCCAGAAGCATCAGCATGATCGGCATGTAGAGCGCCGGCATCACCACCGCATAGGCCAGCGGGAATACTGCGAAGAGCCCGCCGCCGCCCAGGACCAGCCAGGTCTCGTTGCCGTCCCAGACCGGGGCGACGGAGTTCATCATCAGGTCCCGCTCTTTGTGCGACTTCGCCAGCGGAAACAGGATGCCGAGGCCGAGGTCAAAGCCGTCAAGGACAACGTAGATCAGCACCGAAAGGGCGATAAGCCCGGCCCAGGTAAACGCAAGATCGAATTCCATGTCTACGGCTCCTCAGTTGGGGGTGCTGGCGTTGCGCGGTTCAATCCGCTTGGGGGGCACCACCCCGGCTGCGCGCACGGGCGCATCGCGCAGGCCAAGGCGCGGGGTGGCGGGGCGTCTGTTCATCATCGCGAGGATGTAGGCAGTGCCTGCCCCGAAAACGAAGAAGTAGACCACGACAAAGGCGATCAGCGACGTTGCAACCGCAGGGGCATCAACCGGCGCGAGGCTTTCGGAGGTGCGCAGAAGCCCGTAGACGGTGTAGGGCTGACGTCCCACTTCGGTGGTGATCCAGCCGGCCAGCACGGCGATGAAGCCCGCCGGGCCCATCACGAGGCAGAGCCGATGCAGCCAGGGTGTCGCGTAGAGCTTCCCGCGCAGCCGCGCGACTCCGGACCAGAGGCCGACAGCCAGCATGGCAAACCCGAGGCCGACCATCACCCGGAAGGAAAAGAACACAATCGGGACAGGCGGCTCATCCTCGTCCGGCACGGAATCGAGGCCATCCAGCGGCGCGTTCAGATCGTGCTTCAGGATCAGCGACGAGAGTTTCGGCACCTCTATCGCGTAGTCCACCCGCTTTTCTTCCGGGTTTGGGATGCCGAAGAGGATCAGGGGCGCGCCATCGGGGTGGCTGTCGTAGTGCCCTTCCATCGCCATGACCTTGACCGGCTGATGCTCCAGCGTGTTGAGCCCATGGGCGTCGCCTGCGAAAATCTGGATCGGCGTCACGATCAGCGCCATCCACATGGCCATTGAGAACATCCGCCGCGCTTCACGGTCCGACCGGTCGCGCAACAGATGCAAGGCTCCAACCGCGCCGACCACAAAGGCGGTCGTCAGATAGGCGGCCAGAACCATGTGAACCAGCCGATAGGGGAAGGAGGGATTGAAGATGATCTGCCACCAATCTTCCGGCACGAATTGTCCGTTCTCGGCAATGGAATAGCCCGCAGGTGTCTGCATCCAGCTGTTCACCGACAGGATCCATGTGGCCGACATCAGCGTGCCGAAAGCCACCATGGCAGTGGCGAACATATGTAGCCGGTCGCCCACACGGTCGCGGCCAAAGAGCATGATGCCGAGGAAACCCGCTTCGAGGAAGAAAGCCGAGAGCACCTCATAGGCCATCAAGGGGCCGATCACCGGGCCGGCCCTGTCGGAGAAGACCGACCAATTGGTGCCGAACTGATAGGACATCACGATGCCTGATACCACGCCCATGCCAAAGGCGACGGCAAAGATCTTTTTCCAGTAGTTGAACAATGCCAGATAGATTGCGTCCCGGGTCCGCAGCCACTGGGCATTTAACACGGCCAGAAAACTGGCCAGCCCTATGGAGAAGGCCGGGAAGATGATGTGAAAGGAAACCGTGAAGGCGAATTGGATGCGTGCGAGGGTTTCTGCGGAAATTCCGTCCAGCATGGGGTTCTCCTTCGGTGACATGATGTGACACCTATCGCTGAATAGGTTAAAAGAAATGTGTTGGATGTGTCTTTGTGGTGCGTGGTCGCGCGTCAAGCTGTCGCCTGCGGCGCGGCGTCACGGCCAAGCTTTCGCTTAATTCTTGGGCCTTCAGACGACCGCCTCCCCGTTTTCTAAAGCGGTACATGCGGATTTTCTGATGTCATGACGCAGACCATAGTCTTTGTTAAGCGATTTGCAGAAAGCTCCCCCTCACGTTCAGTTGATGGGTGAGGTTTTGGATGCGCCTTCGTGTTGTTATGTTGTTGGTCATCGCACCACTCTTGGCTTTGGCGACCTATTTCGTCTGGTTGGAAATCCAGACCCAGCAGGACAGGCTTGAACGTGCGCAATCCGCGTCTGAAATCATTTCCAGTGCCAGATATCTCAATGATCTGGTGCACGAGATGCAGAGGGAACGTGGGTTCTCTGCGGGTTTCCTCTCTTCGGAAGGGAAGAATTTTCCCGCCGAATTGGAGGCACAGCGCAAGGCGACCGATGTGGCAGAGGCCGCAGTCAGGAATCATGCCAGAGAGTTGAAGCTGAAGAACAGCGCGCTCTACGATGTGGCGCAAGTCGAACTGGGCAGGCTGGCGGACATGCGGATGAAGGTCGATGAGCTTTCTGTCGGCGTCCCGGACATGGCAAAATACTATACCGCAACCATTACCCTCTTGCTGGATGAAGCCCGCCCACGGATTGCAGAGGACAAGACCTCGCAGTTGCGGGCGATGCTGAATGCGCACAGCTTGGTCAGCGGGGCCAAGGAACGGGCAGGGCTTGAGCGAGCCATGGGGGCTACCGGCCTTGGTGGCGGCTTCAGTGCCGAGGTGCATGACCGGTTTGTCTCGCTGGGCGGCGGTCAGAACGCCCTCTTGATCGAGGCGACCCAACTGCTTGGCGGCGAAGAGTGGCTGGCGTCCCTGAAAAAAGACGCGCGTCACGCGGCGGTAACCGATGCGCGCACGATCCTCGTCGACGGATACAGCTCCAATGACTACGAGGGATTGACTGCGCCCCAATGGTTTCAGATCTCGACCGATTGGATCGATCTGCTGCGGGAAAGGGAAGTGGCCCTGGCCCAGCAGATCGACACCCTGGCCACTGAGATCCAGAACGAGGCCCGCGCGTCCTACCAGAGGCTTTTGCTGCTGGGGTTGGGTGCCTCGGGGCTGGTGGCGCTTTTTGCGATCGTGACCTTCGAGTGGATGATCCGTCGTATAAAGGCCCTGACACGGGTGGTGGCGGGGTTCGCCCAAGGGAACTTCGACATCCACGTCAAGGGGATCGACGGTCGCGACGAGATATCTCGGATGGCCCGGGCGATCTACTCCTTCAAGCAGGAGACCCTTGCCATGCGCCGCGCTGCGGAAGAATTGAAGCAGGCCGACGAGGCCGCGCTCAATGCCAAACACGGTCGCGTGGTCGAACTGGTGACCGAAGGTCTGGCTGCCTTGGCACAAGCCGATTTGACCTGCCATTTCAACGATCCGCTGGATCCCGAATACGACAAGATCCGCAGCGACTTCAACACCGCCTCCGCACGGCTGCGAGAGGTCCTGTCCTCCATCGTGGTTACGGTTGAAGACCTGGACCGGTCATCGGCGGAGATGAAGACCTCGGCGCTGGATCTGGCCGCGCGCACCACCAAGCAGGTCGGCACTATTCAGGAGACGACCGCACGGGTGGAGGTGCTCTCTGGCGAAGTGGACGAGTTCGGCAAGGAGGTGCGGGCGGCTGCGGAAATGGCCGGTGGTGCCCGAGAGCGGGCAAACAAATCCGCAGCCGTGGTGCGGGAAGCGGTCGAAGCCATGGGGCGGATCAGAAACTCGTCTGAAAAGATCTCCAGCATCATCTCGCTCATCGAGGACATCTCTTTTCAGACCAACCTCCTGGCCTTGAATGCCGGGGTCGAGGCCGCGCGGGCAGGAGACGCGGGCCGGGGCTTTGCCGTGGTCGCCGCCGAAGTCCGCGCCCTTGCACAGCGTTCCAGTGAGGCTGCCCTTGAAATCAAGGTTCTGATCGAGGCCAGCGGCACGCAGGTCCATGACGGGGTCGGGCTGGTGGACCGCACCGGGACGGCATTGACGGAGATTTCGGAGCAGATCACCAATGTGGATGAAGTGCTGAGACGAATTTCCCGCGCTTCCGAACAACAGATTTCGGCCCTGCGTGGCCTCAGTGACTCGATGGCGGTCTTGAACAACCTGTCGAACCAGAACACTTCGGTTGCAGAAGCCTCGCGAACCGCCTCGGGGGATATCGCGCACCGGTCCGGCCAATTGGCCGCGCTGGTGGCGGACTTCAGGTTGGAGCGGACCACAAGCGGCCACGTCCCACAGCGCCGCCTGGCCTGACGAAACAGCCGTTCCGCTTGACGCGAATGGCTCCGCAGGACGGTCTCGATCGCGATGCCGGGTTTCCTTGACAGGCGGGGGCGGCGGATGCTCCGCAGTGCCCGCAGGAATGATTTGTCAGAGAAGTTGAAAAATGTTAGCGCCCCAAGTGCCAGGGCGATACAGTGCCCTGGAAGCCTGGCTCCGGCTTTGGGGCGGATGAGACAGACAAAGGGCAGGACCAACCGATGATCCTATGTTGCGGCGAAGCGCTGATCGACATGATCCCCACCCAGACCGTGACAGGCCAAGAGGCTTTTGTGCCCCATGCAGGCGGGGCCGTGTTCAATACGGCTATTGCGCTGGGGCGTCTCGGTCGTCCTGTTCAGCTCCTCACTGGTCTGTCGCGCGATCTGTTTGGCAAGCAACTGAAGGAGTTCCTGGCCACCAGTCAGGTCGGTGCAGATTATCTGATCCAATCGTCCCGCCCGACCACGCTGGCATTTGTCAAACTGGAAAATGGTCATGCAAAATATGCCTTCTATGATGAGAACACCGCGGGTCGCATGATCGAGGTGTCGGACCTGCCGCAACCAGGTGCAGATGTTTCGGCCCTGTTCTTCGGTGGGATCAGCTTGGCCTGCGAGCCCTGTGCGGATACCTATGCGGCGTTTCTGGCCCAGGAGGGCGCGGGGCGCGCGGTGATGATGGACCCCAATATCCGTCCCGGGTTCGCGCCGGATGAGGTCCGTTATCGAGAGCGCTTGCAGCGGATGCTGGCGCAGGCGGATATGGTCAAGGTCTCGGATGAGGACCTTGCCTGGATCGAACCGGACCATGAGGGGCTTGAGGCACAGGCCCGCGCTCTTCAGGCTCAGGGTCCGGCGGTGGTCCTGGTCACCCGTGGGGCCGAGGGGGCGCTCGGTCTCCTGCCCGATGGCGACATCGTTACTGTGGCGGCGGAGCGCGCCGAAGTGGTGGACACGGTGGGAGCCGGAGATACTTTCAACGCCGGGGTGATGGCGCGTCTGGACGAATTGGGATTGCTGAACAAGCCCGCGCTGCGCACCCTGACCGCCGAACCCCTGGCACAGGCCTTGGCCTTCGGCGCGAAAGTCGCGGCCATAACGGTTGCACGGGCGGGGGCAAATCCGCCCTGGGCGTCGGAGTTGTGATCGGCAGTGTCGACCGGTCGCAAGGGATGTCAAATGCGGCGCGATCTGACAGATCTTTGCAAGGTGGATGACCCGGCTCAGCCTCGCCGGGTCATATTCAAAAGAAGCCCTTCGCAGGACAGGTTGATGTGCTCGCGGGTCAGATCCGCGGCCAGATCGGCATCGCCTTGCGCGCAGGCTTCCCAGATGGCCAGGTGTTCGGCGTTGGACTTCGCCACATTGCCGGATCGAACCAGGGCTGCGCGCAGGTAGCGGTCGACCCGGTCCATCGCCTTGCCGATGGCTTCTTCGTGATAGGGCAGGCCGGCGGCTCGGTAGAGCCGTTCATGAAACCCCCGGTTGAGGTCTCCCCAAGCGAGGGGGTCCGAAGTGGTATTGAGGCCATGAAAATAGGCTTTGGCCTCGTCCAAAGTGGCCTGATCCATATTCGGAACCGCCCGCCGGATCACTTCGGTTTCCACCAAGGCACGGTATTCGAAAATCTCCCGCAACTCGTCCAGATTGAGGCCCGCCACAACGGCGCCCTTGAAACGTTGCGAGGTGACCAGACCCTTTTCCTCGAGACGCGAAATCGCCTCGCGAACCGGAATGCGACTGGTGTTGAACAGGCGGGCGATCTCGTCCTGCCGCAACGGCGTCCCTTCGATCAATTCGCCCTCGATAATGGCCTTGCGCAGCGCCTCAAAGACAATGGAGGCGGCGGAGGCGGTCTTCGAGATGTCGATGGGCTGCAACTTCATGATTTTGGTCTCCTCTCCCGGTTCATACCGGGCAAGAGGCGCTCGGGTAAAGCGTCTCCCAGAGACGGGATCCAATTTCCGCACGGCTGTGGCCTATTCTCCGGCTTTTAATTCGCGGCGGTTACAAATCCGCCGTTGAAGGCGGAAAGGCTGGTTTGGGCCGCGCTGCGATGGGCCATGCGTTCGAGGTTGACGATGGTAGAGAGCATGATCCGGTCATGGCTCCAGTCCCCGGGGCGCTGGATCAGAAAGGCCGTGGCGACAACGGCGCAGGCGATCGCTGCGGCGACACCACTCCAGAGCAGGCCGGGATGTCCGTTGGGGCGTTGCTCGGTCACCGCGATGATGCGGCGGGCGAGCAGCGGCGCGCAGTGGATCTCGCGCCGTTCCAGAAGGGCGACGGAGGGGCTGCGCGAGCTGAGGAAGACAGGCGTGCGTCGGGCGCGTTCGGTGGCGCGGATCAGGCACTCGCAGTAGGCGCGCAGGTCAAAGCCACGGCTGGTGCTCAGCGCTTGATCGCAGGCAAATTCGCGCACCATCCGCATGTCACGTCGCCAAAGGTAGAAGGCCGGGTTCCAGAACAGCAGCGGGCGCAGGCACTCCATCAGAAAGGCGATCTCCACGTCCCGCTGGCGAAAATGCTGCAACTCATGCGCAAGGGTCAGGCGCAGGTCGCGGGGGTCGTCCAGCAGCGAGGTCGGCAGCACCACGTAGCGTCGCCACAGGCCGCGGGTCGAATAGGCGACGGCGGTATTGTCGCTGAGGAGGAGGTCGACGCGGCCAATACGTTTCCACAAATAGGCGGATGCGAGGGCGCTGCGCAGACGCAGGATAGCGGTGCCCAGCAGAAGCGCCGACCCTGCAGCGCCGGTGATCAGCAGGAACGCTGCACCCTGGCTCCAGAGAGAGTAACCCCGGCTGAGGTCGCGGACCAGATCCTCGCGCAGCCCGATCAGCGTTTCGAACTGGCTTGCAGACATCTGGACATTGCCTTGCAGATATTGCGAGACCAGAACGTCCGAGAGGGTTGGCGGATGGCCGAGGCCAGAGGCGTTGAGGGCAAGAACCAGAAGCGGGGTGGCGGCCAGCAGCACGGTCATCCCGTTCAGGAGCCGCAATTGCGGTCCATAGGCGGTTCCAAAGCTGGTCCGTCGCAAAAGCCCCCGCGCGGCGAGCCACAGGAGCGCACCGGCCAGAACCAGGAGGTTCAAATCGATATAAGCGTTCAGAAGCGCATCAGCTTTCATTTTCCCCCAGCCTTTCGTTCAGCAAGGCCCGCATTTCCTCGAGCATGGCATCGGTGATGTCCTCGTCATCAACGAGCCGCGCCACGAGGGCGGCGGGTGCACCGTTGAAGAGCTTGCTCGACAAGTTCTTGAGCGACGTTTTCTGATACTCGGCCTTGGGAATGGCGGGGCGGTAGACGAGGGAGCGGTCAACCCGCTCGCTGGTCAGAAAGCCCTTCTGTTCCATGATCTTGAGGACCGTGGCAACCGACGTATAGGCGCGCTCTTGTTCTCGGTTCAGCTCGGCCAGGATGTCGCGCACGGAACCCTGTCCCATATCCCAGACCACGGTCATGAATTCGAGTTCGACCTCGGTCAGAAGGGAGTGGTCCTGTTTCTTGCGCATATGTCCAAGCTTTGCTGTTCGGGCCGCAGCCGGGGAGAAGCCGCGGTGATCTGTTGATGATCAATGGCGAGGTTAGGGGATTCTGACGGTTTCGAAAACTAGTTTTTTAGAAGATGCGTCAGGGCGCGCCTCAGGGTTGTAAAATTCCGCGTGTTTGGGTGTGGGCGTCGCGCGGGGGAAGCGTCGGGGTCGGAACGAAACTGAGGGGCGGCAAGCCCCTCAGTCAGAGTGTATGGGGTCAGACCTTCCAGAAGCAGAAGATACCCCAGGCGATTGCCAGTCCCAGCGGGGTCCAGAGCGGCATGCCAACCAGCCCGAGCCAGGCGAGGAAGATATAGGAGGTGCCCAGAAGGCTGATGAACAGCCGATCCCCTCGGGTGGTGGTGAGGCCAAGGACACCTTTACGCGCGTCGCCGCCGGGGGTGCGGATTTCCAGCAGGATTAACACCCCGATGGCGGAGAAGATCCCGATAAAGATCAGGGCAGTGGGCCATGTCCAGGCCATCCAGCTCAGCATATCAAACCCTCCCCATCGCGAAGCCCTTCGCGATGTAATTGCGGACGAAGTAGATCACGATAGCCCCCGGAATGATGGTCAGCGTGCCGGCGGCGGCCAAAAGGCCCAGTTCATAGCCCGCAGAGGAGGCGGTCTTGGTCATGGTGGCGGCGATGGGTTTTGCCTCAACTGCGGTCAGTGTCTTGGCAAGGAGAAGCTCCACCCAGGAGAACATGAAGCAGAAGAAGGCCGCCACCCCAACGCCGGCCTTGATCGCGGGCAGGAAAATCGAGACGAAGAAGCGCGGGAAAGAGTAGCCGTCTACATAGGCGGTCTCGTCCAGTTCCTTGGGCACGCCGCCCATGAACCCTTCGAGGATCCAGACCGCGAGCGGGATGTTGAACAGGCAGTGCGCCAGTGCCACGGCAAGGTGGGTGTCGAACAGTCCAACAGCGGAATAGAGCTGGAAGAAGGGCAGGGCGAAGACCGCAGCCGGGGCCATCCGGTTGGTCAGCAGCCAGAAGAACAGCTGCTTGTCGCCCAGAAACCGGTAGCGCGAGAAGGCATAGGCCGCAGGCAGCGCCACCGCCACGGAGATCACGGTGTTGATCGATACATAGAGGATCGAGTTGATGTAGCCCCAGTACCAGCTCGGATCGGTGAAGATCACCCGGTAGTTTTCCAGCGTGAAGGTCTGCGGAAACAGCGAGAAGCCGGAGAGGATTTCATTGGTCGTCTTGAAGCTCATCGCCACCAGCCAGTAGATCGGCAGCATGAGGAAGAGGATATAGACGATGGGGACAATAGATCGTTTCTGCATGTCTCCCTCCCTTAGTTCTGATCGTCCTTGGTCATCAGCGTGTAGAACAGCCAGGAGACCAGGAGCGTGATTGCAAAATAGATGAGCGACATGGCGGCGGCGGGGCCGAGGTCGAACTGCCCAAGCGCGATCTTCACGAGGTCGATCGACAGGAGCGTGGTGGAGTTGCCGGGGCCACCGCCGGTGAGGACGAAGGGCTCGGTATAGATGTTGAAACTGTCCATGAACCGCAGAAGGATTGCGATGGTAAGGACGGTCTTCATCTTCGGCAGCTGGATGTAGCGGAACACCGACCAGTTGGACGCGCCGTCGATCTTGGCTGCCTGATAATAGGCGTCGGGGATCGAGACGAGCCCGGCGTAGGACAAGAGCACCACCAGCGAGGTCCAGTGCCAGACGTCCATGGTGACGATGGTCACCCAAGCGGCAATCGGGTCCTGCGTCATGTCGTAGTTGATGCCGAGGGTGTGGTTCAGGAAATAGCCCAGCAGGCCAATATCGGGCAGGGTAAAGATGTTCCACATCGCGCCAACCACGTTCCACGGGATCAGCATCGGCAGCGCCATCAGCACAAGGCAGACCGGCACCCAGAAGCCTTTGCGCGGCATCGACAGGGCAATGGCGATGCCCAAGGGCACCTCGATGATGAGGATCAGGAAGGTGAACAGGAACTGTCGCCCAAGGGCCGCGTGAAAGCGGTCCGAGCGCAGGATTTGCTGGAACCAGTCCAGACCCTGCCAGAAGAACACGTTGTCGCCAAAGGTCTCCTGCACCGAGTAGTTGACCACCGTCATCATCGGAATGAGGGCGTTAAAGGCCACCAGCAGCAGGACCGGCAGCACAAAGAACCAGGCTTTTTGGTTTTCGGTTTTCATCTGCGGTTACTCCGGGTCAGTGGCGAGCCAGCCGTCCACGTAAAGACGGGTCTGGTCTGTGCGGAAGGCGAGGTGGGTCTGGTCGCCCTTGCTGGGCGCGGTGCCTTCGTCGATCACCGCGTTCACCTTGTGACCGAGGCAGTTGCATTCGACGACCGTATGGCGGCCCACGTCAGAAACTTTGGTCACCGTGGCGGGCAGGCCCTCGGTCGTCAGCGAAACGAACTCCGGGCGAATGCCGATCTCGGTCTTGCCGGTGGGGGTGCCGCGCACGGGACCTTCCAGCGCGACGGGATGGCCTTCGATCTTGGCGGCGCCATCATAGGTGCAGGGTAGGATGTTCATTCCCGGCGAGCCGATGAAATGGCCAACAAAAGTATGGGCAGGGCGTTCAAACAACTCGACCGGGGTGCCGATCTGCACCACTTCACCGAGCTGCATCACCACCACCTGATCGGCAAAGGTCAGCGCCTCGGTCTGGTCGTGGGTGACGTAGATCATCGTCGCCTTCACGCGCTGGTGCAGCTCTTTCAGTTTCGAGCGCAGCTTCCACTTCAGATGCGGGTCGATCACGGTGAGGGGTTCATCGAACATCACCACGTTCACATCCTCGCGCACGAGACCGCGCCCCATGGAGATCTTCTGCTTGTTGTCGGGGCTGAGGCCGGCGGCCTTTTGGCCCAGCATCTCGGTGACTTCCAGCATCTCGGCGATCGCCATCACGCGGCGCTCCACCGTGGCCTCGTCGCGGCCGCGATTGCGCAATGGGAAGGCGAGGTTGTCGTAGACGGTCATCGTGTCGTAGATCACCGGGAACTGGAAGACCTGCGCGATATTGCGCTGGTCGGGGGGCAGTTTGGTGACGTCCTTGCCATCAAACAGGATCTGCCCCTCGGAGGGGATCAGCAGCCCGGAGATGATGTTGAGCAAGGTGGACTTGCCGCAGCCCGAGGGGCCGAGCAGCGCATAGGCGCCGCCGTCTTGCCAATCGAGGTCGATCTCCTTCAGCGCGTAGTCGCTGTCGGATTTCGGGTTGGGCATGTAGCTGTGCCGCAGCTTGGATAGGGTAATCTTGGCCATGGTCTTCGCCTCACGCCACGCGGGAGCCATCGGGGGCAAAAACATAGGCCGCCCGAGGATCCATATAGAAATCATGCAATTCGCCCACCTTATAGGGGTGGACGCCGTGGCTGAGCGACACCCAGGAGGTGGCTTGACCAGAGGCGGCGAGGTCGAAATGGGCGGAGCTTTCGGAACCAGACAGCTCGGTCACCTGCACCCGGCCATTCAGCTTCACCAGACCGGCGGCATGGGCCACGGGGACCACGTGATGCGGGCGAATGGCGATAGTATAGGTGCCATCTGCAAGGCCTGCTGCCGCGCCTTGAAGCGTCCAGCGCACGTCATTGCCGAGGCGCGCTTCGCTGCCCTGTTTGGTGATGGTCGCGGTGTTGATCGGCGGATCGGAGAAGACGCGCGCGGCCTCGACATTCTCAGGATTGCGGTAAATCTCAGCCGTAGGACCAAACTGGGTGACGCGCCCGTCGCGCATCAGGGCTGTCTTGCCGCCCAGGAGCAGCGCCTCTTCCGGTTCCGAGGTCGCATAGACCACCACAGCGCCCCGACCGGCAAACAGGCTCGGCAACTGGTCGCGTAGCTCCTCGCGCAGTTTGTAGTCGAGGTTCGCCAAAGGCTCGTCGAGGAAGACCGCGCGGCTTTCCTTGGCAATCGCCCGCGCCAGCGCGGTGCGCTGCTGTTGACCACCAGAGAGCTCATGCGGGCGGCGGTGCAACATCGGGGTCAGCTGCAGGATCTTTGCGGCTTCCTGTACCCGGTCATCCAGCTCCGACTTGGCCATGCCTGCAACCTTCAGCGGCGAGGCGATGTTGTCGTAAACGGTCATATGCGGGTAGTTGATGAAGAACTGATGCACGAGGCTGATATTGCGCTTTTGCGTGCTGAGGCGGGTTACATCCTGCCCGTCCATCAGGACCGTGCCGGAGGCAATCGGGTCAAGCCCGGCCATCATCTTGATCAGAGAGGTCTTTCCCGACCCGGTGGCGCCCAGAAGGACGTTGAAGTGACCGGGTTCGAGCACCAGCGATGTCTCCTTGATATGGAGATCGCCACTGACGCGCTTGGTCACGGATCTGAGTTCGAGTGCCATGGTGGTGTGGAACTTTCTAGCCCTGCGCACACACCAAGGGCGGGCGCGGAGCAATCATGTCTCAAAGGTTCGAGGAAAAACCCCGGCCGGCTGGCCTCCTAGAAAGAGGCAGAACAGCCGGGGTAGGTGGGGCCGGGCCCGATTGCTCAGGCCCGGCACGTCAGGGGAGGACCCCCGGGGAGGTTAGTTAGAGGACCAGCGGGCAACCAGCTCGTCGTAGTTGACGGTCTCGCCCTGCGGTTTCTCGTTCTCCAGCTTCGGCTTGGCGCCGCCATTGGCGTACCACCACTCCGCGTCCTTCTCTTCGTTCAGACGCGGGCCGCAGCCACCGTAGACATTCGCCTGTTCGTCTGCGCGCTGCATCCGAGCCATGGTGATGTCCATTTCAGAAGCCAGACGGTCCATCGCTTCCTGCGGCGTGAAGGCGCCGGAGTTCACGTCACCGATCTGCTGCCACCAGATTTGCGCCAGCTTCGGATAGTCCGGCACGTTGATGCCGGTGGGCGACCATGCGGTACGGTCGGGCGAGCGGTAGAATTCGACCAGACCGCCGAGTTTCTCGGCACGCTCAGAGAAGCTCTCGTGGTTCACCGAAGAGTCGCGGATGAAGGTCAGACCCACGTGGGATTTCTTCACGTCCACGGTCTTGGAGACCACAAACTGCGCGTAAAGCCATGCGGCCTGGGCGCGGTCGAGCGGGGTGGAGTTGAGGAAGGTCCAGGAGCCCACGTCCTGATAGCCAACCTTCTGGCCTTCTTCCCAGTAGGGGCCATGCGGCGAGGGGGCCATGCGCCACAGCGGGGTGCCGTTGTCGTCAACGGTGTTGTTGCCTTCGGACTTCGGCTTCACCATGTCGGCGGTGAAGGCGGTGTACCAGAAGATCTGCTGCGCCACGTTGCCTTGGGCCAGAGCGGGCAGGGACTGGTAGAAGTCATAAGAGGCCGCACCCGGAGGGGCGTATTTGCGCAGCCATTCGTCCCACTTGCGGATCGCATAGACCGAGGCCGGGCCGTTGGCTTCGCCGCCGCGGGTCACGCTTGCGCCCGCCGGGTTACAGGAGCCCGCTTCCATGCGGATGCCCCATTCGTCGATCGGCACGCCGTTCGGCTCGCCTTTGGAACCTGCACCGGCCATGGAGAGCCAAGCATCGGTCATCCGCCAGCCAAGGTCCGGCGCGCGTTTGCCGTAGTCCATGTGGCCGTAGATGGTGGTGCCGTCGATTTCTTTCACATCTTCCGAGAAAAACTCGGCGATGTCCTCATAAGCGGACCAGTTGACCGGCACGCCGAGATCATAGCCGTATTTGGCTTTGAAGGCGGCTTTCAGGTCTTCGCGGTCGAACCAGTCCTTGCGGAACCAATAGAGGTTCGCGAACTGCTGGTCGGGCAGCTGATAGAGCTTGCCATCCGGGCCGGTGGTGAACTGGGTGCCCATGAAGTCGGCGAGGTCGAGACCGGGGTTGGTCACGTCCTTGAAGTCGCCTTCCATCATGTCGGTCAGGTTGTAGGCCAGCTGCAGGCGCGAATGGGTGCCGATCAGGTCGGAATCGTTGACGTAAGCGTCATAGAGGTTCCGCTTGGTCTGCATCTGGGTCTGCACCGCCTGCACCACCTCACCCTCGCCGAGGATCTGGTGGTTCACTTTGATGCCGGTGATTTCCTCAAACGCCTTGGTCAGCACTTCGGATTCGTAGCTGTGCGTCGGGATGCCTTCGGAGAGCACGTTGATCTCCATGCCCTTGTAGGGCTCGGCGGCTTTGATGAACCACTGCATCTCTGCAAGCTGTTCGTCCTTGGTCAGGACCGAGGGCTGAAACTCCTCGTCAATCCATTTTTGAGCTGCTGCCTCATCGGCATGCGCGCTCGTTGCCGCGATCACAGCACCGGCTGCGACTGCGGACAAAAGATACTTGCGCATCTTTCTCCTCCCTAAAGTCTGTAAGGTCGGATGATTGTTGCTCATCCAACTGCTCTTGAGGTTTCACGGCAGGCGGTGAATTGTCAAACTAATTTTTTAGTAATCTGTTAGTGATTTGATTTTGCTATTGAATTTTCTCACGTCCGCGGATTGCCGCTGACGTGGCGTTATCCGCCGATGCTGCAGCAGCGCAGCAATTATGTCCGCATCGCTGACCTATCTTTCGCCGTGATTTGGGGATATCGGCAGCCTCTGATTCCAGCTATGAGAGCCGTCATGAGCGCCGAGACCCCATTTGAAATCTTTCTCATTGCCCCGCCTGGGCTGGAACCCACCCTGCTGTTGGAGGCCAAGGCCCTGGGCTTTGCCGCGCGACAGGTGCCGGGGGGCGTCAGTTTTGACGGCACCTGGGCCGATGTGCGCCGCGCCAACCTCTACTTGCGGGGAGCGACGCGGGTGCTGGCGCGGATCGGATCGTTCCGGGCTTTCCACCTCGCGCAGCTCGACAAGCGGGCACGGAAATTCCCTTGGGGCGATGTCCTGCGCAAGGATGTGCCGGTCAAGGTCGAGGTGGTCACCAACAAGAAGTCCAAGATCTACCACGCCGGTGCCGCCGCCCAGCGGATCGAAACCGCCATAGCCGAGGAACTGGGCGCCCCCATCGCCGCGCAAGCGGCAGAGGGCGAGGCGGAGGGCGCCGGGCAGGTGACGGTCAAGGTTCGGATCGACGACAACACCTGTATTTTCAGCGTCGATACTTCGGGTGAGGGGCTGCACAAGCGCGGTCACAAGGTCGCGGTGGGCAAAGCCCCGATGCGCGAAACCATGGCGGCGCTGCTACTGCGCGCCTCAGGTTACACCGGAACCGAGCCGGTGGTGGACCCGATGTGCGGCTCCGGCACCTTTGTGATTGAGGCCGCCGAGATCGCGCGCGGGCTGGCTGCGGGGCGCAGCCGCACGTTCGCCTTTGAGCTTCTTTCCAATCACGATGAAGCGGCCTGGGCGGCGCAAAAGGCGGCGATGCCTGCGCTGCAGACGGTTGATCTGCGGTTCTATGGCTCGGACCGCAACACTGGCGCGGTGGAGATGGCCGACAAAAACGCCGAGCGCGCCGGGGTCGCCGATCTCTGCCAGATGACCCATGCGGCGGTCAGCGATCTGCAACGCCCTGAGGGGCCTGCGGGCCTTGTAATGGTGAACCCGCCCTATGGCGCGCGGATCGGCAATAAGAAGCAGCTCTATGCCGTCTATGGCGCGCTGGGCGAGGTGCTGAAGACGCGGTTTTCCGGTTGGCGGGTTGGTATCGTGACCAGCGACACGCAATTGGCCAATGCCACCGGCCTGCTGTTCCTGCCGCTCGGGGCGCCGATTGCCCACGGTGGCCTCAAGGTGCGCCTGTTCCAGACCGCGCCGCTACCCTGAGCGTCAACGCGCTCGGCGCGCCCAAAAGAATAGGGGCGCCTTTTGAGCGCCCCTTCCGTGGTCTGTTGCCGAGGTAAGCCTCAGACCAGAGCTTCCACTTCATCTTCCGCGTCGAGAGCTTCTGCTTCTTCGGCGACGTCCTGCGACATCAACGCCAGAATATCGTCGAGGCCGGTGTCGGTCTCATCTTCCGCTGTGGCCGGATCATCGTAGCCGCCGACGATCACCTGCGGGTTGTCGCTGTCAAGGCCGGTCACCAGCGCGATACGGCTCAGGTCGATATCCTCGAGAGTGAGCGGACCGTTGTCGGACCAGAGCGTAAAGGAGAGATTGTCCACGTAGCCTTCGCTGCTGTCTTCCACCTGGCCGAATTGCAGTCCGATGTCGAAGGATTCCGACAGGGTAGTGCCGTCCGTCAGGCTGTTCACCGCATTCGGGTCGATCTGTTTGTCGGTCAGCGGGATCGCGTTTGCATCCGGGTGGATGTTCAGGCCTTCCGCGGTCTCGTCATCGGTGAGGTTCATGAAGATGCCGTCGATGTCGGTCGGCACGCTGTCCCAATTGGTAGGCACAACCTTGAAGAAGAGGGTACCTTCCTGGGTCTGGCTGACTTCGAAAGTCAGCTGATCGGTGTCGCCCACGGCAAAGCTGATGGTGACCTTGCCATCCTCTCCCCCAGTGTCGCCACCGGTATCCCCCCCGGTGTCATCGCCATCGTCCTCATCTTCATCATCGCGATCGCAGCCATGGCCATCCCGGTCGTCGCGGTCATGGTCCCGGTCCCACCACTTGTGGCCCTTGCCGCCGCGGTCGCCACCACGATCGTCGTCGCCATCGCAGTCCTTGTCCTTGTGATCCCGGTCGTCGTCCCGGTCCTCATCACGGTCCTTGCCTTTGCCCCAGAGGTGATCCCAGCCGGCCTTGCCATGATCCTTATCGTGATCCTTGTCGAACCAGGACTTTGTCTTGCCGCCGCAGTTGGACCAGGCGTCGTAGGTCCAACCGTGATTGTTCCAGCTGCTATATGTTCCGCCAAAAGTCGTTTTGCCGCCGAAGCTATAGGATTTTCCCGAAGAAGATCCGCCCCAGCCGAAGGATGCCCAAGTCATGGCCACTGTCCCCTGATTAATACCCGTTATCAATTCACCACGCGGATCAGTGGCCTCGATGCACTTCGAAGGAGAAGAGCAAAGGCCGACCGCATGAAGAACCATAGGAAGGACAGGATCTTTGCCTTAGTTTTTTCTCAAATTCTATACGAAATAGTCTTTTTTAACCAAATGTTAGCCAACAGTACCTGCTGCCTGGGGCGAATTGTTTCCGTTGCGTCCTCAATCCTGTGGCCCGGTTGCGGAGATTCGCAGAACCGGTGACAGTATGTGGGAATGAGTGCCGTAACGAAGGAGAGGGGCCGTGATGCAGCAGGCTGAGGATTTTCTGCAGGAGAGCCATATTCTGGCGGCCTGCCTCGCGGACTGCGAAGACGGCGAATTTGACCGCGTTACCCAATTCAAAGGTTGGACGGTCAACGATGTTCTGGGCCATCTGCACTTCTTCAATGCCGCGGCAGAGGCCGCCTTGCAAGGCGAGGCGGTCTTTGATCGGATGATGGCGCCCGCCATGGACGCCCTTGCTGCGGGCGGATCCATCCTGTCGCTGCAGGGACCTTGGCTCGACGGGCTGGCCGGTCGGGCCTTGTTACTGGATTGGCAACAAGGGGCAGAGCGGCTTGCGGCGGCCAGCGCCAGGTTGGACCCGAAGATGCGGGTCAAATGGGTCGGGCCATCGATGAGTGTCCTGAGCGCGATGACCGCCCGTCAGATGGAAACCTGGGCTCATGGTCAGGAGATTTTTGACCTTATGGGGATCGAACGCCTTGAGGCGGACCGCATTCGCAACATTGCGCACCTTGGAGTCCTGACGTTTGGCTGGAGCTTTCAGGTGCGCGGAGAACCGGTTCCGCACCTTGCCCCGCATGTGGTTCTGACCGCCCCTTCCGGTGCGACCTGGTCCTGGAATGAGCCACAAGACGACAACCGCGTGATCGGATCCGCCGTCGACTTCGCCCGCGTGGTAACACAGGTGCGTCACCTTGCCGACACCTCTCTCGAGGTCTCAGGGCCGGTGGCCCGGGCTTGGATGGAGCAGGCACAGTGCTTTGCCGGCCCACCAGTAGCTCCGCCCGCTCCAGGCAGCCGGTACAGGGTCATCGGCAAAGGGGGATGATCCAGGCCATATCCTCGGGTCACTGGGTTCTGCGGTAGGCGCGAATGAAGCCCTCCAGGGTTATCCGGGCCTCGTCGGTTTCCGTGAAGGCTACAAACTGGCTTGCCAGTGCGGCCTTGTACGGGCCCGCGAGGTAGGATGGCGCGATCAGGGTCACCGGTTGTCCAAGCCAGTACGGCTTGCTCCCGGCCAACTCGGCGCCAAGCGCCGCGCCCCAGATTTGGCCCAGTGCCTCCTCGGGAGAGAGGTTTAGCAGGACGCTGGCGGCCCGGGCCTGAGCCACGCGGGCGGCGAGCAATTCGGGACGGGACAATACGTCGGGCAGCGATCCGGTTACGGCCTCCGGGGAGGCCGTCGAAATCAGCGGATCGACCGGGCTCAGGGCAGAGACCAGTGGCACAGTGGCAAAGCTGAGGAAGCTCACCACTTCCCCCGCACTGACCAATGCCCAATCGGTAACCGTCGCAGTCGGCAGGCAGAGAACCCCGTCCCACTGCGGGTTGAGGCCGAGGAACCCGTCAATTCGACAGGCTGATCCGCGCAATTGTCCCAAGGGACGGGATTGCGACAGGCCTTCGAGGTGCCAGACATTGCCCGGTGCGGACTGCACGCCCAGGTCCGACGGCTTGAAGGGAACCGACTTTCCGACGCTTTGCGGAGGGGCGAACCGGAACAAAGGCTGGCGATCCGTCAACGCCTGAACAGCGGTCGGATCGGTGACGTCTTCCATATCACCCTGCGGTACATCGCCCTCCATGCGCCAGAACCGTGGCGGGATGTGCTCGTCATCAAGGGCGATCCAGCGGTGGGTGTCGGGTGCGGTCATGGGAACTCCTCTCCCTCTCAGCTCGGGTGCCTCTGGGTCATGCCTCTTTCGCGGTAAAAGTGCAATTGTCCCCACGACGGCTTGCCTGGGATAGGAGGGCTATACTTTTGGGTTGCTCAATTAATCGGAAGCAAAGCTGCATTCGGTGAAGGTTTCGATAAAGTAGAGAGATCTCCCCAGGGAGCCTGAAAATCGGGAGCCAATTGGCAGGTATCCTTGTGGCAGTGGGGCGGTTATTTGCCTTTTTAGCAACGGCTCGTGGCTATTGCTTGGCAGGTACGATCTGGACTATGTGATTTTTTGAAATCTGTTAACGCCAGTTAACGGTTGTGGTTGGCACAGGTGAGAGGCCGCACACGACTCCTCGCATGGATGGGTGGAGGTCGGAGCAGGGAGTGCTCCGTTCCCTCGAGCCGACGAGAGAGTGGCGGTGGATGGTGCAAGGTTTGGGAGGTCGACCGTGAAGGATGTGTTTGCACCAAACGGAGGGGCATATCTGCTTGGATTGCTCCGACATCTCTCGGGGCGCGGGGTGGAACTGGAGGAGAGCCTGATACGGCGTCATTCCTTCCGCAGGCCGCTGGAGGCAGGCTTGCGCAGTCTTCCCGTACATGAACATTCCCTCGTTCTGGAAGTCGCCGAGGCTCTTTCCGCCGACACCGGCCTTGGCTATCGGTTGGCCCAGGGTACGGACCTTCTCGATGGCGGGCTGACAGCCTATGCGCTGGCAGCTTCTTCCACGGTTGCGGAGGCCTTTCAGGTCCTGTCCAAGCTCTGCAGCACCTTCCGGTTCGTGGCGCTGCCGTCTCAGGGCGGCAACGCTGAGGTTGAGCTTTGCTGGGACTATGGCTCCTCCGGTCAGTTCGACCTGAGACATTGGAGCGAGTTTACAGCCGCCCTTCTTGCGCGCAGTCTCAGGGAGCTCACCGGCGGTTTGGTCACGCCCCTGGCGGTGGAGTTCACCCATGCTCAGGGAACCAGCATGGAAATTGCGCGTGACGCGGTTTTTGTGGTCCCGCGATACGCGGCAAGGATCAACCGTTTGATTTATGCTCGTTCGGATCTCGATGTGGCTCTGACAACGGCAGACCCGAGATTGCTGAACCTCCTGCTTGAACATGCGGACCTGCTGCGCCGGATCGACGACCTGGAACGCGGCGCCCTGGCCATCGATGTCGAGCGCCTGATCATCGACGGAATGGCCGAAGGACAGGCGAGTCTCGCCCATGTCGCGGATCGTCTCGGGATCAGCCAACGCACCTTGTCCCGCCGCCTTGCATCGGAAGGTACTAGTTTTTTCAATATCTTGGAAGGCGTGCGCAAATCGCTTGCGCTGCGCTACCTGCGCCAGAACGACAAGTCGCTGTCCGAGGTTTCCTACCTTCTTGGATATGCCAGCCTGAGCAGTTTCAACGATGCTTTCCGGCGCTGGACCGGTCAAAGCCCGGGCACCTACCGCAGTCGCGCATCCTTGCCGTCCTGACACATCGACCGCGCCGATTCTGCTCCGCGCTCTGTGATTCTCTCCGCTCTGGCAAGCGGGCGGAGCTATACTTTCGGATATGATTATTGGCGTCAAATGGGCAACAATTCTAAATTTGGGATGTAAGTGTTTCACGTTTTGGTGTCTTTGGCCCCAAAAGCGGTAGGTTGGTAACCATTCGGTTAGATTTACTTAGATTTTTCCTCAAATACGGTAGCTTTATGGAGAGAGTAGGCATGTGCATTGGCGCTCGGACCTGCTGCGACGGAATGGAAGCCGGTTTCCTTGGGGTGAGATTGTTTCCGTAATTTCCGTGCAGCGATCCACTGGAGGGGTCCGGGAGCGGTGGGAATGAACACAAGCCATAGTTGCCTTTAGAGGGTTGGGTCATGAAGAGACTGGATCAGGGTTCCGTCGCCGTTGTCGGACTGGGAGAGATACCGGACCTGGCGCTGTCGTCGTCTTCGGGGGGATATGCTGCCGGTGTCGCCATACGGTCCGTGTCAACGCCCGGCCTCTATGGCCGCTTCGGAAAGCGGTTGCTCGATGTCACCTTGGTTCTCCTCAGCCTTCCGGTGGTCCTGCCGATCATCATCTTTTGCGCTTTGGCACTCTGGTGGGAAAGCGGATTGCCGTTTTACCGTCAGGACCGATTGGGCGCACATGGCCGCGTGTTCCGGATTCTGAAGTTGCGCACCATGGTGCGGGATGCCGACAGCCAACTGGAGCGACACCTGCAGGAAAACCCGGCGTTGCGGCAGGAATGGGACGCCACACAAAAGCTGAAGCACGATCCACGGATCACCCCGGTCGGGCGTTTCCTGCGCGTGACTTCCTTGGACGAGCTGCCGCAGCTCTGGAACGTCCTGATCGGAGACATGAGCCTGGTGGGGGCCCGTCCGATGATGGTCCAGCAACTGCCTCTCTACGGAGAAACCAAGTCGTATTTTGCCCTGCGTCCCGGCATTACCGGCCTCTGGCAGGTGGGAGAGCGCAATGAGACCAGCTTTCAGGAACGGGCGCAATTTGATGAGCGCTACTGCCGCACCCTGTCGCTGGGGAGCGATCTCGCGATCCTGTGGCGCACTGTCTCCGTGGTTCTGAAAGGAACTGGTTACTGAGTTTTGAGCATGTCCTTGCTGCAACTGCCGCAGGGATACAGTCCTTGGTTTCCATTTCTGAGGAACCGGCCAGGTGATAGACTGATTTTGAAAGGTGTTTCGTGAAAGATTACCTAGATCACGATGGCGAGGGATTGGCCTCTGTATTATCTGAGTATGAGGGTGGTGGGACAGCGATGACGGACCATGGGTTCAGGAAATTCAGACGGCGGCGCAAGCGGGACGAAGGTTCTGCGGCGGTGGCGTCGCGTCCTGTGACCATTGAGCCTTCTTTCAGCGCAAATGGAGCCAGCCATCATGAGCCCCTAGAGGGGGATGCCGCGGGGCACGGTGTTTGGGAGGCTCAAGCGGAATGGCAGGAAAACCCGACCAGATCCAGCGTGATTGCCGGCCTTCCGGCGCGGTTGCCCGATCCCTGGCCGATCCTGCGCAGGGTCGATCTCTGTGGGTTGACACCGCGCCGCAGCCCACTTCCGCTGGTGGATTTCTTCCGCCGCTCTCCTACGGCGCGGGCCTTTGATCTCTTGCGCACCCGGCTGTTGCAGACGCTGCGGGACCATGGCTGGAGGCGGGTGGCGGTCTGTGCGCCGACCATGGGGTGCGGTGCCAGTTTCACAGCCGCCAACCTCGCGCTGAGCCTCGCGCGGGTGCCGGGCAGCCGGACCGTTCTGATGGACATGAACCTGCGTTCCCCCGGGGTGGCGCGGGCGCTCGGGCTGGAGACGGCAGCGCTCTACAATGGCGACATGCGGGGGTTTCTGCGCGGAGAAGTTCGGCTCGAGGATCATCTTGTTTCGGCGTCCGACAGTCTTGCGTTGGGTTTGAACAGCGAGGCCTGCTTCAATGCCGCCGAGGTACTGCATGAGGCCCGCTGCGCCGAGACCGTCGACCGGATGATGGATCGTACGAAGGCTGACGTGGCCCTGTTCGATCTGCCGCCGGTACTGGAAAACGACGACGTTGCGGCCTTCCTGCCGCAGGTCGACGGTGTGCTTCTGGTCTCTGATGGAACCAAGACCACCGCGCAGCATCTCAAGGCCTGCGAGAAGATGCTGGCCGGTCACACGCAACTTCTCGGGGTGGCGCTGAACAGGGCGCGGGCTTCGGACAGTTTTTCCAACGCGCGCTGAGGCAAAAACGACGTCTGACAGGCGGGCTGCTCGTGTC
Source organism: uncultured Paracoccaceae bacterium (assembly GCA_937146765.1). Taxonomy (GTDB): domain Bacteria; phylum Pseudomonadota; class Alphaproteobacteria; order Rhodobacterales; family Rhodobacteraceae; genus Epibacterium. The sequence continues at coordinate 70,400 of CAKZRP010000030.1, read as the reverse complement.
ACGTCGGCGGCAAAGTGAAAGGATCCTCCATGGCTTCGATCTATTCCCTTGCGGATTTCCTCGACATGCTGCGGCGCCGTCTGTGGCTGATCTTGCTGGTCGCCTGCCTTGGCAGCGCCGCCGCGCTTTGGGCAGCCCTGCAGCAGGAACAGGTCTATTCCAGTTCCGAGGTGATCCAGATCACCCGTCCGAAGATCACCGGCGAGTTGGCAAAATCCACGGTCGATGGGTCGTCGGCGCGACGGATCCAACTGATCGAACAGCGGCTGATGGCGCGGGGTACAATTCTCGAGATCGTTGACCAGCTAGGGCTCTTCGCCGACCGCCCGCAGTTGCTCGATTCCGAGATCGTGCCATTGGTGCGCCAATCCGTTTCCATTACCGGCACAGCGGCTGCACGTGACGGCTATTCCGACGATGGCGCGATTTCGGTGCTGACCATCACCGCGACCATGCCGACCCCGGAACAGGCACAGGCGGTGGCCTCGGAATTTGCCCGGCGGACAATCGCGCTCAGCCTTTCGTCGCGAATTGAACAGGCACGTGAAACGCTGATGTTCTTCACCGAAAAGGAAGCCGCGCTGTCCCGTGATATCTCCGCTCTGGAAGAGGAACTGGCGCAATTCCGGATCGACAACAAAGTGACCCTGCCGGGAACGGTTCAGGTGCGCAGCGCCGAGATTGCCACCATCAATGACAGCCTCCTCGATCTGGCTGCGCAGGAGATCGAACAGCGCAAGCTGGCGGAAGAAGCGGCCGCGACCCAAAGCCCGGTTTATGCTCGCCGGATGCAAGCCGATCACGAAGCCCGGATGGCGACCTTACAGGCCCAGCGGCAGCTCCTGGAGACACGACGCGCTGCACTGGAATCCTCGCTGGAAATCACGCCGGAGGTCGACCGCCAACTCGCCACCTATGCCCGCCAGCTTGAACAGATGCAAACGGAGCTGGAGGCTATCACCCTGCGACGGGCCGATGCGGAAGTGGGCTTCCGGTTGGAGGCCGCGGATCAGGGCGAGCGTCTCACCGTGATCGAGCCTGCGCCCCTTCCGGACTATGCGGTTGGAAGCGGGCGCAAGGCCACCGCACTCAAGGGCGGATTCATCAGCCTGTTTCTTGGTGTGATAGCGGCCTTCTTGATGGATCTGCGCCATCCTGTGTTGCGCTCCAGTGCGCAGATGAAGCGCGAAACCGGATTGTCCCCGGTGGTGACCATTCCAGTGCTGGACGCCCGTCGTCCCAGCTTTCTCGTCCGCCTGTTTCGCCGCCGGATGCGGGCAACCGGGTAGCGCGGGACGTCACAGCAAACTGAGCGAGCCCGCCAGAAGATCCTGATGGAACCACAGGGCGCCGCCGCAAATCACGACGCTGAGGCTGAGGTAGAAGAGGTCATGCAGCGGGTCCTGCACCTCGTAGGGGCGGACCTGCCGCATCAGCATCGGATAGGCCACAAAAACGGCCAGTCCCAACGCGACGATGCCCCCGGTGAGCCCAAAGTGCGACACGCCGAGCAGAAACAGCGCCGTCTGTGCCAGGGCCCGTGTCGCGGTGTAGAAGAAGAATGCCCGCGTATTGCCGGCCGCCAGCGTGGCGCGGTCATAGGTCAGCACGATGATCGACGGAGCCAGGCAACTGGTCAGAAGCACGATCACCGGCCCGGCATGGGCGTAGCGGTCGTCATACATCACATCGACCAGCCAGGGCCCGATCCAGGCCATGAGCCAGAGCATCGACAGAATGCCTCCGGTCAGGGCAAAGCGGAGCTGGCGCTGTTTGCGACGGTTCTGCGGCTGGCCAGGCGCAGGCTTGTCGCGATAGACCGGGATCATCAGCCGTTGGTTCACGTCATGACCGAGCTGAACCGGGAAGCTCGCGAGAAAAAAGGCGATATTGTAGATCCCCATGGCTTCGAGCGTGAGGAATTTGCCGAGGATGGCGCGGTCGCCCTGGGTGGTCAGGAAGAAACAGGCTGTGGAGAGGAAGATCCACTTGCCCATGCCGATGAGCTCGCGGGTGGCGGCCGGTTCCCAGCGAAAATGATTGCGGCGCCCGGGGAGGGCGAGATGGGCGAGCGTCAGCCGAACTGCTTCCTGTAGCACGCTGCCGAGGGCAAGGGCGATCACCGACTGCAGCCAGATCGCCAGCGCCACCAGACAGAGGATACCGAAAACCTGTGATGTGATGGTGATCGCTGTGACCCGTCCGACCAGAAGGTGGCGATAGGCGGTTTCCCAACGAGTCGGGGTGAACCCCTGCAAGGCCAGGCTGAACCCCGCGACGGGCAGGCAATAGGCCAATTCTGGTGCGTTGTAGAAACTGGCCGCCGGTTGCGCCAGAACACAGGTCAGCCCCCAAAGGAGCAAGCCACGGCAGATTTGCACGGTCCAGGCGCTGTCGAGGAAATCCGGATCATCCCCGCGCGGGTTCTGGGCGATCGCGTTGGAGATCCCCATGTCGGAAAACAGGGACAGGCCGATGATGATCACCGTGACCAGAGCCATCAGCCCGAAGGCTTCGGGAAACAGCAATCGGGTCAGGATGAGGTTGGAGGCCAGACGTAGAATCTGTCCGGTTCCAAAACCGAGAATGATCCAGGACGTGGACCGGATGACCCGGGCCATCAGGCTCTGGCCGTTGAGGGCAAGTTTCATCAGGGGCCGAGCGGATTGGTTGCACTTGCGCAGCAGGCTAGGCGTCAGGGGGACGAGGGTCAATCGGCGAGGTCTGACCTCGTGGTGAACGGCGTTCTATGCTGCTGAGGTACCACATGTTTTGGGCGGTCGAGAGCTTGTCAGACGCTCGAATGCTGGGCAAAGGATGAGGCTGGGGCTAAGGTTGCCGCTGATGGGGCGCAAGAGGGACGACCAAGCGTGAAGATTGCCTATGTGTTGAACACCTATCCGCAGCCCTCGCAGAGTTTCATCCGCCGCGAGATCCAAGCGTTGGAACGGCAGGGCATTGAGGTAATGCGCCTGCCCATGCGACCTTCGGAACAGGCGCTGGTGGACCCTGGGGACCAGGCGGAAGCCCGGCTATGTCGCTACGTGCTGAGAGCGGGGGCGGCGCGTCTTCTGTTCGATTTCGCGGCCACAGCGTTCCGCGCGCCGCGCCGGACCCTCGTCGCGGTAAGGCTGGCGGTGCAATTGGCGCGCGACAGCGGGGCCTGGTTGAGGACGCTGGTCTATCTGCTGGAGGCGGCCTATGTGGCGCGATTTGCCCGAGCCGAAGGCTGCGACCATCTGCACGCCCATTTCGGCACCAATGCCACAGCGGTCGCCCTGCTGGCGGCGGCGCTGGGTGGACCGGGATACAGTTTCACCAGCCATGGGCCGGAGGAATTCGACGCGCCGGGCCCACTTTCGCTTGGGCTCAAGGTGGATCGGGCGCGGTTTGCGGTGGCAATATCCAGTTTCGGGCGTAGCCAGTTGAGCCGCTGGGCGAGCTTCGCCGCCTGGCCCCGGATCCAGGTGGTGCATTGCGGCATCGAACCGGCTCGGTTTCCAGTTCCGGAGCCGCAATCCGAAGGGCCCTTGCGGCTGGTGGCAATCGGCCGTTTCGTCGAACAGAAAGGCCAGATGATCCTGATCGAAGCGCTAGCGCAGGCCGTGCTGCATTTGTCGGACCTGCATCTGACGCTGGTGGGGGATGGCCCGATGCGGGGTGATCTGGAGGCTGCGATCGCGCGCCACGGGTTGCGCGCAAACGTGACCCTGAGTGGTTGGCTTGATGAAGCGGGTGTTCGTGCGGCACTTGTGGAATCCCACGTGTTGGTGATGCCTTCGTTCGCGGAGGGCCTTCCAATGGTGGTGATGGAGGCGATGGCCACGGGCCGCCCGGTCCTGGCGACCTGGGTGGCGGGGACGCCGGAACTGGTCTTGGCGGAAGAGACGGGCTGGCTGGTACCTGCAGGCGATGCAGAGGCGTTGAGTGCAGCCATCCTGCGGATGGCGCAGGTGCCGGTCGCGCAACGCGCTGCCATGGGACAGGCCGCGCGCCAACGGGTTCTGGCACGCCACGATATTGACCGGGAAGCGGCAAGACTGGCTGCGCTTTTTGCAAAAGCCGTTGAGGGCGCGCGTGGCTAACGACCGCGCACCCAGTGTTCGGAACTGGCATAGAGCGGCGTCCTTACGGCCAGCGAAACCGCAGCATAGGCCAGGAAACCAAGCGGATCGCGGATCGCAAGCCGCGCAAGATCCCCGGGGGGCAGCACGCGTTTGTCGTCATTGGCGGGCAGGCCCGGAAACAGACGCGCAATCTCCGCCACGCCGATGTTCTGCCGCCTCCGCACGCGGACGAGATTGCGGAACCCCTCTACCATCGGCCAGTGATAGCGCCCGGGTAGGCGCAACCGTTCTTCGGGCGCGAATTGCAGCCGGGCGAAAGTGTCATCCGAGATGATCGCCGGCCACTCCCCCCAGCGGGACCGCCCCGCCCGTGTCATGGCAAAGAGGCCGAAACCCGGTGCGCCCTTGGTGACAAAGGGCAGTGCGGACCAGAACCTTGCATAGGCGCGGGTGACAGGATCTGCCGCGCGGGAGATGCAGGGGCTGCCACAGGCATAGGCCGGGGTGCGAGATCCCAGCGCCGTCGCGATTTGCGGCAGCAGATCGGGTTCCACCCGCACATCCGCATCCAGATAGACGAGAATGTCACCGCGCGCCTTTTCGTCGCCCTCGGTCAAGGCGGCCAGCTTGCCACCCTCGGATCGTTCCAGCACCCGCAGACTCCAGCCCGGAGGTGGAGCCAGCGCGCGCGCCCTGTCGGCGGTATCGTCGCTGCAGCCATTGGCCAGCACCAGCACCTCGACCGCGGCTCCGTCGGGCAGGGGTGCGGAGGCATAAAGCGCGCCGAGGCAGCCGCAGATATAGGCGCTTTCGTTATGGGCCGGGATCAGAACGCTCAGCAGAAGGCTCACCGGGCGGCCTCCAGCACGTCCCAGCGCGGGTTGTCATCGGACAGGGTGCGCAGGGCACCCCAGCTGCCCCAGCGGCTGGCGGTGGAGACATCGGAATAGGCTGCGAACAGTTGCCCGCCGAGCCTTGGCCAGGCGTTCAGGAGCTGCCGATAGAGCTCTGCCATTTCGGCTGTATAGTTCAGGTGAGTAAAAAACCCGGTCAGCATGTCATCCTCGATCAGCGGTCCCTGACCCACCACATGGCTGCCACCCTCATACATCACCAGATCGAGCCCGTGTTCGGAGGCGATGCGGGCGTGATAGGGCAGGAGGCGGTTCAGGAGATCGTCGAGCATGCCTTCGTTGCTGCCGCCGTTCAGTCCGTCTCGCAGTTCCACCGCTGCCTGCGCAACCGCCACATCCCAACGATGGGCGGCGATGTAGTTCTCTGCCTCCTTGCCGCGCAGCCCCTCTGCCTCGGCGGCGCTGCGGGCGCGGTCCAGGCTGTCGGCAATCCAGGCCCGCACCACCGGAGCCCGATCCGCCGTGCCAAGACCAGCCCCGAAATAGCCGGTGATCGCGTAGGCGTCGAACAGGCGGGCGGGGGGCTGACGCCCGGTCTCCTCGGCAGTCCAGAGCGGGGCGGTCAGAATCTGGTCTTCCAACCCCAGCCAGCCAGTCTGGGTGGAGATCACCCGCACCAACCGCTGTGACAGGTCGCGGTCAACCGCGCCTTCGGCAAAGACCTCTTGCCAGATCTGCGCCACTTCGACGGCCCGACCCGCGTAGTATTGCAGCCAGAGCCCGTCGCCGCCCCAGCGTTTGCGTGCCTGCTGGTCGGCCCATTGAGCCTGTTGGAACTGCCAGTTCCAGACCTCGTTGGAATATTCGACATAGGCCTTTAGATCCTCGTCGAGACGCTCGTGCACGAGGGTGGCGAAGTTGCGCACATAGGTGTCATCCGCCATATGCGGCAGGGTGAACCACGGGTCCGCACCAATCCGGTTGGACAGGGCAATCAACACCTCGGCGGGCACGCCCTTGCGGGTCCATGTATAGTCCGCGACCTTCGGGCGATCCTCCCAACCGACCTGGGGGGAGTTGTTGGTCTCCATCCAATCCATGAACCGCAGGGCGGCAAAGCCTTCTATCCGGTCGAGCCAGTCGGGATTGAACAGCGCGCCGCCCTCTACCGCCTGCAGGTCGGCCTCGCGCACCACGGAGATATTGCGGATGTAGTCGCCGCGGCCCTCGCGGTCGCTGCGCTGGATGCGGATGTCGACCGCGCCCTCACCGGGGGTGAAGTCGAAGGAGACTTCTCCCGCGCCGTAGCGTACATTGCTGGCGCGGCCTCCGACCTCGACGATCCCATCACCAATGAACCGCAGTACGTAGCGACCTGCAAGGCTGGTGGCGCTTTCCGGCAGATCGGTCAGCAGGACGGTTCCGATGGAGCCGAGCTCGGGCGGAATCGCCAGGGGCCAGCCGTCTGGATCGAGATATCCCGCGGCACGCAGCTCTTCTTCGGTGACGCCGCCCCAGCGTCCGGGCATATGGCCGATCCAGGCGCGGGCGGTCTTGAAGTGATCGAGAAAGGGCGCCTGCGGGCTCCAATCCCGTACGGCGGCAAGGTTCATCATCACAGGCTGCTTGGTCACCTCGGTGTTGGTGCTCGGGGTCGCAGCCGCACTGCGACGTGAATTGAGCGGCGCCAGTGTCGCCTCTTCGGGAAGCGGAGCGGGGTCCGGCGGCAGGGCGGTACGTTCGCTGCTGCCGTTGGCGGCCCGGGCCGCGATCTCCTGCAGGCGGGCTGCCAGCTCGGGCGAGGGGGCCTTGTAGGGCGTACCCCATTCGGTCTTCAGCACATGGGGCAGGCCGATCGGGCTTTGTCCGGTGAGCACCGCATATTGAACCAGCGCAAGAAAATAAAATCCGAGGTCATTGGGGTGGATGTCATCGGCAAACACATCGTTGATCCGCCGCAGCCCGGGCACGGTTCCGGCCTCGATCGCATCTGCCAGCCGACCCAGAGCTTGCCCGGTCGGCATCAGACGGATGTCGCCGCCGGTGCGGGCCTTCACCTTGTCGACCACCCCCTGCCAGCGCGGCAGATCCGCATCCAGCCGCTTGCGCCAGTCGACGTTGCCGCCTTCGTCAAAGGGCACTTCGGCGCCGGTGCCGCTCAGCAGGCTGTGCCAGCCTTCCATCAGATAGAGCGTCACCGCAGGGTTGGTCCCGGCAGCAAGGGTGTAGAAATCTTCCACCGCCTCTTCGGTATTGCTCCAGCGCAGGTGATTGGTCAGCGGCACTGCCTCGGTCACGATCAGCGCATCCACCGGGCCTGTTGCCAGACGCGCGCGGGCATTGATGCCCTGGGCCTTGTCGGCGTGATCCCAATTGTAGCGGAGCGGCGCGCCGATGATGATCTGTGCTTCAACCTTCGGGTCCGCCTGCTGTCCGGCGGCGAGCAGTTGTTCCAGCATACGCGGGTTTTCGAGACCAATCAGGGAATGACCGATCATGACGACGCTGGTGATGAGGCTGGCAAGGCTCATGAGTTGTCCGATCTCCCTTGGGGTGAAGATCCGGCCGCAGGTGCAAGCCCCGTGCGGGGCAGGGTGGTGACCACCCGCCAGACCGTTTGTTGCAGGGCGGTGGCCCCGTCGCGTGACAGGGCGGCAAAGCGCGTGCCATCCGCCAGTGTAACCTCCCGTGGCAGACCTTCGGGGCTCCGGTGATAGAGCACGGCGTAATGGGTCAGCGCAATGACATAGGAACCAAGGGCACTCAGGTGGATCGGATCGACCCTGCCGGCGTCATCTCGCGCAAAAAGCGCCTCGCGGGTGGTCAGACCGGGGATTTCGCCGGATTCTGCGGCGCGGGTGACCGCGGCGAGGGCTTGGCCCCCCGGGATCAGGTAGACCGGCTGCCCCTGGGCCCGGCGCGCATCGCGGGCAAGGAGTGGGCCAAGCCAAAGGCCCTCAAGGTCTCTGTCGATCCGCTCAAGCCATCCCTCAGGGTCATCGAGCCGGTGCCAGGTTTCGTAAAGGTAAAGCCGCACCTCCGGCCTGCCGTGGCGGGCGAGTTCGGCCCAATGGTGAAAATAGCGCGCGGCATCGAAATACTTGATGGCATCGCGCAGTTCGACCATCTCGGTCAGGATCACCGCGTCGTAGTCCCCTGACCCGATGGCCAAACGCGCCTCACGCCAGAGCTCCGGCGGATTGGCCTGTTCGAAATCGAGGATCGCCTCGGCGGGCTCCCAATGGGTCCGCAAGGACGTGCCGGAACCGCGCTGAACGTGATAGACGTGATCCGGACCGGCGAACTGCCGCAGCAGATGGGGAATGTCCGGGCCTACCAGAGAGTGACCGAGGTGAAAGACCTGCAAGCCGCGGGCCGGCGCCGAAAGGGGCGCAACCGGGCTGGAGACAGGGCGCAGGCTCCGGCCCGCCAACAGCGCCACCGGCACGGCGGCAAGCGCGGCGAGCAGAGCGGCCAGTGCGCGGCGGGGGATCGGGGTGGAAAAGGCACTCATGCGCAGGGCTCGTGGTTCGGAATCTCGACGGCAGTGATGATTACCCCGGCACCGATGGCAAATCGACCCTTGAGAGGCTCACCCTTGCGAAAGGGGGGCTGATCTTCGGTGAACCGAGCGGTGAAGCGGGCGAGCGCCATATCGAACCGCAGGTCCATCCCGTCAAAACCGAAGTAGCGGCCGGATTGGCAATACTGGGCCTTATAGGCAGCCTCCTTGGCGGAAAACAGCAGCTTTCCAAGCTGACCGGGATTTGGGGCCGCTTCAAGCCATGTCCGCTCCTCGGGGGTTGCGATGGCGGACCAGAGCGATCGCTCGAGCGGGGTGTCTTCTTCCACATCGAGACCAAGGCCGAGATGGGTGGCGCACTGGGCCAGCGCGGCGCAGGCTATGCTGCGGGTATGGCTGATGCTGCCGACAAGCCCTGCGGGCCAGAGGGGCGCGCGTTTCGGGCCGATCAGCACCGGCGCGGGCACCAGTCCTGACGCGCGCATCGCCTGATGTGCTGCGGCGCGACCGGCGGCAAATTCCCGGCGGCGCTTGTCGACGGCCTGTGGCGAGAGACAAGCGGCTTCGGCGGGAAAGGGAGCGGGCAGCGCGCCCAAAGGATCTGCAAGACCAATCTCGACACTGGCCGAGAACAGCGGCCGCAACTGCGCCCGCCGCACCTCCAGAAGACCGGGGTCTGCCTCCGGTCCGTTCATGCGTTTCGGGTCTTCCGGCTGGCCCGCATCGCCCGGCGTTTCGACATGGTTTCGGCGCGGTCACCGATGCTGTCGGCAGTCTGCGGTGGCTCGGCGGGACCGCCTCCGGCAATCTGATCTATGTGACGGGCCAAGGCTGACAGTGTCGGGAAGCGGAAGATGTCGGTGATCGACAGCCGCTCGATACCGAGATCGGCCTTGATGTCGCGATGCGCCTGCACCGCCAGCAGGGAATGGCCGCCGAGGGTGAAGAAATTGTCCTCGGTGCCGATCTGGCCGAGACCGAGCAAACCCTGCCAGATTGCGGCAACACGGGCCTCGGTGCCCTGTTGCGGCTGCGCGGAGGCTCCGCAGGCGGGCGCGGGCACACGCGCGGACTGCGGGTCGGGCAGCGCCTTGCGGTCGATCTTCTTGTTCGGGGTCAGCGGAAAACGGTCGAGGGTGACGATATGAGCGGGCACCATGACGTCGGCCAGATGGCGGGCCAGCTGTGCCTTCACGGCGGGCTCCGAGACCGGAGAGCTGGCAGTGACATAGCCGACCAGCCGCTCGTCAGCGCCGATCCTGCGCGGCACCACCACGGCAGCGGTGATACCTTCGATCGCAGCCAGCGCCGCTTCGATCTCCCCCAGTTCGATCCGTTGACCGCGGATCTTCACCTGATGGTCAGTGCGCCCCAAGAATTCGAGCCGCCCGTCCAGGCTCCAGCGCACCAGATCGCCGGTGCGGTACATCCGCGTGCCCGGTCGGAAAGGATCGGCGGGAAAGCGCTCCGCCGTCAGCTCGGGCCGTTGCCAATAGCCGGCCGTCACCCCCTCGCCACCGATGCACAGTTCGCCAGCCGCGCCCAGGGGCACCGGTGCCCCCTGCGGGTCGAGGACATAGACAGAGGTATTGGCGATGGGCGTGCCGACGGAGGCGACCCCCATGGGCAGGGTCTCGATCCGCTCCACCGTCGACCAGATCGTGGTCTCGGTCGGCCCGTACATATTGTGCAGCGTGGCGCGGCTGCGGTCCTTCAGCATGCGCACCAGATCGGCGGGCAGGGCCTCGCCGCCAACCAGGAGATGCTGCAGGCGAGCCAGGACCGGACCGGCATCGGGGTCCGAGGCGATCATCCGCGCCATCGAAGGCGTGCACTGCAGATGCGTCACCCCATGGCGCGCGATCTGGGCCGCGAGCGAGAAGTCATCCGCTGCCAGCTCCGGGGTGCGATTGGCCCGCCGCAGCACCTCGGCCAGCGGGCGCAGGCCGTCGAGGACGGTGGCGGGCGCGATACCATAGTCGATCAGACAGGCGACCTCGTCCACGCCGATGCGTTTCAGTTCCTCGACGCGCGCCAGCGCATCCTCAATTGTGCCAAAGAGGCCGGATTCCTCGAAGTAGCGTTCAAAGGCGAAATCGAGGATCGCTTCCAACTCCTCGGCGCTGAGGGAGCCGAGGTCCATTTCAAAGGGATTGGTCACGCCCTTGGGACGTTTAAAGGCGGGAAAGGCCCAGGCGTATTGCTTGATGAGACCGGCAGCCGAGCGGAGGTAATCCTTCATCGGCTCGCGCGCCACCTCGCGGGCGGCGGCGCGGGTTTCGGCCAGATAGGTGTGCAGCATCAAGGTGACGGTGAAGTCGGCCGGATCATGACCCGCCTCGCGCAGGGCCGCGTGGTAGAGTTTGATCTTCTCCCCCACTTCCTCGACACTCTGACCCAACAGGTGGGTCAGTACATTGGCGCCATGGCCGCCTGCCTCGCGCCAGGTTTCGGGGTTGCCTGCGGTGGTGACCCAGGTGGCAAGTTCCCTGGAGACCGGGCGCGGCTGGGTGACCACGGAGTGCAATGCGCCATCAAGGCGCGGGAAGGCGACCGCCTCGCCGCGCCAGAGCTTGCGGACGGTCTCCAGCGCCTCGAACAGGGCGGGCTTGTTGGCGGGGGGCGTGTTTTCAGGACGCAGAATGAAATCGTCGGGCTGCCAGCCAGAGGCAAAGCCGATGCCCGCCCGCCCACCGGTCAGATTGTCGATCACCGCCCATTCCTCGGCAATGCGGGCGGGGTGGTGAAGGGGCGCAACGCAGGAGCCGGCCCGCACGCCGATGTTGCGCGTCACCGCCGCCACCGCGGCGCCGGTCACCGAGGGGTTGGGATAGGGGCCGCCAAAGGCGTGGAAATGGCGCTCGGGCGTCCAGACCGCATTGAACCCATGGGCGTCGGCAAATTTGGCGCCTTCGAGCAGCAGGTCGTATTTCTGCGCGCCCTCGCCGTCGTCATTGCCCCAGTAATAGAGGTTGAAGTCGATCCGCCGGTCGCTGAGGGCGATGGGGCCATTTGCCAGTTGCAGGCGGCTTTCGTCGCTTGAGAGCACCAGTTTGAAGCCGCGCGCCAGGGTCCAGAACAGCTCCAGCACCGAGATGTCGAAGGAAAGACTGGTGACCGCCAGCCAGGTGTCGCCGGGATTGTGGGGAATGCGGGCATCCATGCCGGTGAAGAAATTGGCGACATTGCGGTGCCGTACCATCACGCCTTTGGGCAGGCCGGTGGAGCCGGACGTATAGATCAGATAGGCGAGGTCTTCGCCGCTGGCGCCGCCTGCGATGGGAGAACCCTCCGACAGGTCCAGCTGGTCCAGTCGGAGCACTGCTGCGTCACTCGGCGGCAGGTCGGCGGCCATCATGTCATGGGTGACGATGACGCTGGCCTGACTGTCGCTGACGTAATGGGCGATGCGGTCGGCGGGATAGGCGGGGTCGAGCGGCACATAGGCTCCGCCTGCCTTCAGGATGCCGAGGGTGGCGACCACCAGATCCATCGAGCGGCGCAGGTAGACGCCGACATGGCTGCCGGGTTTCACCCCTTGCGCCTGCAGATGGCGGGCAAGCGCATTGGCGCGGGCATTGAGCTCATTGTAGCTGAGCTGCTGGTCCTCGAAGACCAGCGCTGTGGCCTCGGGCGTGCGGGCGACCTGTGCCTCGAAGGCTGCGTGGATGGTCTCCTCGCGCGGGAAGTCGACGGCGGTTGCATTCCAGGTGTCGAGCATCAGGGTGCGCTCGCTCTCTGGGAGGAGCGGCAAGGACGAGAGAGTGGTTCTACCGAGGACGCCGATGTTCCCAAGCAGAAAGGACAGCCGGGTGGCGAGCAACGCCAGCGCCTCTTGCGGCAGGTGGCGGCTATGGAGGCGCAGGGTCGCGCCGGTCCGGGTCAGAATGAGTTGCGCGTTCCTGGGGGCCGCAGCCCCGTCAAGGCAGAGGGCGATGACCGGCTCCTGATAGGAGGGGATCTCCGGTGCGCGGGCGGGTAGATCGCTGGCAAAGCCGCCATATGTCGCAGCCTTGGCGAGGGTCTCTTCGGCGTGATCCGTCAGGTCCCCAAAGCTGCACTCCACCTCTGCGGAAAATGGCACCCAGGCGGATGTCAGGCCCAGCGGAGCCGGATCCAGTCCCGGCAGGGTCAGTGCGATAGAGCCCGCGGTTTCGCCTGTGCTGCGCAGGGCCCAGGCGAGGGTGGCCGCCGCCAAGGCAGGGTTGGAGAGCCCCTCAGGCAGGGGGATCTCCTGCATCTGATCCTTGGATGCGGGACAGGCCAATGGCAGCGGCAGAACCTGCATGGCAGCCAGCGCCTGTCGCCAATATGTCTCCCCCTTTTGCGCGCGGCTCAGGGCGGCCTCCAGAACTTGACCGGCAGCCTCGTGTAGGTCGGGCAGGACTGTTCCAACAGCGACACACGCGGCAAGGTCCAATCCGTCACCGAGAAGCGGTCTGAGCCCACCGAGGCGGATGGCGCCATCGCTGCAGGCGATCGTAAGTGTGTCCCCCTCAATGCCAAGCACCTCACCCGGCCTGCCGACACCCGCAACTGCGGTCGCGGAACCAACCAGTGCCACCATGCCGCCGAGGTCCAGTTTCGGGGTGCAGAGCGGGTTCCAGTACCCGCCCGTATCAAGGCCGCGGTGCAGCCGGGCGAGCTCAAGCGCGGGTCGGTCGAAGCGCAGAAGCCCACCGCCAGCAGGACGATCGGCGCGCGCGTGATAGCGCCGTCGGCTCAGGTCTTGCGGTTGGCGGACGAGGGTGCCGTTTTCCAGCTGCTCCATCACCTCGGAAAAACTGTCCAGAGCCGCGCCATAGCATTTGGAGTTGAGGCTGAAGGCAGTCTCGTCTTCGGAGACACCAAATCGGCGCTGGGCGAGGATGTCCCCTTCATCCACGCCGCCTTCGATCAGATGCCAGGTGATGCCGTGCTCTTCGGCCCCCTCAATGATCGCCCAGTTCGGCGTGTTCAGCCCGGCCCGTTCTGGCAACGGTCCATCGTGAAAGTTGATCGCGCCTTTCGTCGCGCGGGCGAGGACTATCTCTGGCAACACTCTGAGGTTGGCAATCGAGAAAAGCCAGTCGAAGGGGCCCGAGACCTCCGCCGGCTTGTCCCAGAGGGGCAATCCCCTGTCTCTCGCCCAGGCCCGGATATCCTCGGCCTCCGACACCACGCCGCTGATCCGGTGGCCGCGGGCAAGAAGGGCCTCGGAACAGCCGATCAGCAGGGATTCATTGCCGATGACAACGGCGGAGAAAGGAGTCATTCGGAATCCTCCGACAGGGGGGCGGACAGGGGAGCGGACAGGGGGGCGGATGGCGGCAGCAAGGGGTGCGCGAGTTTGGGCGCGCGCGGACGGGCCATCAGGCTCTTCAGATGGTGCCGGATCAGATCGCGGTGGAACCCCGGCGCATCGGCGCGGGGTTTGCCGGAGGTCAAACGACGCAAGCCATAGATCGCACCACCTGCGAGCCGGGCCAGCGTGGCTGCCAGCGCGTAACCGACGCCATGGACACGCGTGAAGTAATAGAGCCGTGAGTCGAGCCAGAAGACAGGTGTTCGGGTCCAGTTCTTCATGCCCGTGGAGGCGGAACCGATGTGAACCACGGTGCTTTGTGGCACATAGTAGGTGCTCCAGCCTGCCCGCGCCGCCCGGTGGCAGAGCTCGGTTTCCTCGAAATAGAGAAAGAACGTCTCGTCAAACCCGCCTACGGCCTCGATCACCGCGCGCCGGATCATCAGGCTGGCGCCGGCGGTCCAGTCGACCCGTTGCGGCGTGGCGGGGATATCCAGTGGCACGATGGCATGGGACAGCAAGCGCGAGATCACGCCGGTGCGGGCGCCGCCCTCAAATTCGCTGGCGATGGTGGGAAATCGGAAGAGGGTGCAATGGGGCGCCCCGTCTTCGCCATAAACATAGGAACCCGCAAGCCCGGCGTCCGGATGCTCGACCAGGAAATCGCGCAAGACCTTGATGCAGCCGGGGTCGGGAAAGGCGTCGGAGTTCAAGAGATAGAAGAAATCCGGCACCCTGCCGTCGCCCAGCCGGGCGCGAAGGCCGATGTTCATGCCGGCCCCAAAACCGCCATTCACCGGTGACGCCTCCACCCGCAGCCGTCCGCCGTCGAGCCAGCCACGCGCGCGCGCAGCTTTTAGGATCGCCTCGTAAGAACCGTCAGCGGAGTTGTTGTCGATGATCAGAACCTCGCCGGGAAGCTCTGCCATCTCCACCAGTGCGGCCTGGGCGGCGCGCAGGGTCATCTCCGGAGTGCGGAAATTCAGGATGACGGTGAGGATGGTTCCAGCGCTCATCGTTTACTCCGCGGCCCGTGCCGTTTGCGGGTGGAGTGGGCAGGCCTCGGCCAGCTGATCGCGAACCGCCTTGCCCAGCACGCTGACATTGGGGTCCAGCACCATGCTGTCATGGTCGCCGGGCACCTCGATGACCCTGAGCGCGGGCGCATAGCGGGTCCAGTCGTTGTCGGCAAAGACATATTCCCGCTCTCGGCTGACCCATTTGCCCTTCGTTACTCTCCAATGCCGATCCAGAACCGGGCGGTAGAGCGTCACTTTCCCTTCCCAAGGCTGGACCTCATAGTTGCCGACCGCGCGCAGGAAAGCGAGTTCGATCTTGCGGTTGTTGAATCCGCTGTGGTCGCGGTCCTCAGCCGGGCGAGGTTTCCGCTTGGCGATTTCCCAGGCAATACGGCTACGGAGCCATTCGCCGAAATAGCCGAGGCCCTTGCTGCGCAGTTCCGCCAGTTTTATCAACGCCTTGTCCGGGCGACTGAGCTGCGGTCGACGGGGTAGAGGCGTGTCGAGCAGCACCAGCGCCTCCACCGCTTCGCCTGCAGCCTTCAGTTGCTGGGCAATTTCGTAGGCGGTGATGCCGCCGCCGGAAAAGCCGCCGATCAGATAGGGGCCCTCAGGCTGCACCTGCCGCATCTCGGCGATACAGGCGGCGGCGGCCTCCTCGATTTCTTCGTGCGGCGCGTCGCCGCCGATGAGACCGCGCGCCTGCAAGCCCCAGACCGGACGGTCGGTGCCGAGGATCTGGGCAAGATGGCGCAGGTTCAGCACGTTGCCGAACATGCCCGCGACGATGAACATCGCCGGTGCCTTTGCCGCCTTGCCGGGATGCAGACGCACCAGATGGGTGAAGTTCTGCGGGGTTTCGACAGCGGGAACATCTGTCGCCCCGGCGCTGAGGCTGCCGGTCTCGATCTCGATCCGGGCGGCAAGAGCGGCCACAGTGGGGGCATCGAACAGCACCGACATCGGGAATTCCGCGCCAAAGCTGCGCTTGATCTGGGCAAAGAGCCGCACCGCAATCAAGGAGTGCCCTCCGAGGTCGAAGAAACTGTCCTCGACCCCCACCTGCGCCAGGCCGAGCAGGCTGGCGAACTGGCCCGCCAGCGTTTCTTCGATGGCGCTGCGCGGGGCGACGTAATCGGTGTCGAGTTCGGGGCGCTCAAAACTCTGGCCGCCGGTCGCAACCGGGGTGCCGTCCCTCTGCTCGGCTTGTTTCATCAGTGCGGAAAGGTCCATGGAGGAGACGACGACCTGCGGCAGACCTGAAGCAAGGGCCCGTTCGAGGGCGATGCCGCCCTCCTCGGCCCGGATTCCATTGGCAAGGTTTGCCAGCAGACGACGCTCGCCCGGCGACAGGGGCTGACTCTCCCCCCCGGCGGTGAGGCCGAGGCTGGCGGCGGTGGCATCGGTGCGGGGCGGTTGCAGAGAAAACCCGCCCTCCAGCATCTGCATACGGAAATGTCGGACTTCCACCAGAACCCGCCCGGAGGGATCGCAGATCGTGACGTTAAAGAGCGCGGTGCCGGGGGTACGATCACCGGGCGCCAGTCGCATGTGGCTCACCACCTCTGGCGTCAGCGGGGCATAAACGCGCAGGCTGGCGTAGGTGACGGGCACCCAGAGCGTGCTTGGCTCGTACCCCGGAGCCAAAGCAATCGCCCATCCGGTGGCGAGATCCATCAAACCAGGGTGCAGGAGCGTGCCATCCTGACGGGCAAGATCGGGCAGGCGCAGATGGGCGATGCCTTCGTCCTGCCCGAAGGCCATGGACTGCAGAACCTGCCAGCGCGGCCCGAAGCGCAGGTTGGCTTCTTGCGGCGAGCGCAACCTGTCACCTGCCGGAGATGCCTCGTGCAGGGAGCACCGGGCCTTGATCGCGTCGAGCGGCAGCTGCGGGGCAATGGTGGTGGCTTCCAAAGGGATCACCTGCGCTTCGGCGATCCGGGCATAACCCTGCCCGGTTGCGGCATGGATCTGCGCCTCGTACCCTTGCGCAGTGGGTGCCAGCTGCATCACCGCATCGCGCGGGGTGGCATCTTCGACCACAAGAGGCTGCAGGAACCAGAGGTCGCGGATCTCGAAAGGGGTTTCGAGCCCGAGGCAGTGGAGCGCTTCGGCGATCAACTCGATGGTGCCGGTGCCGGGCAGGAGGGCGGTGCCGTCATGGGTACGGTGATCGTCGAAGAGCCAATCCCGACGCGCGTCAAACCGGCTTTGGAAGTAAGGCGCGCCGGACCGGTCGAAGCCCTTGGTCTGCCAGAGCGCGGCCTCGGCCACCTGTGGCTCCGCGGCCTCGGTTTGGCCGCGCCTACGGGCCATGGCCTCCGCCGCCATGCCGGTATCGGCCCAGATGCCCCAATCGATGGCCTGTACTCGAGTCTGGCCGCCTCGGCGCGACTTGGCATAGGCATTTAGGTATTCGTTGGCGGCAATGTAATCCACCTGCCCGGCGGGGCGGGTGGCGGTGGAAGAGGAAGAGAACAGCGCCAGCAGCTCCAGCCGTCCGTCCGGAAAGAGTTGGTCTAGCACCCTGAGGCCGCTGACCTTGGGCGCTAGAATCTCTGCGATCTGCGCTTCGGTCTTGGCGAGGAGCGGGGCGTCATCGATTTGACCCGCGCCATGAAAGAGCCCTGTGAGGGGGCCAAAGGCAGCTTCTGCCGCGGTCACGGCCTCGCGCATCTCGGCAAGATTGCAGACATCGCCGCTGAGCGGGAGAACCTCGCCGCGTCCCAGCGCCTCAAGCGCCTGTACGGCGCGGATGCGAATGGCGACGCGGTCCGCGGGGCTGTGTCGGCGCAGATAGGCTGGCCAATTGGCGCGGGGCGGCAGGGCGTCGCGCGACAGCAGAGAAATGCGCGCGCCATAGTGCTGCATCAGATGGGCCGCGATGGTCAGGCCGATACCACCGTAACCTCCGGTCAGAAGGTAGTGACCACCCTGTTTCAGCGGCAGGGACCCGGCTTGTGGTTCGGGCAGGGCGGTTCGGCGATAGCTTTGGGCAAAGCGTTTTTCGCCGCGCCAGGCCGTTGTGGTCGAGGCGGGTTCGCAGAGCAACTCCTCCAACAGCCGCCCGGTAATCGACGGGGTCTTCGCGCCCGCGATCAAGGCAGCGAGGCCCTTTGGTTCCTCGGGCAGTTCGATGTCGCAGATCGCTACCGTCACCCCCGGCACCTCGCGCGGGATCACCCCAGCGGGACCTGCGATCATCGCCTTTTCCGGATAGGCAAGGGCCTCGTCGCGGACCTGCGTGGCGCCGGAGGTGAAAGTGCTGATATGGATCGGGTGCGGCAGTTCCGCCTCCGCCAGCGCCTGACCAAGACCGGTGAGCGAGAGCATCCCCATCGCGATGTTACGGTCAAAGAAGCTGGACCCGGCGCGGAATTGTTCCTGATCCGTGACCAGCCAGAAATGTGCGATACGATGTGGCACTCGGCCTGCCTTGGTGAGATCGTCCCAAAGAGCCTGGTAGCCGAACCGCCCTTCTTCGGGTGCGATCAGATAGCGATCTTCTGCCAGCTGCCTATAGGTATCGCCCGCGCTGACGCGAACCACATGGTGTCCGGCTGCCACCAACCGAGCAGCACAGAGGGCGGCCTGGCCGCAGCCATCCTCGAAGAAGAGCCAGCACAGCGGCTCCTGAGCGAGATCTTGTTCCACATCGACCGCACAATCCGCAAGCTGCGGGCGCCAGACCGGGCGGTAGCCCCAGTCGGCCATGTCGTCCAAACGGGCGGGAAGCTCGGCCTGCGGCGCCGCCACGGCCTTGCCCGGCTCGATAAAGAACCGGCTGCGCTGGAAGGCATAGGTCGGCAGGGACAGGCGGTTGCGGCGGGCATCACCCCAGATCTGCGGCCAGTCGGCCTCGACCCCGCAGGCCCAGAGCCGGCCGATTATCCCAAAGAAATAGGCGTCATCCGCCACATCCTGTTCGGGATGGCGCAGGGAACTGAGCACTTGGCCGGGCGTAAGTCTTGGTGCCATGCCCGCAAGCGCGCTCAGGGCCTTGCCGGGACCGACCTCGAGGAAAACGCGGCCCGGCACCTCCGCAAGCCTGTCGATGCAGGCGGCGAAATGGACAGTGTTGCGCAGCTGGCCAACCCAGTAGTCGGCGCTGGTGGCTTGCTCTGCGGTCAGCGGTTGGCCGGTGCGGTTCGACATCATCGGCAGGCTCGGGGCCTTGAGATCGAGGCTGGCAAGGAAGGCGTGATAATCGCCAAGGATCGGCTCCAACATGCGGCTATGGGCGGCGATGTCGATGGGAATGCGCTGGAAATCGACACCTTTGGCGCGCAGGGTCTCAGCCAGCGCCTCAAGCGCTTCGTTCGGGCCAGACACGGCGGTCAGTTCGGGCGCGTTGACGCTGGCGATATCGAGGCTCTCGCCGATCAGCGCCTGCACCTCGGCCAAGGGTAGCGAGATCGACAACATGCCGCCGGGGGCCACCGTGTCGAACAGGCGTCCCCGCAGGTGGACAAGGTCGATGCAATTCTCAAAAGTCATCACCCCGGCAAGGCAGGCGGCGGTGTTTTCCCCCATGGAATGGCCGACCATGGCGGCGGGCGTCACCCCCCAGCTCATCCAGAGTTGGGCGAGCGCATATTCCACAATCATGATCAGCGGCAACTGCACGGAAGGTTTCAGCAGCGCCGCATCGGCGGCGTCTTCCGCGCCGTCCTCGGGCAGCCAGAGCGCGCGCAGGTCGAAATCGAGGCTTTGCTCCAGATGGTCAAGACCGCGATCCATCCAATCGGCAAAGACCGGCTCTGTCTCGTAGAGGTCCCGCGCCATGCCCGCATATTGGGCACCGCCGCCGGGGAACATGAAGACTACCTCGGGGTTTGGCCCCAAGTGATCGTGGGTAAAGACCTGACGCGGGTTGGCCGCCTCCAAAAGGTCTGCGGCCTCGGCTGTGGTTTCGGCCACCACGACCCGCCGTTTGGCAAAACCGCGACGGCCTTCCTTCAGCGTATAGGCCACATCGGCCAGATCGGCCTCCGGGTTGGCGCGCAGCCATTGGATCAGGTTCTGGGTATTGCCGTCGAGGGCCGCCTTGTTCTGACCCGAAAGGCAGAGGATCTGGAAGGGGAAATCGCTGTCTTCGGAAGGGGAACGCAGGGGCGCCTCTTCGAGGATCGCATGGGCATTGGTCCCGCCGACCCCCAATGCGTTGATGCCTGCCCGGCGCGGGCCCTTGTGGCTGATCCAAGGAACGAGGCGGTCATTGACGCGAAAAGGCGACGTCTCGAAGTCAATCGTCGGGTTCGGTTTCTCAAAGCCAAGGGAAGGGGGCAGTGCCTGGTTCTTCAGCGCCAGCGCGGTTTTTACAAAACCGGCGACCCCGGCTGCAGTGTCGAGATGGCCGATGTTGGTCTTGACCGATCCGATGCGGCAGAAGCCGCGCGCATCGGTGCCGTCACGATAGGCTTCGGTCAGCGCCGCAACCTCGATCGGATCGCCGATATAGGTGCCGGTACCGTGGCATTCCACATAGTCGATGGTCTCGGGGTTGACCCGGGCCGCCGTCAAGGCCTTGCGCACCGCCGCCGACTGACCATCGACCGAAGGCGCCAGATAGCCCGCCTTGGCAGCGCCATCGTTGTTGATCGCCGAACCCTTCAGCACCGCCCAGATGTGGTCGCCATCGGCGACGGCGTCGCTCAGGCGACGCAGGGCAACCGCCCCGGCGCCAGATCCAAAGACGGTGCCCTGAGCACGGCGGTCGAAGGCGTGGCAATGGCCGTCGGGCGACAGGATTTCATTCTCCTTGTAGAGATAGCCGCGCCCCTGCGGCAGCTCGATGGTGACCCCGCCCGCCAGCGCCATATCGCAGTCGCCCTTGCGCAGCGCCTCGGCGGCATAGTGGATCGCCACCAGCGAGGTGGAACAGGCGGTCTGCACGTTGACCGAAGGTCCTTTGAGGTCAAATACATGGCTGACCCTTGTGGTCAGGAAATCCTTGTCATTGCCGGTATGGCGGAGAAGGAACATGCCGACATCATCGACCAGCTCCGGGTTCGAGCAGATGTTGAAATAGAAATAGCTGCCCATGCCGCAGCCCGCATAGACGCCGACCTGACCCTTCAAGCTCTCGGGCGTATGGCCCGCATCCTCCATCGCGCTCCAGGCGACTTCGAGGAATTTGCGGTGCTGGGGGTCGAGGATCGCGGCCTCTTTCGGAGAAAAGCCGAAAAAATCCGCATCGAAGGTATCAAACCCCTGCAAAAGGGCGGCCGAGGGGACGTAGTGGGGATCCTTGAGCAGATCCTCCCTTTCGCCCGCCGCGCGCAGGCGATCTTCTTCCAGCACCTCGATGGCTTCAATGCCATCACGCAGATTGCGCCAATAGGCCGCCAGCGAGTCGGCTCCCGGCAATGCCACGGCCATGCCGACGACGGCAATGTCGTCCGGCTCCAGATTGCTCCGGAGATCCTGTGCTGCTTCTGGCTTCACCTTATGCGTCCTCTGGCCTTGCTCATTCACCGGTGGCTCCTGCGGCGATCTGCCTGCGCCTTGCACCTGCAGCGGTCACTCCCGGGCAGAATGCGACAGGAATCCTTATATATTCAAAATACATTCAAACTCTTGCGAAACATCTGCGGCAAGCGGGTGGAGCCTTTGTGACCAAAATGCGGTTCCTTTTGCACAGGCGACATGCGGCGACAAAGTGTTCGGTGCAGCCTATTCCATCAGGGGTTTCAGACGTCGCCCCCTGTCCGGCCCGTTCAGGTGCTGGCGTCCGTGAAACAGCGCGCCGCTCGGATCGAATAGGCCCGGATAAAGCAGCCGCTCCGCATAGCCAAGCACGGCCCCGGCGCACATCCAGGTGATCGGGATCAATGTATCGTTCAGCAGCATGTCGACCATGGTGGCGGCGAGGATCAGAGCAATGGCAGCGACATAGGGCGAGATCTCGTTTTCCGCACGCCGCCGCAGCGCCAGATGCAATAGCGCAAGGCTGCCGGTCAGTATGCCCATTTCCGCCAGATAGCCGACCCAACCCCAACTGCCGAATGCGATGATCCAATGGCCGTCGGGAATGGTGAGGATCTCTCCGAACTCCGGATCCCGAATAAGGTTTCGCCCCCAACCTCCCCAGCCGAAGAGGGGCTTCAGCGCCGCGCGTTCCAGCAACTGCTCCTCGTTGTTGAACCGATACTCGAGCGATTGCGCCCGCTCCGGGCTGATCGCTTCGACCTGAGCCAGGATCGCATCGAGCGGGATCACCCCGGTATTGCGCAGCATCGGGTAAATGCAGCCGATGAGGGCAATTGCCAGCGCCAGCCGAACCTGCAACCGGTAAGATGCAAGGGCGACGATCGGGGTGAAAGCCAGCCCATAGGCCAGCGAAGCCATGCTCTTGCACAGAACCAGAAGACCAAAGAGATAGGTGGCCGCCAGTGCATAACGCGTCCGCTCCTGTCCCTGCGCCACCCGCGCCAGTGCGGTGGCTGCCAACACGGTGGAAAACACAAAGAGTGCCAGCCAGAGCGCATGGGGTAAAAAGACGATGGGGCGAAAACCGCCCTGCCGCATCATCTGGGCAAAGTCGTGCTGGAAGAACCCGTAGATCCAGACGTTGATCTGCGGGCTGAGGCGGATCTCGATCAGAGCGGGGATGGAATAGAACAAACCAGCCGCACAGAGGGCAAGCAGAAGATCGCGGTGGGCTTCGGGCGTGGAGAGATGGCGACGCGCGATGAAGAAGGGAACCATCACGATAAGCTGCCCCGCCATCACCGAGCCGAGGTCGCGCCAGCGCAGACCGGGCAATTCTGTGTTGTAAAACACGATGGGCGCGGAGTTCGGGATCGATTCAAAGACGATCCGGTCGGTATTGGTCAGCACCGTCGGTATCGCGCAGAGAATGAACAGGGCAACGGTGCCGCGCATGAACCAGGACCGGGGCAGGATCGGCACCGGAGCCTTGGCGACAAAGATGCAGCCAACCAGCGCCATCAGTGAGCTGATGGAGAACTTGTCGAAATCCGGCACCAGAGGCAGGTCGTAGGCGGTGCGCGGCGGAAGGATCAGATAGCCACCAATCAGGCACAGCAAGATGGCCCGGGGCAGGGGCAGGCGCTGAAAGAACACCAGCGCGGCCACCGGCCAGACCAGCAGCATCAGGTAAGCTATCGGGTTCGGCACCTAAATCTCGCCCTATTTC
Organism: uncultured Paracoccaceae bacterium; assembly: GCA_937146765.1. Classification (GTDB taxonomy): domain Bacteria; phylum Pseudomonadota; class Alphaproteobacteria; order Rhodobacterales; family Rhodobacteraceae; genus Epibacterium. Next base: position 47,492 of record CAKZRP010000030.1, on the reverse strand, counting down.
CTTCGCATTTGCGGTCTAGCCAAGCGGGACAGACCTTCCGCCCGTTTTAGCCTACTATAGTAAATGACTGCTTCACGGTCCAAAACGCGAACCGATTCGATATGCATTTTTTGTTCAATGATCAACGTGTTGCAGTCAACGTCCCGGATCTGGAGACGCTAGAGCGGGAAATCACCTTGCGATTTCGCAGCCGGCAAGGCTTTGCCCTTGCCACAGTAAACCTCGACCATCTTGTAAAGCTTGGACAGGAGCCTGCATTCCTTTCGGCCTATCTGGCCCAGGATTTCGTGGTGGCAGATGGTCGACCCATTGTCTGGCTCTCACAACTTGCGAACTGTCCGGTGGCATTGATGCCGGGGTCTGATCTGGTCACGCCGCTCTGCTGCCTTGCGGCAAAGTGCGGTGTGCCGGTGGCATTGGTGGGCTCGACAGAGGCGGTGTTGCAGCGGGCGTCCGAAGCGCTGCGCGGCGATATCCCCTGCCTTGAGATCACCTGTATCAGGGCCCCCAGCCGGGATTTCGACCCAGAAGGGGCTGAAGCGCGAGAGATTCTTGCGACCCTTGCCGAGGCTCGCATCCGCCTCTGCTTCCTGGCGCTTGGTGCGCCGAAACAGGAACGGTTCGCGGCGCTCGGGCGCCGTCTGGCGCCAGAGGTGGGCTTTGCCTCGGTCGGGGCCGGGCTCGACTTTGTCGCCGGGCATCAGACCCGCGCGCCACTCTGGGTACGGCGATTGGCGCTGGAATGGTTCTGGCGCATGCTCAGCAGCCCCAAGCGCATGGTGCCCCGCTATGCCCGCTGTGCCGCGATCTTGCCCGGGCAGGCTCTGGGAGCCCTTCGATTGCGCCGGGGGCGAGTGGGCCAAGGCTAGATCTACTTGTACTCGATCAGACCCCGGTTGCGCCCGGCCAGCCTGTTGAGGTGAAACTCCAACACCCCTTGCGCCTCCGCCAGTTTGCCGAGCAGGGAAAACCCCGCCCGCAGGATGCCGTCGCGGCGGGCCAGCCGCAGGGCTTGCAGTAGATAGACCAGCGCTACGAGGGCGGCTCCGGTCGGAAACAGCGGCAGGAAGGCCAACAGGAACAGCGGGAGCACCGCGCCCCAGAGCAAGGCTCGCCGGGTCTCCCGCACCCAATGGCGTTCGGGAGCGGCTCCATGAAGATAGGCCCCTTCCGCAAAGGCGTGACCCGCACGACGGCTGCGGCGCCACCATTGGGAAAACCGCGTCATCTGGGCATCATGCAGGGTCATTTCCGCCTCCAGTCGCCAGACCGCCCAGCCCTCCCGTCGCAGCCGCAGACACAGCTCCGGTTCCTCGCCGGCGATCAACGTTTCGCGGTAGCCGCCCACCGCGTCCAGCGCGGCACGGCGCATCAGGGCATCGCCGCCACAGGCCAGAGCCTCGCCCGGGGGCGTGTCCCATTCGATATCGCAGAGGCGGTTGTAGAGGCTTGCGTCGGGGTGGCGTTCACGGCGTCGACCGCAGACAACCGCCACGCGTGGGTTCTCTTGCAGAAAACGCGCGGCCCGTCGCAGCCAATCGGGATCAAGGCTGCAATCGCCGTCCACCATCTGCACCAGGGCATCTTCTCCTTTGGCGGCCCCCAGTCGGGTCAGACCGGCATTGCGCGCGCGCGCGGCGGTAAAGGGACGGGCAAGGTCCAGCTCGACGACTTCGGCCCCTCGTGCCCGCGCCGCGGCCACGGACCCATCGCTGGAACCGCTGTCCACATAGACGATCCGCCGCACCTGCCCGGACAGGCTGTCGAGGCAGGCGATCAACCGCGCGCCCTCGTTGCGACCGATAACCACGGCATCAATGGGGGGCGGCGGCCGGTCGGCTGCGGGGAAGGCCTCAGTAGTCACGTTTGAAGAAGATCCCGAGCCCGGTATTGCCGACGCTGTCCGCCTTGCCCCGGACCGTCAGCGATTTGGTCAGGTCGAGGTTGATGGTCAGTTCGCTGTCACCTTCCGCGGTCAGATTGAGGTCGGTATAGACATTGTTCGCGAGATAGCCGCCAAGCCCAAGCTGGCCGACCCCGAGGTTATTGGCGCTAATGTCCACATTGTCGGCGCCGGTGCTGTCGCGCAGCGCCTTCTGTGCGCCGCCGCCCCTGCCGCTGAGGGTCAGGGCGGAACCGGCAAGGCGGGCAAGGGCGAGCGGCGAGATGTCCTGGATATTGTCTCCGAACAGCAGCAACGCCAGGGCTTCCTCGCTGGGGCGTGCCGGATCGGAGGTGACCTGGATCTGGGGGGCATCCACCCTGCCGGAAATCTCCAGTGTCGCCGTGCCCTGCTCGGTATTCGCGGTAGAGCGGAACTCCAGATAGGGTTTCAGGTCCCCGAGGAGCGTGATCCGTCCCTCGTCGAGATTGAGCCGCCGCCCGAGGATGTCGAAGGTGCCGCGGATCAGCCCGATCTGGCCGGAGGGCGCGAGGTTGGCGGTGGTGCCGCGCAGGGTGATCGCACCGCCCAATTCGGCATTGAGGCCACGGCCGCGGGCAAAGATCCGGTTGGGGGCATTGATCAGAACATCGAGCGCTATCGCTGTTTTCGCGCCACTGCCGCCGCTTCCGGTCTCCACCAGCCCGGCGCGGATACGGGTGGCGGCCTGCGCGTTGGTCTGGCCTCGGTGACGGATCGGCGGGATCGGTGCGGCCGAAACGGCTCCGCCTGCGGTATTGAGGTTGATATTGGTCTCGCCCACGTCGATGCGACCCGAGAGGCTGGCATTGCCCGCCAGCGGTCCCGAGAACCGAAGAGCGCCTCCAAGCGTGGTGTCATAGGAGAGGTTGTCGGTCACAACCACATCGGCGAGGCTGATCTGGATATTGCCATTATAGGGCGCAGTGAGGGAGACCGGTCCGCTCACCTGCAACTGCCCGCCATCGCGGGGACGGGCAGAGAGCGACAGGTTGGCGCTGCCATTGCTGAGGGAAATCCGCGTTGCGATACCATCAATAGCCTGCGCTGCCTCGGGCAGGACCAGTTTGGCTTCCGATGTGGTGACCGTGCCGCTGAGGGAACTGAGCTGCGCCGGTCCTCTGAGGGCAAGGTCGAATTGCGCCAGCCCCTGCAGGAGGTTCGGCTTGATGAAGGCATTGGCCCCCTCCAGCCGGAGCGAGCCCTTGGCGGTTACATCCGCTTCGGACGTGGTCTCGTTCCAGCTGCCCGCGATCCGCGAGTCGATGCCGAGCGGGCCATCCGCCGTGGTTTCGATCTGCCACAGACCATCGGCACGGCTGGCCTCTCCCTTGGCGGTCAGGACGCCGTCGAGCCCTGGAATGAACTGCTGCAATTGCCGCACGATGGCGTCAAAGCGCAGGTTGACCGCCCCGTCGGCCTCGTTGAAGCGACCGCTCAGATCCGCCGAGGCACCGGCCGGGCCGGTCACCGTGCCACTGCCGTCCCAGAGCGCGCTGCGGCGGGTGGCAGTGAGGTCGGCAGAGGCCCTCCCGGCGACGGAGGGCGCATAGGCCCGCATATCGCCGACCTCTGCGACAAGCTTCAGATCCACATCGCCCGAGGTTTCGGCGAAACTGCCTGTGAACCGGGCCGTGGTCTCTCCCGGTGCTCCGAGGCTGCCGGTGCCCTGCCACTGGCCGTCGCGGCGGGTGGCCGCGAGATCGGTGCTGGCCGCGCCCTTGATACTGGGAACAAAGGCCTGGACCTCGGCGACATTGGCCTTGAGATTGAGGTCCACCGCGCCGGTTGCCTCGGTGAACCCGCCGTCAAAGGTGGCGCGGGTTGCGCCGGGGGCGGTCAGGTCCCCCTTGCCTTGCCATGTGCCCTCCCGACGCGTGGCCGAAAGGGTGGTGCTGGCCTCGCCGGTGATTTCGGGCGCAAATTGCTGCACCCGCGCGATCAGCGCGGAGAGATCCAGATCCACCGCGCCGCTGGCCTCCTCGAAACGTCCCTTGACTTGCGCCTCGGTGCCGCCGGTGGCAGAGACATCAGCCTCTCCGGTCCAGGTGCCGCCGCGGCGGGTTGCGGTGCCCTTGGCAAGAAGCGGCGCGCCGGCGAGTTGCGGGGCAAAGGCCTCTGGTGTGCCGACGGTCGCGTCGAACTGGAAGTCCGCCTCGCCCGCGAGGGTCAGACTGCCGTCGAGGTCCATGGCAATCTGCCGAGGCGCGCGCAGGGTCGCGGTGCCGTCAAACCGCTCTCCGCTGCGGTCGAACCGCGCCGAAACGGTGAGCGGCCCGGGCAGGTCGGGCACGAAGCGCTCCAATTTGGCCAGCCGGGCATCCAGAACCAGTGCTCCGTCCTCGCTGTCGAGGTTGCCCCGTCCACTGGCGCTCACCTCTGCGGTCTGCAGATCGAAGCGATCGATGCGCATTCCTGATGTGTCGCGTGCCGCAACCAGCGCCAGTGTGCTGTCACCCACGAGCAGGGGATCGACCTCGGCAAGTCCGGTGCCAAGGTCCTGCCCCAGAAGGTCGAGATCAACGCCAAAGGCGCCACTCAGAGGCTGGTAGTAGCCGGTCACGTCCGCGCGGGCCTTGCCCGAGAGATCCTGACCAGAGAGGGCGGAGAAACGCGACAGGTCTTCGGCTGTCACCGAAAGGGTGGTTGCTACCCGGACATCGCCCTCGACCCCATTGAAGCGGATTTCGCCGCGCGCGGCATAATCTTCGCCTTGCACATCGAGATCGCGGAGGAGGAAATCGGCACCGTCCTCGGTGGTGAGCCGCGTGCTGAGCGTGACCTCGCTGCCCGTTGCAGCCGCCAAGGCCGGATCGGCCAGTTGAAAGCCGCTCAGCTGCGCGTCGAGCGCGCCATCCAGGGCAAAGCCGGTGCTCTGATCGAGAGTGCCGGCTGCGGAAAAGGCCGCGCGGGCCAGCGACAGGTCGGGGCTGCGCAGGCTGCTGAGGTCGCCCTTGATCTGCCAGGTCTCGCCTTCAGGCTTTTGCAGGGTCAGCTCTAGCCCTGCAAGGGTGGTACCGCCACCGGAGACCGGCAGGATCACCGCGGCCTGACCGCCCGGCGGGATGATCGCGGCGCGCAGGTTGGCGGTAGCGATCTCGCTCCCTTCAAGACGCAGCGCCCCGCTGAACTGCAGCGCCTGGGTGCGCAGTGCGAGGCTTTCCAGATCGACGCCTCCGGTGGGCAGGGTCTGGCCCTTCACAGTGGCCCGCAGGCCGGGCCCGAAGAAGGCACGGTACTCCGGCTTCAAAAGCGGGTCGATGTCGCCGCCAAGATCGGCGGCAAAGGCCAGTCCAGCCTCGGCACCGCTGGTCACGCCGCCCAGTCCGGACAAGGTCACCTGTCCGCTGATCCGGTCACTGCCATTTGTCGCAAGGCCGATATCGGCTTTGAAATCCGCAAGCGGCCCATCGCCCGTGATGGCCAGCCGCAAGTCTGGGCGGCCGGGCAGGTCCATCGCAGAGGACAACAGGCCGCCGGGGGATTCGTTCAGCGCGAGGTCCAGCGCCAGATTTTCGCTGCTGTCGGCATAGCTTGCTGCCAGCGATAGCCCGTCTCCGGGGCGGTCGAGCCGGGCGATCTGCAGTTTGGTCTCGAGCGCCCCTTCGGCGAGGGTGAGCGCGCCTTCCACGGAAAGGCGGGCTTCCTGACCCATGAGGGCCGCGCCCAGTTCGATCTGGCCTGCGGAAATCTCGCCAATCTCCAGCGCGACCGGCAGATCCGGCAGTGCAAAGGGCGTTGCTTCTGGTGTCGGCAATTCGGGATCGGCTGGCAGGGCCTTGGGCTGACGCTCGATGACGATGCGCTCGGCCTTGAGGTGGTTGACCGAGAAACGCCCGCGCACCAGCGCCAGCCGGTTCCAATCGAGTTCGGCGCCTTCGACGGTGAGCCAGACGCCATCCTCGTCCGAGGCCGTCAGGCGTGCGATCTTGGCTTGCGAGGAAAACGCGCCCTCCAAGCCCTGCACGCTGATGGCGCGGTTGTCGCTCGACAGCGTGTCCTCAAGAAAGGAGACCAGAAGCCCACCGGATTCAGACGCATCTTGCGCCCATGTCGCGGTTGGGCAGATCGCTGTGCTGGTTGCGAGGGTCGAAAGAAGGGCGAGGGTGCGGGCCGACTGTTTCAAAACGCCTGTCCTATGCCGATGTAGAATTGCAGACCGTCCTCGGTATCGCCAGCCACCGGCATGGCAAGGTCGAGGCGGATCGGACCGATCCCCGTCACATTGTAACGCAGGCCGATGCCGGCGCCGGCATGATATTCGCTGTCGCCGCTGATGAAGCTGCTGCTGTCGATGAAACCGGCGTCATAGAAGCCGACCAGCGAAATCGTGTCGGTGAGACGTCCCCGTATTTCACCAGACAGTGCAAGGTAGCTGCGCCCGCCTGCGATGTCGCCGCCGACATCGATGCCAAGGGACTGGAATTCCTGCCCGCGCACGGACCCCGCCCCACCTGAGAAATAAAGCAGAGTGGGGGAGACATTGCTGGCGTCCGGCCCGACCAAAGACCCCAGTTGCACCCGTCCGGCCAGGACCACGCGACCTGCGCTGCCGATGGCCTTGTAGCCGCGCGCATCGATATTGAGCTGCACGCCGGGATCGCCGCCGTCGAGCCCGACGAATGGGACGATCTCACCTTCCAGGTAGTATCCTGCGGAGGGGTCGGTCTTGATGTTGCGCTTGTCCTTTTCGCCCCGCAGCCGTCCGACGAGATATTTGAACTCCCTGTCGCTGCCATAGGCATCGTCTGCGGTCACCCAACGCAGACCGAGTGAAGCCTCCACATAGGTGGTGTCCGATACCACACGGCGCAGGCCGATGGCGCCGGTGGCGCTGGAGGCGGTATAGTGTTCTTCGTCCAGTTTTTCGAGAGCGCCGAGGTAGAACAGGGTCCGGTCGGTGCCCAAGGCGGCGGGACGGTCGAGCCGGGCGGAAATGGTTCCGTCCATGTCACTGGTCCCGATCCCGCTGAGCGACAGATCGATCTTCAGCTTCTCAGCGCCGCCAAAGAGGTTGCGATGCATCCAGCTGGTCGAAAGCTCCACGGCTTCGGAGGAGGACACTTCGACCCCGAAGGTGAAGCGGCGCTTGGGCAGGTCTTCCACTTCGGCGATGAAGTCGAGGGTGCCATCCGGATTTGGCTCTTCCGCCTGCCGCAGGGAGACGCTGGAAAACGCCCCCGTGCGGCGCAGGCGGGTGGCGGATTTTGAGACCAGATCCGGACTGTAGACCTGGCCGGTGGCAAAGCCTGCAATGCGCTGGATCGCATCGCGACGGACGTCGGATTCGCCGACAACCTGCATTCGGCCAAGCCGAAGCAGGGGGCCCGGTGCAATCCGCAGGTCAGCATCCAGACGGTTCTTCACCGCATCTGCGGTGATGGTCTGACTGGCCAGTTCCACCTTTGGATGACCTGCCTTGTCCCAGGCGTTCAGTCCGGCGGTGACCGCCTCTTCAATCACGCCTGTCGTGGCAGGGCGCCCGGTGGCGAAATTCTCAGGAAGTTCCACGACGCGCCCTTCCGGAAGGGGGGAAATGATCGCTTTGCCAAAGCTGTAGCTGTCGCCTGGATCAACCGAGATGGTAAGGGCCTGTACTGCCTTTGGCGGCGTCAGCAGGTTGATGGCTGCCGCCTCGCGACCATCCAGCCGAATATTCACCACCGGAGCAAAATATCCCGCGTCATAGAGCACCTGCACCAGCGTCCGGTAATCGGAGAGGGCCGCCGCGATGATCTCCTGAACCTCGGCACCTTCGCCCAGAGCCAGCGCGGCGCTTGCGCCCTCAAGCCGTTCCCTGAGCTCCTCAGGTGCTGCAGGCGCGGAAAACTCGGTGTCCAGAGCCTGTGCTGCAGTGGCACAGTTCAGGCTGACGGCCATGGCGAGGGCGAGGGGCAGGGGGCGCAAGCCGCAGAACAGGCTCTGCACGCGCGGGCGTGCCTTGCAATGGCGGGTCATGTGGTCTCCGGCAGCGGGCAGTCAAAAATCTGGCATCGTCCGGGGCAAATAGTCCCCCGTCGGGCAAAGTCGACGCTACACGGTTGAGGCTGTGGAGAAAACCTCTTGACGTCCTCGCTGCGGAAGGTTTGCCGAATAGCGGGCGGGCTGGCGGTATCCCGCCGACAAGGCCCCTTGATCAGGCGCCTCGCGCCATCGAGCGGGCCACGTCCAGCATCCGGGCTGAAAACCCCCATTCGTTGTCATACCAACCGAAGATGCGAAGTTGACGGCTGTCAACCATCCGGGTTTCCGGCGCAGCAACGACCAGCGATTCCGGACGGGCACGCAGGTCGGAGGAAACCAACGCTTGCTCGGTCCAGCCCAGAATGGACGAGGCCTCTGCTGCGGATTTGAGCGCCGTCATCAGCTCCGCCTGATCCCAGTTGGTCTTGAAGCGAGCTACTAGGTCCACAGCCGAAACGCTGGCGGTCGGAACGCGCACTGCAGCCCCCGAAATCCGCCCGGCCAGATGCGGTAGCACCACGTCGATGAGATGCATCGCAGAGGTGGTGGTGGGCACCATCGACATGGCGCCGGCGCGCGAACGGGCATAGTCACCGCGCGGCGTGTCCACCATCGGTTGGGAGTTCGTATAGCAATGGATCGTGGTCATGTGACCCATCTCGATCCCAGCAACCTGATCGACCAATTGCACCAGAGCGGCCACCGCATTGGTGGTACAGGAGGCATTGGAGACGATCTTCTCCGTTCCCAACGCGGAATCGTTCACGCCGTAAACCACGGTGATCTCTGCCGCCGGGGACGGACCGGAAATCAAAACCTTGGAAGCACCAGCCGCCAGCCCACGCTCGGCCAGATCGGTGCTGCGGGCAATGCCGGTGCAATCCAAGAGCACATCGACGCCAGAGAGGTCCAGCGAGGTGATATTGGCCTGCTGCGTCAGACGCAGATGCCGCCCGTCCACCACCAGATCGCCGCCCTCCAGCCGCACCTCGCCGGGGTAGACCCCAAAGGTGCTGTCGTATTGGAACAGATAGGCACACATCTCCGCATCGGCGATATCGTTGATGCAGAGGATCTCGATCCCGGAGCCCGCGGGGGCCTTCAGGATCTGGCGGAGAATCGTGCGGCCAATGCGGCCGAATCCATTGATCGCTATCTTCATGCGCAAAGCTATGGCAGCGGATTTTTCACCCCGCAATCCATGCGCACAATTCTCGGGCAGGCTTGATACAATTGCCCCTTTGCTGCGATGCGGCGCGATTTTGCACCAATTGCGACCTGTTGTGTGAGTTTTCCGTCTTGCGCCGGTTTTACTCCACTGGTAGCGTCTGGCCAGCACATGGGAGAACCGCCCGGCGCGTGATGCGCAGGGAACGGTGCCGAAGGAGCAACCGCCCCGGAAACTCTCAGGCCAAAAGGACCGTGTGCTGTGTACGACTCTGGAGAGTGCCCGACATGATTGGGACGCCGAAGGGATAACGATCTCAGGCGCAAGGACAGAGGGGGCATCGAAGCGCACAGAATAGGTCTGTGCATAACCTTGGATGCCGGATGCCATTCGACACGATGACATATCCCGATTTGACCGCACCGGCCGCAGCAGCGGAAGGCAGAGCCGAATGACGGATCTGAAGACCACTCCTCTCACAGCCCTGCACGAGAGCCTCGGCGCCAAGATGGTGCCCTTTGCCGGCTATCTGATGCCGGTGCAATATCCGCTGGGCGTGCTGAAAGAGCACAACCACACCCGCGAAAAGGCCGGCCTCTTTGACGTCAGCCACATGGGGCAGGTGATCCTGCGCGCCGAAAGCTACGCGGCGATTGCCGCCGCGTTTGAGCGTCTGGTGCCGATGGATGTGCTGGGCCTGCCTGAGGGACGCCAGCGCTACGGTCTGTTCACCAATGCGGCGGGGGGCATCGAGGATGACCTGATGTTCGCCAACCGCGGGGATCACCTTTTTGTGGTGGTCAATGCGGCCTGCAAGGATGCCGATCTGGCGCGGATGAAAGCGGCGCTGGAACCGGAGATTTCCGTTGAACCCGTGCTGGACCGCGCACTGATCGCGCTGCAGGGGCCGGCTGCGGAGGCGGCGTTGGAGGCCTTGGTGCCGGGCGTTGCGGCGATGCGTTTCATGGATGTGGGCACCTTTGCGTGGCAGGGTGCGGAGTTGTGGATTTCCCGCTCTGGCTACACCGGCGAGGATGGCTACGAGATTTCCGTGCCGGAGGCCGAGGCGGAGGACTTCGCGCAGGCGCTTTTGGCGCTGGAGGCGGTCGAGGCCATCGGTCTTGGCGCCCGCGACAGCCTGCGGCTGGAGGGGGGGCTGTGCCTCTATGGCCATGACATCGACACCGAGACCCGCCCGCTGGAAGCGGCGCTGGGCTGGGCCATCCAGAAGGTGCGTCGCCCCGGTGGCGAACGGGCAGGGGGCTTTCCAGGGGCTGAGGCGGTCTTTGCCGATCTGGGCGGCGCGGCCCCGCGCAAGCGGGTTGGTCTGCGCCCCGAAGGCCGTGCGCCGATGCGCGAGGGCGTGGTGCTTTACGCCAGTGCCGAAGGCGGCGCGCCGATTGGCACCATCACCTCGGGCGGCTTTGGCCCGACCGTGAATGGCCCCGTTGCCATGGGCTATGTCGCGGCGGAATTCGCGGCCGATGGCACCCAGATTTTCGGCGAGTTGCGCGGTAAACGCGCGCCCGTCACCGTGACCCCGCTGCCCTTTGTGGCGGCCAATTTCAAACGTTGATCCCCCGTCTCGCGTAGCGGTCCAACACAGGAAGAGAACCCATGAAATACACCGAAGAACACGAATGGCTCTTGGTCGAAGGCGATATCGTGACCGTCGGCATCACAGCGCACGCAGCTGAGCAGCTGGGCGATGTGGTTTTTGTCGAGCTGCCCGAGGTGGGCACCGAGGTTGCCAAGGATGACGAAATCGTCGTGATCGAATCCGTCAAGGCGGCCTCTGACATCCTTGCGCCGCTCGACGGCGAAGTGGTCGAAGTGAATGACGCCATCGTGAATGAGCCCTCCAAGGTCAATGACGACCCGGAAGGCGAAGCCTGGTTCTTCAAGCTGAAAGTCTCCGACATGTCGCCGATGGACGACTACATGGACGAGGCCGGTTACAAAGACTTCATCGGCTGATGACAGGAGGCCCGTCGCCAATCGGCGCGGGCCTCTCCTTTAATTGCAAAGGCATGACCGGGTTCGCCCGCCCTGTTGTGTTGTGCCTATTGGACCCGAGATCTGACAGACCCTGAAGGAGGCGCTGATGCCTTTCGAACCGACAGATTACCTTCCTTACGACTTTGCCAACCGGCGCCATATCGGTCCCTCGCCCGAGGAAATGACCGAAATGCTCAAAGTGGTTGGCGCCGCCAGCCTTGATGCGCTGATCGACGAGACCGTGCCGGCCTCGATCCGCCAGAAGGCCGCGCTGGACTTTGGCCGCCCGATGTCCGAGCGCGAGCTGCTGTTCCACATGCGCGAAGTGGCAGGCAAGAACAAGGTTCTGACCTCGCTGATCGGGCAGGGCTACCACGGCACCGTGACGCCGCCCGCGATCCAGCGCAACATTCTGGAAAACCCCGCCTGGTACACGGCCTATACGCCCTATCAGCCGGAGATTTCGCAGGGCCGCCTTGAGGCGCTTTTGAACTTCCAGACTATGATCTCTGACTTGACCGGACTTGATGTCGCCAATGCCTCGCTCTTGGACGAGGCGACCGCCTGTGCCGAGGCGATGACCATGGCGCAGCGGGTTGCGAAATCCAAAGCCAAGGCGTTCTTTGTCGACCGCGACTGCCACCCGCAGAACATCGCCGTGGTGCAAACGCGCGCCGAACCTCTGGGCATCGAGGTGATCGTCGGCAACCCCGACAAGCTCGACCCTTCGGCGGTCTTTGGTGCGCTGTTCCAATACCCCGGCACCTATGGCCATGTGCGCGACTTCACCCCGGAGATCGAGGCGCTGCATGCCGCAGGCGCGATTGCCGTGGTGGCGGCAGATCCGCTGTCGCTGACCCTGCTGAAAGAGCCGGGCGCAATGGGCGCGGATATCGCCGTCGGCTCCACCCAGCGCTTTGGCGTGCCGGTCGGGGCAGGGGGGCCGCATGCGGCCTATATGGCGACCAAGGACGAGTACAAACGCTCCATGCCGGGGCGGATTGTGGGCGTCTCGATTGATGCCCATGGCAACAAGGCCTACCGTCTGTCCCTGCAGACCCGCGAGCAGCATATTCGCCGCGAGAAAGCCACCTCCAACGTCTGCACCGCGCAGGCACTTCTGGCGGTGATGGCCTCGATGTATGCGGTGTTCCACGGCCCCAAGGGCCTGCAGGCGATTGCGCAGCGCATCCACCGCAAGGCGGTGCGTCTGGCGAAAGGTCTGGAAGAGGCAGGCTTCAAGGTCGACCCTAAGGTCTTCTTTGACACCATCACCGTGGACGTGGGCCCGCTGCAGGCAGCGGTGATGAAATCCGCGGTGGACGAAGGCATCAACCTGCGTCGCGTTGGGGAAACCCGCGTAGGGATCACCGTGGATGAAACCACCCGCCCCGAGACCATCGAAGCAGTCTGGCGCGCCTTTGGGATCGTGCGTGAGGACAATAACTTCACCCCGGAATACCGCGTGCCGGAGCGGATGCACCGGAGCTCGGAGTACCTGACCCACCCGATCTTCCACATGAACCGGGCTGAAACCGAGATGATGCGCTACATGCGTCGCCTCGCGGACCGTGATCTGGCGCTCGACCGGGCGATGATCCCGCTCGGCTCTTGCACCATGAAGCTCAATGCAGCCGCCGAGATGATGCCGCTGAGCTGGCCGGAGTTTTCCACCATCCACCCCTTTGCCCCGGCGGATCAGCAGTTGGGCTATGCGGAACTGGTGAGCGACCTCTCGGCCAAGCTCTGCACCATCACCGGCTATGATGCGATCTCCATGCAGCCGAACTCCGGAGCCCAGGGGGAATATGCCGGTCTTCTGACCATTGCCGCCTATCACAAGGCGCAAGGACAAGCGCACCGCAACATCTGCCTCATTCCGATGAGCGCGCATGGCACCAACCCGGCTTCGGCGCAGATGGTGGGCTGGAAAGTGGTTCCGGTAAAATCGGCGGCCAATGGCGATATCGACCTCGAAGATTTCCGCGCCAAGGCTGAAAAACACGCCGACGCGCTGGCGGGCTGCATGATCACCTATCCCTCGACCCATGGGGTGTTTGAGGAGACCGTGCATGAGGTGTGCAAAATCACCCATGAGTTCGGCGGGCAGGTCTATATCGATGGTGCCAATATGAACGCCATGGTGGGTCTGAGCCGTCCGGGCGATCTTGGCGGCGACGTAAGCCACTTGAACCTGCACAAGACCTTTGCCATCCCGCATGGCGGCGGTGGTCCCGGCATGGGTCCGATCGGGGTGAAATCTCACCTCGTGCCGCATCTGCCGGGTCATCCGGAAACCGGCGGCACCGAGGGGCCGGTTTCGGCGGCGCCTCTGGGCTCTGCCTCAATCCTGACCATCTCTTGGGCCTATGTGCTGATGATGAGCGGCGCGGGGCTGACGCAGGCGACCAAAGTGGCGATCCTGAATGCCAACTATATCGCGAAGCGGTTGGAGGGCGCCTATGAGGTGCTCTACAAAGGGCCGACCGGTCGGGTGGCGCATGAGTGTATCCTCGACACCCGTCCCTTTGCCGACAGTGCGGATGTGACGGTGGACGATGTGGCCAAGCGTTTGATCGACAGCGGGTTCCACGCGCCGACCATGAGCTGGCCGGTGGCAGGGACGCTGATGGTGGAGCCGACCGAGTCCGAAACCAAGGCGGAACTGGATCGCTTCTGTGAGGCGATGCTGTCGATCCGCGCGGAGATCCGCGCCGTTGAGGCGGGCGAGATGCCGCGCGAGAACAACGCGCTGAAGAACGCGCCGCATACGATGGAAGATCTGGTGAAGGACTGGGATCGTCCCTATTCCCGCGAACAGGGCTGCTTCCCGCCGGGTGCCTTCCGTGTCGACAAATACTGGCCGCCGGTCAACCGCGTCGACAACGTTTACGGCGACCGCCATCTGGTCTGCACCTGCCCGCCGATGGACGACTATGCCGAGGCGGCAGAGTAGCCACAATTCAGCGGACGCGCCCCCATGCCGGGGGCGCGACTGGTTTCAGCAGAGCCCTTCCCTAACGGGGAGTGCTCTGCGCGTTTGCCGCGGGCGTGACGGCTCTTGCCGGACTGGGTGTCCGGTCTACCTGTCGAGCATAATCAACAGGGAAGAGCGCAATGACCAATGACAGCAAGATGCGCCGCAGGACGGCGCAGGATTTCCATCCGCGGATTCTGGAGATCTTTGACGGCTATGTGCACGGCAAGATCTCCAAGCGGGAGTTCATGACCCAGGCCGGACGCTATGCGGCGGCGGGGGTGACCGGGGCAATGCTGCTCGATCAGCTGAAGCCGAATTATGCGCTCGCCGAGCAGGTGGCGCCGGATGATCCCTCGATTGAGACCTCCGTGGTGGAGTATCAAAGCCCGGAGGGGCATGGGGTCATAAAGGGGCTGATGGCGAAGCCTGCTGGCACCACGGGCAAGCTGCCTGCGGTCTTGGTGGTGCATGAGAACCGCGGCCTCAACCCCTATATCGCCGATGTGGTGCGGCGGGTGGCCAAGGCGGGGTATCTGGCGCTGGGGCCGGATGGGCTCTCGCCGCTGGGCGGCTATCCCGGCACCGATGAGGAGGGGCGCGAGATGCAGAAGTCCCTGGATGGGGCCAAGCTGATGAATGACTTCTTTGCCGCCTTCGAATTCCTCCGAGACCATGAAGGGTCAACCGGCAAGGTGGGCGCGGTGGGGTTCTGCTATGGCGGCGGGGTCTGCAATGCCTTGGCGGTAGCCTATCCGGAGATGGCGGCCTCGGTGCCGTTTTACGGACGGCAGCCTGCGGCAGAGGAGGTGCCCGCGATCGAGGCGCCCTTGATGCTGCATTACGGCGGGCTTGATGAACGGATCAATGCGGGTTGGCCGGATTATGAGGCCGCGCTGAAGGCGCATGGCAAGACCTACGAGGCCTTCATCTACGAGGGCGTCAACCACGGCTTCCACAATGACACCACCCCGCGCTACGACGAGGCGGCGGCGACATTGGCGTGGGAGCGGACGCTTGGGTTCTTTGGTCAGCACCTGACCTGAGGGTGGCTTGCGCCGCGTTGTGAAGCGCGGCGCAGCTGGTTCAGTAGCCTTTGAGGCGGTCGACCTCGTGCAAAAGGGGCTCGCCTGCGCCAAGGCGGCGCAGGTTCTCCACCACATCGCCAATCGCATCGCCCAGATGCCAGCCGGAGACATGCGGCGTGATGGTGACGCAGGGGTGCGACCAGAGCGGGTTGTCCTCGGGCAGGGGCTCGGTGCGCAAGACGTCGAGCACCGCATGGCCGGGGCGGCGCTGGTAGAGGGCGGAGGCCAAGGCGGCCTCGTCAATCAGATCGCCACGTCCGGCATTGATCAGGGTCGCCCCCTGTTTCATCGCCGCCAAAGTCTCTGCATTCATGAGATCGCGGGTGTCGGCAGTGGAGGGCAGGATGGCGCAGACATAGTCGCTCTCGCCCAGAAGACCGCGCAGCCCGTGATCGCCGGTGAGGCAGGTGACGCCCGCGATGGATTTCTCCGAACGGCTCCAGCCTAAGACCTTGAACCCCATGTCGCGCATCAGGGACGCGGTGAGGCCGCCGATATGGCCCAGACCGAGCACGCCCACCGTGACCTCGGCGGGGCGGCGCGGTGCAACCGGGTCCCAGATCGCGCGGGCCTGTGCCTTCTCATGGTAGTCCATGTTGCGGATGCCGCGCAGCACATAGGCAAGGCAGTATTGCGCGATCTCGCGGGCGGGTTCCTCGGGTTTCAGGCGGGCGACCCGGACGTGGGGCGCCAGCAGCGGATGGTTGACGATGGTCTCCACCCCGGCGCCAAGCTTTTGCACCAATTGCAGGTTCGGCAGGCGGGTGGGCTGGTCGGATTTCAGCGTCGAGACCGCCATCATCGTCACCTCCGCAAGGTTGCCGGGCTCGGCGGCGGTGCGAATATCCGCCTTGGGATCCAGCGTGCGCAGCTCCTTCGCTAGATCCTCCTCGCTGTACCAGCCGTTGTGTCCGATCTCGATCAGCAGTGCCATGCCCTTGGTCCTTCGTCTTGTTTCTGCGCGTCTTTTGCTGCGCCCGGGCAGATTGCCGCCCGTGACGTGCCGTCACTGTGCTGGACAGGGCGCGCTTTGCCAAGCCATGCTGCGCAGGCAAAGGGAGAGGTGCGGCATGGAGATGAATTTGGGGCTGCGGTCCGAGGTGCGCGACCTGCTCGCGCGGGTTGCGTCGATGGTGCGGGACGAGATCATGCCGCTGGAGGCGGAATACCACGCCGAGATCGCCAAGGGCGACCGCTGGGCCTATACCCCACGGCAGGCCGAGATCCTTGAGGGGCTAAAGGCCAAGGCCAAGGCTGCGGGTCTGTGGAACTTCTGGCTGACCGACTCGGAGCGCGGCTTGGGCCTTAGCACCGTGGAATACGCCTATTTCGCCGAGGAGATGGGCAAGACGCCCTTGGGGGCGGAGGTCTTCAACTGCTCTGCGCCGGATACCGGCAATATGGAGGTGTTTGAGCGTTACGGCACCGAGGCGATGAAAGAGCGCTGGCTGAAACCGCTGCTCGCCGGGGAAATCCGCTCGGCCTATCTGATGACCGAGCCGGATGTGGCCAGTTCGGATGCCACCAATATCGCCATGTCCTGTGTACGCGACGGCGATGACTATGTTCTCAACGGCGAGAAATGGTGGATTTCCGGTGCGGGGGATCCGCGCTGCCGGGTCTATATCACCATGGTGCGCACTGGGGGCGATGAGGTGCCGAAGCACCAGCGCCATTCGATGATCGTGGTCCCGGCAGAGGCCTCGGGCATCGAGATCCTGCGTCCGATGCAGGTCTATGGGCATGATGACGCGCCGCATGGCCATATGCACCTGCGGTTCACCGATGTGCGGGTGCCGGCGGAAAACCTGTTGTTGGGCGAGGGGCGCGGCTTTGAGATTGCTCAGGGGCGGCTTGGGCCGGGGCGCATTCACCACTGTATGCGCGCGATCGGTCAGGCGGAGGCAGCGCTGGAGCTGATGTGTCGCCGCTCCCTGCAGCGGCAGGCCTTTGGCAAACCCTTGGCGCAGCTTGGCGCGAACTACGATATCATCGCGGAATGCCGGATGGAGATCGAGATGGCGCGCCTCCTCTGCCTCAAAGCGGCGTGGTATATGGATCAGGGGGATGCGCGAGCGGCGGCGCCTTGGATCAGCCAGATCAAGGTGATTGCGCCGCGGGTGGCGCTGAAGGTGATCGACGAGGCGGTGCAGATGCATGGCGGCGCGGGGATCAGTCAGGAGACCACGCTTGCGCGCGCCTGGACCCATGTGCGCACTCTGCGCCTCGCCGATGGGCCGGATGCGGTGCACCGCCGCCAAGTGGCGCGGGCCGAACTCAAACGCTACACGCAGGAACAGATGTGACTGAGACCCCGTGCTTTTTCCACCAGCGCGCCGATGGCGTGTTTGTCGGCAATGACCCCGCGCGGGGGCCGTGGTCCGAGGATCATTGCCACGCGGGCCCGGTGGCTGGGCTGGTCGTACGGGCGGCAGAGGTCGAGGTTGGTCCGGGCAAGGTGCTGACCCGCCTCACGATGGATGTGCTGCGCCCGGTGCCCATGGCGGGCATCCGAGTGGCGGCAGAGACCACGCGGCACACCAAGACCCTCGCCACCACGCGGGTGACGGTACATGACCTTGACGATCTCTTGCTGGTGCAAGCGACCACCATGCACTTGGCTGAACGGGACCTTGGTCCGGTGCCAACGCCAGAGGTTGCCGCACCCAAGATCGAGGAAGCGACGTCCGGCCCCTTTGCCATCGGCACCGGACGGCATGACAAGCCGAACTTCACCCGCCTGCTCGAGGCGCGTTATCCGCCGGGGCATGGCTTTGGTCCTGGTCCCAAGACGCTCTGGCTCCGGACGCCTGATCTGGTGGAAGGCGAGCAGACCTCGCCCGTGCAAGGCATCTGCGCGCTGGCGGATTGCGGCAATGGCATTTCGTGGAACCAGCCAACGAGCGAGATGGGGTTTATGAACACCGATCTGACGCTGCACATCCACCGGATGCCGGAGCCGGGCTGGCATGCCTCCGAAGCAATCTCGCATTGGCAGTCCAATGGCATCGGCATGTCGCAGGCGGTGCTCTATGACACCAAAGGGCCGGTTGGCACCGCTTTGCAAACCTTGGTGCTGTTTCCGGCGGGTTAAGCGCGATCCCCGGCAAACACCGGCTCGGGATAGCCAACCCGCGCGAGGTAGAGCCCATGGCCTGGACAAACCGGACCGCAGGCGGCGCGGTCGCGGGCCTCTAGGGCATCGCGCACATCCTCGGGCGTCCAGCTGCCCGCGCCCACCCGCTCCAGCGTGCCGACAAAGCTGCGCACCTGGTTGTGCAGGAAACTGCGGGCGCGCACGTGGAAATGGATTTCCGGCCCCGACAGGCCCATCACCCGCTCCACCCGCAGCTCGTCCAGCGTTTTCACCGGGCTTGCGGCCTGACAGATGGAGGAGCGGAAGGTGGTGAAATCGTGGTGGCCCAGAAGGTAGTTCGCCCCGGCCTGCATCGCGTCGACGTCCAGCTCGTGGTTGATCTGCCAGACTTGCCCCTCGTCATGGGTGGCGGGCGCACGGCGCATCAGGATGCGGAACAGATACTGCCGCTCCACCGCGCTGAACCTTGCGTGCCAGTCATCATCCACACGGGCCGCATCGACGATGGCAACCGGATTGGGTTTGAGGTGAAAGTTCAGCGCCTCGCTCAGCCGGAACGGATCCCAGTCCTTCTGAAGGTCGCAATGCGCCACCTGACCCAAGCCATGCACCCCGGTATCGGTGCGCCCAGCGGCGGCGATGGTATGGTCGCCCGGCTCCAGCCGCGACAAGGCTGCCTCAATCGCGCCCTGCACCGAAGGCAGGTCCTTTTGCCTTTGCCAACCGGCAAAGGGTTTCCCGTGATATTCGACTTTCAATGCGATGCGCGGCATGGGGCGAGGGGGTAGCGCGCCTTTGGGCAACAGGCAAGCCCTGCTCTGCCGCGAGACCCTTTCAACCGCGCCTCTGGCCCCTTATGTTTATCGCAACAACATCGAGAACCACAAGGGCAGCACGCAGGTGGCACGAATTTCTGGGGTGACGGGGCTGGCAGCGGACCTCGCGGATGGGGTGCTGCGCGGGGCAGAGAGCCTTGGCAGCCTTGCCACCAGCCCCTTTGGCGAACCGACCCTGCGGCTGGGTGTGACCGGTTTGGCGCGGGCGGGCAAGACGGTGTTTATCACCTCGCTGGTGGCGAACCTGTTGAACCGAGGCCGGATGCCGCAGCTCTCCGCCGCGCGCGAGGGCCGGGTCGAGGCGGCCTATCTGCAACCGCAGCCCGACGATACGGTGCCGCGGTTCGAGTTTGAAAACCACCTTGGCGCCCTGACCGGACCCGCGCCCCATTGGCCCGAGAGCACCCGCGCGGTCTCGGAACTGCGGCTCAGCCTGCGTCTGCGGCCCAATGGGTTTTTCGCGGGGCTCACCGGGTCCAAAATCCTGCATCTGGACATCATCGACTACCCCGGCGAATGGCTGCTGGATTTGGCGCTTCTGGACAAGGACTTTGCCACTTGGTCGCGCGAGGTGCTGACCCGCATTGAAACCCGCGCGGAGGCGGGTAGCTTTAAGGCGGCCCTGAAGGCGGCCGATCCCGAGGCCCCGCATGACGAGGGGATGGCCCAAGGCCTCAGCGCCGCCTTTGCCGACTATCTGCAGGCGGCACGTCGGGCGGGGTACTACGATTGCACGCCGGGGCGCTTCCTGCTGCCGGGCGATCTGGCCGGCTCGCCCGTGCTCACCTTTGTGCCGCTGCCTGCGGGCGCAGCACCCAAGGGCAGTTTGCACCGCGAGATGGCGCGGCGGTTTGAGGTCTATAAAGCCCGCGTGGTGCGCCCCTTCTTTCGTGATCATTTCGCGCGGATTGACCGGCAGGTGGTGCTGGTCGATGCGCTGGGCGCGCTGCATTCCGGCCCGCGCGCGGTTGAGGACCTGCGCCGCGCCATGGCGGATATCCTCGGCGCCTTTCGTCCCGGCTCCAACGGGGTGTTGAGCCAGATTTTGCGCGGCAAGCGGGTCGAGAAGATCCTCTTCGCCGCCACCAAGGCCGACCATTTGCACCACCAGCAGCACCCGCAACTGACCGCCATCATCGAAGCCCTGACGCAGGAGGCGCGGGATCGGGCGCGCTTTGCCGGGGCAGAGACGGCGGCCCTGTCGCTCGCCGCGCTGCGCGCCACCACCGAGGAACTGCGCCCCCATGACGGGGCAGAGCTGCCCTGCGTGCGCGGCATCCTCGAGGAAACCGGCCGCGCCGCAGCGCTTTATCCCGGCAAGCTGCCCGAGGACCCCGGCCAGTTGCTGACGCCCGCGCGGCAAGGGGCGGAGAAATGGCTCGACGGCGGGTTCTCCTCCATGCGGTTTGCGCCGCAGCCCCTGACCCTGAAGCCGGGCGACGGCCCGCCGCATATCCGGCTGGACCGGGCGGCGGAATTCCTGATCGGAGACCGCCTATGACCATGGTTTTGCGCCCTGCGACCCCGCTTGATGCCGGCGCGCTTGGGGTGATCCTGCACCGGTTTGAGGTGGAGACCCCTTGGATGCCAAAGGAACATTCCTGCGCTGAGGCGATTGGCTTTTGCGACCGGATGATCGCGCGCGGCTGGGTGACGGTGGCCACTGTGGCGGGGCAGGTGGTAGGTTTCCTCGCTCGCGACGGGGCCGAGGTCTGCGCGCTCTACCTCGCACCAGAGGCTTGCGGGCTCGGATTGGGTAAGGCTCTGCTGGATCAGGCGAAATCCGCCTCGCCGCGGCTGACCCTGTGGACCTTTCAGTCCAATCTGGCGGCGCAGCGGTTTTACCTGCGCGAAGGATTTGCTGAGCAGCGCCGCACCGATGGCGCGCGCAACGAGGAAGGCCTGCCCGATATCGAATACCACTGGCGCGCTCCCACTGTAGCGCCCGTCAAAACAGCGGCGGAGGCCGAAGCATGAGCCAGAAACCCATCGTGTTTGATTTGGAGGCCGAGGATCAAGGCCCCAGCGTGGCCGAGGCGCCGCCGGTGCCCGATCTGGACTTGGCTCCCATGGCGCAGACCTCGGTGCAAGGGGCCGCGAGTGCGCTCGGTGCGAAGAGGGGCGGCGGGTTTGGGCGCTGGATCTGGGGGCTGTTGGCGGGACTTGTGACCACTATCGCGTCGGTCGCGGCCTGGGATTATGCCATGGGGCTGATGGATCGGATGCCGATCCTTGGTCTGGTGATCTCGGCGGCCATGGCGGCGCTTTTGCTGCTTCTGTTGGGGCTCTGCCTCAAGGAGCTGGCCGCCTTGGGGCGACTGCGTCGAGTTGAGACCCTGCGGAAATCCGCACTGGCGGCGCGTAGTGGCAGTCTTGCCGAGGCGCAGGCGCAGGTCGCCGCCTTGCTGAAATTCTACGAGGGGCGAAGTGATCTCGAGTGGGCGCGCCGCAACGTCCGCGAAAGACGCGGCGACCTTCTGGACGCCGATGCCTTGGTCGATCTGGCCGAGGCTGAGCTGATGCGCCCGCTGGATGCCCGCGCCGTGGTCGAGATCGAAGGGGCCGCGCGGCAAGTCGCCGGGGTGACCGCGCTGGTGCCGCTGGCGCTGGCGGATGTCATCACCGCGCTGGTGGCGAGCCTCAGGATGATCCGCCGCATTGCCGAGATTTACGGCGGGCGCTCGGGGTTCTTCAGCTCTTGGCGCCTCACACGCGCGGTGCTGTCGCATCTGGTTGCTACGGGCGCTGTGGCAGTGGGCGACGACCTTATCGAGCCCTTGCTGGGGGGCTCTGTCCTGTCGAAACTCTCCCGCCGCTTTGGCGAGGGGCTGGTGAACGGCGCCTTGACCGCCCGCGTTGGCCTTGCGGCGATGGAGGTCTGCCGGCCGATGGCCTTTACCGCGCTGAAGAAACCTTCGACCCGCAAGGTGGTGCAACGGGCACTGACTGGCGTTTTTGGTCAGTCAAAACAGGGCTAAGGGCCTCAGAACAGGCGCGGCGGCGCGTCCTTGGGTTGGCGCATGGAGACGACGCCCGCCCGAAACCCCTCGCCAATGCGATCCGCCAACGCGCCCCAGGCCTGTGCTTGTTCCGGCGAGACGGTGCGCGTCAAGGTCGCGTGAAAAAGACCCAACCAGAGGGCAAAATGCTCCGGCTCAATCTCGCGCGTGGTCACATGCACCCGCATCGGGTTGCCGGAGTAGCTGCGCTCGCGCAGGATCGCATTGCGCCAAAAGGCGGCGATCTTCGCCTCATGCTCCGGCCAATCGGTGACATGGGCGGCAAAGACCGGACCCAGGACCTCATGCCGCCGCACCGCGCCGTAAAATACGGCAACCACACGGTCGATCTCTGCGCCGGTGATCTCAAAGCGGGCGAGGGGGGCGTCTAGGGTCATGGGGCGGAGGGCCTGCGGCAAGGACACACTTTCCCTTACACCTAGGGGCTTTGCCAAGCGGGCGAAAGAGGGCGCCATGACGCAGCGCTTTACCCTACCCAAAACAGCGCCTATAAGCGCGGCTATGACAGCGACTGCAACACGCCGCGTGGCCATCATTATTCGAATTAGCAACCCGGCGCTCTGATCCATCGAGACGCCGGGCAAAGGTGCTTGAGTGATCGCACCGAACCGAATATCCCCAAAATCGATCCGTTGATGCAAAGGACGCCACCGATATGTGCGCCGACACGCCCGAAGCCCCCGACTACAAAGACACGCTGAACCTGCCGCAGACCGATTTCCCGATGCGCGCAGGTCTGCCTCAGCGCGAGCCTGCCTGGCTCGACCGCTGGGCCAAGATCGGCGTCTATGACCGCCTGCGCGAGAAAGAGGGCCGTACGCCCTTCACGCTGCACGATGGTCCTCCCTATGCCAACGGGCACCTGCACATCGGCCACGCGCTCAATAAGACCATCAAGGACATGATCGTGCGCAGCCACCAGATGATGGGCTTTGACGCGCGCTACGTGCCGGGTTGGGACTGCCACGGTCTGCCGATCGAATGGAAGATCGAAGAGCAGTACCGCAAGAAGGGCCAGAACAAGGACGCGGTGCCGGTTGTCGAGTTCCGTCAGGAATGCCGCAAGTTCGCCGAGGGCTGGATCGACATCCAGCGTGAGGAGTTCAAACGTCTCGGCATCACCGGCAATTGGGCCGATCCCTATATCACCATGGATTTCCATGCCGAGGCGGTGATCGCCGACGAGTTCATGAAGTTCCTGATGAACGGCACCCTCTATCAGGGCTCCAAGCCCGTGATGTGGTCGCCGGTCGAGAAAACCGCGCTGGCCGAGGCCGAGGTGGAATATCACGACAAGGAAAGCTTCACTATCTGGGTGAAGTTTAAAGTTGGTGGACTTGCTCTAGATCGCAATCAATGGCCTGACCTTGAGAAGCATCCGCTTTTTGACATGGCGAACACTCACGTAGTGATTTGGACCACCACCCCCTGGACCATGCCGTCGAACAAAGCCGTGGTGTACGGCGAGGACATTGCCTATGGCCTCTATGAAGTCACTGGCACGCCAGATGAGTGTTGGGTTAACGTTGGCGAGAAGTTTGTGCTGGCTGACAATCTGGCTGAAGACGTGTTCAAGCGTGCACGCCTGTCAGAGGGTCAATATCAACGTGTGTGCGACATCAATCCGAAGGACATCGCTTGGCTGAAGCATCCGCTTTCTGGGGCCGAAGGCTCCAACGGAGAGTGGGATGACGAACGCGACTTCCGCGCGGCGGAGTTTGTCACCGATACCGAGGGTACCGGCTTTGTGCATTGCGCGCCGAGCCACGGGATGGAGGAATTTGAACTCTATCGCGACCTCGGGATGCTGGAGCAGGTCATCACCTATAACGTGATGGATGACGGCGGCATGCGCCCCGACATGCCCTTCTTTGGCGGCACCTATATCCTCAACCGCAAGGGCGGCGAGGGCGATGCCAATACCGCGATCATCAACAAGCTGGTTGAGGTTGGCGGCCTAATGGCACGCGGCAAGATCAAGCACAGCTACCCGCACTCCTGGCGGTCCAAGGCGCCGATCATCTATCGCAACACGCCGCAGTGGTTTGCCGGTGTGGACCGCAAGATGGACGACGGCATGGGCCAATACGGCGACACCATCCGCGAACGCGCCCTGCGCTCGATCGACGAGCTGGTGAAATGGACGCCGAAGACCGGCCGCAACCGTCTCTATTCGATGATCGAAGCGCGGCCCGACTGGGTGCTGTCCCGTCAACGCGCCTGGGGCGTGCCGCTCACCTGCTTCACCAAGAAAGGCGCGCTGCCGACCGATGCGGATTACCTCCTGCGCAATGCAGAGGTGAACGCGCGGATCACCGCCGCCTTTGAGGAAAAGGGCGCGGATGTCTGGTACGAAGAGGGCTTCAAGGCGAAGGTGCTCGACGGTCTGGCCGATCCCGAGGCCTATGATCAGGTCTATGACGTGCTCGACGTGTGGTTCGACTCCGGCTCCACCCATGCCTTTGTGCTGCGGGACCGGGCGGATGGCACCGAGGACGGCATCGCCGACGTCTATATGGAAGGCACCGACCAGCATCGCGGTTGGTTCCACTCCTCGCTCTTGCAGGCCTGCGGCACCAAGGGGCGCGCGCCTTATCGCAACGTGGTGACCCATGGGTTCACGCTGGACGAGAAGGGCATGAAGATGTCCAAATCGCTCGGCAATACCATCGTGCCCGAGGAAGTCATCAAGCAATATGGCGCGGATATCCTGCGTCTCTGGGTGGCGCAGACCGACTATACCACCGACCAGCGGATCGGTCCGGAGATCCTGAAAGGCACCGCCGACAGCTATCGCCGCCTGCGCAATACCATGCGCTTCCTGCTCGGCAGCCTTGGCGATTTCACCGAGGATCAGCGGGTCGCCCCGGCGGATATGCCCGAGCTGGAACAGTGGGTGCTGCACCGTCTGGCGGAGCTCGATCACACCGTTAAGGCGGGCTACAAGGCGTTTGATTTCAACGGCGTGTGGCAGGCGATCTTTAACTTTGCCACCGTGGATCTGTCCGCCTTCTACTTCGATATCCGCAAGGATGCGCTTTATTGTGATGGCGATACGCTGAACGCCCGCGCGGCGCGCACCGTGCTCGATATCCTGTTCCACCGCCTGACCACCTGGTTGGCGCCGATCCTGGTCTTCACCATGGAAGAGGTCTGGCTGGAGCGGTTCCCGGGCGATCAAAGCTCCGTGCATCTGGTTGATATGCCGGACACGCCCCGCGACTGGATCAACGAGCCTTTGGCGGCGAAATGGGCCAAGGTCCGTCAAGCCCGCCGCGTTGTTACCGCCGCGCTCGAGGTGCAGCGGACCGACAAGGTGATCGGCGCTTCGCTCGAGGCCGCGCCTGTGGTCCACGTGCGCGAGGCGGATGTGCTGGCGGCGCTGAAATCGGTGGAGTTTGCCGATGTCTGCATCACCTCCGACATCCAGCTCACCGGCGATCCGAGCCCGGCAGAGGCCTATCGCCTGCCCGAGGTTGAGGGCGTTTCGGTGGTCTTCGAAAAGGCCGATGGCGAGAAATGCCAGCGTTGCTGGAAAATCCTGCCGGATGTGGGCACGCACGCGCACGCTGGGACCTGCGGCCGCTGCAATTCTGCATTGAACGGCTAAGGGTAGCCGGGACCCCGGGGCCGACCGAAGGGCAGGGGATCACGACAAAAGAAAACGCCCGGAGACCTCTCTCCGGGCGTTTTCCATTGGCCTGTTCCATCGGGGGCTGGATCAGGCGGCCAGGCGGGAGAGCACATCCCGCGTGTTGGTGTAGAGTTCCTGTGCGAGGCTTCCGGCGGAACTGCCACGATAGAGGGCGTCATCAGCAAGCGCGGTCTCTTGCTGCTGCAAGCGGCTGTTGACGAGGCTCTCCAATGGCGGCAAGGCCACCGGGTCGGGGGTATCTGTCGATGGCGGCAGCGGGGGAAGCTCGGTGCGGGAAGGCGATTCCTGTGTCGCCGGTCCCTGAGTTTCCGAGTAGAGGCTGGTCTGGTCGCGATGCATCATCGAGTCAAGATCGCGATCCCGTGGTGCCGGATCATCGCTGAGGAAATTCATCAGCCGACTGTTGGCAAACTCTGCTCCGGTCGCGCCACCTTCATCACCCGAAAGCGCTAGCGTGTCGGTTTGCGTGAAAACGACTACTTCCGTATTTCCGGCAGGGGCACCGGAATATGCACGCATTGCTGGCAACATGTCTTTTCCCTTTCCTGCTTGCGGGATCAACCCGCAGGACAAGTCCCTTTGACGATACCAGAAAAACGGCGAAGGAGCTTGGGGCGATTAAACTTGTACGAATGATGCCTAAGAATGCAGGAGTCTTTATTTCTGATCGGGGATGGAGGTTTGAAATGTTTATTCAAATGAAGGCGAATGGATAACGAAGATTTATCGTCTCTAAACCAGCCCAGTGCTGGGGAATCAAAAAAGAGGCGGGGGTCCCAGCCTCTTTCTCATTGATTACCGCACGTCGTCAGTCCGAATGTGGTGCAACGGGTGAACTGTCACGCCAAAATAGGGATCAAGCCATGAACCCCATGGCTTGTTCGTAGCGCTGACGGGCGATCATCGCGCTCACCGGCATCGGGCCCTCCACACAGCCGGACATCACACCCATCATGTATTGCGCCATTGCAACGCTATTGGCGTTGAGTTGAGTGATGTCGCCGCGGCGGATGGGATCCTGAACTTCCAGCACCGGCTCGTAGGGGCGGGTCGGGGAAACCTGACCGGTGAGGGCCTGTTCGCGCTGCAGGGCAAAGGCCATGCCCTTGGTTTGGCCGGAACTGACCGGGCCGATAATGGCCTGGGTGGTTTCATAGTCCGATTTGACCGCCTGCTGATTGGCGAGGCCAGACATGTGGCCTTGCATCATCCGATACACACCCAGGTTTGCTGCAGCTACGTTCATCTCGATCACCCGATTTTAAATCTCCGTTGAATCGTATTTTAGACAAACGCGGGGCTATTTCACTAAAATTGTTTTAACGAATTTCACTCAAAGGAGTAGATCCCCTATGCTTTTGTATAGGCGATCTATTCGATAGTATGGGGGGTGTTGGTTAATTTATGTTAAGGTATTCTAATTTGGTGGGTGTGTCAATTTGAATAAAATTATCTGAATCGGCTGGAGCGTAATGAATGGGATTGGCGTGTCCGGGAGATGTCCAGTTGAAGGAGCGGGCAATGGATCAAATGAAGGGGCGTGCACCGGCATAAAGGCGGCTCGCCTCGCGTTCTGTCGTCTGGCGACGACGTCGCGCCAGCAGGGCCTGCTCGAAGGTGTCGCTGGCCTGGCGAAGGCTGGTGATTACCAGCGGGGGAGCGGGCAGATCTTCTTCTTTTGCCTCGCGCGGAAAGATTGCCCCCGCTGCGGAGCGTTGCAACATCGCAAGAGCTTGGGCCAGCTGCTGGGTCGAAGGCGACAGCGCGGCCTTCTGATAGCGGGCAGCGATAGAGGGAAGGGAGTGCTGCGGCTCATCCTGATGTGTCGTCATGGAAAGCTCTCCTGACCAGAGAAACGGTTAACGTAGGTACTGGTCAGGATTTTGAAGAATTGTGATTAACGTTTTACTTAATTGCCGCTGGCGCGCGGGGGAACATCGCTAAACGCGAATAAAAAACGTGGATTGAGGGCTGTCTCGCTTCCGAGATCAGCCGCGGAGGGGGAAGACCTGCTGAGCGATTCCGACCAAAAGCAGGTAAACGGAGGTCACCAGCAAGGCAGTGTGGACGAAGGGGCCAGGTGCAAAATCGACCCAAGCGGTCCATCCTGCAAGCCCGGTCCAGACCAAGGCCACCGGCAGGGAGATAGAGCGCCAGCGCTCCGTGCGTACCGGGTGGATGAACTTCAACGGAACGAACATGGTCAGGGCAAGCAAGGTCACCAACGCCAGGCTGACCCAGTGATTGGGCTCCAGCGCAAAAATTACCAAGACCAGCATGTTCCAGCACCCTGGAAAACCGGAAAAGGAATTGTCCTTGGTTTTCATCCGGGTATCGGCAAAGTACATGGCGCTGGCAAAGGTGATGACGATGATCGCCACCCAACCGGTCCATCCCGACATCAAATCCGATTTGAACAGGGCGAAAGCTGGGATGAAGACATAGGTGAGGTAATCGATGATGAGATCAAGCAAGACCCCGTCGAACTGCGGCGCGTTGCGCTTTACGTCATAGTGACGGGCCAGAGGCCCATCGATGCCATCCACCGCAAAAGCCACAACCAGCCACAGGAACATAAGATCCCATTTGGCTTCTACGGCCGCCAGCATGGCCAGCATGGCAAAAACGGCGCCGGTTGCGGTGAAGAGGTGGACGGACAGGGCGCGGAGTTCTTTTGTCATTCGCCTGTGATGGCGAATTTCCCGCCGACCTGCAACCCGCAAGGCAGGCGGTTAGCGGTCTGGATGCGGGATTTTCCCAGGGGCTGCGTTTCTTGGGAGGGAAGAGGGACCAGGGCCTGAAGTCCCAGTAGGCGGAACACCTGCTGGGCGTGTCGCCTTTCGCCACGGGGCACTGTCGCGCCTGTGATGGCGGGTCTGGTGTTGCGGGGATCAAGCCTTGGGGTGGGCGCGCTGATAGACCTCCATCAGATGCCGGGTGTCAACTGCCGTATAGGCTTGCGTGGTTGAGAGGGATGCATGGCCCAACAATTCTTGAATGGAGCGCAGATCGCCGCCTGCCTCAAGGAGGTGGGTGGCGAAACTATGGCGCATTGCATGGGGCGTGGCAGAGGCTGGCAGGCCGAGTTGTCGACGGGCGTCGGCAACCGCCCCCTGGATCATGCGGGCGTGGAGCGCGCCACCTCGGGCACCGCGAAACAGTGGCTGGTCGCGTTCCCTCGGATAGGGGCAGAGGTCGAGGTAGCGGTCGACGGCCTGACGCGCGGCCGAAAGAACAGGGACCAGGCGTTCCTTGCCGCCCTTGCCATGGATGCGCAGGCTTTGGGGCAGGGGGGCATCACGCCCCGTCAGCCCCAAAGCCTCGGAAATCCGCAGGCCGCAGCCGTAAAGGAGCGTCACAACCGCAACATCTCGGGCTGCGATCCAATCCTGCTGGGCCTGCAATTCCACCGTGGCGATCATCGCCTTTGCGGCGTCGCGATCCAGCGGGCGGGGCAGTTTCTTTTGGAACTTGGGCGCGCGGGTCGACAGCACCGCTGTCGGCTCGAACCCCTCTCGCGTTGCGAGCCAGCTGTAAAAGCTCTTCACCGCAGAGAGTTTGCGGGCCAGCGAACGGGCGCCGGTGCCGGTGCTGCGGGCGGAAGCCATCCAGGCCCTCATGTCGGCCGTGGTGATATCGCTCAAGGCACCGAGACCCTGAGGCCCGCCAAAGTGATGGCTCATGAAAGCAAGGAACTCCGCCACGTCGCCCCTATAGGCGCTGCGGGTATTCTCCGCTGCCCCCCAGAGCGCGCTCAACCCTTCCAGCCAGCGTTGCAAGGCGTCGCGGGCCGCAGGCGAG
The DNA here is from genome assembly GCA_937146765.1 of uncultured Paracoccaceae bacterium. Classification (GTDB taxonomy): domain Bacteria; phylum Pseudomonadota; class Alphaproteobacteria; order Rhodobacterales; family Rhodobacteraceae; genus Epibacterium. The sequence goes on along the minus strand of CAKZRP010000030.1, from coordinate 17,967 downwards.
ATCAGAGTGGGATCGCCCCCTGTCAATTGAGCCAGCGGCGCATGCAGCGCTCAAACACACCGGCGAAGAAGGTCAGAAGGTCGGTGGCATGATGGGGGGTGAATTGCTGCGGGTCTGTCGAGCCCAGAACCAGTAACCCCGGCAGGCGCCCCTGGCCGAGGTCGAGACGCAGGCAGGCCTCGGATCTCAGCCTTGCCGCCTTGTCACCATAAATCAGCACGGGGCCCGCCCCTATCCCGCGCAGCAGCACCACGCGGTCGGCCTCCGTGCTGCGCCCCTGCGCCGTATAGGATTCGATGAAGCCCGCTTCGGTGAACTTCAACAGGTCGCCGACCCGTTCGACGGCAGCGCCGGCTTCGGCTTGCGAGGTCTCCAGCACAAGCGCCATCGCATCAACGCGCAGGATGTCGCGCAGGTCCCCGCGCAGGACCTCCATGAAACCGGCAAAACTCTGTGGATCCAGCAGGCGGAGCGCCGCGCGATGGATCTGGTTGGTCCCGGCGAGATTCTCGTAAGCGGCAGCGATCACCGATCTGTGGGTGTCCTCGAGACGGTCGAGACGCGTCTCCAACCGCTCCATGGCGATGCCGCGCAGGTCGACGATATTGTGCCCCATTGCGCGATCATTTGCAGCCACCAAGGCGCGCATAACACTGGGATCGTCAAGGACGACCTGCGGCATATCTATGATCTTCTGGCGCAGGCTGTCGTCCAGCCCGGCTTTTGTACTGCTCATTGTTGCTTTGAACCTCTGGTCGGGTTTGCGGCATTATAACACGCAGGTTTGCCAGGCGCGCGCTAAAAATCCCCGCAGTCGCCTCGCGGGCGCGGTTTCGTTCCGATTGGGCCGGGGTAAGAAAAATGGCGCCCCCGAGTGGGAGCGCCAAGGCGAAACCGGCAGGGCGGCGCGATCAGAGGATCTTGATGCCCGCTGCCGCGATATCGGCGAGGAAGGTCGCCAGACCCTTGTCGGTCAGCGGGTGACCGGCCAGCGACTTGATCACGGCCGGCGGCGCGGTGATGACATCGGCACCGATGCGGGCGCAATCGGCGACGTGATTCACGCTGCGGATGGAGGCGGCGAGAATCTCGGTCTCAAACCCGTAGTTGTCATAGACGGTGCGGATGTCCTCGATCAGATCCATGCCGTCGAGGTGGATATCGTCGAGACGGCCGATGAAGGGAGAGATGAAGGTCGCACCCGCCTTGGCCGCCAGCAGCGCCTGGTTGGTCGAGAAGCAGAGCGTCACATTGACCTTGGCCCCATCGTCGGTCAGGGTCTTACAGGCCTTCAGACCGTCCCAGGTCAGCGGCACTTTGACGGCGATGTTGTCCGCGATTTCCAACAGTTTGCGGCCTTCGGCAATCATGGTTGCTGCGTCGGTGGCGGTCACTTCGGCGGAAACCGGACCGGAGACCAGATCACAGATCTCCTTGGTGACTTCGATGATGTCACGACCGGATTTCTTGATCAGCGAGGGGTTGGTGGTGACGCCGTCGACCATGCCGAGATCGTTCAGCTCGGCAATGGCGTCGATTTCGGCGGTGTCTACGAAGAATTTCATGGGCTTTGGTCCTCTGGATGGCTTGGCCTCAGTGCGCCTTGGCTTTACCTGATAGGGCAGCGCGGGAAAAGTGCGAATGACAAACAGGCAACCCTAGGGCACGTCGATGCGAATGTTAGCGGAAACATTTCGCGCGTACCCTAGGGTAAACCAGAGGGCAGGTCTACGCAAAGAATGACGGACGATAAGCAGAGCCCAGAGTATTTTGCCCAAGGCGAGCGGGTCGGGGTGCTGACGGATCAGCCGCTGGACCGCCTGCTCGACTATCGCGCGCCCGAAGGCGGTTGTTTTCTTGGTGCCTTTGTCGAGGTGCCCTTGGGGCCGCGCAAGGTGATCGGCGTGGTCTGGGGGCCGGGGTCCGGGGACTTTGACGCGTCCAAGCTTCGCGCGGTGCTGCGGGTGCTGGACCTCGCGCCAATGCGGACCGAGATGCGGCAGTTTCTGGAACGCGCCGGGCAATACACGCTGACGCCGATGTCGATGATGCTCCGGCTCGCGACCCGGGCGCCGGGGCTGACCGATCCGCCATCCATGCGAAAGATCCTGCGCCGGGGCGATCAGGATCCCGACAGGATGACCGAGGCCCGTGCGCGGGTGCTCGATGTGATGGAGGAATACGATCAGGCGGCCTTCACCCCCTCGGAACTGGCCGATCTCGCTGGGGTCACCACCTCCGTGGTGAAGGGCCTCGTCAAGCAGGGTGCCATCCGCGAGGAGGAAGCACCCCGCGATCTGCCCTATCCCAGCCTCGATCCCGACCTGCCGGGCAAGACCCTCAGCGCCGATCAGGCGGCAGCGGCCGAGGTGCTGGCGGCGGCGGTTCAAGGCGGGCGCTATGGCACCACTTTGCTGAAAGGTGTCACCGGCTCGGGCAAGACCGAGGTCTACCTCGAGGCCGTCGCCGCCTGCCTGCGCAAGGGGCGGCAGGCGCTGGTGCTGCTGCCGGAGATTGCGCTGACGGCGGAATTCCTGAAACGAGTCGAGGCACGCTTTGGCGCGGTGCCGGCGGAATGGCACTCCGGTGTCACCCTGACCGAACGGCGCCGGGTCTGGCGCATGGTGGGGCAGGGGGCTGCGCAACTGGTGATCGGGGCGCGGTCCTCGCTCTACCTGCCGTTTCGTAACCTTGGCCTCATCATCGTCGATGAGGAGCATGACACCTCCTACAAGCAGGAAGAGGGCGTTCTGTACAATGCCCGCGATCTGGCGGTCTGGCGGGCTTCTTTCTGTGAGGCACAGGTGGTGCTGGCCTCAGCCACCCCCAGCCTTGAGACCTGGGCCAATGCAGAAGCGGGGAAATACACCCGACTCGACCTGACTTCGCGCTTTGGGTCATCGGTCCTGCCGGACATGCGGGCGGTGGATATGCGTAGCGAGGAGCTTTTGCCCTCCACCTGGATTTCGCCTACCCTCAAGCGCGCCATGGCGGCGCGGATGGAGCGCGGCGAGCAGAGCCTGCTGTTCCTCAATCGACGCGGCTTTGCCCCGGTCACCATCTGCCGCGCCTGCGGGGCACAGGTGGCCTGTGACCATTGCGACGCCCGCATGGTCGAACACCGTTTCCTGAAGCGTTTGATGTGCCACCAATGCGGCGCCACCAAGCCGGTGCCCACCGAATGCCCGACCTGCAAGGTCGAGGGCAAGATGGCCCCGGTCGGCCCCGGCATTGAGCGGCTGGCCGAAGAGGCGGCAGCCCTGTTCCCCGAGGCGCGGATCGCGGTGCTGAGTTCGGACCTCTTCGGCTCCGCCCGCGCCCTGAAGCAAAGGATCGAGGAGATCGCGGCGGGGGAGGCGGACATTGTCCTCGGCACCCAGTTGGTGGCGAAGGGGCATAATTTCCCGTTGTTGACGCTGGTCGGGGTGATTGATGCCGATCTGGGCTTGCAAGGCTCCGATCTGCGCGCGGCGGAACGGACCTTTCAGCTGATGCGGCAGGTGGCGGGGCGCGCCGGGCGCTCCGAACGGCGCGGCGAGGCGCTATTGCAGAGTTTCCAGCCGGAACACCCGGTGATCCGCGCGATCCTCTCCGGCGATGAGGAGAGCTTCTGGCGGGCCGAAGCCGAACAGCGGCAGGCGGCGGGTGTGCCGCCCTTCGGGCGGATGGCCGGCATCATCCTGTCGGGAAGTGATCTGGCGCAGGTCTTCGATCTCGGCAACGCGCTGGCGCGCAATAATGGCCCGTTGCGGCAGGTAGGCGCGCAGCTCTTCGGCCCGGCACCTGCCCCGATCGCAAGGGTGCGCGGCCGTCACCGGGTGCGCTTGCTGGTCAAGGCCGACAAGGGCGTGCCCCTGCAGGATGCGATCCTGCGCTGGACCCAGCCGTTCAAGCTGCGTGGCGACCTGCGTCTCAGCGTCGACATCGACCCGCAAAGTTTCCTGTAACGGCAGGTGCAGCCACTCCTGCGCGGTGATGCAGACCGGATGTGCGGATACACTTTTCTTCTCGCCTGTTCCTTTAAAGGCGACTAGACCGCTTAACATGTTTACACCCATGCCCCTCGATCAGGCGCGCAGCCTGCCTTTCTGGCGTCGTCCCATCACGCTTCTGTTTCTGATGGCGATGGCCATGCCGATTGCCTTCAACACCTGGGGGCTGCTGCTGAACAACTTCGTCAAGGATGTCGCTCAGTTCGACGGCGCGGACATCGGCCGGTTGCACAGCATCCGTGAGATCCCCGGTTTCCTCGCGGTGGGCGTCATCGCCGTTCTGCTGTTCATGCGCGAACAGGTGCTGGGGCTGGTGTCTCTTGTTCTTCTTGGGGTGGCGACAGCGGTGACGGCGTGGTTTCCCTCCATGGCCGGGATCCTGACCCTGACCATGCTCAGTTCCATCGGGTTTCACTATTATGAGACGGTGAACCAGTCGCTGCAGCTGCAATGGCTGCCGCGTGACCGCGCACCGCAGGTTCTGGGGTGGCTGATGGCTGCGGGATCCGCAATGACGGCAGTGGTCTATGTCATTGTGATCGTCCTGTGGGAGCCGCTGAACCTCAGTTACAATCTGGTATACATCGTTGCGGGGGGCGCGACGGCTCTGATCGCCTTGGCCTGTTTCTTTGCCTATCCGCAATTTGCCGCGCCGCATCCGCAGGAAAAGCGGCTGATCCTGCGCCGTCGCTACTGGCTGTATTATGCTCTGCAATTCATGTCCGGTGCCCGCAGGCAGATCTTCGTGGTCTTTGCCGGTTTCATGATGGTGGAGAAGTTCGGCTTCAAGGTGCATGAGATCGCCTGGCTCTACCTGATCAACCTCGGCGTCAACATGGTCGTGGCGCCGGTGCTCGGCCAGATCGTCGCCCGCTATGGCGAGCGTCGGACGTTGATGGTGGAATATGCGGGACTGGCGCTTGTCTTCCTCGCTTACGGCGGGCTTTACTGGTTCAGCTGGGGTGTCGCCCTGGCTGCGGCGCTCTATGTGATCGACCATATCTTCTTTGGCTTGGCGTTGGCCTTGAAGACCTATTTCCAGAAAATCGCAGCTCCCGGCGACATTGCCCCGACGGCTGCAGTGGCCTTTACCATCAACCACATTGCGGCAGTATTCCTGCCTGTCCTCCTCGGACTGCTCTGGGTGATTTCACCACCGATGGTCTTCGCCCTTGCCGCTGGAATGGCGATGATCTCGCTTGCGCTGGCCTGCCTGATCCCCCGCCATCCCGAACCCGGCAACGAGACCGTTTTCTGTCGCCATTTTGGTGCCGCCAGCCCTGCGGAGTAGGCGGCGCAGGCGTTCTCCTCTTGACCCTGCTGCCGCGCCTCGCGTAGGCGCAGGGCCAGATCTGCCCTTTCAGCGTTCGGAGGCTCGCCATGACCACCTTTACCGCCCTCACCACTCTGCCCGGAAAAGCCAAGGCCGAGGCGCTGGGCGCAGCCATGGACCGTCTGACCCCGGAGCCGACTGGCGTTGGCGTCTTCGAACTGGAGGATGGGTCCGGTCTCTATGAGGTTGGTGCCTATTTCACCGAAGCCCCCGACGAAGCCGGTCTCGCCCTTCTGGCTACCCTGCATGAGGCGAAACCCTTTGTGGTGTCGGAACTGCCGGAAACCGATTGGGTGGCTCATGTGCGTCGCGAACTGGCCCCGGTCGAGGCCGGGCGTTTCTTTGTTTATGGCAGCCATGATGCGGACAAGCTGCCCGAGGGCAAGATCCCGCTGCTGATCGAGGCCTCGATGGCCTTTGGTACCGGCCACCATGGTACCACCTTGGGGTGCCTCAAGGCTCTGGATCATCTTTTGACCGAAGGTTTTTCCGCCCGTTCAGTGGCTGACATCGGCTGTGGAACCGCGGTCTTGGCGATGGCCGCGGCCCGTGTCTGGAGCGAAGCAAAGATCCTTGCCAGCGATATCGACGAGGTGGCGGTGGATGTGGCCGAGGCGAATATGGAGGCCAACGGCATGAAGGGCGCGGTGGTCTGTCTCGAGGCGGCGGGCTTTGACGCGCCAGCCCTTGCGCAAGCCGCTCCCTATGATCTGATCTTCGCGAATATCCTGAAAGGCCCGCTGATCGCGCTCAGCCCGGATGTTGTGGCGCATATGGCGCCGGGTGGCTTTGCGATTCTCTCGGGCATCCTCAACGAGCAGGCCGAGGACGTGATCGCCGTTTATGCACAGAATGGCGTCAATCTGATGAAGCGGGACGAGATTGGCGAATGGACCACGCTCATTCTGCAGAAGCCCATCTGAGAAGGGCGAAGTTTAATCGAGTTTTAAGGATCTGCCTTCCTTTTGCCATATTCCGAGCCTAGCCTTGAACCATCCACTGGTGGGGGCCAGTTCGGAGTTTCGTCATGAGCGACCAGCACGCAGAGTTCCGTAGCCGGATCCGTCGTCTCGACAGGAAGCAAGCACAGGGTGCGCAGGGCTTTGTCGCCAGAATGCGCGCAGACGGTCTGATCGTGGTGGAGCCACGCAAGGCGCTTGCCCAAACCCGCATCTCCGGTCGTTCCATCCTGATCCTTGTGCTTGCTGTTGTGATGTTCAAGGGCTTCCTGATGGCGGCCCTCGGCTTTGACAGCTATGCCTACCGGGTTGCCAAACTCCAGGAGGGCACGCTGGTGGAACATGCAGGTGCCTTCATCATGCAGGCCGATCCCCTGTCCATCAAGATCGCCGAGACACTCCTGCCTGTCCTGCGCTGAGCGACCCGGATGGGGGCCGCAGGTCCGCTGCGCTCGCTTGGTCTGCAGCTGACCCGCGAAAGCAAATAAAAACGCCGCACGGGACGAGGTCCAACGTGCGGCGTTTTCTTTGGTCCGTGAGTGGGGAGGGAAGACCCGGACCGGAAGTTCTGTGCCGGTCAATGCCGACTTTGTTCAGACCAGCGGCGAGTCGACGCCGATGGCTTCCACATCGCCCCGGGTGAGGCCGATGTCCGCCAATTCCCGGTCGGTCAGCGCAGACAGCGACTTGCGGGTAATGCGGGCGTCGTTCCAGACCATGACGGTTGCGGTCAGCGAATTGATCAGAGCGCCGATACGGCCGATCAGGCCGGAGGTGCCCTGGGCAGTGCGGGTGGTGTCGAAAACAGCCATATCCACGATCTCTCAGTATGAAGTTGCAATGTCGCCTCTTGGGCGATGGACGGCAGATAGTGAGGTGATTGATCTCTCGCAAGATCGTATTTTGCATGTGACCCATGCAGCCCGTGCATGGGTTTGAGCCATAGGAATAAGGTGTTTGCAGAAATTTGACCGAATGGTGGAAAATCTGTCGCCACTGCTTTTCAAGAGGTCGTATTTGTCTGTCAGGTGCTGCGGGCGAAGCGTTTCAGGCGCTTGAAACTTGACCCGCGCCAAGACGCCTGTGACCGCCTGTCGCGGGAAAGCATTTGGCTATGTTCGCCTTTTGTGCTAGGCGAGGTCAACAACAGCAAACAAACAGGCAAAGAGCGGGGCGCGAGATGCGGATTCTGGGCATTGATCCGGGGCTTCGAAACCTCGGCTGGGGCGTCATCGAATCAAATGGCTCGCGGCTCAGCCATGTGGCGAACGGTGTTTGCCAATCGGACGGTGATGATCTGGGCGAGCGGCTGTTGTCGCTGCACAATCAGGTGACGGAGATCATCGAGGCCTATCAGCCCGATCAGGCGGCCATCGAACAGACCTTTGTGAACAAGGACGGTGCTGGCACGCTGAAGCTGGGGCAGGCGCGGGGCGTTGCGCTTTTGACTTTGGCCAAGGCGGGATTGCCGGTTGGGGAATATGCGCCGAACCGGGTGAAGAAGACCGTCGTCGGCGTGGGCCACGCGGAAAAGGAACAGGTCCTGCATATGGTGAAGCTGCAACTGCCCGGCTGCGCCCCCAAAGGGCCTGATGCGGCGGATGCGCTGGCGATTGCCATCTGTCACGCCTATTACGGCGGGACAAATGCGCGACAGTTGAAAGAGGTGGGCACATGATCGGCAAGCTGACGGGGCGGCTCGATTACAAGGCGCTGGATCACGTGATGATCGACGTGCGCGGCGTCGGCTATATCGTACATGTGTCGGACCGCACCATGGCCACCTTGCCGCCGGTGGGCGAGGCGGTGCAGCTTTATACCGAACTCCTCGTGCGCGAGGACCTGATGCAGCTGTTCGGTTTCACCTCACTGGTGGAGAAAGAGTGGCATCGCTTGTTGACCTCGGTGCAGGGGGTCGGGGCGAAGGTCTCGCTGGCGATCCTCTCGGCCTTGGGGCCGGACGGGGTGAGCCGGGCAATTGCCTTGGGCGATTGGGCGACGGTGAAGGCGGCCAAGGGCGTTGGGCCAAAGACCGCGCAGCGGATCGTGCTTGATCTGAAAGACAAGGCGCCCGGGGTGATGGCGATGGGCGGCACCGTGACGGATGCGCTGCAAGGCCCCGACCTCGACGCGCTGGTGGAGCCTCTCTCGGATGCGCCGGTGAAACCCGCCCGCAAGACTGCACCGAAAGCACCCACCGGCGCGGCGGCGGCATCGGCTGGCGCACTGTCGGCATTGGCGAACCTCGGCTACGGTCCCTCTGATGCCGCCGCTGCGGTGGCAGAGGCGGCTGCCAATAACCCGGATGCGGGCGAGGCGGAGCTGATCCGTGCGTCCCTGCGCCTCTTGGCCCCCAAAGGGTGAGGGGATTTAGATGATCGACGCTGATCCCACCCTGCGCGCCACCCCCTTGCCCGAAGACAGCGCCGCCGAGAATGACCGCGCGCTGCGTCCGCAGGGCCTGTCGGAGTTCATCGGTCAGGCCGAAGCCCGTGCCAACTTGCGTGTCTTCATCGAAAGTGCCCGCCGCCGGGGCGAGGCGATGGATCATACGCTGTTCCATGGCCCTCCGGGCCTCGGCAAGACCACGCTGGCGCAGATCGTGGCGCGCGAGTTGGGCGTGAATTTTCGCATGACCTCCGGCCCGGTGCTGGCCAAGGCGGGGGATCTGGCCGCCATCCTCACCAACCTTGAGGCGCGCGATGTGCTCTTCATCGACGAGATCCACCGGCTGAATCCGGCAGTGGAAGAAGTGCTCTATCCCGCGATGGAGGATTTCGAGCTGGATCTGGTGATCGGCGAGGGGCCGGCGGCGCGCACAGTGCGGATCGAGTTGCAGCCCTTTACCCTTGTTGGGGCAACCACCCGGATGGGGCTCTTGACGACGCCGCTGCGCGATCGCTTCGGCATTCCGACGCGGTTGCAGTTCTACACCATCGATGAGCTGTTCGAGATCGTCAGCCGCAATGCCCGCAAGCTGGGCGCGCCCGCCGATGATGCCGGGGCACTGGAGATTGCGCGGCGCGCGCGGGGCACGCCCCGGATTGCCGGGCGCTTGCTGCGCCGCGTGGTGGATTTCGCCGTTGTCGAAGGCGACGGTCGCATCACCCGGGAACTGGCCGATGGGGCACTGACGCGGCTCGGAGTCGATCAACTGGGGCTGGATGGCGCCGACCGGCGCTACTTGCGGCTCGTCGCGGAAAACTATGGCGGCGGCCCGGTTGGGATCGAGACCATGTCGGCCGCCCTGAGCGAAAGCCGCGATGCCCTCGAGGAAGTGATCGAGCCCTACCTGCTGCAACAGGGGCTGATCCAGCGCACCCCGCGGGGTCGGATGCTGGCGCAAAAGGCCTGGATGCACCTCGGTCTCACGCCGCCGAAGTCCCAGAGCGATCTTTTCGGCTAGGCTGCGCCCTGTCACCAGGGGCGGGGACTTCCCCCTTGCTGACGCTCACCTGCCTCCCTACAAACGCCGGACGACCCGGCGTACGACCCAGACTGAGGAACGAGGCTGCCCATGCCTGCACTGCTGCTGCCCGAGGAAATCGAGGCTCTGTTCACCCGTGAGGACGGCTCTTATTCCTTTGCGCGCTGGGGGCGACCGATTGCGCCGATCGTCTTTGGCGTCACCGATGAGACTCTGGCGACGGTGAAAGGCGCGGTGGAGGCAGTGGTGACCCTGGCTGGCCACCAGATGACCGAGACCGATCCGGAACTGGGCGCGAACCTCATGGTGTTCTTCTTTCGCGAGTGGCGCGAACTCCTCGAAGTGCGCGACCTCGACCGGATGATCCCGGGCCTGGCGCCGCTGGTCAATCGCCTGTCGAAGGAGGGCGCGAGCCAATACCGGGCCTTTCGCTTTGACGACAGGGGCGGCATCCAGGCAGCGTTTGTCTTTCTGTGCATGAACGGAGCGCTGGCAGAAATGCCGGCCGAGACGCTGGCACTGACGCAGGCGGTGCAGGTGATGCTCTTGTGGGGGCCGCAGGCCTTTGCCGAAGTTTCGCCGCTGGCGGTCCTGCCGCAGAGCGGAAACACCATCCTTCGCCCTGAGATCGCGGGGGTCATCGCTGCCGCCTATGACCGGATGATGCCGGTTGCCGCCGGTGATGCGAGCCACGCGCTGCGGCTTTATGCGCGACTGCAGGCGGTTCCGGAAGGTGGGACCAGCCAATGACCCACAGCTTTGCGATCACGGTCTATTACGAAGACACAGATATGGGCGGAATCGTCTATCACGCCAATTTCCTGCGCTTCATCGAACGGGCCCGCAGCGATTTTGTGCGCCGCCTTGGTGTGGACCAGAACGCGATGCGGGCGGCAGGGGTGGTCTGGGTCGTCAGCCGGATAGAGGCGGATTACCTGTCTCCGGCACGGTTCGAGGACGAGCTTACGGTGGATACCACGGTGGAGAAGATGACTTCTGCCCGGCTCACCATGGCGCAGGTGGTGTCCCGCGACGGGCAGGCTCTGTTCCGGGCCGTGGTCACCGCGGTTTGCATGGACATGCACACGGGCAAACCGCTCAGGCTTCCGGCAGAACTCCGCGCATCCCTGTAACATTTCCGCTCTGTTCGGTGGTTTCCTTGGTAAAGCATCTTGTTTTCCGCTAGCGTCGGAGTAAATGACGCCGCGCGGCGAAACAGACGCGGCAGAAGGCTATAGAGCAGGCAGATGGAAGCAGAAACTCTGGCACTGGCACAGGAGATTGATTTCTCCATGTGGGGGCTGTTCGCGCGAGCGACGCTTACGGTGAAATTCGTAATGATTATCCTGATCGGATCCTCGATCTGGTCGTGGTCGATCTTCCTGCAGAAGCTCATCACCTATCGTCAGGCCCGCCGCGAGGCGCAGATCTTTGAACGGGCCTTCTGGTCGGGCAACCCGCTGGACGAGCTTTATGAGGAAATCGGTCCCGATCCGGATGGGCAAAGCGAGCGCATCTTTGCCGCCGGCATGACCGAGTGGCGCCGCAGCCATCGCACCGACGGGGCGCTCATTCCCGGCGCCCAGGCGCGGATTGACCGGTCCATGGATGTCTCCATCGCCAAGGAGACAGAGAGCCTGCAGAGCGGGTTGCAGATTCTGGCGACCATCGGCGCCATCACCCCCTTCATCGGCTTGTTCGGCACGGTCTGGGGCATCATGCATGCCTTCATCGAGATCGCGGAGCAGCAGAACACCAACCTCGCGGTTGTGGCCCCCGGCATCGCCGAGGCGCTCCTGGCAACCGGTCTTGGCCTTCTTGCGGCCATCCCGGCGGTGATCTTTTACAACAAGCTCTCTGCGGATGCGGACCGGATCATTGGCGGCTACGAGGCCTTTGCCGACGAATTCGCCACCATCTTTTCCCGTCAGCTGGATCACTGACCCATGGGTGCAGCTGTTCAGCAAAAAGGCGCAGGCGGCGGACGGCGCCGCGGGCGCAGCCGCTCGCGCGCCCGGCCCATGGCAGAGATCAACGTCACCCCCTTCGTGGACGTGATGCTGGTGCTGCTGATCATCTTCATGGTCGCAGCACCGCTGATGACCGTGGGCGTGGCGGTGGAACTCCCGAAGTCCGCTGCGGGCGCCTTGCCGGGCGAGGACGAAGAGCCGCTTTCCGTCACCATGACGGCAGAGGGCGAAATCCAGATCCAGACCACCCCTGTGGCGCGCGAGGAGCTGGTCTCCCGTTTGCGTGCCATCGCGACGGAGCGGACCTCTGACCGGGTGTTCCTGCGCGCGGACGGGTCTATTCCCTATAGCGACGTGATGCAGGTCATGGGTGCGCTCAACGCGGGCGGTTTCAGCAATGTCGGCCTGGTGACAGATACCGGCGGCCCCTCTCTCGACGGGCGCGACGCGCCCCAGAGCGAGTGATCGGGGGCCGATGTGCAGACCGGCACAAAGATCTCCGCGGCGGGCCATGGCCTTTTGATCACCTGGGCGCTTGTCGGCGGCTGGTTCCAGGCGGAGCCATTGCCGATCGAGAGCCAGGACGTGTCGATCATCTCGCTTGAGGAGTATGAACGCCTCAGCGAGCAGCGCGCGGCCCCTGTCGTGACCGAGGTTCCGGCCGCGCCGGTGGAGCCGCCAGTGACCGAAACTGCCCCGACAATTCCGGAACGCCCACAGCCGCGTCCCGAACCGGTGCCGACTCCGCCAGAGCCGGTCGACGTGCCGGTCGCGGAAGCCGAGCCGGAACCGCCCGCGCCGGAACCTGAACCCGAGATTCCCACAACGGTGCCGGAAGCCCCAGAGACGCCACAAGTGGTGAGTGAACTGCCGCGTACCGCCGAACCTGAGACCGCGCGCCCGAGCGATCGGGTTGCGCCGGAACCTGTGGAGGCGCCGGAACCCGACACCACCATCGACGATGTGGTGCGCGAGGAAGTCGCGCCCGACGCAGGGGCCGAGGCCAATCTGCCGGTTCAGGAGGCCACCGCCCCGGAAGCGGCAAGCGACCGAATCGTGACCGAGGCGGAGGCTCAGGAAAAAGAACCGACCGCGCCGCTCGTCGCGTCACGTCCCAAAACCCGTCCACAGCGCCCGGTGCCGCAGGAAACAGAAGCCCCGAAGCCGGAGGTTGAGACCGCCGCGGCGACTCCAGAACCGGCGCGGGAGCCCGAACCAGAACCTGCCCCGGTGGAAAAACCTGCCCCAGAGGCGGAACCCACACCCGAGGTCGAGAGTTCTGCCGTGAATGATGCCCTCGCCGAGGCTCTGGCCGGAGGAGGGGAGGTCGAGGCGCCGGAACCCTCCGGACCGCCGATGACCAGCGGCGAAAAGGATGGCTTGCGCGTGGCAGTCTCGAAATGCTGGAACGTCGGCTCGCTCTCGAGCGAGGCTCTGCAAACCACCGTTGTGGTGGCTGTTAGCCTGTCGCGCGAAGGTGTGCCGGATGCCGGTTCGATGCGGATGATGTCCAGTTCCGGCGGCTCTGCGGAGTCTGCCAAGCAAGCCTATGAAGCTGCGCGCCGGGCCATCATTCGGTGTGGATCAACAGGATTTGATCTGCCCGCCGACAAATATGCCCAATGGCGTGATATTGAGATGACATTTAACCCCGAAGGAATGCGGATCAGATGAGAAACGCAGTTGCGACACTACTCCTAGGCCTTGCGGCACTGCTGCCTGCCGCTGCGGTGAAGGCACAGGATGGGCCGCTCAGGATCGAGATCACCGATGGTGTGATCGAGCCTTTGCCCTTTGCGGTGCCGAACTTCATCGCCGAGACCCCCGCTGCTCAGCAACTCGCCGCCGAGATGTCGCGGGTGATCGCGGCGGACCTTGTGGGCTCCGGCCTGTTCCGCGAGATCCCGCAAGTCGCGTACATCTCGCCCTATACCAATTTTGATGCCTCGGTGAATTTCACCGACTGGAAAGCGATCAATGCCCAGGCGCTGATCACCGGCGCAATCAGCCAGTCCGGCGATCGCATCACCGTGCGGTTCCGCGCCTATGACGTTTTTGCAGGTCAGGAACTGGGCTCCGGTCTGCAACTCTCCGGCACGCCGGACGGATGGCGCCGGATCGCGCACAAGATGGCGGACACGATCTATTCCCGTCTGACCGGCGAGGGTGGCTATTTCGACAGCCGCGTGGTCTATGTTTCTGAAACCGGCCCGAAAAACGACCGCAAGAAACGTCTGGCCATCATGGATTACGATGGGGCCAACGTGCAGTATCTGACCAATTCAGAATCCATCGTGCTGGCCCCGCGCTTCTCGCCCACCGGCGACCGGGTCCTCTATACCAGCTATGAAAGCGGTTTCCCGCAGATCCAGGTGCTGGATGTCGGCCGGGTGCAGCGGCGCGTTCTTTCCTCTGGCAGTGGCACTATGACCTTTGCGCCGCGGTTCGCACCCAATGGGCAGACCATCGTCTATTCGCAGACCGACGGCGGCAATACCGACCTCTTTGCGATGGACATCAACAACGGCCAGGCGCAGCGTCTGACCTCGGCCCCGTCGATTGAGACCGCGCCGTCCTTCTCACCCGATGGCAGCCAGATCGTCTTCGAGAGCGACCGCTCCGGCGCATCGCAGCTCTATGTAATGTCAGTCGGCGGGGGCGAGCCGCGGCGGATCAGCTTTGGTCAGGGCCGCTACGGCACGCCGGTTTGGTCGCCTCGCGGTGATTACATTGCCTTCACGAAACAGAACGCTGGTCGCTTCCACATCGGCGTGATGCGTACCGATGGCAGCGAAGAGCGCCTGCTCACCGCGTCCTTCCTTGATGAGGGCCCGACCTGGGCGCCGAATGGCCGGGTGATCATGTTCACCCGCGAAACCCAAGGTGCCTCGGGGCAGGCGCGGCTTTATTCCGTGGATATCTCCGGGCGCAACCTGAAGCCGGTCAAGACCCCGGATGGTGCCTCCGACCCTTCCTGGGGCCCCTTGCAGAACTGATCACCCGTCGGCCTGCGCGCCGGGATGCTTCCCCTTGGCGCGGGTCGGCGAAACATGCTAACACTTCGGTAAGAAATACCCGAAGACACGAGGCGATTTCACATGAGCGGTATCTATAAAGCACTTCTTCTGGTTGCGGGCCTTGGCCTCGCAGCCTGTTCCGACGCCCGCTGGGAAGACAGCGCATCCGGCGTCGGCAATGGCGGCGCCGGTTATGGCACCGGCCTTGGCGACGGCAGCCTGTCGGACCCGACGAGCCCCGCCTATTTCCGCGAGGCGGTGGGCGACCGCGTGCTCTTCGCGGTGGACCAGTCGAGCATCTCCGCGCAGGCGCAGGGCATTCTCGCCGGGCAGGCGCGCTGGCTCAATGCCAACCCGGCCTATAACGTGACCATCGAGGGTCACGCGGACGAGCAGGGCACCCGCGAGTACAACCTTGCACTGGGGGCCCGTCGTGCCAATGCCGCCCGCGAATACCTGATTTCGCAGGGGGTCGCCGCCAACCGGATCGATGTGGTGTCCTATGGCAAGGAACGCCCGCTCGAGATCTGCTCGGATGAGAGCTGCTATGCCCAGAACCGCCGCGCCGTGACCGTCCTGGCGGGCGGCGTGGTGAGCTGAGTCTGATGCGCGGCCTGCGGCAGATCCTCCTCACTTCGGCGCTGGTTGCGGTCAGCAGTCTTCCCGGTCTAGCACAGGACCGGGAACAGACTCTGGCGGATATCCGGCAGGAACTGACGGTGCTGCATGTCGAAGTGCAGCGCCTCAATCGCGAGTTGTCCACCACCGGCGCCGCCTCTGCTTCGCTCGAAGGGTCTTCGGTGCTGGAACGGGTCACTGCGATGGAGCAGGAACTGCAGCGGTTGACCGCGCTGACCGAGCAGTTGCAGCACAGGGTCCAGAGCGTCGTTCAGGACGGCACCAACCGGATCGGCGATCTGGAGTTCCGTCTTGTCGAACTCGAGGGCGGCGATCTGTCCAAACTTGGCGAAACCTCCACCCTGGGTGGTGAGGTTACGGCGGGGACTGCGAGTGCTGGGCTCGGCACCGCTCCGGCGGCGGCTGGGGGCGGCACTGTTACGAGCGGCGGTGGCGAACTCGCGGTCGGTGAGGAAGCGGACTTCAAGGCCGCGATGAGCGATCTTGAGGCGCAGAACTTCCAAGCTGCGGCAGACAAGCTGGCGACCTTCAAGGACGTTTATCCCGGCAGCCCCCTGACCTCGAGAGTGGAGTTGGTGCGCGGCAAGGCATTGGATGGTCTTGGCGATACCCGCGAGGCCGCGCGCGCCTATCTTGCTGCTTTCACAGGCGACACCTCCGGTGCGGTTGCGCCGGAAGCGCTTTTCGAACTGGGTGCGGCCCTTGGGCGGCTGGGTCAGAAAGATCAGGCCTGCATCACCCTGGCCGAAGTGGCCGTCCGCTTCCCCGCTGATGCAGCCGTGCAACGTGCCGAAGCGGAGCGGGCAAAGCTGGCGTGTTCCTGACCCCGACCGAAGAGGGTCTATTGGCAAGGATGCGCGCCCGTCTTGGCGCGCCTCTGCCTCCCGTTCTTGGGGTGGCGGTCTCCGGTGGCAGCGATTCCCTGGCATTACTCTACCTTCTGGCGCGAATGGCTGAGGAGTGTGGGAGCAGGCTGCTTGTCGCCACCGTGGATCACGGATTGCGCGCCGAATCACGCGCCGAAGCCGAGACAGTGGCGCTGCATGCGGCCGGTCTGGGCCTGTCCCACGACATTCTCTCCTGGCAGGAACCCACCACCGAAGGGAACCTGCAGGCAGCGGCGCGCGCGGCACGCTATCGCTTGCTTTCAGCCTGGGCCCACGCGCATGGAGCCGCAGTTATTGCAGTGGGGCATACCGCCGACGATCAAGCTGAGACCTTGCTGATGCGGCTCCGGCGTGCCTCTGGTGTGACGGGGCTCGCCGTCATGCCGACGCGGCAGTCTCGCGATGGGGTGGAAGTGCTCCGCCCGATGCTGGACCTGCGTCGCGAGGACCTGCGCCGGTATCTGCAGGATCGAGGTCTGGCATGGATCGAGGATCCGTCAAACATTGACCAGCGTTTCGAAAGGGTTCGGATGCGGGAGGCTCTGCCGACCCTGGAGCCGCTAGGCCTGACGGTAGAGGCCCTGAGCCTTGTAGCGGACAACATGCGCCGCGCCGAAACGGCCCTCGACCTTGCAACCACGCAGGCTGCGCGCAGCCTTGGCGAGGTGCGCTTCGGGGCGATCCGCCTTGCCCGCGAGGGGTTGGGGCAACTGCCAGAGGAAATCACCCGCCGTCTTGTTGTCAAAGCTCTCCGTCATGTGACCGGGCGCGAGTTTCCACCACGACGGGAGGCATTGGCCGAAGCTCTGGCCAGTCTGCGCAGGGGCTGTGGTAGCACGCTCCTCGGCTGCCAGATTCTCGTCAGGGGCGGGGCGGTCTGGATCTGCAGGGAGACGGCTGCGGCCCTTCGGCCTCCTCCCCTTTGCATAATGCCCGGTTCTGAGGTAGTCTGGGACAACCGCTGGCGGATTTCCGCACCGCGAAACTTCGCGAAGTGTGGTGCGACCGCAGACATTCGCGCATTGGGCCGGGAAGGGCTGCAAAACTTGGATGACTGGCGCAGCCTCGGGGTGCCGCGCGAGGTCCTGATGGGGCTGCCAATGCTACGGTGCACAGGCGTCAGCCCATGCATTTTGCCCGTTTCTGTGCCGGAGGGCTGGACCTGTGCGGCATTGCGCCCGCCTCACACTTGGGATTGTGGGGTTTTATCGCATTGAACCTGACCAAATCATCCTTATTTTAGGTGCAACTGCGGGTCGTCGCGTGCTACTGCCGTGACGTCCTTGGAATTCTTGGGAGAGCCATCTTGGGCAACGCACGCAATATCGCCTTTTGGGTCGTTCTGCTCCTGCTCGTCGTAACCCTGTTCAATCTGTTCAGTGGGTCCGGCAGCACATTGCAGAGCCGCGAAAAGACCTATTCAGAATTTGTAACCGCCGTGGATGGCGGTCAGGTCAGCCGCGTGACCCTAGACGGGGAGCAGGTGCGCTACACCACAGCTGACGGTCAGAGCTATACCACCGTGAAGCCGGGTGATGCGGAAGTCACCCAGATGCTGATCGATAAAAACATCCCGGTGCGGGCTGAAAAGCAGCAGCAGTCGACTTTCCAGTCCTTCCTGCTGACCCTGCTGCCGTTCCTGCTGCTGATCGGGGTCTGGATCTATTTCATGAACCGGATGCAGGGCGGCGGCAAAGGCGGCGCCATGGGCTTTGGCAAGTCCAAGGCCAAGATGCTGACCGA
>CAKZRP010000029.1 GCA_937146765.1 uncultured Paracoccaceae bacterium | reverse complement strand
GGCGATTCGAACGCCCGACCCTAACCTTGGCAAGGTTATGCTCTACCCCTGAGCTACGCCCGCGCTGCCATTCAGTGGAGCGGTGTCTAAGGCGCAGCGCCGCGGGCCGCAAGGGAAAAATGCGGGCCGGATCGAAAAAAGATCCGCCCGATCCGCGACGGAACCGGCGCGCTGCCGCGTGTCATCCTGTGACAGTGCCAAAGCGATCCGGCAGGGAGGCCAGCATGACAGGCGTCGAACTCCTCAGACTCTCGGCCCTGGTGGCCACGCTGGGCCTCGGTCTGGCGGTTCAATCCGAGGCGCAGGGCCCGCCGCGCCTGCGGGTGCATACCGCAACCAAGGCGCAGCCCCTCGATCTGGTCGCGGCGAACCAGCGGGTGCGCGGGGCGCAGGTCCAGGTCTCGACCACCGGGGAGCGGGTTCGGGTCCGCGCCAATGGTCTTCCCGATCATTCGGTGGGGCGGTTTCCCAACCGGGACAACCCCAACCGCATCACCGCGCAGAAATACCAGTTCGAGACCGGCCCGGCGGAGCTGAAGCGCAGCGCGCAGGCAATGCGGCGCAGCGGGCTGATCGGGGTGGCGGTCAACGGGGTGCCTTTCGATCCCGGGGCCGGCGAGTTCTGGCAGGGACGGCCGGACCTCGGCTGGCAGTATGAGGCTCTGGGCGGAGCGGTGAAACTGGGGCTTGATAGCAACCATGCCCATGTGCAGCCCTCGGGGGCCTATCACTATCACGGGTTGCCGATGGGGCTGATGAAGGAGTTGGGCTGGTCGGCCCAGGCGGAATCGCCGCTGATCGGCTATGCGGCGGACGGGTTTCCGATCTATGCGCTGACCGCAGTGCACCAGGGCCGGGTGGTTGAGGTGACCTCCTCCTGGCGGCTGAAGCGCGGCGCACGCCCCGGCGGGGCCTATCCGTCCGGCCCCTATGACGGGGCCTTTGTGCAGGACTATGAATTTGTTGCCGGCCTCGGCAGCCTTGATGAGTGCAATGGCGCCAGGGTGGTGACACAGGACTACCCGCAAGG
Organism: uncultured Paracoccaceae bacterium; assembly: GCA_937146765.1. Classification (GTDB taxonomy): domain Bacteria; phylum Pseudomonadota; class Alphaproteobacteria; order Rhodobacterales; family Rhodobacteraceae; genus Epibacterium. Next base: position 29,464 of record CAKZRP010000029.1, on the reverse strand, counting down.
CACCTATGCCTATTTCCTCAGCCGCGACTTTCCGGTGGTGCCGCGCTGCCTCAGGGGAGAGGCAGGGGCCAGCTTTGCCAAGCTGATGCCACGCGGCGGCCCCGGCGGTCCTGCGGGCGCGCGGCGTCCCTAGGCTGCGGCTTGGTCCGGTTCAGGTCAGCGCGTGCGCGATCAGACCGAGACTCGCCAGCGCCAGCATGGTGAAGGTCAGCGCCATGCCCGCGATGCGAAAACCCATGATCGGCGGCGTGCGGCCAAAGCCGATGGCATGCAGGATGCGGCCCATCACCAGCATCAGCCCCAGCCCATGCACCGCCAAACCGGGGGCGCCCTGCGCCTCGGTCAGTGCCAGCAAGAGAAGGCCGATACCGCTGTATTCGGCGCAATTGCCTTGCACCCGCACCGCGAGTTCGAGCGCCGCATGACCGCCGCCGCCAGAGCTGACCCCCAGTGACTTGCGCAGCCGCACCACCCGCACCGAGAGGTGGATCAGCAACAGTCCGAGGATCCCGGCATAGGGGGCGGTGGCGTCGAACATCGGCAACTCTCCGGCGGAGCAGGGCTACTTCACCGGGACCTTATGCTTTTTCAGCGCCTTTTCCAGTTCCCTGTCGATCAACGAGATCAGCGCCTTGTCCTTGGCGGCGGCCTTGGCGGCCATGTCCACCATCTGCGCCTCGCTCTCCTTGCCGGTGGCGCGCGACACGATCACCCCGTAGCCGACCTTCAGCCCCTCGTCGCTGACCTTGTTCATCACCTCTGCCCAGAGTTTCGCCTTCAGCACATTGGGGATGTCATTGGTCTTGGCGAGTTTCGCCAGCCGCTCGGGAAAGACCTGGCCTTGCAGGACCTCCTTGTTCTTGTAGGCCCATTTCTTCTGGAAACCGCCAAGGTTCTTCACCAGCCCGCCGAGGAGCGCGGAATAGAGGATGGAGGTCACGATGGCCTCGAACTCCTTCTCGGTCGGGGCCTTGCCGGTCTTCATGATGCGACCCAGCTCCTTCACCGCCTCGCCCAGTACGGTCTTGATGACCTCCTGGCCGGAGCCGGCGAGGTAATTGGCGATGAACTTCTGCATCTGCTGGCTGCTGAGGAAGCTGACCTGGGAAGCCAGCTTCGGTGCCACCCATTTGGCGGCATCGTCGCAGAAGCCCAGCGGGATCTTGCTGCCGATGCCCCCGGTCAGCCCGCCGACGGTGCCGTCGATCACGATGGCCTGGATCGAGCCCCAGACGGTGACCTTCTGGCCGCTGGCGTGTTTGCCCAGCTCCTGGCTGGCGCTCTGCAACACGCCGACGCCCGCGCCCGAAGCCACCGCCGCACCGCCCGCGGACATGCCGCCCGCCGTGACCAGCACCGGCGCGGCCAGCGCGCCCACCACTGCAAAACAGGCCGCCGAGGAGACCATCAGAACCGTCGCCGTGGTCTGCGCGGAGCCGGTGAACTCCTTCAGGAACCGCATCAGGTCATTGGTGAAGGCCCCGATGGCCTGCTCGGCTTCCGGCAGGGCCTCGTCGATCAGTTTGAGGTCCTTGGACATCATGGCCCGCTGCAGCTTGCCGCTGGCCTTGATCGAGGTGAGGCACAGCCGGTTGTCGGGCATCTTGACCGACCCGGCCTTGAGGATGATGACCTGCGCCACCGCATTGAGCACCCCGTCCTTCATCTGGGCGACATCGAGATAATGCTCGTAGGTCTCCAGCGCGTTGTCGTGGTTCTTCAGGAGCGAGGACATATAGGGCGTGAGCCGCTTGATCACATCGGCCTTGACGCTTTCATATTCCTTGGGCGTGCAATGGATGGTCTTGCCGCGATACTTGACCTCGACCATGGGCTCCTTGGCGGCCTTTTCCAGTTCGGCGAGGTGCTTCTTGTAGGCGGGCAGCAGGGCGGCAAAGGTACGCCCGCCGGGATCGATCACCTTGTCGGGGGTCTTGAACCCGGCTTTCTTCTGATAGGCGCCGATCGCCTTCAGGAGACCTGCGTCCACCTTCTTGGAGGCGCCGAGAGGGCCGATCTTGTTGGCCTCAAGCATCTGGCGGACGAGGAGCACATCCTCGGGCTTGTTCTTGACCTCGTCACCGGGGCTTGGGCGGGGCGACTGGCCCACGGGGGCCGTGAGTTTTGCAGACGACATGGGGAACCTCGAATACCAGAAAACAGAAATGAATGGAGGATATCTTGGGGGGCGCGCGATGCCGGTCAAGATTGACGGATGTGAAATGCGACAGCTTCGCGTGAAATTCCCCTCAAAAGGCGCGCGTTGGGTCAAAGGGGTTGACCTACTTCGGGGCGGGATGGGGGCTCTGCCCCCTCGGGCTGTCGCCCTCACCCCCGGGATATTTTTGAAAAAGTGAAAGGCGGGTGTGTCACGGGGAGTTGAGCGGGGGCGAGGCGGCGGCGGATTGTTTTGCACTTCATGGCGGGGCAGGAAAGGGTGTTCTTGAGGAGGGCAGAGGTGGAGATTGCGTTTGTGCGCTTGAGTGCGGTGCCGGTCGAGCAGATCTTGGCGCATATGTCTGATGCGCGGCTGGCGGCGCATATGCCCCTGTTGCGCGGGATGCACTGGGACAGGCAGGTCGCGGAGGGGTTTGTTGCGGCAAAGGAAGCCGCTTGGGCGCGCGACGGGCTGGGGGTCTGGGCGATCCTCGCGCAGGGCCGCTATGTTGGCTGGGGCGGTTTTCAACGCGAGGGAGATGACTGGGACTATGCGTTGGTACTGCGTCCGGAGGCCTTTGGGCTGGGGCTGCGGGTCACCAAGCAGGCGCTCTTCTGGGCGCGGGCGGAGGGGCGCCTGGAGAGCGTGACCTTCCTGTTGCCGCCCTCGCGGCGCCACCTTGGGGCCTTGGCGCGGATGGGGGCTGAGGCGGAGGGAGAGGTGAGCTACGCAGGGGCGCGGTTCTTGAAATTTCGGTTGGGACTGTAAGGGGGTTGCAGTGAAAAGGCCCCGGAGCGAGGTGCGCCGAGGCCTTTTATTTCGTCGTCGAAGGTGGCGTTATTCCAGCTCGACCAGCAGGTCCTTGGCGTCGATCTGACCGCCCGGCTGGACGTGAACAGCCTTCACCACCGCGTCGCGTTCGGCATGCAGGCCGGTCTCCATCTTCATCGCTTCGATGGTCAGCAAGAGATCGCCTTCGCAGACCTTCTGGCCGACATGGACACCCACGGTGGCGACCACGCCCGGCATCGGCGCGCCGATGTGGTTGGGGTTGCCCAGTTCCGCCTTGGGGCGCGCGGCGGTGGTGGCCTTGACCAGACGGTTCGGCACCCGGATCACCCGGGGCTGGCCGTTCAGTTCAAAGAAGACCTTCACCTCGCCCTTTTCATCGGTCTCGCCGATGGCTTGCAGGCGGATTTCCAGCGTCTTGCCGGGGTCGATCTCGGCGGTGATCTCCTCGCCCGGCTCCATGCCGTAAAAGAAGGTCCGGGTCGGCAGCGCGCGCACTGGCCCGTATTGGCGGTGACGCCCCATGTAGTCGAGGAAGACCTTGGGATACATCAGATAGCCATTGAGATCCTCGTCATCGACCTTGAAGCCTTCAAGCTCCTTGGTCAGCGAGGCGCGGGTGGCTTCCAGATCGACCGGCTCCAGATGGGCACCGGGACGCTCTGTATTCGGCGCCTCGCCCTTCAGCACCTTGGAGACGATGCCATCCGGGAAACCGCCCGGAGGCTGGCCCAGATTGCCGCGCATCATATCGACGACGGAGTCGGGGAAGGAAACCTCGGTCTTCGGGTCTTCGACCTGCGCGCGGGTGAGGCCCTGGGAGACCATCATCAGCGCCATGTCGCCCACCACTTTGGAGGAGGGGGTGACCTTCACGATATCGCCAAACATCTGGTTCACATCGGCATAGGTCTGGGCGACCTCGTGCCAACGCTCCTCCAGACCCAAGGAACGCGCCTGCGCCTTGAGGTTGGTGAACTGACCGCCGGGCATCTCGTGCAGATAGACCTCGGAGGCGGGCGCCTGCAGGCCGCTTTCAAAGGCGGCGTATTGGGCGCGCACCTGCTCCCAGTATTCCGAGATCTGGCGGATATTGCCGATGTCGAGCCCGGTGTCGCGGTCGGTGTTGCGCAGCGCCTCGACGATGGAGCCAAGGCAGGGCTGCGAGGTGCCACCCGAGAAGGCGTCCATCGCCGCATCCACCGCATCAACACCCGCGTCGGCGGCGGCGAGAATGGTCGCGCCGGCAATGCCGGAGGTGTCATGGGTGTGGAAGTGGATCGGCAGGCCGACCTCTTCTTTCAGCGCCTTGATCAGGAGTTTGGCAGAGGCCGGTTTCAACAGGCCTGCCATGTCCTTCAGACCCAGCACATGGGCGCCGGCCGCTTCCAGTTCCTTGGCCATGCCGACGTAGTATTTCACGTCATACTTGGCGCGGGCCGGATCGAGGATATCGCCGGTGTAGCAGATGGTGCCTTCGCAGATCTTGCCGCTCTCGACCACCGCATCCATGGCGACGCGCATGTTCTCGACCCAGTTCAGGGAGTCAAACACCCGGAAGACGTCGATGCCCTTGGCGGCTTCTTTCACGAAGAACTGCACCACATTGTCGGGATAGTTGGTGTAACCCACCCCGTTGGAGGCGCGCAGCAGCATCTGCGTCATCAGGTTCGGCATGGCCTCGCGCAGGTCGCGCAGGCGCTGCCAGGGGCATTCCTGCAGGAACCGATAGGCCACGTCAAAGGTCGCACCGCCCCAGCACTCGACCGAGAACAGCTGGCTGAGGTTCTGCGCATAGGCCGGGGCCACGCGGATCATGTCGATCGAGCGCATCCGGGTCGCGAGCAGCGACTGGTGCCCGTCGCGCATGGTGGTGTCGGTCAAGAGCAGCTGCCGCTGCGCCTTCATCCAGTCTGCAACCGCCTTGGCGCCCTTTTGCTCCAGCAGGTTGCGGGTGCCATAGGGCATGTTGCCCTTGTCCACCTTCGGTGCGCGCGGCTCCTTGAGGTCGGCGGCAGGCTCCGCACGGCCTTCGGTTTCCGGGTGACCGTTGACCGAGATATCCGCGATATAGGTCAGGACCTTGGTGCCCCGGTCGCGGCGCTTGGCGAATTGGAACAGCTCCGGCGTCTCGTCGATGAACTTGGTGGTATATTCATTCGACAGGAAGGTCGGATGCTTCAGCAGGTTCTCGACAAAGGCGATATTGGTGCTGACACCGCGCACGCGGAATTCGCGCAGGGCGCGGTCCATACGGGCGATGGCTTGCTCCGGGGTCGGCGCCTTGGCGGTCACCTTGGTCAGAAGGGAGTCGTAGTAGCGGGTGATCACCGCGCCGGAATAGGCGGTGCCGCCATCCAGACGAATGCCCATGCCGGTGGCCGAGCGATAGGTGGTGATGCGCCCGTAATCGGGAATGAAGTTGTTCTGCGGGTCCTCGGTGGTCACCCGGGTCTGCAGCGCGTGGCCGTTGAGACGGATCTCGTCCTGGCTCGCCTTGCCGGTGGCCTCCGCGAGGGTCTTGCCCTCGGCGATCAGGATTTGCGCCTGAACGATGTCGATGCCGGTGACTTCTTCGGTGACGGTGTGTTCCACCTGCACGCGCGGGTTCACCTCGATGAAGTAGAAGTTGCCGCTCTCCATATCCATCAGGAATTCGACAGTGCCGGCGCATTCATAGTTCACATGGGCGCAGATCTTGCGGCCCAGCTCACAGATTTCGGCGCGCTGGTCCTCGGTCAGATAGGGGGCGGGCGCGCGCTCCACCACCTTTTGGTTACGGCGCTGCACCGAGCAGTCGCGCTCGAACAGGTGATAGATTTCGCCGTGCTTATCGCCGAGGATCTGCACCTCGACGTGGCGGGCGCGGGTGATCATCTTTTCCAGATACCCCTCGCCATTGCCAAAGGCGGCTTCCGCCTCGCGGCGCCCTTCCAGCACCTTCTCTTCCAGCTCCTCCTCGGAGTAGATCGGCCGCATGCCGCGACCGCCACCGCCCCAGGAGGCTTTCAGCATCAGAGGATAGCCAACCTCAGCCGCTTCCTTCTTGATCTTGGCCATATCGGTGCCCAGCACCTCGGTGGCCGGAATGACCGGCACGCCCGCCGCCACCGCCACCCGCCGGGCCGAGGCCTTGTCGCCGAGCGCCCGCATGGTTTCGGCCTTGGGGCCGATGAAGGTGATGCCATTGCGCGCGCAGGCATCCACAAAGTCCGGGTTCTCGGACAACAGGCCATAGCCGGGGTGGATCGCATCCGCCCCCGATTCCTTGGCGACTCGGATGATCTCGTCGATGGAGAGATAGGCCGCCACGGGGCCGAGGCCCTCGCCGATGCGGTAGGCCTCATCCGCCTTGAAGCGGTGCAGGCCCAGTTTGTCCTCCTCCGCATAGACGGCGACGGTGCGTTTGCCCATCTCGTTGGCGGCGCGCATCACACGGATGGCGATCTCGCCACGGTTGGCAATCAGGATCTTGTTGAACTCTGTCATCTCTCCCCCGAGGTCTTGTTGGATTGGGCAAGTGGTAACGGCTGTATGACACGCAGACCATCCGGTCTTCTGGGTATCTGCGGCATGATTGCGCTCACTTACGCCCCCTGTTCGTGAATTCCGGCGCTGGGGATGCCGAAATGCGAAGGTTGCACCCGCAAAACGGGTGTTTTGCCGCCGGATCTGGTCGATTGGGAAGGCGGGCTTGCGATGTTGTACCTAGCCTATGGGATAGGTGCACGCACTTTTTTGCAGTGCAGCATGAATAGGGTTAGAGGGTCAGCCGTTAACCACTCTTTTGGATAGCGCTTCTATTCGAACGCATTTCAGGTAAATTTTATTCAACACCAACGGATCAGTCAGAAGCGATCCGAAACAGACCGCGAAGGATCAGGTCACCGCCCACGATAACCCGAGGACCCCGCAGATGCACCGTTTCATCTATGTCAGCACCGCCACCCGCAGCCTTTCCGATCAGCAGATCGCCGATATTGCCGGCACCTGCCATCGCAACAACCGCCGCAGCGGTCTGACCGGGCTCCTGGTGGTGCATCAGGGGCGGTTCTTCCACATCCTCGAAGGCGACGAAAAGGCGATCCGCCGCTGCGCGCAGAAGATCCAGGAAGACCCGCGCCACGGCCAGTTCGAGGTGCTGGAGGCCCGCGAGATCGAGCTGCGCGCCTTTATGGACTGGACCTTCGTGTATGAGACGCCCAAGGCGCTGCCGCTCTTGGGCAATGAGAAGGTCGCCGCCCTGCGCGATCTGATGCCGATCAACAGCCCGCTGCGCGGTCGCGACCTCAGCGTGCGCCACAAGGTGCGCGACTTCCTCGCCAGCTTCCGTCAGCTGCTGGCGGCCTAAGCAAACTACCAAGGGGCATAAAGCCCCGACCAGTCTGATCCGGGGGGGAACAGGCGGAAAAGGCACAGGTCCGGGGCGGGGCCTGTGCCTTTTCTCTTGCGGCAGCCGGTGGGGGGATCAGGTCAGCGCCAGCCGCCTGAGGCCGCGCGCCTGCGCCAGGGTCGAGATCCCGAGTTGACCCATGTTGGCGGCCAGATCCTTGGTCAGGATCGCGGTCAGATGCGCCAGACCCTGCGGCCCCAATGCCGCCAGCGCATAGTGCCAGGCCCGTCCCAACATGACAAAATCTGCCCCCAGCGCCATCGCCCGCAGGATATCCAGACCGCCTTCGATGCCGCTGTCAAAGATCAAGGGCAGGGCGGTGGCGGCGCGCATCTCTTCCAGCACCTCGATCGGGGCGGGGGCGGCATCGAACTGGCGACCGGCGTGGTTCGACAGCCAAATGGCATCCACCCCGGCCTCTGCCAGGCGCGGTGCGTCGCCCGCGTCGAGCACGCCCTTGACCACCAAGGGCCCCTGCCAATGTGTCCGCAGCCAATCGAGGTAGGTCCAATCGGGGGCGGTTCGGAGCAGATAGCCGATATGGGCGGTGGAGGACAAAGCCGAGGCTGCCCCCTCGGTGTATTTATCAAGCGTGCGCATATGCGGCATCCCGCCCTCATGCCGGTGCCGCGCCGCCATGCCAAGCGCCCAGGAAGGTCGCAGCGCCACCTGCGCCAAGAGCCGCGGCGTCAGGCGCGGCGGCTGCGTGAGACCGGAGCGCACCTGCCGTTCGCGGCGAGAGGCCACCGGCACATCAACCGTCAGCACCAGCACCTTGAACCCGGCGTCTCGGGCACGCGCCAGCATGTCCTTGCGGATGCCCTCATCCTTGGGCGGATAGAGCTGGAACCAGCCATGTGCCCCCAGATGAGGGGCGAGGTCCTCCGGGCTCTGGCTCGCCACGGTGGACAGGGAATAGGGGATCCCCGCAGCGCGCGCGTGACGCGCCAGATGGCCCTCGGCATCGGGCCAGACCAGCCCCGACATGCCCACCGGCGCCATGCCAAAGGGCAGTGGCAGGCGCTGACCGAAGAGGGAGGTGCCAAGGTCCACCTCCTGCGGCCCGTTCAGAATCGCCGGCATCAGCCCGACGCGATCCAGACAGAGGCGATTGCGCGCCTGCGTCGCCTCCTGCCCGGTGGCGGAATCGAGATATTCCCAAACAAAGCGGGGCAGGCGGGCCCGGGCACGGGCGCGCAGGTCGGAAAGGCCGGGGTAACGCTGATCGAGATCCATCTGCGCACCTTTTGCCGCCGCCCTGCGCTTGTCCAGCAAAAACGCCGCCTTTTCCTGCGATTAGGCGGGCTGCGCTCGATTGGCCATGCGAATTGGGATCAGGCGAATTGGGATCAGGCGAATTGGGATCAGGCGAATGGGGGCAGGCTGCGTGCAGTCAGGCGAGGTGCGGACAGGCAAAGACCGGCAGCACCTCGCGCAGGCGACGCGCCTTGTGGCGGGGGCGCGGGCAATAGGTCACGTCGCCAAGGAGATCCGCCAGCTCGAACGCCTCCGCCAATGCCCCCGCCTGCGACGCGGTCAGATCCGCGCGGGCCCGCCAGTCCATCGGCGTCGCGCAGAGCGGCGCTTCCGCAGAGGGACCTTCGCAGACAACGCGGATCTCGCCATGGCGGGGATCTGCGGCAATGCGGTGGAACCGTGCGGTGACCTGCGCTGCGTCACCTTCCAGCACCTGCAGGAACCGCCCGCCCATCGGAATCAGCAGGGCCGCGACGTGGCATTTGTCATTCTTGCGCCGGGATTTCCCCACGATCGCGTCGATCTCCTCCGGACTCATCCGGCGGCGGGCTTCACTCAGGTAGATCAGACGGTACATGGCGGTTCTCCGGCAGGGTGCTGCGCTATCCTGCCACGGAGTGGCGGCGATCTGCGACAGGACATCCGGTGAGGTCGTAGGCCATCCGGCGTGGGCTCCTATCCCTTTGGTCAGGGCTGTGGCAGGGCCGGGGAAGGTAGGGGATGGGCGTCCTCTCCGAGGGGCATCGGTCTTTATCCGCCGGGCCGGGACTGCTATGCACGGGCGCAGCCGGACAGGAGACGGCCCCGGAGGAACGGAGCGGGAACGCGCCTCTTTCCGTTCCGCTTGAATCACGTTAGGATCGGCCCATGAGCAGTTTCGACGAAATGGACGCCTTTGAAGGCGCATCGCTGTCCGCCCGTGCCATGGCCGCGCGGCCCATGCCCTATATGGACGGGCTGAACCCCGCCCAACGCGAAGCGGTCGAGACGCTGGATGGCCCGGTCCTGATGCTGGCGGGCGCAGGCACCGGCAAGACCAAGGCGCTGACCACCCGGATCGTGCATCTTCTGTCGACGGGCCGCGCCCGCCCGAACGAGATCCTCGCGGTGACCTTCACCAACAAGGCCGCGCGCGAGATGAAGGAACGGGTAGGCCGGATGCTCGGTCAGCCGGCCGAGGGGATGCCTTGGCTCGGCACCTTCCACTCGATCTGCGTCAAGCTGTTGCGGCGCCACGCCGAACTAGTGGGGCTGAAATCCAACTTCTCGATTCTGGACACCGACGACCAGATCCGCCTGCTGAAGCAGCTGATTTCCGCCGCCGGCATCGACGAGAAACGCTGGCCCGCGCGGATGCTCGCCAATATCATCGACGATTGGAAAAACCGCGCCTTGACCCCGGGCAAGGTGCCAAGCGCCGATGCCAGCGCCTATAACTATCGCGGCACCGAGTTCTACGCCCAGTACCAGACCCGCCTGCGCGAGTTGAACGCGGTCGATTTTGGCGATCTCCTGCTGCATGTGGTCGAGATCTTCCAGACCAATCCCGACCTTCTGGCGCAATACCACCGCTGGTTCCGCTATATCCTCGTGGACGAATATCAGGACACCAACGTCGCCCAATACCTCTGGCTGCGACTGCTGGCCTCCGGGCACAAGAACATCTGCTGCGTGGGCGATGACGACCAGTCGATCTACGGCTGGCGTGGCGCCGAGGTGGGCAATATCCTGCGGTTTGAAAAGGATTTTTCCGGCGCCAAGGTGATTCGGCTGGAGCAGAATTATCGCTCTACCGAGCATATCCTCGCCGCCGCCTCCGGCGTTATTCGCGGCAATGAGGGGCGCCTGGGCAAGGAGTTGTGGACCGAGGCCACGGGCGGTGAAAAGGTCCGCCTGATCGGCCATTGGGACGGTGAGGAAGAGGCGCGCTGGATCGGCGAGGAGATCGAGGCGATGCAGCGCGGCACCCGCGGCGTACGCCCCATCGGCCTCAACCAGATGGCCATTCTGGTGCGCGCCTCGCATCAGATGCGCGCCTTTGAGGACCGTTTCCTCACCATCGGTCTGCCCTACCGCGTCATCGGCGGCCCACGCTTTTACGAGCGGCTCGAGATCCGCGATGCCATGGCCTATTTCCGCGTTGTGGTCAGCCCGGAGGACGATCTGGCCTTTGAGCGGGTGATCAACACGCCGAAACGCGGGCTGGGCGACAAGGCGCAGCAGACCATCCAGATGATTGCGCGGCAAAACGGCGTCTCCTTGGTGGAGGGTGCGCGGATCGCGGTGGAGGAGGGCCATATCAAGGGCAAAGGCGGCGCGGCCCTGCGTCGCCTGGTCGAGGATATTGCTCGCTGGGGCCGGATGACCCGTGTGATCCTGCCCGCAGGCCCCGAAGATGCTGTGATCGAAGGCCCCATGCCTGATCCGATGATGGCGGGCGAGCCGGAGGTGCCGCATGTGGAGCTGGCCGAGATCATCCTCGATGAGAGCGGTTACACCACCATGTGGCAGAACGACAAGACGCCCGAGGCTCCGGGGCGGCTCGAGAACCTCAAGGAACTGGTGAAGGCCTTGGAAAACTTCGAGAACCTGCAAGGGTTTCTGGAGCACGTCAGCCTGGTGATGGACAACGACAAGCAGGACGCGGAGGAGAAAGTCTCCATCATGACCCTGCATGCGGCCAAGGGTCTGGAGTTCCCGGCGGTGTTTCTGCCCGGCTGGGAAGATGGTCTGTTCCCTTCGCAACGCTCGATGGACGAAAGCGGCCTCAAGGGGCTCGAGGAGGAGCGCCGTCTGGCCTATGTGGGCATCACCCGCGCCGAGGAAGTCTGCACGATTTCCTTTGCCGGCAATCGGCGGGTCTTTGGGCAATGGCAATCGCAGCTGCCCTCGCGTTTTGTCGACGAGCTGCCCGAGGAACATGTGGAGGTGCTGACTCCACCGGGGCTCTATGGCGGTGGCTTTGGTGCGGCGGCACCGGGTGGGCGGCAGGGCTTTGCAGAGGCGGCGGCCAATCCCTATGGGCGCTCCACCATCGAGGATCGAATGGCCAAGGCGGATGGCTATAACTCGCCGGGATGGAGGCGGATGCAGTCGCGCGCGGGCGAACGGGGTATTAGTCAGCCGCGCGAGAGCCGGAACACGGTGATCGACCTTACCGCGACCTCCTCTTTCACATTGGGGGAACGGGTGTTCCACCAGAAGTTCGGCTATGGCGCGATTGTCGGCATCGAGGGCGACAAGCTCGAGGTGGATTTCGAGAAGGCAGGGCTGAAGAAGGTGGTCGCCCGCTTTGTCGCTGCCAGCGATGACGTGCCCTTTTAAACGGTTTTGCGAGATGGGCGTCTCCCTGACGGGAGACGACAGGTTTCGGAAGAGGCTCGGAGCGCTTAAGCGCTCCGAGCCTCTTCCGTTTGGATCGCGGTGCGATCCAAACGGGCGGGGGCGGCGCAGGGGCAAAGCCCCTGCGCCGCCCCCGCCACCCCCTCCTCAAACAACAAAAATCCCGCTGCGCGGCATGCGAAGCGGGGGAATTCAAGGTCTCTGAATCAGGAAACGGCGGCGCCCAGGGAGGAGGAGGGGGCACCGCCGTTCTGTCAAACACCGGACTTAAGGGAGGAGGAGGTCCGGTGCATCTGGTCCCGGCGTCTGGCCGGTATAGGGTGCGGTGGCATCAGGGAGGAGGAGGATGCCACCGCTTAGGACAGGTCCTTAAGGGAGGAGGAGAAAGGACCTGATCTCTGTGTTCTCAAATGTCGCCGTAGGCCGCCTCGAGGGCGATGCGCTTCAGCATGGAGCGGTTCAGCCCCAGATCCGCCAACTCGCGACCGCTGAGAGCGTTGAGCTCGGTCAGGGTCTCGCGGTAGACGCGGTATTGGGCGTATTTCGCACGCACCGCCTGCAGCATCTGTGCCACGCCACCGGCGGCAAAGGATTTCTGAGTGGTGATCGCATTCAACATTGCCATCGTTTCGTCTCGCTCGTCTTGTCTCGTCGGGGCCGTGTGCCCGTCTGTCTGTGTGTCTCTGTTGAGATTGAAGATAGACGAATGCTGCAAATGCACAATCCGGCCTTTGGTCATTTCTGCTATGCAGCAAGTGCATGGGTCTACGGGATATTTTCCCAGACCTGCCCGATCCTCTGGCGAAAATATTCCCTAACGATGCATCTTTGGGCAATATTTGGTCGCGCGCGGCGTTATCGCTGCCGTTTTCCGGCTTGGGTCACCCCGCGCAAGCGCATATATCCCCACAAAGAGGGCGGCCCACCCCGGCCGCCGCAGAAAAAGGAATGCGATCCGATGGCAGTCAGCAAGGAAGAGATTCGGGCGGCGCTTGCACGGCTGGAGTTGCCGGATGGCGGCACGCTAGTCTCCCGGGACATGATCCGCGCCCTCAGCGTGGAGGCGGGGGCGGTGCGCTTCGTGATCGAGGCCCCCTCGCCGCAGATTGCCCAGCACATGGAACCCCTGCGCCGGGCCGCCGAGGAGGTGGTGCGCCGTCTCGAGGGGGTATCGGAGGTCTCGGTGGTGCTGACCGCCCACGGGCCCGCCGCCAAGGCCCCGAGCCTGAAGGTCGGCGGCCATCCCAAACCGCAGGCGGCGCCGATGAAGCCCTCGGGGGTGCAGCGCATCCTTGCGGTGGGCTCCGGCAAGGGCGGGGTGGGCAAGTCCACCGTCTCGGCCAACCTCGCGGTGGCGCTGGCGCGGCAGGGGCGCCGGGTGGGCCTCCTCGATGCCGATATCTATGGTCCCTCGCAGCCGCGGATGATGGGGGTCTCGGGACGCCCCTCCAGCCCCGATGGCACCAGCATCGAACCGCTCAAGGCCCATGGGGTCACTCTGATGTCGATCGGCCTGATGGTGGAGGAGCGCAAGGCGGTGGTCTGGCGCGGCCCGATGCTGATGGGCGCCCTGCAGCAGATGCTGGGGCAGGTGAACTGGGGTACGCTTGATGTGCTGATCGTCGACCTGCCGCCCGGCACCGGCGATGTGCAGCTCACCCTCTGCACCAAGGCGGAGCTGACCGGGGCCATCGTGGTCTCCACCCCGCAGGACGTGGCGCTGATCGATGCGCGCAAGGCGCTCGACATGTTCCAGACCCTGAAGACGCCGGTGCTCGGGCTCATCGAGAACATGTCTTTCTTTACCTGTCCCGATTGCGGCAGCACCCATCATATCTTTGGCCATGGCGGCGTGGCCCAGGAAGCCCGCGACCTCGGGCTGCCTCTCTTGGGGTCGCTGCCGATTGATCTGGAAACCCGGCTTGCGGGCGACAGCGGGCGCCCGGTGGCGGCGGGCGAGGGCGCGATGGCCGAAGCCTATGCCCGGATCGCGCGCGGGCTCATCGAGGGTGGCATGGCCTGACAGCGCAAGGGGCGTGGGGCGCGGCAGCGCAGGGCAGCCCACCCTCGCGGCCATCGCGCCGCTCCCTTGACCGGGACGAGACCCCGGCGCGGGCGGCCGCGTCAGGCCGCGCTCGGCCCGTCCACGATCAGCACCGGCTCGCCACGCGAACAGCGCTCCACCCGGGCTTCGATGCCGTAGAGGTTGCGGATCAGGTCCGGCGTCAGCACCTCCAGCGTCGGCCCACAGGCGAGGACATGCCCGCTGGACAGCGCCAGGGTGGTGGCGCAGTTGCGCATCACCTGGTTGAGATCATGCAGCGCCAGCAGGATCACCGCGCCGGTTTCCGCCGCATAGGCCCGCAGGGCTTCCAGCACCTCATACTGGCGATAGAGATCGAGGGCCGAGGTCGGCTCGTCCATCAGCACCACACGCGGTCCGGTCACCAGCGTCTGCGCGATGGAGACCGCCTGCCGCTGCCCGCCGGACAATTCCGGCAACTGCCGCTGCGCCAGCGCCGAGAGGTCGAAGCGGGCCAGTACGGCATCCACCGCCGCCAGATCCTGTGCCGCCAGCCGCCAGCCGCCTTCCCCCTGCTTCAGCGCGAGGATGATCGATTCATAGACGGTGAGGGCGGCATTCATCGCGGTATCCTGCGGCATGTAGCGCAGCTCGTCGAGGGTGGCGCCGGACAGGTGCACGCTGCCCCGGCCCCCCAACTGACCGGCGATGCGGCGGAACAGGGTGGACTTGCCCGCCGCATTGGCCCCGACCAGCGCCGTCAGCACTCCGCCCGGGATCGGCGGGCAGGAGGCATCGCTCAGGATATCGCGGCGGCCATAGCGGGCGGACACCCGGTCCAGTGCGAGCGTCACCATGATTTGCGTCCCTTCGTGAGGATCAAAGCGGCAAAGAAGGGCACCCCGACAAGGGCGGTGATGATGCCGATGGGCAGAACGGCACCGGGCAGCAGCGCCTTGGACAGCACCGAGGTCGCAGACAGGATCACGGCACCCGACAGCATGGCGCCCGGCAGGAAGAACCGCTGATCCTCGCCCAGCAGCAGCCGCGCCACATGCGGGCCGACGATGCCGATGAACCCGATGGTGCCCACAAAGGAGACCGGAACCGCCGCCAGCAACGAGACCAGGAACAGCGCTTCCAGCCGCAGGCGTTTCACCGGCACCCCCATGGCGGCGGCGCGGGTCTCGCCCAGCCGGATCGCGGTCAGGGCCCAGGCCCGGCGGGCAAAGAGCGGCGTGCAGATCAGCAGGATCACGGCGGTGACCGCCACCTTGCCCCAGGTCGCCTTGGTGAGGCTGCCCATGGTCCAGAACACCACCGCCGACAGGGCCTGCTCGGAGGCAAAATACTGCAGCAGCGCAAGCGCGGCATTGAAGCTGAAGACCAGTGCGATGCCGAGCAGCACGATGGTCTCCACGGTGACGCCGCGCAGGGTCGACAGGCCAAAGATCAACAGCGAGGCGACCATGGCCATGGCAAAGGCATTGATCGGCACCATCAGGGCCAGCGCGCCGGGAAACAGGGCTACCCCAAGCACCATGGCCAGCGCCGCACCAAAACTGGCGGCGGCCGACAGGCCGAGGGTAAAGGGGCTGGCGAGGGGATTGGCGAGGATGGTCTGCATCTGCGCTCCCGCCAGCGACAGGCTGGCGCCCACGGTGACGGCCAGCAGGGCCATCGGCATCCGGATGTCCCAGACCACAACGCGCATCTGCACCTCTGCGGAGCCGGGCAGGAGCAGGGTGCGCAGCACATCGCCAAGGCCATAGCGCGCAGGCCCTAGCGCCACATCCACCGCCACCGAGAGCACCAGCAGTCCGCTGAGCCCCAGAAGGACAAAGATGCGCCGGGCCACCAGCCCGCGATAGGCGAGGGCGGTGGCGGGGGTGCCGGTTGACGTGACGGTCATGGGTGCCTCCAATAGGATGCGGCGGCCCGGGTCAGGGGCCGCCGGAGGGGGATCAGGTTCGGCTCAGTCGAGCGAGACCCAGTAACCGGGCTGGTAGTCCACCGGCAGGAACCGCTCATGCAATTCCTTCAGCGTTGCCTCGGGGTCGAGGTCGGCAAAAAGCTCGGGATGCAGCCAAGTGGCGAGGCGTTGCACCGCGACAAAGCTGTAGGGGCTGTTGTAGAACTGGTGCCAGATCGCATGGACCTTGCCCTCTTCGACCGCCTTCACGCCGGTGAAGGCCGGGCGCTCCATCAGCGCGGCGAGCTTGTCGGTGGCGACCGCGGTGTCAGAGCCGGGCCCCACGCCGATCCACTTGCCGCCCGGCACATAGGCTTCCCAATTGCCGCCGGTGACCACGATCTGATCCGGGTTCGAGGCGATCACCTGCTCCGCACTCACGGTGCCGAAGGTGCCGGGAATGAAGTCATTGCCCATGTTGGTGCCACCGGCCAGTTCCACGAACCGGCCGAAGTTGCCATTGCCGAAGGACATGCAGCAATCCTCGGAATAGCCGCCGGCCCGCTCGACAAAGACCAGCGGTTTTTCCAGATCCGGATGGGCGGCGATCACATCGGTCACCCGCGCGATCTGGGCTTTGTAAAAGGCGTTGAATTCCGCCGCGCGCTCTTCCTCGCCAAAGAGCGTGCCGATGATCTCCATGGAGCGGGCGGTGTGTTCAAAGGGTTTTTCGCGGAAGTCCACATAGACGATGGGGATGCCGACCTTGGCCAGCTTCTCCTCATAGCCCGCCTCATCCGTGGCGGCCTTGGATTCCAGGTTCATGATCATCACGTCGGGATCGAGCGAGACCGCCTGTTCGATGTCGAAGGTGCCTTCCTTGAAACCACCGAAAGTCGGGATATCCGCCAGCTCCGGGAATTTCTCCGCATAAAGCGCATAGCTTTCGGGCGAAGCCTGCAGGAAGTCATCGCGCCAGCCCACCACGCGGGCAAAGGGATTGTCCCCGTCGAGCACGGCGGCAAAGAAGATCTGGCGCCCTTCGCCAAGGATCACCCGATCCACCGGCGCATCAAGCGTGACTTCACGACCGGCGATGTCGGTCAGGGTGATGGGATCGGCTTGCACGAGGCTGGCTGCAAAAAGACTCAGCGCCGCGGCGCCGAAGAGGGGACGGAGGGTCATGTGCGTGATCCTTCAGATGACGATACACGCAGCCCTAGTAATGTTGAGTAAATTGGTCAATATTGAATCTTGACTTAAATGCTCTGGATAGCAGGTTTGGCCAGTGCAGGATTGGGCCGGCGGAAGACTAAGCCCGCGCAAGACTAAGCCCGTGCAAGACTAAGCCTGTGCTAGATTTGGCTGTGCAGGAGACGTGGCGCACCGCCTGCCCAAGCCTGTGCGCAGGCAAGGCAAGTCAGGACGGGCGATGCGTCGGTTGCGCGGCGGTCAGCCGACGATCAACTGCTTGATCTGCAAGGCTTCTAGCTCCAGCTCCGTCAGGCGGAAATGCACGAGGTCTCCAATGGTCACGAGGCTCACCAGCGCCTCGCCCTCCACCACCGGCATATGGCGGAACCGACCTTCGGTCATCCGCTTCAGCACGGTGACAAGCGGGTCCTCGGCGATGCAGGTCTCCACCTTGCGGGTCATCACCTCCTCGACCTTATGGGGCAGGGTGCGGCCGGGGGTGTCGGCGAGCTTGCGCACGATATCGCGCTCCGAAAGGATCCCGATCAGCGCCCCGGTGGCATCAGTGACCGGCAGCGCGCCGATATTGTGATCGCGCAGCATCTCCACCGCCTCGTGCAGGGTCTGCTGCGGGCGGATCGTGTGCAGCGTGCCGCTCTTCCCCCGCAGCAGGTCCTGGACCCTTGCATTGCCATGGGTGGTATTGCTGGCCACCGTCTGGCTGGCGGTGCGGGTCTCGGTGTCGTCCTTGCGCAGGTGCGGGCGATAGGATTCGGGCATGGCTCTGTCTCCTTGCGTGTCCAGGGATCAACGATTATGCGACTTAGTCTAAACCGCAGACAGACAGGAGTGGTTCAGATTTTTTTGACCTTGCCGTTTCTTGCCCCGTTTTTTGCGCCCTCGCTGACCCCGGCCAGCGCCACGGTGATCTTTGTGCTGGGCTGCCTTGCGGGCTATCGCTACCGCGCGGTGTGGAAGGCGGAGGGGCCGCGCTGGCAGCTCTGGCTCACCGGTCTGGTGGCGGCGGCGGCCTTCCTGACGCTGGGCTTCGTGCCGATGGCGGTCTGAGGACGGTCCAAGGGGGAAGGGCGGTCCAGGGACTGCCCCTCAAAAAAAGAACCGCCCAACCGGAGACGGCGGACGGCGCAGACGGGTGATAGGGGCCTCTCTCGGACCATCGCGTAAGGCCGGAGCCTTACTCTTCCGCCTCGAGGCGTTCCATCATCTTGCGCGCCCTCGGGCAGGCCAGGCGTTCGCGCAGCGGGCTGTCGGGATCGATTTCCTTCTTGCACACCAGGCATTGGTCGGCATCGCCGATGGCGTTGAGGCCGCCACAGCTGCCTTTGATGCGACGGCCGGAGAAAATCACCCCGACCGCCATGCCCAGCATGATCAGACACAGGAAAAAGAACGCCAGCAGGGCGGTTTCCATGGTGTCTTCCTCCGGCTCAGGCCTGCAGCGCGCTGTAGCGGCTGCTGACCGTGGTCACAAAACCTTCGCCCGGCACCTGGTCGATGAAGGCAACGGCCAGACCCTGCGCTTCGGCGATCTCCAGGCCGCGGGCCCGGCCCAGCACCAGCATCGCGGTGGCCCAGGCATCCGCCAGCATCGCGTTTTCGGTCAGCACGGTGGCCGAAACGGTGCGGTGCAGGATCGGACGGCCGGTGGCCGGGTCGATGATATGCGAATAGCGGGTGCCGTCTTCCTCGAAGAAGTTGCGGTAATCGCCCGAGGTGGCCATGCCGAGGTTGGCGACATTGGCGATGCTGTGCAGCGCCCGGTCTCCCGCCACCGGCGATTCGATGCCGATCTGCCAGGGGGTGCCATTGCCATTATGGCCCGCGGCATAGAGATCGCCGCCGATTTCCACCATGAAGTTCTCAAGGCCGAAGCCGCGCAGCACATCGGCCACCCGGTCGACGCCATGGCCCTTGCCGATGGCGGAGAGATAGACTTCGGCGCCGTCGACGGTCTTGCGCAGATCGCTCCCGGCCAGCTCCAGCACCCGGCTTTGACCGCTGCGGGCCAGCGCGTCGCTGATATCGCTGTCGGCGGGGATATGCGGACCCTGCACCCCGGAGCCAAAGCCCCAGAGGTCGATCAGCGGGCCGACGGTGACGTCAAAGCGCCCTTCGCTGGCCTGATGCACCAGATCGGCATTGCGCATCACCTCCGCCAGCGCCGGCGACAGGGTCACGGTCTGACCTGCCGGGGCGGCGTTGAAGCGGGAAATCTCCGAACCGGCATCCCAGTTCGACATCTCGGTGTTGACCTGTGCCAGGGCGGTGTGGATGGCGCTCTCGAGGGCGGGTTTGTCGATGCTCTTGCCGGCGGGCACGGCAACGACATTGTAGGTCGTTCCCATCGTCGACCCGGAAAGCCGAAGCACTTCCTCTTCGAGCTGGCAGGCCGCGAGAGCCGCTGTCGACAGGATCAGAAACGATCGCCGAGAGAATCGCTGAGGTACGGACACGTGACATGCCTCCTGAAATTTGGGCGTTGCGTCTCAATATGGCCTAGGGTTTGCGGCTGCAACCGGTCGCAAACGAAAAAAAATGTAAAAAACCGGCTCCGAAGCGGTTTTGCTTGGCGGCGGAGCGTTGCATAAGGGGCCGAAAAAACAGGTGGCGATCCAAGTGCAACACTACTCATTCAAAAGAGGGCTCGATCTGCCGATCGAGGGCGCAGCCGAGAATGGCCCGCCGGAAACGTCTGATATCAAGACCGTCGCGGTGCTCGGGGCCGATTATATCGGCCTCAAGCCGCGTCTTGTCGTTCAGGAAGGCGATGTGGTCGCTGCCGGTGCAGCGCTGCTCGCCGACAAGGACAACCCCGAGGCGCTGATCACCGCGCCGGTCTCCGGTCGCATCAAGGCGATCCACCGCGGTGCCCGGCGCAAGCTGATCAGCGTCGAGATCGAGGCCGATGCTGCCGCGGCTCCGGCGCTCGATTTTTCGGCAGTGGGCGATATCGCCACCGCCGAGGGGCTGGCAGAGCGTCTCTGCGCCGCCGGTCTGTGGACCTCTTTCCGCACGCGCCCCTATTCCAAGGTGCCCGCGGCCGCCAGCCGTCCGGCGGCGATCTTCGTCACCGCGATGGACACCGAGCCGCTTTCACCCGACCCGGCCCCGATCATCGCCGAGGAGGCCGAGGCCTTCCTGCGCGGGCTTGCGGCGGTTGCGATGCTGACCGACGGGCCGACCTGGCTCTGCCATGCCGCCGGCGCCGATGTGCCGGGGGGCGATCTGGACGGGGTCACCGCCGCCAGCTTTGCCGGGCCGCATCCGGCGGGTCTGGCCGGCACCCATATCCATTTCCTGACCCCGCCGACCGCGCAAAAGACGGTCTGGACCATCGGTTACCAGGATGTGATCGTGATCGGTCGCCTGCTGCTCACCGGTCATCTCGACACCAGCCGGGTGATCGCCGTCACCGGCCCGCTGGCCGCGCGTCCGCGTCTGGTGCGGGTGCCTGCCGGGGCCGCGCTGGCCGACCTCTGTGCGGCGGACAATCCTGACCGCCTGCCGATGCGGGTGATCTCCGGCTCCGTGCTCAGTGGCCGCGCGGCTGCGGGGGCGGATGGCTATCTCGGGCGCTATGCCCGTCAGGTCACCCTGATGGAAGAGGATCCCAAGCAGATCCCGATGGGCTGGATCCGTCCGATGGCCTCGAAATTCGCGGTGCAGCCGGTGCTGGGCTCCGCCTTCAGCCGCAAGCTCTACAAACTCACCACCAATCTCAACGGCGGCCGCCGGGCGATGGTGCCCCTGGGCACCTTCGAGACGCTGATGCCGCAGGACTATCTGCCGACGCAGCTCCTGCGCGCGCTGCTGGTGATGGACACCGATCAGGCCCAGGCGCTCGGCGTGCTGGAACTGGACGAAGAGGATCTGGGGCTGGTCGGTTTTGCCTGCCCTGCAAAATATGAATACGGGATGGCACTGCGCGACTGCCTGACCAAGATCGAGAAGGAGGGCTGAGCCATGGGATTGCGCAGCTTCTTCGACAGGATCGAGCCCAGCTTCGAAAAGGGCGGCAAGTACGAACGCTACTTCCCGCTCTACGAGATGGTCGAGAGCTTCCTGTTCACGCCAAAGACCGTCACCACCGCCGCGCCACATGCGCGCAGCTACATCGACATGAAGCGGATCATGACCTATGTCGTGATCGCCACCATCCCCTGCATCCTGTTCGGCATGTACAACACCGGGCTGCAGACCAACCTCGCGATCGCCGAGCACGGCGCCTCCGGCTGGCGCGCTTCGATCATCGAGGCGCTGGGCATCGGCTTTGACGCCGCCAACCCGCTGGCCAATATCCTGCACGGGTTGCTTTATTTCCTGCCGATCTATGTGGTGACGCTGGTTGCGGGCGGCCTCTGGGAGGTGCTCTTCGCCACCATCCGCCGCCATGAGGTCAACGAGGGCTTCCTCGTCACCTCCATGCTCTACACGCTGATCCTGCCCGCCTCGACGCCGCTCTGGCAGGTGGCGCTGGGGATCTCCTTCGGCGTGGTGATCGGCAAGGAAGTCTTTGGCGGCACCGGCAAGAACTTCCTCAACCCGGCGCTGGTCGGGCGGGCCTTCCTCTATTTCGCCTATCCTGCCTATATGTCCGGCGACACCATCTGGACCCCGGTGGACGGCTTCTCCGGCGCCACCGCGCTGGCGGTGACCGCCTCCGAGGGGCTGGCGGCCTTGCCCGCCCATGGCATCACCTGGATGGACGCCTTTGTCGGCACCATCCAGGGCAGCTTCGGCGAGACCTCCACCATCGCCTGCCTTCTCGGCCTTGGCTTCCTGCTGCTGACGCGGATCGCCAACTACCGCATGGTGCTGGGCTGCCTTCTGGGCATGATCGCCTTCTCCTCGCTGCTGAACCTGATCGGCTCCGACAGCAACCCGGCCTTCGCCATGCCCTGGTACTGGCATCTGGTGGTGGGCGGCTATGCCTTCGGCCTCGTCTTCATGGTGACAGAGCCGGTTTCGGGTTCGCATACCAACCTCGGCCGCTACATCTATGGCGCGCTCATCGGCTTCATGGTGGTGATGATCCGGGTCGTCAACCCGGCCTTCCCCGAAGGCATGATGCTCGCCATCCTCTTCGGCAACGTCTTTGCCCCGCTGATCGATTACTTCGTCGTTCAGGCCAATATCCGCAGAAGGGCCCGTCGTCATGTCTGACCAGGATCCGAACCTCTCCGCCTCCACGGGCGGCACTCCCGGCGCGCGCAAGGGCTTCCTGCGCCGCTTCCTCGACGCGCCCGCCGACAATACCGCCAAGACCATCGTGGTGGCGGTGGGTCTCTGCCTCGTCGCCTCCATGGTGGTGTCGGCAGCCGCCGTGTCGCTGCGCCCCCTGCAGGAACGCAACGCCGCCCTCGACAAGCAGGTCAACATCCTGCAGGTCGCCGGCCTCTACGAGGAGGGCATCGACGTCGCCGAGGCCTTCACCGCCTTTGAACCGCATGTGCTGGAACTCGCTACCGGCACCTTCACCGAGGCCTATGACGCCGCCAGTTTCGACGACCGCGCCGCGGCCGACGACGCCAGCCTCTCCACCGCGCTGACCGACGATCCCGCCAGCATCGGGCGGCAGGCGAATTTCGTCACCGTCTACCTGCTGCGCAATGACGACGGCTCGCTCGACAAGGTGATCCTGCCGGTCTACGGCTACGGCCTATGGTCCACCCTCTACGGCTTCATGGCCCTCGAGGAGGACGGCAACACCATCTACGGCTTGCAGTTCTACGACCACGCCGAGACCCCCGGCCTCGGCGCCGAGGTGGACAACCCGCGCTGGAAGGCGCTCTGGCGCGACAAGAAACTGCGCACCGAAGAGGGGCAGGGCGAGCTGGCGATCACCGTCGCCAAGACGCCGCCCGCCGCCGGGCGCGACTATTATGTGGATGCGCTCTCCGGCGCGACGCTGACCTCGCGCGGGGTCGACAATCTCGTCCGCTTCTGGATGAGCGATCGCGGCTTCGAGCCTTTCCTGGAACGTGTAAGAGCGGGAGACATCTGATGGCCCAGACCTATCGGAGCATGCTCGTCGACCCGATGGTCGACAACAACCCGATCACCCTGCAGGTGCTGGGCATCTGTTCGGCGCTGGCGGTGACCTCCTCGTTGCAGGTGGCGCTGGTGATGACCATTGCGGTGACCATGGTGACCGCGTTTTCCTCGATGTTCATCTCGGTGCTGCGCAGCCAGATCCCCTCGTCGATCCGGATCATCGTGCAGATGATCGTGATCGCGAGCCTGGTGATCGTGGTGGACCAGATCCTCAAGGCCTATGCCTATGAGATCTCCAAGACCCTCTCGGTCTTTGTCGGCCTCATCATCACCAACTGCATCGTGATGGGCCGCGCCGAGGCCTTCGCGATGAAGAACCCGCCCTTCGCCTCCTTTGTGGACGGCATCGGCAACGGCCTGGGCTACGGGCTGATCCTGATGCTGGTGGGCACCATCCGCGAGCTGTTCGGCTCCGGCTCGCTCTTCGGCATCACCATTTTCGAGACCGTGAACAACGGCGGCTGGTACGTGCCCAACGGCCTCTTGCTGCTGCCGCCCTCGGCCTTCTTCGTGATCGGCCTGCTGATCTGGGCCTTCCGCACCTGGAAGCCCGAGCAGGTGGAAGAGCGCGAATACCGCATTCAGACAGTTGAGGCGCACTGATGGAAGATCTCATCTCCCTCGCCGTAAAGGCCATCTTCGTCGAGAACATGGCCCTGGCCTTCTTCCTCGGCATGTGCACCTTCCTCGCGGTCTCAAAGAAGATCGGCACTGCCATCGGCCTCGGCATCTCGGTGACGCTGGTGCAGGCGATCACCGTGCCTGCCAATAACCTGATCCTGACCTATCTGCTGGCGCCCGGGGCGCTGGCCTGGGCGGGCTTTGGCGATGTCGACCTGACCTTCCTCGGCCTGATCTCCTACATCGGGGTGATCGCTGCCATGGTGCAGATCCTCGAGATGATCCTCGATAAGTACTTCCCGCCGCTCTACAACGCGCTTGGCGTCTTCCTGCCGCTGATCACGGTGAACTGCGCCATCCTCGGCGGGTCGCTCTTCATGGTGGAACGCGACTATGACTTTGCCCAGGCCTCCGTCTACGGCATTTCCTCCGGCTTCGGCTGGGCGCTGGCGATCACCGCCATGGCGGGCGTGCGCGAGAAACTGAAATATTCCGATATTCCCGAAGGGCTCCAGGGCCTCGGGATCACCTTCATCAGCGCCGGTCTGATGGCCATGGCCTTCATGTCCTTCTCCGGCGTCAACCTCTGAGGAGCGACAGATGCAGACTTTCTCTCTTGGCGTCCTGCTCTTCTCGCTGATCGTCGTCGCGCTGGTGACGATCATCCTGCTGGCCCGGTCGCGGCTGGTGTCGACGGGCAACGTCAATATCACCATCAACGGCGAAAAGACCATCTCGGTCCCCGCTGGTGGCAAGCTGCTGCAGACCCTGGCGGCGCAGAACCTCTTCGTGCCCTCCGCCTGTGGCGGCGGCGGCACCTGTGCCCAGTGCCGGGTGCGGATCCACGAGGGCGGCGGCTCGATCCTGCCCACCGAAGAAGCCCATATCACCAAGCGCGAGGCCGCCTGTGGCGACCGGCTCTCCTGTCAGGTCGCGGTCAAGCAGGACATGCAGGTCGAAGTGCCCGAGGAAGTCTTTGGCGTGAAGAAATGGGAGTGCACCGTGCGCTCCAACGACAACGTCGCCACCTTCATCAAGGCGCTGGTTCTGGACCTGCCCGAAGGCGAGAACGTGGACTTCCGCGCCGGGGGCTACATCCAGATCGAGGCCCCGGCGCATCGGGTCAAATACACCGATTTCGACGTGCAGGAGGAATATCGGGAAGATTGGGACAAGTTCAACATCTGGCAATATGAATCGGTCGTCGACGAGCCGATCGAACGGGCCTATTCGATGGCGAACTACCCGGAGGAAAAGGGCATGATCATGCTCAACGTCCGGATCGCCACGCCGCCGCCGCGCAGCGAAGGCGTGCCGCCGGGCAAGATGTCCTCCTATATCTTCAACCTCAAGCCCGGCGACAAGGTCACCATCTCCGGTCCCTTCGGCGAGTTCTTCGCCCGTGAGACCGAAAAGGAAATGGTCTTTGTCGGCGGCGGTGCCGGCATGGCGCCGATGCGCAGCCATATCTTCGACCAGCTCAAGCGCCTGAAGAACAAGGATCGCAAGATCACCTTCTGGTACGGGGCCCGCTCCAAGCGCGAGATGTTCTTTGTCGAGGATTTCGACGAGCTGGCCAAGGAGTTCCCGAACTTCACCTGGCATGTGGCGCTCTCGGATGCGCTGCCCGATGACAATTGGGGCGGCTACACCGGCTTCATCCACAATGTTCTTTACGAGGAATACCTCAAGAACCACCCCGCCCCCGAGGACTGCGAGTTCTACATGTGCGGCCCGCCGATCATGAACCAGTCGGTGATCAACATGCTGCTCGACCTCGGCGTGGATCGCGAAGACATCATGCTCGACGATTTCGGCGGCTGACATCCCAAACCTCTGAAACCCGCCTTCTGGCGGGTTTCCTTTTCTGGGCCGGAGCGGCGCAACCAACGGGGGGTGCGGACGCGGCGGCGGGTGCAAGACCTCGCGCGATTGGTTGCTGCCGCTGCCCTGCAGCCCGAGGTCGGCAGATCCGAGACGGGACCGGTCCCGGTGTCGCTCGTCCCCAAGGTTCGTTCCGGTGCCGGGACTGAAACCTAAGACCATCTGACAGGCCAAGGGTCGCCCGCCCATTCAGTCGCGGCCAAGCCGGTGAAACCCGTCATGGGTCTTGTAAAAAGGAGCCTCAGCGGGATGGGACTCTCCGGGGCGGCAGATCGCTCATGCAGCAGGCACCTTCCGCCAAAAGGGACTCTCCGCCGGAGCGGGCGCGGACAATCGCGACGAGGAGCAAGGTTGGCGGACCAGGGTTTGGACCCGTCGGCGCGCAGGTCGGGAAGGGCGGATTAGGGCGAAAGAACTGGCCAAAGGGACTGGGCAAAAGGACTGGGAAGAGAGGTGGGACGGCTGCCGACAAAGGGCCGGACCAAGGAGGGCGTCAAGAGTCTTGCAAGGAGGTCAAGCCAAAGGAGCAGGCACGCGGTTGGCAGCGAGGATGGGACAGAAAATCGGACAGAAGTCGGAACATGGAACACCGAGGCCCCAGTCGACCGTGGCACAGGAAATCAGGCCGTGGACCCGCCCCGAGACCGAAAAGGGGGACCGGAGAGGGGGACCGAAAAGGGGGGATAGCTCAAGGCTCAGAGAGCCAGCCAGAGCGCGTGAAGATCAGGGACATGCCAGCAGTGCGGTAGGATCCGCGCCGACGCCCTCATACGCCCGACAGGCAAAGGGGCCGCGTCTCAAACACGGCCCCGATCAGGGATTGGATCAGAAATCTGTCCACTTCGCATTGCCGACCTGCGGCTGGGGCGTGATCGCCACTTCCGGCTCCCAGTCGTCCACCACCACAGGCGGTTTGGCCGCCTTGGGCGCTGCGGGCGGGGCAAGCCGTGCCGGGGGGGCGTCGCTGCCCTGGGTCTGGAAGCGACCCACCAGATCCGACAGTTTCTCCGCGTCCGTCCGCAGCATATGCGCGGCTGCGGTGTTTTCCTCCACCATGGCCGCATTGCCCTGGGTCACCTGATCGAGCTGCGACATGCCGCCATTGATCTCGGTGAGGGCGATCGACTGCTCTTCGGAGGACTTCGAGATTTCCGAAACCAGAGTGGAGATCTCCTGCACCCGGTCCACGATATCCTTCAGCGCCTCGCCGGTGCGCCCGACCATTTCCACGCCGGTGCCCACGTGCTTGCTGCTGGTCTCGATCAGCGACTTGATCTTCAGGGCCGCATCAGAGGAGCGTTGGGCAAGGCCGCGCACCTCCGAGGCCACCACCGCAAAGCCGCGCCCGGCTTCGCCTGCCCGGGCCGCCTCGACCCCGGCATTCAGCGCCAGCAGGTTGGTCTGGAAGGCGATATCGTCGATTACATTGAGGATCTGGCTGATCTGCTGCGAGGATTGTTCGATCGCCGTCATCGCCTTGATGGTCTGATCCACCACCATGGCGCTGCCCTCCGCGCGCGAGCGGGCGGTGTTCACGGTGCTCTCCACGTCCTTCACATGGTCATTGGCGGATTTCACGCTGGCGGTAACCTGCTCCAGCGCCGCGGCGGTCTGCTCCAGCGTCGCGGCCTGGCTCTCGGTGCGCTCGGAGAGCTCGTTGGCCGATCCCGCGATCTCCTGCGCTCCCTTGTTGATGCTGTCGGCGGTGTCCCGCACCGAAAGCACCACCTCGTTCAGCGCGGTCATCGCATCGTTGATGCTGTAACGCAGCTTCTTGTGCTCTTCGGGGAAGTGCTCGATCACGTGGTTGCGGAAATCCCCCTTGGCGAGGTTCATCAGCGCGCCGGTCAGCGATTGCACCACCTTGGCGTTGTTCTCGGCCGCCACCAGTTCGCGGGCTTGGGCCTCGGCCCCGTCCATCAGGCGGGTCTGCAACCGCGACAGGGTCTCGGCGATATAGCCGACCTCGTCCTCCCGGTCGCGCCCGGGGATCTCGCGGTCGTAGACCTCATCCGCGATCTCCTCCATCTCATGGGCCAGGCTCTCGATCCGCTTGACCACGCCGCGCACGGCCAGCCAGGCCACCAGCGCCAGCACCACCGCCATGGCGAGGATCTCCGCCAGCTTGAAGTAGAGCGCCTCGGTGGCGATGGCCATGGCCTCGGCATAGTCGACCTCCATCACCAGGCCCCATTTTTCGCCCGAGGGGGTTGTGACGCTGTCGGAGGCCGCAACCACGCGCTGGCCCATCGCCCCTGTCTCGGAGGCGAAGAAGTCCTGCGCTTCTGTCTCCTCAGTGGCCCCGGCCTCGGTCCGGGTCGCCCGGATCTGGGCAAGATCCGGCAGCACGTCAAAGGTCTTGAAACCGCCTTCAAAGCGGGACGCCGTCAGGGCCCGGTTGTCGGCATCGACGAAATAGACCTCGCCGCTCTGTCCCAGCAGTTCGGAAGAGCCCAGGATTTCCGCCATCACGTCGAGCGGCAGCTGCACCGCCACCACGCCGATGCGGGCGCCATTCTCAAAGACCGGCGCGGACATGAACAGGGCCGGGGCCCCGGCACTCGGCGCATAAGCTTCGATGGCGGTCATGTGAAACCCGCCCGGTTGCAGCTCCTGCGCCGCCCGGAACACCTCGCCCAGGCCGGTCTCGGCATAGGTGCCGGTGATGAAGTTCAACCCGAAGTCGTCTTGCTTGAACACGCTGTAGACCAGGTCGCCCTCGGTGTCGAAGAGGAAGAGGTCATAGTAGTGCCGCGCCCGCTGATAGGCGCGCAGACCCGGATGGTGCCGGTCATGGGCGGCCGACCAGTCGGATCCGTCCTTGGCATTGTCCAACTCGTCCTTCTGGCCGAGGGGGTTGGGGTTGTCGGCGATATAGAGCTTGCGCAGATCCTGCCCGGCGGAGGCGCCCTGCGTTTCCCAGGCGGCGGAGAATTCGTTCAAGGCGCTGCGCACGGCAAAGCTCTCGGCGAGGCCGCGCACGTCCTGGCTGCCGTCGTCCAGCCAGCGTTCGATCGAACCGGCCCGGTCATGCACAAAGCTGAGATAGGCCGCTTGTTGCTCCTTGATCAGGGCCCTGCGGGTCTGCTCGATCTCGAGCGCCCCCGCAGCGACAATCAACAAGACCCCCGGCACGGCGATCATCAGGGGCAGTTTCCAGGCCAATTTCAATTTGCGAAAACGAAACACGCCTTCTTCTCCTATATTGCCTCAACATCCTTCAGGACACAGGCCGACTGGTACTCTTTGGAGGGAGTTCTAACGTGTTGGAGTTTATTCTTTGTGAAGCTGGGCCGGAGCGGCGGGCAAACAGGGATCTTTGACGGCGGCGGTGGCCGGAACGGGCCGGAGCGGTTGCGCCGGGTGATGGGGACGGCAACCCGAACGCCGCGGACCGGGTTGCCACGCGGCCAAAGACTGATCTGCCCCACTTGAGTGGTCCGGTTGAAAAGCGAGCGCATCGTGGGCCTTTGCTCTAAGGGCACGATGCCTTCTGGCGCTGGTGGGCGGTAGCCCAAAGAGCTGTGCGGGTGCACCCTATTGTAATGTTGGCGCCAAGGTTCGATCAGGATCTGGGCGTCTCCCAGGGAAGAGAAGACCTCTCCATCAAGCAATTCGTCTCGAAGCCTGGCGTTGATGCTCTCCACATAACCCTTCTCCCAAGGCGACCCCGGCTCGATATAGGCCGCTTTGGCGCCCCCCCCCCCCCCCCCCCCCCCCCCCCGCCGCCCCCCCCCCGCCCCCCCCCCCCCCCGGGGGGGGGTCCCCCCCCCGGGGGGGGGGGGGGGCCGGGGTGGGCCCGGGCGGGCCCCCCGC
>CAKZRP010000028.1 GCA_937146765.1 uncultured Paracoccaceae bacterium | reverse complement strand
GGATCTTGTTTCGGTCATTACTGGAGATCCGCACCTCGCTCAAATCACCTTCCCAGCGAAGCGCGTCCGCGAAGTCGTCTGGTGTCTGGGGCTTCACCCCATCACGGAGGGCTCTGAGCTTTCGAAGGTGTCCCTCAAAGCGGCGCTTGATACCAATCTCGTCGAGGCCTCCGTCGGGGAAGCGGGCATCGATAAACTTGATCTTGGTCATTTCTAATTTTCCGAATGTAGTACGCGAAGTTCCGCGAAAACCGAACTCTCGCGCGTCTGGACGTCACGGAGCCGGCGACTGGTCGCGCTCCGGTCATCCCGTCGTTGCAATGTTTGTTGAACTACAGAAACACGGGTTTGCGGCTGGGTGAGGCCGCCACTTTGGTCCAATCAATGCCGTCGAAAAGCGCGTCGAACTGAACTTTGGTCAATGTAACGGGGCCGGTTTGAGGCTTTGGCCAGGTGAACCGCTTGCCCTGCAGCCGTTTCATGATCAGGACTAGACCGGAGCCATCCCAGACAAGGATCTTCAGGCGATCAGCGCGCCGGGACCGAAACACGTAAATCGCGCCGGAATAGGGGTCGAGCTGGAAATTGTTCGCGACACAGGCAGCAAGCCCGTCCAATCCTTTTCTGAAATCTACAGGCTGCGAGGCCAGATAAATTCTGAAATTGCTGGCCGGAGAAATCATTGCGCCGCCCTCACGGCCCGCAAAATCTCCACAAGATGATCGGCGGGATACCCTTGCGGTATCTCGATCGTTGTCGTGCCGACGCTGATCTTGCAGGAGGCGTCATTCTCCCGCGAGGCATCGACGGGCATCGATGGCTGGTTTGTCGGTAAGGTCCTGGGAGTGACGACTTCGACAAAGGCGGGACCGTCCGACAGACGTTCCGCGTTCTTGACCCAGAGCGCCACCAGGGATTTGTTGGCGCCGATCTCCTCGGCCGTCTCCCGGATCCCGGCCCCCGCCAGGATTTTATGCACGGCCATCGAGCGCAGCTCATCAGGCCATTTACGCCGCCCGGACGAGGACACGGGGACCCTGATCCCCCAAACCTTCGCCTCTTCCGGAGCCATTCCATCCAGCATTGCCACCTCCTTGCATCAGGTGGCGTCAGTATCGCAAACCCCATATTTTATTGAAACATGGGGTGTTTACACCGCTTACCATCTATCCGACCTAGGGCAGCGCAGCATACATCGCGAGTGCGCGCCCCACGGATCGCCATCAACGGCCTGAGCTGGCCATTGCAAAGTACATCAAATGCTGCACCGTAGCATCAGAGAAGCTGACGTTCGATCGACCTGAGATCGCTCGCAAATCCAGCAAGACTCAGGGCGAAAATAGAATGATCGCGCTTTATCCATCGGAAGTTGGCAACAGTCCGCACACAGCCTTGACCAACCATTGAACATCACTTTCGCCTAGACGCGCGACGTTGATCCGGCCGCCTTGAACGACGTGAATGCCATGATCCCGGGTCAGCGCCGCTTCTTGCGCGAGACTCAACGGCAGAAGCGAGAACATCCCGACCTGCCGCCCGAGGTAGGAAAGCCGCTCGGTTCCGAACACCTCCTGTTCAGTGGCCACAATCCTTTGGCGCATCCGCGTCACCCGTTGGCGCATCTGATCGAGGTCGCGCAACCAAAGAGCTTTCATATCCGTGTCCTGCAGGATGGTACGCACCACCGCAGGACCGTGGTCCGGAGCATGGGAAGCCCCGGAGCGGACGATAGCGGTGACCGCACGCGTAATGCGCTCTTGGTCCTGCGTACGGGTCTTGACGAAGAGTGCCCCGGCGCGGTCACGGTAGATACCGAAGGTCTTGGACAGGGTGATGCAGACGATGCATTCGGAAAATCGGTCGGCGATTTGGCGGGCCATTGCGCAATCCGCATCAAAGCTCTGCCCGAAGCCGAGGTAGGCCAGATCGATCCAAGGCACGATCCCGCGCGCCTCAAGCACATCCAGCAGAACGGCAAACTGGTCCTCCGACATATCCGCGCCTGTCGGGTTGTGACAGGGTCCTTGCATCAGGAAGACATCGCCGAGGCGCGCCGCCTTCAGCCCGTCGAGCATCTGCTCAAAGGTAAGTACGCTGCGCAGCGGGTCGTAGTAGGGCAGCGCCTGGAAGCGTGAGCCGGCGGCATTGAGGATCGGGACGTAATTGCCGTAAGTCGGGGACTGCAGCCAGACGGTGGGTGGCTTTGGCATCTGCGCCAGCAGGTCCGCCATCACGCGCAGCGCCACAGCCCCGCCGGAGGTCTGCGCGGCGACCCAGCCTGAGTCAAAGGAATCGCCCAGAACTTCGTAGCCCAAGACGGCACAGTACTCAGCATCCCCGGTCAGGGCGCGGTAGGACTTGCTGGCTTGGGTCTCCACCAGCCGCCGTTCGGCCAGCTTCACTGCCTCCAAGACTGGTGTGTGCCCCTGTTCATCCTGATAGATACCAACGGTCAGGTTCAGCTTGTCTTGGCGCGGGTCCTGCGCAAAGAGATCGGCGCCGATCATGATGGGATCGATGGGGTAGTCTTCGACGTGTTCGAACATCCCTCAGTCCTTTCCCAAGTCAACCGCACGGTTCTGGTAGGCGGGAATTGCCTGCGCGACGATGGTGCTACAGCTGAATTCAAAGCTCTCCATGGCTCAGAACCGGGTGATGACTGTGGCGCCGACAGACTGGAACTTATCCATCTCCATCAGGGCTTGCGGCGCCTCGGCCAGGCTGATCTGCTGTCCGACCAGCCGCGACGGGTCGAGCCGACCGTTGGCAACCATGTCCAGCATGGCGCCGTAGCGATGGGCCTGCATCCCGTGCGAGCCGAGCAGTTCGATCTCCTGACCGACGATCTTTGGCATCGGGATCGCCGGGGCTGCATGGTCGCCCAGCATCAGCCCCACCTGCACATGCTTGCCGCGCGGCCTGAGGCAGAGGATTGAGTTGGTCATGGTCACGGGATGCCCCAGCGCGTCGAGGGAGACATGCGCGCCGCCCTTGGTGATCTCATGAATGGCGGCAGGCACATCGGTCTCCTTGCCATTGAGTGTGGCCACCGCGCCCAAATCCTTGGCCAGAGCCAGTTTGGCGGGGTCGAGGTCGACGCCGATCACATGCGCCCCCGCTGCTGCCGCGATCATCACCGCCGAGAGCCCCACGCCCCCGCAGCCATGCACCGCCACCCATTGGCCCGCGCGGACCTTACCTTGATCGATCACAGCCCGGAACGAGGTGGCAAAGCGACAACCGAGGCTCGCGGCGGTGGCGAAGTCCATCGTTTCCGGCAGCGCCACGAGGTTCAGGTCCGCTTGGTGGATCGGAACGTATTCCGCAAAGGATCCCCAGTGAGTGAAGCCAGGCTGTTCCTGATGCAGGCAGACCTGCTGGTTGCCGGAATGGCATTCCGAACAGCTGCCGCAGCCGCAAATGAAGGGCACGGTGACCTTGTCGCCTACCTTCCAGTTCGTCACGTTCTTGCCGACGGCCTCGACCACACCAGCCAGTTCGTGCCCCGGCACATGCGGAAGC
Source organism: uncultured Paracoccaceae bacterium (assembly GCA_937146765.1). Classification (GTDB taxonomy): domain Bacteria; phylum Pseudomonadota; class Alphaproteobacteria; order Rhodobacterales; family Rhodobacteraceae; genus Epibacterium. The sequence goes on along the minus strand of CAKZRP010000028.1, from coordinate 44,737 downwards.
TCTATATCGCTGTCATGCCCCATCCAGCCGTGCCAGTCGCTGCGGCAGACGCCGGTGGCGGCGACCTTCAGCACCACGCCATGCGGCTCGGGGGTCGGGTCGGCCACGGTGGTCAACTTTGGGGCTTCTTGGAATTTTTCGAAAAGGACGGCTTTCATGGCAGGGTCTTTCGGTAGGAGGCGACTTGCGAGGAGGATAGCCCCAGGCGCGCGAAATACCTTTGCTATTCTTTTCCATAGCTGGATTAATTGAGGCAGAAAGACCTATTACTGGCACTGTTTGTGAAGGAATCTGCCCGATGCCAGAGATCGACAGTATCAACGCGGCGCTTTTGACCCTCCTGCAGGAGGACGGCCGCATGACCAACGCCAAGCTCTCCGAACACCTTGGGATGAGCGAAACGCCCTGCTGGCGGCGGCTGAAACGGCTGGAAGAAAGCGGCATCATCGAAGGCTATCAGGCCAATCTGAACCGCCGCAAACTCGGCCTCGGGGTCATGGCCTTTGTCCAGCTGCGCTGCTCCGAGCATGACCAATCCGCAACCGCAGAGTTCCAACGCATCGTCGAGACGACCCCGAACATCCTCGCGTGCCACAACACCACCGGAGCGGATGACTTCCTGCTGATCGTCGTGGCGCGGGATCTGGACGATTACAGCGCCTTTGTCGACAGCACGCTGCGACGGTTGCCCGGAGTGACCAGCATCCGCTCCAATCTGTCGCTGAAAGAGATGAAGGCCTCGAGCAAGTTGCCGGTGAAGTCCTCAAATGGTCGCTAAGAGCGGTACGCCGCTGAGGCGGCGGTCATGGCAGCAAAGCCGCGCGTCTCCCCCTACCCCGTGACCGACCCGCGCAGGACAACATTGGTATAGCCGTCGTGGATCACCCGGCTCATGGCGTCGCGGGCCTCCATCTGCGCGCCTGACGCGATGGCCGACACGATCGCGCGGTGCCGCTGGGCCACGGTTTCGCGACGTTCCGTGAAATCGCCGATATGTTCCGCCATGAACAGGGCGTATAGCGCCGTCTGCACCAGGTCGCCGAGCGATTGCAGAAAGCGGTTGCCAGAGAGCCGCAGCACATGCTTGTGGAAGGCATAGTCGGCAAGGGCGAAATCCGTTGGTGTGTCGGCGGTGGCAAGCTTGTCACACAGAGCGTGAAGCTCGTCCAGATCCACTTGATTGACGCGCCCCGCAGCCTGCGCTGCTGCCGCCGGTTCAAAGATCATTCGGATCTCGTAGAGCTCTTCGTAAAAGCGGGTCGGGTTGCGCGCCGTTGCATGCCAGCGCAGCACGTCCTCGTCGAACATGTTCCAGCCATCGGCCGAGCGGACATGGGTGCCGACTTTGGCCTTGGACTGGATCAGCCCTTTGGCAATCAATGTTTTCTTTGCCTCGCGCACAACCGTGCGGGAGACGCCGAACATCTCGCAGAGGTCCGGATCCAGCGGGATCATCGTTTCCGCGGGGTATTCGCCAGCAACAATGGAGCGGCCGAGCTGATCCACCACGAAGGCCGTGTGATTGGACGCGCGTTCCGCCCCGACGCCGCCCGCCGTGACAAGAGTCATGAGAGAGCGGCGGAACCAGTCGCTGTGCGCATCCTTGCCTGCGCTGCCCTTTTCTTTGCCGCCCACGTCAGTCCTTTCTGAAGGAGGATAAATGCGAAGAGCAGACCTCCGATCACAATCTTGGTCCACCAACTCGACAGCGTTCCGTCGAATACGATGTAGGTTTGAATCAGCCCCATGATGAGAATGCCAAACAGCGTCCCTCCGACAAAGCCGTAGCCGCCTGTCAATAGCGTCCCGCCGATAACAACCGCCGCAATCGCCTCCAGCTCCACCCCCACCGTCGCCAGCGAATAGCCGGCCGAGGTATAGAGAGAGAACACGATCCCGGAAAGCCCTGCCAGCCCGCCGGAGACCGCGTAGATGCCGATCGTGGTGCGGGCCACCGGCACGCCCATCAGCTTTGCCGCCTGTTCGCCGCCGCCCAACGCATAGACATTCTGTCCGAAGCGCGTGCGATGGGCGACGAGGATTCCGACTATGAAGGTTAGCACCATCAGCCCGCCAATCAGGCGGAAGCGCGCGCCGTCAATCTTCCAGTACAGCCCCTGAAGCGTGTCGTAGAACTCGTGAGTGATGGGCACGCTTTCGGTCGACAGCACATAGGCCGCGCCACGGGCCAGAAACATCCCCGCCAGTGTCACGATGAAGGGCGGCATTTCCAGGTAGTGAATGGTGGCCCCCATGACGGTGCCGAAACCGGTCGTCAGCAGCAGCACCAGCGCGAAAGCTGCCAGCGGATGCAGCGAGGTATCGCGCAAGATCACCGCAAGAAAGACGCCAGTAAACGCAATCACTGAGCCGATCGACAGATCGATCCCGCCGGAGAGGATGACAAAGGTCATCCCGACCGCGGCGATCCCGAGAAAGGCGTTGTCTGTCAGGAGGTTGGCCACCACCCGTAGGGAGAGCATCGCAGGATAGGCCGAGGCGCAGAGCGCATAGGCCAGCACAAATGTCGCCAGTGTGATCAGCAAGGGCAGATGCGTGGATCGGATCATCGCGCCGTCTCCTCTTTCGTGGATCGGATTGGGGGGGCGTCCGGCTGCGGTTGCGGTCCGGAGGCTTTGAGCATGTAGATGTATGTGCCGATCCGTGGCGACTGGATCACGAGGATGCCGAGAATCAGGAGCGCCTTGATCACGAGGTTGAACTCGGGCGGCAAGCCCGACAGCAGGATCACCGAGTTGATGGACTGGATGATCAGCGCGCCGATCAGCGAGGCGACGATGGAAAAGCGCCCCCCAAGCAGGGAATTTCCGCCGATCACCACCGCGAGGATCGCATCGAGTTCCAGCCAGAGCCCGGCATTATTGGCATCTGCGCCCTTGATATCTGCCGCCACGATCACCCCGGCCAGCGCGGCGCAAAGGCCGGACACCAGATAGACACAGACCAGAAGCACACGGCTGTTGATCCCCGCAAGCCGGGACGAGCGTTCATTGATGCCGATGGCCTCGATGAGCATCCCGAGCGCTGTCTTGCGCACGACGCATGTGACAAGCGCTCCCAAAGCGAGCCAGATCAGGATCGGCGTCGGCAACCCGGCCACGGTGCCCGCGCCGAGATGGATGAGCCCGGCATTGTCGAAAGTCAGGATCTTTCCTTCGGTCACCAGCTGAGCAATGCCGCGCCCGGCAACCATCAGCACCAGCGTGGCGACAATCGGCTGGATGCGCAGCACAGCAACGAGAAACCCGTTCCACAGTCCGCACAGCCCGCCCGCGGCCAACGCCGCCAGCAGGGCCATGCCCCAGCCGTGGCCTTCCACCACCACAGAAGCCGCGACAGCGCCTGCGATGGCCATGACAGCCCCGACCGAAAGGTCGATGCCCTTGGTTGCGATCACCAGTGTCATCCCGATACACAGCAGCGCCACCGGCGCGCCGCGGTTCAACACATCGATCAGGTTGCCAAACAGTCGCCCGTTGCGAAAGTCGATCTGGAAGAACTCCGGAAACACCGCGACGTTCAGCGCCAGCGCAACAATCAGGATCACAAGCTGCGGCAGGATACGCCGCATGATGGACGGGCGGGGACCAACGGTCTGCGACGTCATGCGACCTCCTCGATGGCAATGGCATTGATAATATTATCCGGCGTGATCTGGTCACCGACCAGTTCGCGCACCTGCTGACGGTCGCGCAGCACCAAGACGCGCGTGGAATAGGCCACCAGCTCCTCCAGCTCGGAGGAGGCAACCAGCAGCGCCATGCCATCAGCGCGCAATTGCTCGATCAGAGCAACGATCTCGGCATGAGCGCCGACATCGATGCCCCGCGTCGGCTCGTCAAGGATCAGGAGATCCGGATTGGTCGCCAGCCAGCGCGCCAGTAGCGCCTTTTGCTGGTTGCCGCCCGACAACAAACGGATCGGCATGTCGAGCGAAGCCAGGCGGATGTCCAGTGCGCGCACATAGGTTTGCGCGATCTCTTCCACCTTTGCGCGCGGAATGGGGCGCATCCACCCTTGCCGGGCCTGCAGTGCCAGGATGATATTGTCGCGCACCGAGAGGTCGCCAACAATGCCGTCGAGCTTTCGATCCTCCGGGCAAAGGGCAAAGCGGTGAGCCACAGCGTCGCGCGGGGTCTTAATGGCAATCTCTTGACCGCGCAGCATCACCCTGCCTTGATCGGCCTGCACCGCGCCGAAGATCAGGTTCGCCGTTTCCGTCCGGCCGGAGCCGAGCAGACCAGCAAGGCCCACGACCTCTCCTTCTCGAATGTTCAGGGAAAATGGCGCGATCAGGCCGCGTTTGCCCAGATCGGCGATCTCGACCAGCGTTTTTCCGGCCGCGCCGGTATCGCGCGCCTTGGTGCGCGCCTCCAGATGGCGGCCTAGCATCATCGTGACCACGTCGCGCTGGGTCATTTCGGCCAGCAGGCATTCGCCCACCACCCTTCCGTTTCGCAAGACGGTGGCGCGATCGGATATTGCGAAGACCTGATCGAGGAAATGGGTGATAAACACCACCGCCAGCCCCCGCGCCTTGACCTGACGGACCACGTCAAACAGCAGCTGGACTTCGTCGTGATCTAGGCTAGCGGTCGGCTCGTCAAGGATCAGGACCTTGCCCGACATCTCGACCGCCCGTGCGATGGCGATGACCTGCTGAATGGCAACCGAATACGCGGCGAGCGGCTCGGCCGGATCGAGGCTCAGCCCGTAGCCGGCCAGAACCGCGCGGGCCTCGGCGTTCATCTGCCGCCGCATGATGAAGCCTGCGCGCGTCGGCTGGCGTCCGAGAAACAGGTTCTCGGCCACGGTCAGATTGGGCAGCAGGTTGACCTCCTGATACACGGTGCCAATGCCCAGACGCTGGCTGTCGGCCGTCGAGACAGGGTCGATCTCGCGCCCGTCCAGCAGCAAGGTGCCCGCGTCGCGGCGATAGGCGCCCGTGAGGCATTTGATCAGCGTGGACTTGCCCGCGCCGTTCTCGCCCAGAAGCGCATGGACCTCGCCGGGCATGAGCCGCAGCTCCACGTCGTCCAGCGCAATGGTGCCGGGAAAGAACTTGGATATGCCTCGTGCGTGCAGCACCGGCGTGTCGGGTGTTAGGGTGTCTTTCATTCGGAAACCTTATCCGCCGGAAGCCCCGCCGCCTACAGATGCGGCGGGAGGCCGGGCGACCGGCGTCGCCTGGCCAAAGGATGCAGGGCTTAGTAGCCGAGATCCTTTTTCTCGTTGAAGATTGCCATGTTATCGTCGGCGGCGGTGAAAAGCTTGGATTCGGTCTGGATCCACTTGTCCGGCACCGTCCCGTCAGCAAGATAGGCTTCAAGCGCGTCAAGCGCCGGCCCCGCCATGTTGGGCGTCAGTTCGATCGTGGCGTTCATTTCTCCATCGGCGATGGCTTTATGGGCGTCCGGCACGGCGTCGATGGCTACGATCTTGATGTCTTCGCCGGGTTTCAGCCCCGCTTCCTTAATGGCCTGAATGGCGCCAACGGCCATGTCGTCGTTGTGGGCATAGAGGGCGCAGATGGTCTCGCCGCCCTCGGCCTTGAGGAAGCTCTCCATCACCACCTTGCCCTGTGCGCGGGTGAAATCGCCGGTTTGGCTGCGCACAATCTCAAGGTTGTCATGGCCGGAGATGCCCTGCTCGAAACCGGACTTGCGGTCGATGGCCGGCGAGGAACCCGTCGTGCCCTGCAGCTCGACAATGCGGCAGTCCGCACCGGCCATCTCGGCCACCAACCATTCGCCGGCAACCTTGCCTTCATGCACCAGATCCGAAGTCACCGCCGTCAGATAAAGCGACTCATCCGCGTCCACTGTGCGGTCCAGCAGCACGACCGGGATCTCGGCATCTTTTGCCTCTTCAAGCACTTCGTCCCAGCCTGTCGCAACGACGGGCGCAATCAGGATCGCATCGACGCCCTGCGCGATAAAGCTGCGGATCGCCTTGATCTGGTTCTCCTGCTTTTGCTGGGCATCGGCGAATTTCAGATCGATTCCGCGCTTTTGGGCCTCTTGCTTGGTCACGGTGGTTTCCGCCGCGCGCCAACCGGATTCCGATCCGATCTGGCTAAATCCAATCGTCAGGTCTGCGGCCAAGGCGGCCATCGGGGCAATAGCGATCACAGACGCCAGAAGCGTTGTTTTTAATTTCATGATTTCCTCCCATTTGGAGCCTTCCCTCGCTCCATGAAGGCATTAAGTATTATTTTATCACTTTTGTAAACAGCGCAGTGATCTCCCTTGAGGGAGCGTGAATTTGTGAATTTAAAACAGTATGTTGAAAGGGTTGGCAGACAGAGGTTTAGGAAGAAAATGGGCGCGCTGGCCATTCCGAGTTGCGATCAGGACACATTTATCAGGCGGGTTCAGCACGTCAGAGCAACCCTGGGCAACCGGCCCTTCCTGCCGGGCACACTCGGGCCCAGCAGGCAAGAGTAGGTGTCGCCTTTCGCGAGGAAGTGTCGTCTGTGACGCCGCGGCACGGCGGTTCCGACTGAGAAGCCACCGTGATCCCCTGAGCAAGCTCGAACACGCTCTTGGGCGGACGATTTCTCTCAGTTCAAGGCCTTCATGGTCGCGCAGCCTGCCGCTTTGGTGGTGTTCGAGGCCACCGTGATCGCCGCCCGTTAGCCGGAGATGCGCTTCGCTGCACCAAACACGGCAGAGCAACAAGCCAAAGCAGACCTGTTTCGCAGCCGTGAACGGCCCGCCTGTCAGCGCAGGGAGCTCGTGAACGCCCCGCGAGCCGCACTCTATGAATAGGTCCAGATCGTTCCCATCGGTTTACCGGGCAACCACACAGAGATTACGTCCAGCACTCACAGCCGCCGCCCCCCTAGGTTGTGTTGACCAAAGGGATTCACATTGGCTCGCAGGCGTGTCTCAAGCTGGCATCTGATATGGGCAACAACTTGGCACCGGAGCTGATGCCGGACGAGGAGTGGGCACTCTGGACATTGGCTGGTTTGTGCTGCAACGCCTACCAAGACATTGATACCCACAGGGCTGCCAAGGATTATTGGCCTGCTAACCGAAGGTGAGAAGAAAACAGGCTCCTCTATCTGCTGGCACGACACTGAGCCTGCCGCCAAGAGCTTCCATGGTTGCTTTAACAATGTTGAGGCCCATGCCAGTGCCGCCGGCGTCCCTTTTTGTCGTAAAGAACGGCTGCAGAACTTTGCCCGTATTCCCCGCGCTGATACCTGGACCGTCGTCTGAGATCCTCAGGCAAGTCGCGGCGCCGTCCTGGTAAACGGTCAGCACAGTCTCTAGCGCGCCGTGCTGCTGAGAGTTTTCCAAGATGTGGGTCAGCATGATCCGCAACGTGCGCGCTTCCACCGGCAGCGGCAGGCTGCCCTGTTCCAGCTTCAGCGTCAGGTCCGGGAAGGCGCGGGAGATTTGCGCTTGGATGTCATAGAGGCAGCAGGTCCCTGCCACTGCGCTCTGATCTGCCAGGCTGAACGCACGCATATTGGCCAGCAGGTCCTCCATCCGTTTGCCGCCCTTGTCCACGGTGTCCAGCAGACGTTGTTTCTGCTCCGGGGGCAGATCATCGTCACGCAGCAATTCGGCCGCACCTTTCAGGGAGGTGAGCGGCGATTTCAGCTCATGCGTCACATGGGCGGTATAGGTCTTCAACGCGTCCTGCTTGCTTTGCAGACGTTCGGTCAGGGACTGGAAACTATGGCTCAATTCCTCAATCTCGCGGGTGCCGAGCTGGTCCGGCGGTTCCCACGCCTGGCTGCCATGGCCTGCGGACTGGCTGCGCTGGATCAGCTGGCGGATTGGCCGGGTGATGAACCGCCAGAACACATAGCCGATGAGCGTGGTGGACAGGGCAACAAAGGCTGCCGCTTTGGCCAGGTTAAAGCGCTCGCCATAGAGAAAGCGGAAGATGTGGTTCGGGGTGCGGCTGAGGTAAACCGCGCCGATCAGGGTCTGGTCCACAAACACCGGCATCGCCACGAACACGCGCACGCGGGCGCCGCGGCTGAAGGTGTAGAGCGCGGGTGGCGTGTCCGCGCGCACGCGGGTGCGCGCCACGGAGACGGTCTGACCGGCCAGCGCGCCCTGCACCTCGTCCACATGGCCCAGGAACGTGTCGGTTTCCGCGGTGCCTGCAAACACGTTGCCCCGGGCGTCAAGGAACCGATAACCCGCCAGGGTCTGCGCCTGCGCGGCATCGGCGATGCGGGTCAGTCGGGGTGCGATTTCGCGGTAGGGAGCGCCCGAAGGCCCGGAGGGCGGTCTTGCGTCAGGACGCGGCGGCAACACCGTTTCGCTGGTGACCGACAGCGAGGGAAAGACCGCGCGCTGGCCGGAGATCGCAGCCCTGCGGCGGGGCTCGGCGCCGGCAGCGCCGACATATAGCTCTGCGTAGACTGCTGACATTACCGCAGCCTGTGTCAGCAGGCTTTCCTCTGTTTGCTGCACCAATTGGCTGTCGTAAAAGCGGAACAGGATCAGCCCGGCAAACGGCAGGCACAGGACCAGAGCCAGCACAAGAAGCACGACGGTCCAGAGCCGCGGTCGCCATTTGCGGGTCACCCTGGGGTACATGCGCCCATCCTGAGGCCAACGCCGTGGACGGTTACGATCCCCTCGGCGCAGCCGACCTGGGCCAGCTTGGCGCGAATGTTTCGAATGTGGCTGTCGATGGTGCGGTCAGAGACGTGGATGTTGTAGCCGTAAAGCGCATCCACCAGCTGCGCCCGCGACATGACCCGGTCTGGGCGGGCCATCAGTGTTGCCAGCAGCCGGAACTCCGACCCGGTCAGAGGCACCGGCGTGGTGGCAAAGCGGCACAGGTGGCGTTCAGCATCCAGCTGCAGGCTGCCTTGGGCCAGCACTGGATCGGGCTGCGCCGGTGCAGGGGCGCTGCGTTTCAGGATCGCCTTGATCCGGGCCACCAGCTCGCGCGGCGAGAAAGGCTTGGTCAGGTAGTCGTCGGCGCCAAGCTCCAAGCCGACGATGCGGTCAATCTCGTCATCGCGGGCGGTGAGGAACAGGATCGGCACGTCGGAGGACTTGCGGATCTCTCGGCAGACCTCCAGCCCGTCCTTCTCCGGCAGCCCGATATCCAGCACGATCAGATCCGGGTGCTTGTCCCGGCTGGCATGGAGCGCGGCGAGGCCGTCGCGGGCAAAGAGGGTCTCATAACCGGCCTTTTTCACCGCAAATCCTGTCACCTCGAGGATATCGGGGTCGTCATCGACAACAAGAATGCATGCAGGCATCACATGGGGTCCTTCAATTCTGCTGCTGATAATAGGCTTGGATCCGCCACCTCCGAAAGCCCCATTCGCGCCAGTTGGTGATGGTGTTCTTGTGCAGGTCATAGCGCATTGCGCTGCCGCAGACCCGCTGCCCGGTTTCGGTTTCAAAGGCATGGATGGCCGGGTAGGCTCCGGCGCCGAGGCTGCAGATGTAGTAGGTGTCCTGTTTTGCCAGCGTGCTGCCGTGGGTCAGATTGTAGCGGGCGATGACGTCGGCGAAGTTCACGAAACTACAGATATAGAGGGTGCCGATAAGGGCGGCAAAGCAGCGGCGCAGCAGCCAGGCGTTGCCCTGGCCGCGGTGGATCTGCATCACGGTCAGCACCAGCCCCGCCAGCACCAGCGCCATCCAGATAAAGGCGGCCAGCCGCAAGTGGGTCAGCGCGTAGGCATTGACGTAATGGTGCAGCCGGATGGCCGCTGTCAGAACCAGGAACATGTTCTGCGCCAGCCATAGGTAGACCAGAATGCGCAGGGTCAGGTCGGCGCCGGTCATGGTCCGCGTCACCAGCGTGAACACACCAGCCAGCAGCGCCGTCGCCACCAGCGGATAGGCGCCCCGGTGGGCGTAGGATGCATAGCTCATCCCCACAGGCAGGGACACGCCGCCGGTCAGAATGCCGAGGTCCATCACCGTTTGCACCAGGAACAGAAGGTTGAACAGCACCAGCGAATTACGCACCGATACCGGATTGATCAGAAAGGTGGCCCGGCTGGGGCCTGCCTTTGGCTTGGTTGCGGCGCGCATTGCGCTGCCCAGCCAGGTCTCGCTGAGGTTGAGGCAAGGCCACAGAAGCGCCGCCAACACGGCCCAGAACATGAGCCGCAGCCAGAGCTGCCTTTCCAACAGGCGGCCCGGGTCCAGATCTGCCAGAACACTCTTCAGCACCGGGTTGGCCGAGGCCAGCAGCATCAGGAAAACCGCCCCCATGAGCAGCGGCAGCGCCAGCGAGGCCGCCTGGCGGCGGGCGCCTGAACCGAGGTCTGAGGCGGGCATGGCGTGGAAGGCATGGCGCAGCAGCAGAACGGCACCGATGGTAGGCAGACGCAGGGCGGTGCGCAGCACCAGACCTTCGCTGACGGCCGGGCCGTAGACCGCCCAAACCATCAGGCAGACAAGGCCGCAGAGGCTGAACAGGACCGAGAGGAACTGCAGGTCAATTGCGGCAGGCAGATTGCTGAGAAGGGCAAGAGCTGCTGCGCCTGCCCATTCGCGGGCCGTTGGCCTCCGGGGCTTCATGGCCATGATGGCGGCCGAGAGGATCAACGCAAAGACTGCAACCGAAATACCCGCCGGCTGCTCCCAGAACAGCCAGTCCGCCACCGTGACCAGAAACGCAAGAAGCGGTATTGCATGGCGCATCCGCAAGGAAGCGAAGAGCGGCCCGCGGTCTTTGCGGCGGTGTGGCTGCGCCTGCGGCGGAGCGTCGGCGGCCTCTAGCCACCAGGCGTCGAGCCTGATGCGATCCGGCACCCCGTTTATAATCAGTTCCTGCCTCATGTCCTGTCTCCTGCTTGCAAGTGTCATTGCTGGCCAGGATGCCTGCAGCGCTTGCAGTTTCGACGCGTCGTGTCCGCAGCTTTCAGGGGGCTTTCGTGCAGAAATTGTGCAGAGGTGGAAAATCGTTCCACTCCACCTGCGATCAGGGCCGTTTCTGACGAGGCGGCGGAGTCAACTTCATCGCGAGGTTCGGTCGAAGCACCGGGCGTACCATGGCAACGTTCAGAGCGTCACTGGCGGGCAATGTTTGGCACGACACTGGCAAAGGTGCTGCCGAAACACTTGCTTTGGACGACCAATCACACCATTCAGGGATTTGTGGAAAAGCAAGACCAACATATCCCCGCATCGTTGCACGTGCTTGGCTGGACACCTGCCTTGCAGAACCAACTTGGCCCCGAAGACCTAGGTCTTGAGCCGATGAGGGTCTCTGCGGTGCATCGGTCGAAGATGACGGCTTTCGCTGTCGGCGGGCAGGCCAAGCTGAGCCCGCCTGCGGGGATGACAACGGCGGATTTCGCCGTAGGGGATTGGGTCCTGGCCGATCCGCAGAACCGCCAAATCGCCCGCCTCCTGGACCGTCATTCCCTGCTGCAACGTCAGACCGTTGGGGCGCGGCAGCTGCAATTGATCGCAGCCAATGTCGATACGGTTTTTATCGTGACGTCCTGTAACGACGACTTCAATCCGGCCCGGCTGGAACGCTATCTGGCCATGACCAACGAAGCCGGAACTGGCGCTGTGATTGTGTTGACCAAGGTGGATCAGACGCCTGATGCGGCCAAATTCGAGCGCGAGGCCGCGGCGTTGCAACGGGGATTGCAAGTGGTCTCGATCAACGGAAAATCACGAGACGCGATTACGACCCTCGCGCCGTGGTGTCGCGCGGGTCAGACCGTTGCGCTGATCGGCTCCTCCGGTGTCGGAAAGTCCACGCTGCTGAATACCCTTGCCCAGAAATCTGAAGCCGACGCGCAGGCCACGGGCAGCATCCGCGAAGATGACGCAAAGGGACGGCATACCACCACGTCCCGCTCTCTGCACACCATTGAAGGAGGGGCATGGGTGATTGACACGCCCGGAATGCGCACCCTGCATGTGAGCGACTTGTCGACGGGTCTCGACGCGCTTTTTGCCGAGATCACGGAACTGGCCCCCGAGTGCCGATTTCGCGATTGCACACACCAGCACGAACCCGGTTGCGCGGTACAAGCCGCGGTCGCTTCAGGAAAGCTCGATCCCGCGCGTCTCGCCCGGTGGAGCAAGTTGAGGGATGAAAACAAACAGAATACGCCCGCAGTGACGGGCGCACGCGGGAACAAGAAAACCTCACAGCGGGGTCGACGACCCTGAGCCTGAACGGTGGCAAGCCTCTTCGAACAAAGAGCCCTGCTCGTTTCCGGACGGGCAATCGGCAGAACGCTGGCATCTTTCGCGCCCGTCATGCCGGAGGCTTTCTTCCAGTACGACGGCCCTGTGTGGCGACAGGCCAATTCAGGTCACGTCTGCCTGATCCAGCTCAAGGTGATGTCGGCAATCGAGGCGTTCCTTCCAAGCTTCGGTCCAAGTACCCGGACGCAAACTGCTTCATGAGCCTTGCAGATGCTCAGGAAAAGTTGGTGCCTGGCGTTGGTACTGCAATGAGGAAAGACCACACAGCGACCGGATTCAACATCCCGATTGCGCCACCAGCCCGTCATCGTGAAACAGCCGGGAAAATCCAGCTTCTGATGGTCAAAGGTTGGGGAGAAGAGCACAAACCCACAGGCTCTCGTTATGAACGAGAGACCTGAAGGGGGCTGGTCATTAATCGAACTCGATCACATATCCCCTGGCGGTGGTGTCGCTTCGGGCATCATCCCATTTAATGCCGGTCTGATCCGAAAAGATCCTGTACCTGCCAAAATCCTCAACCCCGTCATAGTCGTCAGGTTGATGCACAAACCAGTTTGAATAGGTAACCGGTTCGCCGTTGGACCACGACCAACCCCCATCAGGTTCTTCCGCGAACTCGGACTGAACCAGACCGATCCACGGGCCGAACTTCTGCCAGCGAGATCCCTCGTCTCGATGACGCCAGGCGAATTCCTCATCCTGAATGAGGTCAACGATGAAATCATTCTCCGCCTGTGAACTGATTGCAACGAGGTAGCCACCGACCTCTCTGGCCCTGACTTCCGCCTCCGACCAGCTCAGACCCCACGAGCCAACCAGCCAATATGTCTTGCCGCCGTAAGTCCCTGTCTTCAGTATATTCCTTCTGGTTTCGGTCGGATCGCCTGGGCTTTTGTCCCTTGTCTCTGAGAACATGGGGCCCAGCCAATCCATCTGACTGGCAATGAAACGCAGATCGCTGGCAAACCAAAAGGCTGCAAGGACAGCCACGGCAATGACTCCCGATCCGTAGCGCTTGAGGTGCCGGTTCGGACGATCTCGCAAAGATGAGAAAAGGCCCTGGCCTTGCTCGCGCTGTCCTTCGACCTTGTATGCGGAAACAGGTCTGCGAATGTTCTTGAGTTGCTGCTTGCCCATCGAAACGCAGGACAAATTCAGTTTGCCGTCGATCTGGTCCCGGACTTCGCCGGAGATGCATATACCACCCGGTTCGGCAAGCGCCTCGAGCCGCGCCGCAATATTGATCCCATCTCCCAGAAGGTCGGGTCCCTTCTGGATGACATCGCCGACGTTGACCCCGATGCGGAACTGCAGCCAACGATCCGCCGGCAGGCCGTGGTTCTTTGTGCTCAGAGCCTCCTGAATGTCGATGGCGCAACGCACGGCCTCGACCGAGCTGCCAAACTCGGCAAGAACGCTGTCACCAGCCGTATTTGCAATCCGGCCTCCATAACGCAGGATGATTGCGTCCATAACGGTACGGTGCTCGGCGAGTCTGCGAGCGGTGTCTTCCTCGTTCAGTTCCATCAACCGGCTGAAGCCGGCAATATCTGCTGCAAGTATTGCGGCCAGCTTTCTTCGGACCTCGGCGTCAGATTGGTGAAAGGGGCCGCCGGTGCTCATGGACTCGTGTCACGCCAGACGTTCATCGCCACGCTCCCTGTTTTGGCCGCAGCCTGCCCGTTCAGTTACCGGATTCCGACCAAGGGTCTTCATCTGACCCTTCCCCACAGGCATTCGGTTGGCCCGCCAACATTGGTTCCGTGCAAGCGCCCGGCTGATGTGCGCCGCAAGGCGATGCTCAGGTTCCGCACGTTCGCGCCAGCCTCGGTGTTGCGGAAACGCCGGTTGTAGATCGGCATCCACGCCAAATGGGTTGTATAGCCCGACGTCCGAAAGAAGACGCGCGCTATATCCTCGTTCGAGGCTATCGGCTTTGGGCCGATCTGCATCACTTGGATGGCATGGTGGCTTACGGCGTCATGCAGGGTAAAACCGTTGTATTCCTTTCCATAGAGATCGATGCCTTCCGAAGCCGCCGCTTCGGCCACCACCAAGAGCAGCGCAATGATTTCATTGTTGTCCCTTGGATTGCTTTCATACATCGGGGCCGATTTCATCCGCCTCGAAAGCTTGTCGAACTCCTTCACACCCTGTCTGAAAATAGCTTTCTGACCGGTGGCAGAACCCCAGGCCGCTTTGGCCGCACCGATCGCGGCGAGGCTATCAAGCGAACTGTATTGGTATTTCTCCCGCTGGTTCCTGTCGAGTTTGTTGCCCCAGTCTATGACCATTTTCCGTTCGGACTGAGACCAGGCCCCCGCGGCATCGAAAAGATCAACCGCGTAGGCCGTGGATATCAGGACAAGAGAGGTGGCGAATACCGGAGACGGGCCTCCGGGCCCTTCCCAGTCCAGCCTGGTGAACGTGCCTGCTTGCGCAACCGCGATGACCTGTTCGGCAAAGGCACGCACGCTGAATTGGCGTGACGAACTTGCGCCCGATAGGTTTTGCCCCATCGCCAGGATGTAATCCGAAGCCTTGTGCTGCGGCGAGTTGTTCCCATGAATGTCTCTTTGTCGGGGCAAGGCGGCCACCGAAGTCCGACGTTCGCAGGCCGAGTTGTCAGAAGCGGGCATCCAGAAGGCTCCGACTTCTCGGGAGTCGAGAAAAAGACAGGACGTCGCAATCATCAGGATGATGGACGCCCTTGCTGCCAAGAAATGCATGTCCTAACTCCTCGTGGCTTTGACCTCTAGGCGGGCAAAAATGTTGCCCAGCTGAGGGGGTAGCTAGCGTCGGGCCTCTCGAACGGGTGCGGGCCGAGCAGGTCAGTCGCGCTGCGCGGCAGGCAGGCTGACCATGCTATCATCGCAGACCGGCGCGAGCGGATCCAGAGTGATGTGACTATCCTGCCGACAGGTCCAGATCGCGGTCTGCACCATAAGCATCGCTCCAACCGATCTGCGGTTGATATCCGCGCCTTTGGTCCGTTTGATGGTGCGAGCGGGTGTGTCGCTACCACCCGCGCTAGGCCGCTATGGGTCGGCTGCTTTTGCTTGTGCGTCCGGTGACGACAAGGAGGGCTCCCGCGGCCGCCAGGGCTGCGGCGGCGATTGGAACCGCGCCATATCCCAGACCGGCGTGGATGACCCAGCCTCCAACCGCCGCACCAATGGCGTTGCCGAGGTTGAACGCGCCGACATTGATGGAGGAGGCCAGCCCCGGCGCCTCAGCCGCCGCGATCATGACGCGGGTCTGGACGGGCGGCACCATCGCAAAACCTGCGGTCCCCCAGATGGTGAGAAGGATGGCTGCGCCAATTTCCGTACCGATCACAAAGGGCATCGCCAGGCTCAGCAGCGCAGCCGCGGAGAGGAACAGGAAGGTGGCGCCATCCAAAGACCACTCAGACAATTTGCCGCCCAACCAGTTCCCCAAGGTGAAACCAATGCCGACCAAGACCAGCATGGCTGTGACAAATCCCTCTGTGGCTCCGGTCAAGGTTTGCAGCACTGGCGCGACATAGGTGTAGACCCCGAAGAGGGCCGCGGAGCCCAATACTGTGGTCGCCATCGCAAGCAGGACGGGAGCACGGGTCAGCACCCGCAGCTCCTTTGCGACATCGGGACGCTGTCCCTTTGCGCCCTTCGGCAAGGCCGCCCACAACGCCAGTATAGCGATCACCCCAAGTCCGGCGGTTCCGGCAAAGGCCATTCGCCATCCGACCTCTTGACCAATCCAGGTTGCCGCTGGAACGCCGCCGATATTGGCGATGGTCAACCCCATGAACATGGTGGCAACCGCGCTGGCTTGCTTGTCCTTGGGAACCACACTGGCGGCCACCACCGCGCCCAAGCCAAAGAAAGCGCCATGATTGAGAGAGGTCACAACCCGGGAAGCCAACAGGCTCCAATAATCCGGAGAAAGCGCAGAGAGGATGTTCCCAAGCGTGAAGATCCCCATCAAGGCCATCAAGGCAGCCCGTTTGCCAAAACGGCTGAACACAAGGGTCATCACAGGTGCGCCCAGCATGACGCCGATCGCATAGGCGCTGACGAGGAGGCCTGCAGTGGGGATCGAGACATCAACCCCCTCTGCAATCACAGGCAATAGCCCCATGGGCGAGAATTCGGTGGTTCCGATGCCAAAGGCACCGATGGCAAGCGCGAACAGGATCCATCCTGAACGCGCTTCGGTCGAAGCGGTGGTATGCGTCATGCGAGATGTCCTTTAGTGGTCGCAAAGGCGAAAAGGGCAGTGCGGCGCGCCCTGCGGCAATTTCGGCGCCAATTACGTCGGCCCAGTCTGTGTGACAGGCGAGATAGCTTTTGCCGCCGGGATTGATAATGACGTCGAGTTGCACTTTATATGTGAAGTAAATTCACAAAGAGGACGGCGATGGACAATCGGGCAGGCGAAATGCAGGTCTTCTTGCAAGTGGTGGACAGTGGCAGCTTTTCAGAGGCGGCCCGCATGTTGCGGATGACGCCCTCGACGGTCAGCAAGCTGATCGCGCGTGTTGAAGAGCGACTGGGCGTGCGCCTTCTGGAGCGGTCGACGCGGCGACTGGCCTTGACCGACGAGGGGCGGGTTTACTACGCGCGCAGTCGAGATGTCCTGGCCGAGATGGAGGCCGTTGAGCGCGATCTGTCACAAGGCTCCGCTTGCCTCGGCGGTCGGGTTCGGGTCAGCAGTTCGGTCGGGTTCGGGATCCTGGGTATCGAACCCCTGTTGCCCGCCTTTCATCAGGCGCATCCGCGTATCACCATTGACCTGTCTCTCTCGGATGAGATCGTGGACCTCTATCTGGATCGCACCGATGTGGCATTTCGGGTGGGACCCTTGCCGGATTCCTCGATGACTTCGATCCGGCTTGGCAGCGCCAAACGGATGATCGTCGCAAGCCCCGCCTATCTTGCACGGTGCGGTGTGCCGCAAACGGTTCAGGACCTGATCGATCATGCCTGCCTGGGGTTCAATTTCCGCCGCGCCAATGCGGTGTGGCCTTTGCGGGACAGCGGTCGCATCGTCGATCGCACGGTGGAGGGACCTCTGATTGCCAACAACGGTGAGACGGTGCGCCGCGCGGCGGTCGCAGGCATGGGGCTTGCGCGCATCGGGGCGTTCCACGTGCGCGAAGATTTGAAGGCGGGCCGCCTGATCGAAGTTCTGGAACAGGCAACAGAGGGCGATATCGAAGAGATCCACGCGCTCTTCCTTGGCGGAGAGCGCGTGCCAAATCGCGTCCGCGCCTTTCTGGATTTTGTCACGCCGCATTTGCGCCGATACATTGCGGGCCATGACAAAGCGCCGTTCCATTCCGAGCTCTGAAAGCCGCACTGGAGGCGCAAAGTACCTCCGCGGCTTCCGCCTGGGCCAAGGGGAGGTTCAGGGATCAGGCTTGTACCAAATACGCTGCCACCAAATGGGCCGCCATCAGGGCGAAGTCGCCCTGATGGCACCGGTTCAGCAAACCTCGGCGCCACCATTTGAAGCCGCCTTGGCTGGCGGCTTCAAGCCACGTTGCGAGCAAGCAGAAGACTACGGACTCCTTCGGCTCCCTTGGGATTGATCGCTGCTGCGCGGCTTGCGGAGCAATTTGAGACAGAAGCCTGCAAACCACCAAAGATTCCGCGGTCCGCGCGGATCACTTAGTCCGGCACTCTTCGGTCTTCAGAACGATCTTGCCGAAATGCTGCCCGGTCTCCATCAACGCATGGGCGTCACAGGCTCTTTCCAGCGGAAAGACCTCCTTGACCACGGGTTTGATACGGCCGGATTTGAACAAGGGCCAGACCGTCTCCTGCAGCCCCTGCGCGATGGCCTGTTTTACAAAGAGCGGCTGTGGTCGCAGGAGAGAGCCGGTCAGAGTGAGGTTCTTCACCAAGACAGGCATCATCTCAACCTCCACCTTGCTGCCCTTCATGTAATAGAGGTTTACCAGACGACCGCCCTGACCGAGGCAGTCCATGTTGCGTTGGATGTAGTCGCCGCCCACCATGTCGAGCACCAGATCGACGCCCTTGCCGCCGGTTTTCTCCGCGATGACAGCGACGAAGTCCTCCTCCATGTAGTTGATCGCCGTGCGCGCGCCGAGATCCCGGCAGAAGCTGCAGGCCTCTTCGTTGACAGCGGTTGTAAACACCTCGATGGCGAGGGCGGAGGCCAGCTGGATTGCAGCGCTGCCAATGCCGCCGCTGCCGCCATGGATCAAGACGCGTTCCGCCGACATCAGGTTGCCCTGCATCACGAGGTTGAACCAGACGGTGAAAAAGACCTCCGGCAGAGTGGCCGCCTCGACCATGCTGAGACCCTCAGGCACGGGCAGGCATTGCTCCATGGGGACCCGGCAGAACTCGGCATAGCCGCCCCCCGGCGCCAGGGCGCAGACGGCATCGCCGAGCGAAAGCCCGGTGACCTCGGCTCCGAAGGCCACCACATGGCCCGAGACCTCGAGCCCCGGCAGGTCACTGGCCCCCGGCGGCACCGCATAGCGGCCCTGGCGCTGCAGCACGTCCGGGTAATTCACCCCGGCGGCGGCAACCTGGATGATCAACTCGCGCGGTCCCGGCTCCGGTCGGGCGCGGCGGGTGGGCACCAATACCTCCGGTGCGCCGGGGTGGCTGATTTCGATACAGGTCATTTCGGATGTGAGGGTCTCAGTCATGGGGGTCGCTTTTCCTTAGGTGAGGGGATGCGAGGCGAAGGGCAAAACCTTCCCCGCCGCGCCGGTAAAACCAGTCGGATGCGCACCCGAAATGTCCGCCGGGCGCAGACTCCTCTGGGCGAGGAGCGATGTTCAGAAATCAGGGGGTGTCAGCCGGGCGTGTCGCCCATGGCCTCGACCACCATGGCGATGCCCTGACCGCCGCCGATGCACATGGTCGCCAGCCCGTAGCGTCCGCCGACCCGCTTCAACTCATAGAGCAGCTTCACAAGGATGATGGCGCCAGAGGCCCCGATGGGATGACCCAGTGCAATGGCGCCGCCATTGGGGTTCACCTTCTCGGGCGGCAGACCAAGCACCGAGGCGACCGCACAGGCCTGCGCGGCAAAGGCTTCGTTGGATTCGATCACATCAAGGTCGGACACCGTAAGACCCGCCCGATCCAGCGCCTGCCGGGAGGCCGGGATCGGCCCAAGCCCCATCAGATCCGGGGCCACACCGCTGAGGCCGGTCGCGAGGATGCGGGCCATAGGGGTGCGTCCCTGTTTGCGGGCCAGCGCCTCATCCATCAGCACCAGCGCCGCCGCCCCGTCATTGAGGCCGCTGGCATTGCCTGCTGTCACGCTGCCCTCCTTGCGAAAGGCCGGGCGCAGGCGGGCAAGATCCTCGCCGCTGACCTCGGCGCGCACATGTTCGTCGGTGTCAAACACCACATCAGCCCGCCCCCGACGCAGGTTCAGGGGCAGGATCTGTTCGCGAAACCGTCCATCTGCGATGGCGCGCGCCGCCCGGCGGTGGGACTCGAGTGCCAGCGCATCCTGTGTCGCACGGTCGATGCCATGCTCCTGCGCCACATTCTCAGCGGTGATCCCCATATGGCCATGGCCGAAGGGGTCCGTCAGCGCGCCGATCATCATGTCCACCGCCAAGGCATCGCCCATCTTCTGCCCCGCGCGGGAGGAAGTGAGCAGATGCCCGCTGCGGCTCATGCTCTCGACACCGCCCGCCAGCGCCACATCCGCCTTGCCAAGCTGGATCTGCTCTGCCGCGCTGACCACCGCCTGCAATCCCGATCCGCAAAGCCGGTTGAGGGTCAGGGCAGGAGCGGTATCCGGCACCCCTGCCCCCATCGCCACCACCCGGCTGATGTACATGTCCTCGGGCGCGGTGTGGATGACATTGCCAAAAATGGTCTGGCCGATCTCGCCGGGCAGCACTCCGGCACGGCGGATGGCTTCTTCGGCAACCGCTGTTCCCATGTCGCGCGGCGACACTCCGGACAAGGAACCGGCAAAGCTGCCGATGGCGGTGCGAACGCCGGAGAGGATGACGGGTGTGGTGCTCACGGGGGACCCCTTTTGGTTGGAAGACTTCAGGTCATGGGCTGTCCGGACCGGACTCGCCCTCAGAGCGCGCCGCCAGCTGATCTAAGGGCAAACAGGCCGCCAGAACGATCTCCTGCACGGAGCGGATATAGTCCTCGACGCTGACCCCGCGCCGCTTGTACTTGGCACGCTTCACGTACCAGTCCTGCAGCAGCGGCTTGATCATCGTCGGCAACAGCGGGGTGACATGGGCCCGGAACCGCCCTTCGGCGCGGGCGCGCTCCACCACCGCAGAGAAGTAGGATTCCGTCAGCTCCTCGCTGTCGATCGCGATATCACGTTCCTTGGCCGGGAAGTTCTTGGCTTCCATGAAGGCAAAGCTGAACCAGGACTGCATCTCTTCGGTCAGGCGGATATGCGTCTCGATTAACCAGTTCAGATGCGTGATCGGATCGCGGGTGACCTCTTCGGGCGGGTTGCCGAGCACGGTTTCCACCGCATCGGTCACCTCGGTCAGAATCATGTTGAGGAGAGTCGTCTTGCTGTCGAAGTAGGCGTAAAGCCCGCCCATCGAGACCCCCGATTCCTTCGAGAGATCCCGCAGCGACATCGCCTGAAACCCCTTTCGGTTCGACAGCTTCAGCGCAGCAGAAATGATAACCTTCAGTTTTTTAAGCGCGACATCCGGTTTTTGAACCGAAATAACATCCGCATGGCGCTCCAACATGGAGCGGCACAGATCCTCACGCTTAAGTCTCTTCAATTCCTGCACTTTTCCTCCATTCCGGGATCACATGCCCGCCCGTCCGACCGCAGATCCGGCCACAATAGCGCGATGCATCCCGACTGTCCCTTTTCAGTTATCGAGCGAACGCTCGCTTGACAAGAGGGTTTGATTCGAGAAAAAACGAGCGAGCGTTCGACAGGAGGACAGACCGCTTGCCCCACCCCCAAGACACCCAGCACCGCCCCATCTGGCCCGGCATTGCCGGCAGCATCGCATTGGTCACCGGGGCCTCATCCGGGCTTGGCGCCCATTTCGCGACCCTGCTGGCCGAACAGGGCGCCCAGGTGGTCGCCACCGCGCGGCGGCTGGAGCGGGTGGAAACGCTCTGCACCGGGCTTCAAGCGCGCGGCCTGGCCGCAAGACCCATGGCGCTCGACGTGACAGCCCCCGCAGAGGTCCGCGCCGCGATGGCAGAGATTGCGCCGGATCTGGTGGTGAACAACGCAGGTGTCTCGCATTCCTGCCCGGCGCTGGAGCTGACATCCGAGACGCTGGATGCGGTGATCGACACCAATATCAAGGGCGTCTTCACCGTCGCACAGGCTGCGGCTGCCAATATGCGCCACCGGGCCAGCGGCGGCGCCATCGTCAATGTCGCCTCGATCCTCGGCAGCCGCGTGGCCGGCCAGGTCGCAGCCTATGCCGCCTCCAAGGGGGCCGTCTTGCAAATGACCCGCGCCCTGGCCTTGGAATGGGCGCGCCATGGCATTCGCGTCAACGCGCTCAGCCCCGGCTATATCGAGACCGACCTCAATCAGGATTTCTTTGCCTCTGACGCCGGGCAGGCCCTGATCCGCCGGGTGCCGATGCGGCGTCTCGGCCGCCCCGAGGATCTCGACGGTCCCCTGCTCCTGCTGCTCTCCGACCTTGGGCGCGCCATGACCGGCGCGGATCTGGTGGTCGACGGCGGCCATCTGGTTTCCTCTCTCTAAGGCACTGACCGCATGGATTTTACCATCTCCCCCCGCATCGAGGACTTTCGCGCCCGCATCGCCGTGTTTGTCGACCGCGAAATTCTGCCCATCGAGGCAGATCGCAGCCATTGGGATGCCCATGGCAATATCGGGCGCTCGGCGCTCGAACCTTTGCGCGCCAAGGCCCGCGCAGAGGGGCTCTGGTGCCTCCAACTCGGGCGTGACTACGGTGGGCAAGCCCTGGGCAAGGTTGGCATGGCCGCCTGCTATGAGGAGATGAACCGCTCGATCTTCGGGCCGGTGGTGTTCAACTCCGCCGCGCCGGACGATGGCAACATGATGGTGCTGGAACAGGCGGGCACCGAGGCGCAGAAGGAGCGCTGGCTGCGTCCCATCGCCGAGGGGCGGGTCAGTTCCTCATTCGCGATGACCGAACCGCATCCGGGCGCGGGCTCTGATCCGGGCATGATGATGACCCGCGCCGAGAAACGCGGTGACCGCTATGTGCTGACCGGCCAGAAATGGTTCATCACCGGGGCGGCGGATGCCACACATTTCATCACCATCGCTCGCACATCGGACGATCCGCGCCGGGGCCTCACCGCCTTCTTGCACGACCGGACCGATCCCGGCTGGGAGGTCGGACGCCGAATCCCGATCATGGGGCCGGAGGAGCACGGAGGCCATTGCGAGGTCACCTATGACGGGCTGGAGCTCTCCGCCGACCGGGTGCTTCTTGGCGAGGGGATGGGCCTCAAGGTCACTCAGATGCGCCTTGGGCCCGCAAGGCTCACCCATTGCATGCGCTGGCTTGGACTTGCCAAGCGCTGCACCGAGATCGCCCGCGACTACGCAAATCAGCGCGAAGGCTTCGGCCTCCGTCTGGCCGACCGCGAGAGCACCCAGATCAAGCTCGGCGATCTCGCCATGGGGATCGAGGTGGGGCGGCTATTGGTGATGAAGGCCGCCTGGGCGCTGGATCAGGGCGATTTTGCCCGCAAGGAGGTCTCGATGGCCAAGATCCACGTGGCCAACCTGCTGCACAAGGCCGCCGACGTGGCGATCCAGATCAACGGGGCGCGCGGCTACTCCGCCGATACTGTGCTGGAATGGATCTACCGCTACGCTCGGCAGGCGCGGCTCGTCGATGGCGCCGACGAGGTGCATCAGATGGTGCTGAACCGGCTGCAATCCAGCGATCCGCAAAGTTTCTGGTCCTGGCCCACGGCCACCGCCTGACGACCAGAGATGTAACGACCGCGCCCGAGGAGGGGCCGGTCAGGGAGGAAAACATGTTCGACACGAACAGTCTGGCGCTTTGCGCCACCAATCATCATGCGCTGACCCCGCTTGGTTTTCTGCGCCGAGCAGAGGAGGTCCACGCAGATCGGCCCGCGGTGGCCTGGCGCGACCACTTGTGGACCTATCGCGATTTTGCCAGCCTTGTGCGTCGCATGGCCCATTGGCTGCGGGCGCAGGGTGTTGAGCACGGCGATGTGGTCTCGGTGATGCTGCCGAACCGGCCCGAACTGCTGGCCGCCCATTTTGCTGTGCCCGGACTGGGAGCGGTACTGAACACCGTCAATACCCGCCTCGCCCCGGAAGAAGTGGCCTATATCACCACCCATTCCGGCTGCCGCCTGCTAATCGGCGAGGCGCAGACCCTGGCGGCGCAGAAGGACCTGCCGGTGCCGGTGATCAAGCTCTGCTCTGCGCCCGGCGCCGGCGATGGGCTCGACCTCTTTGATGCGCAACTGCCGGAGGCGGCGCTCCAGGAGGCCCCGACAGCAGAAACCGATGCGATTGCCCTCAATTACACCTCCGGCACCACCGGGCGGCCCAAAGGGGTGATCTACACCCATCGCGGCGCCTATTTGAACGCGCTTGGCAATGTAGCGGCGCTTGGGTTCACCCCGGACACCCGCTATCTCTGGACGCTGCCGATGTTCCATTGCAATGGCTGGACCCACACCTGGGCCGTCACCGCGGCGGGCGGGTTGCATGTCTGCCTCGACCGGGTCGAGCCGCGGGAGATGATCGCCCTCATCTCTCGCCACGCAGTCAGCCATATGTGCTGCGCGCCCGTGGTGCTCTACATGCTCCTGGAGGAGATGCAGTCCCCCGCCCCCTGCCCGGTCACGGTTGGCACCGGGGGCGCGGCTCCGACCCCCGCGCTCCTGTCGCGGATGGCGGACCTGGGGTTTGACATCCTGCATCTCTATGGCCTGACCGAGAGCTATGGACCGGCCACGGTGAACGCGCCGCGCTTTGCTGCCGGCACCCCCTTGTCGGACCGCGCCCGCCACATGGCGCGGCAGGGCGTGCGGCACCTGACCACCGGCAGCGTGCAGGTGGTGGACGCTTCAGGACAGCCGGTGCCGCAGGATGGGCGGACCGTGGGCGAGATCGCGCTGAGCGGGAATACGGTGATGGCCGGTTACTACCTCGATCCCAAGGCCACCGAGATCGCATTGGGGCTTGGGCACTTCCGCACCGGAGACCTGGCCGTCTGGCATCCGGGCGGCGCACTCGAGATCCAGGACCGCGCCAAGGACATCATCATCTCGGGCGGCGAGAATTTTTCCAGCCTCGAGGTGGAATCCGTCCTGCACCAGCACCCGGAGATCCTGCTCGCGGCGGTCGTCGCCGCACCCCATCCGAAATGGGGGGAGACCGCCTGGGCCTTTGTCGAACCGAGAGCGGGCTGCGCCCCCTGCCCCGAAACCCTCGACACCTTTTGCCGGGCGCATCTTGCGGGCTTCAAACGGCCGCGCCGGTTCATCCTCGGGCCTCTGCCCAAAACCGCCACCGGAAAAGTTCAGAAATTTGCATTGCGCGAGATCGCGCGGGAGATGAGCGATGGACACTAGCCTCGATCAGAAGGCGCTTGCGGCCTGGCTCGCGGAGCGATTGGGAGGGCGCGCCGATCTCAGCGTCCAACAAATCTCCGGTGGTCAATCGAACCCGACCTATCGGCTGGACTATGGCGCGGCGCGTTTTGTGCTGCGGATCAAGCCCTCCGGCCCGCTGCTGCCCGGTGCCCATGCCATCGAGCGCGAGTTTCGCGTGATGGCGGCACTGCGCGATAGCGATGTGCCAGTGCCAGTGGTGCGCTGGCTGGAGGAAGACGCGGGCATTCTGGGTCGGCCCTTTTACGTGATGGACTGGCTGGAGGGCCGGGTGTTTTCCGACTGCGCGCTTGATGGTGTTTCCCCGCAAGACCGGCGCGAGATGTACCTGGACACTGCCCGCACCATGGCGCGTCTCCATGCCGTGCGCCCCGAAGCGGTAGGGCTCGATGATTTTGGCCGCCCCGGCAATTACTTCAACCGGCAGATCGCCCGCTGGTCGCGCCAATGTCGCGAGTCCACCAGCCCCGCCATTCCGGAACTGGAGGATCTGACCGCTTGGGTCACCGCCCATTGCCCGCCGGACGATGGCAGCACCGCCATCAGTCATGGCGATTTCCGCATCGGGAACATGATGTTCCACCCGACCGAACCCCGGGTCGTTGGAGTGCTGGACTGGGAGCTCTCCACCCTGGGGCACCCGATGGCGGACCTTGGCTTTTGCGTAATGCCCTGGACCACCGCGCCGGAGGAATACGGCGGTCTACTCGGCACCGACTGGCAGGCGCGCGGCATCCCCACCCCGGAGGACTTTGTGGCCGCGTATCAGGCGCAGGCGATCACGGATATGGCCCTGACCCCCTTTCATCAGGCCTTTGCCCTGTTCCGCTTTGCCGCGATCTTTGTCGGCATCGCCGATCGCGCCCGCAGCGGCAATGCAGCCTCCGAAGAGGCCGCGCGCCTCGCCCCGCTGGCCGAGCGGTTCGCCCGGCGCGCCCTCGATGTCATCCATGACCGGGTTGGAGGCGTCGCATGAGCGCCCCTGCCCAAAGCCCCCTCGCCCTGATCGACAGGCTGAACGAGAGTATCGGCAAGGCGGTCAGCTTCCTGATCTGGGCGGGCATTGCCGTCCTGTGTTTTGAGGTGGCGGCCCGCTATCTCTTTGGCCAGCCGACCATCTGGGCGCATGGCTATACGCAACGGATCTTCGGGTCCTATTTCGTGCTGATTGGCGCCTATACCATGGTGCGCAGCGATCACGTGCGGGTCGATATCCTGCTCGCTCCCACAGCTCCGCGCCGTCGTGCGCTGCTCGATCTGCTGAATTGCGCCTTCCTCATTCTCTGGGGGGCGGTTCTGACGACGGAGGGTTGGCGGTTCTTCGTTGATGCCTGGAGCTATGGCGAGCTGGACGACAGCGTGCTGGGCCACCCCATGTGGCCGCCCAAACTGGCGCTGTTCCTCGGCGCGGCGCTGATCACCCTGCAAGGGCTGATCGAAGCCCTGCGCGCCCTTCACGCCCTTTTCTCCCCCGACGCCACACCCGCAGAGCACCGGAGCTGACATGACCCCCGAAATACTCACTTACGGCATGTTCAGCATGGTGCTGATCGCCATTCTCTGTGGCGTCTCGCTCTCCTTTGCCATGGGGGGCACGGCAGTGGTCTTTGCCTGGGCCATCTATGGCTCGAACGGCATGTATTCCATCGTCTCGGCAGCCTTCGGCGGCATGTGGTCGATCCTGCTGTCCTCGATCCCGCTGTTCACCTTCATCGGGGTGGCGCTGGCGAAATCCCGGATCGCAAGCGATCTCTATCATGCCTTCTATCTCTGGTCCGGGCGGATGCCAGGCGGCTTGCTGCTGGGCACCTCCGGCTTTGCCGCAACGCTCTCGGCGATGACCGGAAGCTGCGCCGCCTCCACCATCACCACCGGCATGGTTGGGATCCCGGCGATGGATCAGCGCGGCTATGATCGCAATTTCGTCCTTGGCACCATCGGCGCCTCGGGCACCCTCGGCATCCTGATTCCGCCCTCGATCACCCTGATCCTGATCGGGATGCAAACCGGACAATCCGTTGGCCGCCTGTTCCTGGGCGGCATGGTGGCTGGGCTGATCGTGCTCTCGGCCTTCCTGCTCTATGTCACGGTCCGCAGCCTTCTGCGTCCCGAACTAGCCCCCGTGAATGCGGAGACAGCGCCGATGCGCGACAAACTCGCCTCTCTGCGGTCGGTCGTGCTGCCAGTGCTGATCATCCTGTCGGTTCTGGTTTCGATCTTTGCCGGGATCGCCACCCCGACCGAGGCCGCCGCCATAGGCGCCGCCGCCGTTACTCTGTCGGTCGCGGTCCGGGGCGAGATCACCTGGGCCTATGTCAAGGATGTCAGCTATACCACCGCCTCGGTCACCGGCATGGTGATCTGGATCGTCTTCGGCGCCACCGCCTTTACCGCGATCTATGGCAGCGGGGGCGGCGCAGCCTTCCTGCAAGAGCTCCTGAGCAGCCTGCACACCGCCCCCTGGGTCACCATCCTGCTGATGCAGGCTGTGACGCTGATCCTTGGCATGTTCCTTGATCCCGTGGGGATCATTCTCCTGGTATTGCCGATTTTCTTTCCAGTGGTGGTGCAGCTGGGGTTCGATCCGATCTGGTTCTGCATCCTGTTCCAGCTCAACCTCTGCATCGGCTATATCTCTCCGCCCTTCGGCTACAACCTCTTCTACCTGAAGACCCTGTCGCCAGAGACCCCGATCACCCGCATCTACGCCTCGGTCTTTCCCTTCCTCTTGCTGATGCTGGGAACCGGCGCGCTGCTCTTCGTCTTTCCGCAACTGATCACCAGCCTGACCGGCGCTGGCTGATCTGCCCCCCAAGCCGTTCAACAGGAGGAGACTACAATGACCAACAAGACTTCAAAGACTTCGCGTCGCGGGTTTCTCAGCGCTTCCGCCGCAGCCATCGCAGGCGGCACCCTTGCCGCGCCGCCCGCCATTGCCAGCGGCACTGTCACCTGGCAGATGCAGACCCATTGGCCGACCGGCAACTGGTATTACGAAGACGTCTTCGTCAAATTCTGCAACCGGGTGACCGAGGCGACCGGGGGCGCGTTGACCCTGAAACCGGTCCAGAACGACGGGCTGGTGCGCACGGGCGAGGTTCTGGATGCCGTGCGCCGCGGCTTGTTGGAAAGCGCCTTCATCTACCCGGCCTATTGGATCGGCCGCCTGCCCGTGGCTGGACACCTCAATGGCTTTATCGGCACCTGGGACAAGCACGAGGAAATGGCCGCCTTCATGTATGAGATGGGCGCGCTCGACGTGATCCGCGCGGCCTATGCCGAACAGGGCGTCTATCAGGCCGGGCCAGTCTCCTACTCTGGTCTCACGCTCTACTCCAACCGCGCCCTGCGCAGCGCGAGTGACTTTGCCGGCTGGAAAGTGCGCTCCACCGGTCCCGCCGCTGCGGTGTTTTCCAAGATGGGGGCGACACCGGTCTCGATCCCCGGCGGCGAGCTGTATCAGGGTCTGCAAACCGGGGTGGTGGACGGTGCCCACTGGGGCTCCACCGCGACGGGCTGGGGGATGAACCTGCAGGAGGTGAACAAATACATCATCCGCCCGGATCTCCTTGGCCATATGAACGGCGAGGTCATCGTCGGCCTGGACAAGTGGAACGCAATCGGCAGCGACGTTCAGGCGATCTTCAACGAGATCGTGCGCGCGACCTCTGCCGATGCCAGCGCCCACTTCCTCAATCGCGACCTGCACTACATGAAGCAATTCGTCGAGGAGGTCGGCGGGGAGCTTTGCTGGCTGGATGAAGATGCCATCGCCCAGCTGCGCCGCCATTCGCTCGAGGTGGTCGATGAATATTCCGCCAAGGATCCGACCTATTGCGGCAAGGTCGGTGCGATGCTGCACGAATTCCAGACCCTGCGCGGCATGGCCTGATTTATGTCTCACCGGGTTCGCGGTCTGCGCGAACCCGGTTCACATCCGCACCGGGGCCGTTTCATCCCGGCTGGCCTGCAGCTCCTGCATCAACTGCTCGATCCGGGCCTTGCGCTCTTCAGCCTCGGCAATCAGGACCGTGACAGCCTTGTGCTTTTCCGCCAGAAGCGCCAGCGCATCTTCGCAAGAGACGATATGTTCGCCCTTGTTGATCTCCACATCGGCGATCTCCTTCAGCGAGAACCCAAGCCCCTGCGCCTGTTCGATAAACCGCAAAAGCACAATGAGATCAGCAGGGTAGTCTCGATAGCCATTGGCATCCCGGTCACCCGCAGGGATCACCCCACGCCGCTCGTAAAAGCGGATACGCGAGGTGGAGACGCCAGCGGCCTTTGCGATTTCTCCGATTTTCATCTTGGCCCCCCTTGACCTTAAACCTAGGTTCAAACCCTATATAGGCAGCGAACCGACATCAAGGATCGCTGTTATGTTTGATACCTCCTCCCAAGACACCCTGTTTTCGCCCCTCACCCTGCCGAACGGTCAGGTGATCCCCAACCGCATCGCCAAGGCCGCGATGGAAGAAAACATGGCCGATGCCGCGCATCTGCCGGGGGCCGACCTGCACCGCCTCTACCGCGCCTGGGGCGCGGGCGGCAGCGGGCTTCTCCTGACCGGCAACGTCATGGTCGCGGCGGATGCGGTCACCGGTCCCGGTGGCGTGATCCTCGATACACACCAGCCGCTTGTCCCCTTCCGGCACTGGGCCGAGGCGGCAAAATCCTCCGGCGCGCGGATCTGGATGCAGATCAACCATCCCGGTCGCCAGACCTATGTGGCCACCAATCCGACCGCCATCGCGCCCTCCGCGATCCCGGTCGAGCTTGAGGGGTTCTCAAAGCTCTTCGCCAAGCCCCGCGCGATGACCGAAGCCGATATCGCGCGTGTCATCACCCAGTTTGCCGAGACAGCCGCCCTGGCCGAGGCTGCCGGGTTCGACGGGGTCGAGGTCCATGCGGCCCATGGCTATCTTCTCAGCCAGTTCCTGTCGCCGCTGACCAACCGACGCGACGATCACTGGGGCGGCAGCATGGAAAACCGCACCCGCCTCCTGATCGAGATCCTGCGCGCGATCCGTGCCCGCGTTGCCCCCGCCTTTGGTCTTGGGGTCAAGCTGAACTCGGCCGATTTCCAGAAGGGTGGATTTGACGCGGCGGATGCGGTGGCCGTGGTGCGGATGCTGAATACCGAAGGGGTCGACCTCGTCGAAATCTCCGGCGGCAGTTATGAAAGCCCCGCGATGCACGGTCGCCCCGCCCATGCCAGCACCCGCGCCCGCGAAGCCTATTTCGTCGATTTTGCCCGCGATATCGTCGCCGTGGCCGCAATGCCCGTGATGGTCACCGGCGGTCTGCGCCGCCGCGCCACCGCCCGCGACGCCCTGGCCCCGGAAGATGGCCGCGCGGGCGTGGCAATGGTCGGCATCGCGCAGGCGCTGGCCTATGTGCCCGACCTGCCGAACCGTTGGAAGAAAGGCGAGCATGTGGTGGACGTGCCCGTCGCCCATTGGAAGAAACGTCCGCTCGCCAGCCTCGCCACCATGTCGATGACCAAGGCACAATTGCACCGGATGGGCGCGGGCAAGGCCCCGACCCTGTCGCCCTCACCGCTCTGGGCCGTCGCCACGCAACAGCTGCGCACCAAACGCCGCAACACGCTCTATCGTCGCTGGCTCGCCGCGCGCGGCGCGGCCTGACCCCACGACAGCAGGAGGAGACCACAAATGTCCGCGCCGCAATTCACCCCCGTCCCCTTTGGCGACGTCACCGTGCCCGTCCTGAAGGGCGGCTATTACGACCGCTTCCACGCAGCCCCAAACCTGGAGGCCGTGGCCGAGGACCCCGCCGCAGGCAACCTCGATTTCTTCCGGCGCTTTCCAAAACAGCGCCTGGCCTCACGTGTGGGGCCAGTCTGGGCCCCGAACTTCTATTACCGGGCCAAGACCGCACAACTGCTGTTCCTGGCCCCCATGTCGCAGTTGCGCAGGGCCCTGCCCGATCCATTGGAGCCCCTGCACGCCCTGCCCGGATACGGCCTCGTTGCGCTCAGCCTGTTTCGCTACGACCTATGCGACAATGACCCCTATAACGAGGTCTCGGTCGCCGTGGTCATCCGCGTGCCGGGGTCGCGCGGCTCACATCTGCGGG
This sequence comes from uncultured Paracoccaceae bacterium, assembly GCA_937146765.1. Classification (GTDB taxonomy): domain Bacteria; phylum Pseudomonadota; class Alphaproteobacteria; order Rhodobacterales; family Rhodobacteraceae; genus Epibacterium. The sequence continues at coordinate 13,833 of CAKZRP010000028.1, read as the reverse complement.
AACTGCGGGCGTCAATGCAGCGCGACCGGTTTCACGCCCATGTGCTGGCCCTTCCGGTCGACACCGAAATCGCGCGTGTGCGCGGTGTCGAAGCCTATCAGTTGCCGAAATGGCGGACGGAGATCGCTCTCTCCTTCGACGAAACGCTTGAGCTGAATTTGACCAATGCCGCAGGAGGCACCGACCTGTCCCTCTCTTCTCCGATCCCGCCACAACAAGACCTTGCCCCGCAGAGCCGGATCGGCACCTCGGTGATGGTCAACCGGATCGATGGACGCTGGCACCGGACAACGGTTCACACCAACAAGCTGCGCCTCGGTCAAAAGCTGCTCCCGCGCGATATCTCCCTGGGCTTCGGGACCGGAGCTGTGTCGCAACTGCTGAAGGCTCTCGGCGTCGGGCGCCTGCTGCGCATGGATGTGATGACCGACGGGCAACTTGTCCTGAACCTGCCCATCCCGGCAAACGAGTGACCGAAAACCCGAAGAGCTCCCGCCCCCATGATCCACAGGGGGCGGGAGTTTAGCGCCTCAGGCGCCGAGGCGACAGAACAGCCCCGCTGCCAGCCGGGCGCGCTCGATCAGGCTGTCCACCTCGATATGCTCCTGCAGCGTGTGCAACCCCTTGCCGCGCACGCCGATGGAGTCGAGCGTCGGCAGCCCCATGTAGCCGGTGAAATTGCCATCCGAGCCACCACCCGCAGAGGCAGCGGAAAGGTCAAAACCGATCTCACCGGCAATCTCGCGGGCCACCGCGTAGACCTCCATGGTGCCGGGCTGATCCGGCTCCCAAACCGGGCGGGTGACACCGCGCCTCACTTCCATGATGACATCGCCCGCTTCGGAGTTCAGGGCCATCATCCGGGTCACGCCTTCGTCAAGCAGCTCCTGCGTCTTGGCCATGGTCAGGACTTCCGCATCGCAGACCGAAGAGACGCAATTCACCCATTGCCCGGCGTTGAACACCCCGACGGAAAAGGTGCAATCGGCGGTGGTCATACCCTCGATCACCGCGACGGTGCGCGCCATTTCGGCAATTGCCGACCGTCCTTCCGACAGGGCCCAGCCGGCATGGCTGGGGCGGCCTCGGGTCTGCAGGTTGAACCGCGCAATCGCATAGCGACCGATCACCGCACCGCCATCGGGACGGGCCGGCTCCGGCACCAGGATGTACTTGTGCCGCGCCGCTTCCATCTCGATCAGACGGCGGGCCATCGGTGTGCCGATCTCCTCGTCAGGGGTAAAGAGGAAGGTCACCGGCAAGGGGGTCTCGATCCCTGCAGCGAGGATCTGGCGCATGGCCTCGAGGTAGACGTAATTGCCGCCCTTCATATCCATGATGCCGGGACCGTAGCAGAGGTTGCCCTCGCGCCGGAACGGCAGTTTCTCCAGCGTGCCAACCGGATGCACCGTGTCGAGATGGCCAAGCACCAGAATGCCGCCCTCGCCCGCCCGCGGATGCGGCAGGCTGGCACGGAGACAGTCGCCCAGCCCCATGCGGCCCGGGATCCGCTCCACCCGCGCGCCCAGGGCGGCAAGATCGTGCTGGGCCACATCCATCATGCGGTTCACGGCGGCGGCGTCAAAGGTGGGGCTTTCGGTCTCCACCCAGAGCCGCAACCCGGCAAGCATCTCCTCGGTGTCGAAGGGCAGATCCAAGGGATCCCTCGTCATGGTCAGTTCCTTTTCAGACGGGTTTCGATGATGCGCGCATAGACCGCGGCCCCAACCGGCAGGATCGCATCGTCCAGTACGAAGGCCGGGTTGTGCAGCGGCACCGTGCCCGCATGGCCGATGCGGCAATAGGCGCCCGGCACCACTTGCAGCATGTCAGCGAAATCTTCCGAGCCGGTGGCCTGATCCTCGGTGATCTGGGCCATATCGGCTCCGACCACATCGGCGGCGGCCTCGATATAGGCCTGAGACAGCTCCGGGTCGTTTTGCAGCACGTCAAAGACATTGCGCAGGTCCACCGCGATCTCGACCCCGTAGGCGGCCGCCATCCCGGCGCAGAGCTCGCGGATCCGCGTCTCGGCCATCTCGATCACATCGGCGTGGAAATAGCGGATGGTGCCGGCGATTGCGGCGCTTTCGGGCACCACGTTATAGGCAGAGCCGGAGTTGAACTTGGTCACCGAGAGCACCAGCGGCTTGGTCGGCGGGGTGTTGCGGCTGACCACGCTTTGCAATTGCTGCACCAGCGCGGTGGCGATCACGATCGGGTCCTTTGACTGATGCGGCATGGCGGCATGGCTGCCGGTGCCGGTGACGGTGATGTCAAAGAAACTCGCCCCCGCCATCGCCGGGCCGGGGGTGATCTCCACCCGCCCCGGCTGACCATTGGGGCTGTTGTGCATGCCATAGATCTCGTCGACGGGGAAACGCTCGAACAGGCCTTCCTCGATCATCCGGCGCGCCCCGCCCAGCCCTTCTTCGGCAGGCTGGAAGATCAGGACGGCGGTGCCATCGAAATCGCGGGTCTGGGCCAGATAGCGCGCGGCCCCCAGCAGCATGGTGGTATGGCCGTCATGACCGCAGGCATGCATCTTGCCCGGCGTGGTGGAGGCATAGGCGACGCCCGAGGCCTCCACGATGGGCAGCGCATCCATATCGGCGCGCAGCCCGATGCGACGGTTGCCGCCCCCCTGCCCCTTGATGAGGGCGACGACACCGGTGCCGCCAAGGCCCTCATGCACCTCGTCGACACCATAGGCGCGCAGATGTTCGGCCACGATACCGGCGGTGCGGGTCTCCTCGAAGCCGAGTTCGGGATGGGCGTGCAGATCCTGCCGGATCGCGGTCAGATCAGAGGCAAAAGCCTCTACCTTTGGAAGGATGCTCATGCATAATCTCCTGCTATGGGCTGCGCGCCGGGAAGGGCGCGGAAGTTGGCAAAGTCCCAATGACGACCGGGGGCGGCCTCGATCAGGCTCTGGGTATAGGCGTGGGCCGGGCGGGCCAGCACATCCGCGGCGCGCCCCTGTTCCACCACGCGGCCGCGCTGCATCACGATCACATCGTCGCAGATCTGGGCGGCCACGCGCAAATCATGGGTGATGAACAACATGCCGATGCCAAATCGTGCCTGCACATCGTCCAGCAGCTCCAGCACCTGTGCCTGCACGCTGACGTCGAGGGCAGACACCGCCTCGTCCGCCACCAGCAGATCGGGCCGCATGGCCACCGCGCGGGCAATCGCGATGCGCTGGCGCTGGCCACCGGAGAACTGGTGCGGATAGCGGTCGAGCGCGTTGCGCGGCAGGTCCACCAGCTCCATCAGATCGCCCGCCTGCGCCATCGCCTCCTCGCGCGAGGTGCCGAAGTTGATCGGACCCTCGCAGAGCGAACGCGCCACTTTCCAGCGCGGGTTCAGGGACCGATAGGGATCCTGGAACACGATCTGGAAATGCTTGCGATGTGGCTGCAACTGGCGGCGGCTGAGGTGGGCGACCTCGGTGCCCGCCACCTCGACCGAGCCGTCGGTGGGGTCGATCAATCGCATGATGCACCGTGCCACGGTGGACTTGCCGGAGCCGGACTCGCCCACAATGCCAAGGGTCTGGCCCGGCGCGATAGCGAAATTCACATCCAGCGCCGCTTTCACTCCTGCGCGGCTGCGAAAGAGCCCGCCGCCGCCGTAGACCTTCTCCAGCCCGGAGACATTCAGCACCGCCGCACCGCTGGCGGGCGCGCGCGGCGCCCGCGGCGCAAGGTTCGGCACCGCCTGCAACAGCTTGCGGGTATAGTCTTCGCGGGGCGCGGTCAGTAGATCGGCAATCGGGGCGCGTTCGACGATGCGCCCCTGCTGCATCACGCAGACCGTATCGGCGATCTCGGCCACCACCCCCATGTCATGGGTGATGAACAGGACCGCGGTGCCGTGGCGCTCCTGCATCTCGGCGATCAGCTTCAGGATCTGCTGCTGCGTGGTGACGTCAAGCGCGGTTGTCGGCTCGTCCGCGATCAGCAGGTCCGGGTCCAGCACCAGCGCCATGGCGATCATGATCCGCTGCCGCTGCCCGCCCGAGAGCTGATGCGGGAAGGCGGAGTAGATCCGCTGCACATCCGGCAGATGCACCTGTTCCATGATGTCGAGGGTGCGCGCCTTTGCCTCGGCAGCAGACAGATCGGTGTGCATGGTCAGCACTTCCTCGATCTGCTCGCCCACCCGCAGCACCGGGTTCAGCGCGGTCATCGGCTCCTGAAAGATCATCGCCACCCGCTTGGCGCGCAGGTCGCGCATCTGTGCCGGGCTGGCGGCGGTGATCTCCACCTCCTTGAGGTCGATGCGCCCGCCGGTGATCTCCAGCGCGCCCTTGGGCAAGAGCCCCATGGTCGCCAGCGAGGTCACCGATTTGCCGGAGCCGGATTCCCCCACCAGACAGAGCGTCTCACCGGCGCGAATGTCGATGTCGATACCGCACAGCACCGGATCGGCCTCAGCATTGCCGCTGAGACCCACGGTGAGGCCGCGGATGGTCAGCACCTGTTCTGCCGTGCTGAAGTCCCTGGATTTGAACTGCATCCTATGCCTCCCGTTTCTTCAGGCGCGGGTCGAGAAGATCCCGCGCGGTATCGCCCAGAAGGTTGATCGACAGGATACAGAGCGACAGCATCACCCCGGGCCAGAAGATCAGCCCCGGCTTGATCTGGAAGAAGGTGCGCCCCTCGGCCATGATATTGCCCCAGGTCGGAATCTCGGTGGAGACGCCGGCGCCGAGAAAGCTGAGGATCGCCTCGATCAGGATCGCGGAGGCACAGATATAGGTGCCCTGCACGATGAGCGGTGCCAGCGTGTTGGGCATCAGGTGCTGGATCAGGATCTTCGGCATCGAGGATCCGAGCGCAATCGCCGCCTCCACATAGGGTTCCTCGCGCGCGCTCAGCACCACCGAGCGCACCAGCCGCACCACGCGGGGCACCTCGGGGATGGTGATGGCGAGGATCACCGAATGCAGGCTCGGCCCGTTGAGGGCGACCAGCGCAATCGCCAGCAGGATCGCCGGGATTGCCATCAGGCTGTCCATGATCCGCATGATGATGCCGTCGGCGGTGCGGAAGAAGCCCGCGACCAGACCGATGGCAAGGCCGATGGCGACGCTGACCACCGCCGCCCCGACCCCGATCAGCAGCGAGACCCGCCCGCCGGTCATCACCCGGCTGAAGATGTCGCGGCCATATTGGTCAGTGCCAAGCAGATGCGCCTCGGAGGGCGGTTTCAACCGCGCCAGCGCATCCATCGACAGGGGATCGTAGGGCACATAGAGCGGCGCCAGCAGGGCGGCGAGCACGATGAGCACCAGCATCAGCGCCGCCAGCACCGGCCCAGGCCCGAGCCGCACAGCCCCGGGCAACGACAGCACCCGCAGCAGCGGCTGAAAGGCGCTCTGGCCGGAGGAAGAATGATCGGTCATGTCAGTAACGGATCCTCGGGTCAAAGAAGGAATAGGAGATGTCCACCAGGAGGTTCACCAGCACGTAGATGCCCGCGGTGAGCAGGATCATCGCCTGGATCACCGGGTAGTCGCGTGCCAGGATCGCATCCACCGTGAGGCGGCCGATGCCTGGGATGTTGAACACGCTCTCGGTCACCACCACGCCGGAAATCAGCAGCGCAAAACCGGTGCCGATGATGGTGAGGATCGGCACCGCCGCATTGCGCAGCGCATGGCGGAACAGGACCGTGTTCTCGCGCACGCCCTTGGCGCGGGCGGTGCGGATGTAATCCTCGCCCAAGACCTCCAGCATGGAGGCGCGGGTCATCCGGGCGATCAACGCCACATAGATCGTCGCCAGCGTCAGTGAAGGCAGGATGGCTCGGACGAAGAAATCGCCCAGCCCCTTGGTGGGCGAGGCATAGCCCTGCACCGGCACCCAGCGCAGCTCGATCGCGAAGATCTGGATCAGCACGTAGCCGATGACGAAGACCGGCACCGAGAAGCCGAGGACCGAAAAGGACATCACCGCGAAATCCACCCAGGTGCGGTGGCGCCAGGCGGCGATCACCCCCATCGGCACCGCCAGCAGCACCGAGATCACGATGGTCATCACCGCGATGTTGATGGTCGGGCCGAGGCGGTCGCCGATCATCCCCGCCACCGAGGTGTTGGAGATCAGCGAGGTGCCGAGGTCGCCCTGCAGCATCTGTCCGGTCCAGGTGAAGAACTGCACATGCAGCGGATCGTTGAGGCCGAGGTTGTCGCGGATCCGCTCGAGCTGCGCCGGGGTGGCCGCGTCACCGGCGAGGATGGCAGCGGGATCGCCCGGGGTCAGCCGCAGCAAGAGGAAGACGAAGATCGCCACGATGACCATGACCGGCACCGTCGCCAGGACACGCCTGAGGATATAGCTGAACATGGACAGCTACCTTTTGAATGAGATCGGAAAAGACGGGGCGCGGGAAGATCCGCGCGCCCCGGTAGTCAGGGGAGGTCTCAGTCTTCCTTGGTCACGTTCCAGAACACCGGCACCGGCGAGGGGATCATGTTCTGGATCGCATTCTGACGGGCCTGCGGCATGGTGTATTCGCCGAGGTGGATGTAGTTCACATTCTCCATCACATGCGACTGGATCTGCACCGCGATGTCCTTGCGCTCCGCCTCCGAGGCGGCGGCAACGAAGTCCGAGCGCAACGTCTCGATCTTCTCGTCGGTGGGCCAGCCGAACCAAGCGTCATTGCCGCGCCCGTTGACCATCACGTTGATCAAGGGATCGGAGATCTCGGGCACCATCCAGTTGGTGAAGAAGATGTTCCAGCCTCCCTCTGCCGGCGGTAGCTGCTGGGCGCGACGGTTGACCACGGTCTGCCAATCCATCGGCTGCATGTCGACGTTGAACCCCGCCTCGCGCAGGGCCTGCGCCGCCACCACCGGCTGGTTCGACAGGCTGACCACATCGGTCGGCGCCATCAGCACGATCGGGGTGCCGTCATAGCCGGCCTCTTCCAGCAGCGCCTTGGCCTTGTCGGGATTGGCGCCCGAGGTGATCGGCTCCGCCCCGGTCTCGTCCCCCAGCGGGGTGGCACAGCCAAAGACCGCACCGCAAACCTTGTAATAGGCGGGATCGCCCATCATCGTCGCCAGCACATTCTCCTGGCTCAGAGCCTCCAGCGCGGCCTGGCGGATCTTCTGGTTGTCAAACGGCGGATGCAGGAAGTTCGGCCGCCCGATGGTCACATAACCCAGCGGGTCGCGGGTTTCGACGGTGACATCCGGGGCGCTCTGCAGGATCGGCAACAGATCCACCTGCACCTGTTCGAGATAGTCGATCTCGCCCGCCGACAGCGCGTTGATCGCGGTCAGCGAGTCCGGCATCGTGGTCCAGACCACCTTGTCCACATTGACCACCTTGCCGCCAGCCATCCAGCTCACCGGCTCGTCGCGCGGCACATAGTCGTCGAACTTGGTATAGGTGACCGAGACGCCGGGCTCGTAGGCCTCGGTTTCAAACACGAAGGGACCTGAGCCGATGTATTCGGTGATGGTCTCGTCGGCAGAGGTCGCCGCCACCCGCGCAGGCATGATGAAAGGCGGCACGGCCGACTGCTTGGAGATCACGTTCATCAGCGGCGGGAAGGGTTCGGAGAGGGTCCAGACCACGGTCTTGTCATCCGTCGCCTCAAGGCTGGCGGTGACATCAAAGATCATCTGACCGCCGCTGTCGCGCTTGCCCCAACGGCTGAGCGAGGCGACCACATCAGCGCCGGTGACCGGCGCGCCATCGTGGAACATCAGCCCCTCGCGCAGGGTGAAGGTATAGGTCAGCCCGTCTTCGGAAACCTCGAACTCCGCCATCTGCGGTTGCGGTTCGAAATTCTCGTCCACGGCGGTCAGCACGTCATAGATCATGTAGCCGTGGTTGCGGGTGATATGCGCAGTGGTGATCACCGGGTCGAGCACCCGAAGGCCGGAATGCATCACAGCAGTGATTACTTTTTCCTCCTCGGCCTGCGCGGCCAGCGGCGTCAACATGGTGGCTCCGGCCATCAGCGTGGCCGCGAGACTGCCACGCAGGGCGGAAAGCGGTCGAAGTGTTTGCATCTTGGAATTCCCTGTTGTTGGAAGGACGAACATTTTATTTGTTTGTTTTTGCTTGGTTTTGACCTCGGCGGGCGAACCGCCGAGGCGAGGGCGCAGGGCGCCGAAAGGTCTCAGGCCTCGAAGGCGGGGCCCTTGGGGAACAGGCGCAGGCCTGTCCGCAACCGGGTGAAAGGCAGATCCGCCGGGCTGAAGGCCATCGGCCCCGGCGCCAGGCACACCAGCGTGGCCCCGGCAATCGGATCGAAATCCGCCCGGAAATGGGTGGAGCTTTTCAGCACGAGGATCGACTGCTCCTCTGGCACGATGCCGACAAAGCGGAACATCTCGCGGTCGGCGAGTTGGGCGATCTGGCTGGTCACCACCACCCGGACACCGCCGATGCGCAGGCAGGCCGCTGGGCTGAGGTCGAGCCATGTGCCACCGTAGTAAGGCCCGGTCGCATGCAGCTTGTCGCGCACCAGCCGTTCCACCACAGCCTCGCAGCGATAGGGCACGTCCTGCGGAAAATCCGGATGCCCACCGAGCGCCAAGGTCACCTGCGCGCCCTCACCCGCAGCAAAGGCTGCCTCGACCGACGCGGGATCGACGATCAGACCCAGCGCAGCCTTCTGCGCACCGGCCTCGACCAGGGCCCGCAGCATGCCGGTCGTGGTGGCCGCGCCGCCGGCGCCGGGATTGTCCTGGGTGTCGGCCAGCACGATCGGCCCCTTCACGCCCGCGGCCAGCAGGCGCTGCGCCTCGGCCACGCCCTCGGCGGCTGAATAGGTGCGATTGTCAAAGGCCCCCTCGGCTTCCGCATAAGCGGCGGCGAGGGTCTCGACGGCGCTGTCCGCCTCGGCCTGACTCGGCGCATAGGCAATGACGCAGGGGCCGCAATCGGGAATATCGGCCGCCGGAAACCCCATGAAAAGCGAGGCGGCAATACCGGCCGCATCCAGTGCCGCGACCTGCGCGTAGAGGGTTGCGGCGGGTTCCATCGTGGTGGCTTGAAACGGGATCGGCACCAGATAGGGCAGGCTGCGATAGGCCTTGGCGGGGCGCGTCCCGCTGCGCAGGATGCCGTCCAGCAGGCGCGCCGCGCGGGTGCCGGTCTCCGCCATGTCCACATGCGGGTAGGTCCGGAACCCGGTCAGCACATCCACCGTCTCGACCAGCTGGCGGGAAATATTGCCATGCAGGTCCAAGGCCGCCGCGATCGGCACCTCTGGCCCCACCACCGCGCGCACCCGCGCCGCCAGCTCCCCCTCGCCATCGTCGAGATGGGTGGTGACCATGGCCCCGTGCAGATCGAGGAAGACCCCGTCGAGCGGCCCCGCCGCCCGGATGCCTTCGACGATGCGGGTGGCAATGGTCTCGAAAGCATCCTCGGTCACCTGCGCCGAGGGGATCGCCCCGGCCCAGAGCACCGGCTGCACCTGCCAGTCACGGTCTGCCGCCACCGCCAACGCGCCGCTGATGCCGAGGTTCACCCCGGCACCCGCCTGCAGCAGCGCCTCCCCTTCGGTCAGCGGGATATAGCCGCCGCCCTGATGAAAGGCCTGCAGATCCGCGGGATTGGGCGCGAAGGTATTGGTTTCATGAAGGAACCCGGCCATGGCGACCCGCATTTTTTATCCTCCGACAGGGCAAATCCGCAGCTCGCAGGCTTGCTCACTGTATTAGATAGTGATACACTAGTATCGTTATTCAATCGTAGGCATCCAATTCTGGATTCGTCAACAGTCAGGCGGACTCATGCGATCCATTGTCAGAGCGACCCCCGGTCAGGAGCTGAAATTCGAAGCAGAAGAGGGTGATGCCCTGTTTGTGCGCTCGGCGGCACGGGCGATGCAGGTTCTGGCCGCCTTCCACGGGGTCAGCGGACCTCTGAGCCTGAGCGAGATTGCCAAACTCGCGGGCCTCGATCGCTCCGCCAGTCAGCGTATCGTGCATACATTGGCGAAACTGGGCTACATCCGGCGCAGTTTCGATGATCGCGGCTATCTGCCCGGCATCCGCCTGCTCGATCACACGCTGGACGTGCTGCGGCTCGACCCGCTGGTGCAGAAGGCGACGCCGGTGCTGCTGGAGCTGCGCCGCTCGCTGGGCGAACGCATCGACCTCAGCCTGTTTGACGACACCCGGATGATCTATGCCTTTCGCATACAGAGCAAACGTGAGACCTTTTACGCCACTTTGGTGGGCCATAGCGTGCCGGCCTATGCCACGGCCGGCGGGCGCGCGGCGCTGTCGCTCCTGCCGGAGGCGGAGGTGCGCGGGATCCTCGGTCGCTCCGAGCTGATCGAATATACCGCTGCCACCCGCACCGATCCCGAAGAGATCATGGCGCAGGTGCAAGCGGCGCGCACCAATGGCTATGCGCTGATCGTCGATGAATTCCTGCGCGGCGAAGTGGCCATCGGCGTCGGCATCGCGCGTGAGGGGCGCCCGATTGGAGCCATCCACGTGGCCGGCTCGCTGGCGGAATGGTCGCAGGACGAGTTTACCCGCCAGGCCGCGCCCGTCGCGATGGAGGCCGCGCGCGCGATCATGTCCAGCCTGTGATCCTCCCGATCAGGTCCGTCGCGGCAGGGTGATCGAGTTGGCGGCCTCCAGCAGATAGGGCACCGGTTCGGCGCATCGCCGCTCTATGGTACTGATACCCGGCAAAATGGTCTGCGTTTTGCGACACCGAGCAATGAGTGTTTAGGTCTCATGGGCGTTGTTGCAAAACTCACCGCGGTAGGGATTCACGTCGGGAATCCGGTGGGTTAAGAGCCTCGGCATGACCAAGCCCGGACCTGCTAGCCCAAGTCCGGCTGGATCAAAGGATCGACACCGTAGCCGGCGATGGAGCCATCGACACCCGCCGCTGCCACACCGCGATCTTCGCGCGTGGCGGCTCCGCCATCATACCCATCCGCAAGAACGGGCACCTCCGGAAAGAGGACTGTGCCGCCGCACTGGTCCGCAATGACATCCTCCGGGCGGCTCGGCGACTTGGGCGGGCTATCTGGAAGCGATGGTCGGGCGATCACGTCCGAAGTCGGGTCGAGGCGCTTAGTGCGACGATGGGAAAGAGGACGGTGGCATAGCCCGCTTTCGCCGATCCAATGCGGCCGACCCGCATTAGATACGTGGCGAAGCCCAGGATCGAGCCCGCGACCACGAGATGGACCAGCGCCGTCCAGTAGGTCCGCCATGGGGCAGGATGAGAGGCTGTCCGGTGAGCGAGAGAAGGCCCAAGAAGCAAAGCGCTCCAATCCCCGTCCCCCAGGCATTCGCGATCAAAGGCGTCACGCCGAGCCGCGCATTCCGTCGGGGCGCCATGTTGCCCAGGAAAAGAACAGGGTCCCGATAACCGCCCAGCCGATACCGCGCAGTGTGGAGGCCCCCGCCGCGATGTCGATGTCGGGACAGAAGAGGCAGGCGAGCCCCGCGACGCCGAACCCCCCGGCCAGAACCGTCTGTCGACTTATCGGGTCGCTGAAGAACACCCGTGCGTTCACCGCGTTGAAGATAGAAGCTGGCGAGAAGACTACCGAGACGAGCCCCGAAGGGACCAGCGACGTGGCGGTATAGAGCCCCACGAAGTTTAGGCAGAAGAGGCAGAGCGCCTGTACCACCACGAACCGCCAGACGGCAGGCCGCCTTAGTCGCCCCAAGGCCGCAAGGCCCGCCAGCATAAGCAACCCTGCGAGTGCGAAGCGGCGGAAGATCGATCCCATGACCGGCACCTCGCCGACCTGAGCGGCAATGGCGATCCAGGTCGTGCCCCAGAGGAGGACTGTGAGGACGAAAAGAACGGGCGTGGTCATGGGCGGCGAGACTGTGCTGAATTTTGTGTCTGACGCGTTTTGTCAGGCGATTGGGAAGCGGTCTTCGAACATGATGGCGAGCTGCGATCTGACAGCGTGCCATTCGCGGACCGAACGCTTCCACTCGGCCGATGTAGCATTGAGCGCCAGATAGATCAATTTCGCCGCGGCGTCGTCGCTTGGGAAATGGCCGCGGGTTCTGACGGCTCGGCGTATCCTCGAGTTTAAGGCCTCAATGGAATTCGTGGTGTAGATCAGCTTGCGAACCTCGGGAGGACAACGGCTCGCTCCTCGACCTGCATTCCAGGCGTGTCATCGACTGGGCGGTCAGCAACCGGATGAAACGCGACCTGGCCATTCGGGCGCTGAAAATGGCCATAGCGCTGCGGCAACCGCCCAAGGGCTGCGTTCACCACACTGACCGCGGCAGCCAAGGCGGATTCAACCGGTCGTCGCAACACTTTTGATCATATCCTGTTTGAGCAGCCGGTCGAGTACCTCTGCCGGTGTTTGCCATCCCAGTGTTTTCCTGGGGCGAGTGTTCAGCGCTTGAGCGACGGCGCTCAGTTCATCAGCGCCATGCTGGCTGAGATCCGTGCCCTTGGGGAAGTATTGGCGAAGCAAACCGTTGGTGTTCTCGTTGCTTCCGCGCTGCCATGGGCTCTGAGGGTCGCAAAAGTAGATCTCGAGACCGGTATCGATCCGAAGCTGCGCGTGCTGGGCCATCTCGGCTCCCTGATCCCAGGTCAATGAGCGACGCAGATGGGCGGGCAGGTTACAGATCGTCCCTGCTATGGCATTCCGGACGGCCTCGGCACCATGGCCGGCAAGGGCTGGCCCATTCTTGACGGATTTACCCGTCCCGTGTCCCTCCATGCGCGGCAGGTGCAGGAGCATGGTGAAGCGGGTCGTGCGTTCGACCAGCGTCCCAATCGCCGAACTGCCCAATCCAAGAATGAGGTCGCCCTCCCAATGGCCCGGGACAGCCCTGTCGCCAATCTCAGCCGGGCGTTCGCTGATCATCAACGCGTCGGCAATGAAGGCCTTGCTGCGGTTCCGGGCTCGTTCGCGAGGCAACCTGAGGGCGCGGCCGGACCTCAGACAGGCAGAGAGTTCTCGCCTCAGTGCCCCACGTCCTTGAATGTAAAGCGCTTGATAGATGGCTTCATGGCTGATGCGCATGGTCAGATCCTCGGGGAAGTCTACCTTCAGACGCTGCGAGATTTGTTCTGGGCTCCAGGCCGATGACCAGCGCCGGTTTTGTCGGCGAACAGCCCGCCGTCCTTTCCATACCACAACGGGGCCATCGAAAGCGATGCCGTCCGGTGTGACAATGAGGCCCGACAGCCGATCCTGAACGTAGTCGAGCAAAGCTGGGTTGAGCGCGAGCTTGCTGGCCTTCGGTCGTCTGGCCGCACGATCTGCATGCCACTGAGCCGCAATGGCCCGATAGTCGAACTCTCCGCCGCGCGTCGCCGAGTTGCGCCTGATCTCTCGGGAAATCGTGCTGGGAGATCGGCCCAGCTTGCGCGCGATCGCCCGCACGCCGGTGCCCCGAGCGCATTTGAGGGCTATCTCCTCGCGTTCCACGAACGAAAGGTTACAGTGCTTCGGCACAGGAGCCGATGGCGCAAGATGTGTAGGAGGCATTCCGCCAGAACTCCGAAACCATCGAGTTCCGACCGGAGCGGAAACTCCCGCTGCAACAGCGGCTTCTTCGCTGGACAGACCCGCCGCAATCTCCCGCCAGAACCGGCACAGATGCTCACGCTGCCAGGCTGGCGGTCGACCTGGCGAGGATAATTTGCGTCGCGTCGAACGCTCCGACTTCCGTCTTCCTAACATCAACAACACCTCCAATATCGGGGTGTTGCGACGACCGGTTGAATCCGCCCAATACTGCTCCCACGACTACCAGAAGCTGCTGCGCCAGCATGGCTTCAAAGTATCGATGAGCGGGACCGGGAACTGTTACGACAACGCCGCCGTCGAGACCTT